>CAVPOH010000009.1:0-193866 GCA_963706915.1 uncultured Actinomycetes bacterium
TCGGCGCGGAACCGGGGTTCCAGCTGCGCGTCGAGCGTGCCTGCCAGGCGAGGCTCGCGTACCCCCGGACGCCGCCGCTCCCCGTTGTGCCGAGCCGGCTCGGGCCGGAAGGCGGCGTCGTCGGCGCCGCCCTCGTCGCCCTGGCGCGCCAGGGTTAGGCTTCCGCTCGTGCTCGACGAGACGGGGCTCTGGCGCGACGTCACGGAGCTCCCGTCGAGTCTCGCGGAGACGCTCGACGGCGAGCGAGGACGAGGGGATGTCGCGACGCTGCTCGGGGCGTCCGGTGTCCGCCGCATCGTCGCGAGCGGGAACGGCGCTGCGTACTACGTAGCGGTCGCGCTCTGGCTCGCCTCGCTCGAGAGCGAGCCGGGGCCGGAGGTCGTCGCCGTGCCGAGCGGCATGCTCGCGCGCGGGACGTGGGCGTGGCGGCCCGGCGATGTTCTGCTCGTCATCTCCTCGTCGGGCGAGTTCCGCGACCTCGTCGAGGCGGTCGACGCCGGCGCGCCCGCGCCGTACGCCGCCGTGACTGCGAACGCGGAGTCGACGCTCGGCGCACGGGCCGGAGCCCGCGCGCTCGTCTCGGTCCCGAACCAGCGCGCCGTCACCCACACGCAGGCGTTCTGCGGAGCGGTCGTAGCGGCGCTCGCCGTCTGGGCGGAGATGACAGGCGACGCCGCGCTCGACGCGGCGCTCCGTCGTCTCCCGGCGGAGCTCGAGACCGCGATCGCCCGCGCGAGGACATGGGTCGACGGCCTGGCAGTGACGGAGTCCCGGACGGCGGTCGCCTTCGGCAGCGGCCCCGCGTGGGCGGGCGCGCTCGAGGCCGCGCTGCTCCTGAAGGAGGTCGCCGGGATCCCGGCCGAGGGCGTCGAGACCAGGGAGGGAGCGACGTCGGCGATGATGGCGCTCGGCCCCGGCGCTCTGGCGCTGAGCCTGACCGCGGCGGCCGAGGATCCGCTCCTCGCCGAGGCCGAGGGCATCTG
The DNA here is from genome assembly GCA_963706915.1 of uncultured Actinomycetes bacterium. Lineage (GTDB taxonomy): Bacteria > Actinomycetota > Thermoleophilia > Gaiellales > Gaiellaceae > Gaiella. Next base: position 984 of record CAVPOH010000009.1, read on the forward strand.
CGCCGGACAGGGGGCGACCGTGATCCGGACACCGCCCCCGGAGACCGCCGACGGGCGACTCGCCGCGGTCTCGACCTTTCCAGCCGCCGTCGCACTCGCGGCACGGCTCGGGCTCGAGCGCGGGCTCGACGTCGACACGCCGGCCTGGACGGAGGCGTACTACCGGGTCGCGAGACGCACCGCATGAGCCTCGGGCTCGGCGTGATCGGCTGCGGGAGCGTTTTCGCAGGCCCGTACCGGGCCATGATCGGCCGCCTACGCGCCGCCGGTCGCGTCCACGTCAGCGCGGTGTACGACGTCGACCGGGCCAAGCGGCAGGGCGCGGCCGCCCATTACGACGTCGATCGAGACCTCCGCGGCCCCGAGGACGTCATCGAGGCCGCCGACGTCGTGCTCGTGCTGACGAGCATGAACGAGCACGGGCCGCTCGCGAAGGCCGCGCTCGAGGCCGGCCGGCACGTGCTCGTCGAGAAGCCGATGGCCACCTCGCTGCGGGAGGCGGCCGAGCTCCTCGAGCTTGCGGAGTCCGGGCCGGGTGTCCTCGTCTGCGCCCCGCACACCCTTCTCAGCCCGACGTTCCGGGCCGTCCACGCTGCCGTCCGGGCGGGCGACGTCGGAGACCTCCTCACGGCCCGCGCCCGCTACGGCTGGGCCGGCCCCTGGTGGAACGAGTGGTTCTACGCCCCCGGCGGCGGGTCCCTGTTCGACCTCGGCGTCTACAACGTCACGAGCCTGTGCGCCCTCTTCGGCCCCGCGCGGCGCGTGACGGCGATGGTCGGCGTCGCGATCCCGGAGCGCGAGGTCAACGGCCGCCGGATCCGGGTCGAGGCCGACGACAACGCGCACGTGCTCCTCGACTTCGGGAACGCGCGCTTCGCGGTCGTCACGACGGGGTTCACGATGCAGCGGTACCGCTCCCCCGCGATCGAGGCCTACGGCACCGAGGGCACCATCCAGCTCCTCGGCGACGACTGGGCGCCGGAGGGCTGGGAGCTGTGGCGGAACGGAGACGGTGCCTGGCGCATCTTTCCCGAGTCGGATCCCCACTGGCAGTGGACCGAGGGGCTGCGGCACCTCGTCCAGTGCGTCGAGGCGGGACTGCCCACCGTGACCCGCCCGGAGCACGCGTACCACGCCCTCGAGGTGATGCTGGCCGCCCAGGCGGCCGGCCACGACGGGGTCGCCCGCACGATCGAGAGCAGCTTCCCCGACCCGGTCTACGACTCCGAGTGGGTCGACCTCGACGCGGAGCGACGGGCGCACGACCGCCGGAGCCACGATGGGCTATAGGCCGTCGCCGCGACCAGCCTTCGATGCGCCGACTGCGATCCGCGAAGGCGATGCCGTGCACCACGTCTGGGGTGACGAGGAGGCGGGATTCGTGGAGGACCGGATCTACGTCTCGTCCCAGCTGATCCACGCCATCGTCTTCGCCCTCCCGCCCGGCGGCGCATTCCGGCACTCGGACAGCTTCCGGACGGTGTTCGCCGCCGACGAGCTGCTCCACGTGCTCCAGGGCACCCTGGTCCTCGCGAACCCGGAGACCGGCGAGGTCGTGCGGGCGGAGCCCGGGGAGAGCGTCTTCTTCCGGCGCGACACCTGGCATCACGGCTTCGCCTACGGGTACGAGCCGCTGCGCGTGCTCGAGTTCTTCGCGCCGCCGCCCGCCACGGGGACGTCCGGCGCGTACGCGCGAACCCGTCCGTACCTCCAGCAGAGCCGGTACGCCGTCGACGGCGTCGTCGGCGCCCTCGGCGACACGCGTCCGGAGCCCGGCTCGCTCCGCGTCCTGCGCAGCGCCGACGTCGTCTGGCAGCTCGATCGCGGTGTCCTCGTGGGTCTGCTCGTCAGCACCGAGCACCTCACGGCCGGCGCGCTCTTCGTGGCCGCGGGACAGACGAGCCTCGAGGAGAGTCACGACGGCGAGGAGCTCGTCTACGTGACCGGCGGCGCGCTGCGGGTCGAGGCGGGCGGGGTCGAGGCGACGCTCTCAGCCGGCGATGCCTTCGTCGTCCCGGCCGGGACGCCTCATCGCTACACGGCGGAGGGCGCCGTCGCCGAGGCGGTGTTCGGCGTGGCACCGCGGTACCCGCCTCCGGCCTGAGGCGTCTGGCTCCGGTGGCCCGGCGTTTCCGCCGGGCCACCGGTTCGCTGTCAGAGGTCGTTCCCCGACGAGCCGGAGCCGTCGGACGGTGCCGTGTCGCCACCGGAGCCGCCGTGGTCGGGACAGTCGTCCCGCGAGGGAGCGGCTCCGTCCCCGTTCGAGTCCTGCACGAACGGCGACTGCGGCGTGTTTCCGGACGAGCCCGACGCCCACTCGGGCGTCCCCGACGATCCGCCGGACGCGAGCGCCGACGCCGCCCAGACGGCAGCGACGACGAACACGAGCCCGAAGAGCGCGAGCGCAGCGCGAGGGTCGAACCTCGATGCAGTCGTCCTCTCCATGTGGTTCACCTCCTCTCGGGTCGTGGGGGTCAGGGAAGCCGGCCGAACCAGAGCGCGGACAGGCCCGAGGCGAGGAGCAGAAGGACGGCGCCCGCGCCCGCGAAGGCGACGGTCACCTCCTGCTTCTCCTTGTCCCAGGCGACCTGGGAGCCGACTGCCTCGTAGACCGAGTTCAGGTCTTGCTCGGTCGGTGCGTCGAAGTACGTGCCGCCTGTCTCGTCGGCGATCTGCTCCAGCGTCTCGCGATCGGGGGCGACGGAGACCGTCTGCGGCTCGCCGAGCTCGTTCGGGACGGTCACCGTGCCCGCGTCGGTGCCGAGCGCGATCGTGTTGACGGCGATCCCGGCGCCCTTCGCGAGCCCGATCGCATCGTCGGTCGAGATCCCCTGCGTGCTCGCGCCGTCCGAGAGCAGGAGGATCGAGACGAGCGCCTTGCCGTCCTTGCCGGTCGCCACCGTGCCGTCCTCGTCCTTCGGCGCGAGGTCGATGGCGGATGCGATCGCGTCGCCGATCGCGGTCCCGGTGTGCGCCTCGAGCCCGTCGATCTGGTCGAGGATCTCGGTGCGGTCGTCGGTGGGCTCGGCGAGCGCGGTCGCCCCCGTCGAGAACGAGACGAGGCCGACCCCGAACCGGTCCGGAAGCCCTTGCACGAACCGCGAAGCGGCGTCCTTCGCCGCCGCGAGCCGCGTCGGCGGGACGTCGGTCGCCATCATCGAGCCGGAGACGTCGATCGCGAGAACGACGCTCGCCTCGTCGCGCGGCACGGCGATCGTCGTCTCGGGCCGCGCGAGCGCGACGAGCAGCGCGGCGAGCGCCGCGAGCGCGAACACGGGCGGCAGGTGCCGCCGCCAGCCGGGCGAGCGGTCGACGACGTTCGCGAGGAGGTCGAGGTTCGTGAACCGCATCGCGTACTTCACCCGGCGCCGCTGGACGAGGACGTACGCCAGGACGAGCAGCGGGATCAGCGCCAGCGACAGGAGCATGAAGGGCCATGCGAAGCTCATCGCCGCCTCCTCTGCTTCCCGAGGAAGCCGCCGAGCGTGCGCAGCCAGTCCTCGTCCGTCGTGAGCGTGCAGTGCGCGATCCCGAGCGACGCGAGCTCGCGGGCGATCTCCGCCCGGTCGGCCTCGGCCGCGGCCGCGAATGCATTCCGCGTCTTCGCCCGCCGGGTGTCGACCTGGATGCGCCGACCGGTCTCCGGGTCGACGAGCCAGAGATGGCCGACGTCGGGCAGCTCGTGCTCACGGCGGTCGCGGATCTCGATCGCCGTCACCTCGTGCCGCGCCGCGAGGCGGAGCAGCGGGGTGCGCCAGTCACGCGGGCCGAGGAAGTCGGAGACGACGAACACGACGCCGCGCTGTCGAGCGACCGCGCTCACGCGGTCGAGGGCGGCGCCGAGCGAGGTCGCGCCGACCTGCTCCGTCTCGGGCTCCTGCCGCGACGCGAGAAGAGCCCCGAGCAGGCCCCTTCGTCCCTGCCGCTGCGGGACCGTGATGGGGTCGGAGCCGCCGAACGTCAGCGCGCCGACGCGGTTCCCGCGGCGCGACGTGATGTGCGCGAGGGCGAGCGCGACGCCCTCGACGACGTCAGCCTTGCGCCGGTGCCCCGTGCCGAAGCCCATCGAGGGCGACACGTCGAGCACGAGCCAGGTCGAGACGGCGCGCTCGGCGACGTCGACCCGCACGTGCAGCTCGTTCTGGCGCGCCGTCGCGTTCCAGTCGATGCGACGGACGTCGTCGCCGTCTGCGTACGGCCGGACCTGGGCGAGCTCGGAGCCGCGGCCCAGCCGCGTCGCCCGGTGCTCGCCGTCGACGAGACCGACCGTGCGCCTGGCGATGCGCAGATCGAGCGCCCGCAGGAGGCCGGACGGGACAGGTCCCGGGCCCGGCTTCGCCGGTGTCCGCTGGATCTCGGGGAGCGCGAGCGTCATGCGGCACGCTCCACGACCTCGAGGCTCGGCACGGGCACCGCGGCGAGCGCCGCGTCGATCAGCGTGTCCTCCGCGACCTCCGTCGCGATCGCCTCGTAGCTGAGCACGAGCCGGTGCCGCAGGACGTCGTGCGCGAGATCGGCGAGATCCTGCGGGATCACGTAGTCCCGGCCGCGGATGAGCGCGAGCGCTCGGGCGGCGACGACCAGGGAGATCGAGCCGCGCGGGCTGGCGCCGAACTCGACGTAGCGGCCGAGATCGGGGATCCCGGCGGCCTCGGGCGAGCGCGTGGCGCCCGCAAGTGCGACGGCGTAGCGGGAGACGGCAGGGTCGACGTAGACGCGCTTCACCTGCGCGCGGAGCGTTGCGAGCTCCTCGAGCGTGACGACCCCGCGCACCTCGACGGGCTCCTCGAGCGCCCGCTCGACGACGGTCAGCTCGTCCTCCGGGCTCGGATAGCCGACGACGACCTTGAGCATGAACCGGTCGACCTGCGCCTCGGGCAGAGGGTACGTGCCCTCCGACTCGATCGGGTTCTGTGTCGCCATGACGAGGAACGGATCGGGCACCGGCATCGTCTCGCGGCCGATCGTCACCTGGTGCTCCTGCATCACCTCGAGCAGCGCCGACTGCACCTTGGCGGGCGCGCGGTTGATCTCGTCGGCGAGGAGGAAGTTGCAGAACACCGGGCCCTGCTCCGTGTCGAACGTGCCCGTGTCCGGGCGGAAGACACGCGTGCCGACGAGGTCGCTCGGCACGAGGTCGGGCGTGAACTGGATGCGGTGAAACGTGCCGCCGAGCGCCGCCGCGGCGGTCTTGATCGTCAAGGTCTTCGCGAGGCCGGGCACGCCCTCGATCAGCAGGTGGCCGCCGGAGAGCAGGCAGACGAGCACCCGCTCCAGCATCCGGTCCTGGCCGGCGATCACGCGCCGGATCTCGAAGAGCGCGCGCTCCACGGTCTCCTGGGCGGCTCTCGCGTTCGGCAGCTCGAGCGTCGTCGCCTTGTCGTCCATTCTTCGGCTCTCCTTCGGGTCGATTCGGGAGCCACGAAGGGAACCGGCCGCATTCAAGAGCCGGCTGAGACCTCCTTCAGAACTTCGTAAGAGTGCTCCGCCTCAACCGGGCGACGGGAAGCGGACGTGCATGTGATTCTCGTGGTTCGGATACGGCACGACCACGCCGCTCGGCCCACGGAGGCCGGCGGAGTAGCCAACGAAGACCATCTTCGCGCCGGAGGCGAGGAAGCGGTCGAGGAGGTCCTGCGCGAGCCGGTGATCGATCTGGCGGGTCGAGATCGGCGCGCCCAGATGCCGGTCGAGTCGCGGGTAGTAGACGTCGACGTCGAGGCCGTTCTGGTGCGAGGCGTGCTGGTCCATCCGCCCGCCGCTCCGGAAGCTGATGTCGCCGACGACGACGCGCGGGGCGTCCGGGTGCGCGGCACGATACGCGGACAGGACGGAGAGGATCGCGCGGATCGTGCGCTCGTTGCCGTACAGCCGGCCGGCGAGGTTCGGGCTCGAGTCGGTGGCCGGGTTCCACGTGACCCAGTCGGGCCCCTCGACGGGCAGCTGCGTGCCGTCGACGAGTTGACCTGCGTACTGGAGGCCGACCGACGTGGCGTGACGCCATTCCACCTTCGGCATCGACGGCGCGCGCTCGACGGGCGCCGTCTGCTCGGGCGGCTGGAACTGGAAGTCGTGGACCCGGAGCGTCAGGCTCGGCGGATCCTCGAGCAGCGGCCCCACCTCGTGTGCGCCGCTCCGATGGCGGAGCGCGGCGATGGGGAGCATCGTCGCCGACCCGACGACGAGCGCGACGGCGGGGATGGTTCGCGTCGCGAGCTTCCGCCGCCGGGCGGACTGCGCCTGGAGGCGGCGCCGGCGTGACGCGTCGAGCCCAGTCTCGGCCGGGCCGAAGCGGGGAAGCTCCGGCAGGACGAAGGCGTTCGCGGCCGTAGCGGCCGCCGCCGCCTGCTCGCGGAACCACAGCACGTCCGTCTCCAGCCAGACCTCGCCGGATCGCCAACTCATGGACCGACTTCCTTCGCGCGAGGGGCGGTATGTCCTCCGACGTGCACGTGACGACCGCGCCGGACGCGACCGCGGCTCGCGCCGTCGTCAGGCCGACGCGAGGAACGACGCCGGATCGCCGGCGAACCGGCTCTGGCAGCCCGGGCAGCAGAACCGGTACGTCACTCCGTCGTGCTCGACCGACGGCGTGTCCGCGCCGACCGCGACCGCCATCCCGCACACAGGGTCGACCGCCTCGACCGGCAGCTCTCCGACCGGGCCGCGGCGATGGGACCAGGCGACGAGCTCCGCCAGCACCGCGACGGCGATCTCCGGCTGCGTCAGCGGGCCGAGGTCGAGACCGGCTGGGCTCCGGACGCGGGCCAGGGTCTCCTCGTCCAGCCCGCGCTCGCGCAGTGTCGCGAGCTCGACGCCCGCGCGCCGGGCGCTCGCGACAAGCCCGACGTACCCGGCCGGAGTCGCGAGGGCTGCGTCGAGCGCTTCGGTGTCGCCCCGCCCCATCGTCGCCACCACGACCGCCTCGGCGCCCCCGGCGAGGTCGCTCGTGACTCTCCAGCCGATCGCGGCCGCAAGGTCGCGGAGGGTCACCGCGGCCGGACTGTCACCCACGACGGCGAGGAGCGGCTGTGGCAGCTGGGGCTCGATCAGCACCTCGACCATCCCCTCCGACGCGCACGAGCTCTCGGCCACGACGACGCCCTCCCCTCCCTCGGAGCTTCCCGGCGGGCAGATGCGGAGCAAGCGGGTCGTCCCCTCCGCGAGCGCGCGGAGCGCCTCGCGGACGACCGCCGGCTCCGAGCAGGCGCCTCCGACCCACCCGACGAGCGTCCCGTCCGCCGTCACGATGGCGCGATCCCCGATCCGCGCAGAGGCGGGCCGCCGGACCGAGGCGACCGTCGCGAGAACGAACGGCCGCCCCTCCGCGGCGAAGCGTCCTGCCTGGACGAGCACCGCTCCGCGGTCGAGCCTCGGCTCCGGGCCCGTCACTCGGCGATCCCCGCCTCGTTCATCGCCTCCCACACCTTGTCGGGCGTGAGCGGCATGTCGATGTTCTTCACACCCGCGTGCCAGAGCGCGTCGATGACGGCGTTGACGTACGCCGCCGGGGAGCCGACCGTGGCCGACTCGCCGACGCCCTTCGCGCCGAGCGGATGGTGCGGCGACGGCGTCGTGAGCTCACCGAGGTCGAACGCCGGGGTCTCCCAGGCGGTCGGGATCAGGTAATCCGTGAGGTTCGAGCCGATGCAGTTGCCGTCCTCGTCGAAGTCGATCAGCTGCATCGCGGCGATGGCGTAGCCCTCCGTCATGCCTCCCATGATCTGGCCCTCGACGATCATCGGGTTGATCCGCACGCCGCAATCGTCCACGGCGACGACCTTGATCGGCCGCCACTGGCCCGTACCGCGGTCGACCTCGACCACGACGGCGTACGTGCCGAACGGGAACGTCATGTTCGGCGGGTCGTAGTAGGTGACGCCCTCGAGCCCCGCCTCCATGCCGTCGGGGAGGTCGGTGTACGCCGCGAAGGCGACGTCCTGGATCGTCTTCGCCCGCTCGGGCGACCCCTTCACGAAGAACCGGCCGGCCTCGAACTCGATGTCGTCCGCGGACGCCTCGAGCAGGTGCGCGGCGATCTCCCTGCCCTTCTCGCGCAGCTTCCGGGCGATGATGGTCGTCGCCGCCCCGGCGACCGGGGTCGAGCGGCTCGCGTAGGTCCCGAGGCCGTAGGGCGTGTTGTCCGTGTCGCCCTCCTGCACCTCGATGTCCTCGGTCGGGATCCCGAGCTCCTGCGCGACGATCTGCCCGAAGGTCGTCTCGTGGCCCTGGCCCTGCGACTTGACGCCGAGCTTGAGGATCGCCTTTCCGGTGGGGTGCACGCGGAGCTCGGCCGAGTCGAACATCCGGAGGCCGGCGATGTCGTACTCCTTGCCGTGGCCCGCGCCGACGACCTCCGTGAACGACGCGATGCCGATCCCGATCAGGCGGCCCTCGGCCCGCGCCGCCTCCTGCTCACGGCGCAGGTCGTCGTAGCCGAGCTTCTCGAGCGCGATCCGCATCGCCTCGGGGTAGTTGCCCGAGTCGTAGACGAACCCCGTCGCGGACTCGTAGGGAAACTGCTCCGGCTGGATGAAGTTGTCGAGTCGGAACTGCGTGGCGTCGACGCCGAGCTCGTGGGCCGCGTTGTCGACGAGCCGCTCGATCAGGTACGACGCCTCGGTGACGCGGAACGAGCACCGATAGGCGACTCCGCCCGGCGCCTTGTTCGTGTACCAGCCGTCCGCCACCACGTGGGCGGCCGGGATGTCGTACGAGCCGGTGACGATGTGGAACAGCCCAGCGCGGAACTTCGTCGGCTGCGCGTCGGCGTAGAACGCGCCCTGGTCGGAGAGCAACGTCGCGCGCAGCGCCGTCATCTTTCCGCCCGTGACCGCCAGCTCGCCGCGCATGTGGTAGTCGCGCGCGAACCCGGTCGAGATGAGGTTGCCGGTGCGGTCCTCGACCCACTTCACCGGCCGACCGATGAGCAGCGACGCCGCGGTGGCGACGACGTAGCCCGGGTAGATCGGCACCTTGTTGCCGAAGCCGCCGCCGAGGTCGGGGCTGATGATCCGGATGTTCTGCTCCGGGAGGCCCGCGACGATCGCGAACAGCGTCCGATGCGCGTGCGGCGCCTGCGAGGTGAGGTAGATCGTCGCCTTGCCGGTCGCCGGGTTGACGTCCGCGATGCAGCCGCAGCACTCGAGCGGCGCGGGGTGGCACCGGGGATAGAACGTGTCGAGCGCCACGACGTGGTCGGCCTCGGCAAACGCGCGGTCGGTGGCGTCCTTGTCCCCCGCCTCCCAGTGGTAGACGTGGTTCGAGGTCTGACCCTCCTTCTCGTCGCGGATGAGCGGCGCGTCCCCGGCCGAGGCCTGTTGCGGGCTGGTCACCGCGGGCAGCGGGTCGTAGTCGACCTCGATCAGCTCCAGCGCGTCCTTCGCGACGTACGCCGACTCGGCGATCACGCATGCGACCTCCTGCCCCTGGTAGCGCACCTTGTCGGTGACGAGGACGGCCTGCGTGTCGCCCGAGAGCGTCGGCATCCAGGCGAGGTTGTGCTGGGCCATCAGCTCGCCCGTGACGACGGCGACGACACCCGGCAGTGAGGCAGCCGCCGACGTGTCGATCGAGTTGATGCGCGCGTGTGCGTACGGGCTGCGAAGGATCTCCATGTGGAGCATCCCCGGCAGGGTGATGTCGTCGAAGTACTGGCCTCTGCCGCGGATGAAGCGGGCGTCCTCTTTCCGCTTGACGGAGTGGCCGACGCCGCGGACCTCGTGCGTTGCCGACATCTCCTACGCCTCCCTCATGGTCTTGGCCGCGCTCTGGACCGCATTGACGATGTTCTGGTAGCCGGTGCACCGGCAGATCTGGCCGGAGATCGCCCAGCGAACGTCCGCTTCGGACGGATCCGGGTTCTCGGCGAGGAGCGCGACCGAGGTGAGCATCATCCCGGGCGTGCAGAACCCGCACTGCAGGCCATGCTCCTCGTGGAACGCCTGCTGGATCGGGTGCAGCTGACCGCCCGTGGCGAGTCCCTCGACGGTGGTGATCTCGGCGCCGTTCGCCTGGACCGCGAGCATCGTGCAGGACTTCACCGGCGTGCCGTCGACGAGCACCGCGCAGGCGCCGCAGCTCGTCGTGTCGCACCCGAGATGCGTGCCGGTGAGCCCGAGCGTCTGGCGGAGGAAGTGGGCCAGCAGGAGTCGCGCCTCGACCTCGGCGGCGCGCTCCATCCCGTTGACCGTGACCGTGACGGTGTGAAGGCCCGCCCCGGTCGTCGTCGGCGATTCGAGCTGGGTCATGTCCGTCACTCCCCGCCGGCCTGGGCGGCCGAGATCGCAGTGCGGAGGCCGCGCTCGCAGAACACGCGCACGACGTTCCTCTTGTAGTCCGCGGTGCCGCGGTTGTCGGACTGCGGCTCGGCGGCCGCCGCGGCGAGCCTCGCCGCCTCGACGATCGCGTCCTCCGTCGGCTCGTTGCCGCGGAGCGCGTCCTCGGCGGCGGCCGCCCGCAGGTTCGTCGCGCCGACGCCGGTCAGCCCGATCCCGACCTGGCCGACGTGCCCGTTGTCGAGCGTCACCTGGACGGCGACGGCGGCGGACGCGTAGTCGCCGACCTTGCGCTCGAGCTTCAGGTACGCGCCGCCGGCGCGCGGGCCCGGGTCGGGAACGCGGACTTCGGTGACGACCTCGTCGCTCGCGAGCGTGGTCGAGAACGGCCCGGTGAACAGCTCGTCGATCGGGATCGTCCGCTCCCCGGACGGCCCGCGCGCCACGACGCTCGCCCGCGCGGCGAGCATCGCCGAGCCCCAGTCCCCCTGCGGGTCGGCGTGCGCCAGGGAGCCGCAGACCGTGCCGCGGTTGCGGACGAGGGGGTCGGCGACGAGCCGCGCGGTGCTTCCGAGCAGCCCGTACCGCTCGGTCAGCGCCGAGGAGCGCTCGGCGTCCGCATGCCGAACGAGCGCGCCGATCCTGAGCTCGTCGCCCTCCTGGTCGATCCCGTCGAGCCCGGGAACGCCGTTCAGGTCGACGATCCGTGTCGACCGAGGCGATGCGGAGCTTGAGCACCGGGATCAGGCTCTGCCCCCCTGCCATCACCTTCGCCCCCTCGCGCTCCCCGAGACGCCTCGACCACCTCCTCGAGCGACGCCGGGGCAAGGTAGTCGAAGCGCGACGGGTACACCGGTCCCTCCTCTGCAGGAGACGCCAAACGGGACGGACGTTCGAGCATACGACACTCGCGCCCGTTCGGATGCGTTCGGGCCGAAGTCGGACGTGCTCAGGCGGCGCGAGGCGTGTGGCGCTCGATGAACCCGAGCACGCGGTCCCAGGCGTCCGCCGACGCCTCCGCGTGCTCCTCGAACTTGCGGTCGAAGAAGCTGTGCGGCGCTCCCGCGTAGACGACCACTTCGTGCTCGACGCCCGCGGCCGTGAGGGCGTCATCGAACGCGGCGTTGTGCTCCGGGAGGATGTTCGCGTCGTCGCCGGCCTGGAGGGCGAGGATCGGCGCCTCGAACTCGGCCGCCCGCTGCGTCGGCCCCGGAGCGCCGTTCCGCTCGCCGGTCGAGCCGTAGAAGCCGATCGCGCCCGCGAGACCGTGCCCCCCGGCCGCTGCGAGCCAGGAGTTCCGGCCGCCGAAGCAGAAGCCGACCGTGAACACGACCTCGCAGCCGCCGCCCGCGGGCGAGCGGAGGTGCTCGACGGCAGCGCGGACGTCCTGCTGGATCCCCTCCGGCGTCGTCTGCGCGACGTGATCCATGTACGGGAAGTCGTCGTCCCGCTTCGCAACGCCCGCCGAGCGTCCGAAGTAGTCGAACGCGAGCGCCGCGAAGCCGCGCTCGGCGAACCGGAGGGCGAGCTCCTCGTAGAAGCGGTAGAGACCGCGGACGTCCGGCAGGACGACGATCCCGACGCGCGCACCGTCGTCCGGGAGCGCGAGGAACCCGGCGAGCCGAGTCCCGTCGGCAGCCTCGAGGACGACGTCCTCGGAGCGGACGGGCGCCCCGCCCGAGATCACCGGGATCGGCGGGACGGAGTCGGGCTCGAAGCACATGGCCGGCCGACCCTATCAGCGGTTAGAATCCGTGCTCCGGTCGGTGGGCAGAAAAGTCCTGCAAATCGCCCGCTTTGCCCCCGTAGCTCAGTGGATAGAGCAGCGGTTTCCTAAACCGCGTGCGCAAGTTCGATTCTTGCCGGGGGCATTTCATCGACCATGCTCTTGGCGAGATGCCGACCACGCTCGAACACGCAGACCGAATCGTAGAAATGCATGCTGAGTGTCGAGCGCGTGAATTCGGTTGGCTCCATCGCGCCGCGCGCGTGATCGGCGTTCAACTCGTCAATGAGCCCCTTCGCCGTTTCGATGAACGTGCCTTCACGGCGCAATCCGCCTCCGAAGTCCGGCCAATAAGCCGTGTGCAGATCCTCAACCATGTAGACGCCCGTCGGCGACATCCGCCCGTAGAGGAACGAGAAGCTCGCCAACACGTCCTGCAGAGAGGTGGCTGCCGTCGTCTAGAACGATATCGGGCGTTCCGAACTCGTCGATCACGGAAGCGAGGAACTTCGTGTCGGATTGATCACCAATCCTGACCGCGACTTGATCCTCCTCGAACGCATGGCATTCGGGATCGATGTCGAGACCCACGATCTGGGCGTGCGGCCCGAGGTACGACTTCCAGAGCTGAAGCGAGCCACCCTTCCAGACACCAATTTCGAGCATGAGGCATGGCCGGTTCACGAAGCGGCTGAAGTGCTGCTCGTAGATTGGGAAATAGTGCCTCCATTTAGAGATCGTGCGCTTGTCGTGGTTGAGAAAGAGGGGCCAGAGAGACATACAGGTCGGCCTGTTTACCACTCGACGATACGCCCTAACTCTTTGGATTTCCGGTCGAGGTTCTGGAAATACCCTCGCGCTCGGCGAATCTCATTGAGAATCGCGGTGTCGTTCGAATCGTGGTCGCGGAGCCAGAGTTCCGCGAACGTGAAGAAGTCGTCGAACCGGGCGAAGAAGCTCAGATCGCTGAGCGCCAGAGCAACGGTCTGCAGGCGATGTCGTCGGTGAAAGTAAGAATTCTCCCGCGATACGAAGATCTTGTACCGCAACGCGAGTTTGAAATACAGCACCCAATCTTCGCAGAAATGGACGCGATCATCATAGCCTCCAACGGCGTGAAAGCATGATGCCCGAACGAGGTAGCCATGCGGATCATTTTTTCCGCTTAACAGTAATGGTACGAACCGGGGAGGCTCGAAGACGGCATCCAGTGGAAACGTGAATTGTTGAATGAAATCGTGCACGACCGCTTCGGGCTCCCAGCTGGCCCATTCCTTCCACGGCCCGAACGTCATGCCGATATCTTCATCCGTATCCAGAATTCTGCATTGCTTCTCGAGTTTTTCGGCGTCGCCGAAAATGTCGTCGTGATCAAGGTTTGCGAGATATTTCCCTTTTGCCAGCTGCGCCCCAAGGTTCCGTGATGCTGGCGCACCTCTATTGATGCGCCCTGAATGCGACACGACCCGAATCCGGTGGTCGGCAGATGCCTGTCGCTTGGCATAATCTGCACTTTGATCGGTCGACCCATCGTCAACCAGTATCAACTCCCAATCGTGCAGGCTTTGCCGTCGAACGCTTTCGACCGCTTCCTCCAGAAATGCGCCCGGGTTATAGAACGGAACGATCACCGAAACCTTTGGCGTGTAGATTCTCCGAAAGGATCCTTTCGAAGTAAGGCGCCGGATGACCTTCAGAAGCGGCACGTCTGACTAGCTTTCCGATCTCGTAGGGATCAGCGAGTCGCGAGCCGACCGGTACCTCGGCCACGCCGGGACAACCGTGAGCGACAGGTACCGGCACGGCCTGCGAGGCCAGCTTGAGCACGACGCTGCTCTTCTCGACGGTTGGGTCCGGGGCGAGGCGGCGACCGCCATAGCCTTGCCTGTCCCGCGACCAGGCCCCACGACGAGGAAGGGAGCCGAGGGGGTGGGAGGGCTCGGCTGATCCACTCCTGGATCCGAGCCGTTCGGCGTCCAACGGGGGCCATCGCGACCACGCCCGTCTTGGCGAAATACGCCGTTCGCGCGGTGTGTGCGAGGCTCGACGGGGGTGAGGAGGTATCTGGCCGACACGTCCGCGCTGATCGTCTATTCGACGGTCGCGGGGGTGTTCGTAGAGATGGTCGTGGCCGGGTTGACCGTCGAGCAATGCCTGCGTGCCCGGCTTACGGCTGTTCCGATCATTCTCGTCACCGGTCGGCCCTATGGGCTCTACCGCGACTGGATATGGCGGCTTTCGCGTGCGGAGGAAGGCGTCGTGGCCCGGCGCGTCATTGCGGATACGACCGCATTCGTCTCGTTCCAGCTACCGGTCTACTGGATCGTCCTCGTCATCGCCGGGGCGACGTTCTGGCAGATCGCGGCAGCGTCGGTCACGGCGACCATCATTCTCCTCGTGTCCGGACGCCCATACGGGGCGCTGCTCGACTTGTTCCGCAGGCTGTACCGAGTTACGCCGCAAGTCGCAGATCACGCGCTCGACTGAGCGCCTGCCCCGGCGGGCGAGGATCGTGAGGTCGGCGTGAAGCCGCACGCGAGCGAGTCCACGGCACCGGAGCGGCCCGGAAAACTGTAAGGCGAACGAAGAGAGCAGGGCATAGGGTGGAGGTCGCAACACCACCCGTTCCGACAAAGGAGGAGAGAGTGGTCCTGGCAACGGCGAAGATCGAGGATTTCGACCGCTTCTGGAATACCTTCTCGACCAAGGGCGCCGAGAAGCGAAAGCAGCACGGTTGCAAGGGGTCGCACGTCTTTCGCGATCCAAATGAGAGCGACCGGGTTTGGGCGATTTTCGACTGGGATCAGGCGGGGTGGCAAAGCTTCACGTCGGACCCCGAGGTCCCGGCGATCTTTCAGGAAGCCGGGTTCACGCAAGGTCCGCCCAAGTCGGCGGAGTTCCTCCGCGAGCACGACGCCTAGCCCCAGACCCCGAATCGCACTTCTTCGATCCCGCAGCGGGCCGGGCGCTCGGCAGCGGCGTGCGCTCTCCGCTCGCCGCCCGAGCCCCGAACGGCCGTGGCGGCCGCACGCTGTTCGCCGGAATTCCGCAGCAGTTAGTGATTCGCCTTGGCCTTCGGGAACAGTGCACGGCCCTGCTCAGGGTCGAGTTCTGTGAGTGCGTGGTCGATCCGGTCGGCTGCGAACGGGAGGAAGGGCTGGAGTTCGACGCTGATCACTCGGCAGGCATCGAGCAAGACGGCGAGTACCGCGCCCAGCCGCTTGGCCGTGCGGTCGTCGCCGGCGCTTGCCGCCCTGGCCAGCTCCCAGGGCTGTGTCGTCGAGACGAAGCGGTTTGCCTCGGCGACAACTTCCCAGAGCGCGGTCGTGGCTCCACGGAGGTCGAAGCGTGCAAGCGCTTGGTCGATCACGGACGGCAGTTCGCCGTATAGCGCCCGAAGCGACGTGGCCTCGGAGACTTCGCCGGTCGAGTGATCCCGAGATCCGTTGCGACTGACAAGCACGATGGTGCGGTTGATCAGGTTGCCCAGTCCATCTGCGAGTTCGTTCGCGCGTGCGCTGATCAGCTCCTCTCGGACGTCGGCGTCGCCCGCACGGGGAACGTCGCGGAGGAACCACCAGCGGAGCGCGTCGGCGCCGTAGCGGTCAATGACTGTCAGCGGGTCGATCGCGGTGCCGAGCGACTTCGAGAGCTTCTGTCCGGAGACGGTCAGATAGTCATGAACGAAGACCGTTGTCGGGAGCGGCTCTCCGGCCGAGAGCAGGATCGCGGGCCAGTAGATCGTGTGGAAGCGGGTGATGCCTTTGCCGATCACGTGCACGCGTTCCTCGCTCTCCGACCACCAGTGGCGATAGCGCTCGCTGTCGGGGCCGTTGTCGAGCGCCGTGATGTAGTTGGCGAGCGCGTCGAACCACACATAGATGACCTGTGTGTGGTCTCCGGGCACCGGGATGCCCCACCCGGCGGCTCGCTCCTGCGCCCGCGAGACACTGAAATCGCTAAGACCGTTTCGGATGAACGCGAGCACCTCGTTACGCCGGTGCTCGGGTTCGACGCGGAGCCGGTCGCTCTGGATCAGGTCGAGCAGCTGCTCCTGGTAGCGGGACAGCCGGAAGAACCAGTTGCTCTCGACGATCACCTCGGGCGACTCGCCGTGCTCGGGACAGCGGCCATCGCGGAGGTCTCCGGGAAGAACGAACGCCTCGCAGCCGGAGCAATACAGGCCCTTGTAGTCACGCTGGTACAGGTCGCCCGCGTCCGCGCACGCCAGCCAAAGCCGCTCGACGCCTGGGCGATGTCGGGGGTCGGTGCTCGTGCGGATGAAGTCGTCGTTCGAGAGCTGCAATGGCTCGGCCAGATCAAGGAACCGCTGCGCCTTCTCCGCTACGAACCGGGCGACCGGCAGATCGGCGGCGAGCGCGGCATCGACATTCTTGAGCGCGTTGTCGTCGGTCCCGCTCAGAAAGCGAACCTCGCCGCCACGCAGCCTGCGATGACGCGCGAACACATCCGCCTGCACAAGCTCGAGCGCGTGCCCAAGGTGGGGATCCCCATTCACGTAGGGGATGGCGGTCGTGATGTAGAAGCGTCGCGTGTTGCTCATCGGGTTCCACCTTTCTGGCCCCGCAGGGCCAGCCACCGATGAGCGTTCGGCCCCGCTTCTGATGGGGCCGGTTAGATCGACGGTCGAACTAGAGCACGCCGATATGCCCTGGCAGCAGGGCCATCATCGGAGCCTGGTGCGCGTGCTCGAACATGCTCAGACGATAGCGCGTGCGGCTCGGTTCCCCGAAGGAAACACCGACGACGCGAATCGGCCATCACCGCCCTCCAGGTCTCAGCGGCCGGCTGCGTAGCCCTGCATCCCGCGTGGGTTGGCTGCCGCCGTCAGCATCCCGTCCTCCCGGCCGACCACCGTGACGCGTCCCAGCGACCAGTCCGGCCAGACCGTCACATCGTGACCGCGACCGCGAAGCGCGTCGATTGCCTCATCGCCGAAGCGGCCCTCGACGGCGAGCGAGCGCTCGTCGAAGCCACGCGGGTAGAACGACGAGATCAGGTGGTCGGTGTGGAACTCGGGGGCGTCGATCGCTTCCTGGAGGTTCATCCCCCGATCGATATGGCGGAGGAAGACGTGCAGGGCCCACTGCTCCTGCTGGTCGCCGCCCGGCGTGCCCCACGCGAGCCAGGGCTCCCCCTGGCGGAGGGCCAGGCCGGGGGAGAGGGTCGTCCGCGGGCGGGCACCGGGACGGAGAGAGGACGGGAGGCCGCCCTCGAGCCAGAACATCTGCGCGCGGGTGCCGAGCGGCCAGCCGAGAACCGGAATCACCGGCGAGCTCTGCAGCCAGCCGCCGCTCGGCGTCGCCGAGATCATGTTCCCCCACCGGTCGGCGACATCGAGGTGGACCGTGTCACCGCGCGTCGGCTCCCCCGAGCCTGCCGTCCGACCCGCCGGGACGAGGCCTGGCAGCCTGCCGAGGCCGGGCTCGTACGTCGCCGATGCCTGGTCGCCGACGAGCGCCCTGCGCGCGTCGTTGTAGTCCCGCGAGAGCAGCGTGTCGAGCGGGACGTCGGCGTCGCCGTAGAGCGCATCGCGGTCGGCGAACGCGAGCTTCGCGCACTCGGTCACGACGTGGACGAGCTCCGCCTCCGAGAGCGTCGAGAGGTCGAAGCCCTCGAGCAGCGCCAGCTGCTGCAGCGCGACGGGGCCCGAGCCCCAGGGGCCCGTCTTGCAGACGGTGATTCCGCGGTAGTCGAACGTTGCGGCCGGCTCCAGCGTCGCCTCCCAGACAGCGAGGTCGTCGCCGGTCAGGAGGCCCCCCTCCGCCGCGCAGAAACGATGGATCTCGTCGGCCACGAAGCCCTCGTAGAACGTGTGTCGCGCCTGCTCGATCTCGTTCTCGCGTGAGCCGCCGCGGGCCTCGTCGACGATCTTGCGATACGTCGTTGCGAGCGCCGGGTTACGAAATCGAGTACCCACCTCCGGCGGCGGGAGGTAGAGCTCGCGCGATCCCGCCCAGGTCTCGAGCAGCTCCGCCTCGCGCTCGATCACCATGTGCATGCCCTCGATTACGGGATACCCCTCGTCCGCGTAGCCGATCGCGAAGGCGAGAACGTCCTCGAGGCGCCACGTGCCGAAGTCGCGCAGCAGCTCGAGCCAGGCGCCGAACGCGCCCGGAACGCAGGCGGCGAGCAGGCCGGTGCCCGGAATCAGGTCATGGCCGAGCTCGCGAAAGCGCTCGATCGTCGCCGCGGCGGGCGCGACGCCCTGTCCGCAGAGCACGAGCGGCTCGGCGCGCTCCGCCGACCAGAAGACCGCCGGGACCTCCCCACCCGGCCCGTTCAGGTGCGGCTCCACCACCTGCAGCGTGAATCCCGCCGCGACCGCCGCGTCGAAGGCGTTGCCTCCTCGCTCGAGCACCGACATCCCTGCCGCAGACGCGAGCCAGTGCGTCGAGGCCACCATGCCGAAGGTCCCGCGGAGCTCGGGTCGTGTGGTAAAGGTCATGCGACCTCCAGGTGGGCGTCGGCGAGTCGGGGCGCCTCGCCGCCAGGTCCGACGAGGTGGCAGGCGACGAGGTGCCCGCCGCCGGCGTCGCGCAGCACGGGCTCTTCGTCCACCGACCGCGGCGCCGAGCGGTGGGCGAGCGGGCAGCGTGTGCGGAATGCGCACCCCGAGGGAGGGTCGAGCGGGCTCGGGATCTCACCGGTGAGCGAGATCCGGCGCCGCGCCCGCTGTTCCTCCGGGTCCGGCGTCACCGCGGCCGAGAGCAGCGCCTGCGTGTAGGGGTGCTTCGGGGCGTCGAAGAGCTCGCGCGTCGGCGCCGTCTCCACGATCTTGCCCAGGTACATCACCGCGACCCGGTCGCAGAGGTACTCGACGGTAGCCAGGTCGTGGGTGATGAACAGGCAGGAGAACCCCATCGACGACTGCAGGTCGCGGAGCAGATTGAGGATCGCGGCCTGCACCGAGACGTCGAGCGCCGACACCGGCTCGTCCGCCACCAGCACGCTGGGCTCGACCGAGAGCGCGCGGGCGAGGCCGACGCGCTGGCGCTGCCCGCCGGAGAGCTCATGTGGGTAGCGGAAGCGCAGCTCCGGGCGCAGGCCGACGAGGTCGAACAGCTCGGCGATCCGCCCGTCGAGCGTCCTGCGCCGCGCGAGACCGTGCAGCTGCAGTGGCTCCGCGACGATCTGACCGGTGGTCAGGCGCGGGTTCAGCGACGAGTACGGGTCCTGGAAGACCATGTGCAGGTTGCGCCGGTGCGGCCGGAGCTCGCGTCGGGAGAGGTGGGTGATGTCGACGCCCTGGAGCCGGATCGTGCCGGCGGTCGGCTCCACGAGCCGCATCACGCAGTTCGCCACCGTCGTCTTGCCGCTTCCCGACTCGCCGACCAGCCCGAGCAGCTCGCCGGGCGCGATCGCGAAGGAGACGCCTTCGACGGCGTGCACGACCCCGCCGCCGCCGAGCAAACGATTGCCGGCCTGAAAACGCTTGACCAGGCCCTCGACCTCGAGCGCCGGCACCGGGCCGCCGTCGTGGCTCATGGGCCAACCTTGGTTGGCCCATGAGCGGGAGGGGTGTGGGAACCGGGAGGTTCCCCACGCTCTCCGGAAGAAGAGGGCTCGTGGGGGAAACATGGTTTCCCCCACGAACGCGAGCGGAAGGCGATCGTTGTTCACGCTGCCTGCCGCCCGGGATGGACGCATGCTGCGACGTGACCCGAATCGATCCGCGCGAGCCTCGGAAGCTCCGTCACGCAGGCATTGTCCGCGCGCGGACAGCGCGGCGCGAAGACACACGCCTCGGGCATCCGCTCGAGCGAGGGCACGCGCCCCGGGATCTCCCTCAGTCTCCCGTTCATGTCGCCGGCACCTCGACGCGGGATCGCGTCGAGCAGTCCGATCGTGTACTGGTGCTGCGGGCGCGCGAACAGGTCGTGCACGGGCGCCTCCTCGACCTTGCGGCCCGCGTACATGACGACGACCCGGTCGGCGAGGTCCGCGACGACGCCGAGGTTGTGCGTGATGAGGACGATCGCGGTCTCCAGGCGCTGCCGCAGCTCTCGCATCAGGTCGAGGATGCCCGCCTGGATGGTGACGTCGAGGGCTGTCGTCGGCTCGTCGGCGATCACGATCTTCGGGTCGCAGGCGATCGCCATCGCGATCATCACTCGCTGGCGCATCCCCCCGGACAGCTGGTGCGGGTACTCGTCGACACGGCGTGAGGCGGCGGGGATGTGCACGAGGTCGAGCAGCTCGATCGCCCGTGCCCTTGCAGCCCCGCGCGAGAGCCCGAGATGCTGCCGCAGCACTTCGCCGATCTGGCGACCCACCGTGAATGCCGGGTTGAGCGAGGTCATCGGCTCCTGGAAGACGAACGAGATCTCCCGACCCCGGACGCGCCGAAGCTCGGGCGCGGGCGCGGCGAGCAGGTCCAGCCCGCCAAAGCTCGCCGTCCCGGACACGGTCGCGGTGTCGGGCAGGAGGCCAAGGATGGACATCATCGTCACGGACTTGCCACAGCCCGACTCGCCGACGACGCCGAGCACCTCGCCTGCGCGGAGCTCGAAGCTGAGCCGGTCGACAGCGTGCACGGTCCCGTCGTCGGTGTCGAAACGCACCGACAGGTCGCGGACGTCGAGCAGCGAGTCCGCCACTAGCGCTGCGTCTTCGGGTCGAGGGCGTCCCGCAGGCCGTCGCCGAGCAGGTTGAACGAGAGCGAGCAGAACAGGATCGCCAGCCCGGGGTAAAGGGCAAGACGCGGCGCGTCGCTCAGGTACGACTGCGCGTCGGCGAGCATGACACCCCAGGAGGGCGTGGGCGGCTGGACGCCGAGGCCGAGGAAGGAGAGCGCGGCTTCACCGATGATCGCGGCGGGGATGGTCACGGTCGCCTGGACGATCAGCGTGCCCGTCATGTTCGGGACGATGTGCCTGCGAATGATGCGCACGTCACCTGCGCCGTTCGCGACGGCGGCCCGGACGTAGTCCTCCTCACGCAGAGAGAGGGCCTCGGCGCGCGCGACCCGGATGAGGCCCGGGGCGGCTGCGAGACCGAGTGCGATCGTCGCGTTCGTCAGCGACGGCCCCAGGATCGCGGCGAGCCCGACGGCGAGGATCAGGAACGGGAAAGCGAGCAGCACGTCGGTCAAGCGCGAGATGACCGGGTCGATCCAGCCGCGATAGAAGCCGGCGGCCAGGCCGATCGGCACCGCGATCACGATCGCCAGCAGCGTCGCGACGACGCCCGCCAGGATCGATGCGCGGGCGCCGAAGATGATCCGCGAGAGGACGTCGCGGCCGAGCTCGTCCGTGCCGAGCAGGTGCTCCCACGACGGCTTCTCGAGGACCGCCTCGAAGTCGGTGGCGTTCGGGTCGTACGGCGCCAGGATCGGGGCGAAGACGGCCATCAGCACGAATCCGATCGCGACGGCGAGCCCCGCGACGGCGAACGGGCGCCGCATGAAGCGCTTGACGAGCAGTCGCCGGCGGCGCGCACGCGGAGAGACAATGGGCTGCCTCGATCTCGGCGACGGTCATGCCGGCCTCCCCGAGACGCGGATGCGCGGGTTGAGCAGCGAGTAGGCGATGTCGACCAGGAAGTTGACGACGACGTAGCCCACGGCTGCGACGAGGACGACACCCTGGAGGAGCGCGTAGTCGCGCTGGTTCACGGCGTCGACCGTCAGCCGTCCGAAGCCGGCGATGCCGAAGATCGTCTCCGTGATCACCGCCCCGGACACGAGCGCGCCCAGCTGCAGCCCGATCACCGTGGTGACCGTGATCAGGCTGTTCCGGAACGCGTGCACTCCGACCACCCGCCGCTCGGACAGCCCCTTCGCGCGCGCGGTGCGCACGTAGTCGGCCGAGAGCGAGTCGAGCATCGACGAGCGCATCTGGCGCATGAGCACCGCCGACAGGCCGGTGCCGAGCACGATGGCGGGAAGCAGCATGTGCTTGAGGTTCTCGACGGGGTCCTCGGAGAAGGGGACATAGCCGCCGGCGGGCAGCCAGTCGAGCTCCACCGCGAAGAGGATGATCAGCATCAGCCCCAGCCAGAAGTTGGGCAGCGAGAGCCCCACCAGCGCAGCCGTGGTCGCGGTGTAGTCCGATGCCTTGCCACGCCTCACGGCCGCGATCACACCCGCAGGGATCCCGATCAGGATCCCGATCAGGATCGACAGGCCGGCCAGCTCGAGCGTGATCGGGATCCGCGAGACGATCGTCTCCGCGACGGGCAGCTGACGCGAGTCGACGCCGAGATCTCCCTGGAGCGCGTTCCCGACCCACTTCAGGTACTGCACCGGGACGGGCTGATCGAGCCCGTACTTCTCCCGGACCGCCGCGAGCACCTCGGGATCCCGCGACTCCGCGCCGAGCGCGAGCGCGGGATCGCCGGGCAGCGCGCGGACGCCGAGGAAAACGAGGACGCTGGCGAGGAAGATGACGATCAGGGCGGCTCCCGCCTTGCGGAGGAGGAAGCCGCCCATGGTCGTCGCTGTCTGCCCTGTCCTCTAGCGCAGGAAGCCGGCGAAGTAGGCGCGGATCAACCCGTCGGCGTACATCTGCACGCCGTCGACCTTGCCCGAGACGCCGTCGTACTGAACCGGGTGCCACAGGTAGATCAGCGGGCGCTGCCGGTGCACGATGCGCATCGCGGCCGAGTAGAGCGTCTCCCGCGCCTTGTCCGTCGTCGCCTTGCGGGCGTTGTCGAGGACGAGGTCGAGCTGCGGGCTGACGAAGCCGGCGTTGTTGAGCGTGCCCTTCGAGTGGACGAATCCGTAGGTGTTCCCGTCAGGGTCGACTCGTCCCGACCAGCCAACGGCGAACGCCTCGTACCGACCCGCGTCGGCACGGTTGAGCGCCGTGACGAACTCGGTCGGAGCGAGCTCGACGTCGAAGCCGACGGGTCGCACCATCGACTGGATCACCTGCCCGAGCCTGGCTGCGACGCTGTCGGTCCCGATCGTGAGCGTCACCTTGATCGGTGGCGACATCCCAGAGGCGCGAACGAGCTGCCGTGCGAGGTTCTGGTTGCCACGGAGGTTGCACTCGAGCCCCTTCGTCGTCTTCGCGTACCACGGGCTCGCGGGCGAGATCGGGTAGCAGTCCGGCAGGTTGGTGCCGTTGAAGACGACGCGGTTGATGGCGGTGCGGTCGAGTGCCAGGTCGAAGGCGGTGCGGAGGTACTGCGACCTCGCGAGCGGCGTGCCGGTGTTCTCGTAGGTCTTCAGCAGGCCGTTCTTGTTCCCGATGTTGAGCGTGATCCCCTGGTAGCCGATGGTCGTCACCTTCAGCACCTTGAGGCTCTTGTCTCCCTGGATCGTCGCCACGTCGGTCGCCGCGATCCGGTCTAGCACCTGGATGTCGCCGGCTCGGAGGCTCTGGGCGCGCGCGCCGGGGTCGGTGATGATCCGGAAGACGATCTGGTCCAGGTGCACCTTCGACCGGCCGTAGTAGTCCGTCGACTTGGCGAGGGTGATGCGGTCACCGGCGGTCCGGCTGACGAACTTGAACGGCCCCACGCAGACCGGATTCGTCGCGAACCGGTCGCCGAGCGCCGCGACCTGCTTGGGCGAGAGGATCATCCCGGCCCGGTCGGCGAGTTGCGCCGTCAGCGGCGAGAACGGCTGCGAGAGCTTGAGCTGCACTGTGAGCGGCCCGGTCACGTTCACGGCCTGGATCGGCGAGATCTCGCTCGCGCGGACCGAGCCTCGAAGTGTCCGGTGCCGATCGAGCGACTCCTTGACGGCCTGCGCATTCATCGGCGTGCCGTCGTTGAACCGGATCCCGGAGCGGAGCCTGATCGAGTACGTGAGCTTGTCACGCGAGATCTGCGGCAATGCCGCCGCCAGCTGCGGGACGATCTGCATCCGCGCGTTGAGGTCGTACAGCTTCTCGCACATGTGCGCGAAGACCATGCGCCCGACGAACGTGCGGGCAAGCGTCGGGTCCAGCGCGTCAGGATCCTCGGCGAGGCCGACGACGAGCGTGCCGCCGTTCCGCACCGGCGTGGCCGCGCCGCCTGCGCCTGCGGCCGAGATGCCGAACGAGAGGAGCACGGCCGCCGCGATGACGACGCAGACGCCGCGCACGAGTGAACCGGTCATGGAAAAAGCCCCCTACGGTGGGAGGACGGAGTGGGTCGTGAGGGACTGGTCACGATCCTTCGGAGAACCGGAGAATTTGCACTCTACGGGTGGATCCAGTTCGCAGTCAAATGGATCCAAACTGCTAGGGTCGCCTCCCATGACGACGGTGCACGACGACGGCCGTGCGCTCGTCGACCGCCTGGCGAAGGTGATCGGGACGCGCGTGCTGGCCGGCGAGATCCCGACCGGGGCGCGACTCCGGCAGGAGGCTCTCGCGAGCGAGTTCGGGGTGAGCCGCACGCCCGTGAGGGAGGCGCTGCGGATGCTGCAGGCCTCCGGGATCGTCGAGATGCACCCCAACCGCGGGGCCGTCGTCCGGCGCCCGGCGTCGCGCGAGGTCCGCGAGGCCTACGAGGTCCGCGCCGAGCTCGAAGGGCTTGCCGCCGAGCTCGCGGCGACGCGCGCGGAGGAGCCCCAGCTGCGCTGCCTCCGCGAGGCGGAGGGGCTCTTCCGGAGCTCGTGCGCGACGCTCATCGACCGACGCGGGCGGCGCGAGGACGCGACGCCGCGAGCCGACGACATCCGCGAGTGGATGCAGGCAAACGACCTCTTCCACCGGTCGGTGCACGACGCCGCAGGCAACGAGCGCCTGCGCAGGACGATCGTCGAGCTGCACCTCAACTTCCCGCGCAACCTGACGTCGATCGTCCTGAGCGGCAGCTCGCGGCTGCTCGCCGAGAACGTGGAGCAGCACGCAGCGATCCTGGCCGCGATCGAGGCCGGCGACGGGGCCGGCGCGCGGCACCAGATGGTCGAGCACATCCGCCGCACGGGAGCGCTCGTGACCCACCGCTTCGAGCAGGAGGACGGCGGCTAGGGCGAGTTGAACGGCCGCGGACAGGCGGCGAGCTTCGGGATCTCGATCCGCGCGATCGTGGAGAAGTCCTGCGGCCGGCACGCCTGGCACATCCGCGCGTCGCAGGCGACGGAGAGGAAGACGAACGCCTCCTCGGCCGTGAAGCTCCACTCGTCGACGAGGAGGCGCTGCGCCTCCTCGGCGGCACGGTCGAGCGCCTCCATGAAGTCCTGCCCGGCGGTTCCGTGGACGACCCAGCGGTCTGCGAGCTCCGTCACGGGCCAGGTCGCCTGCTTGCCCTTCAGGAGGTCGAAGCGGATCGTCGCCTCGCCGGCGATCTCGACGCCCGTGAAGCACAGCTCGCCGTCGCCCATCGACGCGTGCATGTCGCCGGTCGCGAACATCCCGCCGGGCTGCCGCACCGGCAGGTAGATCCTCGCTCCGGGGCCGTGTAGGTGGTTGTCGAGATTGCCGCCGTGGCGGCCCGCGAAGCCGTTCGGCAGCGTCTCTCCGTCCGTGGCGACGCCGACGACGCCCAGCATCGGTCGGAGCGGGAAGCTGACCCGCTCGTTCATCCGAATGGTCTCGCCCTCGACTTCGAAGACGGTCGTCACGGGGGCGTCGACGCGCTCGCTGAGCTGGCCGATCCCGGGGATGAGCGTCGCGAAGCCGCGCGCCTCGGTGTGGAGCGCGACGATCTCGGCCACGAGCGAGTCGCCCGGCTCCGCGCCGCGGACGGCGACCGGCCCGGTTGCGCTGTTCACACGCGAGAAGTCGATCTCCGTGACGAGGTCCTGTTCGGAGCGGATCTGCCCCGTGAAGCAGTCGTTCGTCTCGAAGGTCACGACGTCGCCCGGCTCGAGCACGAGCACCGGCTCGAGGTCCGGGCCGAACTCCCAGACGACCTCGTCGCGCGACAGACGATGGTGAGTCGTGACCGCCAGCGGAAGACCTCCACCGTCGATCAAACACCTCGGCGGCCGGGGAGACAAGCACGGTGGTCCGCAACGAGCGGTACGAGCTGGCGGCCGCCCGGGAGCGCTCGGTAGTCCCCGGTCCACCGCGAGGATGACCCAGGTGCGTCACCCCTTGTCGGGTAAAATCGTGGTGCGTCAAGAGAGCGGGCTCGGCCCGCCGCCAACCGGCCTTCAGCGGCACGGTGGTGAGAGGTGACGCGGCTGGTAAGGCAAACCGCTGGAAGGAGTGACTGATGGGTATGAAGCGTGATTCTGCTGGGGTCCCGCGGGGTCTGATCCGCCAGGGAGACCTGCTGCTGGTGCCGATTGCGGGGCTGCCGGAGGGGGCTCGACCGTGTCCGTTCGGGTCGGCTCGTCCTCGCGGAGGGGGAGGCGACCGGTCACGCGCACGTCGTGGACGACGAGCGCGCGTCGCTGCATCGCCATCCTTGGAGGCCTGCGGCGAGGTATCTGCAGGTGGTCGGCGACGAGCCGGTCTTCCTCGTCCACGAGGAGCACGATCGGCTTCGCGTGGCTCCGGGCGTGTAGGAGTTGCGCCGCCAGCGCGAGTACGAGCCGCGCGGACTGTCCAGGCGGGTGAGCGACTGATGGCACTTCGCGATCAGGTCGGCGCGGGCGCGAGGAACGCCTTCGCGGCCCGTCCGGTCGTCGATCGGGTGGGTGTCGAGCGCACGCTGCGGCGGGCGAACCGGTCGCTGGGCCGGAGCCTTGGCCGGATCGAGTGGGTGGGCTCGCTGGAGGCGTACATCCGCCGCAGCGCGGACCTGCTGCTCGAGGGCTGGACGCTCGACGACGACTGCCCGCTCTCGCCGCCCAAGTACGTCTCCGGAGGCAAGGACGGTCGCAGCAATCGCCGGCTGTCGGCGTTGGCTGCGATCGAGCGACGGCTGTGGGACGACGAGCGGGCGGCGCACAGCACCGCCCGGCTGAGCCCCTCGAAGCGGCTGCCGGTGTACCTGAACGCGATCGACGCCCCGTCGACCGCCGCCGATGCGGCGCTGCTCGCGCTGCAGGCAGAGGCGACCGCGGCGGCGACGCCTGCGCCACGGGAGCGAGCGTTCGCCGGCGGAGAAGTACTGGAAATGGGACGACGCGCACTGGGCACAGGCGCGCGCCGCCCTGTCGCTGCCGTTCCTCTCCGAGATCGCACGGTGCTTCGCCGACGGGCTCTTCGCGGCCGCGTCGTTCAGGCGGGGCGCCGCGACCACGACGATCCTGATCGAGCGGCCCCGGCTGCGGGTGCGAGGCGACCGGCTGCACGCCTCCGACCAACCGGCCGTCGTCTGGCCGGACGGAAGCGGCCGCTGGTACTGGGACGGCATCGCCGTCCCCGAGCGGATCGCCGCAAGCACGCGATCAGCTCACCGCCGACATGGTCGCCCGGATCGACAACCAGGAGCTACGACGGGTCGCGGTCGACCGCCTCGGCTGGGAGCGCTTCCTCAAGACGGCGAGCGCCGAGCTCCGCGCCCAGGACGACTACGGGAAGCTGTGGGCGACCAGCGTCCGGATCGACGGCGAGCACGTCCAGCTCGTCGAGGTCGTCAACGCGACCGCCGAACCGGACGGCAGCCACCGCCGCTACTTCCTCCGCGTCCCGCCAACCGCGCGCACCGCACGCGAGGCCGTCGGCTGGACATTCGGCTTCGACAACGCCGACGACTACATCCTCGCGGCAGCCTCGTGACGCGACCCGGAGAGAACCTCGACGGTCCGTCCGCCCTGCCGAGCAGTCCTCGCCCAACGAAGGCCGCGAGCCGCGATGTGGACCCGCGGCGGTTCATCGCGAGTGTCGAGTGGCGCTTCGCGAAGACGATGGCCCACTACAACCCCCACTGGTACGTGGTCGAGCGAGATCACGGCGGTGAGCAGTTCACTGCCTTCGTGGACCTGATCGGCACCGGCGAGGTGCGCTTCTACCAGGGCCACCCGTACCGCCATGTCTCCATCGACGGATGGGACTACTGGCTGACCTGGGCCGAGGACGCGCGCAACATCATCAACAGAAAGCCCTCCGACAAGGCCGGCTGGGACGACCAGACCGGCCGGGTCGAGCCGGTCGCCGCGGCTGATCGAGCAGCGCGGCCCAGGAGCGGAGGTGTTGGACGGCCCCTAACGAACCGCGCGCCGGCCCACAGGCGCCGCGCAAAGCGCCGTGGGAGCCCCTCGGGTCGTCTATGGCTCGTTGAACCGCTCGCGCGCGATGTTCCAGACGACACGCCCCTCGCGCGGTCCCCGGACGATCGCGATCGTCTCGGAGTGGAGGGCGGCCGCCGCGGCCAGGATCCAGTAGCCGAGGGGATAGGCGGCTCCGAGGAGCAACGGACGAATTATGGCCCGGTCGTAGCCGTGCTCGAGGGTGAGCGCTACGACCATCTGGATCAGGGCCACGAATGAGATCGCGATGCCCCACGCGAGTGCGAACCCGAACCCGCCGTCGACCTCGCTCAGGAGGCTGCCGAGCGCGACGGTCAACAGCGCCGCAAACAGGATGACGACCCAAAGCAACGAGGCGAGCGCTTCGAGGCTCATCAGCCACATGCGATGGTTGCGCCAGCGACTGACCTCCGCGAAGTGAACGTGGAGCACCTCCCCCTGACCCCGCGCCCAGCGCTTGCGCTGCGCCCACAATGTGCTGATCGAGGCGGGAACCTGCATGCCGACGAGCGCGCGCGGCTCATAGGCCGTCTGCCATCCCTTGAGCAGCAGCTTCCAGGTCAGGTCGATGTCTTCGGTCGCCATTCGTGAGTCGTAGCCACCGACAGCGAGGACCCGGTCGCGGCGGAAGAGACCGAGGACGCCGGCGACGACCCCAACCCTTCCGGTCAGCGATTGGGTGCGGCGAATCAGGCCGATGATCGAGGCGGCCTCCAGGATCTGCATCGCAAGAAGGAAGCGGCCGCGGTTGGTGACGTGAGGGGCGCCGGCGACTGCGGCGAGAAGCGGCGATCGGGACATCCGCGCGACCAGCAGCTTGAGCGCCTGGGGGTGCATGTGCGTGTCCGCGTCGGTGACCGCGACGAGTTCGTGGCGTGCCTGTCTGAAGCCGTCGTTCAGCCGGTCGGCCTTGCCGTGATTGACCGGGTCGCGGATCACGCGGCAGCGCGGGTCTCCCGCGCTTGCCTCGATCACGGCCGCTTCGGTGCCGTCGGTGGAGCCGTCGTCGAGGACTAACACCTCGAATTCCGGATAGTCCGAGGCGATCGCTGCGGCGACACAGGTCCCGATCACCGCCTCCTCGTTGAAGGCCGGGATCAGCACGGACACGCCCGGCCAACCTCCTTCGGGCTTCCCAACAGCATCCCGCTCCTCCAGCAACCGGAAGAGCAGGCCCCCGGCGATCCACAGCGCGGCGGTACAGACCGGATATAGCGCCACGAACGCGAGCAGCAACTTAGCCGCCGTCGACATAGCGCTCCTCCTGCCGCACGCGCCCTTCCCTGATCAGCGTGAGCACCACCAGCGCGACGAAAAACGATGCGACTGTCACCGCCAGTCCCAGCGCGATCGCCCAGCTGTACTCGAAGAACCAAGCGGCGATCGCGAACGCCAGGAGCCAAAGAAGTGGCCCCAGCACGACCCCCGCGACCAGACTCGCTCGCGAAGCTGGGTGGAGCGGTTCGAAGCGAACCGACGCGTCGTCACTCACGGCTGACGAACGATGCTGACAGGTTTCCGTCCCGTCGGGCTCCACCGAAAGGGTGAGAGTCGCCTAGAACGAGGATCGGGGATACCGGTGACGACGCCGGTGTTCCACCTAATCATCGAACCTCACGCTCGAGCGCGCTCTTCGGCGGCGGCGGGGCCGTACCGGACACGATTGGGGCAGCCCTCGACCGGATTGACCCGAGTGGGTCCAGCCGTTTCGGCCAGGAGATGGCAGGCTCATCTCACGCGATCGAGGACGGTGTTCGGGGTCGCGCTAGTTAGCGGGAACGCCACGTGAAAAGGCGCACCCGGCGAGAAATCAGTCGCGGGCCATTCGGCTCGCGCACAAAACGAAAGGCTCTGCATGAAGCGTCTCATCATGATGCTGCTGCTGGTTGCGCTTGCAATCCCGGCAACAGCTTTCGCAGCGTTCGGCAGCTCGGACGATGGCACGTGCGCGTTCACGACGAATGCCAAGACCAAGACCGTGACGCTCGTCGCCGACTGCACCACCGACACGACGATCGGCGTGGAGGACGGCTACACGCTCGACGGCAAGGGCTTCACGATCACCGCCGTCGACGCGTCCTCCGGGGCGTCGTTCGAAGGCGCGGTCGTCCAGAACGACGGCGCTGCGATGAACGTCAAGAACCTCAAGATCGAGGGCGGCGTCCGGAACGACTGCACTACGCCCCTGGGACCACCGGCTCGGTGACGACGATGCCGACATCTCAGGTGCCATCTACAACGGCGTCGTCGTCAACGCGGCCGCAGTGAACGAGAACGTCACGCAGATAAACGACATCGGCGACAAGACGCTCAACGGCTGTGCAGCGCGGGGTCGGCGTCGACTACACGACGTTGAACCCGGACCTGAGCCGGACGGGAACGGCACCGACGGGACGGTCAGCGGCAACATCGTCACGTCCTACAAGAAGAACGGGATCGACGTGCGTGGCAACGTCGAAGCGGTCACGATCAGCGGGAACACCGTGACGGGCGCGGGCCGCGTGGCCTACATCGCCCAGAACGGGATCGAGGTCTAGGGAGCGGCGCTACCGGAACGATCACTGGCAACACGGTGACCGGGAACGGCTACACCGGTACGAACAACGTGTCAGCCGCCGGGATCCTTCTGATCGACGGCTACATCTACGGCCCGATCACGACAGGCGTGTCGGTCACCGAGAACACGCTGTCCGGCAACGACGTCGACATCTACAACGCGGGCGCCATCAGCGGCAAGAAGTACAGCGCCTAACAACAGGGCCCGCGGGGGTCGCAACACCAACCCTGACAGTCCGCAGGACAACGATCGACGAGGAAGGCCCGCTCCGGCGGGCCTTCCTTGTTCTCTGACCTCTGTGGCCGCGATGTTCTAGAGCCCTTCGCGCTGGCGCCAGACGTGCTCCTGGAGAAGCGTCGCCCGCAGCTCGAGCATCTCCTCGGGACAGTCCTCGAGCACCCGCAGGATCGCCTCCCGGTCGGGAAGGTCGAGCGCGACGATCCGGGCTTCGCGGTATAGGCGTGTTCGAGCCGTTCGGCAGTGTCGATCAGCGCGGCTTCGCGCAGGTTGACGCGAGACGGAGGACGGACACTGCCACAGCGGCTGTTCAGCCGCCTATTTCTCGTGGTCGGAGTGGAAACGCTCTTCGCGTCCGCGAATCCCCCGAACGCGGATACGGCAAATAGGGACGAGAGAGCCGCTACGGGGTGAGTGTGCGTGGCGGACAGACCCATTGCCAATCGCTCATCCGCCACCGATGATGCGGATGGGAGAGGGAGACTCGGGGTGCCTGGGGAATCGTCAGTCGGAAACGAACGCGCTCTACGTCCCGGCGATCTGGTCGAGGTTCGACCTGCGGCGGAGATTCTCGCGACGCTGGACGACGACGGGCGGCTCGAGTCCGTTCCCTTCATGCCGGAGATGCTCCAGTTCGTGGGGCGCCGCTTCACCGTTTCCAGGCGTGTCGAGAAGATCTGCGACACCATCACGCAGACGGGCAGCCGACGGCTGGAAGGCACGGTCTACCTCGACAATCTCCGCTGCGACGGCTCCGGCCATGACGGCTGTCAGGCGGGCTGTCGGATCTACTGGAAAG
Organism: uncultured Actinomycetes bacterium; assembly: GCA_963706915.1. Lineage (GTDB taxonomy): Bacteria > Actinomycetota > Thermoleophilia > Gaiellales > Gaiellaceae > Gaiella. The sequence goes on from CAVPOH010000009.1 coordinate 32,625, forward strand.
AGGCGTGGCTTCGACGCGTCGAGGCCGGTTCGGCAACGACGGTCGACGCGCCCGATGGAGCGCCGGCGCTCGACGAGCTGACTCGTCGGGGGGCACGGACGTTGCGCGTGCTGGACGGGGCGACGGAGGAGGTCTGGAGGTGTCAGGCCACGGAGGCTCTCGCCGCGACCGAGCCGTTGAAGACGTCGAATCCGGGCCAGTACTGGCGTGAGCTCAAGACCGGCAACGTGGGGGCGCTCCACTTCCTGCGCGCGATGGCGTACGGCGCCTTCTTCGAGTTCGCCGTGCGGTCGGGTCGCAAGCGCCGGATGCCTCTCCTCGGAAACGGGGATACGCCCGATCGGCCTCCGCTCGATCTCGCGCCCGGAGACGTCGTGCGGGTTCGATCACCGGACGAGATCCGCGCGACGCTCGACTCCAGAGGGTTGAACCGGGGGCTCTCGTTCGATCGAGAGATGCTCCCGCACTGCGGACGGACCTATCGGGTCCAGGCCCGGGTGCGACGCATCGTGGACGATCGAACGGGTCGCATCATCGAGATCAAGCGGGATTGCATCATCCTCGAAGGCGTCGTCTGCTCCGGTGAGCGCACGGTCGGGTGCTGGTTCTGCCCGAGGGCCATCTACTCGTACTGGCGGGAGGCCTGGCTGGAACGCGTCGAGGATCCGGCACACCCGGCTCGGGACGAGGCGGGGGCGACACAGCCGACGTGAGTGCGTCTCGTGGGAGCCGCCCGGGGGGTTCCCCATTTGGGGGAGCGCACTAGGATGAGTAAGCGGATGCGGGTGTTGCTCACGGGGAGTGGGGGCTACGTCGGCGCGGTCACGCGCCGCATGCTCGAGGACTCGGGCCACGAGGTCGTGGGGCTCGATACGTCGCTGTACGCCGACTGCGATCTCGGGGCGCCGCCTCCTCCTCCCGAGATCCGACTGGACGTGCGCGACGTGCGGGAGGAGCACCTCGACGGATTCGAGGCGGTCGTCCATCTCGCGGCCCTCTCGAACGACCCGATCGGTGAGCTCGACGAGCGGCTGACCTACGAGATCAACCATGAGGCGACCGTGCGACTGGCCGAGCACGCAAGGGCCCGTGGGGTCGAGCGCTTCGTGTTCGCGTCGTCCTGCAGCATGTACGGCGCGTCGGGATCGGAGCGCCCGATCGACGAGACGGCGCCACTCGCACCACTGACGGCGTACGCGGAGTCGAAGGTCCGAAGCGAGCGGTCGCTGGCCGGGCTGACGACCGACTCCTTCTCACCCGTGTCGCTGAGGTTCGCCACGGCGTACGGGGCGTCTCCACGGCTCCGCCTCGACATCGTGCTCAACAACCTCGTCGGGTGGGCGCTGACCACGGGCGCCGTTCGCCTGCAGAGCGACGGGATGGCCTGGCGTCCGCTCATCCACGTCCAGGACATGGCCGCCGCCATCGCCGCTGCCCTGGCGGCTCCTCGCGAGCTGATCCACGGTCAGGCGTTCAACACCGGCGCGTCGAACGCCAACTACCTGGTCCGAGACCTCGCGCAGCTGGTCGCCGAGGCCGTCACGGGTGTCGAGGTCGAGTTCGCAGAAGGCGCCGGTGCGGACCCACGGAGCTACCGCGTCGACTTCTCCAAGATCGACGAGACCCTCGACGACTTCCATCCGGCATGGGACGCGCGGCGGGGCGCCGAGGAGCTCGTGAACGCCTACCGGGCGGCAGGGATGGACGAGGCGATGTTCGCCGGCGATCGGTTCGTTCGGCTTTCCCGACTGCGGACGCTCATCGGTGAGCACCGGCTCGACGAGCAGCTTCGCTGGCGGGCACCGGTCGAGGCGATCGCGGGCTGAGGGAGGCGAGGGGTCATGGTCTTCACCGAGACGGCGCTGCCGGGGGCGTTCGTGATCGACCTCGAGCGCAGAGAGGACTCGCGAGGCTATTTCGCGCGGGCCTTCTGCCAGCACGAGCTGGCCGATCACGGGCTGAAGCCGGTGATCGCGCAGGCGAACGTCGCGTTCAACAAGGTCGCCGGCACCCTTCGCGGCATGCACTTCCAGTTTCCGCCGAAGGCGGAGACGAAGATCGTCCGCTGCACGCGAGGCGCGATCGTGGACATCATCGTCGACCTGCGACCGGAGAGCCCGACGTATCTCGAGAGCATCTCGGTCGAGCTCAACGAGGAGAACGGTCGGGCGCTCTACGTGCCAGAGCGCTTCGCACACGGCTACCAGACGCTCGTCGACGCGACGGAGACCAGCTATCAGGTGGGTGAGTTCTACGCGCCCGAGACGGAGGGCGGGCTCGCCTACGACGACCCACGGCTGGCGCTGCAGTGGCCGCTCCCCGTCGCGGTCATCTCCGAGAAGGACGCGGAGTGGGCGCACCTCGACGCGGTCGAGCCGGAGGTGCGGCGGCGCATGACGCTCCGGGTGGAAGGAGAGGCGGCGTGATCCTCGTCGACACCGCGCTCCGCGCGCGGGAGGCAGAGGGGAACCCGATTCGGGTCGGCATGGTCGGCGCCGGCTTCATGGGCCAGGGGCTGACGAATCAGATCGTCAACAGCGTGCCGGGAATGCGCATGGTCGCCGTCTCCAACCGGAGCCCGGATCGGGCGAGGCAGGTGTTCGAGTACGCCGGAACGGAGCCCGTGCGCGTCGACGACCAGTCCGCGCTCGAGGACGCGATCCGCTCGGGGCGGCCGGCGTACACCGACGATCCGTTCCTGTTGTGCCGGAGCGAGCAGGTCGACGTCGTCTGCGAGGTGACGGGCGACGTCGAGTACGCGACGCCGGTCGTGCTCGAGGCGTTCCGGCACGGCAAGGACGTCGTCCTCATGAACGCCGAGATCGACGCCACGATCGGCCCGATCCTCCAGACGTATGCCGACCAGCACGGCGTGATCCTCTCCGCCTGTGACGGGGACGAGCCCGGCGTCCAGATGAACCTCTATCGCTGGGTGAAGGGGCTTGGGCTCGAGCCCCGCGTGATCGGCAACGTCAAGGGGCTGCAGGACCCGTATCGGAACCCGACGACCCAGCAAGGGTTCGCCGAGCAGTGGGGCCAGTCGGCCTCGATGGTGACGTCGTTCGCCGACGGGTCGAAGATCTCGTTCGAGCAGTCGATCGTCGCGAACGCAACGGGGTTCACCGTGCTCCAGCGCGGGATGTCGCGAGGTGCGGAGTATCGCGGCGACGTCCTGGAGATCGGGTCGCTCTACGACGTCGAGCTGCTCCGTGAGCTCGGTGGGATCGTGGACTACGTCGTCGGCACGCCGCTGACGAAGGTCTACTGCCTCGCGGAGCACCCGGACCCGAAGCAGCAGCACTACCTCGAGCTCTACAAGATGGGGAAGGGGCCGCTCTACTCGTTCTTCATCCCCTACCACCTCGTGCACTTCGAGGTGCCGTTCGCGATCGCCCGGGTCGTCCTCTTCCGCGACTCGCTCGCGAAGCCTCTCGCCGGCCCCGTCGTCGAGGTCTGCGCCGTCGCCAAGCGGGACCTCGAGGCGGGGGAGACGCTCGACAGCTACGGCATGTACATGACCTACGGCGAAGCCGCGTCGACCGCGGAGATGTCGGAGAAGCGCTACCTGCCGGAGGGGCTCGCGGTCGGCTGCACGTTGCGTCGCGACATCGCGCAGGACGACGTGATCACGTACGACGACGTCGATCTGCCGTCCGGCAGGCTTGGGGACCGACTCCGGGCAGAGCAGCTGGAACGGTTCAAGGGAGAAACGTGGCTGAGCGAGCTCCTCGGCACCGAGTGAGCAGACGTTGACGGGGCGCGCATGAAAGTCGTCATCTTCTGCGGCGGGCTCGGCGTTCGGATGGGCGAGGAGACCCAGCGCATTCCGAAGCCCATGATCCGGATCGGCAACCGGCCGATCCTCTGGCACATCATGCGCTACTACGCGTCGTGGGGGCACACGGAGTTCGTTCTCTGCCTCGGCTACAAGGGCGACGTGATCAAGGAGTACTTCCTGGCCCACAACGAGGCGCTCTTCAGCGACTTCGTGCTCGACGGGTACGGCGCCGAGGCGGAGGTCGAGCTCCTCAACCGGGACGGCGGCCCCTGGCGTATCACCTTCGCGGACACGGGGACCCGGTCGACCATCGGCGAGCGGCTCAAGCTCGTGGAGCCATACCTCGGCGGCGACGAGGTCTTCATGGCGACGTACGGCGACGGCCTCACGGACGTGCCGCTCCCGGACCTCGTGAACACGTTCGAAGCCTCGGGGAAGATGATCATGTTCGCCCTCGTGCGACCACATTTTCACGCACACATCGTCGAATCCGACGCCGACGGCACGGTCCGGAGCGTCATGCCCATGAACACGTCGGGCGTGCGGATCAACGGCGGGTTCTTCGTCATGCGCCGCGAGATCCTCGATTGGATCGCGCCAGGAGACGAGCTCGTCGAGGAGACGTTCGAGAAGCTGATCCCCCGCGGGGAGGTCGGCACGTACCGGCACGACGGCTTCTTCGGCCCCATGGACACGATCAAGGACAGGCAGTGGCTCGAGGAGCTTCTCGAGTCGGGCCAGGCGCCCTGGTTGCGTGTCGGGCTCGATCCCGCGGAGACCTCGGTGGCGTGATGCTCGGCCTGCGGACGGGCCGCGAGCCCGTGCAGCGGGTGCTCGCGATCGGCGCACACTCGGACGACCTCGAGATCGGCTGTGGCGGCACGATCATGGCCCTCGCTGCGGCGAACCCCGGCCTCAGCGTCCACTGGGTCGTCCTGGCCGCGCCCGGAGACCGAGGGGACGAGGCGCGCGCGAGCGCCGATGCACTTCTGGCGCATGCCGACGAGTCGACGATCGACGTCCACGCCTTCCGCGACGGATATCTCCCGCACACGGCCGCCGAGGTGAAGGACGCGTTCGAGGATCTCAAGGGACGGTGCGACCCGCAGCTCGTTCTGACGCACGGACGCGATGATCTCCATCAGGACCATCGGCTCGTGTGCGAGCTGACGTGGAACACCTTCCGCGACCATCTGATCCTCGAGTACGAGATCCCGAAGTGGGACGGCGACATCGGTCGGCCCAATGTCTATGTCCCGCTGACGACAGAGCTGGTGGACGCGAAGCTGCAGGTTCTCGAGGGGCATTTCGGCAGTCAGCGAGGAAAGGACTGGTACGACGGCGACACGTTCCGTGGGCTGATGCGCCTGCGCGGCATGGAGTGCCGGTCCGCGAGCGGCTACGCCGAGGCCTTCTTCGGCCGCAAGCTCGCGCTTCGACGCCTCGGCGGGCTAGACCGGTCGATTTGCACCGCAGTGGTTGAAAGGCCATGCGGAGAGGGATACGCTCCGCAGCGGCGGCGCTTCTCACGGGAGGGGGCGCGCAACCGCAAATCAGGGGGAGTTCGTGCGCGTGCACGTGGAACGGGGGTCCTGGCTCGGTCGGCGTGTTGTCCGATCGGGCGCGGTTTGGGCGATCCTCGTCGGGTTGCTGCTCGCGACCATCCCTCTGTCGAGCGGTCTGGCCGCCCAGCCGGCCGATCTCGTCGCGGCGTACGCGCTTCGACGAAGGGGCGGGAACGTCGGCAGGAGATCTGTCGGGCAACGGGAACGTGGGTGCGCTACAGGGCGCCTCATGGACCACGGCAGGGAAGTTCGGCGGAGCGCTGTCGTTCGACGGGGCGAGCTCGCGTTTGCGGGTGCCTGATGCGGCGTCGCTGGATGTGACGTCGGCGTTGACGGTGGAGGCGTGGGTGTTTCCGGCCGCGACACAGGGCGGATGGCGCGCCGTTGTCCAGAAAGAGCCGGACTCGTACCTGCTGCAGGCGAGCAGCGACGCCGGCAACCTCCGCCCGGTCGGCAGGGGTGCAAGTGACGGGCGACGTCCCGCTCGGTGTACTGGACCAACCGCACTGCCGGTGGGAGTCGTGGTCACATCTGGCGGTTGCGTACGACCGGACGACCATCCGCCTCTACGTCAACGGAGCGCAGGTGGGGAGCCGCGCTCAAACGGCCGCCATCGTCCCATCGACCGGGCCCACTGTGGATCGGCGGAAGCGGCGTACGGCGAGTATTTCAACGGGCGGGTTGATGAGGTGCGGGTGTATCGGGTGGCGTTGTCGCAGGCGGAGATTCAGGCGGATATGGCGGCGCCGTTGGGTGGGCCGCCGGATACGTCGTTGCCGTCGCAGGTGTCGGGGTTGGCGGCGAGCGCGGTGAGCTCGAGCCGAATCGATCTGTCGTGGTCGGCGGCGTCGGACAACGTTGGCGGTGACGGGGTACGAGATCGAGCGTTGTCAGGGTGCGGGGTGTTCGGGCTTTGCGGCGGTGACGACGGTGTCGACGTTGGCGTGGAGCGATACGGGCCGCTCGCCGGGGACGTCGTACAGCTATCGGGTGCGGGCGCGGGATGCGGCGGGGAATCAGGGGCCGTATTCGTTGGTGGTGTCGGCGGTGACGCAGGCGGCGGTGGACAATCCGCCGTCGGCGCCGACGGGGTTGTCGGCGGCGGCGTCGGGGTCGAGCCAGGTGAATCTGTCGTGGACGGCGGCGACGGACGACTTTGGTGTTTCGTCGTACGAGGTGGAGCGGTGTCAGGGGGCTGGTTGTTCGAGCTTCGTGGCGGTGACGACGGTGATCGACGTTGGCGTGGAGCGATACGGGCCGCTCGCCGGCGACGTCGTACAGCTACCGGGTGCGGGCGCGGGATACGGCGGGTCAGGTGGGCTCGTACTCGGGAACAGCGACGGCGGTGACGCAGGCGGCGGTCGACAATCCGCCGTCGGCGCCGACGGGGTTGTCGGCGGCGGCGTCGGGGTCGAGCCAGGTGAATCTGTCGTGGACCGCGGCGACCGACGACTTTGGGGTTTCGTCGTATGAGGTGCAGCGGTGTCAGGGGGCAGGTTGCTCGGGGTTCGTGCAGGTAGCGACGACCGGGTCGACATCGTTGGCGGACACGGGGTTGCAGGCATCGACGAGCTACTCCTACGGGTGCGGGCGCGGGATACGGCCGCGCAGGCGGGCGCCTACTCGAACGTGGCCTCCGCGACGACGGCAGCCGCGCCACCACCGCCGTCGGGGAACCTGGTCGCCGCCTACGCGTTCGACGAGGGATCAGGCACGTCGGTGGGGGATCTGTCCGGAAACGGCAACACCGGCACCGTGCAGGACAGCGTCCTGGACGACATCCGGAAGGTACGGCAACGCGCTCTGCGTTCAACGGCTCGAGCGCAAGAGTGCAGGTGCCCGGACGCGGCGTCGTTGGATCTGACTTCGGGGATGACGCTGGAGGCATGGGTGAATCCGACGGCGAGCCAGACCGGCTGGCGGACCGTCGTGCTAGAAGCAGGCTGACTTCGTACTTCTTGATGGCCGGCAGCGGTGCGGGCACATTGCGGCCGGCGGCGGGCGCGACCTACGGCTGGCATCGGTCAGCGACGTCTCCAGCGCCAGCTCGATACCGGTGAATGCATGGTCACATCTCGCCGTGACGTACGACGGGGCGCGTCTCCGCCTCTGGGTGAACGGCGTCGTCGTCAGAGACGTCGCTCGCACCGGGAACATCGCCCCGACTGCCAACCCGCTCTGGATCGGCGGGAACACGCCCGTACGGCGAGTATTTCAACGGGCGGGTTGATGAGGTGCGGGTGTATCGGGTGGCGTTGTCGCAGGCGGAGATTCAGGCGGATATGGCGGCGCCGTTGGGTGGGCCGCCGGATACGTCGTTGCCGTCGCAGGTGTCGGGGTTGGCGGCGAGTGCGGTGAGCTCGAGCCGAATCGATCTGTCGTGGTCGGCGGCGTCGGACAACGTCGGCGTGACGGGGTACGAGATCGAGCGTTGTCAGGGTGCGGGGTGTTCGGGCTTTGCGGCGGTGACGACGGTGTCGACGTTGGCGTGGAGCGATACGGGCCGCTCGCCGGGGACGTCGTACAGCTATCGGGTGCGGGCGCGGGATGCGGCGGGGAATCAGGGGCCGTATTCGTTGGTGGTGTCGGCGGTGACGCAGGCGGCGGTGGACAATCCGCCGTCGGCGCCGACGGGGTTGTCGGCGGCGGCGGTCGGGTTCGAGCCAGGATCGAATCTGTCGTGGACGGCGGCGACGGACGACTTTGGTGTTTCGTCGTACGAGGTGGAGCGGTGTCAGGGGGCTGGTTGTTCGAGCTTCGTGGCGGTGACGACGGTGTCGACGTTGGCGTGGAGCGATACGGGCCGCTCGCCGGCGACGTCGTACAGCTACCGGGTGCGGGCGCGGGATACGGCGGGTCAGGTGGGCTCGTACTCGGGAACAGCGACGGCGGTGACACAGGCGGCGGTCGACAATCCGCCGTCGGCGCCGACGGGGTTGTCGGCGGCGGCGTCGGGGTCGAGCCAGGTGAATCTGTCCTGGACTGCGGCGACCGACGACTTTGGTGTTTCGTCGTATGAGGTGCAGCGGTGTCAGGGCGCAGGTTGCTCGGGGTTCGTGCAGGTAGCGACGACCGGGTCGACATCGTTGGCGGACACGGGGTTGCAGGCATCGACGAGCTACTCCTACCGGGTGCGGGCGCGCGATACGGCCGCGCAGGCGGGCGCCTACTCGAACGTGGCCTCCGCGACGACGGCAGCCGCGCCACCACCGCCGTCGGGGAACCTGGTCGCCGCCTACGCGTTCGACGAGGGATCAGGCACGTCGGTGGGGACCTGTCCGGAAACGGCAACAACGGCACCGTGCAGGGCGCGTCCTGGACGACCTCGGGCAAGTACGGGAAAGCGATGACGTTCGGTGGCGCGGGCTCGCTGGTGCAACATCCCCGACGCGAGCTCTCTCGACCTCTCCACGGCATGACGCTCGAGGCCTGGGTCTTTCCGACGCGGGGAGGGGGCTGGCGAGATGTGATCTACAAGGGTGGATCGAGACGACACTACTTCCTCGAGAGCTCGTCGGAGTTGGTCCGCCGGCCTTCGGAGGAGCATGGAGCAGCACGCTCTACGGGACGGCCGCCTTGCCGCTGAACACCTGGACACATCTCGCGGGGACGTACGACGGCACGTCGCTACGTCTGTACGTGAACGGTGTCCAGGTTGGGAGCCAGCAGGCAGTCCGGCTCGATCCCGAACTCCTCGGGGCCGCTGACGATCGGTGGTGACCTCGCGTACTCGCAGAACTTCCAGGGCCGAATCGACGAGGTGCGGATCTACCGGACCGCACTGACACAGGCGGAGATCCAGACGGACATGAACAACCCGGTGACGCCGAGCCCGAACCGTGCCGAAGCTGGTGATCACAGCGCCGGCGGCAGGGTCGACGATCGTCGGGGGCACGGCCAACGTGACGTACACGACGACGGGGAATCTCACGGGGGTCGATCACGTCCACTTCCAGATCGACGAGGAACCGGTGAAGATGGACTTGAGCCTCGACGGCGGGTACACGTTCTCGGGTATCCACGTGGGCTCGCACACGCTGAACGGCTGGCTCGTCCGCGCAGACCACACCAAGATATCCGGGAGTGACGCGATGCCGGTCGGCTTCTCGAACGTCGTCGACCTGCCGATCTCTCGGCACCGACCGTCACGATCACGGCTCCCGCAGCCGGCCCAGCGTGGCGGGAGCGGTCTCGATGGACGCCGGAGCAGCCGACAATGTCGGGATCTACGGGGTGCAGTTCGAGCTCGACGGAGCGCCGCTCGGCGTCGAGGACCTGACCGCGCCTACGCGTCAACTGGGACACGACGACGGTCGGCAACGTCCGCACACCTTGACGGCGATCGCCCGCGACGCTGCCGGAACGAGACGACGTCGGCTCCGGTGACCGTGACGGTTGCGAACACCGGAGCGACCCGGCACAGGTCGGGACGCTGGGCGGCGCCGCCACGATGCCCATCATCCCGGTTCACACGAGCATGCTCCCGAACGGAAGCTCTCATCTTCGACAGCGACAAGGCCACCTGGAATCCACAGGTTGGGATCCCGTGCGGCCTCACGCAGGTCCGGCAGCGGGCCGAACCTCTTCTGCGCCGACCACACGCCGATGCCGGACGGGCGACTCGTCGCGGAGGCCACATCGAGCTACGTGGGCATCAAGGGGACGACGATCTTCGACCGGTGGCGGATCGGGAGCAAGTCCAGCCGATGACGAGCGCGCTGGTACCGACGCCACGAAGCTGCCGATGGGCGTAGACGCGGTTCGGGGGCGATCAACTGTCCGGACTGCGCGACCCCGGGTAGTGCGCACAACGGCATCGCTGACTTCCGGAGATCTTCGACGGCAACGAACACCTGGTCGGTGCTGACGGGTGAAAGTTCGCCTGCCGATTAACCACATATGTATGTCCTACCGATGGACGAGTGTTCGCCGCGACGACCGCCGAGGACCCGATCGCGAGCCGCGTGCTGAATCTCACGACCCGCACCTAGAGCGTGGTGGACCTGAACGTCCGCGACGGCGGCGGCTCGGCGATGTACCTGCCGGGAAGATCATCAAGTCGGGCTCCGCCCGTAACACCGACAGGGGTTAGCCGATTCCGTCGCGACCACGTGGGTGATCGACATGACCCAGCCGTCGCCGACCTGGCGCCAGGTCGGGTCGATGGCGTCCGCGCACACAGCATCAGCTCACCGTGCTACCCGACGGCAGCGTCCTCGCGACCGGCGGCGCGCGGAATTCCGACGTCAGCGACCAGGCGAAGCGGTGCTCGCGCCGAGCTCTGGGATCCGACGACCGAGATGTGGAGCACGCTGTCCAGCGGAGTCGCACCGCGCCGACCACTCGTTCGCGATACTGCTGCCCGACGGGGCGTCGCTTGGGGTGGTGGACATCCGCCCGGGGTTCGGGATCGACGAGTACCGGTCGGAGATCTACTCGCCGCCATACCTCTTCAAGGGGCACGGCCGACGATCACGTCGGCCCCCACAGGCGAGCTACGGGCAGAGCTTCTTGTGGCGACCCGGAAGGCGCGACGATCACGAAGGGCGCTGATCCCCAGCGCGTGACTCAGCCAAGAAGCCGCCCGGGACATCCGCCCGTCCATCCCGAGGCCCGGCGCTCGACGCCGCCTCGCTCAGCCGATGTGACCGCGCATGTGGCCGCCGTCGTCGCCTCCGGACGCTCCCGCCGCGCCGCCGCCGACGAGGGAGATCGCGGGCGTCGCCGCATCCGCCCAGCCCTTCGACCCTCGCACGACCGCGCGCACCAGCGGGACGCCCGCGGGGATGCGGAACGTCGCGCGCGATCGCGCGTCGAGCCTGTCGCGGGCCAGGTTGCGCCAGGCGAACCGCTCGCGGTCGTACCGCTGCAGCACGACCGGAGCGCCGGGGCGCGCCGGCGCCGCCGAGACGCGAAGCGCTCGCCCGGCGAGGGTCGTCCGCAGGATCGGCTTGAGCTGGACACGGACTGCCGGGCTGGAGAGACCCGCCGCCAGCGCCCGGTAGCTCCCGGGCGACGTGACGGCGAACCGGAGCGCGAAGCTGCCGTCGTCCCGCGGCTTGACCGTCTGCTCGATGCCCGGGCCACGCAGCGTCACCGCGGCCGTCCCCGCAGGCGCGAGGCCGGCGAACACGATGCGCCGACCGACCGTCAGGGGCGCCTCGGGCCCCGAGAGCACGAGCCCGAACACGTCGACCTCGCCGCGCATCTGCCGGTGGATCGTGCAGCGGAACTCGTACCTTCCCTCCTTGGTGAACGTGAACGAGAACGTCCCGCCGGGCGGGATGTAGCCCGATGCGAAGGAATCGTTCTCGGCCGTCGCCGTGTGGTTCACGTGGTCGTCGTTCTTCCACGTCACCGTCGTCCCGACGAGGACGTCGAGGCGGGCGGGGTCGAAGAGCTTGGCCGGGATCGCGATCGTCCTGGTCGGGGCGTCGGCGGACGCGGCGCCGCCGACCGCGACGAGCGCGACCGCGACGACGACCGCCCCGGCCAGCCGCCTCATCGGCTGACCCGGTAGATCGCGATCATCCCGTTCATCATGTGCTCCTCGACGTGGCAGTGGTAGAGCCACGTGCCGGGCATGTCCTCCCGCCACCGGACGTGGAAGCTCTCGGCCGGCCCGATGACCTGGGTGTCGCGCGGCGTGCCGTCGGGCTGGATCCAGCGGTGGCCGTGGACGTGGAAGGTGTGGAAGTCGCTCCCGATCGCGAGCACGTCCCACTGGACGACGTCGCCGACCTTCGCGCGGAACACGGGTGTGTTCCCGACGAAGGCGCGCCCGTTGATCGTGTTGAAGCCGAGCTGCCCACCGAGGTAGACGACGAACTCGCGATCCGGCGGCTCCTCGTCCCGGCCGAGGACGGACAGCGCGCCGTACATGCCGCCCTCGATCGACTCCATCATCGAGGGCGAGTGGTCGTGGTACGGCCAGACGCCCCTCGCGCCCGACCCCGCCTCGAACCGGTAGGTGAACGTCTCCCCGGGCTTCACGTTCGCGCCGCGGCCCCGAGAAGCCCGGGGATGTAGGCGCCGTCGGAGCCGAACCGGTAGCGCACCCCGTGGAAGTGCATCGAGTGCGGATGGTTCGTCAGCGTGTCGAGGTTCCGGAAGTGGACGACGATCCGGTCTCCGACCCGCGCGCGGAGCAAGCGGGCCTTGCAGTCCCGGGTTCCCGGGGCCGTTGGGCAGCTGCTTGGCGAAGTCCTTCGTGAACTGGCGGTACGCGACGGTGCGCATCACCGTCTCGGCGGGCAGGAACCGCTCGCCCTCGATCGCGTCCCGCTCGTTCGGGACGACGTTCCAGCTCACGGGGACGGCCGCCACCCAGTACTCGCGCACGACCGGGCGCGCCGACGCGCCGCCCGAGGCGACCGACGTGATCGCGCCCGTGGCGAGGAGGACGAGCAGCGACCCGGCGAGGGCCGCGAGCGCAAGCGCCCGCGGCCCCCAGTGAGCTCTTCTTCCGGTCACTCCGGAATCGGTCTTCGCCGGATCACGGAGTGACGACGACCGTCCCGCCCATGTCGGGCCCGTGGATCCAGCAGAAGAACTTGTACGTCCCCGGTGTCGAGAAGGTCACGCGCGAGGCGCGTGGCAGCCCGATCGGAGACCCGGACGTCAACTCGGTGACGAAGAAGCCGTTGCCGTGCATCGTGTTCCCCGCGTACGTGTACGGCTTCGGGTCGGATGCGAACGGCAGGAACGGCGCCACCTGGTTCGGCGACTTCGGCCCCGTCGGGAAGAGATCCGTCTGCTTCTGGATCTTCTCGACGTACTTCGGGGGCCCGAAGGTGAGGTTGTGCACCTCGCTCGGCGCCTTGTTCGGGAAGCTCACCGTCGTCCCCGCCTTCACCCGGAGCACCTTCGGGAGGAACGCAAGCAGCGTGACCTTCCCGCCGACGCCCATCGCGACCGTGTTCGGCGCCAGCTTCGTCGAGGCGAGCAGCGCCTTCCCCTTCGCCCATCCGGCGGTCTGCTGCAGCAGCGCCTGGGCCTGGACCTGGGCCGGCGTCTTCGGCACGGCCGAGCCGGCGGGCTTGACGACGACTCCGCGCCTCCATGCCCGGATGGAGGGTGCACACGAGCTTGTAGCTGCCCGGCGTGGGGAACGTGTACGTCGCCGTCGCCGGCGGCGCCTTCGGTCCCTGCGGGCTCATGCCGCCGCTCGAGGTCGGGGTCTTCCCGGAGATCGTCTTCGGCCCGAACGGCCCGAACGCCGCCGGGTTGTAGATGAACTTCGGGCGTCCGTCGAAGTAGAAGGGCTGACCGGCCGAGTCGACGATGTTCTGGTACGTGCCCTTCGCCGGGTCGGGCATGAGCAGCGGGATCGGCCTCGGCGTGTACGTCACCGTGTGGAACCTCCGCTCGAGAACGTGACCTTGTCGCCCGCGGCGATGGTCAGCGTCGACGGCATGAACTGGTTGAGGACGACGGGATACTTCTTGAACCCGCCCGGGATCTCGCTCTGCTCTCCGAGGAACACGGTGAACGTGCTCGTCGCCGTGGGTGCACCCTGGGCGCCACCGGCGACGGAGAGGATGGCGAGACCGATGCAAACGATCAGTGCTCGTCTCAAGTCTGGACCCCCCAGATCGATTGGCCGCTCTGGCTCGCGCCCATACCGGGGGCGCGACCGCGCGGGACGATAGCCCCTAAATCGGAGGTTGTCCAGGCGACCCGGCGGGGTTTCGCCGTACGCCGGTCCGGGAACGAGATCCGGATGAGCTACGTCCTCGTGGTGACGACGGCAGAGCACGACGACGACGTCCCTCCGGAATGCGGTCGGCCCCGACGACCACGTGAAGGTCGTCGTCCCCGCTCTGAAGCAGGGGCTGCTCGACTGGCTCGCGAACGACGAGCGGGCGTTCTCGCACGCGGCGCAGGTCGCCGACGAGCGGGCGGCGGAGCTCCCGGCGGAAGACGTCGACACCGCGGCCGGTGAGGCGAACATCGCCCTCGCGATCCGCGATGCGCTCGCGACCTTCCCGGCCGACGAGGTCGTCGTCGCCGTGGGTCCCGGCGAGCGCGACGACGTCGTCGGGCGGCTCGATCCCGAGGAGGGCGCCGCGCGCTCGATCGACGGCGTGCCGCTCCGACTCCTCGTCGTCCCGGACTGATCCAGCCGCCGCGGGCGGCGCCGGCTACGCGACGCTAGCCCGGGCTCCCGTCGACGACCGTCCCGGTCTCCGGGTCGAAGAAGTGGAGCCGCGTGACGTCGACCTCGAGGGTGAGCGGCTCGCGCTCGCGCGCCTCCGTCGATCGCTCGAGCCGCGCGATGAAGGCGATGCCCACCCCGCGCTCGCGCTCGGCGGCGATGTGCGCTTCCTCGTCGTCCGCGCTCTCGACGACGAGCGCCTCGACGACCTCTCTCGTGGTCACCGGGTCGGCCGCGACGTTGAAGTGGACGTACACCTCCGAGCCCATGTCCTCGCGGATGTCGCAGACGACGGACAGCTGCCGGTCGGGATGCGTCTCCCGGAGGACGGCGGCGTCCTCCAGGTCCTCGGGCCTGATCCCGAGGACCACCTGGCGGCCCTCGTAGGCCGCGAGGCCCGGGTGCTGCTCGAGCGTCGCCTCGGCGAGGCGCAGCCGGTGCGGGCCGAAGGAGACCCAGACGTCGCCGTTCACGCGCTCGACGTCGGCGACGACGAGGTTCATCGCCGGCGAGCCGATGAACTCGGCGACGAACAGGTTGCGCGGCCGGTCGTAGAGCACCTTCGGGTCGGCGATCTGCTGGAGCAGCCCGTTTCGCATCACCGCGACGCGGTCGCCCATCGTCATCGCCTCGGTCTGGTCGTGCGTCACGTAGATGGTCGTCACTCCGAGGTCGCGCTGGATGCGGGCGATCTCCGCGCGCATCTCGACGCGCAGCTTCGCGTCGAGGTTCGAGAGCGGCTCGTCCATCAGGAACGCCTGCGGGTTGCGGACGATCGCGCGACCCATCGCGACGCGCTGCCGCTGTCCGCCGGAGAGCGTGCGGGGCTTCTTGTGCAGCGAGTCGGTGAGGCCCAGGACGCGCGCCACCTCTCGCACGCGGAGGTCGATCTCCTCCTTCGGGAGGCCGCGCATCCGGAGCGCGAAGCCCATGTTCTTGGCCGCGTCCATGTGCGGGTAGAGCGCGTAGTTCTGGAAGACCATCGCGATGTCGCGGTCCTTCGGCGGGAGGTCGTTGATGACATGGCCGTCGAGCTTCACGGTCCCCGACGTGATCGACTCGAGGCCGGCGATCATCCGGAGCGCGGTCGTCTTCCCGCAGCCCGACGGCCCGACGAACACGAGGAACTCGCCGCTCGCGACGTCCAGCTGCAGGTCGGTCACGGCCTGCGTGCCGTCGGGATAGACCTTGGTCAGGCTCTCGAGCGTGATCTCGGCCATGGCTGCCTCCGGGCTCGCAATCTACTAGCATCGGCCGCGACGCAATGGAGGCTCGGGCTGCCCGCTGGAAACCGGCTGGTGGGCGCTGGCGGCATGCGCTCGAGAGCCGCCGCGTCCTCGCACTGCTGCTGATCGCGCCCGCCGTCGTCTTCATGGCGCTCGTCGTCGGAGTGCCGTTCCTCTGGGCGATCTACCTCAGCTTCACGGACGCCATCGGCGGCTCGCTGAGCGGCAACTGGGTCGGCTTCGACAACTTCACGAACGCCTGGCAGGACGACAACTTTCGGCGCGCGGTCCGCAACACGCTCATCTTCACGCTCGCCTCGCAGGCGATCGTCCTCGTCGGCGCCGCGGTTCTCTCGAACTTCCTCGTGAAGGACTTCCGCGGCAAGTGGTTCATCCGCTTCCTCGTCGTCCTGCCGTGGGCGGCTCCCGTCGTTCTCTCGACGATCGGCTGGCTGTGGCTCCTCGACTCGCTCTACAGCGTGGTCAACTGGACGCTCGCCCGGCTCCACCTCGACGATGCGCTCGTCTGGCTGTTCGGGCGCCGTGCACCTCGAGGAGGATGCGCAGGTGCCGCTCCAGTGGCTGGGCCGCCCGAACCTCGCGCTCGTCGCGATCACGCTCGTGCACGCCTGGCGGATCCTCCCGTTCGCCGTCGTGATCTTCATCGCGGGCCGGGCGTCGATCCCGAACGAGGTCGAGGACGCGTCGAAGATCGACGGCGCGACCGGCATCAAGAAGCTCTGGTACGTCGATATCCCCCTGCAGCTCCCGATCGCGCTCGTCGCCGTCCTGTTCGGGATCGTGTTCACCGCCGTCGACTTCGCCGTCGTGTACATCCTCACGCGCGGCGGCCCGTTCAACTCGACGCAGGTGCTGCCGACGTGGGCCTACTTCGTCGGGATCGACGGCAGCTCGCTCGGCGCGGGGGCCGCGATCTCGCTGTTCCTCTTCCCGCTGCTCATAGTGGTCACCGTAGGGATGCTGTTCTTCGCTCGCCGGGCGCAGGTGACATGAGGGCCTGGCGCGAGAAAGGGCTGACGTACGCGGTCGTCGTGCCGTTCGCGATCGTGCTGGCGTTCCCCTTCTACTTCGCGCTCGTGACGATGTTCAAGACCAATCTCGACCTCGCGAACGTCGAGCACTCGCCGTACACCTACAACGACCTGGAGGGCGGGTTCCACTGGGACTTCTGGAACTACGCGACGATGGAGCACGTCCGGTTCCTCTTCGAGGAGACGAACTATCCGACCTGGCTCCTGAACACCCTGCTCGTCGGGCGCCGCGGTCGTCGGCGATCACGCTGCTCCTCGCGATGCCCGCCGGCTACGCGCTCGCGCGACTCGCGGGGGGGTGGGGCCAGAGCGCCGGGGTCGCGATCTTCCTCGTCTACCTGATCCCGCCGACGCTCCTCTTCCTGCCGCTGTCGCGGCTCATCACGCAACTCGGCCTCCAGGACTCGCTCTGGTCGCTGATCCTCGTCTACCCGTCCTTCACGGTCCCGTTCGCGACCTGGCTCTTGATGGGGTTCTTCAAGACGATCCCGCAGGAGCTCGAGGAGGCGGCGCTGATGGACGGGGCGTCGCGGCTCAAGGCGTTCGCGGTGATCGTGCTTCCGATCTCGCTGCCGGGGATCCTGACGGTCGTGATCTTCGCGTTCTCGCTCTGCGTGAACGAGTTCATCTACGCGTTCACGTTCATCTCGAGCTCGGAGCAGCGCACGGTCTCGGCCGGGATCCCGAACGACCTGATCCGCGGCGACGTCTTCTTCTGGCAGTCGCTGATGGCGGCGGCGCTGATCCCGGCGATCCCGCTCGCGCTCCTCTACAACGCCTTCCTCGACCGGTTCATCAAGGGGTTTACAGGAGGGGCATTCCGCTAGAGAATCGATGCCGGAAAGGAGGTACTCGTGGCTGACGTAGCCGACGACCTCGCAGGTGCGAGGCCGGCACTGACCCGAGGCGACCTACTGAAGCGGGGCACCGCCGCTGCCTTTGCGATAGGCATGTTCGGCGGCCTCTCCGACAAGGCCCTCGGGGTCTACGGCCCGCTCAAGTACGCGGGCAGGCAACTCTCGGGCGAGCTCAAGATCATGACCTGGTCGCACTTCGTCCCGGACTACGAAAAGTGGCTCGACGGGACGTACGTCAAGCAGTGGGGTGCGGAGAACGACGTCGAGGTCAAGGTCGAGCACATCAACAACGCGCTTCTGTACAGCAGGGGGGCTTCGGAGGTGGCCGCGCAGAGCGGCCACGACCTTTTCTGGTTCATCTCGCCGCCCGCGGCGTTCCAGAAGCAGACCGTGCCCGTGACCGACCTCGTCCAGGAGGTGAGCAGGAAGGTCGGCCCAATGACACGGATTGCGAGGAAGAGCACGTACAACCCGAGGACGAAGCAGTTCTACGGCTTCCCCGAGACGTACGCGCCCGACCCCGTCCAGTACCGGCGCAGCTTCCTTCAGGAGGCGGGCGTGAGCCTCAACACCTGGGAGGACCTACGGAAGGGGGCCGCAAAGCTCAAGCAAACCGGGCACCCGGTCGGCCTCGGCATGTCGAACGAGATCGACTCGAACATGCTGCTGACGTCGCTCCTCTACTGCTACGGGGGGTTCATCCAGAACGAGGAGAACCGCATCGTCATCGGGCAGGGGCAGAACCGCAGGGGTGCGATCCAGGCGCTGCAGGTCATGCGCGACATCTACCGGACGGGCATGACCGACGAGGTCTTCGCCTGGAACGCATCGTCGAACAACAACGCTTTCGTCGCCGGAAGGCTGTCCGTGGCGCTGAATGCGATCTCGATCGTGCGCACTGCCGAGGACTCCGGAAATGCCGCACTGTCGGACGACACGTGGCTCGCCTCGATCCCGCGCGGTCCGGCGATGCGCCTGGGGAACGAGCACGTGATGGGCGTCTATGTGATCTGGAAGTTCGCGGAGAACAAGGAGGCCGCGCAGAAGTTCCTCGTGGACCAGCAGCTCTCCTACCGCGAGCACTTCCTCCGCAGCAAGTTCTACAACTTCCCCCCTTGGACCGGTTCGATCAAGGGCGGCTTCAAGGCCATCCGCGCGCTCACGGCGCAGGACGCCCACAAGCCGAAGGGCAAGTACACGGTCCTCACGACGATCGCCGAGAAGTACACGACGAACCCCGGCCACCCCGGGAACTCGACGCCGGTGATGGACGAGATCTACAACACGTTCCTGATCCCGCAGATGTTCGCCGAGGTCGCGCTGGGGAAGTCGACGCCGTCCGAGGCGGTGTCGGCGTTCGCGCAAAAGGCCCAGGGCATCTACCGGAAGTGGAAGAACCAGAAGCTCGTCTAGGCGGGCTCGTGGTCACGCTCGAGGGCCTCGCGGATGCGGGGCCCTCGCACATCGAGCGGCCGAAATCCCCCGTTCGCGGGGGTTCGGCGAAAGGGCGCCCGGGTATCGCGTTCCGCATGGACCTCACGACCGCATTCCTCCGCTCCGACGATGCCGGGGCGACCGAGATCGTCGTCAACTTCGGGCCTCTCGCCGGGCGGGAAGCGACGCTCGCCGAGGTCGACCGTCTCGCCCGCCGTCTCCTCGGCGACGTCGAATACGTCCGGGTACACGCGATCCGCAGCCACGAGATGAGCGCCCAGAGCGAGTCGATCGTGCATCAGGTCGTCGTCCAGGTCCCGGGCGGGAGCGAGGACGTCGAGCATCTGCGAGAGATGTGCGAGGCGTGGGCCGCGGAGTGCGCGGCCGAGCGCTCGGTGGACCCGATCGAGCTCTGAGAACGGCCTGGGGCGGCGCAGTGCGCCGCCCCAGGGCCTCGTGCTCAGCGGGCTAGCGGTCGCCGTAGTACGTGCCCAGCCGCCCGCGGTACTCGTCGTCGCGGATCAACGTGTCGTCGAACTCGGGAGCGTTCTTGATCTGCTCCTTCGTCCGGTCGACAAAGATCCTCTCGTCGTCGCGGTCGACGGTCGTGATGATCCCCGCCGGGAGCATGACCTTCTTGCCGAAGATCCACGGCCCGGTGTCGACCACGAGATAGGACGAGCCGACGTCGAAGGTCGCGTCGTCGACCTTGCCGATCGAGCCGTCGGTGGCCTCGACCCCGTAGCCGACGACGTCCCGCGGCGAGACGTCCTGTGAGAGAAGCCCCTCGCGGTATGTCCAGACGTCAACGGTCGTGCGCATTCCGTCCTCCTTTGATTGCTGCCACTTCAGGCCTAACCCGGGTGCCTCAGACCCAAACAGCCCCTAGGCGCTCGCCCCGTCGAGGAGCTGCAGGAGGTCGTGCGCAGCGAGCTCCACGTCCTTGTGCCGCCACTCGGCGGCCCGGTAGTGGCAGGCGATCAGGCCGGTGCGGTGGATTCGCCGGAAGTCGCCGAAGACGAACGCGTAACGTGCCTTGGTCTCGTCCGCCGCGCCCTCGGTGAGACCGAGGTGCCATTCCGCGTACTCGTCCCAGGAATGCCGCTCGAGGTACGCGTTCTCGTCGGCCGCGCGCGGCTGCACGTCGCCCCAGTCGCTGTCGAGGACGTACTGTCGGCTCTCGATCAGGCGCCGCGCCTTGGCCACGCCGGCCCCGTTGACCGTGTAGGAGGCCATCGCCTCGAGAGGCGTTCCCGGCGCGGGGCGTGTTGCAAACGCGGGCGTCCGGGGTAGGACTGTCGTGACAGCGCGCCCGAGACGGGCTCGGACGGCGGACAGGGAGGACGAGATGGCTGACGGGACGGCAGGGCGGGGTGTGGCAGGGATCAGCCTCGGAGGGATTCTCGTGATCGTCGGGATCGTCGTGGCGCTCGTCTGGAGCGTCTGGGTCGGCATCATCATCGCCCTCCTCGGCCTCCTCGCCTTCGGCGGCTTCGTCCGCGGTCGCTGGTACTGAGCGCGGGACCGGGCCGCGGAAATTGCGGCCCGGGTCCGGAGGTGCAGACAGGTCAACCCGCCCGATGGGCCAGTCCCCGGTCCGTCGGTTGTGCACTAGGGTCCCCCGCGTGGCGGAGCGGCTGGACGAGGAACGCCTCGAGATACTGCGAACCTGGGGGGCCGGCTTGTCGGCCAGCGGGCGTGACGAGCTCCGCGCGGCCGGCAAGGCGATCGTGATGCTGATCGACGAGATCGACCGGCTCCAGGCCGACGTGTGGATGGCCGGTGAGGCGGCAGTGCAGCGCGCGCGCCTCGAAGCCGCCGTCCGCCCAGGCGCCCCCGGAGCCCGACTCGGAGCCCGAGCCGGAACCCGAGCCGGAGGAGGCTCCGTCGGCTCCGCGGATCTCGGTCGACGGCTCCGAAGCGCTCGCGCTGACCCTCAGCGAGCGGATCGCGCGCGGCCGCGCGCCGACCGAGCCCGCCTGAGAGCTACCCGACGCCCAGCCCGTCGAGCTGCTCGAGGTCGGCGGCGTCGAGCGGCCAGCCGCCCGCGGCGGCGTTCATCCGCACCTGCTCGGGGCTCGTCGCACCCGCGATGACGGAGGCGATTCCCGGGATCGACGCGAGCCCGCCGATCGCGAGCTCGAGGAGGCTGTGCTCGCGTGCCTTCGCGAAGCCCTCGAGCGTGCCGACCCGGTCGAACCGCTCGTCGGTGAGGCTGTCCTGCCGTCCCGCAAGGCGCGAGCCCTCAGGGGCATGACCCCCGCGCCGGTACTTGCCGGTGAGGAGGCCGCTCTCGAGCGGGAAGTACGGCACGTATCCGATCTCGAGGCCCCGGCAGCGGCCCAGGACGTCCGCGTCGTCGCGGCGATCCATGAGGCTGTAGCGGTTCTGGACGGCGACGACCGGCGCGCCCGAGGCAGCCGCCTCGGCGACCTGGTCGTCGTCGACGTTCGAGAGCCCGAGCCACCGGACAGTGCCCTCCGAGACGAGGTCCTGCATGGCGCCGAGCGTCTCCGCGAGCGGCGTGACGCCGTCGGGGCGGTGGTAGTAGTAGAGGTCGACCACGTCGGTGCCGAGCCGCTCCAGCGACGCGGCGATCGCGCGGCGCATGTGCTCCGGCGACCCACCCGGTCCGGGTACTCCGACGTCCTGGCCGAACTTCGTCGCGATCACGACCTCGCCGCGCCGGTCGCCGAGCGCCTCGCCGATGAACCGCTCGCTGTCGCCGTCGCCGTAGATGTCGGCCGTGTCGAAGAACGTGACACCGGCGTCGAGGGCGCCCTCTACGACGGCCGCTGTCGCGCGTCGGTCGAGCCGCCGACCGAAGTTGTTGCAGCCGAGCCCGACCACCGAGACCTCGAGATCGGAGCGGCCGAGCCTCCTCGCCTCCACGACTCGATCGTACGTGCCGTGTCTCGGCGAAGGCGGAGGGCGCGCTCGAGCACGGGATCCCGCCCGGCGAGGAAGTCCTCGACGGTCAGCTGCACGGCGGCGTCGGGCCGGGTCGTCAGCGCGGACGGCTTGCCGAAGCGCTGGTACGACGTCGCCACGCGCGCGATCAGGCCCGCCGAGGGACCTCGACGATGCTCGAGTCGCCCCACTGGCTCGGGGCGCCGCCGGTCGCCTCGCCGACGAGCCGCACGCGGGGGAGTGCGTCGACGTCGGCGGCAAAGTTCCCGGCCGCCGAGAACGTCGAGCGGCCGATGAGCAGGACGACCGTCTTGCCCGGAGAGCTCGTCCATCGCGCCGAGCAGCGCGCCGTAGGTCGTGTTGTTCCCGCCGTGGTTCAGGCGGACGTCGACCACGACGTGCCGGACCGTGGGGCGGGCCGCCAGGCGCAGCAGACGTCGTGAGACGGACCACGTCACTCCGATCCGGAAAGTCCAGTCCGGACTAACGTCAGCGACGCCCGCGGACGCGCACCTCCGCGATCTCGGCCGCCTCGCCGTCGGGAATCGCGACCACCCAGACGACGACGTACCGGCCGGGGCGCTTCGCCACGGTGAACGTCGTCCGACCGTTCAAGGGACGTGCGGGCGCGACGGTCGTGAACGGCCCGTCCCGCTCGTCGCCGAGGCGGATCGCGGCGGACGCCCCACGGCCCGGTGCGTCGACGACGACGCGCTCGATCCGGACCCGGCGGCCCGCGTCGAGCACCAGCCCGACGCCGTCCTTGAAGAAGCTCGAGTACCGCTCGGTGCGCCAGGCGGTGTCGCGGCGCCCGTCGACGGCGAGCCCTGCCTCCTCGTCCCGCTCCCGTCCGTCCCCCTCCGGGTCGAGCGCGCCCGCGGCCGTGAGCCGCACGAAGGGCGCGGGACGCGGTACGGCGGGCTTCGGCCGGGCGGGCGTCCGGGGCCGCGGCGCGGCGACCGGAGCCTCGGGCGGGGCCGCCGCGTCATCGTCGAGACCGCGCGAGATCGCGAGCCAGAGACCGAGAAACAGCACGCCGAGGCCGGCTGCGACGGCGATCCGCTCACGGCGGATCGGGATCCGCGTCCCCATGCCTCCAGTTGTAGGGGAACGGGCGTATCCTCGCTCGGTGAGCTTCGTGACCGCGCTGGCGGCGGCCATCGGCTTGCTCATCGGCGTCCCGCTGCTGATCCTGGCACTGACGCTCGCAGGCCCGGTGGGGTGGGTCGTCGCCGCGATCGTCCTGCCCGTCGCCGTGCTCGTGGTGATCCTCTGGCTGGGCCGCCCTCAGCCGGGCGACGGCGAGCCGCCCGGGCCGCCGGCCTGATCGGCGGGAGGCTAGCGCAGGCGGCGGAGCGCGGCCGGATCGAGACCGAGCCAGGCGCGGGCAAGGCGGCCGAGGCTGCCGTCGGCCCGAAGCCGCCGGAGCTCGCGATCGACGTCCGCGGGCTCGAGGCCCGAGCTACGGCCCACGGCGATCACGAGCCCGTCGCCGTGCTCGATGCGGCCGGCGACCGGTCCGAACGACGCCCGCCGGCCGGCGATCAGCGCGCCCGCGTGCCAGGCGGGGACGACCGCCGCATCGCAGGCCCCCGTTCGCAGGAGCGTCCGGAGGCGCTCGCGGCCGGACGCGACCAGCGGCCGTTGCGCGGGCCGGATCGTCCGGGCGACGACCGGGAGCGCGTCGGATCCCCTCACGACGCAGACGAGGCGCTTGCGGAGGTCGGCGAGGCCCCGCGGGCGCTCGAGCCCCCGCCGGAGGACCACCGCGAGGTCGGTCGTCAGGTACGGAGCGCTGAGGGCCGCGACGGCCCGTGCCGCGGGCGTGGGCTCGATCGACGCGACGGCGAGGTGCCAGCTCGGCGCGCCGGCCGCGGGGAGGCGCCCGGGCGGGCGAACGTCGACGAACCGCACGACGCGACCTCCGAGCCGGCGGGCGAGGAGCCGCGCGAGCTCGACCTCGAACCCGCGGGCGAGGATCACCTCGCGCCCGCGGACGACACCCGCCTGCAGGCCCGAGTCGCCGAGGCTGAGGGCGACGACGAGTGACGTCGGGCGCGCGGCCGGCGGCGCGTCGGCGGCCGCGGCCGGCGCGGCGAGTGCCAGCGCGAGCGTCAGGACGGGGACGATGCGTTTCATGCCTGCCGCCAGAGGACGTCCACCGGCGTGCCGTACGTGGCGAACGCGTACATCAGCGGCGCGTCGCGGGCCATCATCCGGACGCAGCCGTGCGAGGCCGGGTACGCGGGCACCGATCCGTAGGCGTGGAACGCGATGCCGCCGACGAAGTAGCTCGCCCAGGGCATCCACGTCGAGAACGGCACCGACCACGACATGCGCTCCTTGCGGTAGACGCGGAACGAGCCGGAAGGTGTCGCGCCGCCGGCGCCGGACGAGATGTGGAAGACCCGCTCGACGCGATCGTCCACGATCAAGAGCGCGATCTGGCGCGCCAGGTCGATCTCGACCCGCTTGCCCGGGCGGCGGAGCAGCGGCTGCGGGCGGGTCGTGCGCTCGAGAGTCGTACGGACGCGCTCGTCCAGGAGGCCGTCGCGTGGGAGCCCGGCCCACTTCTCGAACGCGAGCACCGCCACCGCCGTCTCCTCGTCCGCGCGCCCGGTGACGCCGGTCGAGGCGAGGAAGCCAAGGTCGGCGAGCATGAGCTGTGTCCCGCGGACGGACGCCGGCCGGTCGACGTCGAGCGGCTCCCGCACCGTGCGGCGCAGGTCGTAGCCGGGGAAGAGGCCGACCGGGATGCCGCCCTCGATCCGGACGCGCACGCCCGTGACACCCGGCACCGAGCGGAGCGTCCGCACGAGCTGGCCGACGCGCGACGTGAGCGCCGTCTCGTCGCGCCCCTGCGCGAACCGCGCGCCGAGGTCGACCGTCACGACGCGGCGATCGATGCGAAGGCCGAGCAGCGGCGTCCCGACGGGGATCGCCGACCGCACGCCCTCGACCCGCTCACGCTTCGTCGGCCCGGCCAGGAGCGAGCGCACGAGACCGGGGATCCCCGGCGCGGAGCGGCCGACCGAGACGGGCTCGCCCGCCCGGAGGAACCAGATGTCACCACGTGTCGCTGCGCCCGCCTCGGCGGGCGTCGCGAGCGCCGCCACGGCGAGCGCGGCGGAGAACGAGACGGCGAGGCGCCTCACCCGGCGTGAGTTCTACGCGCGGGGCCTCGAGTCCTTCGCGGCCACGGACGCGGTTCAGTCGCGGGCGCGCACGATCACGACCGGGCACGGCGCGGCGTCCGCGACCTCGGCCGACGTCGACCCCAGCAGCGCCGAGGCGAAGTTGCCGCGACCCTGGTTACCGACGACCAGCAGGTCGGCGTCGGCCGCGGCCTCGACGAGCACCGTCGCCGGGCCGCCCTCGACGACCTGCACGACCGCGTCGGTCTCGTCGCCGAGCACGGCGCGCACCTGATCCTCGGCGATCCGCTGCGCCGCGGCGCGACTGGCGTCGAGCACCTCCATGCTCTCCGTCCAGGCCATGGGGACGAGCCCCGAGTCGGCAGGCGTCGTGACGGGCATGAAGCTCCAGGCGTGGACCGCGACGAGCGTCGCCTGACGCAACGCCGCCTCCTCCGCGGCCCAGCGGAGCGCGGCGGCCGCATGCTCGGTTCCGTCGATCCCGACCACGATCCTGCCCGGCACGCCCTCATTCTGCCCCATCTCCTCCGTCTATCCGAGCCGTCGGAATCTCAAGCTGTGCCCGTCCGCGGCCGATGCAGACACGGAGCGGTTGTGAACCCATTTCCGGACACCCCTGCCTCGGCGTCGGAGCCCCGCGCCACGGACGAGCCGCTCGATCCGCTCGTCGAGTCGTATCGCAAGCTCGCGGACGTCTTCCACGAGGTCCTCTCGGAGCAGTCGCTGGACGACCTCCTCGAGCGGATCTCGCGCACCGTCGGCGAGCTCATCCCGTACGACGACATCACGTTCTACGAGGCGGACGAGGCCAAGCGCCAGCTGCGCGCCGTCTACGCGTCCGGCCCGGACGCGGAGAAGGTCCTCGCCGACGAGGCGTTCTCGTACGGAGTCGGCATCACCGGCTGGGCGGCCGAGCACCGGGAGCCGGTGCTCGCGAACCGCGCCGAGCTCGATCCCCGCGTCCGTTTCGTCGCGAACACGACGCCGGACCCCGAGTCCCTGATCGTCGTCCCGCTCGTCGCGCGCGGGCACCTGAAGGGCACGCTCAACATCTACCGCGCGGGCTACCAGGAGTTCACCGAGGACGAGTTCCGGCTCGTCGTCCGCTTCGCCGACGCGGCGGCGCTCGCGATCGACAACGCCCACATCCGCGCGACGCTCGAGCGCCAGGCGCAGACCGACCCCCTGACGGGCCTCTGGAACCACCGCGCGTTCCACGAGCGGCTCCGCGAGGTGCTCCTCGTCGCGTCGACCGACCAGACGCCCGTCTCGCTCGTCATGCTCGACCTCGACGACTTCAAGCGCGTCAACGACATCTACAGCCACGCCACGGGCGACCACGTGCTCTCGGAGGTCGCGTCGATCCTCCTCGCAGCCGTCCGCTCGACCGACACCGTCTGCCGGGTCGGCGGCGAGGAGTTCGCGATCATCGTGCCCGCAAGCGGCCTCTCCGACGCATTCCGGCTCGCCGAGCGCCTCCAGGAGCGCATCACCGCCACGCCGTTCGGCCCGGTCGGGCCGGTCAGCGTGTCGATCGGCATCGCCTCGGGGCCGACCCACGCCGCGAACCCCCGCGAGCTCGTGGCGTGCGCCGAGGTCGCGATGATGACCGCGAAGGCGCGCGGCAAGGGGCAGATCGTCGTGTTCCAGGAGGATCGCCTCGAGCGCCCGGGTGACGGCTCGCTCGACCGCGGCGCCGAGTTCCGCTCGATCGCGCACCTCAAGATGCTCCACGGCGTCTCGGCGAAGCTCAGCCGGCTGAACGACGTCGCGGAGATCGGCGCGACGATCGCGGACGAGCTCCGGCTGCTGATCGACTACCACAACTGCCGCGTTTTCGTCCGCGAGGGCGACGACCTCCTGCCGATCGCGTTCCGCGGCGACCTCTCCGCCTCGGGATCGGCGATGGACGTCCTCGCGACGCGCGTCGGCGACGGCATCACCGGTCACGTCGCAGCGACGGGCGAGCCCTTCCTCACCGGCGACGCGGCGCACTGCGAGATCGGCGTTCACATCCCCGGCACGGACGAGATCGAGGAGTCGCTCCTCGCCGTCCCGTTCCTCTACGGGCCGACCGTCGTCGGCGTGATCGTCGTCTCGAAGCTCGGGCTCGACCAGTTCGACTCCGACGACCTGCGCCTGCTCGAGGTGCTCGCCGGTCACGTCTCCGTCGCGCTCGTGAACGCCCGTCTCTACGAGGCGCAGCGGCGCGAGGCGGAGAGCGCCAAGGCGCTGCTCGAGCTCACGCGCGAGCTCTCCGCGGTCACGAACCTCGACGGCGTGCTCGAGCAGGTCGTGCGCGGGACGGCGCAGATCATGGGGTCGCGCCGCTGCTCGGTCTGGCTCCCGACCGCCGAGGGCGGGCTCGTGTGCCGCGCGACCGAGGGCGACGCGGAGTACGCGACGCTCCAGGGTCGCGCGCTCGCGCCGGTCGTCGTCGCCCGCTGCTCCGGCCGCGAGCGAGCCGTTCGTCGTCACGATGCGCGAGGCGATGCTGCTCGGACGCGCCCTCGACGCGCGGGAGCTCGCGACGCCGCACGCCGTCGCGTTCATCCCCATCGACCAGGGGCTCGCGGCGCTCGGGGTCGAGACCGAGTCGGACATCGACGGGCGCGAGCTCGAGCTGCTCGCCGGGATCGCGAGCCAGGCGCGCCTGGCGATCACGAACGCCGGGAGCTTCGCCACCCTCGAGCGGACGTTCCTCTCGACCGTCGAGGCGCTCGCGAACGCGCTCGAGGCGAAGGACTCCTACACGTCCTCGCACACGCGCTGGATCTGCGACATGGCGATCGAGGTCGGCCGGGAGCTCGGTCTCGACCCGGCGCGGCTCAAGCGCCTCGAGCTCGGCGCCCTCTTCCACGACATCGGAAAGATCGGGATCCCGGCGTCGATCCTCATGAAGCCCGGCCCGCTGACCGCCGAGGAGCGGGCCATGATCGAGCGTCACCCCGAGCTCGGCGAGCGGATCCTCGCGCCGATCGACCAGCTCGCCGGGGTGCGACCGATCGTCCGCGCCTGCCACGAGCGCTACGACGGCACGGGCTACCCGGACCGGCTGGAGAAGGACGAGATCCCGCTCGAGGCGCGGATCATCTTCGCCTGCGACGCGTTCCACGCAATGACGACCGATCGCCCGTACCGCGAGGCGCTGCCGGTCGGCGAGGCCTTCCGCCGCCTGCAGGAGGCGGCCGGGACGCAGTTCGACCCGAACGTCGTCGCGGTCTGCCTCCACGTGCTGACGCAGCCGCCGCCCTCGGACGACGGCTAGCAGTCAGCCGACGCGGCGCATCACCCGCATGGCCCGCGCCTCGACCTCGACCGGCGAGCGCGCGACGAACACGGTCCCGTTCGGCGCGAGCTCGGGATCCGCGGTGCAGATCTCGTGCCCCCAGCGGCGGCCGAAGCGGGCCGGCGGAAGCACGAAGGTCACGGGCTCGCGCCAGGAGTTGAAGAGCACGAGGAACGAGTCGTCCTCGATCGGCTCGCCCTCCGCGGTCTGCGTCGGGATCTCGGCGCCGTTGAGGAACGCGCCGAGCGCGAAGGCGTCGCCGCGCGCCCAGTCGGCCTGCGTCATCTTCCGGCCGTCGGGCCGGAACCACCAGACGTCCGGCGCCCCCGAGCCTTGCCGCTCCTCGCCCGTGAGGAACGCGGAGCGCCGGAAGACGGAGTGCTCTGCACGGAGGCGCAGCATGCGCTTGGTGAAGCGCAGCAGCGCCTCCTCGCGCTCGCCGGTGCCCCAGTCGAGCCACGAGAGCTCGTTGTCCTGGCAGTACGCGTTGTTGTTGCCGCGCTGCGTGTTCCGGAGCTCGTCGCCCCCGAGCACCATCGGCGTCCCCTGCGAGAGCAACAGCGTCGCGAGGAAGTTCCGGCTCTGCCGATCGCGGAGCTCGTTGACGGCCGGGTCTTCCGTCTCACCTTCGACGCCGCAGTTCCACGACCGGTTGTCGTCCGAGCCGTCGTGGTTCTCCTCGCCGTTCGCCTCGTTGTGCTTCCGGTCGTACGACACGAGGTCTCGGAGCGTGAAGCCGTCGTGGCACGTCACGAAGTTGATCGAGGCCGACGGGTGGCGGCCGTCCGCCTGGTAGAGGTCGCTCGAACCGGTGAAGCGGCGCGCGAACTCCGCGATGGCGGTGTGCCCCCGCCAGAAGTCGCGCATCGTGTCCCGGTACATGCCGTTCCACTCGGACCACAGAATCGGGAAGTTCCCGACCTGGTAGCCGCCCGGCCCGACGTCCCACGGCTCGGCGATGAGCTTCACCTGCGAGAGGACGGGATCCTGGTGGATGACGTCGAAGAACGCCGAGAGCCGGTCGACGTCGTACAGCTCGCGGGCGAGCGCGGAGGCGAGGTCGAAGCGGAACCCGTCGACGTGGCACTCGGTCACGAAGTACCGCAGCGAGTCCATGATCAGGCGGAGCACCGAGGGGTTCACGGGGTTCAGCGAGTTGCCCGTGCCCGTGAAGTCCATGTAGTGGCGCGGGTCTCCGGGCACGAGCCGGTAGTAGGCCTCGTTGTCGACACCGCGGAACGAGAGCGTCGGGCCGAGGTGGTTTCCCTCGGCGGTGTGGTTGTAGACGACGTCGAGGATCACCTCGATCCCCGCGCGATGGAGCGCCTTCACCATCCCCTTGAACTCGCGCACCTGCTCGCCGTGCGTGCCCGTCGCGGCGTAGCCCGCGTGCGGCGCGAGGAAGCCGATCGTCGAATAGCCCCAGTAGTTCGAGAGGCCGCGGTCGACGAGGAACTGCTCGTCGGCGATGTGATGCACGGGGAGGAGCTCGACGGCCGTGATCCCGAGGTCGCGCAGGTAGCCGATCGCTGCCTCGGAGGCGAGGCCCGCATAGGTCCCTCGGAGGTCGTCGCGAACCCCCGGCAGCTTCTGCGTGAAGCCTTTCACGTGGACCTCGTAGATGACGGTCTCCGCCCAGGGGCGGTTGAGCGTCCGGTCGCCCTCCCAGTCGAACGACCGGTCGACGACGACGCTCCGCGGGATCGCGGGTGAGGAATCGGTCGGATCGGCCACGTCCTCGCGACCCGGCACGTACGAGAGGGTCCGTGCGCGGTCGTAGCGGATCGGGCCCTCGATCGCCTTCGCGTACGGGTCGATCAGGAGCTTGGCGGCGTTGAAGCGCCGACCTTCCGCGGGCGACCACTGGCCGTGGACCCGGTATCCGTACCGCTGGCCCGGGCCGACGCCCGGGAGGTAGCAGTGCCAGTTGTGGACGGTGTGCTCGCGAACCTCGACGCGCTCCTCGACCTCGTCGCCGTCGAACAGGCAGAGCTGGACGCGCTCGGCGTTCTCCGAGAAGAGGGAGAAGTTCGTGCCGCTTCCGTCCCAGGTGGGACCGAGCGGAAACGGGACTCCGGGCCGGACGGCGCGACTCACCGGCGCACCGTAGCGGCGGCGCGGGACGTCTCCTGTAGGCCGCCCTAGCCCGCCGCCTCCGCGCGGCGTAGCCCGCGGAGCGCCCACAGGGCCGCCAGGCCGATCAGGCAGAGGCCGAGGAAGAACGCGAGCGCGACCTCGGTCGGCGTCCCCGAGATCAGGCTCCGGCCCGCCTCGAGGAGGTACGTGATCGGGTTGAGCTTCGCGACCTTCTCGATCCACCCCGTCAGCAGGTCGAGCGGCACGTACACGGGCGCGAAGAAGAGGAGCAGGAACACCGGGAGCTGCATCACGGGGCCCATCTGGATCGTCCGGAAGCGCATCGCGATGCCCGCCGCCCACAAGAGCGCCGCCGTGTTGACCAGCAGCGCGAGGCTGTAGAGCCCGACGACCTCGACGGGGTTGCCGCCTACCTCCATCCCCACGAGGAGCGCGACCGTCGTCAGCACGGTCGCGGTGATCGTCCAGCGGGCGAGGGCCGCGATCGCGTAGCCGCAGAGGATCCCGACCCGGTTCGGCGAGGCAAGCATGAGCCGCTTGCCGAAGCCGCTCTCGAAGTCGCGCGCGATGCCGAAGCCGGTGAAGACGCCGCCGAACGCCGCCGACTGCAGGAGCACGAAGACGAACTGGAACGACGTGTAGCCGTCCGGGTAGTCGAAGCCGGGCACGTTCTGCACCTGGGACAGGCCGCCGGCGAACGCCGTGAAGAAGAAGAGCGGGAAGAGGGTCGTCGGCAGGAGGAGCGCCGGCGTCTTGACGAGGTTGCGGATCGACCGCCAGGCGACTCCGCGGGCGACGTAGAAGAGCCTCATGTCCGCGTCATCCTCCGGGTGAGCGCCCAGGCGGAGAGCACGAGCGAGACGGCGGCGATGATCGTCGCGATCCCGAAGCCGAGCGCGAGCGCCTTCGCGTCCCAGCCCGTGATGATCAGGCTGCGGACGCACTCGATCAGGTACGAGACCGGGTTGATCGACGCGAGGAAGCGGAACCAGTCGACCGCGATCAGGTCGCGCGGCGTGTTCATCGAGGAGATGAACAGGAACACGAACAGGAGCGGGAACATCGACTGGACGGCCTCGCCCGTGCCGGTCCGGAGGGCGAGGAACGCACCGAGCGCGCCGAACCCGAGCGCGACGAGCGCGCTGAAGATCAGCAGGACGACGATGCCCGCCGGGCCCGAGGCGAAGTTCACGCCGAGGATCAGGCCGACGGCGATGTAGAAGACCGCCTGCGCGACGCCCAGCACGATGACGCCGGACAGGTGCCCCGCGAGCAGGGCGGAGCCGCGGAGCGACGTCAGCGAAAGGCGGTTGAGGAAGCCCGTCTGGATGTCGCGCGCGAGCTCCGTGCCCGCGTTCATCGTCGCGAAGAGGGCTCCCTGGATGAACGGCACGGCGAGCGCGAAGGCGAGGAACGAGGTCGTCGGGAACCCGGGAAGGAGGGTCGACGGCTCGAGTCCCGCCGAGTTGACGAGCATCAGCGCGACGGGGAAGACGAGCGGCGGGACCGACATCGCCGGCTGGCGCAGCGTGCGCTTGATCGAGCGGCCGGCGACCGCACCGACCTGCACCGCCGCGACGCTCACGTCTTCTCCGACTCCGCGGCGCCCTCGAGCGTGCGGCCGGTCTTCGCGAGGAACACGTCGTCGAGGGTGGGCGCCCGCAGCTCGATGTCGTCGAGCTGGACGCCCTCGGCGTCGAGCCCGCGCACGACGTCCGCCAGGCCGACGCCGGCCCCGAGCCGCACGGCGAGCTCCCCGTTCCCGAGCGGCTCGCCGTACCGGCCGAGAAGCTCGACGATGCGCCCCTCGTCCTGCGACCGTCCCGCGATCGCGTGCACGCTCGGGCGGCCGATCTCGGCCTTGAGGTCGGTCGGCGTCCCCTCGGCGACGATCCGACCGTTGTCGATGATCCCGACGCGGTCGGCGAGGACGTCGGCCTCCTCGAGGTACTGGGTGGTGAGGAACACCGTGACACCGTCCTCCCGCGCGAGGCGCGCAACCTCCTCCCAGAGCGCCGTGCGGCTCTGGGGGTCGAGGCCCGTCGTCGGCTCGTCGAGGAAGAGCACGCGCGGCCGGTGAACGAGCGCGAGCGCGAGGTCGAGCCGGCGCTTCATCCCGCCCGAGTAGCCGCCGACCTTGCGGTCGGCGGCCTCGGTGAGGCCGACCCGCTCGAGGAGCTCCACGGTTCGGGACGCGCGCTCCGCGCGGGGGAGCCCCTGGAGCATCGTCTGGAGACGCAGATGATCGCGGCCGGTCAGGAGCTGGTCGAGGGCGGCCTCCTGCAGGGCCGCCCCGATCGTGCCCCGGACCTTCGGGCCCTCCTTGACGACGTCGAAGCCCGCCACACGGGCCGTGCCGGCGGTCGGCGGCAGGAGCGTCGTCAGCATCAGCACCGTCGTCGACTTGCCGGCCCCGTTCGGCCCGAGGAATCCGTAGATCTCACCCGGCTCGACGCGGAGGTCGATCCCGTCCACCGCGCGAGGCCCCTTCTTGAACTCGCGCACCAGGCCCTCGACGACGATGCTGTTGTCAGCCGCCATCGCTTGCACGCTACTGACTGAGCACGTCCCGCCGGGTCGCGTACTCCTCGGCGTCGATCTCTCCGCGCGCGTACCGCTCGGCGAGGATCGCGCGGGCGTCGACCCGCCGGTCGTAGCGGCGCCGCCAGGGCGAGAACCGAACGATCGCGACGATCACGACGACCCAGAGGAAGAACCAGAACGGGGCGAACCACCAGTGCCAGCCGGCCGCCTCGTGGAGGAGCAGCTGCGAGCTCATAGAGTCTCCTTTGTTCGTTGACTAATTATTAGTATACTAACGATTAGTGAGCGAAGCAAACGGAGTAGGCTGAGGCATGCGGCCGCGGGGGACACCGATCGGGCTCCAGCTGGCCCGGGTCTCGAAGAGCGTCGGGCGGGCGTTCAACGACGCGCTGGGCGAGGTCGGCGGCTCCCTGCCCGTCTGGCTGATCCTCACGACGCTGCGGGGCGAGGCGCATCCCTCGCAACAGCAGCTCGCGCGCGCGGTCGGCATCGAAGGCCCGACCCTCACGCGCCACCTCGACATGCTCGAGGCAGCCGGGCTCGTCCGGCGCGTGCCGCAGCCGGATGACCGGCGCGCGGTGCGCGTGGAGCCCACAGAGGCCGGGCTCGCCCTGCACGCCCGCATGCTCGAGGTCGTCATCGCCTTCAACCGCCGCCTGACGGCGGGTCTCGCGCCGGAGGACCTCGACCGCCTGCGCGAGCTCCTCGAGACCCTCGAGGCGAACGTCCGCCGCTAGCTGTCCGGGGCGAGCCAGACGGTCGCCAGCGGCGGCAGCGTGACGCCCGCGGAGAACGGCCGCCCGTGGAGCGGCTCGTCGACCGCCTCGACCGCGCCGAGGTTGCCGATCCCCGAGCCGCCGTACTCGGCCGCGTCGGTGTTCAGCACCTCGCGCCAGCGGCCGCCTTCCGGGAGCGGCACGCGCCAGTGGTGCCGGACGACCGGCGAGAAGTTCGCCACGCACGCGAGGAGACGCGACCCGTCGCCCGAGAG
This sequence comes from uncultured Actinomycetes bacterium, assembly GCA_963706915.1. Taxonomy (GTDB): domain Bacteria; phylum Actinomycetota; class Thermoleophilia; order Gaiellales; family Gaiellaceae; genus Gaiella. The sequence continues at coordinate 66,680 of CAVPOH010000009.1, forward strand.
GCGGAGATACGCGAGCACGTTGTCCTCGCGCGCGTCGCCCACGAGCCACTGGAACCCCTCGGGACGGTGGTCGGCCTCCCACAGCGCCGGCTCCGCGCGGTACACCCTGTTGAGGTCGGCGACGCACGCCTGGACGCCGCGGTGGAGCGGGTAGTCGAGCACGTACCAGTCGAGCGAGGCGCTCTCCGTCCACTCCGTCCCCTGGCCGATCTCCGCGCCCATGAAGAGCAGCTGCTTCCCCGGATGCGCCCACATGTGCCCGTAGAGCGCCCGCAACGCGGCGAACTGCTGCCATTCGTCCCCCGGGAGCTTCCGGACCAACGCGCCCTTTCCGTGGACGACCTCGTCGTGCGACAGCGGCAGCACGAAGTTCTCGTCCCACGCGTAGATGAGGGAGAAGGTGACGTCGTCGTGGTGCCAGCGGCGGTGCACGGGCTCCTTCGAGACGTACTCGAGGGTGTCGTGCATCCAGCCCATGTTCCACTTGAACGTGAAGCCGAGCCCGCCGCTCTCGGTCGGCCGCGAGACGCCGGGCCAGGCCGTCGACTCCTCGGCGACCATCACGACCCCCGGCTCCGCCGCGTGGACGACGGCGTTCAGCTCCTGCAGGAACGCGACGGCGTCGAGATCCTCGCGCCCGCCGTAGCGGTTCGGGACCCACTCGCCCGGCTCACGCGAGTAGTCGAGGTAGAGCATCGACGCGACGGCGTCGACCCGGAGCCCGTCGGCGTGGAACTCCTCGAGCCAGTAGAGCGCGTTCGCGAGGAGGAAGTTCCGCACCTCGTGGCGCGCGAAGTTGAAGACGAGCGTCCCCCAGTCCGGGTGCGCGCCCCGACGTGGGTCGGCGTGCTCGTACAGCGCGGTCCCGTCGAAGCGGGCGAGCGCCCATTCGTCCCGGGGGAAGTGCGCGGGCACCCAGTCGAGGATCACGCCGATGCCGCGCCCGTGGAGGGCGTCGACGAAGGCTCGCAGGTCGTCGGGCTCGCCCATGGTCGCCTGCGGCGCGTAGTAGCCGCTCACCTGATAGCCCCACGAGGGCCCGTAGGGATGCTGCATCACGGGCATCAGCTCGACGTGCGTGAACCCGAGCTCCGCGACGTGCTCGCCGAGCTCGTCGGCGAGATCGCGCCAGCCGAGGCCCTGGCGCCACGACGCCGGATGCACCTCGTAGATCGACATCGGCGCGCCGAGGGGATCGGTCGCCCGCCGCCGGGCGAGCCAGTCGTCGTCGGCCCAGGCGTGGCGCGTGCGATAGACGATCGACGCCGTCGCCGGCGGCAGCTCGGCGCGGAACGCGAGCGGGTCGGCCTTCTCGCGGGTGACGCCGTCGGCGCCTCTGACCGCGAGCTTGTAGGCGTGCCCTTCCTGCGCGTTCGGGGCGACGCCCGCCCAGACGCCGGACACGCCCTGCTGTTCCAGCCGGTCGGCATCGTCGCTCCAGTAGTTCCAGTCACCGACGACCGACACGCCGCGCGCGTTCGGCGCCCAGACCGCGAAGCGGACGCCCCCGCCGTCGAGCGGATGCGCCCCGAGACGCTCCCAGAGCCGCTCGTGGCGCCCTTCCCCGAGCAGATGGAGGTCGAGCTCGCCGAGGACGCCGGGCCGGGTGCTCATGTCACGGGCTCGAGCAGCCGGAGCATGCCGACGATCGGGATCGTCGCCCACTCCGGCCGGTTGCGGGTCTCGTACCGGAGCTCGTACACGAGCTTCTCGAGCTCGAAGAGGCGCAAGGAGCCGCTCGAACCCGGTCCGGCTCGGCGGCAGGAGCCGCTCGTCGGCCAGCGACAGGTAGCCGTCGATGAACGCCGTCCGGCAGGCGTCCACCCAGCCGTCGGGCGCTTCCATGCCCGTGAGCAGGAGAGCCGCGTCGCCTGCGTACGCGAACGATCGCGTCATCCCGGCGAGGTCGCGCACGGGCGAGCGCTTGCGGCGCCGTTCGGGCAGCGAACGGGCCGGCTCGCCCTCGAAGTCGATCACGACCCAGTCGCCCTCCGTCGTCCAGAGAACCTGGCCGAGGTGGTAGTCGCCGTGCGTCCGGAGCGCGAGCCCGGACGGGCCGACGGCGGCGAGCTCGTGCACGAGGTCGCGGAGGTCTTCAGCCCGGTGCGCCACGGCGCCGAGCGCGTCGTCGTCCGGAAGCGACGCGAACGTCGACGCGATCTCCTCGTCGATCTCGGCGGCGAGCAGCGCGAGCGCCTCGGCGCTCGGCTCCTCGGGCGCGAAGTGCGGGTTCGGTGTCCTGCGCCGCGAGCGCCGCATGCATCCCCGCCGTAACCTCACCGAGCCGCCAGGCGCGCTCCGGCAGCCAGGACGCGTCGTCGCGGAACGCCTCGAGGGTGAGCTCCCAGCCCCCGCCCGCCGACGGGACGAGCCCGATGACCGAGGCGAGCGCCGTCTCGAGCGGCGGGCCCTCCGTCGTCAACGCGCCCTCGAGCCGCGGCGCGTTCTCGAAGCCCGCCGCCGCGAGCGCCTGGAGGACCTCGAGCTCGGGGTTCGGCCCCGCCTCGAGCCGCCGGTAGAGCTTCAGCACGTGCAGCTCGTCGAGGACGACCGAGCTGTTGGACTGCTCGACCCCGAGCGGACGCACGCGCGCACCCTGGGCGGGCACGCCCGCCAGCGACGCGAGCCGGGCGGCGACCTCGGGCCGCTCGAACGCGTCGGCTGCCTCGCCGCCGGCGCCGAGCGCGACGAGGTAGTGCTCGTGCGTCCCCGGGCCGAACCGGACCTCGACGATCGCGAGCGTGACGAGGTCGTCCTCGACCGGCACGCCGACGACCTCCGCCTCCTCGGGGACGCGGTCCTTGGCGGCGAACCAGCGGGCGTTCGTGGCGAGCGCGAGGAGCTGCTCGCTCGACAGGGAGCGCGGATCAGGCATCGGCGCTCTCCTCCTCGAGCAGGAACCAGAAGAACCCGCGCGGCCCGAAGGTGAGGAAGTACGGGAGCTGGCCGATCGGCGGGAACGGCGTCCGCCCGCTCATCTCCACCGGGATCCGCCCTTCGAAGTGGGAGAGATCGAGCTCGACCGCCTGCGCGGAGCGAGCGAGGTTGTGGACGCAGAGCACGGTGTCGTTTTCGTGCGTTCGGACGTGTGCGAAAACACGGGGGTTGGACGTCTGGAGCGTCTCGTACGTGCCGAGCCCGAACACGGGGTGCTCCTTGCGGAGCGCCACGAACCGCTGTAGCCAGCGGAGAAGGGACGTCGGCGAGCGGAGCTGGGCCTCGACGTTGACCGCCTGGAAGCCGAACACGGGGTCCATGAGCGGCGGCAGGTAGAGCTGGGCGAAGTCGGCGCGGGAGAAGCCGCCGTTCCGGTCGCCCGTCCACTGCATCGGCGTCCGCACGCCGTCGCGGTCGCCGAGGTAGACGTTGTCACCCATGCCGATCTCGTCCCCGTAGTACAGCACCGGCGAGCCGGGCAGCGAGAAGAGGATCGCGTGCATCAACTCGATCTCGTCACGGCCGCCGTCGAGGAGCGGCGCGAGACGCCGCCGGATGCCGAGGTTCAGCTTCATCCGCGGGTCCTTCGCGTACTCGGCGTACATGTAGTCGCGCTCCTCGTCGGTGACCATCTCGAGCGTCAACTCGTCGTGGTTGCGGAGAAAGAGCCCCCACTGGCAGTTGTCCGGGATCGGCGGCGTGCGGTCGAGGATCTCGACCATCGGGCGCGCCTCCTCGCGGCGCAGCGCCATGAACATGCGCGGCATCACCGGGAAGTGGAACGCCATGTGGCACTCGTCGCCGTCGGCGAAGTAGTCGACGACGTCCTCGGGCCACTGGTTCGCCTCGGCGAGCAGCACGCGGTCGGTGTAGTGCTCGTCGATCTCGGCGCGGACGCGCCTGAGGAACGTGTGCGTCTCGGGCAGGTTCTCGCAGTTCGTCCCCTCCTCCTCGAAAAGGTACGGGACGGCATCGAGCCGGAACCCGTCGAGCCCGAGGTCGAGCCAGAAGCGAAGGCCGTCGAGCATCGCGTCTGCAACGTCCGGGTTCTCGTAGTTCAGGTCCGGCTGGTGGTGGTAGAAGCGATGCCAGAAGTAGGCGCCGCGGACCGGATCGAACGTCCAGTTCGACTGCTCCGAGTCGACGAAGATGATGCGCGCGTCCTCGTAGCGGTGGACGGTGTCCGACCACACGTACCAGTCGGACTTCGGGTTGTCCGGGCCGAGGCGGGACTCCTGGAACCACGGGTGCTCGCTCGACGTGTGGTTCATGACGAAGTCGCTGATGACCCGCATGCCGCGCTCGTGCGCCGCCTCGACGAAGGACGCGAACTCGTCGACCGTCCCGAACTCGGGGCTCACCGTGAGGAAGTCGGCGACGTCGTAACCGCCGTCCCGGAGCGGCGAGGGGTAGAACGGCAACAGCCAGATGCAGTCGATTCCGAGCCACTGCAGGTAGTCGAGCTTCTGGCGAAGGCCGCGGAAGTCGCCCGACCCGTCGTCCGACGAGTCGAAGAACGCGCGCGTGTGCAGCTCGTAGAAGACCGCCGTCTTGAACCAGTCCGGCTTCGACTCGAACCAGTGCTCGGCACCGGTCATGTCGGCCTCCGGTGTCGGACTTCAGTCCGACACCTGCTCGTCGTCCGATGCGCGCCTGCCGAGAGCAGGTGTCCGACTGAAGTCGGACACCAATGCGCAGCCGCGTTCATCGCCTGACCTCCAGGACGTGCGCCTTGCCCGGTCCGAGGCGGACGTAGTTGCGCCAGCCCCAGTCGTACGTCTCGCCGGTCAGCGCATCCACGACGTCGACGTGCTCGGGCAGGCCGAGCGCCGGGTCGAGGAGGCAGACGCCGTCGTGGATCGCGTACGGGTCGAGGTTGGCGACGACGATGACCACGTCGTCGTCGAAGGACCGCGCGAAGCCGAGCAGGTGCTCGGACTCGGTCTCCAGCCAGGTCAGACGCTCGAGCCCGGCGCCGGTGAGCGCCGGGTGCGCCCGCCGCACCTCGTTGAGCCGCTTGATCAGCGGGAGCAGCGTCCCGTCGAGCCGCCGCTCGCGGACCTCGTACTTCTCCGAGTCGAGGTACTCCTCGCTCCCCGGACGCACCGGGACGTTCTCGAGCGACTCGTAGCCGGAGTAGATCCCGTAGCTCGGCGAGAGCGTCGCGGCGAGGACGAGCCGGCACTCGAACGCGGGGCGACCGCCCTGCTGCAGGGTCGCGTGGAGGATGTCCGGCGTGTTCGGCCACAGGTTCGGCCGGAGGAACGGCGACCACTCGCGAAACTGCTCGACGAGCTCGAAGAGCTCTGCCTTCGAGTTCTTCCACGTGAAGTACGTGTAGGACTGCGAGAAGCCGGCCTTCGCGAGCAGGGTCATCATCGCCGGCCTCGTGAACGCCTCCGAGAGGAACACCGTCTCGGGGTGCTTCTTCCGGACCTCGGCGATGAGCCACTCCCAGAACGGGACCGGCTTCGTGTGCGGGTTGTCGACGCGGAAGACCGTCACCCCCGCGTCGCACCAGCGGAGGACGACTCCGCGGACGGCCTTCCAGAGCCCATCCCGGTCGCTCGTGTCCCAGTCGAAGTTGTGGATGTCCTGGTAGCGCTTGGGCGGGTTCTCGGCGTACTTCAGCGAGCCGTCGGGTCGGTGCTGGAACCACTCCGGGTGCGTCGACAGCCAGGGATGGTCGGGCGACGTCTGGAGCGCCAGGTCGAGCGCGAGCTCCATCCCGTGCTCGTGGAGCGCCGCGACGAGCGCCGCGAGTTCCTCCTCCGTGCCGAGGTCCGGGTGGATCGCGTCGTGGCCGCCCGAGGCGCCGCCGATCGCCCAGGGGCTGCCGACGTCTCCGCGCTCGGCGCGCTCGGCGTTGTTCCGTCCCTTGCGGTTCGTCTCGCCGATCGGGTGGATCGGCGGCAGGTAGAGAACGTCGAAGCCGAGCTCGGCGAGCTCGGGCACGACCTCGGTCACGCCCGCGAGACCGCCCCACGAGCGCGGGAAGAGCTCGTACCAGGCGCTCGCGCGGGCGCGCTCGCGCTCGACCTCGACCTCGAACGCCGTGCTCCTCGCGGCGCCGTGCCGCTCGCGCGCTCCGAGCGCGAGCGCCGCCTCGCGCCACTCGTCGACCGTGCCCGCGCCGAACAGCGCTGCGCCCTCGGCGAGCTCCCCCGCGAGGTCGGCCTGCCCGGCCGCGACCTTGCGATCGTGCTCGTCGAGCCATCCCGCGTGGCGGTCGACCCATGACTCGATCTCGAACCGGTACCGCCCCACGGTGTCGACCGCGAACGAGCCTGCGAAGCGATCGTTGCCGAGCGGCGCGAGCGGCTCCTCGCGCCAGCGGCCGCGCGGCTTGCGATAGCGGACGACGGCGCGAAGCGACTCGTGGCCGTCGCGCACGATCGTCGCGCCGACCTCGACCGTGTCGCCGACGCAGGCCTTCGCGGGCCAGCGCCCGCAGTCGACGCTCGGTGTGACGTCGGCGATGGTGATTCGCTCGGCAGCCACCACCGCGACACGGTAAACAGTCCGCCGTGCTGTCGGGGCGGTCAGTCGGTGTTCAGCTGCACCCCACGTCGCTGCCGGGCGGCCGGCTCGGGGACGGGGCGCATGCCTTCGTCGACTGGCTCGCGGACGCAGGCGCCCGCTGGTGGCAGGTGCTGCCGCTCAACCCGCCCGACGAGTTCGGCTCACCGTACGCGTCGTCGTCGGCGTTCGCCTCGTGGGGCGGCCTGCTGGCCGACCCGGAGGCGCGGGTCGAGCCGAGCGAGGTCCGGTCGTTCCGGGCGCGCGAGCGCACGTGGGCCGACGACTGGGCGGCGTTCGCGGGCGAGGGCGCACTCGAGGAGCAGGTGCGCTTCGAGCGCGAGTGGCTCGCGCTCCGCGCGTACGCGGCCGAGCGGAACGTTCGGATCATCGGCGACGTGCCGATCTACGTCGCCGTCGACGGATGTGACTATCGCGCCCACCAGGAGCTGTTCCTGCCGCTCGACGAGGTCGTGGCGGGCGCCCCTCCCGACCGCCTGAACGACATGGGCCAGCTGTGGGGGAACCCGCTCTACGACTGGGTCGCGATGGGCGCGGACGGCTACCGCTGGTGGATCGAGCGGATGCGCCGCGTCCTCGACCTCGTCGACGTCTTCCGGATCGACCATTTCCGCGGGTTCGCGGGCTACTGGACCGTCCCGGCCGGCGCCGAGACCGCGCGCGAGGGCCACTGGTCGCGCGGGCCCGGCCTCGCGCTTTTCCGCGCCGCCGAGGAGGAGCTCGGCCGGCTCCCGGTGATCGCCGAGGACCTCGGCGTCATCACCCCGGACGTCCACGAGCTTCGCGACACGCTCGGGCTTCCCCGGGATGGTCGTGCTCCTCTGGTCTCTCAGAGGCTCGAAGGGCAACCCGCACCGGCTCGAGAACCACCGCGTCAACCAGGTCGTCTACACCTCCACCCACGACACGGACACGGTCGCGGGCTTCACCGGCGACACCGACGTGTGGCGCTTCGTCGAGCGCGCGCTGGCGTCCCGTGCCGCGCTGGCGATCGTGCCCGTCCAGGACGTGCTCGGGCTCGGCAGCGAGGCGCGGATGAACCGGCCGGGCGAGGTCGGCGGCAACTGGGGATGGCGGCTCGAGCCCGGCGAGCTGACGGGCGCGCACGCCGCCCGCCTTCGCGCGGCCGCAGAAGCGAGCGGTCGCGTCTAGGCGCGGGTCTCAAGAGAGAGACGGGGCCTTCTCGTGGGCCGTTGCACTACGCGTTGCGACCGGAGGCCGGCTTTGCCGGCCGGGAGGTCCGGTCAGGGTGACTCTGCGCAGCGCGGAAGGAGGGGGCTCGTGGGGGAACCATGGGTTCCCCCACGTCCGCTAGAAGAGAATCTGGAGCGCGATGTCCGGCGGGCAGCCGCGCTGGAGGAGGGAGACCGCGAAGTGGAGGTCGACGTCGCGGTCGAGCGCGAGGACGAGCGCGGCATCCCCGTCGTAGCCGGCCTCGAGCAGCTGCTCGACGCGCCAGGACGTCACGGTGTCGCGCTCACGCTCGGCGCGCGTTGGGGCGGTGAGGGTCTGGGTGGTCATCACACAAGAGAAAACGCCGAACTTGTGTGGAGACCTTCAGGCGTCGTTACACCCGTGTGACGGCGATGTTGCGCTCGCGTTGCGGCGCCGACGGGAAGCGTCAGCCCGGCGGCGGCTCGAAGCGGAGCTTCGCGGCGACCCGGTTCCGGCCGCCCGAGCGGTAGACGACGTCGACCGAGTCGTCCTTGCCGTACGAGCCGGCGATGCCCAGGACCATCGACGTCCAGCGGCCGACGCCGACCTTCTCCTTCGCGAGCGGGCGCTCGAAGACGAGCATCCCGTCGCGCACGAGGTAGTCGTCGCCCTCGCGCTGCGGGACGCCGTTCAGATACACCTCGAACGGCCGCTCCACGTCGGCCGGCAGCCGGATGCAGGTTGCTCGGCGCGGCTCCTCGACCACGTTCATAGAATGCCCGCACCGTGCGCTTCGGGAGGCACATCGTCGCCATCGTCAGCGCGCTGGTCGTGCTGCTCGCCGGCGCATCCGCGGCGCTCGCGGGGAACGGCGGCTTCGCCCCGGTCCCGCCGGAGTCGCCGAACGCCGACGGCATCAGCCAGAGCTGGTGGTTCGTCACCGCGTTCGTCGTCGCGATCTTCCTGCTCGTCGAGGTGCTGCTCGTCCTCTTCGTCGTCCGCTACCGGCGCCGCAACCGGCCGCGTGACGCCGACGGCGCCCAGATCCACGGCGCGAACCGCCTCGAGCTCGCCTGGACGATCGGGCCGGTCGTGGTCCTCTTCTTCATCGCCGCGTTCGTGTTCGCCAAGCTCCCCGGCATCCAGGACGTCCCCGCCGCGACCCCGGGCGACGAGAACCTCGTCGTCGAGGTGACCGGCACGCAGTTCACCTGGGAGTACCGCTATCCGAACGGCGTCGTCGCGGTCGACCGGCTGCGAGCGCCCGAGGGGCGCACCGTCGAGCTGAAGGTCACCGCGCCCGACTGGGACGTCGTCCACTCCTGGTGGATCCCGGCCCTCGGCGGCAAGATCGACGCCATCCCCGGCCGGGTCAACACGACCTGGTTCGCGGCGAAGCGGGCCGGCGTGTTTCTCGGCCAGTGCGCGGAGCTCTGCGGGATCTACCACGCGAAGATGCTCGCCTCGGTCGAGGTGCTCCCGCGGGAGGAGTTCGACGCGTGGCTCGCCGAACGCGAGACACAGCAGGCGGCAGGCACCTCGCCGCTCGGCGAGGAGACCTGGGAGGGGAGCTGCGCGAAGTGCCACGGACTCGACGGCGAGGGTGGCTACGGACCGCCGATCGCGGGTACCGAGCTCGTTCAGGACCCCGACGCAATCGCGGTGCTCCTGCGCGAGGGTCGCGGCGACATGCCGCCCGTCGGTCGCGACTGGGGCGAGGAGCAAATGCGGGCGCTGACCGACTACCTGGAGCAAAACCTTGGCGGTTGACGCCGGACGCCCCGTTCCCGCCTGGCAGCGCGGCAAGGTCGCGAGCTGGCTCGTGACCGTCGACCACAAGCGGATCGGGATCCTCTACATCGGCACGGCGGGGCTCTTCTTCGCGCTCTCCGGCTTCCTGGCGCTCCTGATCCGCACGCAGCTCGCCCAGGCCGACGGCGGCGTGATCACCGGAAACTCGTACAACGAGGTGGTCACGATGCACGGGACGGGGATGGTCTTCTTCGTCGTCGTCCCGCTCCTCGCCGGGCTCGCGAACTTCCTCGTGCCGCTCATGATCGGCGCGCCGGACATGGCGTTCCCGCGGCTGAATGCCCTCTCCTACTGGCTCTACGCCTTCGCTGGCCTCGTGTTCTGCTTCTCGTTCTTCGCGGCCGGCGGCGCCGCCAACACGGGTTGGACCGCCTATCCGCCGCTGTCCGTCATCGCGGAGGGGAACGGCCAGGACCTGTGGATCCTCTCCCTCCACATCGCGTCGATCTCGTCGCTCGCAGGCGCGATCAACTTCATCGTCACGATCCACAACATGCGGACGCGCGGGATGTCCTGGATGCGGATCCCGCTGTTCGTCTGGTCGATCGAGATCTATGCGTGGCTGCTGCTGCTCGTCCTGCCGGTGCTCTCGGCGGGGCTCACGCTCCTGCTCCTCGAGCGGCAGTTCCCGGACACCTTCGACTTCTTCGTGCCGACCGGGGAAGGCGAGGGCGGCTCGCCGATCCTGTACCAGCACGTCTTCTGGTTCTTCGGGCACCCCGAGGTCTACATCATGATCCTGCCCGCGATGGGGATCATCTCCGAGATCCTCCCCGTCTTCGCGCGCAAGCCGATCTTCGGCTACAAGGCGATCGCGTTCTCGACGGTCGCGATCGGGTTCTTCTCGATGCTCGTCTGGGCGCACCACATGTTCACGGTCGGGATGCCGACGTACCTGAACGTCTGGTTCATGCTCGCGTCGATGGTGATCGCCGTGCCGACGGGGATGAAGATCTTCAACTGGCTCGCGACGCTCTGGCGCGGGAACATCACGCTCGAGACGCCGATGCTCTTCGCCCTCGGCTTCATCAGCGTGTTCACGATCGGCGGGCTCTCTGGCATCTACCTCGCCGCGTTCCCGATCGACTGGCAGGTGCACGACACGTACTTCGTCGTCGCCCACTTCCACTACGTGCTGTTCGGCGGCTCCGTGCTCGCGATCCTCGGCGGGCTCTTCTACTGGTGGCCGAAGATCTTCGGGCGCTTCCTCTCCGAGCGGCTCGGCAAGTGGACGTTCTGGCTCGTCTTCGTCGGCTTCAACGTGACCTTCTTCCCGCAGCACCTCCTCGGCCTGATCGGGATGCCCCGCCGCGTCTACACGTACCGCGACGACGGCCTCTGGGAGGCGTACAACCTGACCTCGACGATCGGCTCGTACGTGATGGGCCTCGGAATGCTGTGCCTGCTCGCCGCGATCCTGAAGAGCATCAACGGGCGGCGCGCCGGGAACGACCCGTGGCAGGGCGACACGCTCGAGTGGTACACGACCTCGCCGCCGCCGCCGCACAACTTCGACCAGGTGCCCTACGTGACGAGCGCCCGGCCGCTGTACGACCTGCGGCGCCGCCTGCGCGACGCGGAGACCGCATGAGGACCGACGGCGCACCCGGCCCGCTTCTCCGCATCTCGACCCTCGCCGCTGCCGCGGCCGCCGCGCTCGTCGTCGCGAGCGCCGCGCTCGAGCTCGGGCGTGCGCACTGGGGCGCCGCGCTCGTCGCGCTGCCGCTGCTCGCCTGCGTGCTCGTCGCCGCACTGGTGGCGTATCCGCGCCTCGTCTGGCCGGCGGCCGCCGCGCCGGCGCTCATGCTCGTAGCGATCGCGACGGGCGGCCTCGTCGCGTGGTCGGACGACGCGGCCTGGTCGATCGCCGTCCACGTCGCCGCTGCGGGCGCGTCGCTCGCCGCGTCGCTCGTGACGCTCGTCGTCTCGTTCCGCGGCGAGCCGCTGCCCTTCGGGCCGTGGCGCGACTACGTCACGCTGACGAAGCCGCGGATCATGTCGCTGCTCCTCCTGACGGGCGCCGCGGGGATGTTCGTCGGCGCCGGCGGCTGGCCCGGCGGCGTCGAGCTCGTGACGATGCTCGTCGGCCTCGCGCTCGCGTGCGGCGGGGCGAGCGCGCTGAACCATGTGATCGACCGCGACATCGACCGCCTGATGGGAGAGCGCACGGCGTCCCGCCCCGTCGCCTCGGGTCGCGTTCCCGCCCCACGGGCGCTGGAGTTCGGGCTCGTGCTCTCCGCCCTCTCCTTCGCGCTCCTCGCCTCGACGGTGAACGTCCTCACGGCCGTCCTAGCGCTCGTCGGAAACCTGTTCTACGTCGTCGTCTACACGGGGTATCTGAAGCGCTCGACCGACCAGAACATCGTCATCGGCGGCGCCGCGGGGGCGGTCCCACCGCTCGTCGGCTACGCGGCCGCCACGGGCAGCCTCGCGCTCCCCGCGCTCTGGCTCTTCCTCATCGTCTTCCTCTGGACGCCTCCGCATTTCTGGGCGCTCGCGCTGATGATCAAGGAGCACTACGAGGCCGCGAACGTGCCGATGCTGCCAGGGACGCGCGGCGACCGCGAGACGACGCGCCAGATCCTCCTGTACTCGATCGGGCTCGTCGGCTTCACGGTGCTGGTCGGCATCTGGCTCGGGCCGCTCTACACGGTCGCGGCGGCGCTCCTCGGCAGCTACTTCGTCTTCCTCGCATGGCGGCTCCGGCGTGACGGGACCCGTCGCGACGCGGTCGTCCTGTTCCACTACTCCCTCGCCTATCTCGCGCTGCTGTTCGTCGCGGCGGCCGTCGACCCGGTGATCCTCTGATGCTGTCCCCCGAGCTCCAGCGGAGGAACAACCGCCTCGGGCTCGCGCTGTTCGCGCTGTTCGTCGTGCTGTTCGTCGGAGCGTGCGTGATCGCGGTGCTCTACCTCCAGGTGGATTAGGAGGGTTTGGCGAAGTGGTCCCCGTCTCCAGGGTGCCGCCGGTCGTCGTGAGGCAAGGACGCAGGGAGCGTCCATATCCGGAGACATGGACGCGACCGAGGACGCCGCGTCACGACGATCCGGCGCTTCCCTGGGGACATGGTGGCTACTTCGCCAAACCCTCCTAAGCGCGCCGGCGTGGGCCCGGACCTCGAGCTCGCGCTGCGCCTGGCCGACGCGGCCGACGCGCTCTCGCTCGGCCGGTTCCGGGCACGCGACCTCGTCGTCGAGACGAAGCCCGACCGGACGCCGGTGACCGAGGCCGACCGCGAGGTCGAGCGCCAGCTCCGCGCGATCCTGGCGCACGAGCGCCGCCGCGACGCGATACTCGGCGAGGAGGAGGGCCTGGTCGGCTCGGGGTCGCGGCGATGGATCGTCGATCCCATCGACGGGACGCGGAACTACTCGCGCGGCGTGCCCGTCTGGGCCACGCTCATCGCGCTGGAGATCGACGGCCGCGTCGAGCTCGGCGTCGTGTCCGCCCCGGCGCTCCACCGGCGCTGGTGGGCCGAGCGGGGCGGCGGGGCCCGCGCGGGCGGCGACCGCGTCCACGTCTCGGCCGTCCGCCGCCCGGAGGACGCGGTGCTCAGCTTCGCGCTCGAGCAGACGCTGCCGAGCCTCGCCGCGCGAGCCTGGCACGCGCGCGGCTACGGAGACTTCTGGAGCCACATGCTCGTTGCGGAGGGCGCCGTGGACGGCGCGATCGACGCGATCGGCGTGTCCGTGTGGGACCTCGCCGCGGTGCAGGTGATCGTCGAGGAGGCCGGCGGGACCTTCACCGACTTCGCCGGCGAGCACCGCATCGACGGCGGCAGCGCGATCTCCTCGAACGGGCACCTTCACCCCGTGCTGCTCGAGGCGGTCGCGGGGATTCGCTAGGCGGCCTTCGCCGCTGCCTCGTACACCGGGTCGCGGACGAGCGTGTCGAGCTCGGCCGACAGGAGGTCGCTCCCGGACAGCGGCTTGCCGAGCGGCGGCTCGACCGGGTCGCCGTCGACCCGGATCGACGTGATGAGATCCGCGGAGCGCCGCGTGAGCGCGACGTCGCGCTTGAGGCGCGAGCGAAGCCAGCCGGCCAGGAGCTGGGCGTCGGCCTTCGGGCCCTCGACGGTCAGCCGCTCGATCGAGCGGATCCCGGGCCAGCGCGCGGCCAGCTGCGCGCGCCACGGCAGCGAGCGGCGCCAGGCGATGTCGGTGACGGCCGTGCTCCTGAACAGGCGCGCGACCTCCGCGTAGCCGGACGGCACGTCGCGCCACTCGTCGGAGTGGACGACGAGCCGGTCACAGACGTCGACGAGCTCCGCGAGCGCGCGGGAGCTCCAGTCCGGCTGGCCACGCCAGCGGCAGAACGCCGGCAGGTCGGAGATCAGAAGCGGCAGGACGACCGATGCCGGATGGTTGGCCGCGTCGCCGCGCAGCCGCAGCTCGATCACCTCGGAGAGCACCTCGCGGCCTCCGGGGAGCTCGAAGTCGCGGACCGTCGCATCGGCCTCGACCGAGCTCCGGCGCCCCTCGAGCGGCACGAGGATGATCGTGCGGGACGGGTGCCGCTCGGCGAGGCCCGCCAGCACGCGCTTCGCGTGGGAGACCCACTTCGGCGGCGCCCAGACGATGTGGGTCATCGTGCTGGTCCGCAGCTCGGGCATCCCGTCGGCCTCGAGCAGGCAGCGCTTCTTCGCGAGCTTGCGTTCGACCTCGGCGACGACGCCCATCGGTGGCTCCTAGTGCCTCCGCCAGGAGCGGCCGTCGCGGTGGATCAGCTCGTCCGAGCGGGCGGGGCCCCAGCTGCCCGCGGGGTAGTCGGGGAAGGTCGGCCGGTCGCGGCTCCAGGCACCGACGATCGCGTCGACGAGCTTCCACTGCTCCTCCACCTCGTCCTCGCGGGTGAAGAGCGTCGCGTCGCCGAGCATCGCGTCGAGGATCAGCCGCTCGTACGCCTCCGGGACTCCCTCGCGGAAGGCGCCGCCGTACAGGAAGTCCATGTGCACGGTGCGGATCTGCATGCCCGACCCCGGCACCTTCGCCCCGATCGCGAGCGAGACGCCCTCGTCGGGCTGCACGTGGATCAGGAGGACGTTCGGGCGCAGGCCCTCGCCCGCGATCGCCTCGAACGGCGGGTGCGGCGCGCGCTTGAACTGGATCGCGATCGTCGTCTCGCGCCGCGCAAGCCGCTTCCCGGCACGGACGTAGAAGGGCGTGTCGGCCCAGCGCCAGTTGTCGACGTAGAGCTTCGCCGCGAGGTACGTCTCGGTTGTCGAGTTCGCGTCGACACCGGGCTCCTCGCGATACGCGGGCACCTCCTCGCCCTCGATCCAGCCGCGCCCATACTGCCCGCGGACGACGGACTTCGGCCCCGGGGTGTGCATCGCCCGCAGCACCTTCACCTTCTCGTTGCGCACCGCTTCCGCGGTGAAGTCGATGGGCGGCTCCATCGCGGTCAGCGCGAGGAGCTGGAGGAGATGGTTCTGGAAGATGTCGCGGATCGCGCCGGACCGCTCGTAGTAGCCGGCGCGCGCCTCGATCCCGATCGTCTCGGCGACGGTGATCTGGACGTGGTCGACCATCTGGCGGTTCCAGATCGGCTCGAAGATCCCGTTCGCGAACCGCAGCGCCATCAGATTCTGGACGGTCTCCTTGCCGAGGTAGTGGTCGATCCGGAACACCTCGTCCTCGCGGAACCAGCGCTGCACGATCGCGCTCAGCTCGCGCGCGGAGGCGAGGTCGTGCCCGAACGGCTTCTCCACGATCACGCGTGCCCAGCCCTCCCGTTCGCGGCGCTCGCCGACCTCGCGGACGACCATCGGGAAGGCCTGGGCGGGACGGCGAGGTAGTGGAGCCGGTTCCCGGCCGTCCCGCGCGTCCGATCGAGCTCCTCGAGCGTGTCCCCGACCCGGTCCTCGCCCGGGTCGTCGTCGAACTCCGTCGCGACGTATCGCACGCCCGCGGCGAGCGACTCGAAGACGTCCGAGCGAAACGGGTCGCGCGCGTGCTGCTTCACCGCCGCCCGCATCCCCGTGAGGAACTGCCGCGTCGTCATCTCGGTGCGCGCGATGCCGACTACGGCGAACCCGTCGGGGAGCAGGTTCCGGTACGCGAGCGAGTAGAGCGCAGGGAACAGCTTCTTCTTCGTCAGGTCGCCGGAGGCGCCGAACACGACGAGCGCGCAGGGGTCCGGCTTGCGCCGGAGCCCCAGCCCTGCCGCGAGCGGGTTCGCCATCCGGCTAGCGAGCGAGGACGACGTCGAGCTTCTTGGTGATGCCCTCCAGGAGCTCGTTGAAGGAGTCGATGAACTTCTCGACGCCCTCGCGCTCGAGCGTGTCGACGACGTCGTCGTAGTCGACACCTGCCTCGCGGAGCTCGTCGATGAGCGCCCGCGCCTCGTCGAGCCCCGACTCGAGCGTGTCGCGCACCTCGCCGTGTTCCTGGAACGCCCGGATCGTCTCGAGCGGCATCGTGTTGACGACCTCGCGGCCGATCAGCTCCTCGACGTAGAGCACGTCGCGGTACGCGGGGTTCTTCGTCGACGTCGAGGCCCAGAGGCAGCGCTGGTTCCGCGCGCCCTTCGCCTCGAGCGCCGCCCAGCGCTCGCCGGAGAACGCCTCCTTCCAGTGCGCGTAGGCGAGCTTCGCGTTCGCGATCGCGAGCTTGCCCTGGAGATCGGGCCGCCCGGCCTCCTCCAGCCGCCGGTCGGCTTCGGTGTCGACGCGCGACACGAAGAAGCTCGCGACCGAGATCACGCTGCCGGGGTCGCCGCCGGCGGCGACCAGCCGCTCGAGCCCCTGGAGGTACGCCTCGACGACCTCCGCATAGCGCCGGAGCGAGAAGATCAGCGTGACGTTGATCGAGCGGCCCTCGGCGATGCAGTCCTCGATCGCCCCGAGGCCCGGCTCGGTGCCGGGGATCTTCACGTAGAGGTTCTTCTTCTCGACGTCGCGGTGGAAGCGCATCGCCTGCTGGAACGACGCGTCGCGGTCGTACGCGAGCGTCGGGTCGACCTCGAGCGAGACGTAGCCGTCGACGCCTCCCGTGCGCTTCCAGACGGGCTCGAGGAGGTCGCACGCGTCGCGAATGTCCTCCTGCGCGAGGGCGAAGAACAGCTCGACCGGGTCGTCGATGTCGGCGGCCGCCGCCCGGAGCTGCTCGTCGTACCAGTCGCCCTCGGCGAGGGCCTTCTGGAAGATCGTCGGGTTGGAGGTGACGCCGACGACTGCGTCCTCCTCCATCAGACGGGCGAGCTGCCCCGTCTCGAGCATCTCCCGCGAGAGCGAGTCGATCCAGGCGCTGACGCCGTGCTCGCTCAGCTCGTGCAATCTCGAACGGTTCATGAGTACCTCCTGCGCTCTTCAGCCGTCGACGAGCTTCTCGAGCTCCTCGACCTTCTCCAACCGTGCCAGATAGCGGCCCTCGCCGATGAACGCTGCCTGGAGGAAGTGGTGGACGAGGACGGCGGCCAGCGAGGGGCCGACGACCTCCGAGCCGAGGCACAACACGTTCATGTCGTCGTGCTCGACTCCCTGCGCGGCGGAGTACGGGTCGTGGCAGATCGCCGCGCGGATCCCGGGGATCTTCGACGCGGCGATCGACGCGCCGACGCCGGAGCCGCAGACGAGCACGCCGCGCTCGGCGCGTCCGGAGCGGATCGCCATCCCGACGACGCGCGCGACATCCGGGTAGTCGACCCGCTTCTCGTCGGTGTCCACGCCGAGGTCGACGGTCTCCACGCCCTCCTCGCGGAGAACGGCAAGGACCGTCTCGCGCAGGTGAACGCCGCGGTGATCGAACCCGACCGCCACTTTCATCGCTCGCTACGTTACGCAATCGGAGGGGTGGGAAACACGGACGAGGGAGCTCTCATGGACGAGCGCGAGCTTTGGCGGGAGTTGGGACAGCAGCTGCGGGTCGACGCGGTTCGCGCGAGCGCCAAGGCGGGCTCCGGGCATCCGACGTCGTCGATGTCCGCGGCCGATCTCGCGGCGGTGCTCCTCGCGGCGCACTTCCGGTACGACTTCGACGCCCCGCACGACCCGCGGAACGACCGGCTCGTCTTCTCGAAGGGCCACGCGTCGCCGCTCGTCTACGGGGTGTTCCGTGCCGCCGGCGCGCTCTCCGAGGAGGAGTTCGGCACCTACCGCCAGCTCGGCAGCCGGCTCGAGGGCCATCCGGTCCCGGTGTTGCCCTGGGTCGACGTCGCCACCGGCTCGCTCGGCCAGGGTCTTCCGATCGGCGTCGGGATGGCGATCGCGGGGAAGCGCCTCAACCGGCTCCCGTTCCGCGTCTGGGTGATCTGCGGCGACAGCGAGATGGCGGAGGGCTCGATGTGGGAGGCGGCCGAGCACGCCGCCTTTTACGAGCTCGACAACCTCACCGCGATCGTCGACGTCAACCGCCTCGGCCAGCGTGGCGAGACGATGCACGGCTGGGACCTCGACTCGTACGCGAACCGGTTCGAGGCGTTCGGTTGGCACGCGATCGAGATCGACGGCCACGACGTCGAGGCGATCGACGCCGCGTACCGCGAGGCCGAGTCGACGCCCGGCAAGCCGACGGCGATCGTCGCGCGCACGATCAAGGGCAAGGGCTACTCGAAGGTCGAGAACGAGAACGGCTGGCACGGGAAGGCGATCTCCGCGGAGGCCGTCGACGAGATGGGCGGCGTCCGGAACCTCGTCATCGACGTCGCGAAGCCGGAAGCGGGGAGCTCGCACCGGTTCGAGACGGGCGAGGCCGCATGGCCTGTCTACGAGCCGGGGAGCGCCGTCTCGACGCGGAAGGCGTACGGCGAGGCGCTCGCCGCGCTCGGCGCCGAGCGCGGGGACGTCGTCGTGCTCGACGGAGAGGTCTCCAACTCGACGTTCGCCGAGATCTTCAAGGACGCGCACCCGGAGCGGTTCGTCGAGATGTACATCGCGGAGCAGCAGATGGTCGCCGCGGGCGTCGGCATGCAGGTGCTCGGCTGGAAGCCGTTCTGCTCGACCTTCGCGGCGTTCCTGAGCCGCGCCTACGACTTCGTCCGGATGGCCGCGGTCAGCCGGGCGACGATCAAGCTCTGCGGCTCGCACGCGGGCGTCTCGATCGGCGAGGACGGCCCCTCGCAGATGGGACTCGAGGACCTCGCCGAGTTCCGGGCGATCCACGGGTCGACCGTCCTCTACCCCTGCGACGGCAACCAGACCGCCGCGCTCGTCCGCGCGATGGCCGACATCGAGGGGATCTCGTACATCCGCACGACGCGCGGTGACACGCCGGTCGTTTACGGCGGGGACGAGGCGTTCCCCGTCGGCGGGTCGAAGACCCTCCGCGAGGGCGAGGACGTCGCGATCGTGGCGGCGGGCATCACCCTCCACGAGGCGCTGAGCGCGGCCGAGGCGCTCGCCGAGGAGGGCATCGCCGCGCGCGTGATCGACTGCTACTCGGTCAAGCCGATCGACTCGTCGACGCTCTCCGGGCTCCGCATGCCGATCGTCACGGTCGAGGACCACTGGGCCGAGGGAGGGCTCGGCGAGGCGGTGCTCTCCGCGCTCGCCGAGAGCGGCGCGGACACGCGGGTCACGAAGCTGGCGGTGCGGGAGCTGGCGCACTCCGGCAAGCCGGCCGAGCTGCTCGCCGCCGCAGGGATCGACGCGGAGCACATCGCCGCGGCGGCGCGAGCCGCCGTTCGCGAGAGCGCAAGAGTCGGCTAGACCGCGGCCGCTTCGGCGGGCCGCAGGCTGTCGTCCGTGAGCCGGGTCGGGTCGTCGACCACAGGGCGCTCGCGGATGACCGCCTCGAGCTCGGCGACCACGTCCGCGGGCTGCCCGTGCACGACCGCGCCGACGAGCCGGCTCTCCTCGGTGAGGTGGAAGCCCACGAGGCGGCCGTCGGCGAGCGAGCCCCGGAGGACGCACTCGACCGCCGGCTCGACGTCGCCGAGCACCTGGAACTTGCGGTCGAAGAGCTGCGTGAAGAAGACCGGCAGGACGTCGTACGCCTCCGACGCGCCGGCGAGCTGGCGCCCGAGGTGCGCGCCCTGCGCGTTCGCGTTCGACCAGTGCTCGATCCGGCGGGAGCGGCCGGACGTCGGATCGGGGTACTGCGCGACGTCGCCGGCCGCGTAGACGTCGTCGAGCGACGTGCGGAACCGCTCGTCGACGACGACGCCGTTGTCGACGTCCGCCCCCGCCTCTTGCGCGAGCTCGACGTTCGGGACGACGCCGATGCCGACGATCGCGAGGAAGCCCTCCACCGTCTGCCCGTCCTTCGTCCGCGCCCCGGTCAGGAGGCGCCCGTTTCCGGTCAGTTCCTCGAGCTGCGTCTCGAGCAGGACGTCGATGCCCTCGCTGCGGTAGAAGTCGACGAGCTGCGTGGAGAGGTCGGGACAGCGGAGCTGCGGCATCAGCGTCGCCCCCATCTCGACGATCGTCACCGCGAGGCCGCGCGTGCGGAGCGATGCGGCGGCCTCGGCGCCGATGAAGCTCCCGCCGATCACGATCGCGGAATGCGCGTCCTCGGCCGCGCGGATCACGGCCTCGGCGTCGGCGAGCGTTCGATACGTGTGGACGCCGACGAGGTCGGCGCCGGGGAGGGGCAGCTCTCTCGGTCGGGCGCCCGTCGCGATGACGAGCGTGCCGTACGGGACGCGCTCGCCGCCGGCGAGCTCGACCTCGTGCGCGTCCGGGTCGATCCGCTCGACCGTCGTCTCGAGGCGGAGCTCGATGACGTCGTCCTCGTATTCCGGCTGGGGACGGACGAACGTCCCGTCGCGCTCCATCTCCCCGCGAAGCAGTCCCTTCGTGAGCGGCGGCCGGTTGTACGGCGGGTCGGGCTCGGACGAGAGGATCGTCACGACGGCCTCCCCGCCTGCCGCGCGGTACTCCGACGCGAGCCGCGCCGCCGCGAGCCCTCCGCCGACGACGACGAGCGGATCGATTGCCATGCCGTATCAGTACCCGGTTTCCGTCGGTTCTTACCCAGGACGGTTCTCCGCACACGCGCGACGGCCCACGCCGCCTACCCTTCCGCCGATGGCCGTCCTGATCGCATCCGGTCTCCGCAAGGAGTTCTCCGGCGACCCCCTCTTCGACGGGGTCTCGCTCCGCCTGCGGCGGGGCGACCGGCTGGCGCTCGCAGGCCCGAACGGCGCCGGCAAGACGACGCTCCTCCGAGCCCTCGTCGGCGAGACCTCGCTCACGAGCGGCGAGCTCGCGTTCGCCAAGGACACGCGGATCGCGCTCCACGACCAGCGCCCGCCGCGCGGCCAGGGCCTGACGCTCCGCGAGTACTCGCTCTCGGGCGCGGGCGACCTCGTCGCGATCGAGGAGGAGCTCACGCGGCTGGAGCAGGCGATGGCGAGCGGCGACCACGCGCCCGCGACGCTGCGCCGCTACAGCGAGGCGCAGGCGCGGCTCGAGCACGCGGGCGGCTGGGCCTGGCGCGACCGGGCGGCCTCGATCCTGCGCGGCCTCGGGTTCCGCGACGCCGACCTCGACCGGCCGCTCGACACGTTCTCCGGCGGCGAGCTGACGCGCGCCTCGCTCGCCCGCGCGCTCTCGGGTGACCCCGACCTGCTGCTCCTCGACGAGCCGACGAACCACCTCGACGTCGAGAGCCTCGAGTGGCTCGAGCGCGAGCTGACGTCGCTCGACGCCGCGATCGTCCTCGTCGCGCACGACCGCTGGTTCCTCGAGGCCGTGACGACCGCCGTGCTCGAGCTCGGCGGGCCCAAGCCGTTCTTCTTCGACGGGCCATGGCACGCCTGGCGGCGCGAGAAAGCGGCGCGGGCGTCGGCCGCATCGACACAGCTCGACCGCGTGACCGACGACATCGAGCGCCTCGAGCGCTTCGTCACCCGGTTCCGCTACAAGAAGTCGAAGGCGAAGCAGGCGCAGGCGAAGCTCAGCCAGATCGGCCGGCTCGAGAAGGAGCGCCGCGCAGCCGCGGAGGAGCTCGAGGCGATGACGAAGCGCCGCAGGACGCTCGGCTTCGAGTTCCTGCGGCCGGCGCGGACCGGGCGCCTGGTGCTCGAGGCGGACGACCTCGTCGTCTCCGCGGGGGACAAGCTCCTGCTCGACGGCGCCTCGCTCGTGCTCGAGCGCGGGGAGCACGTCGCGCTCGTCGGGCCGAACGGCTCGGGCAAGACGACGCTGCTCGAGACGCTGCTCGGGCAGCGCGAGCCCGACGAAGGGCGCGTGAAGCTCGGGCACGGCGTCGTGCCCGCGTACTTCTCCCAGCACGAGGCGGAGCTGCCGGAGCGCGGCTCGATCCTCGACGTGACGGCCGTCGGAGACCGGGCTGCCGCGGCCCCAGGCGCAGAACCTCCTCGGGCGCTTCCTCTTCTCGGGCTGGGAGACGCACGAGAAGCAGGTCTCGGTGCTCTCGGGCGGCGAGCGGCGCCGGCTGGCGCTGGCGCTCGTCGTCGCGTCGGGCGCGAACCTCCTCGTCCTCGACGAGCCGACGAACCACCTCGACCTCGAGAGCCGCGAGGCGCTCGAGGCGGCGCTCGAGGCGTTCCCGGGCACGGTGCTCCTCGTCTCGCACGACCGGGCGGTCCTCGACGCGGTTCCCGATCGGATCGTCGCGGTCGAGGACTTCGGCCTGCGCTCGTACGACGGCGGCTGGGCCGACCTCGTCCGCGGTCCGCGACAGCGGCGCCTCCGAGGCCCGCCGCGCCGCGCGAGCCGGCGAAGCGCACGCCGCGGCCGAAGCCCGAGCGCCGACGAGCCGACGGAGCTCGACCGCGTCGAGAAGCGGATCTCGGAGCTCGAGCCGCGCGTCGCGGAGCTCGAGGGCCGGCTCGCCGAGAAGTGGACGGACATGGACCTGCTCGCGTCGTACACCGCGAGCCGCGAGGAGCTCGACGCCCTGCTCGCCCGCTGGGAGGTGCTGTTCGCCGAGGCGCAGGCGGACGCGAGCGACGATGACGCCGTGGCAGCCTCGCCGGCGCCATAGGGCGTGTGACGTCGCCGACCGCCGGCGGCGTAGAGAGCATGTGCACGCGATGACGATCGCCCGTCCCGCCGCCGGCGCGACGCAGCCGCAGACGTTCGCGGAGGTCGCCGAGGCGCACCTCGACGACGTGTTCGGCTACCTGTCGTACCTCACGCGCGACCGGGCGGCCGCCGAGGACCTCGCCGGCTCGACGTTCGAGAAGGCGCTCCGGCTCTGGGACCGGTTCGACCCGCATCGCGGGAGCGCGCGGACCTGGCTCCTCGGCATCGCGCGGACGACCGCGCTCGACTGGTTCCGGGCAGAGGCCCGCCGCCGGAAGCGCGAGGAGGCCGCGGCGCTCCCGGAGCGCGTCGAGGAGGCATTCGCCGAGGGGCTCTCGCCCGAGCTCGAGGCCGCGCTCGCGACACTCAGCGCGGGCGAGCGCGAGGTCCTCGCGCTGCGGATCGTCCTGGAGCTGGACGGCGACGCCGCCGCCCGCGTGCTCGGAATCAGCCCGACGGCCGTCTCGACGCGGCTCAGCCGGGCACTGAAGCGACTCGAGGAGAGGGTGAACGAGGGATGACCGTGACCGAGATCGTCGACGAGCTGCGCGCCACGCGTCCCCGCGCGAGCGACGCGCTCCGCCTCCAGGTCCTGACGCTCGCGGCGAGCCCACCGGCGAAGGCGCCGTCCTTCCTCGACCGCCTGCGACAGCCGCCGGCTCGTGCTGATCGTCCCCGCGGCCGCGGGTCTCGCCGTCGCCGCCGCGGTCGCGATCGGCGTGACGCGGCCCCAGCCCGTCCGCGACGCCGCCACGGCCCCGTCGACGGTCGAGCGCTCCGCCGCCGAGCCCGGCTCGGCCTTCGTGGGGCCGCCCGCGGCGGCCGACGCGACGACCGCCCAGAAGGCGGCACCGGGGCCGCTCACGGGCCGGGCGCAGCGGTACGTCGCCAGCCTGACGCTCGCCGTCGACGACACCGACGCGCTCTCGGAGGCGACCCAGCGCTCGCTCGCGATCGCCCGCGATCTCGGCGGCTACGTCGTCGCCGTGCAGTACGCCACGGGCGAGGACAGCGCCGCATCCGTGACGCTCCGCGTCCCGTCCGCCGCGAGCCGGAGACGCCGTCACGCGCCTCTCCACGCTCGGCACGATCGTCGCGCAGAACGTCCAGATCCAGGACCTCCAGGAGTCGCTCGACGGCCTCGACCGCGAGATCGAGGCGCCTGCGCGCGCGCATCGCGGCCCTGACTGCGCAGCTCGCCGGCGATCCGGGACCCGCCGAGCGCGCACGGCTTCTCGAGGAGCGCTCGCAGGCGCAGGCCCAGCTCCGCGAGCTCCGCGCGAGCCGGACTGCGACGGCCGCGGAGGCGCGCAACGCGACGATCCAGCTCGAGCTCCGCACGGAGGACGGCGCGGCCGCCGCTCCCGGCTCGCGCATCGACCGCGCGCTCGACCGCGCTCTCGAGGTGCTCGCCTGGGAGGCCGTCGTCGCGCTCGCGATCGCGGTCGCCGCCGCGCCGCTCGTGCTCGTCGGCGCCGCTGTCTGGGCGACCCGCCGGACACGGCGGCGCCGCGAGGACGATCGGCTGCTGGCGGCCTCCTGAGGAGGCTCGGCCGCCAAGCAGGCCGCTTCAGGGATCTGCCCGCCGAAGGCGGGATCTGCCGCGATCGGGATCCGCTCTTGCGGATCCCGATTCCGCGGAGAGGTCGAGCGTCGCGATCAACGCCTCGGCGACGACCTTCAGCGGCTTGCCCGAGATCTGGCTCGCCTTGCGGAGCCGCGCGAACGCGTCCTGCTCGGTCAGCCCCTCCCGCTCCATGAGCAGCCCCTTCGCGCGCTCGATCGCCTTGCGGGCGGCGAGCGCGTCGGCGAGCGACGCCGCCTCCTCGCGGAGCGCCGTGAGCTCCTCGTGCCGCGCGCGCGCGGTCTCGATCGCCGGCAGCAGGTCGCTCTCGCGGAACGGCTTCACGAGGTAGCCGAACACGCCCGCCTCGACGGCCCGCGACACGAGCTCCTGCTCGCCGTAGGCCGTGACCATCACGATCGGGATCGGCCGCTCCTCGAGGATCCGCCGTGGCGGCGTCGATGCCGTCGAGCTTCGGCATCTTCACGTCGAGGAGCGCCAGGTCGGGCGTCTCGGCTCGACGCGAGCGCGACCGCCTCCTCGCCGTCCTTCGCCTCGGCGACGACCTCGAAGCCGCTCTTCTCGAGCAGCTCGCGCAGGTCGAGCCGGATGATCGTCTCGTCTTCCGCGATCAGGATGCGCATTCGTTCTCTCCTCAGGCCGGGAATCGCACGTCGACACGCAGGCCGGCCTCGCCGGAGAGCTCGAGCGACCCGCCGAGCTCGTCACGGACGAGCGCGCGGACGATCGAGAGCCCGGTTCCGTCGGAGGCGCTCCGCATGCCCTGGCCGTCGTCGGCGATCGAGAGAACGGCGTCGCTCCCTGTCCCGCACAAGAGTAATCGAGACCGCGCTCCCGCCGTGCTCGAGTGCGTTCGAGAGGAGCTCGGAGAAGACGAGCGCGAGCGCGGTCGCACGATGGCCGGCGAGGTCGACCGGCGCGAGCTCGGCGGTGACGCTCTTCCCGGACACGAGGCCCTGGACGAGCATCGCCCGGAGCCGGTCGAGAAGCTCGGCGAGGTCGACGACGTCCCCGCGATGCTCGGTCAGCTCCTCGTGGACAGCCGCGATCGCGAGGATGCGGTTCACCGAGTCGCCGAGCGCCTTGCGCGGGTCGACGCTCTCCGCCCGGGCCTGGAGGCGGAGAAGCGACGCGACCGTCTGGAGGTTGTTCTTGACGCGGTGGTGGATCTCCTGGGCGAGCACCCCGCGGAGCGCCATCCGCCCGTGCTCGAGCGCGACCGCCGCCTGGTTCGCGATCGCGTCGAGGAGCTGCCGGTCGTCGTCGGAGAACGGCGTGTCGCGGTCGACGACGAGCTCTCCGATCGCCCGTCCGCGCCAGCGGAGCGGCAGCCGGACGGCGTGCGCGCCCGCGCGGCCCTCGGGCCAGGCGATCCGCCCGTCCTCGAGGACGACCGCGGCGCCGGTCGCGTGGAGCGACTCGACGGTCGTCCGCACGATCGCCTCGAGCGACTCCTCGAGGTAGAGCGACTCCGAGACGGCCTCCGAGATCCGTGCGAGCGCCTCGAGCTCGGCGACCCGCCGCTGCGCCTGCGCGTAGAGCTTCGCGTGCTCGATCGACTGGCCGACCTGCGAGGCGATCGACGTGAGCAGTGCGATCTCCGCGTCCGTGAACGCCCGCGGCTCGCGCGTGCGGACGTTGAGCGCGCCCTCGAGCACGTCGCGGGCGAGGATCGGGACGGCGAGGATCGACTCGTACTGGTCCTCGCGCAGGTTCGGGAACGCCTTGAAGCGCGGGTCGAGGTGGGCGCGCTCGGCGATCATGACCGGCTCGCGCTCGGCGGCCGCGACACCGGTGATCCCCTCGCCGCGCCGCATGCGCGGCGCGCTCGTCTCGTCCTCGACGCCGGTCGCCGTGCGTCGCGCGGAGGACGAGCTCGTCGGCCCGCTCGTCGTAGAGGTAGACGAAGCACGCGTCCGTCTCGAGCGCCGCCGCGACCTCGTGCGCGATCGCCTCGAGCACCTCCTGGAGGTCGAGCGACGAGTTGACGACCTCGGTCGTGCGGGTCAGGAGCGCGAGATGCCGGGCGGCGTCGTTCATGCGGCAGACGGTGTCCGACTGAAGTCGGACACCGAGTTCGCCCGCGCGTTCACTCAGTCGAGGTAGTCAGCACGACCGCGCCGAGGATCGGCACGGCGAGCGTCAGCGCGAAGTTGAACCAGCCGACGACCACGAGCCGGCGTCGCGTCGCCGGCGCCGTGGGGTCGGATGCGCGGAGCTCCCGCTGGAGCCGCGGGCCGAGGACGTAGTCGTGGACAGCGCCCCGACGACGAGCAGCGCGACGAGGACCGACTTGAGGATCAGCGTGCGGTCGAAGTCCGTGTCGAGGGCGGCGCGGTCGAAGCCGCCGTGCAGCTCGGTCAGCCAGAGCCCGGAGAGGATCGCGACGGCCATCGCGCTCCAGCCGAGCGGCCGCCAGCGGCGGCCGAGCGCGCGCATGGCCGTCGCGCGCGCCTCGCCCTCGAGCTTCCGGATCGCGGGCACGCCGACGAACACGAGCGCGATCGTCCCGCCGACCCAGACGCAGGCGGAGAGCACATGCAGCACCCGGAGGAACGTGAGCACGCAGGCAGGCTAATGCCGTTCGCCGGTCGACCCGTGCACCAGCCGATCGCGCCGGAGGCCGGCTTCGCCGGCCGGGAGGCCCGGACCGAGGCGTGCGACCGCGCCGTTTGCAGCGCAGAAGAAAGGCCTCGTGAGGGAAAAATGGTTTCCCCATGCCCACAACGACCACGGGCCCCCACCGGGGACCCGCGATCGGCCGTCAGACACAGGCTTCACCGCTCGCCTTGCAGCTCGGCCTGCGTCCCGGATCATGCGCTTTTCGCGCGCCGATGTCCAGTGCAGAATCACCTCGAATTTCTGCGCTTGCCGGTGCTGCGGCCTACGCGGCCGGAGGCCGGCTTTGCCGGCCGGGAGGCAAGGAGCGAGAGATCAGTGCACGACGCGGAAAGGAGGGGGCTCGTGGGGGAACCATGGGGTTCCCCCACGCAATCAGAGGGCGCTGAGATACCGCTCCTTCTCCCACTCGGTGACCTGGATGCGGTACTCGTTCCACTCGCGCCGCTTGAGCTCGACGTAGCGCGGGAAGATGTGCTCCCCGAGCGCCGTCTGCATGAGCTCCGAGGTCGCGAGCGCCTCGACCGCCTCGCCGAGCGAGCCCGGGAGCGCGACGATCCCGCGCTCGTTCCGCTCCGCGTCGGAGAGCCGGTAGAGGTTCGTCGTCATCTCGTCCGGGAGCTCGTAGCCGCGCTCGATCCCCTCGAGGCCGGCGTGGAGGAGCGCCGCGAAGGCGAGGTACGGGTTGCAGGCCGGGTCGGGGCAGCGGATCTCCGCGCGGGTCGCCTGCTCGGCGCCCGGCTTGTAGAGCGGGATCCGGATCAGGGCGGAGCGGTTCCGCTGCGACCACGCGACGTACACCGGCGCCTCGTACCCGGGCACGAGCCGCTTGTAGGAGTTGACCCACTGCGCGAGGACGGCGGACATCTCGCGCGCGTGGACGAGCAGGCCGGCGATGAACGCCTTCGCAGTCTTCGAGAGGTGGTGCGGGTCCTTCGCGTCGAAGAACTGGTTCCGCCCGCCCTTGAACAGCGACATGTGGGTGTGCATGCCCGACCCGTTCTCGCCGAAGAGCGGCTTCGGCATGAAGGTCGCGTAGTAGCCGTGCCAGGCGGCGACCTCCTTGACGATCAGCCGGTAGGTGATCGTGTGGTCGGCCATGGCGAGCGCGTCCGCGTAGCGCATGTCGATCTCGTGCTGGGAGGGCGCCACCTCGTGGTGGTGGTACTCGATCGGGATCCCCACCGCCTCGAGGGCGTGGATCGTGTCGTTCCGCACCTCGGTCGCCGCGTCCTGGGCGGTCATCGCGAAGTAGCCGCCCTCGTCGAGGGTCTTCGTGTCCTTGTCGTCCTCGAAGAGGAAGTACTCGAGCTCCGGGCCGACGTTGAAGGCGTCGAAGCCGAGCTTCTTCATCCGGTCGAGCGCGGCCCGCAGGACGTAGCGCGGGTCGCCCTCGTACGGCGTGCCGTCCGGCTTGACGACGTCGCAGATGACGCGGGCGACCTTCGCGCCCAGCTCGTGGCCGTGCTCGTCGACCGGGCGCGGCATGACCTGGAACGTCGCCGGGTCGGGGATCGCGACCATGTCGGACTCCTCGATCGCGTTGAAGCCCGTGATCGAGGAGCCGTCGAAGCCCATCCCGTCGTCGAGCGCGCCTTCCATCTCGGACGGGGTGACCGCGAACGACTTGAGGTGGCCCTCGAGGTCGGTGAACCAGAAGAGGATGTGCTCGACGCCCTCGTCGCGCAAGCGCTTCAGGACCGCGCGGCGGGCGGCCGGGGTCGACGTCGCGCGGTCCTTGCTCTTGACCATCGAGGTGGCACGGCCGGCTGCCGCGCTTCTCGGTCTCGCCATCACAGACTCCTTCCGGGAACCGACAGCAGTCGACGCGACGGTCGACCCTCCGGCGAGCGACTCTATCGCAGTGGTCGCGGCCGCTTGACGGCTCCCCGCAGCCGCGGCTATAAGAGTCTCAGCGCCGGCCGCCGACGGCAGGCGCGAGGCAACGGAGCCTCAGGACTCGCGGAGTCCTGGGGCCTTTTTGTTGGTCCGAAGCGGAGGAGCCCGATGCCCCACTACAAGCTCGAGTACATCTGGTTGGACGGTTACGAGCCCGTCCCGAGCCTTCGCGGCAAGACGAAGGTGGTCGAGTTCGACGACTTCCCGACCCTCGACGAGCTCCCGCTGTGGGGCTTCGACGGCAGCTCCACGGAGCAGGCGGAGGGCAGCGACTCGGACTGCATGCTGAAGCCCGTGGCGGTGTTCCCGGACGCGACGCGGACGAACGGCGCGCTCGTCATGTGCGAGGTGCATGCTCCCGGACGGGACCCCGCACCCGAGCAACGCGCGGGCGCGGACTGCCGGACGACCCCGACACGTGGTTCGGGTTCGAGCAGGAGTACTTCTTCTACAAGGACGGCGCCCCGCTCGGGTTCCCGGCGGCCGGCGGTTTCCCGGCGCCGCAGGGCGGGTACTACACCGGGGTCGGGTACGCGAACGTCGGCAGCGTCGCGCGCGAGATCGCCGATGCGCACCTGGAGCTCTGCCTCGCGGCCGGGCTCTCGCACGAGGGCATCAACGCAGAGGTCGCGAAGGGCCAGTGGGAGTTCCAGATCTTCGCGAAGGGCGCCAGGCAGGCGGGCGACGCGATGTGGATCGCGCGCTACCTCCTTCTGCGCGTCTGCGAGCGCTACGGCGTCGACGTCAACTTCCATCCGAAGCCGCTCGGCGCGGGGCTCGACTGGAACGGGTCCGGCATGCACACGAACTTCTCGACGAAGTACATGCGCGAGGTCGGCGGCGAGGACTACTTCGAGGCACTGATGGCCGCGTTCGCGGCGGCGCAGGACGAGCACATCGCGGTGTACGGGGCGGAGAACCACCTGCGGCTCACCGGGCTCCACGAGACGCAGGCGATCGACACGTTCAGCTACGGCGTGGCCGACCGCGGCGCGTCGATCCGCGTGCCCCACAGCTTCGTGGCCAACGGCTACCGCGGGTACCTCGAGGACCGGCGGCCGAACTCGCAGGCCGACCCGTACCAGGTCACCGGGCGGCTCGTCGAGACGATCCGCACGGTGCCGCTGCCCGCGACGAACGGCGCGGTGCACGCCGCGATCGAGGCCGTCCCGGCGACGGCCGCGGCCTGACCTCGGAGAGTCGACGACCACGGCGGGCGCGGGCCGACCGCGCCCGCCGGCAGCTCCATGGGCAGCCGCTCGGCGTGCTGCCTCCCGTTGGCGGGCGCCTCCTCCTCCGGACACGTTATGCTCCCGAGCTTCCAGTCCCGGCTTCGAGCCAAGCCGAAGACGTCGCCATGGAACACACGCCGGAACCCCCCACCGGAAGCCAGCGTGACCTGCGTGGCCGTGCCATGCCTCGCGACGTGCCCCATCCCCCACGCAGGAGGCTCTGCTCGCCTATGACGGAAGAGACGCTCGTCGAACAGGCGCTCCACCTCCCCCAGAGGGAGGCACGACGGTGGCGCCACATGAAGCTCGACCAGGAGGACCTCGTCGCCGACGGGTACCTCGGGCTCGCGCGCGCGGCCCGCAGGTACGACACGTCGCTCGGGGTCCCGTTCACGGCGTTCGCGCGCCACTTCGTTCGCGGCGCGATCGTCGACACGGTTCGCAAGTCGGTTCGTCGTCACAGCCTGGGTGACGGGGTCTACGCGGACGTCCGCGGCTTCTCCGATATCGCGCCGGGCTGCGACGCCGGCGCCCCGCCCGCGTTCGACCCGCCGGACCCGGGACCGACCCCGCACGACGCAGTGGAGAGCCGTGACCGGCTCCGGGCGGTCGCGAGCCTGCCGGACCGCGAGCGCATCGCGCTGATCCGCACGGTCGTCGACGGCGACAAGGCCGCCGACGTCGCGAAGGACCTCGGCGTCTCACCGCATCGGGTCTACTCGCTCGTCCACGACGGCTCGGCCCGCGTCCGGAGGAGGGCGGCGTGACGTGACGACGATGCTCGCCGAGATTCTCCACGGGGAGCCGCTCAACGACCGGGAGACCGAGATCCTCGCGGGCGCGGCGAACGGCGAGACTGCGGCGCAGACGGGCGCGCGCCTGTTCCTGTCGCCGGAGACGGTGAAGAGCTACCGCAAGCGGGTGATCGCGAAGCTCGGCGCCCGGAACGGGACGCACGCCGTCGCGCTCGCGCTTCGCTCGGGCCTGCTGCGGTAGCTCGTCACGCGGTCGCCAGGAGGGTGTGCCACTCGTTCTCGAGGCGGTACCTGCCGTCGGCTGCCCGGAACGGGGCGAGGGCCTCGAGGAGCGCCGCGGCGATCTCGCCCTCGCGTGGGCCGGCCGCGTCGCCGACGCCGCCGGCGGAGAGCATGCCCCGCAGGAGCGCGTCGTCGTCCTCGTACACGTAGGCCCAGCGCACGTCGTACGCCACGGTCGGCGTCAGCCCCGCGGCAGCGGCGATCCCCTCGAGCGCTCCGGGCTCGGCGAGGTCCGGGAGGCGGCGGAGCGCTCGGGTCGTACCCGGGGAACAGCGGCCGGACGATCGGCTTGATCGCGTCGAGGTCGCAGCGCCCGTGCGCGCCCCAGACCTGGATCACGACCGCGCCGCCGGGCTTCGCGACGCGCCCGGCCTCGCGGAGCGCGGCGACCATGTCGTCGGCGAAGAAGAAGGCGTTGAAGCCGGCGACGACGTCGAAGGCGTCGTTCCTCGTACGGGAGGAACTGCAGGTCGCCGAGCCGGAGGTCGGCCTCCGGCACGCGGGCGCGGGCGAGGTCGAGCAGCGCCGGTGAGGCGTCGAGGCCGAACACGGCCGCGCCGCGGTCCGCCGCCGCGCGGAGGAAGACGCCGGATCCGCAGCCGACCTCGAGCACACGCATGCCGGCTCCGATCCCGACCCGGCGGATCGCCTCCTCGTACGTCGGGAGCTGCTGCTCCTCGCTCGCGGCCCAGTCCGCCGGGCGTGATCCCCACCGCGGCCCCCACCGCTCAGCGCTGCTCGTCACCGTCGTCGTGGATGCCATCGTCCACCTCCTCGGCTAAGCTATGTTCCATAGATATAAACTATGAACCGTAGCTATGTCAAGAGATGAGCTCAGCCTGTTCTCGTACGAGATCCTCGGCCTCGTCGGACGGTCGGGCGCCGGCGCGCACGACTTGCTGCGGTGGGCGCGACGGGGCCGCATGCTCGCGTGGGCGGGCGAGAGCCAGTACTACGTCGAGCCGAAGCGGCTCGCCAGGCTCGGGTACCTGTCGGCTCGGCGAGAGCCCGGCAAGACCCGCGAGCGGACCGTCTACACGCTCACGGACAAGGGCCTGGCCGCCCTCCGCGAGTACGCGGCGACGCCCGCCACGTTCACGCCGCTCAAGAGCGACCCGCTGCTCCGGCTGCTCCTCGCCGACCTCGTCGGCGAGGAGGTGACACGGGACGGGCTCGTCGCGCTGCGCCGGGAGCTCGCGGAGCTCCACGAGCGGCTCGACGAGAGCGAGGAGACGGCGGCGACCCTTCCGCACCGCAGCCGTTACCTGCTGCTCGTGATCTCGTTTCTCCGCCGGTACGTCGACCTCCATGCCGAGCTCGTCGACGAGGTCGAGCGCGAGCTCGCCGGCGGTGACGCCGTGCCCGTCAGTCCGCGGTCGTGACGACGGCCTCGGCCGGCGGCGCATCGACGTGCAGGCGCGACGCCCGGCGGAGGAAGCCGAACGCCGGGAGCAGGCAGGCGGTCGCGCCGACAAGTGCGACGCGGATGGACGTCAGCGTTCCGAGCGCGCCGATCGCGGGCCCGCCGGTCCACTGCCCGACGGCATCGGCCTGACTGACGATCGAGAGCGTCGTCGCGCGAACGCTGGAGTCGTCGATGGAGCGGTTCAGCCAGGACATGAAGAGCGGGCCGGAGACCTGCCGCGCAACGACGACGCCGTACGAGCCGATCACGGCCAGCCACATGCTCCCCGCGAGCGCGAAGACGAGCGAGCTCACGCCGAGGACCGCGTAGAGCACGGTCAGCGTCCGCGCGATGCCCGCGACCGGCGCGTCCTCGAGCCGCTTCTCGAGCGGCGCCGCGACGGCGATCGAGAGCAGCGTGCCGACGACACCGAGGATCCCGAACCACACGACGGGGTCGAGGCCGCCGAGCGACGGCAGGCCGACGTCCTCGATCAGGTGCGCCTGCCACAGCCGGTCGTACGACTCGCTCCACATCCCGGCGAACGCGGCGACCCCGAGGATCGCGAGCAGCGCCGGCCGGGAGCGGACCAGCCGACCGCCGCTGCGTCCGGTCTCCGCCATGTGGCGGAACGAGCTCCGGCCCTCGCGCCGCGCCGGGCGGAAGCCCGTCTCGGGCATCCAGCCGGCGTAGAACGCCGCGAGGACGATCGTGCCCAGACCGCCGAGCACGATCGGGAGGCGGATGTCGACGAGCGCGAGCCCGACGCTGGCCGCGGTCCCCGCGATCGTGAACGCGCGGCCGACCTGGGCGCCGCGGAGGTAGACGCGGGTCAGCCGCTCGTCGCCGACCTCGTCTGCCAGCCACGCGTCCATCGCGCCGCTCGTGAACGTGTAGCCGAAGCCCCAGAGCGCGTAGCCGACGAGGATCGGCCAGACGTCGGGGAAGACGCCGACGACGACGAACGCGACCCCCATGATCACGTTGCCGATCACGATCGAGAGGCGGCGGGACGTCGTGTCGGCGACGATCCCGGTCGGCACCTCGAAGACGAAGATCGAGAGCTCCATCACGGTGCCGACGAGCACGAGCTCGAGCGGGCTCATGCCGACCTCGGTGACGAAGTAGTACGCCGTGACCGTGAAGACCGTCGCCCACAGGAACGACGCGACCGCCTCGTACGCGTACCAGACGGTGGTCGCGGACAGCCGGTGCACGCCGCCGCCTCAGGCGACCGGGAGATCCGCGCGGACGGTGATGCTGACGCTTCGGTACAGGTAGCCGAGCCGCTCGTTGAGGCCCGCATCGCGTCGTTGCCGGTCTGCGTCCAGGTGGCGATCTGCTCGACGCCGTTCGCGGCCGCCCATGCGAGCTTGGCCCGCTTGAGCGCCTCCGCGAGGCCGCGTCGGCGCCAGTCGCGCCGGACGACCGTCAGCCCGTCCTCGACCGCGCCGTCCGGGTTCCGGCAGAGACCGGAGAGCCCCACGACCTCGTCGCCGGCGAGCGCGACGAACGACCCCTCCGGCAGGTTCGCGTCGTCGCCCGAGAGCCAGTCGTCGAGCGTGATCGTGACCGACGTGTACACGCGCCATGTCCGCGTAGCCCTCCGTCGCGAGTGGGTAGCTCTCACGCAGCAGCTCGGGGCGGTCGGCGAGCGTGACGAAGGAGACCCCGTCGGGAGGGTCGGGCGCCGACCCGCGCTTCGCCGACGACGAGCACCTGCTCGACCTGGCGGTCGACCTCCTCGAACCCGAACCGCTCGGCGAACGCGAGCGAGCCGTCGTCGCTCCCGTCGACGTGCCCGAGGCGGTCGCGAATCCCAGCCCCGTCAGATGGGAGGCGAGCTCGCGGAGCAACGCGGTGCCGATCCCGGCGCGCCGCGCGCCGGGGAGCACCCGAGGCGAGAGGAAGCCGCGCCCCTCGGACTGCGACGGACCGGCGAACCCGCAGCCGACGACCTCTCCGCCACGCTCGGCGAGGAGGTACAGCCGCCGCCCGTCCCGTTCCCGCCGCTCCCGCTGCTGGCGCGGGTCGGCGGGCTCGTCCGGCGTGATGGCGTTCCAGACGGCGACGTATGCGTCGAGCTCGCTGTCCTCGGCGGGTCGGATGCGCATCATCCCGACCGCTTCAGCTTCCCGTGGCGCTTGGCGTACACCTCGCCGCGGTTGAAGATCCAGAGCCCGAGCGGGATGCACACCGTCCCGATGATCAGGAGCGGCCAGACGTCACCCCAGAGCTCTGTGACGTCGGCACCGTCGAGGATCGCGGCGCGGATGCCCTCGAGCGCGTACGTCGCGGGCGAGATCGTGGCGAGCCACTGCATCCACTGCGGCAGGACGTCGACCGGGTAGTAGACGCCCGAGACCACGAGCAGCATCCCCTGTGCGACGAACCCGAGCTGCGCGCCCTTCTCCGGCGAGATGAGCGGCAGGACGGCCGTCATCATCCCGATCCCGAAGAACGAGACCGAGGCGACGACGAGGATCACGAGCGCGGCGACGAAGTTCGCGTCGTCGAACTGCAGGCCGAAGAAGGCGGCGACGACGATGAACAGCAGGATCGCCCGGACGAGGCCGTAGAGCACCGCGAAGACACCGGAGCCGCCGAGGTGCATCGCGCGTGACAGCGGCGCCATGAACGTGTACTCGATCGTGCCCTCCCAGCGCTCCCAGGCGACCGTCTCCGTGATGAACTCGAAGATGATCCCGAGGTAGGCCCAGACAACCGCGCCGATGAGCAATGTCGTCGTCGCGCGGGCCACGTCGATCTCGCCGCCGCTCGCCTCGATCCCCTCCGCGATGAAGACGATGGTGAGCGTGTTCGCCACCGTCCAGACGAAGAACGCGAGATCCCAGTAGATGTAGCGCCGGGTGAGGTAGACGTTCCGCTCGACGACGCCGGCGAGGCCGATGAGCTCGTGCTTCAGCTCGAGTGCGATCGCCCTCATGCGAGCACCTTCCTCTCCTCCGCGTCGAGCTCGTCGACCTCGTCCTCGAACCCGCGGCCGGTGGCCACGAAGAACGCCTCCTCGAGCGTGTCGGCGCCGAAGCGCGCCTTCAGCTCGTCGGCCGGCTCGAGCGCGAGCAGCTCGCCGCGGTCGAGGATCCCGATCCGCTCCGCGAGCGCCTCGGCCTCGGCGAGGTCGTGCGTGCAGAGCAGGATCGTCGAGTCGTGCGCGGCCCGCATCTCGCGGATGAAGTCCTGCACCTCGAGCTTCGAGCGGGGGTCGAGCCCCGTCGTCGGCTCGTCGAGCAGCAGCAGGACCGGTGAGGTGAGGAGCGCGCGGGCGAGCGCGACCTTCTGCTGCATGCCGCGCGAGAGGTTCTCCATCGGCTCGGTGCGACGGTCCGGCGGGAAGCCGACCCGCTCGAGGATGAACGGGATCCGTTCGCGGGTCTCGGACGGCGTCATCCCGTAGAACCGGGCCGCGTAGTGGAGGTTCTCCGACGGCGACATCTTCTTGAAGAAGCTCGCCTCGACCGACACGCGGTTGACGAGCCTCCGCACGGCCTTGTCGTCGCGGACGACGTCGTAGCCGAACACCCGCGCGAGGCCGCCGTCGGGCAGCAGGAGCGTCGAGAGGAGGCGGACCAGCGTCGACTTGCCCGAGCCGTTCTGCCCGAGGATGGCGACGCACTCACCGCGCGCGACATCGAGCGTGATCCCGGCGAGCGCCGGGACGCGACGCTTGCCGCGCTTCCTGTCCTTCCGGACGAACTCCTTTCTCAGCTCGCGCGCCTCGACGGCCAACGCGTCGGGCGGTACGGGCGATAGCTCTTTCACGGTGCTGCACTCCCTTCGAACGAACTGTCTCAGGACAGGCCGAATACGGCTCCGCTCCAGGCGGGCCTCGGCAACGGGTGTCCTAGACGTGAGCGAGCATCGTGGGCCGAGCGTAGCACCGTCCCCGAAACGCGCCTAGTACGGAGAACCGCACCGGTCCTGGTCCGCGAAGCGGGATTCCGCAGGAGCGGAATCCCGCCGCTTGATCCCCGCCTCCGGCGGGGCACACCCCTGAAGGCGGCGCCCCGGCGCCGCAACTACCTCGGCACTCGAACCCGCGGACGCGGGGATCCCGGCGCGGCACCTCGGCGCGCGGATTCCGTGTCGTGACACGCCGTTCGTCCGAGGGTTGCGCGCACGCCGCGGCTTTCTCTATGGTGGAGCGCAGGCAGGGACGACGCCGTCCCCGCCGAGGGCAATGGAGCCTCATCTCTCCCGCGGGAGAGGTGGGGCTTTTCGTGTTGGACCGACGAGAGGAGACGGCGGTGGCTGGGAAGGAGGGATCACCGTGATCAAGGTCGAGGCAGTGGTCGTGCGCGATCGCGTGGAGACCGTGATGGAGGCGGTCGAGGAGCAGACCGGCCACATCGGCGTGACCGTTGTCGAGGCGGTCGGCCACGGGCGCGAGAAGGGGATCACGCACGAGTACCGGGGCCGGGTGTTCGAGTCGCGGTTCCTCCCCAAGGCGCACCTGACGTTCATCGTCCGCGACGAGATCGCCGAGGAGGTCATCGACGCGATCGCGGACGCGGCGCGGACGGGCCATGTCAACGGCGACGGGATCTGCTGGATGTCGCCCGTCACCAATGTGACCCACAACCGCACGGGTCAGAAGCTGACCGAAATGGAGGTGAGTCGATGACCACGGAAGAGCTCGGCCTTGCCGCAAGCACCCTGTGGGTCGTCATCGCAGGCGTCCTCGTCCTCTTCATGCAGGCGGGGTTCGCCTTCCTCGAGGCGGGGCTGACGCGGATGAAGAACGTCGGCCACATCGCCGCGAAGAACGCGCTCGTGCTCGGGATCGCGGCGATCGTCTTCTACCTCGTCGGCTTCGGGATCGCGTTCGGCGACGGGGGCAACGGCCTCGTCGGCGGCTCGGGCTTCTTCCCGTCGGTCGACGAGCTGCTCGCCGTCGGGCAGAAGCCGTACTCGTGGTTCGGCGCGATCCCGGGCGGAGCCGCTCTGCTGTTCCAGACCGCCTTCGCGGCCGTGTCGCTCGCGATCGTGTGGGGCGCGATGGCCGAGCGGGCACGGCTCTGGGTCTACATCGTCTTCGGCGTCGCCTACACGCTCATCTACTCGGTCGTCGCGCACTGGGTCTGGAGCGGCGACGGCTGGCTGTTCTCGAAGGGCATGCAGGACTTCGCCGGCTCGACGGTCGTCCACTACCAGGGTGCGCTCGCCGGGCTCGCCGGCGCGCTGCTCCTCGGGCCGCGGATCGGCAAGTTCGTCGGCGGCAAGCCGCAGGCGATCCCCGGGCACAACATGGCCTACACGACTCTCGGCGTGTTCATCCTCTGGTTCGGGTGGTTCGGCTTCAACCCGGGCTCGACGCTGAGCGTCGACTACGGCGGCGTCGGGTTCTTCGCGTACGTCGCGCTGAACACGAACCTCGCGGCGGCGGCCGGGCGTGCATCGGCGCGATGGTCACGGCGTGGATCGTGATCCGGAAGCCCGACCTGTCGATGATGCTGAACGGCGCGATCGGCGCGCTCGTCGCGATCACCGCGGCCTGCGCGTTCGTCGCTCCGTGGGCGGCGATCGTCATCGGCCTCGTCGCCGGCGCGATCGTCGTGCTCGGCGTCCTCCTCGTCGAGCGGGTCGGGATCGACGACCCGGTCGGCGCGCTCGCCGCGCACGGCATGGCGGGGGTCTGGGGGACGCTGTCGCTCGGGTTCCTGACGGTGCCGAAGCTCGCCGAGTCGCTCGAGTGGGGCCAGGCCGGGCTGTTCTACGGCGGCGGGCTCCACCAGCTCGGCGTGCAGGTGCTGGGCCTCGTCGCGGTCGGCGCATTCACGTTCACCGCGTCGTTCGTCGTCCTCTGGGCGATGAAGGTGACGGTCGGCATCCGCGCCGAGCCCGCGGTCGAGGCGGCCGGCCTGGACGTCTCCGAGCACGGCATGTGGGGCTACCCCGAGTTCTACATCCCGGTCCCGGGCGGCTACGGGACCGAGCACACGAGCCACTCGCTCGTCACGCACGGGAAGGGCGCGACGGCCGCGGTGCCGGCCGCGCCGCCCGCGCCCGCGACCGGCTGATGCACGACGCCGTGGCGCCCGGGGACTGCTCGTCGCCTGGGCGCCGCGGCCGCTCGGCACGCTACCGGAGCTCGTAGGTGACGCTCACCGTCGCGGTCGTGTCCTGCGGCCCCGAGACGACGGGAGTCGCAGCGTCACGGGCGCATGCCCTCCTTCGCGGCGAACGGCACCGCGGTCGAGCCCGACTCGACGATCGCCGTGACCCGGCCGAGCTCGCGGCCCGCGGCCTTCGCGAGGAGCGCGGCGCGGTCCTTCGCGTCCGCGACGGCCTTCTCGAGCGCCTGGTCGTAGAGGGCGTCGGCATCCGAGCGGGAGAGCGAAGGCCCGTAGATCGTGTTCGCGCCCGCCGCGACCGCGGCGTCGATGAGCGCCCCGGCGCCCGCGAGCGTCGTCTCGGCCGACGCGACGTTCGAGGCCACGAACCCGTTCGGCTGCCCCTGGTCGTCGACGGACGTCGAGAGCGAAACCGTCTGCGTCGTGACGTCCTTTGCCCCGCGAGCCTCGAGCGCGGCGAGGACCTCTCCATCGCAGTCGCGTTCGCCTGCAGCGCCGCCCGCGCGGTCGCCGCGCGCGTCTCGACACCTGCAGAGATCTCGGCGCGGTCGGGGACCGCGGTCACGACGCCCGTGCCGGTGACGCTCACGGTGTCGGTGGCAAGCGCCGGGTCGACGGCGCTCGCGCCCTCGGGGCGCAGCACGCCCGCGAGCGCTGCGGCGACGAGCACGAGGCCCGCCACGAGTGCGATTCGTTTCATCGGTTCGTCCCTCCGGATGGTCGGTTTCCATCCGAGGTACGTCGCCGACGGGCGCCGGCGTCACACGCGATGGGACCTAGCGGCTGGCGCCGAACCGCTTCCGCGCCGCCGCGATGGCCTCGACGACCCCGCCCGGGCCAGGCGCCGCGCGCGCGGCGACGCTCTCCGCCGCCGTGGTGCTGGCCACGTACGACTCGTCGCGGACCGAGGCGGCCACTTGCTCGTGCGCCTCGCGGAACGGGACGCCGCCCTTCACGAGGTCCTCCGCGACGTCGGTCGCGAGCAGGAGCGGGTCCGCGACCGCCTCGGCGAGCCGCTCACGGTTCGCCTCGAGCCCGCTGACCAGGACCGTCATCGCCTGGAGCGCGAGCAGCACGTCGCGGCGCGCCCCGAACACCGGCGCCTTGTCCTCCTGCAGGTCGCGGTCGTACGAGAGCGGCAGGCCCTTCACGGTGGCCAGGAGCCCGGTCAGGCGCCCGATCGCCGTCCCCGCCTTCCCGCGAACGAGCTCGGCGACGTCCGGGTTGAGCTTCTGGGGCATCATCGACGAGCCGGTCGACGCGTTCTCGGGGAGCTTCACGAACCCGAACTCGGACGTCGCCCACAGCACGATCTCCTCGCCCATCCGCGACAGGTGCCCGAAGAGCATCGCGGCGGCGAAGAGGTAGTCGAGGGCGAAGTCACGGTCCGAGACGGCGTCGATCGAGTTGCGCATCTGGCCCTCTGGAGGGTCGATCCCGAGCGTGGAGCCCGCGACCGCGCCCGCGCCGAGCGGGCTCGGCGACGCCGCCTCCTCGGCCGCGGCGAACCGCGTGCGGTCGCGCTCGAGCATCTCCACCCAGGCGAGCAGGTGATGCCCGAGCGTGACCGGCTGGCCGCGCTGGAGGTGCGTGTAGCCGGGCATGAGCGTCTCGGCCTCGGCCTCGGCGAAGGAGAGGGTGACGAGCGCGAGGGCGTCGATCTCCTCGCGCGCCTCGGCGCACGCGTCGAGCACGTAGAGGCGGAACGCCGCCGCGACCTGGTCGTTGCGCGACCGCCCGGCGTGGATCTTCCGGCCGACCGGACCGAGCACGCGCTCGATCGCGGAGTGGACGTCCTCGTCCTCCTCGAGGATCGACGACGGGTCGTGGGCGAGCCCCGAGAGGCGCTCCTCGACGTCGTTGAGCTCGTCGGCGGTGAGCAGGCCCGCCCCGTGGAGCCGCGCGGCGTGCTCGGCCGTGGCGGTGCAGTCGTACGGAAGGAGCTCCGCGTCGTTCGCGTGGAGGAACTCCCAGACGGCAGGGTCGAGCGACCCGTCCCACGCGTCCCGACCAGAGCGTCATGGCGCCGATTCTGTCAGGTCTCCGCCCGGCCCTGGACCCGCGGCGATCCGCCGCCGGCCGTCGGCCGGACCGGCGGCGGATGTACGAGCGCGCTATGCGGGGCCGCGACCGGCCGCTCGCGGGAGCCCGGGCGCCGTGGCGGCGAAGGCGGCCGACTCGTCGACGCCGTAGCAGCGGTTCACGCTCGCGTCGCCGAGCGTCTCGTCGACGAACGCCTGGACGTCGGCGACGGAGCCCGCCTCCCAGAGGCAGGTGACGGCGGTGCCGTCCCGGCTCGGATAGAACTGGAGCGCCTGCGCGCCGCGCGGGGCGCCCTCTCCGCTCTTGAGCCGCTCGCCCCGGGCGAACGCCGCCGGCGGGTCGGTGAGCTCGTGCTGGACGATGACGTACATGTCCGCCTCCTTTCGTTACATGTAACGTTACATGTAACGTAACACGTTTCGCTATAGGCTGTCAACCATGGGACGACCGCGCGAGCACGACCAACGGACGCGCGCCGCGCTGCTGGAGGCGGCGGAGCGATTGGTCGCCGAGGGCGGCCCCGCGGCGGTGTCCGTCCGGGCCGTCGCCGACGCGGCGGGAACCTCGACCCGCGCCGTCTACAGCCTGTTCGGCTCGAAGGAGGGCCTCGTCGTCGACGCGCTCGCCCGCGACGCGTTCGCAGTCCTCTACAGCGAGATCGAGCACGCTCGTCGAGACCGACGACCCTGCCGGTGACCTCGTCGACGTCGGCGTCGTCGCGTTCCGCCGCCTCGTGCTCGAGCACCCCGCCCTCTACCGCATCGCCTTTCAGCGCGTCGTCCCCGGGCTCGACGGAGGGCCGGAGCTCGTCGCGGCGCGACAGCGGACGTGGGAACAGCTGCTCGCCAAGGTGGAGCGGCTCGAGGCGGCCGGTCTCCTCGGAGACAAGCCCGTCCCGGAGGCGGCGGTCGAGTTCATCGCGATGCTGGAGGGGCTCGCCAACGCCGAGCTGCGTGGAGCGGTCCTTCGCCTGCTGCCGGAGGGCGACGAGGAGGAGGCGTGGCGGAACGCGCTGACGACCCTCGTCCGCGGCTTCGCCGCGTCCTCCTCTGGCCTACGGCCGCGGAGGAGAACGCGGAGGGCCGACTCGCGTCGGCCCCCCGGCGTTGATCCGTGAGCGATGCTTCGCGGGCGGAGCCGGGCTTTGCCCGGCGGGAGCCCAACCCCGCTCGACCCGTGCGAAGCGCAGGAGGAGGGGGCTCGTGGGGGAACCAGGGTTCCCCCACGGGTCTTACATCATCCCGCCCATGTCCGGCATGCCACCACCGACCGGGGCGGCCTTCTCGGGCGCCTCGGCGACGATCGCCTCGGTGGTGAGGATGTTCTTCGCGATCGACGCGGCGTTCTGCAGCGCCGACCGGGTGACCATCGTCGGGTCGATGATGCCCTGCTTGACGAGGTCTTCGATCTCGCCCGAGTCGACGTTCAGGCCGAAGCCCTTCTTCGCCGAGCGGACCTGGTTGACGACGACCGAGCCCTCGAGGCCCGCGTTGTACGCGAGCTGGCGCACCGGCTCCTCGAGCGAGCGGAGGATGATCGCCGCGCCGGTCTTCTCGTCGCCCTCGAGCGTCTCGAAGCCCTTCTTCGCCGTGTCTGCCGCATTCAGGAGCGCGACGCCGCCGCCGGCGACGATGCCCTCCTCGAGCGCGGCGCGGGTCGCCTGGAGGGCGTCCTCGACGCGGTGCTTCTTCTCCTTCATCTCGGTCTCGGTCGCAGCGCCGACCTTGACGACCGCGACGCCGCCGGACAGCTTCGCAAGGCGCTCCTGGAGCTTCTCGCGGTCGAAGTCGGAGTCGGTGTTCTCGACCTCCGCCTTCAGCTGCTTGATGCGGCCCTTGATCGCCTCCGAGTCGCCGGCCCCGTCCACGATCGTGGTCGAGTCCTTGTCGATCACGATCTTGCGGGCCTTGCCAAGCTGCGAGAGCTTCGTGTTCTCGAGCTTCAGCCCCATCTCCTCGGTGATCACCTCGCCACCGGTGAGGATCGCGATGTCCTCGAGCATCCGCTTGCGCCGGTCACCAAAGCCCGGCGCCTTGACGGCGACGGCGGTGAAGACACCACGGAGCTTGTTGACGACGACCGTCGCGAGCGCCTCGCCCTCGACGTCCTCGGCCACGATCAGCAGCGGCCGGCCGGCCTGGATGACCTGCTCCAGGATCGGG
Source organism: uncultured Actinomycetes bacterium (assembly GCA_963706915.1). Taxonomy (GTDB): domain Bacteria; phylum Actinomycetota; class Thermoleophilia; order Gaiellales; family Gaiellaceae; genus Gaiella. Next base: position 109,132 of record CAVPOH010000009.1, read on the forward strand.
AGCAGATCCTTGACCGCACCGATCTTCTGGTTGGCGATCAGCACATACGGATCGTCGAGCACGGCCTCCATGCGCTCGGCGTCGGTGATCATGTACGGCGACAGATAGCCCTTGTCGAACTGCATCCCCTCCGTGAACTCGAGCTCGAGACCAAACGTCTGCCCCTCCTCGACGTTCACGACGCCGTCCTTGCCGACCTTCTCGATCGCGTCCGCGATCACGTCGCCGATCTCCCGCTCACGCGACGAGATCGTCGCGACCCGGGCGATGTCCTCCTTGCCCGACACCTCGACCGACTGCTTCTTCAGATCCTCGACGATCCTCTCCACGGCCTGCTCGATGCCACGCTTGAGCCCCATCGGGTTCGCGCCCGCGGCGACGTTCTTCAGGCCCTCGCGGACGATCGCCTGGGCAAGCACCGTCGCGGTCGTCGTGCCGTCACCGGCGACATCGTTGGTCGCCGTCGCGACCTCGCGGACAAGCTGCGCGCCCTGGTTCTCGAACGGGTCCTCGACCTCGATCTCACGGGCGATCGTGACACCGTCGTTCGTGATCGTCGGCGCCCCGAACTTCTTGTCAAGGACGACATAACGGCCCTTCGGGCCAAGCGTCACCTTCACCGCGTCGGCAAGGGTGTTGACCCCCCGCTCGAGCGCGCGGCGCGCGTCCTCGTTGAACTTCAGCTCCTTGTGAGCCATATCTCCTCTTCCTCCTGAGCGAAACGAGCTAGGCGGCGGCGCCGGCGAGCTTGCGCTTGCCCTTGCCACCCGTGGTTACGACCTTCGCGAGCACATCCGATTCGCGCAGGATCAAGACCTCATCGGCACCGATCTTGATCTCGGTACCGCCGTACTTGGAGAAGATGATCTCGTCACCCTCCTCCACATCCATCTTGATGTACTCCCCATCCTCATCCCGCGGGCCCGGGCCAACGGCCAGGACCCTGCCGCGCTGCGGCTTCTCCTGCGCCGTATCCGGCAGAACAATGCCGCTCGCCGTCGTGGACTCCTCGTCGAGGACCTCCACGATGAGGCGGTCACCAAGGGGCTGCAGATCCATACGAATGCCTCCCTGAGAGACTGTTGCTTGAACGTCACGCTTCTGGCACTCGAATATCGAGAGTGCCAATACCTGGGTTATAGCACGTTCCGAGCGCTGCGGCTGCGGTTGATCTGAGTCGAAGTGACTTAGATCCCGGATCGACTCGAAACGGCGACAATATGCAGGTGCGCCGTGAGTTCTCCGCCGGCGGGGTGGTCGTCCGACGCATGCGCGGCCGGTGGTTCGCCGCGGTCGTGCGACCGCGGCGGGAGCACCACCGGCCCCAGGTCTGGGCGCTCCCAAAGGGCCTGATCGACCCGGGGGAGCGAGGCCCCGAGACCGCCGTCCGCGAGGTCCTCGAGGAGACGGGCGTCCGCGCCGTCGTCGACCGGAAGCTCGGCGACGTGCGGTACGTCTACACCTGGGACGGCGAGCGGATCTTCAAGGTCGTCTCCTTCTTCCTTCTCCGCGCGAAGGGCGGCCGGATCGGCGATTTGCCGCCGGGCATGGAGATCGAGGTCGCGGAGGCGCGGTGGGTGCCGCTCGAGGACACGCCCGCGCTTCTCTCCTACGGCGGCGAGAAGGAGATGGCGCGGAAGGCGGTCGAGGCGCTGGCCGAGGGTGCAATCTAGGCGCGCGAGCCGTTAGGCTCGCGGCTGGTGCCGACGTTCGCGCTCAACTTCTACTCGCCCGTCGTCGCCGACCAGCTGCGGACCGGGAGGAAGACCGCGACGATCCGCCTCGGCGACAAGTCGTCGAAGTACCGCAAGGGAATGATCGTCACGGTGCTCGTCGGCGCGCGGTACGGGCAGCGCGAGAAGGTCTTCGACGCGGTCATCGACAAGGTCGAGGTGAAGCAGCTCGCCGAGCTCTCGCCGCGCGAGATCGAGCACGACAACCCCGAGATCCGCCGGGTCGACGAGTTCACCGAGTGGCTCGGGCGGCTGTACAACCGCCCGGTCTCGGACGAGGACACCGTCACGGTGATCCGGTTCTCGCAGATCGTCGGGACGATGTTTTGATCGTGGGGGAACCCATGGTTCCCCCACGAGCCCCCTCCTTCAGCGCACCGCACCGGTGACCCGCGGCTGGCCTCCCGGCCGGCAAAGCCGGCCTCCGGCCGCGACGCGCACCGCACGGATCGGCGCTCGGCATCGGTAACGGATGCGGATCGAGACGGCACGGCTCGTCCTCCGCCGGTGGGAGCCCGACGACGTCGACGCGCTGTTCGAGCTCGTTACTCAGCCCGACGTGGCGCGGTGGCTGCCGTACGGGACTCGGGACGACGCGAGCGCTGCGATCGAGCGGTACGAGCGGAGCTTCGAGGAGCACGGCTTCGGGCGCTTCGCGGTCGTCGACCGCCGGACCGGTGCGCTCGTCGGTCGCGTCGGCCTGATGCACGCGCCCGAGTGGTCGGCGACAGAGGTGAAGGACGAGATCGGCTGGGCGATCGCACGCGAGCGGTGGGGCGAGGGCCTCGCGTCCGAAGCGGCGACGACCGCGATCCACGATGTGTTCGATCGGGTCGGCCTCGAGCGGATCGTGGCGTGGACGACACCGGACAACGTGGCGTCGCAGCGGGTGATGGAGAAGTGCGGCATGCGCCAGGGCGGGTCCGCGCTGTGGAAGGGCCGCGCGCACGTCTGGTACGACGTCCGCCGCGGCGCCCCGCGCTGACGCGTTTCCTCACCGCCGCCGCGGGCTACCGTGTCCCCGTCGTGCCGACGACGCGCGCAGCCGCCGTCCTCGTGCTCGCCGTCGTCGCGGCGCTTCTCGGCGGAGGCTCGTCGCCCGGGGCGCCTGCGCCGCCGGAGCTCCGGATCCTGCTCTTCACGAAGACCGCCGGCTTCCGACACGACTCGATCCCGGCCGCCGTCCAGACGCTGCGCGAGCTCGGCGCCCGGAACCGCTTCCGGGTCGACGCCGACCGAGGACGCAGCCGTCTTCAGCGACCAGCGACTACGGCGCTACGACGTCGTCGTCTTCCTGCTGACGACCGGAGACGTCCTCGACGACCGCGCGCAGGCGGCGTTCCAGCGCTACATCCGGTCGGGTGGCGGGTTTGCGGGCGTGCACTCCGCCTCGGACACCGAGCACGACTGGCCGTGGTACGGCGGGCTCGTCGGCGCGTACTTCAAGGCCCATCCGCAGATCCAGCCGGGGACGATCGTCGTCTCCGATCCGCGTGACGCTTCCACCCGAGGGCTCCCGCGGCGCTGGCGGCGAACCGACGAGTGGTACGCGTTCGCGACGAACCCCCGCGGAACAGCGCGTGTCCTCGCGACGCTCGACGAAGCGAGCTACACGCCCGGTGACAGCGCGATGGGCGGCGACCACCCGATCGCCTGGTCGCAGCTCTACGACGGCGGCCGCTCGTGGTACACGGCCCTCGGGCACACGCAGGAGTCGTACGCTGGAGCCGCTCTTCCGCGGCCACGTCCTCGGCGGGATTCTCTGGTCGGCCGGGCCGCCGGTCGTCCGCTCGCTACGCGGCGTCGCCCGGGGCGGCCGACTCGTCGTCACCGGCACCGAGGCGAAGTGCATCCGCTGCCGTGCCGAGCTCCGTGTCCGCCTCGGCGCGCCGCTCGGTTGTCGCGCCGCTCCGCATCGAGGACGGAACGTTCGGTGGCCGGACACCGGTCCTGCCGCGCGGTCGCTGGGCCTACGCCGTGGCGGTCCGGAGCGACGCGAGCGGGCTCCGGGCGACCCGCGCGGGAACCGTTCGGATTCCCTAGCGTCGCGTGCGGCGGATCGGCCCGCCGAAGAGCTCGTTCGGGCGGAGCTCGGCGCCGCATTCCTCGCACTCGACCTGGAATGCCGAGGGCAGCCGTGCGTCACACGACGGGCAGCGGGACACGAGCGTGGTCGAGCACTGCGGGCAGACCGTCGGCCGCGCGTCCTCGTGCTCCTCGAAGTACCGCGCGACGTGCCCGCATGCGGGGCAGAAGGCGACCCAGTCGCCGAGCGTCCGCCGGCGCTCCTCCTGGATCCAGTTCCGCTTCGCGCTCACCACAGCCGAACTGTAGGCCTCAGGACGTCGAGCGCAGATAGGCGAGCACCGCGAGGACGCGGCGGTGGTCTCCCTCTGCGGGTGCGAGTCGGAGCTTCGAGAAGATCTGGCGCACGTGCTTCTCGATGGCGCTCTCGGTCACGATGAGCGCCTCGGCGATCCCCGTGTTCGAGCGCCCCCTCCACGTCTCCGACGCGCTCCTTCAGCAGGTACCCGACGGCGCCCGGGGATGCGGCACGAGGCGACGAGGGCCGAGAGCGCGGCGTCGACGGTCTTCGCCTCCGAGTGCGCCGAGGCGACGAGAGCGCGGGCGGCGTCGGGGTCGCTCTCTGGATCACGAACCCGCCGATCGCCGTCAGCCCGCCGAGCAGGAGGAAGGCGAGCTCGCGCGCCGTTTGGAGCCGAAATGGCCGTGCAATGAACGCCGTCATGCCCGGAACCCTAGGACGGCGGGGTCGTCTCCGCGCTCCCGCGGGCCGCCTCTTCGACCTGCGGAAAACCGGACGTCGCAGGGCGTACGGGCGCAGGTCCGTCCGCCACCCGAGCCGCTAGAGTCTCAGCCGATCGTCGCCCAGGGAAAGGGGAGCGCGCGAACATGGCAGTCCGCGAGGCCGAGCCGGTCGAGACACTGCAAGAGGTGAGGGAAGCGGGCCTCGACCGCGAGGACCTGCTCGGCATGTACCGCAACATGCTCATGACGCGCGGGATCGAGGAGCGCGGCCACATCCTCTACAAGCAGGGCAAGATCCCGGGCTCGTTCTACACGGGCCGCGGCAACGAGGCATCCGCGGTCGGCGTCGCGACCGCGATGGGGCCGAACGACGTCGGGACGCCGCTCCAGCGCGACATGGGGGTCCACGTCACGCGCGGGATCGAGCCGTGGCGCGTCTTCGCGCAGTACATGGGCCGGGTCGACGGCCCTATGGCCGGCCGCGACGGGAACGTCCACATGGGCGATTCCCGGCTCGGGCTGTACGCCATGGTGAGCCACCTGCCCGCGATGCTGCCGGTCGCGGTGGGCATGGGCCTCGCGTTCACCATCCGCGAGGAGAAGCGCGTCGCGATCGCCTGGTGCGGCGAGGGCGCGTCCGCGCGCGGGGACGCGCACGAGGGCATGAACCTCGCGGGCGTCCGCCGGCTGCCGGTCGTGTTCGTGATCGACAACAACCAGTGGGCGTACTCGACGCCCGCCCACCTCGAATACGCGGTCGACCACCTCGCCGACCGCGCCGCCGCCTACGGCTTCGACGGCGTCGTCGTCGACGGGACCGACGTCCTCGCGGTGTACCGCGAGGCGAAGCGCGCGATCGAGAAGGCGCGCGAGGGCGGCGGCCCGACGCTGATCGAGTCCGTGACGCTCCGGATGGAGGGCCACGCGGTTCACGACGACGCCTTCTACGTCCCGAAGGAGCTGTTCGAGGAGTGGGCGCAGCGCGACCCGATCGAGCGCTTCCGCGGCTGGCTGCGCGACAACGCCTCCCTCACCGAGGACGAGGAGGACGAGATCCGCGACGGGGTCAAGCGCATCCTCAACGAGGCGATCCAGCGCGCCGAGGAATCCCCGCTGCCCGATCCGGCGACCCTGCTCGACGGCGTCTACGCGACGCCCGAGGAGCTCGAGACGCCGCACCACAAGTAATAATGGCGCTGCCTCCGGCAACGGTTAGTGCCGCTCGGTCGCGCAATCTGCGGCGCGATGCTTCGTCCTCAGTCGCGTCCGTATTCACCAATACGGACACTCCCTGCGTCCTCGCCTCGCTTGCATCTCGCACGACCGAGGCGCGAAACCGTCACCGGAGATAGCGCATGGCAGAGAAGACGTATCTCCAGGCGATCAGCGACGGGCTCCGGCAGGAGATGCGTCGCGATCAGCGCGTGTTCGTCCTCGGCGAGGACGTCGGCGTGTACGGCGGCGCGTTCAAGGTGACGCAGGGCTTCCAGGAGGAGTTCGGTGCGCACCGCGTCCTCGACATGCCGCTGTCGGAGACGGCGATCGTCGGCGGCGCGACCGGCGCGGCGCTGATGGGGCTGCGCCCGATCGCGGAGATGCAGTTCGCCGACTTCGTGTCGTGCGCGTGGGACCACCTCGTCACGGTCGCGGCGAAGCAGCGCTACCGCGCGGGCACACCGATCCCGATCGTCCTGCGCCTGCCGTCGGGCGGCGGGTTCTCGGGCGGCCCCTTCCACTCGCAGAACCCCGAGTCGAGCTTCGCGCACATCCCGGGCCTCAAGATCGTGTGCCCGTCGACGCCCGAGGACGCGAAGGGCCTGCTCGCGACGGCGGTCGAGGACCCGAACCCGGTCCTGTACTTCGAGCACAAGCACCTGTACCGCCGGATCAAGGGCGAGGTGCCCGAGGACCGGTACACGACGCCGTTCGGGAAGGCGCGCACCCACCGCGGCGGCGAGGACGTGACCGTGATCACGTGGGGCGCGATGGTCTACACCGCGGACGAGGCGGCGACGAAGCTCGCCGACGAGGGGATCTCGGTCGAGATCCTCGACCTTCGCACGCTCATCCCGTGGGACCGCGAGGCGGTGCTCGAGAGCGTCGCACGCTGCTCGAAGGCGCTCGTCCTCCACGAGGACACGAAGACCGGCGGCTTCGGAGCGGAGATCGCGGCGACGATCGCCGAGGAGGCGTTCGAGCAGCTCGACGCGCCCGTTCGCCGCGTCGCGGCGCCTGACGCGCCCGTCCCGTTCGCCCCGACGCTCGAGAAGGCATTCATCCCCCAGGTGGACGACGTCGCAGCCGCGCTCCGCGACCTCGCCGCGTACTGAGAGCAGTCGCCAGGCCGCGACAGGAGGAGAGATGAGCACCGGAACCCAGGTCGAGGTCGTGATGCCCCAGATGGGCGTGTCCGTGTCCGAGGGGACCGTCACCCGCTGGCTGAAGCAGCCGGGTGAGACGATCGCGCAGGACGAACCGCTGCTCGAGATCTCCACCGACAAGGTCGACACCGAGGTCCCGAGCCCCGGTGAGGGCATCCTCGCCGAGGTCCGCGTCCAGGAGGGCGAGACCGTCGAGGTGGGGACGGTGCTCGCCGTCATCGCGCCGGCCGGCGCCGCTCCCGCTGAGGCCCCTGCTGCCGAGCCGCCGCCAGCCGCCGAGCCGGCCGAGGCGCCCGTCGCCGAGAAGGCGCCGGCTGCCGAGGAGCCGGTTGCTGCCGAGGAGCCGGTTGCTGCCGCCGCCGCTCCCGAGCCGCCGGCCGAGCCGACCCCGACGCCCGCGGCGGCGCAGCCGGTCGCGAGCCCCGGCGGCAACGGCAAGACGTTCGTCTCGCCCGTCGTCGCCCGGATCGCGGCGGAGCACAACGTCGACCCAGGTGCGATCCGGGGAACCGGCCAGGGCGGGCGCGTGACGAAGAAGGACATCCTCGCGTACATCGAGTCGGGCGCAGCTGCAGCTCCGCCGCCCGTCGAGCCGGCCGTCCCGGCGGAGGCGCCGCCGGTCGCTGCTCCGGCGCCCGAAGCGGCGCCCGCGCAGGCCGCCGCGCCGGCGGCACCACCCGCACCCGCTGCTCCGGCGCCCGCGCCGCCACCGGCCGCCGCGCCGCCGGCGCCTCCGGTCACCCCTGTTCCGCCCACCCCGGTCGGGATCGCGCCGAGCGTCGGCGAGCAGGAAGAGCCGATGAACGCGATGCGGCGCGGGATCGCCGAGCACATGCGCCGCTCGCTCGACACGTCGGCGCACGTCACGAGCGCGATCGAGGTGGACATGTCGCGCGTCGTCGCCGCGCGGGAGGCGCTGAAGAAGGAGTACCAGGCCAAGCACGGCGTGAACCCGACGTACCTCGCGTTCGTCACGAAGGCCGCGATCGAGACGCTGCGCGACTGGCCGTGGGTCAACGGCGAGATCCGCGGCGAGAAGATCGTCACGCGATCGTTCGTCAACCTCGGCATCGCGGTGTCGCTCGAGGAGGGGAAGGGCCTCATCGTCCCGGTGATCCGGAACGCCCAGGATCTCAATCTGCTGGGCATCGCCCGCGCTATCGCCGACGTCGCGGAGCGCGCGCGCACGAAGAAGCTGATGCCCGACGACGTCCAGGGCGGGACCTTCACGATCACGAACCCCGGCGGCTACGGAACGTTCCACGGCACGCCCGTCATCAGCCAGCCGCAGGCCGCGATCCTCGGCACGTACGCGCTGGTGAAGCGGCCCTGGGTGGTGCAGGACGCGCTCGGCCAGGACGTCATCGCGATCCGGCCGCTGATGAACATCACGCTGACCTACGACCACCGGCTCGTCGACGGCGCGTACAGCGGCGGGTTCCTCCGCGACCTGCGCGCGCGGCTCGAGGGCTGGAGCGATGCCGGCGCGTAATACCGGCGGCCGCGTGGCGGCGATGCAGGGAAGCTGCCTCTGCGGCGCCGTCCGCTTCGAGGTGACCGGGCCGTTCGACGGGGTCGTGCACTGCCACTGCGCGAGCTGCAAGAAGCTCTCGGGCGGCGGCAGCACGACGAGCGGGCGCATCGCGACGGACGCGATCCGGATCCTCGAGGGCGAGGAACTGCTGCGGACGTTCCAGCCCGAGGACGGCAAGTCCAAGACGTTCTGCACGTCGTGCGGCTCGAACCTGTTCGGCGCCGGCTGGCCGGATGCGGAGGTCTCGGCGGTCCGGCTCGCGGCGCTGGACGAGGGGCTCGACCAGGTCCCGCAGGCGCACATCTTCGTCCGCTCGGTCGCTCCCTGGGAGATCCTCCCCGACGACGATCTCCCGCGCTTCGACACGCGCCCGTAGTCGGAGCGGCCGTGCAGCGCATCGTCCCGATGATCGCCTACGAGGACGCCGGGGCTGCGATCGACTGGCTGACCGAGGCGTTCGGGTTCCAGCCGAGCGGCACCGGCAGCGAGCGGTGCAGGGCACGCCGCTGGCAGGACAACCCGTGGGTCGTCGACGGCCTCTTCGTCGCGGTCGACGACGTCGATGCGCACCACGCGCAGGCCGTCGCGGCCGGCGCGACGGTCATCCGCCCGCTCGAGGACAGCCCGGCCGCCGGCCTACGGCTCTATACGGCCGAGGACCTCGAAGGGCACCGCTGGATGTTCGGCCAGGCACGCGACTGACGTCGCTCGGAGCGGGAAAGCCGCTGGACCGGCCATGGCCGGATGATCGAAGGCTGGTTAGGGTGGGGGTCGTCACCCGGGACGCCGTCGGATCGAGGAATCAGCGCTGACATCGGTCGCATTCGTCACGCCCAGCTACCGGCTGGACCTCGAACGCTGCGCGCTGCTGAACCGCAGCCTCGAGGCGTGCGCGCCGTCGTTCGAGCACTGGATCGTGGTCGATCGCGGCGACCTTCCGCTGTTCCGCCCGCTCCGGAGCAACAGGACCCATGTCGTGGCGAAGGAGGAAGTGCTCCCGCTCTGGGTGCATCGGATCGACACGCTGAGAATCGGCCTCCGATCGAACATCTGGGTGCAGGCCCGTGGACGGCCGGTCCGAGGGTGGCTGCTCCAGCAGTTGGTCAAGCTCGCCGTCGCGGAGTCGCTGAGCGCGGACATCCTCGTGCACGCCGACTCCGACGTCGTCTTCCTCCGTCCGTTTTCCGTCGCGTCGGTCGCAAACGGCGACGGTGACGTCCGCCTGTACGCGCGTCCGGGCGCCATCGACGAGTCGTTGCCGTATCACGTCCGCTGGCATCGATCGGCCGAGGAGCTCCTCGGCCTCGACGCAGCCGATCTCCCCATGCCGGACTTCATCTCGAGCCTCGTTACCTGGAAGCGCGAGAACGCGCTCGCGCTGCTCGAACACATCGAGCGGACGACGGGCCGGCACTGGCTTCGTGCACTGGCCTCCGCCTGGGACGTCTCCGAGTACACGCTCTACGGGCGCTTTTCAGAGGATGTGCTCGGCCCGAGCGGAGGACAGTTCGTCTCGCCGGCTCCGCTCTGTCTCGACTACTACAAGCGCGTGCCGCTCACCGTGCCCGAGCTGACGACGTTCCTCGACCACGCGGACGAGGAGGCGATCGCCGTCAGTCTCACGTCGAAGGCGGGAATGAAGCCCGACGACTACGTCGAGGCGCTGGAGCGGCAATGGGCCTCCCCGGTTCCGCAAGAGCGTGTCGGAGCCATCCGCGGCCACGCGGGCGCGGCAGGTCCGTCCAGGCGGCCCGGCCCGGGTCGGACAACCGCGAGGCGCGCGACGGCGAGCCGGGTCGGCTCGTCCGCGCGACGCAGGCGCTCGATCGGGGAGCTGGCACGCTCCGGGATGACCGCGGGCGCCGTCGTTTTGCTCGCGCTCGTGATGGTCCTGTTCGCGCTGGGCCTGGACTGACGTCAGGCGCGGTCAGGGTGAGCGGCGGTCGCTACGCTCGCTCCGTGCAGCGCGCCTACCTGCTCGAGCTCGACGGCCCGACGCCCTACGGCGAGGCCTTCGCGCTCCAGCGCTCGCTCGCGGCCGCGGTGTCCGAGGCGCGAATCCCCGACACGGTAATCCTGCTGGAGCACGAGCCGGTCATCACGCTGGGCCGGAGGACGGACGAGACAGCCGAGCTCCATCTCCCGGAGGGACTGGACGTCGAGATCGTCGAGACGAACCGCGGCGGCAAGTCGACGTATCACGGCCCCGGCCAGCTCGTCTGCTATCCGATCCTCGATCTCAACCGCCATGGCCGCGACCTGAAGAAGTACGTCCGTGACCTCGAGGAGGCACTCATTCGGACGCTCGCGGCCTCGGGCCTCGCCGGCGTCCGCATCGACGGCCTCACCGGGGTCTGGATGCCGCCGGGCGAGGGCCGGGGACCGCGCAAGATCGCCTCGATCGGCGTGCACGCCTCCCGCTGGGTCACGACCCACGGCTATGCCCTGAACGTCGACCTGGATCCCGCGCCGTTCACCGACTGGATCACCGCCTGCGGCCTCGACGGAGCCCACTTCACGACGATGGCGCGAGAGCTCGACCAGCCGCTCCATGTCGACGACGTGCGCCATACCGCCGCGAGCGCGATCGCCGATGTCTTCGGGCTGCGGTTCGAGGCGCTCTCGCGCGGCGACGCGGCGACGCTGGCGCCGGAGCCGATCGTCTCCCCCTGACGCGGCGCCCGCCGCTCGACCGGCTGCGACCGGCGACCCCGGCTCTAGACTGGATTCCCATGCAGAGCTCTCTCCCCGTCGCCGAGCGCCCGCGCCGTCCCGACTGGATGAAGGTGCGCGCGCCGAGCGCGGACGGCCGCTACTACGACGTCCGCAAGCTCCTCCACGGCGCGAGCCTCGTGACCGTGTGCGAGGAGGCGCGCTGCCCGAACATCGGCGAGTGCTGGGGCCGCGGCACCGCCACCTTCCAGATCCTCGGCGACACGTGCACCCGCGCGTGCCGCTACTGCTACGTGAACTCGGGGAAGCCCGAGCACGCGCCGGATCCGCTCGAGCCGCTTCGCCTCGCGCAGGCCGCGGCGACGATGGGGCTCCGCCACGTCGTCGTCACGTCCGTCGACCGCGACGACCTCGACGACCGCGGCGCCGGCCACTTCGCCGCGACGATCCGCGCTCTGAAGGCGAAGCTCCCCGACTCTTCGGTCGAGGTGCTCACGCCCGACTTCCTCGGCGCCGAGGAGGACGCGCTCTCGACTGTCCTCGGCGCGCGCCCGGAGGTCTTCAACCACAACATCGAGACGGTCCGTCGCCTCCACCGGAGGATGCGCGGCGCCAAGACGACGTACGACGGAGCCCTCTGGCTGCTCCGGCGCGCGAAGGAGGTCGCCGACTATCCCGTGATGACGAAGTCGGGGATCATCGTCGGCCTCGGCGAGACGAACGACGAGGTCGTGGAGACGATGAGCGACCTCCGCGCGAACGGCGTCGACGTCGTCACGATCGGCCAGTACCTGCAACCGTCCTCGAAGCACGCGCCGATCGACCGCTGGGTGCACCCCGACGAGTTCCGCTGGCTTCGCGAGCAGGGCGAGGCGCTCGGGTTCGGGTCGGTGTTCGCAGGCCCTCTCGTCCGCTCGAGCTACCGGGCCGACGAGCAGAAGCACGCCGCCGAGACCGGCCGCGGCGCGGTTGCGTACTGACGCGACCGGCTGTACGGTCGCGGCATGGCACTCAAGGAGACCATTCTCGGCTGGCTCGGGCGGACGCCCGACAAGAGCGACGAGCTCGACGACGCGGAGATCGACGCCGCGGACAAGGAGTACGCGGAGCAGAAGGCCGAGAACATCATGCAGGAGCGGTCCGGGTCCGCCCCCGGCGAGTTCGAGAGCGACCAGGAAGCCCCGCGCCACTAGCGCGGCGTCGCTCGCTCGACACCGGAAACGGAACCGGGCGGGGTCTCCCCCGCCCGGTTCGGCGAACCTCGATCGCGCGTGACCTACTTCTTCGGCGCGACCTCGACCTGCATGAAGTTGCCCTGCTGGCTCACGCCCTGCACGCGAACCGTCGTGCCGGTCTTCGGCACCTTCACTCCGATCCAGCCCGGCTGATGCCGCCCGGTGTGGGCGCCGGTCGCAGCGTGCTGGTCGGCGTCGAACCACCAGTCCTTCGTGTCGTCGAACACGGGGACGGCCGGCCGTGACGGAATCGTCACGGGGACGCCGTTGTCGTTGATCGTGATCGGATCCGTCGGCTCGAGCCCGAAGGTCGAGTCGAACGAGAGGATCCGTGCCCGCATGAGCGTCCCGTCCGTGTTGTGGAAGAAGTCCGGATGGGCGTCGACCGGGAGGATCATGCCCTCGCCCGGATGGTCACCCACGTTGTTCTCGCCACGGATCGGGTTGTTCGGGTTCGCGTACTGGGTGTTCCAGTAGCTGATCAGGAGCCCGTCCTGGTACGGGAAGTGCTCCACCCAGTCCGGCTTCGCATTCGGCCCCGCGAGGGAGCCGAAGTTGTAGGCCGTCTTCAGCGACGTGTCGTACCCGCGATACCCGCGGTTCTCGAGCACGTAGGCGTTGAAGAACGACCGCATCTCCGTGCCGGTCGTCGCCCGGAAGCCGTTCGACGGTGTGAACGTCCAGCCGCCGCGCCGAGCTCCTAGCCGTCGTGCGGCTTGGCCATTGCGTGATAGTCGAGCGCCTCTTCGAGCACCGACTCCTCCACGCCGGCCGCGCGCGCGACCTCGCGCAGCGAGCGGCCTGACGACGCGGCTTCCTTCACGATCTCCGAGGCCCTGTCGTAGCCGATGAACGGGTTGAGCGCCGTCGCGGCGCTCAGCGTGCTCTCGGCGTACTGCTCGTTCCGGTCGCGGTTCGCCTCGATGCCCGAGACGCACTTGTCGGCGAGCAGCCGCGAGGCGCTCGCGAGGAGGCCGATGGACTGGAGCAGGTTCCGCGCGATGAGCGGGACGTAGACGTTGAGCTCGAAGTGCCCGTTCATCCCGCCGATCGTGATCGCCGCGTCGTTGCCGATCACCTGCGCGGCGACCTGCGTGACGACCTCCGGGATCACGGGGTTGACCTTGCCCGGCATGATCGACGAGCCCTTCTGGAGCTCGGGAAGGTAGACCTCGGACAGGCCGGCGCGCGGCCCCGAGCCCATCAGTCGCAGGTCGTTCGCGATCTTCGTCAGCGACACTGCGACCACCTTGAGCGCGCCCGATGCCTCCACGAGGCCGTCGCGCGCCGCCTGCGACTCGAACGGGTCGGCGGGCGCCGCGATCGGCAGCCCCGTCGACTCGTGGAGCAGCGCGCGGACCTTCCCGGCGAACTCCGGATGGGTGTTGAGCCCGGTCCCGGTCGCGGTCCCGCCGAGCGGGATCTGGCCGAGCCGCGGGAGTGCGTCGGACACCCGCGCGATCCCCTGGCGCACCTGGGCCGCGTAGCCGGCGAACTCCTGGCCGAGCGTCACGGGGACGGCGTCCATGAGGTGCGTCCGACCCGACTTGACGACGTCGTCGAACTCCGTCGCCTTGCCCTCGAGCGCATGCGCGAGCTGCTCGAGCGACGGCAGGAGGTCGTGGACGATCCGATCGAGCGCCGCGAGGTGGACGGCCGACGGGAACACGTCGTTCGACGACTGCCCCATGTTGACGTGATCGTTCGCGTGAACGCCTTCGCCGGCGAGCGTCGCGATCACCTCGTTCGCGTTCATGTTCGAGCTCGTCCCCGACCCGGTCTGGAAGACGTCGATCGGAAACTGGTCGTCGAACTCGCCGACGGCGATGCGGTCGCCCGCGGCGGCGATCCGCTGCGCGACGTCGGGATCGAGCAGGCCGAGGTCGGCGTTCGCGCGGGCGGCGGCGGCCTTGATGCGCCCGAGCCAGTGGGCCACCGCGACCGGGATCGGCTCGCCGGAGACCGGGAAGTTGGCGACCGCCTTCGCCGTCTCGCCGCCCCAGAGCTCCTGCCTTTCCGCCGTCCCGCTCACCGCGGCGAGTCTAGCGGCGGGGACTCAGCGCGCCGCCGACCGGGCGGCCTCGAGCAGCTCGTCCCAGGTGCACAGCTTGACGCGCGGGCGGCCGGAGGGCTCGCCCGCCGCACGCTCGGTCGCGTCGATCGCCTCCCAGCCCGCGTACATGATGTGGTCGACGCCGCGCTCGCTCAGAAGCTCCTCGAGATCCTCTCCCGACGCCGCGGGAAGGGCACCCGCGCGGGCGTCCTCCAGCACGAGCTCGACGGACTCGGTCGCGTCCTTCTTGTTCGTCCCGATCACGCCGCTCGGCCCGCGCTTGATCCACCCGGCGACGTACAGGCCGGGCCGCACGCGGCCGCCCTCGTTCGGGATCGTGCCGCTGCCCTCGTCGAACGGGACGCCCGGAAGCTCGACGCCGCGGTAGCCGACGCTCCGGAAGACGATCCCGCAGGGCACGGTCTCCGTGTCGCCCGTCGCGACCGCTCGGCCGTCGACGAGCTCGTTGCGGACGAGCGCGATCCCCTCGACCTTCTCGTCGCCGAGGATCGCGATCGGGGAGGCGAAGAAGCGAAGGCGGATCGCACGTGGCTTGCCCGTCGGCGACCGCTGCGCGTACTCGCGCAGGTGATCGACGTTCCGCCTTATCGTCGGGGCCGCCCCGTCGAGCTCGGCCGCGCTCGCCGCGTCGAGCTCGAGCTGCGCCGGGTCGACGACGATGTCGGCCCCGGCGAGCTCGCCGAGCTCGCCGACCTCGACGGGGGTCCACGCTGCCTGCACCGGCCCCCGGCGGCCGACGACGAGGATCTCCCGGACCCCGGCGTCGTTGATCGCCTCGATCGCCTCGTCCGTCGTGTCCGTCGGGGCGAGCTCCTCCGGCGTCAGCGCGAGCATGCGGGCGACGTCGAGCGCGACGTTGCCGTTGCCGATCACGACCGCCCGCTCGTGGGAGAGGTCGAACTCGAGGTGCTGGAAGTCGGGGTGGCCGTTGTACCAGGCGACGAATGCCGTGGCCGGCCACGAGCCCGGGAGGTCCTCGCCGGGGATCCCGAGCTGGCGGTCGGTCTGCGCGCCGACCGCGTAGAGCACGGCGTCGTAGCGCTCAGCGAGCTCCTCGTGCGTCACGTCGCTGCCGACGTCGACGTTCCCGAAGAACCGGAACCCCGGCCGCGCTGCGATCTTCTCGAAGGCACGGGACACGGCCTTGATGTTCGGATGGTCCGGCGCAACGCCGAGCCGTACGAGCCCCCACGGCGTCGGAAGCCGCTCGATCATGTCCACCTCGATCGCCGGCGTGTCGCTCGCGAGGAGCGCGCCGGCCCCGTAGAAGCCGGCCGGCCCGGAGCCGACCACGGCGACGCGAAAGGGGCGATCGCTCATGGGGGTGAATCTAGAGGCTCCGCGCTCAGGGCCGCGCCGCGGCCGAGCGGAGCACCTCGGGGCCCGTGGCGCGCGGGTCGCCGTCGCCCGGCTCGGCCGTGACGATCAGAACCGGGTAGAGCGCCGGGTCGACGGCGGCTGCGAAGCGCACCCGCGAGCGCCCGCGCGCATCGGGGTGGAAGGTTCCTGCGGAGATGCGGTTCGGTCGACCGGGAGCGTCGCCGGGGCCGGCGAACCAGAGCTCGTAGTAGGCGCCCTTCGGCAGGATCGGCAGCGAGTCGCTCCGGAATGCGATCACCCGCCCGATCCCCGTCTTGCGGACCTCCACGGCGGCGCGGGCGGTTCCAGCACCCGGGGCGGAGAGCGTCGTGCGCAGCTCGAGCACGGCCCCGTCCGGTCGCGTCGACAGGGCGAGGGCGGCGAGCGCCGCAGCCACGACCCCCACGGCGAGCGGCCGCCTGAGCCGGGGCCGGCGCTGCCGGCGGCGCGTGGCCGTCGCGCCGGGTCGAGCCTTCGCCGACTCTCGGGCCGCACGCTCGACCGCGACGAAGACCCTGCCCTCCAGGCCGACCGGCGGCTCGGCGTCGGGCGCGGCGAGGGGGAGCAGTCGCGCGGTGGCCTCAAGCACTTGGAGCTCCGACCGACACTCGTCGCAAGCGTCGAGGTGCCGCTCGAACCGGGCACGGTCCGGCTCCGACAACCGTCCGAGCGCGTACCCGCCGAGGTCGTCGTGCCCGTGCGGCTCAGCCACGGAGATCACGCTCGCTCAGCCGGTGGGCAAGCGCTCGAAGCGCATACAGCGTTCGCGACTTGACCGTCCCGAGCGGGATGTCGAGCCGGGCGGCGACTTGCGCCTGTGCGAGGTCCCGGCCGTACTGGAGCTCGAGCACCTCGCGGTGCGCGGGAGAGAGCTCGTCGAGCGCCTCGCGGAGGTCGAGACGGAGCACGGCATTCGTGAATGCCTTGCCGCTCTCCACGTCTTCGCGCTCGCGTCCGCCGTGCGGCTCGGGCAGCGCCCGCTCGCGACGGCGCCAGAGGTCGACCGCCGCGCGCCGCGCGAGCGTGAGCACGAAGGACCGGACAGATCCGCGTGACGCGTCGTATCGCTGCGCCGAGCGCCACAGGCGGACGAAGGTCTCCTGGACGAGATCCTCGGCGAGCCCCTCGTCACGCAGGAGCACGAGCCCGAGCCGATAGATTCGACGCCCGTAGGCGGCGTACAGCCCGGCCAGGGCTTGCTCGCGGTCGCCCGTCGCGAGCTCGGCGAGGAGCAGCTCCTCGTGACGAGCATCGGCGACGACGCGCTGACTGACGGAGACGGCCACCGAGCCGGATTCGCCGGCCGCAGCGCGGTCGGTTCGGGGCGGGCCGGAGCCCGCCCCGTTGCCGAGCGACCTACGTGGCGTCCTGCCATGCCGCCAGCCCGGTGACGGTCACGTCGCCGCGACCGACCCGCCCGAGGCGCCGCGTCTCGCCGCTCGCTAGATCGACGGCGTACACCTGCGCGCCGTCGCGGCCGGTCGGCGTTCCCGCCACGTACCCGACCTCGTCCGCGCCCGCGATGTCGAACCCGGTGTCCCGCCCGAGCTCGATCCCGAGCGGGACCGGGCTCTGCAACGTGCCCGCGTTGGCCGGGTTCTGGATCCAGAGCCGATCGGGGCTCGAGCCGACGTCGAGCGCGTAGAGCGTCGTCGTCGTTGGCCGCGACGCGAACGCCGCGAACGACGACCTCGTGTACGCGGAACCGACGACGGTCACGTCCGCGGGCGTCAGCTTGGTGTCCGTTGCGAGCAGGCTGCCCGGATCGGGATCGAGCCGCAGGTTGTCGTCCGCGTCGCTCGTCACGCGGATCTTGTCGACCGTGGGGTTGAAGTCGAAGCCGATCCGGTCTCCGAGCAGCGCTGTCGGCGTCGCCTCGAACGCCGGTCCTTCGGCGACGGCGATGGCGGTGGCCGGGTTGACGCGATACACGACGCGGTCGCTTCCCAGCCCGTACAGGTCGCCGGTCGCCGGCCGGAAGTCGATGCCCTTGAGGACGACGCCGGCGGGCAGACCGGTGACCCGCGTCGCACGGGCGGCCTCGGGTGCGTTGGCGCGGAAGCGGTGGAGGTTGCCTGCCGCGTCCGTCGCGAAGAGCACGCGATTGGCCGCGTCGCGGAGCGGCGCGCGCTTGCCGTGGCCGCCGGCGCCTGCCGCGATAGGCACGACGAGCGCGAGCACGAGTGCCGCGGCGGCGATGGTGAGGCGCATGTGGCGCATGGGGGTCTCCTTCCCTTCGGGGGTTGAGACCCGCACTTCGCAGCGCAGCAGCGCCGCGGTTCAATCGGTGTGAGGACTTCTACGCGCTCGGCGCCGGCGACGTGCCGGTCAGTGCGAGCAGCCGGAGCCGCAGCCGCCCACCTGCGTTCCCTCGGGGAGCTCGTCGCCCTCCTCGACCTGGAACGAGTGGCCGCAGCCGCACGAGGAGACCGCGTTCGGGTTCTCGATCTTGAACCCGGACTCCTGGAGGCCGTTCAGGTAGTCGATCGTCGCGCCCTGCAGGTACGGGGCGCTGAACGGATCGACGACCACGTGTACACCCTCGAGCAGGAGCTCGTGGTCGCCCTCGGCGGCACCGGAGTCGAAGCCGAGGCCGTACTGGAACCCGGAGCACCCGCCACCCTGGATCGCGACGCGGAGAACGAGCGAGCCGGCGTCCGGCTCCTCTGCCATCAGCTCCTTGACCTTCTCCGCCGCGAGCGGGGTCAGGTCGATCAGGACATCGGTGGGGCGCTCGGCAATCTCCATAGCCCTGATGGTAGCCGACCGACCACACGGCGCCAGAGGGTCGACTTTGTGACAGCGGAAACGCTCTCTCCGAGCGGGATCGGCTCCGACCTCGTGCCTCGCGACGAGAGTGGTAGGTTTCGCGGCGACCGGCCCCCGGCAGCGAACGAGGACAGCGTGCTCTCCGACTGGCTCCCGTTTCTCATCTACGCGGTGTTCGCAGCGGCGATCCCGGCGACGATGATCATGTTCTCGTTCGTCTTCGCCACCCGACCCCTCTCGCGCACCAAGCAGCGGATGCTGCCCTTCGAGTCCGGCGTCTCCGAGGAGGCGCCGGGACAGCAGCGCCGGTTCACCGTGAGCTTCTATCTCACGGCGATGCTCTTCATCCTCTTCGACATCGAGATCGTGTTCCTCTACCCGCTCGCGGTGCAGCTCGAGCTGCTCGGCTGGTTCGGGTTCGTCGAGCTCGCCGTCTTCGTGGCGATCCTCGCCGTCGCGTACGTGTACGTCTGGCGCAAGGGAGCGCTCGAGTGGCACTAGCGCGGAAGCTGCCCCTCGTCTCGGACCGCCCGGCCGCGAAGGCCGGGCTCCGCAGCGAGCGGACGCTCTGGCCCGACAAGGGACCCGGCACGTTCGAGCGGGAGCTCGACTCGATCGAGGACGCGTTGATGATCACGACCGTCCAGAAGGCGGTCGCGTGGGCGCAGTCGAACTCCGTCTGGCCGGACACCTTCGGGCTCGCCTGCTGTGCGATCGAGATGATGTCGATCGTCTCGTCGCGCTACGACATCGCCCGCTTCGGGATGGAGCGCTTCAGCTCCTCGCCGCGCCAGGCCGACCTGCTGATCGTCTCCGGCCGCGTGACCCACAAGATGGCCGCACCGCTCCGCCAGGTCTACGACCAGATGCTCGAGCCGAAGTGGGTGATCGCGATGGGCGCCTGCGCGAGCTCGGGTGGGATGTTCAACAACTACACCGTGCTCCAGGGCGTCGACAAGATCGTCCCGGTCGACATCCACGTCCCCGGCTGCCCTCCCCGCCCCGAGGCGCTGATGGAGGGAATCGTCCGCCTCCACGAGAAGATCCGTGCCGGCGTGCCGCCCGCGTACGAGATCCGTGGGGTCGCGGAATGACGGTTGCCGTACCGGGGCTCGTCGAGACGATCGAGGCGAACGGCGAGACGACCCTCGTCGTCGATCCCGCGCGGATCGTCGAGGCGTGCACGCACCTGCGCGACGCCGAGGGCTACAACGTGCTCGTCGACCTCTCGGGGGTCGACTACCTGGGCTGGGCGTCGACCGATGTCGCCGGGTACATCGGCACCCACGCGGGCCGCGACCTGAACGCGGAGGGCTCGCAGGGAGTCCAGCGGATCCCGAAGCCGAAGGCGAAGCGCTTCACGGTCGTGTACCACCTCCTCCGCCTCGCCGACGAGCCCGCGCGCCTGCGCGTGGAGGCGTGGCTCGACGAGGGCGAGGAGATCGACTCGGTCGTGGCCGTGTGGCCCGCGGCCGATTGGAACGAGCGCGAGGCGTACGACCTCTTCGGGATCGTCTTCCGAGGCCACCCGAACCTCGTCCGGATCCTCATGCCGGACGACTGGGAGGGGTTCCCGCTCCGCAAGGACTACCCCCTCGGCGGCGAGCCGGTCCGCTTCTCGGGGGAGGCGTAGGCGGTGGCCGTCATGCCCGCCACACGAATCTACGAGGGCACGCGAATCCCGTCGCCGTGCCCGACGATCCTCCGGATCGACACGTCCGCGCACAACCTGGACGACATCCTCCGGATCAACTTCGGGCCGAACCATCCTTCCACGCACGGCGTCCTCCGGCTGATCGTCGACCTCGACGGAGAGCGCGTCGCCGGGATCGAGGCGGTCATCGGCTACCTGCACACCGGCTTCGAGAAGACCATGGAGCACAAGACGTACTGGAAGGGGATCACGTATCCCGAGCGCATCGACTACCTCTCCTTCCAGGCGAACGAGCTCGTCTTCGTGCTCGCGATCGAGAAGCTGCTAGGGCTCGAGACGCCGGAGAAGGCGACCTGGATGCGGATGTGCCTCGCCGAGCTGAACCGCATCCACTCGCACCTCGTGTGGCTCGGGACGTCCGCGCTCGAGATCGGGGCGATCTCGATGTTCTGGTACGCGTTCCGCGAGCGCGACATGGTGCTCGACCTCTTCGAGATGGTCACGGGCGTCCGCATGCACACCCGCTACTTCCAGGTCGGCGGGCTCGCCGAGGACATCCCCGAGGGCTTCTACGCGCAGGCGCGCGCCCTCGCCCGGCACATGCCCCATGCAGTTGACGACTACGAGGGGCTCCTCGACCGCAACAAGATCTGGCTCGAGCGGACGAAAGGCATCGGGCTGCTCTCCGCTGCGGACGCGCTCGCGCTCGGCCAGTCCGGCCCGATGCTGCGCGCGTCGGGCGTCGACTGGGACCTTCGCCGGAACATGCCGTACCTCGCCTACGACGAGGTCGACTTCGACGTCCCGGTCTACGGGAACGGCGACGTCTACGACCGCTACAAGGTCCACATGGACGAGATGCGCACCTCGGCGCGCATCGTCGCCCAGTGCGTCACGCGCCTCGAGGAGCTGCGTAGCGAGCCGTGGATCGCTGACGACCGCAAGGTCGTCCTGCCGCCGCGCGAGGAGCTCCACACGTCCATGGAGTCTCTCATCCACCACTTCAAGATCGTCACCGAGGGCTACCGCGTCCCCGAGGGCCAGGTCTACGTCGCGATCGAGTCCGCGCGCGGGGAATGCGGCTGCTACCTCGTCTCGGACGGCGGCCCCCGGCCCTGGCGGGTCAAGTTCCGCGCGCCGAGCTTTGCGGCCCTGCAGGCGACGGCGACGTGCGTGCGCGACGCGGCGGTCGCCGACCTCGTCGCGGTTGCGGCCTCTCTCGATCCCGTGATGGGAGACGTCGACCGGTGAGCAGCGCCTTGTACGACGCGATCCAGGAGGTCCGGAAGAACTACCCCGAGAAGCGCTCGGCGATCATCCCGGCGCTCCGGCTCGCGCAGGAGGCGCACGGCGGCTGGCTTCCAGACGCGGCGTTCCGCGAGGTCGCCGACGCGCTCGATGTCACACCCGCGTACTGCCTCTCGATCGCGTCCTTCTACGACATGTTCCACACGGAGCCCGTCGGGAGGCACGTGGTCGAGGTGTGCACCAACGTCTCGTGCGCGCTCTCCGGAGCCCAGGGCGTCGTCGAGGCGTTCGAGCGCGAGCTCGGCATCCACGTCGGCGAGACCTCGGAGGACGGCGCGTTCACGCTTCGGGCCGTTGAGTGCCTCGGCGGGTGCGGCTGGGCGACCGTCGTCGCCGTCGACAACCGGCACCGCCTCCACGTCCGCGCCGGAGACGTCGCGGGCATCGTCAAGGAGGTCGGCGAGTGAGCTCGCCGGAGATCGTCTTCGCCGGGACGAACGGCGGCGCCGTGACCGAGCTCGCCGACTACGTGGCGGGCGGCGGCCTCGCGGCGCTCCGGCGCGCGCGCGAGATGACGCCGGACGAGATCGTCGCCGAGCTGAACGCCTCGAACCTCCGCGGCCGCGGAGGCGCCTTCTTCCCGACCGGCCGCAAGTGGAGCTTCGTCCCGAAGCCGGAGCAGAACCCGCGCCCGCACTACCTCGTCGTCAACGCGGACGAGTCGGAGCCGGGCACCTTCAAGGACCGCGAGATCATGCTGCGCGTCCCGTTCCGGTTCCTCGAGGGCTGCCTCATCGCGGCGCGGGGGATCGAGTCGACGCACGTCTTCGTCTACATCCGCGGTGAGTACGAGCGCGAGTGGGAGATTCTCGTCCACGCGCTCGCGCAGCTGCGCAAGGGGAAGCACCTCGACGGCGTCACCATCGTCCTCCACCGCGGAGCCGGCGCGTACATCTGCGGCGAGGAGACCGCGCTCCTCGAGTCGCTCGAGGGCGAGCGAGGCCAGCCGCGTACGAAGCCGCCGTTTCCCGCGATCGCCGGCCTCTACGCCTCACCCACCGCGGTGAACAACGTCGAGTCGATCGCGACGGTGCCGCCGATCATCGAGATGGGCGGTGCGGAGTACGCGAAGCTCGGCCTCGAGAGCTCGACGGGCACGCGGGTGTTCTCGTTGTCGGGCAACGTGGTGAACCCGGGCAACTACGAGCTGCCGCACGGGTTCCCCTTGAAGGACCTCATCTACGACGTCGGCGGCGGGATCCCCGAGGGCCGGTCGCTGAAGGCGGTCATCCCCGGCGGCTCGTCGACGCCGATCCTCACCGCCGGCGAGGCGGAGCGGGTCACGCTGGACTTCGACTCGCTGTCGCAGGCCGGGACGGCGATCGGCTCCGCGGCCGTGATCGTGATGGACGACCGGGCGTGCATGGTCCAGCTCGGGATCCGCGTCTCCCAGTTCTACGAGCACGAGTCCTGCGGCAAGTGCACGCCGTGCCGGGTCGGCACGCGCTGGCTGACGCAGATCCTCAAGAGGATCGAGGCGGGGGCGGGGACGCACGAGGACCTCGACCTCCTCCTCGACGTCGGCGAGCGGATCAACGGCACGTGCCTCTGCCCGCTCGGCGACTCCGACGCGATCGCCGTCGCGAGCTACGTCGCCAAGTTCCGCGAGGAGTTCCTCGCGCACGTCGAGGAGGGGGCGTGCCCGTTCCACGGGACCTCGTCGCTCGACGGCATCGTCGCCCCGACCGACGTCCACGCCGCGCACGTCGGCCCCACCGAGATCCCGCGCCCGCTCGAGGTCGTCGCATGATGCGCGCCGGGCCAGGTGCATGGCTCCCGCCGGGCACCGAGAGGCGCGCGACGCGGAGGAATGAGCCGTGAGTGAGCTGATCACCGTGACAATCGACGACCGCGAGGTCGAGGTCGCGAAGGGGACGGGCCTCGTCGAGACCGCTGCCGCCGCCGGGATCGAGATCCCCGTGTTCTGCTACGAGCCGCGCCTCGGGCCGCCGGTCGGCGCGTGCCGCATGTGCCTCGTCGAGATCGAGGGGCTGCCGAAGCTCCAGGCGGGCTGCACGCTCACCGCGCAGGAGGGGATGGTCGTGCGCACCGCTGCGACGTCGCAGCGCGCCGCCGACGGCCAGCACGGGACGCTCGAGTTCATCCTCGTCAACCACCCGCTCGACTGCCCGGTCTGCGACAAGGGCGGCGAGTGCCCGCTCCAGGACCTGACCTTCCGGTACGGGCCCGGCTCGACGCGGATGCGATTCTCGAAGATGACCTTCGACAAGCCGATCCCGGTCTCGCCGCTGATCGCGCTCGACCGCGAGCGCTGCATCCTCTGTTACCGGTGCACGCGGTTCTCGAGCGACGTCGCCGAGGACGGGCAGCTGATCGCACGGAACCGCGGCGCGCACTCCGAGATCGCGACGTTCGGCGAGGACCCCTACCGCGCGCCCTTCTCGGGGAACGTCATCGAGCTCTGCCCGGTCGGCGCGCTCACGTCGACCCAGTACCGCTTTCAGGCGCGCCCCTGGGAGATCCAGGACGTGCCGACCGTGTGCGGGCTCTGCCCGGCCGGCTGCAACGTCCGCGTGACGACCCGTGAGGGCGACGTCAAGCGCGTGCTGTCGCGCAACCACCCGGAGATCGACGGCGGCTGGCTCTGCGACAAGGGCCGCTTCAGCTACCCGCACCTCCGCGCCGACGACCGCATCCTCGAGCCGCTCGCGCGCGGCGAGCACGGTCTGCAGCCCATCGCCTGGAACGAGGCGCTCGACCGCGCGGAGGTGCTGCTCCGCGAGGCCGGCAGCCGGATCGTCACGGCCCTGTCGGGGTCGGAGACGACCGAGATCGCGTACGGGCTCGGCGTGCTCATGCGCCGCGGGCTCGGGGCGCACTCGGCCGTGCTCCACGAGTCGACGTCCGCCGCCCTCGACGCGTTCCGGGCGCCGCTCTCGACGATCGGCAACGCCGAGATCGTCGTCGTCGTGGGTGACGACGCCGTCGTCGACCGCGCACCGGCCGTGGACCTGTGGCTCAAGCAGGCGCGCCGCACCGGCGCGGAGGTCGTGACCATCGGCGCGGAAGGCTCGATCCCGGTCGCACCGGCAGGTGCGGCGGAGGCGCTCAAGGATCTACTCGCTTCGCGTAGCGCGCTCGGGAAGCGCCTGCGGAACAGCGAGCGCGCCGTCCTCGTCTGGTCGGGCCCGGGCGGCGGAGGCGGCGCGCGCCTCGCCGAGGCTGCGCACGCGCTCGGCTTCGAGGGGAAGCCCGGCTGCGCCGCATTCCACCTGCCCGCGACGCCGAACGCCCGCGGCGTCTGCGAGGCCTGGTCCGCCGCGGCGGACGAGGACGAGGTCGAACGCGAGGGGATCGGCCTCCTCGTCGTCTCCGGCGACGACGCCGCGTCCGACCCGGGCGTCCGGGCCCTCGCAGAGAAGGCCGAGCACGTCATCGCGATCACGATGTTCCCGTCGCTCGCGACCGGCTGGGCCGACCTGGTGCTTCCGGCGACCGCGCCGCTCGAGCGCGAGGGCACGACGATGAACCTCGAGGGACGCGTCCAGCGCGTGCGGCGCGCGGTGACGCCGCCCGTACCCGACGAGCTCGCGTGGCTCGCCAAGCTCGCGGGGCGCTTCGACGCCGACCTCTCGCCGTACGCCGCCGTCGTCTTCGAGGAGCTCTCCGGGCAAATCTACGATGGTCTCGAGCTGCCCACGCTCGGTGAGCGGGCGCCGCTCCCCGCGCGCGCCCCGTATGTGGCGCCCGAGCCCGCCCGGGAGACCGGCGCACCGCAGGCCGAGACGGTCTCGAAGGACCATTTCGTCGGCACCCTCCGCCTCATCCGCTACCGGCCGCTGTTCTCGGGGTACCAGATCGAGCGCGTCCCCGAGCTCCAGTTCCAGCGCCCTGAGCGCGAGGTCGCGCTCTCGGCCGGCGACGCGGACCGTCGTGGGATCGGGGCCGGCGACCTGGTCTCCGTCCGCTCGAACGGCACGTCGGTCGCGCTGCGGGCGCGCATCGACCGGAAGCTCGTCGAAGGTGTCGCGCGCGTCGCGGAGGAGCACGCGGCGGATCTCCACCTCGACGTCGAGGTGGTCAAGGCATGACGTCCTGGACCGCCGCCACCGGCGACGCCGGCGAGCCCTGGTGGATCGCGGTCATCAAGTCGCTGATCGTCATCAACCTCGTCCTCTTCGGCTTCGCGTACCTGACGCTGATCGAGCGGAAGGTGATGGGGCGCATGCAGCTCCGCTACGGGCCGAACCGCGCCGGCCCGTGGGGCCTCATGCAGCCGATCGCCGACCTCGTCAAGCTGATCCGCAAGGAGAGCTTCTTCCCAGCGGCCGCGATCGACAGCCTCTACATCGTCGCGCCGTTCCTCGCCGCTTTCACCGCGCTGACGACCTTCTCGGTCATCCCGTGGGGGCCGGGCTGGGAGATCGCCGGCTACCAGGTGAACGGCTACGTCGCCGACCTGCCGGTCGCCCTCCTCCTGATCTTCGCCGTCGGCTCGATCGGGATCTACGGCTTCATCATCGGCGGCTGGGCCTCCGACTCGAAGTTCTCGCTCCTAGGGTCGATGCGGACGTGCGCGCAGCTCGTCTCGTACGAGGTGTCGCTCGCGCTCTCCGTGCTGGGCGTGATCCTGATGGCCGGCTCGCTCTCGCTGGTCGACATCGTCGCCGCCCAGGAGAGCGAGGTCTGGTACGTGATCCCGCAGCTCGTCGGGTTCGTCGTGTTCATCCTCGCGGGAACCGCAGAGACCTCGCGCGCACCGTTCGACCTGCCGGAGGCGGAGCAGGAGCTCGTCGCCGGCTACCACACGGAGTACGGCGGGATGCGCTTCGGGCTCTACTCGATGTCCGAGTACATCAACCTCATCACGCTGTCGGCGCTCGCGGTGACGCTGTTCCTCGGCGGCTGGCACGGGCCGTGGCTCCCGGGCCCGATCTGGTTCCTGCTGAAGCTCGCCGTGCTCCTCTTCTTCTTCATCTGGATGCGAACGACGCTACCGCGCCTCCGGTACGACCAGCTGATGCGCTTCGGCTGGAAGGTGCTCCTCCCCGTCGCGACGATCAACGCTGTCGTGACCGCGCTCCTCGTGGTCTGGATCTAGATGGTTGATCGCCGATCTCCATCTAGGGTGACGCGCTGACCATGCAGCCGTTCGGGACACTCAAGGGCTTCGGCGTCACCTTCAAGCACATCTTCAAGAAGCCGATCACGCAGCAGTACCCGGAGTTCAAGCGGCCCGTGTACCCGCGCTTCCGCGGGCGTCACCGGCTCCACCGGCACGAGAACGGCCTCGAGAAGTGCGTCGGCTGCTCGCTCTGCGCCGCCGCCTGTCCCGCCGACTGCATCCGTGTCGTCGCCGACGAGAACACCGCCGACAACCGTGTCTCCGCCGGGGAGCGCTACGCGCGCATCTACGAGATCAACCTCTCGCGCTGCATCTTCTGCGGGTACTGCGAGCTCGCGTGCCCGTTCGACGCGATCACGCTCGGCAACGAGTTCGAGATCTCCGAGTACTCGCGCGACGACCTGATCTACACGAAGGACATGCTCCTCGCCGAGCCGATCAAGCGGATCCCGGTGCAGGACCCGGAGCTCTTCGACACGCCGATCCCCGCCTACAAGCGCGAGTCGTAGCCGTGGGGAACGTCCTCGTCTGGATCATCTGGCTCCTCGCGGCGGGCGCGTGCATCGGCACCGGGCTCAAGGTCGTCACTGCCTCGAACCCCTTCTCGTCCGCCCTCGCGCTGATCGGGAACCTCGCGTCGCTCGCGGTGCTGTACCTGCTCGCCTCGGGCGAGTTCGTCGCGGTCGCGCAGGTGCTCGTCTACGCAGGCGCGGTGATGGTGATGTTCCTCTTCGTCATCGCGTACCTCGGCGGCCGGGCGGACGCCCCCTGGGCGGGCGGCACGCGGCTGATCCAGGCCGCGTCGGTGATCGCGGCCACGTCGCTCCTCGCCGTGACCCTCGTCGCGATCCTCCTCAACGCGGGCGACCGCCTCTCGGACGAGGCGGACATCAGCCGGGCATTCGGCACGCCGACGGAGATCGGACGCCTGTTCCTCACCGACCACCTGCTCGCGTTCGAGATCACGTCGATCGTGCTGCTCGTCGCGGCCGTCGGCGGCGTGGTGCTCGGGATGCGCTCCGAGGCGGAGGACGAGGCGGACGCGCAGGGGGCCGCCGGCTGATGCTCGGCCCCGACGTCCCCTGGTACCTCGTCGTCTCGGCGATCCTGTTCGCGATCGGGATCGCGGGCGTGCTCCTGCGGCGCAGCCCGCTCATCGTGCTGCTCTCGCTCGAGATCATGCTCAACGCGTCGAACCTCGCGTTCGTCGGCTTCTCGCGCCTCTTCGGCGAGCTCGACGGCCAGATCTTCGCACTCGCCGTGATGGCCGTCGCCGCGTCCGAGGTGTGCGTGGGGCTCGGGCTGATCGTCGCGATGGCGCGCCGCAACCTCGCGCTCGACGTCGACAGCTTCACGGAGCTGAAGGGCTAACGCGTGGTCTCTCCGGCGATCGTCGCACACCTTCGCGCGGCTGCGAACGCGCACGCCGATCACCGGAGAGACGACTGATGGCCGTCGGCGGCTGGGTCTGTCTCGTCGCCCCGCTCGTGGGGTTCCTCGCGATCGTGCTCGCCGGCACCCGCATCACCCGGCGGCAGGCGGGGCTCATCTCGACCGCCTCGGTGTTCGTGGGGTTCGCGGGCGCCGTCTATGCGTTCGTCGACGCCCTCGGGCGGGACCCCGACGACCGGGTCGAGGTGACGACCGCCTGGACGTGGTTCAAGGCCGGCGACTTCGTCGTAGAGCTCCAGCTCCTCATCGACCCGCTGTCGATCGTGATGATGCTCATCGTCACCGGCATCGGCGGCCTGATCGTCGCCTACTCGAACGGCTACATGGCCGGAGAGGACGAGGAGCGCCGTTACTTCGCGTACATGGCGTTCTTCGTCTTCGCGATGCTGATGCTCGTCCAGGGCGGCAACCTGCTGCTGCTGCTCGTCGGCTGGGGCCTGGTCGGCCTCGCGTCGTACCTCCTCATCGGCTTCTACCACGACCGCCGCTCGGCGGTCGAAGCCGCGAAAAAGGCGTTCGTCGTCAACGCCGTCGGCGACGCGATCATGGCGCTCGGCTTCTTCCTCCTGATCTTCCACGTCGGCAGCCTCGACTACGGAATCGTCTTCGGCGCCGCGGAGTCCGGGGAGCTCTCCGACACCGTCGTCACGCTCGTCGCGCTCGGGCTCCTCGGCGGCGCCGTCGCGAAGTCGGCCCAGATCCCCTTCCACACCTGGCTCCCGGACGCGATGGAGGGGCCGACACCGGTCTCGGCCCTCATCCACGCGGCGACCATGGTGACCGCCGGCGTCTACCTGATCTGCCGCACGCATCCGGTGTTCGAGGCGGCGCCGGAGGTGCAGCACCTGGCGGCGATCCTCGGCCTCGTGACGCTCCTCTTCGCCGGCGTCGTCGCGCTCGTCCAGTGGGACATCAAGCGGGTGATCGCGTACTCGACGATGAGCCAGATCGGCTACATGTTCGTCGGCGCGGGCATCGGGGCCTACGGCTTCGCGATGTTCCACCTCTTCACGCACGCCTTCTTCAAGGCGCTGCTGTTCCTGACCGCCGGCCTCGTCATCCACCACCTCGACGGCGAGCAGGACATCCGGAAGATGGGCGGACTCCGCGCGAAGATGCCGTACACGCACGCGACGTTCCTGATCGGGACGCTCTCGCTCGTCGGCATCCCGATCTTCGCCGGCTTCTGGTCGAAGGACGCGATCCTCGCGTCCGCGCTCGCGGACGGCGGCGCGCTCGGGTGGACGCTCTACGTCGGCGGACTCCTCGGCGCACTCTTGACGGCGATGTACTCGTTCCGGCTCTACTTCATCGTCTTCCACGGGACGTCGTCTCCGGTTCCGGCGGGGCACGACGAGCACGCTCACCACGGCGAGGGATCCCGCTGGATGACCGTCCCCGTCGGCGTGCTCGCGCTCGGCGCGACGTTCGCAGGCCTGCTCCAGATCCCCGGCGTCTGGGAGCCGTTCGAGACGTGGCTCGAGCCCGTCCTCGAGCCGCTCGTCGTCCCCTCGACTGCACAGGAGTGGGGGACGAGCGCGATCGCGGTGACGATCGCCGTCATCGGCATCGCCGTCGCGTCGCGCGCCTACAAGGCGGGCCGCGAGCTCGTGCCGGACGGCGCCGTGCGAACGACGCTCGAGCACAAGTTCTGGTTCGACGAGCTGTACGACGCGGTCTTCTCCCGCCCCGCGCAGGCCATCGCCGTCCGCCTCCGCGACAACGTCGAGACGCCGATCGTCCAGGGCGGCCTGGACGAGGTCGCCGAGGGGACGCTCGACGCGGCGTCGCTCACGTCACGGGCGCAGAGCGGCCTTCTGCGGACGTACGCGCTCGCGATGACCGTCACGGTGTCGATCCTCGCCCTCGTCTTCCTCGTGGTGCGCTAGTCGTGCTCACGACGCTGCTCATCGTCGTCCCGCTGGCCGGTGCGCTGCTCGTCTGGGTGCTGCCGTTCTCGCGCGAGACGACGAGCGGCCTGGCGCTCATGGCGGCGCTCGCCGAGGTCGGCCTCTGGATCGGCGGCGCGCGCAACTTCGACTTCTCGAGCGACACCCAGCAGTTCTCGACGAGCCGCGAGTGGTTCTCCGAGCTCGGAATCTCCTACTCGGTCGGCCTCTACGGCTTCCAGTACTGGCTCGTCGGGCTCGCGGCCGTCGTCGGCGCCGCCGCGATCGGCTACGGCCTGTGGGTCGGGC
Organism: uncultured Actinomycetes bacterium; assembly: GCA_963706915.1. Classification (GTDB taxonomy): domain Bacteria; phylum Actinomycetota; class Thermoleophilia; order Gaiellales; family Gaiellaceae; genus Gaiella. The sequence goes on from CAVPOH010000009.1 coordinate 139,357, forward strand.
GCGACCGGCCGCGGGCGTACTTCGGGCTGATGCTCTTCCTCGTCGGCTCGCTCGTCGGCGTCTTCGCGGCCCAGGACCTGATCGTCTTCTACGTCTTCTTCGAGGCGATGTTGATCCCGATCTACGTGCTCGTCGGGGTGTGGGGCGGCCCCGCGCGGATCAAGGCGACGGTGACCTTCGTGCTCTACACGATGGCCGGCTCGCTGCTCATGCTCGCCTCGATCGTCGCGTTCGGGATCACCCAGGGCACGTTCTCGCTCGCGGAGATCGGTACGAGCTCGAACGACTGGGTGTTCCTCGGCTTCCTCATCGCGTTCGCGGTGAAGGCGCCGCTCCTGCCGTTCCACGGCTGGCTGCGCTCCGCATACACCGAGGCCCCTCCGGAGGTCGCGGCGATCCTCTCGGGCGTCGTCTCGAAGGCGGCCGTGTTCGGGCTCGTCTGGATCGTGCTGCCGCACTTCCCGGAGCCGGTCGACGACTTCCGGGAGGTGGTCCTCGTCCTCGCCGCGGCGACGCTCGTCTACGGCTCCGTCCTCGCGTTCCGTCAGCCCGACGTCCGCGGCGTCATCGCCTACTCCTCGATGGCCCAGATGGGACTCATCGTGATCGGGATCTTCGCGGTCACGAACCTCGGGCTCGACGGGGCCGTCCTGCACTCGGTCAGCCACGGCCTGGTCTCGGCCGGGCTGTTCCTCCTCGCCGCGATGATCGAGACGCGCACCGGAACAGGGCGGTTCGCCGAGCTCGGCGGCATGGGGAAGGGCCGCCCGATCCTCGCGACGCTCGTGATGACGCTCGGGATGTTCACGCTGGCCGTCCCCGGCTCGGCGAACTTCGCGGGCGAGTTCGCGATCCTCGCCGGCGTCTTCGGCCGCGGCTGGGGGTACGCGGCGGTCGGCGCGGCCGCGATCGTGCTCGCCGCGCTCTACGCGCTCCGCCTCATCTCCGCGATCCTCCACGAGCGGCGCGGGAGCGCCGTCCGTGAGGACTCCGGCGACCTCGTGAGCGGCGAGCTCGCGCTCGTCGTCCCGCTCGTCGTCATCCTCGCGTTGCTGTCCGCCTGGCCGGCCGCGATCAGCGAGCGCTCCTTCCCGGCCGACGATCCCGCCGCCTTCATCTCGAGTCGGGGCGAGGGAGGGTTCGGGGCCGAATGATCGACACGCCCAACGTCGACTGGTTCGCGCTCTCGCCGACGCTGGCGCTGCTCGCCGTCGCGGGCCTCACGCTGCTCGGCGGCGTGTTCTACCCACGCCCCGCGGTGCGGGCGTTCTGCGTCCTCGTGTCCGCGGCCGGCTTCGCGACGTCGGCGTTGCTGTCCGCCTTCCTCTTCGACCGTTCCTCGGAGCCGACGACGCTGATCGCGGAGTCGATGACGCGAGACCGGTTCGGCGCGGCCGCGGCGCTCGTGATCGCCGCCGTCGGCATCTGCGTCGTTCTCCTCTCCGCGGGCGACGGCCGCCGCGACCACGTCGGCGAGTACTACGCGCTGCTCGCCGCTTCCGCCGCGGGGATGGTGTTCTTCGTCTCGGCCGACAGCCTCATGACGATGTTCCTGGCGCTCGAGTGGTTCTCGATCTCGCTGTACGTCCTCTGCGCGCTCGACACTCACCGTCGCGAGTCGCTCGAGGCCGGCCTCAAGTACCTGATCGTCGGCAGCTTCGGCTCCGGGATCCTCCTCTTCGGCTGCGCGCTCGTCTACGGCGCGACCGGTGAGCTCGGCTTCACTGCGATCCAGCAGGCGACCGGCGCCGACGACCCGCTCTTCGTCACGGGCATGGCGATGATCATCGCGGGCCTCGGCTTCAAGGTCTCCGCTGCGCCGTTCCACATGTGGACGCCGGACGTGTACCAGGGGGCGCCGACCACCGTGACCTCGTTCATGGCGGCCGCGACGAAGGTCGCGGGGCTGGCGCTCACCTACCGCATCCTCGTCACCGCGTTCCCCGAGCAGTCCGAGATCTGGACGATCGCCGTCGCGGTGCTCGCGATCGCCTCGCTCGCGATCGGCAACCTCGCGGCGATTGCGCAGAGCGACGTGAAGCGCATGCTCGCGTACTCCTCCGTCTCGCACGCCGGGTTCCTGCTGATCGCCGTCGCCGCGAACAGCGAGGAGGGGGCGACCGCGCTCCTCTACTACTTCGTGCCGTACACCGCGGCAACGGTCGGGGCGTTCGCGGTCGTCGCGGCCCGCGAGCGGGAGCAGCGTCGCCCGGTGACGCTCGGCTCACTCGAGGGTCTCGGCTGGGAGCGGCCGTTCCTCGGCGTCGGGATGTGGGTGTTCGTGCTGAGCATGGCGGGGTTCCCGCTGACCGGGGGCTTCCTCGGCAAGCTGTTCGTCTTCTCCGCGATCTACGAGGCGGGCTGGTGGTGGCTCGTCGTCATCGGCGTCCTCGCCACCGCCCTGAGCCTCGCGTACTACCTGTCGATCGTCCGCGCGCTCTTCATGCGCCAGGGCGAGCCGCTGCCGACCGGGGTCGTCGCCGCCGGTGGCTCGCCGCCGCGCGACCTCCTGCTCGACACGACGGTCGCCGCCGCGATCGTCGTCACGATCGGCTCGTTCTTCTTCGTGCAGCCGCTCGTGGACGTGGCGCGCGACGCTGCGGCCTCGCTGCCGTTCTAGCCCGGGAACGACACGGGGCGGGATTTGCTCCCGCCCCGTTTCCCGCCGTCGACGGCCGCGATGCCTCAGTGCTTCGCCTGCCCCTTTGCCTTGCCGTTCCCGTTCCCGTTGCCGTCGCCGTTGCCCGACCCGGCGTCCGTGCTCGACGTCGCCGTCGTGCCGGCATTGGTCTGGCCGGGAGGGCCGCCGTGGTCGTGGTTCACGTCGCCGTTCCCCCAGCCCGGCCGGCACGCATCGTCGGTCTGACCCGGAGCCCCGGCGTGGATGTGGTTCTTGTCGCCGTTGCCCCATCCCGGCGTGCAGCCCGAGCCGGTGCTCGAGCTCGAGCCGGAGGTCACGGTCACCGTGAAGCTCCCCGAGTTGTCCCCGAGGTAGTCGTCGTTCACGGCGAACTCCAGCTCGCCGGTACCGGAGACGGTGGTCGGACCGCTCCCGACGTGCGTCCACGGGCCACCGCCGACGCGGGCGACGAGCCCCCACGCGGGCGCACCCGGTGCCGGGAAGCCGCCGTACAGGTTCGAGGTCGTGTCGTAGCCGGGATCCCCATTCGGGCCCGGGCACACGACAGCGCCCTTCGGGCAGATGGCGCCGGTGGCCGTGACGGTCACCGGATGCCCGTCGAGCACGAGCCCGGTGCTGACGCCGGGAACCGTTGTGCCGACGACCACGTACGTCGTGGTCGTGATCGTCACCGGCCCGACCGCCGTCGCCGACGCCGCAAGCGCGAGGGCCAGGGCGATCACGCCCAGGGTCCAGCCCTGCAAGGTCCTCATGACATTCCCCCTCTCAATGCGCCGCCGAGCCCTTTCGGCGACGTCCGCACTCTCGATATCGGGAACGGGACGACGCCGCGCTATCCCTCGATCGTGCAGGGAATGGGCTCTATGCGGCGTCCTCCGAGACCCAGCGCATCGGGTCGCCGGGGCCGAGGTCGGTGATCCCGGCCGAGTGGAGGGCGCCGATCGCGAGCGTTCGCCGGTGCGCCGCGAACGTCAGAACGTGGCCGAGCATGCCGCCGTAGGTGAATACCTGGGCCGGCTCGCAGATCGCATCCACGAACGTCTCGTCGAGCCGGTTGCCGTCGATGACCGCGCGCGCATGGTCGAGGAACGCAGGCCCCGCGGTGTCGAGCCGTGCGCGGATCGAGCGCAGCGACTCGTCGCGCTCGACCGCGAAGTCGTAGGCGCGGCTCTCCATCGCCGCGTTCCACATGTCCATCTGGCCCACGAGCCGGGAGAGGAGCGACCGCAGGGTCGGGTCGTCGTCGAGGCCCTCGACCGAGACCTCGATCGGCGCGTCGAGCCGCTCCGCCGAGAGCCGCTCCGCACGGTCGACGATCTCGCCGACGAGCCAGATGTGGTGCTCGAGCAGCCTCGTGAGCAGGTCCATGGGGGTCACCTCGTCTCGTGCGGGCAGCCGGAGGCCGCCTGGTGGATGGAAGTGGACGCCGTTCGGCGCGTCGAGCTGGATGCGACCGGGCCGCGAACGCCATGCGACGGGGGGCGACGCCGTACGCGCGGCGGAACGCTCGCGTGAACGCCTCGTCGACGAGTACCCGGCCTCGTGCGCGATCTCGAGCACGCCGTCGCCGCTCGAGGAGCCGGAACGCGGCACGCTCGAGCAGGACCCGCCTGCGCATGCGCGCCGGGGTCTCGCCGGCGGCCGCGCTGACGACGCGGTCGAAATGGAACCGTGAGAGGAAGGCGCCGGCGGCGAGGTCGTCCGTCGTCGCGTCGTGGTCGTCGAGCCGGTCGGCGAGGTCCTCGACGAAGAGCGCGAAAGTGTCGATCACCGGAATCGCCATGCTCGCAGCCTGCACGCCGCGGCGGGCGTGCGCTTGATCGTTCTTGCGTCCTCGCCGACGCCCCGGCAGCAGGCGGTCGCGCTACGACTGCGGCGTCGCGTACGCCGACCGCGTGGCGCTTTGCGGCCGGAAGTCCTCGCCCGCCGAGCGCTGTCCGATCGGCAGCCGCGGTGGCGGTGCCGCGAGCCGGTGCTCCTCGCTCCGTGCCCCTGACCGCTCGGGGCGGTGGGGGAGCGTCAACGTGCCCACGGCAAGGGTGAGCATGGCCACGGCGATGTTCGCCCACGGGAGACGCCGGGTCTCACGGCGCGGCGCACGCACGTCGCAGCGGTACGGCTCGCCCGGCTCGCGGCGCAGCAGCCACGCGGCGGCCTCGAGGCGGGCGACGGCGTCGACGCACTCGGGGCAGCGGTCGAGGTGGCGCTTGAGGAGGAGCTGATCGAGATCGTCGTCGAGCTCGCCGTCGATCGCGAGGGACGCACGGAGACGGGCCGCCTCGCACGCGCCGCCGACCTCGGGTCCGGGCGCGTACCTCACGAGAACGAGGCGTTGGGGTTGAGGGCGATGCCGACCAGGACGAGGCTGATCCCGAGCCCGACCAGGAGCGCCGACAGGTGGAACGCCTCGGACCACGTGGCGAGCCCACCCGTCGAGATCCGGCGGGCACGGCGCTCGCGCTCTCGCGCGCGCGCCGGGTCCCGCAGGCCGATGAGCGCGCCGGCGACGAAGAGCAGCGAGCCCATGAGCAGGTAGCCGCCCGAGACGGCGCGCTGCACGGAGACGTCCGCGGCCCAGCCGATCAGGAGCGAGGCGACCGCCGTGAAGCCGAAGACGCAGGCGAGCGCTATCGCGAGCGAGCGGAGGCCACGGCGGATCACGAGGTCCGGACCTCCGCGGCGACGGGGTCGAGCGCGACGGGCGCGACCTCCGGCTGCGCGTTGCGCATCTCGTCGGCGGTCATCGGCCACTTCTCGAGCGGGAAGAAGCACGCCGCCTGGTGGCCGTCCACGCGCGCCTCGAGCTCCGGGTCCTGGATCGCGCAGACGTCCGCCGCCCGCGGGCACCGCGGGTGGAACCGGCAGCCGCTCGGAGGGTTGATCGGATTCGGCACGTCGCCCTTCAGGACGAACGCGCTCCGGCCCCGTCCACGGCGCGGGTTCGCGATCGGCACCGCTGAGAGCAGCGCGCCGGTGTACGGATGCCGCGGCCCCACGTAGAGATCGCGTGACCGTGCCAGCTCGGCGACCTTCCCGAGGTACATCACTGCGACTCTGTCGGAGATGTGGCGCACGACGCTCAGGTCGTGCGCGATGAAGATGTACGTCAGCCCGAACTCGGCCTGGAGATCCTTGAGCAGGTTGAGGATCTGCGCCTGGACCGAGACGTCGAGCGCCGAGACGGGCTCGTCGGCGACGATCAGCTTCGGGTTGACGGCGAGCGCGCGGGCCACGCCGATCCGCTGACGCTGGCCGCCCGAGAACTCATGCGGGAACCGGTTGTAGTGCTCGGGGTTGAGCCCGACCACCTCGAGCAGGTCCTGGACGCGGCGCTTTCGCTCGGCCTCGGTGCCGAGGCCGTGGATCACGAGCGGCTCGCCGACGATGAACCCGACCCGCTTGCGTGGATTGAGGGACGCGTACGGGTCCTGGAAGATCATCATCAGCTCGCGCCGGAAGCGCCGCATGTCCTGCTGCGAGAGCCGCGTGATGTCTGTCCCGTCGAAGCGGACGCTCCCGCTCGTCGGCTCGAGCAGGCGCATGATCACGCGGGCGAGCGTCGACTTCCCGCACCCGGATTCGCCGACGATCCCGAGCGTCTCGCCGCGCTGCACGCTCAGCGAGACGCCGTCCAGCGCCTTGACCGACGCCACCTCATGCTTGAAGAGGATCCCCTGCGTGATGGGGAAATGCTTCGTGACGTCCTCGACCTCGAGCAGGACGTCGCTCATGCTGCCTCTGCCTCGAGCCCGAGCTCGGCGACGACGCGCGCCGACTCCTGCTGTTTCCGCTCCTCGGAGAGGAAGCAGGCGTCGAGGTGCTCCGGGTCGAACGTCGCCGGCGTCGCGTCGGGCAGCTCGCCGCGGCAGCGGTCGAACGCGAACGCGCAGCGGGGCCGGAAGCGGCAGCCGGCCGGCGGCCGGAGAAGCGACGGCGGCTGGCCGCGGATCTGCGTGAGCCGCTCGAGCTGGACGTCGAGCCGCGGGAGCGAGCCCAGCAGCCCCCACGTGTATGGGTGGAGCGGCTGCTCGAAGAGCGAGAAGACCGGCGCTTGCTCGGCGACGCGCGCCGCGTACATCACGACGATGTCGTCAGCGGTCTCGGCGACGACGCCGAGATCGTGCGTGATGAGCACGACCGCCGTCCCGTGCTCGGCCTGCAGGTCCCGGATCAGGTCGAGGATCTGCGCCTGCGTCGTCACGTCGAGCGCCGTCGTCGGCTCGTCGGCGATGAGGAGCGCCGGGTCGTTGATGAGCGCCATCGCGATCATCACGCGCTGGCGCATCCCACCGGAGAACTGGTGCGGGTAGTCGTCGATCCGCCGCTCGGCGCGCGGGATGCCGACCTCCTCGAGCCCCGCGATCGCGAGCTTGCGCGCCTCGCGCGAGGTGACGTCGCGGTGCAGCAGGATCGCCTCGATGAGCTGGTTCCCGATCGACAGCACCGGGTTCAGCGACGTCATCGGGTCCTGGAAGATCATCGAGATCTCGCTGCCGCGGAGCGCCCGAAGCCGGCGCTTCGAGGCCTGGAGGAGGTTCTCCCCGCGGAACAGCGCCTGACCCGTCGAGATCGAGGTGTACTTCTTCGTCCCGTGGAGGAACGCCTCCATCTGCGCCCCGGGCCGCTCCGGCCCGGCGAGCGTGAGCCGCCCTGGCTTCGGGTTCAGGTTGAGGATCGACATCATCGTCACGCTCTTCCCCGAGCCCGACTCGCCGACCACGCCCAGTGTCTGCCCCGCCTTGACGGAGAACGAGATGCCGTCGACCGCGCGGACGATGCCGTCGTCGGTCTTGAAGTACGTGCGCAGATCGCGTACGTCGAGCAGCGGCGCGTCGTCGCCCTCCGTGCGCTCGACCGGCTCCACGGCGGCGGACGTCATGCGAGCCGAATCCGCGGGTCGATGTACGCGTAGACGATGTCGACGATGAGGTTCAGCAGGATGATCGCGAGCGTCGCGAACACGATCACGCCCTGCATCGTCGGCAGGTCGAGGTTGAGGACGCTGTTGAGCGCGAGTCGGCCGAGCCCCGGCAGGTTGAAGATCGCCTCCGTGAAGATCGCGCCGCCGAGCGCGATGCCGATGTCGAGCCCGAGCATCGTCACGATCGGCAACAGCGCATTGCGAAGCACGTGGCGCCGGATGACCACGTTCTCGGGCGCGCCCTTCGCCCGCGCCGTACGGACATAGTCCTCCCCGAGCGTGTCCATCACGTTCGACCGGATCATCCGCGCGTAGCTCGCCGCGAAGAGGATCGCGAACGTGAGCCAGGGCAGGATCATGTGGTAGGCCCAGTCGGCGGGCCCACCGCACGACGCGCCCTCCGGCGGGTTGATCACGTCGCAGTAGCCCGCGTTCGGCGTGAGGCCCCACTTGAAGCCGACGAAGTACTGCAGCAGCAGGCCGATCCAGACGACCGGGGCCGAGATCCCGATCAGGATGAAGATCATCGCCCCCCTGTCGATCAGGGATCTCGGCCGGAGCGCCGACAGGATCCCGACGGGGAGCGCGATCAGCATCCAGAGCACGGCTCCGCCGAGGACGAGGGCGGCGGTGACGGGCACCGCCTCACCGACCATCTCGTTCACTTCGCGTCGGTTCGCGTAGGAGCGGCCGAGCGAGTGGTCGACGACGAGCCGCTTGAGGAACAGCGCGTACTGCTCGTGGACGGGGCGATCGAGCCCCAGTTGGTGGGCGACGCGGTCGACGTCCTCCGCCGTCGCTGACTTGCCGGCCGCGAGCCGCGCCGGATCGGCCGGCAGGAGGAAGAAGAGGACGTACGTGATGAGCGTCACGCCGAGGAACAGCACGGCCGCCCAGAGAAGTCGTCGTGTGAGGTACTGGAGCATCGATCTCGCCTCGCGGAGCGGGAGGGGCGCATCGGCGCCCCTCCCGTCTCGGTTCGCGTTACTTCATGCAGACCACGTTCAGGAGCGGGCCGCTCCCGTGGGCCTCGTTGATGGTGATGCAGCCGACCCGGGACGACAGGAAGCTCCGGTCGTTCGAGTTGACCAGCGGCGCCCACGGCGGGTTCTCGCGCATGAGCGCCCCGTCGAGGGCCGCGTACGCCGTGCCGCGCTTCGTCCCCGTGAGCAGGGACGCCGCCAGCATCTGGCGGTTGTACTTCGCGACGTTGAAGTACGCGTAGTTGTTGTGCTGCGACTGGGTCACCTGACCCCCGTCGAGCAGGATGTTCACGAAGTCGTACGGGTCGGCGTAGTCCGAGCCCCAGCGCTCGACCGTCAGGTCATAGGTCGCGGTCTGGGGGTTGCCGGCGTTCGTGAACTGCTGCGCCCGCGGGAGCAGGCGGATCTCGGCGTCGAGCCCGATCTGCTTCAGGTTGTACTGGATCAGCTGTGCCTGGAGCGGAGCGATGCCCGAGTTCGACGACCAGAGCACGGCCTTGCCGCCGCGGAGGTTGCCCTCGGCGAGCTTGCGGGCCTGCTTGTTCGAGTTCGCCGTGATCTTGAGCGGGTAGATGCCCTGCGGCTTGTAGCCGAGCATCCCGGGCGGAAGGATCTGCCCGGTCCGCTTGCCGTAGAGGTAGCCGCCCTGCGCCGAGAAGGCCTGGCGGTCGACCGCCCAGTTGACGGCCTTCGCGAGGCCCGGGTTGTCCCTGAAGAGCGGCCGCGCGTGGTTCATTGCCACGTACCTGATGTCGAGGAGCGAGCGCACCTGCACGCGGCCGTCCTTCTTGTTCAGGCCGTACTTCTGGACGACGTTCTTCCACTCGGTCGGCGGGATGCCCGTCGACGCGTAGTCCGACGTGCCCTTCTCGACGTTCTGGAACTGGACGGCGATGTCGTTGCCGACGTTCACCTGGATCGTGTCGACGTTCGCCGCACGGCTGCCCTTGTAGTACGGGTTCCGCTTGAGGGTGATCGAGCGACCGGGCGTGCGGCTCGAGAAGTAGTACGGGCCGCACGACGCGTACTGGTTGATCCCGTTCGCGTCGATCTGCCGTGCGAGGTTCGTGTCGATCGCCTGCATGAACGGCATCGTCAGGCGTGCCAGGAAGTCCGGCGACGCCTTCGTGAGCCGCACCGTGAACTTGTTCCCCTGCGCCCGGACGCCCGAGATCGTGCGCGCCTCGCCGGCGATCACTGCCTGCGCGCCCTGGACGATGTCGAGGAACGCTACGCCGGTCGACTGCATCCGCGGGTTCGCGAAGCGGTTGAACGCGTCGACGAAGCTCCGCGCCGTCACGTTCTGGCCGTTCGAGAACCGGAACCCGGGCTTGATCGTGAACGTGTACGTCTTGCCGTCACGCGACACCACCGGCAGGCCTGCGGCCACCTCGGGCGTCGCCACGGAACCGGCCGCGCCCTCCTTGTCCTGCCAGTTCATGAGCTTGCACGCGGTCGCGGCTTCCATCTTCCACGTCTCGCCGTAGTACGAGAGCTGTGGGTCGATGTAGTCGACGTCCGTCGAGATCTCGAACACGAACGTGCCGCCGCGCTTCGCGGTCGGTGCGGCCGTCGCGGCCGCGACGACCAGCAGGGCGATGCTCGAGATCGCGAAAGCGATCCCGAGCAGTCGTTTGCCGTTCATTGCGCTCCTTTCCAGGGGTGACGGTCCGAACACGGGTCTGCGGGACATCAGCGGGATCCCCGGGGGTCGAAGGCATCACGCAGGCCGTCGCCGAGCAGATTGAAGGCCAGCGTGGTGAAGAGCAGCGCGATGCCCGGCCAGACCATGAGCAGGGGCCGGGAGGTGTAGTACTGCGGCGCGTCCGCGAGGAGGCTCCCCCAGCTCGCCGTCGGCAGCTGGATCCCGAGCCCGAGGAACGAGAGCCCGGCCTCCGCGAGGATGAACGCCGCGACGTTGAGCGTCGCCAGGACGATGAGCGGCCCGAGGAGGTGCGGGAAGACGTGCGAGCGGACGATCCGCCAGTTGCTCGCCCCGACCATCCGCGCGGCCTCGACGAACTCCTTCTCGCGGATCGACAGCGCAACGCTCCGCATCACGCGCGCCGAGTAGAACCAGCCGAGCAGGCCGAAGACGAGGACGAGCGTGACGACCCCCTCGCCGAGGAAGCCGAACGTCACCTGGTTCAGACGCGTCCCGAGCGTCGCCGCCAGGGTGATCACGAAGAGCAGATACGGGAACGCCATCGTCAGGTCGACCATTCGCGAGACCGTCGTGTCGACCCAGCCGCGGAAGAAGCCGGCGATCGCGCCGAGCAGCGTCCCCAGGAAGAGTGAGAGCAGGGTCGCGCCGACGCCCACCTCGAGGGAGACCTGCGCGCCGTAGAGCAGCCGCAGGAACTCGTCGCGCGCGAGCGTCGAGTCGGAGCCGAGGACGAAGAGCTGCTCCTCGATCTCGCCGTCCTCCGTCAGCTTCCCGACGTGCGTCCACGGGCCGGCGGGGAGCTGGTCGGCGTCGAGGCCGCCCGAGACGAGGAACGGCTCGTTCGGCCCGTGACCGAGCATCCGCTCCGCGAGCGGTGCCCCCGCGAAGGCGACGAAGAAGAGGAGGATGATGAAGGCGCCGCCCGCCAGTGCGAGACGGTCGCGCTTCAGCCGCAGCCAGACGCCCTGCCAGTAATCTCGCGCCTCGACTTCGGGCTCGTCGAACACATCGTCGAGCACCATGTCTTCGGCGGAACCCGGGACGATGCCCGGGAGGAAGGGCGTCGCGCGCCCGTTGGCTGCGGCTTCAGCGCTGTCGGCGAGGTTGCTCATCGCGGCACCACCGCCGACGCCCTCGGCACCCAGTTGTCGACTACCCAGCGGGCCCGGTGACCCGAGCCGACCTTCTTGAGGCCGAGGAAGAACACCTGGGCCCGGACTCCGGACCCCTTCTTCGGGAGGAGCGCGACCTCGATCAGCGCGCTCTCCTCGAAGGACTCGTCGATCTTGTACGGCGCGACTTCGAGGTGCTCGATCGGGAACGGCACGACCGGGTTGTCGCCGGTGAGCCACTCTTCCCTGCTGAGACCGCCGCGGAGGTTCGGGCCGACGAGGTGCCACGCCTCGTCGAGGTTCTTGCGCGCCACGGCGGTCTGGATGAAGCGCATCGCCACCTTCCGCGCCTCCTGCGGGAGCGGGGCCTTGACCTGCCGCTCGGGCTGCTGCGCCGGCACGTTGCTGATCCGCTCCTCCGGCGCGTTCTTGTTCGGCCCGAGCACGAGCAGGAGGGCGACGGCCGCACAGACGGCGCCACCGGCGAGCACCCAGGCGACGCGCCGCCGTGTCCGCGGCGCGGCCATGTCAGACGAGCTCCTCCGCAGCCACGACAGCCTCCAGGGGAGGGACGGTCACGGCCGGGATCTCGTCTCGTCGTCTCGGGTTGGGCATGTTGCCTCGGTGTCGCGTCGATCGGGAGGAATCCGGCCCGGGGGCAGTCCGCGGGCCGGATCGACCCGATGTCTGTGCGGCGAACACGTCCTACCTCAGCCGATCCCGGGTGCATAGGAAACGTCGAAAAGTTCGACCGGTCGCAGGAGTGCGACCGCAGGCGTCAGCCGCCGTCGGCACGCCGCGCTAGCGCGGAAAGCGGCTCAGCTGCTGGCCGGAGCGCTGCCGGTGTCCCACCGGACGAGGCCCGGGACGAGCGCGCGGCGCCGGGGACGTTCGAGGCCCGCGACCTGCGTTTCGGCGTTCTCGAGCAGCCGCAGGACCGCGCGTCCGTGCGCCACGACGATGCCTCCGGCGGGCGTCACGGTGACGGAGCGAGAGCCGCCCCCCCGGACGAGGAGCGAGACGCCGACGGCTGCCTCGAGCTGCGCAATCTGGTGGCTGATGGTCGAGCGGGAGTAGCCGAGGCGCCGCGCGGCGTTGACGAAGCTTCCTTCCTCGGCCACGGCGACGAGCGCGAGAAGGGCGCGCACCTGCAGCCCGAGCCAGCGCGAGTGCTCGAGCGGACGCCGCTCGACCTCGTCCTCGATCGAGCGCCGGTGGAGCTCGCGCGCCTCGTCGGCGCGCTCGCGCGCGACCTGGATCGCCCATTCGCGGCGGAAGGTGTCATCCACCTGCGATCACCTCCCCGCGCGGTCGCGCGCAGGCGTCGCAGGAGCCGCTTCGCGGCGGAGCCCCTGGGTCTGACCGAGGAGTAGCCCGAGGGTTCTGATGCCCCATGAGACGACGGCGAGGCACGAAGGTTTGAGCATTCTGTTCAGATTGGATGAAGAAGCCGTAAGCTCCTGCCCGGGTGTAGGCTCGCGGACGATGGCGACGGCGCTCACGTGGCTGGGGCACGCGGCGTTCCGCATCGACACCCCCGCCGGGACGCGGATCTACGTCGATCCGTTCCTCGAGGGCAACCCGACGTGCCCGGACCGCGAGCGCGAGCCCGAGCGCTGCGACCTCGTCGTGGTCACCCACGGGCACGACGACCACGTCGGCGACGCCCTCGCGATCGCCGAGCGGTTCTCGTGTCCCGTGATCGCGCAGGTCGAGGTCCGGGGCTGGCTCTCTACCCAGGGCCTCTCCGCCGACATGAGCCAGTCGCCGAACAAAGGAGGCACGGTGCGCGTCGGCGATGTGCGGGTCACGCTGACGGACGCGAACCACTCCTCGAGCACCTTCGCCGACGGGACGTTCGTCTACCTCGGCGAGCCGTGCGGCGTCGTGCTGCGGCCGGACGACGGGCCGACGATCTACGTCGCGGGGGACACGAACGTCTTCGGCGACATGGCGCTGATCCGGCGGATCTACGCCCCCGACATCGCGGTCCTCCCGATCGGCGACCACTTCACGATGGGGCCCGAGGAGGCCGCGGTCGCGTCCGAGCTCGTCGGCGCACCGCGCGTCATCCCCTCGCACTACGGCACGTTCCCGATCCTCAGCGGGACGCCGGACGCTCTGCGCGCGCTCCTTCCCGACGGGGTGGAGCTCATCGCACCCGAGCCCGGCGAGCCCGTCGAGCTGTGAGATCGCGATGGTTCGGCGCGACCGGGCGACGCGTGCCCGCGATCGCGCTGGACGGGTCGATCGACGTCGAAGGGGCGCTTGTCCTGGAGTCCGTCGCGGATGTCGCCGCGCTCGAGTCCGCACACGCGGACGGAACGCCGGTCGTCGTGCGCGCGAGCGACGCCGCAGGCGTCAAGGCGGCGCTCGCGCGACCCGAGGTGTCGTGCGTCCTCGTCGAGGACGCAGGCCTGCTCGAGCTCGACCTTCCGGAGCTGACATATGGCTGAGCCGCTCGTCGCGACGTACTCGATCTGCGCGTGCGATCTCGCCGCCGGGCAGTGGGGAGTTGCGACGCAGTCGAGGTTCCTCGCCGTCGGCTCCGTCGTCCCGTGGGCCGAGCCCCACGTGGGCGCTATCGCAACCCAGTCGTACGCGAATCCGCGGTACGGGCCGGACGGGCTCGCGCTGCTGCGCGACGGGCTCTCCGCGGAGGAGGTCGTGCAGCGGCTCACCGCGGCGGACGAGGACCGCGACGTCCGGCAGCTCGGCGTCGTCGACGGCGAGGGGCGCGCGGCGACGTTCACGGGCTCGGGGTGCCACGCCTGGGCGGGTGGCCGGACGGGCAACGGGTACGCGGTCCAGGGGAACATCCTTGTCTCGGGCGCGACGGTCGACGCCCTCGCCGAGACGTTCGAGAAGACCGCTGGAAGCCCCCTCGTCGAGCGCCTCCTCGACTGCCTCGATGCGGGGGAGGCCGCGGGCGGGGACAGCCGCGGCCGGCAGTCGGCGGCGCTCCTCGTGGTCGAGCGCGACGGGGGCTACGCGGGGCTCTCCGACTCGCTCGTCGACCTGCGCGTCGACGACCACGAGGATCCGCTCGGGGAGCTGCGACGGATCTACGGGATCCACGACATGCTGTTCGGCAAGACGCCGCGCGAGGAGTGGATCGCGGTGGACGACGCCCTGCGCGCGGAGCTCGACGAGCGTCTCGGCCGCGTCGGCCACGAGACGCTCGCCGACTGGGCCGGCGTCGAGAACCTCGAGGAACGCGTCGACGGCGAGGACGAGATCGACCCCGTCGTCCTCGCCCGACTACGGGAGTCCACATGACCGATCGCTACGCAGTCGTTCCCCTCGACGACCTCGTCGGCTACGAGATCCCCGGCCAGGCGCGCTGGCACATGATCCGCTCGACGCTCGGCGTTCAGGCCTTCGGGATCAACGCCTGGACCGCGACAGAGGACGGTCAGCAGCTGATCGGCGAGCACGACGAGGCGTCGGGCGAGGCCCACGAGGAGCTGTACGTGGTCCTCGCCGGCACCGCGACGTTCACGGTCGACGGCGAGGAGGTCGAAGCGCCGCAGGGCACCGTCGTCCACGTCTCCGATGCCGCCGTCAAGCGCGGCGCGGTCGGTGCCGAGGGAACGACCGTCCTCGTCGTCGGCGCGAAGCGCGGCGAGGCGTTCACGCCGTCGCAGTGGGAGCGCTCGTCACAGGCGCTCCGCTACTGGTCGACGGAGGAGTGGGACAAGGCGATCGAGGTGCTAGAAGGCCACCTCGCGGAGACGCCCGACAACGCCGGGGTGTACTACAACCTCGCCTGCGCGAACGCCCGCGCCGGTCGCACGATCGAGGCGCTCGACCGCCTGGCGCGCGCGGTCGAGCTCCAGCCGACCTTCGCGGAGTACGCGCAGACGGATGACGACCTCGCGTCGATCCGCGACGACAAGCGGTTCCCGACCGCGAGCACGGAGGAGGGATCCTGATGGGCGAGACGGTCAAGTACACGCTGGACGAGAGCCGGCTGCCGGAGGCCTGGTACAACATCGCGGCCGACCTCCCGGAGCCGCCCGCTCCCGTGCTCCATCCCGGGACCGGCCAGCCGGTCGGCCCCGACGACCTCGCGCCGCTGTTCCCGATGGAGGTCATCCTCCAGGAGGTCTCGACCGACGAGCGGATCGCGATCCCGGAGGAGGTTCGCGAGGTCTACCGCCAATGGCGGCCGACACCGCTCTATCGCGCCCGTCGGCTCGAGCGGGACCTCGAGACGCCGGCCCGCATCTTCTACAAGTACGAAGGTGTCTCCCCGACCGGCAGTCACAAGCCGAACACGGCGGTGGCGCAGGCGTTCTACAACGCCCGCGAGGGCGTCCGGCGGATCGCGACGGAGACCGGAGCCGGCCAGTGGGGGTCGTCGCTCGCGTTCGCCGGTGCGCTGTTCGGCATCGAGATCGACGTGTACATGGTCCGAGTCTCCTACGACCAGAAGCCGTACCGGCGTGCCCTGATGGAGGCGTTCGGCGCCCGGTGCGTCCCCAGCCCGTCCGAGGAGACCGCATCCGGGAGGGCGATCCTCGAGGAGCATCCCGACTCGACCGGCAGCCTCGGGATCGCGATCTCCGAAGCCGTCGAGCAGGCGGCCCAGCGCGACGACACGAAGTACGCGCTCGGCTCGGTGCTCAACCACGTCCTCCTCCACCAGACGGTGATCGGCGAGGAGGCGATCGCGCAGATGGACATGGCCGACGCCTATCCGGACGTGCTGATCGGGTGCACGGGAGGCGGCTCGAACTTCTCCGGGCTCGTGTTCCCGTTCGTCGGGCAGAAGCTCCGCGGCGGGCGCGACGTCCGGGTGATCGCGGTCGAGCCGGCCGCCTGCCCGAGTCTCACGCGCGGCGAGTTCGCCTACGACTTCGGCGACACGGGTCACCTGACGCCGCTCGTGAAGATGCACACGCTCGGTTCGGCTTTCGTGCCGCCCGGGTTCCACGCCGGCGGGCTCCGCTATCACGGCATGGCGCCGCTCGTCAGCCACCTCCACGACCTCGGGCTGATCGAGGCGCGGGCGTACCACCAGACCGCCGTCTTCGAGGCGGGCGTCCGCTTCGCGCGCGCGGAGGGGATCCTTCCCGCGCCGGAGGCGAACCACGCCGTCAAGGCGGTGCTCGACGAGGCGCTCCGGTGCAAGGAGGAGGACCGCGCCGACACGATCCTCTTCAACCTCTGCGGCCACGGACACTTCGACATGCAGGCGTACATCGACCACTTCGCGGGCAAGCTCGAAGACCGTGAGTACGACGAGGGCGAGCTGGCGATGGCGCTCGCCGGGCTTCCCGCGGTCACCGTCTGAGGGACGCCCGGCCGCTCACGCGTCACCAGGGAGCCGGAGGCCGGCCGCGAGCCCGCGGAACGCGGGCACCGGGTCGTGCTCGGGTCGCGCCGCGAGGACGACGGCGCCGTGCTCGGGCCCGGCGAGCGCGCCGACCAGGAGCTCGACGCCCGCCGCGAGCGCGAACGCCTTGTGCGCCTGC
The DNA here is from genome assembly GCA_963706915.1 of uncultured Actinomycetes bacterium. Classification (GTDB taxonomy): domain Bacteria; phylum Actinomycetota; class Thermoleophilia; order Gaiellales; family Gaiellaceae; genus Gaiella. Next base: position 156,160 of record CAVPOH010000009.1, read on the forward strand.
GCGCCGCCGAACGGGACGAGGTCCGCCGGCTTGGCCGCGCCGGACAGGACGTCGCCATGCGTTACGGCGCCCATCGACACGTCGGCGACGAAGGGCCGTCCCTCGGACGAGGGGACGGCGATCGCGATCGGGTTCGTCCCCGTCAGCGGCGCGCCGCCCGAGGGGTGAGGGAGGCGCCGCGGCGACGTGGCCGTGACCACCGCCACCAGGCAGCCCTCTGCGAGCCGGCGCGCCCACGCGCCGAGGACGCCCGTCGGGAAGCACGCCTCGCAGACCACCAGCCGCGCGCGCTGCGGAGGATCCGCGAGCAGGGACTCGCAGACCGCGTCGAGGGTGAGGTAGCCGAGCGCGCCGCGGCCGTGCCAGCGCTCGAAGCCCTCGCTCCGTTCCAGCCGCTCGGGCTGCGCGGCGGGGTCCACCTCCGTGCCGAGCAATCCCTCGAGCCAGGGAATACGCCCGAGCCCGTGGCCATGCTTCCCCGCCGCCTCCGCCGCGGCGAGGTGGTCGACCACGATCTCGGCGTCCCGCGGCGCGAGCCCACCGGCCTCGAGTCGACCCAAAGCGTCCGCTCGGAGCATGGTTTCGACCCTATCGGCGGTGGGTACTTAACACAGTCCTCACAGGAATCCTGCGAGGATGTAGCTGGATGGCCGCGCCTCCCCCCGGCGCGGACGTGCAGCGACGGCACCGGCCCACCGCCGCAGGGCTCGCCGTCGACGGAAGGGAGCCTCCGGGCTCCCTTTCCGTGAGGAAGGCGGGGGAACCCATGGTTCCCCCACCGGCCCCCTCCTTCGCCGCTGCGCACTGATCACCCGTGGCTGGCCTCTCGGCCGGCAAAGCCGGCCTTCGGCGGCGACGCGCTGTGCACTGGTCAGGGTCTGACAGCTCTACAGAACCGTCAGGGCCTTGCGGATCTGGCCCTGGCGGCGCGACTGGACCGCTTCGGCGAGGGCGCGGATCGCCTCACTCGCCTCGGCCGTGGGCGCGGCCTCGAGAACCGGCCGGCCCGCGTCTGCGGCTTCGCGGAGGGCGGGGTCGAACGGGATCCGCGCCAGGACCGGCGCGTCGATCTCCGTTGCGAGCGCCTCGCCGCCGCCCGCACCGAACAGCTCCTGACCCGAGCCGACGAGCCACGACATGTTCTCGACGACCCCGACGACGCGCATCCCGAGCTTCTGCGCCATCACCGCGGCGCGGACGGCGACCTGCTGCGCAGCCGGCTGCGGGGTCGTGACGATCAGCGCCTCGGCGCGCGGCAGGAGCTGCCCGATCGAGATCGCGACGTCACCCGTGCCGGGCGGCATGTCGACGACGAGGGTGTCGAGCTCGCCCCAGTGGACGTCCGAGAGGAACTGCTCGAGCGCCTTGTGAAGCATGGGGCCGCGCCACATGATCGGCCCGTTGTCCTCGGCGAACAGCCCGATGGACATGACCTTCAGCTCGCCGCGCACGGGCGGGACGATCATCGAGTCGACGACGATCGGTCGCTGGGAAATCCCGAGCACGTGGGGGATCGAGTAGCCGTAGACGTCGGCGTCGAGCACGCCGACCCGCTCCCCGCGCTCGACGAGGGCGGCCGCGAGGTTCGCGGTCAGCGTCGACTTGCCGACGCCGCCCTTGCCAGAGGCGACCGCGACCACGCGGGTTCCCGGGTCGAGCTGGATCTCGCGCTCGGGTCGCCCGCCGCGGAGTCTGGTCGCGAGCGCAGCCTTCTCCTCGGGGCTCATCACGTCGAAGTGGAGGGCGACGCGCGTCACGCCCGCGACGCTGCCGACGTGCGTCGCGACCTGATCCTGGAAGCTCGAGCGGAGCGGACAGCCGGCGACCGTGAGCGCGATCGTCACGTCGACGGCGCCGTCCTCGGCTACCACGACGTCTCGCACCATCTCGAGCTCCGTCACGGGGCGCTTGAGCTCGGGGTCGATGACGAGCTCGAGGACCTTCAGGATCGCGTCGCGCTCCGGCGCCATGCACCCAGCGTAGCCTCTCGGCGTGGCCGATCCGCGTACCAGGCTCGCCTCCTTCGCCCTCGGGCTCCCGGGCGCGACCGAGGACTTCCCCTGGGGCGAGAGGGTCGTCAAGGTGCGCGGCAAGATCTTCGTGTTCCTCGGCGGAACGGCGCCGTCGATAACCGTGAAGCTCGTCGAGTCCCACCCGCACGCGCTCTCGGTCGACGGCGCCGCGCCGACCGGCTATGGGCTCGGCAAGGCCGGCTGGGTGACCGTTCCGGTGTCCGATCTCCCGATTGCGACGCTCCGCGACTGGGTCGAGGAGAGCTATCGCCTTGTCGCCCCGAAGCGCCTCGTGGCCGAGCTGGACGCGCGCGGCTGACAACCGCGAGACGCCCGCCGGCTATGCGTCCGCGAAGACGGTCGCCCAGTCGTCCTTCACGCTGACAACCGTCCAGGCCTCGGCGCGGGCGCGCTCGAGCGCCCGCTCGGCGCCCTTCACGTAGGCGAACTCCCGCTCGGGGTCGTCGTGGAGGACGAGCAGGCGGAGCGCCGGCCTGTCCCTCCCGCCCGCGAAGCGGAGCATCGGCACGTCCCCGTTCGAGTTGCCCGCCGCGACGACCGGCCGCCGCCCGATCCTGCTCCAGATCCGGACGGGCTTCACCGGGCCGTCGTCGAACACGTCGGGCTGCGCGAGGTAGGCGAGCGAGCCGCCGTGGTCGTCGTCGGTGTACGCGAGACCGTTCGAGCTCCCGACGACGCGCTCGGGCGGGATCCCGTAGAGCTCCCCGGTGACGGCACGCATGAAGTCGCGGCTTCCGCCGGAGGCGATGAAACACGTGAACCCGTTCGCCTCGAGGTGGCGCAGAAGCTCGACCATGGGCACGTACCAGCAGTCCCGGAGCCGCCGTCCGAGCGTCGGGTGTGAGGCCCCGTCGAGGAAGCCCGCGGCGGCCGCGAGGTAGTCCTCCACCGTCTGGCCTGCGAAGGCCGCCAGCATCCCCCCGAGCAGCACCTTGACGTCACTGTCGTCCCCCGCGTAGTGCTTGTCGATGACGGCGCCGAGCCACGCGTAGTCCTTCTCGTAGGCCGCCTTCCACGGCTGCCGGTCACGCAGCGTCGCCTCCGCCTCGGCGGATGCGGCGAGCCGCTCGAGGATGAACCCGAGCTCGACCGGCATCGGCTTCTCGCACCAGAGCGTGCCGTCGTTGTCGAAGACGGCGACCCGATCCTCCGGCGGGATGATCTGCGCCGCGTTCTCTGTGAATGCGACGATCGACCGCGTCGTCGGCGTGTCGTTCCAGGAGGCGAGGCTCGGCGTCAATCGTGCGCGCCGCCCGCGGCGGCCTCCATCCGCTCGAGCGCCTGGTCGATCGTGAAGCTCGCGGCCTTCTGGCGCGGCGGGAAGGCCCGGAACGTCCCGAGGAAGTCCACCACGATTGCCTGCGCGGCGAGGATCAGGTACGCCTTCGAGAGGTACCAGTCCCAGTACGTGTTCGAGGTCGTGTCCGCCCGCTCGAACGGGTCGGTGCGGAGGTTGAAGAGCTTCGGCACCCGCAGCGGCACGAACGGCTCCGCCCACAGCTCGAGGGTTCCGCGCGCCCGTTGCTCCATGAAGACGAGCTTCCAGTTGTCGAACCGCAATGCGACGAGATCGCCATCGTCCGAGAAGTAGATGAAGCCCTTGCGCGGGCTGTTGTCCTCCTCCCCGGTCAGGTACGGGAGCAGGTTGAAGCCGTCGATGTGCACCTTGAAGGTCTTGCCGGCGGCCTCGTGGCCGACCTTCAGCTTCTCGACGACGTCCGGCTCGCCGGCCGCCGCGAGGAAGGTTGGCAGCCAGTCGTGGTGCTGGACGATCTCGTTGGAGACGACGTCGGCCGGGATCTTCCCGGGCCAGCGCAGGAGCAACGGCACGCGGAACGCGCCCTCCCAGTTCGTGTTCTTCTCGCTCCGGAACGGCGTCATCGCCCCGTCTGGCCACGTGTTCATGTGCGGCCCGTTGTCGGTCGCGTACATCACGATCGTGTCGTCGGCGATCCCGAGCCGGTCGAGCAGGTCGAGGAGCTGGCCGACGTGGCGGTCGTGGTCGAGCATCGTGTCGTGGTAGGGCGACTGCCAGCGGCCGGCCTTGCCGAGGCTTCGGCGCTTGGTGTGCGTGCGGAAGTGCATGTGCGTCGTGTTCACCCAGCAGAAGAACGGCTTGCGCCGGTTGTGCTGGCGCTGGATGAAGTCGCAGGCCGCGTCGACGAACTCGTCGTCGCAGGTCTCCATCCGCTTCCGGGTCAGCGGCCCCGTGTCCTGGATCCGCTGCCTGCCGACGTGGCCCCAGCGCGGGTGCTCCTTCGGATCGTCCTTCGTCGTCGCCCTGCACCGCAGCACGCCGCGCGGGCCGAACCGCTCCCGGAACTCCGGGAAGCCGTGCTTATCCGGGTAGTCGGGATCCTCGGGATCCTCCTCGGCGTTCAGGTGGTAGAGGTTCCCGAAGAACTCATCGAAGCCGTGCACCGTCGGCAGGAACTCGTTCCTGTCCCCGAGGTGGTTCTTGCCGAACTGCCCCGTGCTGTAGCCCTGGTTCTTCAGGAGCTCGGCGATCGTCGGGTCCTCCGCCTGCAGCCCGACCGGCGCGCTCGGCAGGCCTACCTTGCTGAGCCCCGTGCGGAAGACGCTCTGCCCCGTGATGAACGACGACCGGCCGGCCGTGCAGCTCTGTTCGCCGTAGGCGTCGGTGAAGCGCATCCCCTCGTCCGCGATCCGGTCGATGTTCGGGGTCCGGTAGCCCATCAGCCCGTCGCTGTAGCAGCTGAGGTTCGTGATCCCGATGTCGTCCCCCCAGATCACGAGGATGTTCGGCTTGTCGGGCATCAGACGGTTGCTCCTTCTCCCCTCGAGGGTGGGTGGCGGACGATGCAGCGGAAGCCGAGGTGCGACATCGACGTGTCGATCATCTGCGGCTGGCGGGCGGCCGGGCGGTAGCGCAGGCAGTAGTTCGGCGCGCAGAGGTGCGAGCCGCCCTTGATCACCCGGCGCGGGATGTGCTCACCGGGCTGGCCGGGGTTGTAGCTCTCGTCAGGTGAGGTCACGCGCAGGTTGGCCGGGACGCAGCACGGGCTCGCGACCTCGTCCGGATGGCGCGGCACGTACCAGTCCGACGTCCACTCCCAGACGTTCCCCGTGATGTCGTAGAGGCCGTAGCCGTTGGGCGGGAAGCTCCCGACGGGCGACGTCCCGCGAAACCCGTCCAGCTCGAGGTTCTGCCATGGGAACTCGCCCTGCCAGGTGTTCGCCATCGCCTTGCCGTCCGGGAAGTGGTCGTCGCCCCAGGCGAAGGCCGCTCCTTCGAGCCCACCGCGCGCGGCGAACTCCCACTCCGACTCCGTCGGCAGCTCCTTCCCGGCCCACGCCGCGTACGCCTCGGCGTCCTCGCAGGCCACGTGAACGACCGGGTGACGGTCACGACCGTTGACCGTCGTCCCCTTCCCTCCCGGGCGCTTCCAGAAGGCGCCGGGAAGGTACGCCCACCAGTTCCGGTAGTCGTCGAGGTCGACCGGTCCCGTCGTGCCGTGGAAGACGAGCGAGCCGGGGACGAGGAGGTCGCGGTCGGCGTCCGGATACTGCTCGGGGTCGAGTGGGCGCTCGGCGACGGTGACGTACTTCGTCTCGCGGACGAAGCGCCGGAAGTCGGCCGCCGTGACGGGTGTCTCGTCCATCCAGAAGCCGTCGACCCTGACGCGGTGGACGGGCCGCTCCTCGGGATAGAAGGCGTCGGAGCCCATGGCGAACATCCCGCCCGGGATCCAGCGCATGCCCGGCGCCGGCGGTGGGCCGGGCAACGCGATCCGATCCGTAGGCGCCTCGGTCGAGCGCTGCCCCATGCGGCTGCCTACTGCCTCGCCATCGCGATCCGGAAGCGTTCCTCCGGCGAGATCAGGTGGTCCGCGTCCTCTGCCGACTCGTCGATGTCGAGCTGCACCCAGCGCACGGTGCCGGTGAACGCGCTGTCCGTCGGCCCGTAGTCGTCGCTGACCGGGGTCGCGGTGTCGCTCCCCACATCGGTCGTCTCGTCGGCCGAGAAGAGCATCGGGACTGTCCCGTCGACACGACCCTGGCCGACCTCCTCGCCGTCGACGTAGAGCAGGACGGTTCCTCCCTTGCCGAGACCGCCGCCGTCGTAGGCGAACTCCATCCGGACCTGGCGCTCGCCCGCATGGAGCGGCTCGTCGCCATAGACCTTGAACTGCTGCAGCCCGAAGAGGTTGTAACAGTAGGCCGGCCTCCCGTCCTTGGCGTAGAGCACGAAGCCGCCGAAAGCGCCGCCCTGGCTGATGATCACGCCGTTCGCGCCTCCCTGCGGAACCGAGACCTCGGCCGTGATCGAGTGCGAGCGATTCTTGAGCGCGACGATCGAGTTCTCGGTCAAGCGTCCCATGCTGCCGTAGAGGAGCTGCGAGGTGCCGCGGACGAGCTGCGGCCGGCCCGCGAGGTCGGGGTTGAAACGCTCGAAGCGGCGGTCGTCGAGCGGCAGCACGTTGTACTTCCGTGCCTCGCTCAGGAACAGCGCCTGGAGCTCGGCGAGCTTCTCGGGCTGCTCTGCCGCGCGGTCGTGTGCCTGCGTCCAGTCGTCCGGCCCGTAGAGCTCCCAGACGTCGTCGTCGAACGCGGGCATCTCGGTCGCCATCCACGGGATGCTGTGGCGCGTCACGGCCGTCCAACCATCGTGGTAGATGCCGCGGTTGCAGAACATCTCGAAGTACTGGGTCGTGTGCCGGTCAGCGGCGCTCGCGTCGTCGAACGAGTAGGCCATCGAGACGCCCTCGAGCGGCTGCTGTTCGACGCCGTTCACGCTCAGCGGCGCGCGGCAGCCCGGCCGCTTCGAGAACGGTCGGGGCGACGTCGATCACGTGGTGGAACTGCGCGCGGATCTCGCCGCGGGCCCGGATGCCGTTCGGCCACTGCACGATCGTGCCGTTCCGGGTCCCGCCCCAGTGCGAGGCGATCTGCTTCGTCCACTGGTACGGCGTGTCCATTGCGTGCGCCCAGCCGACGGCGTAGTGGTTGTACGCCGCCGGCGTGCCGAGGTCGTCGATCCTCGAGACCATGAACTCCGTCGTCTCGATGCCGAACGCGCCGTTCAGGACGACGAGCTCGTTGAAGCACCCGTTGGGCGTTCCCTCGGCCGAGGCGCCGTTGTCGCCGATGACGTAGTAGACGAGCGTGTCGTCGAGGATCTCGAGCTCCGACAGTGAGTCGACCAGCCGTCCCACGTGGTGGTCGGTGTGCTCGAGGAACCCCGCGTAGACCTCCATCTGGCGCGCGAGCACCGGCTTCAGGTCGTCGGGCATGTCGTCCCAGGCCGGGATCTCCGCCGGCCGCTCGGTGAGCTCCGCGTCGGGGGGGATCACGCCGAGCTCCTTCTGCCGGGCGAATGTCCGCTCGCGGAGCGCATCCCATCCGTCGTCGAAGACGCCCTTGTACTTGTCCGACCACTCGGTCGGCACGTGGTGCGGCGCGTGGGTGGCGCCCGGCGCGAAGTAGACGAAGAACGGCTTGTCCGGCATCAGCGCCTTCTGCTGCTTGATCCAGTCGATCGCCTGGTCGGTCATGTCCTCGGTGAAGTGGTAGCCCTCCTCCACTGTCTTCGGCTGCTCGATCGGAACCGTGTCGCGATAGATCGCGGGCGCGTACTGATTCGTCTCGCCGCCGATGAAGCCGTAGAAGTGCTCGAAGCCGGAGCCGGTCGGCCAGGCGTTGAACGGGCCCATCGGGCTCGTCTCCCAGACCGGTACCTCGTGGCACTTGCCGAACTGCGCCGTCGCGTAGCCGTTGAGCTTGAGCGTCTCCGCGAGCGGCGCCGTCGTGTTCGGGCGGATCGAGTTGTAGCCCGGGGCCGAGGTCGCGATCTCCGTGATCCCGCCCATGCCGACCGAGTGGTGGTTGCGGCCCGTGAGGAGCGCCTGCCGGGTCGGCGAGCAGAGCGCGGTGGTGTGGAAGCGGTTGTACTTGAGCCCCTCGCTCGCGAGACGCTCGGCAGTCGGCGTCGAGCACGGGCCGCCGAAGGCGCTGGAGGCGCCGAACCCGGCGTCGTCGAGCAGGACGATGAGGACGTTCGGCGCGCCGGCCGGGGGGCGCAACGGCTCGATCGGCGGGAAGGTCGCGTCCGGGTCCTTCGCGTCCTCGTACACGGGGCCGTCGTACGGCGCGTCCGGGATCGGGAGGACGTCACGTTGAGGCTCGCGAGCCATCGACTCTCCTCTGTTCAGCGGCGCGCGAGCGCCGCGATGAAGCCCATCAGGATGAACCCGGCCCCAATCCCGATCAGGAGCCAGGCGAAGAAGTCGCCGAGTAGGATGCCGAGGCCGATGCCGACGAGGATGCCGCCGGGGAACGCCGGACCGCCGTACTCGTAACCGCGTCCCGAGGCGGAGCGAGTGGTCGCGTCGTTCACGAGCCTCCTCCTTCTCCTCGCGCAGCGCGCAGTCTCGCGTGATCGCGACGAGCGCGCGGTCGAGATCGCGAGCGGCTAGCCCGATCCTGCCCGGTGAACTGCGTGATCATGTCGACCTCCGAGGTCGTCGACGACGGCGGCGTCGGGCTCGACTCTATGCGTCCAGTCGCCCCCCGGGTCGCAGACGCGTTGCCCGGCCGTTGCCGCGCTCGAGCACCCATCACACTGACGACGGGCCGCAGCCGTACTAGGATGTCGCGGCCTGGCTCGTCGCGCCGTCGCTGGGGCAGGCTGTCAACACACCCTCGGAGAGGTAGGTGGCAGTGCCCGTAGCAGCGGACTATCCGTTCCTCGACGTCCTCTGGACGATGCTCGTCTTCTTCATCTGGATCGCCTGGTTCATCATCCTGTTCAGGGTCCTGATCGACATCTTCCGCCGGCACGATCTCGGCGGCGGGATGAAGGTGGTCTGGATCCTCTTCGTCATCCTGTTGCCGTTCCTCGGCGTGTTCGTCTACATCATCTCGCAGGGCCACCACATGGCCGAGCGCGACATGAAGCAGGCGCAGGCCTCCCAGGCGCAGTTCGACGATTACGTCAAGTCCGTCGCCGGTGGCGGGGCCGCATCGGAGATCGAGAAGGCGAACGCCCTTCTCAGCTCCGGCGCGATCACGCAGGCCGAGTTCGACGAGCTCAAGCGCAAGGCGCTGGCGGCCTCGTAAGCACGGCTCCGACGGCGGGCCGGCGACGGCCCGCCGTCCTCACTCGAAGGCGCTGATCGCGAACGCGGTGGCGAAGCCGAGCGTGGTCACCACGCCGACCCACCTGCCGCCGTTTGCGAACGCCTCGGGCATCATCGTGTCGGCGAGCATCGTCAGGATCGCCCCGCCGGCGAACGCGAGGACGAACGCCACGACCGAGGGGGACGCCGAGTCGAAGAGACCGAACCCCGCGAGGGCCGCGAGCCCGGAGACGGCCACGATCCCCACCCACAGCAGCAGCACCCGCGAGCTCCGCCAGCCGGATGCCCGGAGGCCCGCCGTTGCTGCAACCGCCTCTGGCAGGTTCGAGAGGAAGACCGCCGCGAGCATCGCCACGCTCACCGTGCCTCCCTGCAGCAGGGTGAGACCGAGGACGGCGGACTCCGGGATCCCGTCGAGCACGGTGCCGAGGACGATCGCGAGCGGCGACCCGCCGGCGCCGGCGCCTTGCATGTTCTTACGCTCGGCGCCGCCGAGGCGGTCGATGACGGCGTCGCCGAGCGTGTAGACCGCGCAGCCCGCGAACAGCCCCGACGCGACGTCGCTGAGCACGCCGGAGGTATCGAACGCCTCCTCGACGAGCTCGAACGCCACCGCACTGAGAAGGACGCCCGCGCCGAAGCCCATCACGAGCCCGAGGACGAGCCGGTTCACCGTGACGCGGAGCGCGAACGCCGCGCCGATGAGGAGCGAGGAGCTTGCGAAGGCCCCCCACCAGAGCGCCTCGAGCACCGGCTAGGCGGCGGTCTCCGGTGCCACGGCTTCCGACGGCGCCGCTTCGGCCGCGGCGCGAATCTGGGCGATCCGTGCTCGGTGCGCCTTGGTCACCTCGAGGACGACGATCTGGAGCGACGCGGTGACCGGGACGGCGACGAGCGCGCCGAGCACGCCCAGGAGCGCGCCGAACAGCGTGACGCCGAGGATGACGAAGAACGGGGAGATGTTGACGGCCTTGCCGTAGATGGTCGGCCCGAGCAGGTTGTTCTCGACCTGCTGGTAGACGAGGATCACGACGAGCATGATCACGGCGGCCGTGATGCCCTCCTCCGCCCAGAGGGTCGGGACGAGGATGAAGCCCGCGATCGTCGCCCCGATATTGGGGATCAGATCGAGGAAGCCCGCGATCAGGCCGAGCGCGAGCGCGTAGCTGGAGCCGAGGAGGAACGCGGCGAGGCCCTGCGTCGTGCCGGCGATCAGGGCGATCGTGATCGCGCCGATCGCCCAGCGAGAGATGGTCTCCGTGACGTTCTCCCAGACCTCGAGCCAACGCTCGGACTCGGTCGGCACGAGCATCGAGCGCAGCGCTCCCTTGAGGCGCGGCATGTCCACGAGGAGGAAGAGCGCGAGGAAGATCAGCGTGAAGGCAGTCAGCCCGGCCGAGAACGCGTTGCCCGCGACGCCAAGGATCGCGCTGATCGCGTCTGGGATCGTCGACGAGAGGTCGTTCGCGCCCTGCTGGACGTTCTCGGCGGCACCCGAGTCGCCGAGCCACGACAGCTCGTCCGAGTCGCGGAGCTCGTCGACGAGGTCCGGCAGCTGGTGGAGGAAGTCCCGTAGGGAGCCGACGAGCGGGACGAGCAGGATCAGCGCGAGCACCACGACGGCGACCGTCGTGCCGAGGACGACGATCGTCGCGGAGAGCCCGCGCCCGAGGCCGGTGCAGCGCATGAACCACCGCACGGGGATCTCGAACACGAGCGCGAGGAAGATGCCGATGAAGACGATGACGAGCGCGTCGATGATCGAGACGACCGCGGCCGCGAGCCCGACGATGAGCGCCGCGATCAGGAGCGTCCGGACGGTGATCGCCGTCTCGAAGAGTCTGCGCTTCACCGGCACCGCGCGAGCATAGAACGTCGATCAGCCGGACACGTCGCGGACAGGGGTTGCGCCGGTTCAGCGTCGGCGTGGCGGCCGCGTTCGCGCTGGTCGCCGGGTCCGCCCCGTTTGCAGCCCCAACCTCCCCCAGGGGCACCCCCGGTGCCCTGATGTCACGTTATCGCGAGTTCTCCGACGGCTCCGTGCCGACTTCGTATCGAGACACGCGCAGACGCGAGGGCGGCGCTAGGTCTGCGAGAGGGCGGCGGCGAGGGCCTCGCACTGCTCGCGGCCGTGCGCCGCGACGATGCGCGAGCGCTGCCCGAGGTCGAGCGGGGCACTGCCGAAGGGCGGCTCCTCGAACAGCTCGATCGCGAGGCCACGCTCCCGGACGAGGAGCTGCGCCGCGGCGATGTCGATCGACCGCGCCGGCTTGAGGCAGCAGACCGCATCCACGCGCCCCGCTGCGAGATGGCAGAGCGACAGCGCGAGCGAGCCCATGACCCGCACGCGGTGCGCGACACCGTCGAGCCCGGGAACGGCGCGGGCGATGGCCTCGGTCGTCGTGCCCTCGAGGGAGAGGATCTCGATCGTCTCCTTCGGCCCCGGCCCGTCGATCGGTACACCGTCGAGGAACGCGCCCCGACCATGCTCGGCGACCCATTCCTCGCCTGCGCCGAAGTCGTGGACGAAGCCGAAGAAGACGTCGTCCATCGTCTCGCCCTCCGCAACCGCGAGCGAGAGGGAGAAGAACGGGATGCCGCGCTTGGCGTTCACGGAGCCGTCGATCGGGTCGACCACCACACGCAGCCCGCCGCCCGCGCCGAACGCACGGATGCCGAGCTCCTCCGAGACGAGCGTCAGGTCAAGGCCGAGCCCTTCGAGCCGCTCGACGACGGCGAGCTCGGCCGCCGCGTCGATGGCGGTCGTGTCGTCGCCGCCTTCGCCGGCCCGGAGGACAGGCTCGCGCTCCGCACGCGTCGGCAGGTCCTGGAGGACGCCCTCGAGGTCGCGCGACGCAGGCGCGGGAGAACTCGAGCCAGTCATGGTCGCGCGCGCTCATGGGTCGACCGGATGCACGAGGAGCCCCGAGAGCAGCTTCGGATAGAAGTACGTCGCCTTCGGCGGCATCGTCAGCCCGCGACGTGCCCGGTCGAACACGTCCGCGACGACCGGAGGCCGAAGGAGGAAGGCGCAATCCGCGCTCGCCGCTCTCCACGAGTCGGACGGCCACGTCGCGGTCCGGGGTGTACGAGATCCCGTCGTGGCCGAATCGATCGACGAGCTCGACGTCGAGCTCGCCCGACCCACCGCGCACGAGCCTCGTCTCGCCGATGCGCACGAAGACTGCGGCGGGCGCTCCGGCGGGCTCCCGGCCGAGTGCCTCGAGCGCGTCCTGGAGCGAGCCGACCGGCTCGCCGGCCGGGTCGATGTCGGGCCTCCCCGTGAAGACGCGGTGGGTCGGAAAGACCTCCAGCCCGGGGTCGGCGGTCGAGACGAGGACGACGAGCATCCGATCGGCGCCGTCCTCGGCCGCGAACGCGAGCGCGGCCTCGTACCGATGGTGTCCGTCCGCAATGAGCAGCTGCCGGTCCCGAAAGAACTCGAGGACGCCGCGATCGCCCTCGAGTCGCCAGAGCCGCGTTCCCTCGACATCGATGTCGGGCTCCTCGTCCGGCCGCGAAACCGGTGCTTGCCCGTCGTAGAGCAGGAAGATCGGCTCGAGCTGGGTGCGCGTGGCGCGGAGCAGGCGAAGCCGCCCCTCGAGCGCCGCCGCGTGGGTGCGCTCGTGCGGCAGGACGACATGGTTCGTGTACGGCTCGACCCGGAGGGACGCGACGATCCCGTCTCGTCGCCGCGCGACGCCGTCCGGGCCGACGGAGTCCTGTTCCAGGAACCAGACCGCCGGCGTCTCGTCGCGGACGAGCACGCCGTCCTCGAGCCAGCGCCGCAGTCGTTCGGCCGCGGCCTGCGCGTCCGGCTCGGAGGTGAGATGCACGACGTTGTGGGGGTCGCGAGCGCGGAGCCGCGCGCAGTCGTCCGCGTCGATCACGTCGTACGGTGGCGCCGTCACCTCCGCGCTCGGCCGGGCGTAGCGGACGGCGCGGAACGGACGGACGTCGGCCACCGATCGAGCCTACAGCGACCTAGACTCACCCCGTGGGGACGATCGCCGACCTGGTGGAGGATCGCACGGTCGACGGCGTCTTCGCGGTCGCGCGCAAACGGCGACTGGCGACGCGGAGCGGGAAGCCGTACATCGCGCTCGAGCTCGTCGATGCGAGCGGACGGATCGAGGGCCGCATCTGGGACGACGTCGAGCTGCTCGATCGCCGGTTCGAGGAGGGCGACGCCGTCCGCGTGCTCGGCCGCGTCGAGCGGTTCGACGGCCGGCTCCAGCTCCAGGTTCGGGCCGTCGAGCCCTCGGAGGCTGATCCTGCCGGGCTCGCGCCCGCGATGCGCCGTGACGCCGACGAGCTCCAGGGCTTCCTCGAGTTCCTCGCCGCGGAGCTGACGCATCCGGCTCTCGCCTCGCTCGTCACCGGCCTCCTCTCCGAGCCCGAGGTCCGCGACGGCATGCGGCTCCTGCCGGCTGCCGGTGCCGATGGCCACCACGGCTACGCGGGAGGGCTGCTCGAGCACACCGTCGGCGTCGCGACGCTCTGCCGAGAGACGGCACAGCTCCATCCCCGTCTACGCGGCGACCTGCTCCTTGCCGCCGCCCTGCTACACGACGTCGGCCGGGTGCGCGAGCTCGGCCGCGGTCCAGCCTTCCGGCCGACGCCGGAAGGCGCGCTGCTCGGCCACGTTCAGCTCGGCGTGCGTCTCGTCGACGAGCGGGCGAGCGGTCTCGAGCCGACGCTCCGTGCCGAGCTCCTGCACGCGATCGCCGCGCACCACGACCGGCCGGCCGCGCGCATCGCCGAGGCGATCGTCCTGTACCACGCGAACCAGCTCGACGCCACCGCCGCGACGCGGCCGGTCGGCGACTGACGCATTGGGCTTCGTCGCACTCGCGCTGCTGGGCGCGGCGTCGTGGGGCATCGGCGACTTCCTCGGCGGACTCGCCTCACGAAGGGCGCACGTCCTCACCGTGCTCGTGATCTCGCAGGCCGCCGGGCTCATCGGTGCCGCGACGTGGGCGCTGACGAGCGGCGACGCCCGGCCGGGGCTTGCAGACCTCTGGCCGGCCGCCGGCGCCGGTGCAGCCGCCGCGCTCGGGCTTGCGGCGCTCTACCGCGGGATGGCGATCGGCGCGATGGGCATCGTCGCCCCGATCTCGGCGACGAGCCCGATCGTCCCGCTCGCGGTCGACGTGGCCCGCGGGCAGACGCCGAGCGCCGTGCAATGGATCGGCATCGTCGTCGTGCTCGGCGGCGTCGTCCTCCTGGCACGGGAGCCGGGGGGCGGCGGCGGGACGGGACCGGGCCTCGCGACCGGCGTCGTCCTCGCGCTCGCCGCTGCGCTCGGCTTCGGCCTCTTCATCGTCGGGCTCGACGCCTCGTCGGACGACAGCGTCGCCTGGACGATCCTCGTCGCGCGCGGCGCGGGATCGACCGTCGCCCTCGTCGCGGCGCTCGTCGCCTCCGCACCGCTCCGCCCGCCCGCACGGCTGCTCCCCATGATCCTCGCGGTCGGCGCGTTCGACACCGTCGCAAACGTCCTCGTAGCCTTCGCGACCACGAAGGGACCCGCCGGGATCGTCGCCGTCCTGAGCGCCCTCTATCCCGTGACGACGATCGTCCTCGCCCGCGTCCTCCTCGCCGAGCGCCTCGATCGCAGCCGACGGATCGGCGGCGCGCTCGCGCTCGGGGGCGTGGCCGCCGTCGCGGTCGGCTGAGCCACAGAAACGAGGGCCGGTTGTCCGCTCAGACTGCGGCGCCCTCGGCTGCCCGCTCGAGCTCGGCGAGGTCGAGCTTCCGCATCTGGAGAAGGGCTTTCATGACGCGATCGACCTTCTCCTGGTCGGGGTCGAGAATCATCTCCTCGAGCTGGATGGGCGTCACCTGCCAGCTGAAGCCGTACCGGTCCTTGAGCCAGCCGCAGACGCTCTCCTCGCCGCCGTCGGCGGTGAGTGCGCTCCAGTAGTGGTCGATCTCGTCCTGCGTCTCGCAGCGGATCTCGAGCGACAGCGCCTCCGTCGGAGTGAACTCCGGGCCGCCGTTGATGGCGACGTACCGCTGCCCGTCGAGCTCGAACTCCACGGTCATGACGAGACCGGCCTCGCGCGGCCCCGCCTCGCCGTACCGGGTCACCGCGACGACGCGCGAGTTCGGGAACGTGGAGGTGTAGAAGGCTGCGGCCTCCTCGGCCTCCGTGTCGAACCAGAGATTCGGGGCGATCCTGGGCATCACTGCTCCTTCCGCGTCGGACGTCGTGACGTCACTCCGTGATCTGCCTACCCGCGGATAGGACGGCCTACGCGGCCGCCATTCATCGCGCGGCTCAGACGTTGAAGCGGACGTTCAGGACGTCGCCGTCCTGGACGACGTACGTCTTGCCCTCGAGCCGCTGGGTGCCGCGCCGGGCCGCCTCGGCGTGGGATCCGGCAGCGACGAGGTCGTCGGCGGCGATCACCTCGCACCGGATGAACCCGCGCGCGATGTCCGTGTGGATCGTTCCCGCCGCGTCGAGCGCCGTCTGGCCGGCGCGAAGGGTCCAGGCACGGGTCTCCTTCTCTCCCGCCGTGAAGAACGTGATCAGGCCGAGGGACTCCGAGAGCCGCCGCACGACCTCGTCGAGTGCGGACGGCCCGTCGCGGAACTCGGCCGCCTCGTCCTCGGGGAGCTCCGCGAGCTCCGCCTCCAGCCTGCCGTCGATGCCTTTCGGGCCGTTCTCCACCGCGAGGAGCGGCTTGGAGGTCAGCGGCTCGAGCACGGGCGGCAGCTCGCCGCTCCAGTCCGCCAGCGTGAGCCCTTGATCGAGGTGGTCAAGGAGGGAGGCGAGCACCTCGAGCTCCGCGCGCTTGGTCGGATCGCCGGACTTCGCCTCCTTCGCGACGCGCTCGTGGCGGCGCTCGACGTGGTCGCGGTCGGCGACGAGCAACTCGAGCTTCAGCGTCTCGAGATCGTCTGCCGGCGTCGCGTCGGGCGAGAAGCCGTCCAGCACCGCGAGGATGGCGTCGACCTGGCGGAGGTTGCCGAGGAGCTGCGGGCCTGTACCCGGCACGTCGACGACGCGGACCGCGGCCGGCGTGACCTTCTTCGCGCCGACAACTGCGGCGAGTCGGTCGAGCCGGTCGTCGGCGATCGTGGCCATCCCGACGTTCGGCTTGTCGGTCACGGAGGCGTACGCGGTGATCTCGGCGCCGGCGCGCGTGAGGGCGTTGAACAGGGTGGTCTTGCCGCTGTTCGGCAGGCCAACGATCCCGACCTCGAGCGCCATCGCGTCAGGGTAGTGCAGGGCGCCCGACGGCTGGTCGGGGTGCGCGTGCTCCGGGTGACGGCGGGTTCGCGCGGTCGGCGAGGCGGTTGCGCGCACCACCCCAACCTCCCCCAGGGGCACTCCCGTGTCCCTGAAGTCACGGTATCGCTCATCTCGTGACGTCGGGGTGCCGGCTTCGTGCCTGTTCAGCGCGGTCGGTGCGGTTCGCCGGACGCGACGCCTCGTCCTGGCTCCGGACCTCCGTCACGACATATGCGGCATGTTTCCGCACCTGCCGCGTCAGGTCGTCCCAGCGCTCCTCCGTCTCGCCGAGGTAGATCGACCGCGCGCGCTCGAGCACAGGCCGATGCTCGACGGGGACTCGCGCAAGTGCCCACGTCGCGGCCTCGTCCTTCGAGCGAATCTCCCCGGTCGTGACGGTGCACCAGATCCGTGCCAGGGTCAGCAGGACGTTACGCGTATCGCCCTCGATGTCCCTCACGAGCTCGTCGATGCCGCCGACCATTGCGGCGGCGAGGTCGTCGTGCGGGACAGGGTCGAGCAGCTCGGCCGGGGCCGGACCGACGAGTGGGCTGTCCCCGAACAGCACCATCGCAAGCAGAACGGCCACGTCAGCGTGCGCATTCTCCGACCAGGGCTCGAGGTTCCCGCGCTCGAAGTCGTCGCGGAGCCACTCGCCGTACTGGAAGTCGAGCCTCGTCGGGGTGCGCCAGGGCCGTACCTCGGACGCGACCACGATCGTCAGCTCGACCGGTCGCGCGGGGAGGGGCGCCCTGCGTCCCGAGACGGCGCGCAGCCGGTCGACCAGGCGACGCCTCTCGTCGGGCGTCGTCCGCCTGGCGGACACAGCGAGGACATCGAGGTCGCTGTACGGGCGGAGGCCGCCGAGCACCGCGGAGCCGTGCAGGTACACGCCGAGCAGGTCGTCTCCGAGGATCTCCGCGACCGCGGCGGCGACGCGTGCCGCCTGCTCCTGCTCGGCCGCGGGAAGCCCGCCCGCCACCCCCACGCCGGTGGCCTAGTAGGCGGCGAACCCGGGCTGGGAGCCCTTCGTGAACCGCTTGAGGTAGACCACGCGCGACACGACGATCGTGATCCGGCCGTCGTCGGTCTCGATCTCGACCGTGCCGCCGGCGCCGGAGTTGACCGCCCGCTCGACCGCGTCCGCGGTCTGGGGTGTCACCATCGCGGCGATGGTCTGCCCGCCCTTGAAAGCGAGCTCGATGCGAACCGAATCGTCAGGCAGGGGACACCACCTCGGTCAGGACGCCGTGGACGGCGTCGGGATGGACAAAAGCGACCTCGAGCCCGAAGAGCCCGCGGCGGGGAGTCTCGTCGATCAGCTCCGCGCCTGCGGCAGCGAGATCGGCGAGCGCACCAGCGACGTCGTCGACCGCGTAGGCGATGTGGTGCATGCCGGGGCCGCGCTTCGCGAGGAACCGCCCGACAGGTGTGTCGTCGCCCGTGGGCGCGAGCAGCTCCACCCGATCGGAGCCGACCATGACGGCGGCCGCGACGACGCCCTGGGCGGCGAGCTCCTCGCGATGCTCGAGCGCCCCGCCGAAGAAGTCGAGGTACGTCGTGAGCGCGCGGTCGAGATCGTCGACCGCGACGCCCACGTGATGGATGGCGAGCGCCTTCACGCCGCCGATGCTACTTCCCCGCCGACACCGGGCCGCGGCTCGAGCACCTCGTCGATCAGCCCGTACTCCACCGCTTCCTCCGGTGTCATGAACCGGTCGCGGTCGATGTCCTCCATCACCTGGTCGACGGGTCGTCCCGAGTGGTGAGAGAGGATCTCCGCCATCTGGCGGGTCGTCGACTCGATCTCGCGCGCGGCGATCGCGACGTCGGACGGCGCCCCGCGGAAGCCCGCGGAGCCCTGGTGGATCATGAGCTTCGCGTGCGGCAGCGCGAGCCGCTTCCCGGGCGCTCCGCCCGCGACGATCATCGCCGCCGCCGACATGCCGATCCCGTAGCAGATCGTCTTCACGGCGGGCCGGATGTGTTGCATCGCGTCGTAGATCGCCATGCCCGCGTACGCGTCGCCTCCGGGCGAGTTGACGTACAGGTTGACGTCTGCGTCCGGATCCTCCGCCGCCAGGAACAGGAGCTGCGCGACGATGAGGTTCGCGATCTCCTCGTCGACCGGCCGCCCGAGGAACACGATCCTGTCGCGCAGCAGCCGTGAGTAGATGTCGAACGCTCGCTCGGCGCGACCGTCTGCCTCGACGACGGTGGGGATCAGCGGCACGGCGGCCTCCCTTCGGGGTATCGTGCAACCATCTGGTTGCCCTACTATACGCAACTTGGAGGTTGCGCATGGAGATCACCCGGGACATCCTGCTTCCGACCACCCGCGAGGACGTGTGGGCTGCGCTGACCGACCCGGACAGGCTCGAGGAGTGGTTCGCCAACGAGGTCTCGCTCGACCTCCGCGAGGGCGGGGCCGCCGAGTTCCGCTGGGGTGACGGCGACGTGCGCCGGGCGGCGGTCGAGACCGTACGCGAGGAGGAGCTGCTCGTCCTGCGGTGGGAGGACGACGGTGTCGTCGAGCTGTCGCTCACGGACGCGGTGGGCGGGACGGCGGTGCACGTCCGCGAGACCTCGCCGGAGTGGAGCACCGCGCTGGAGTTCACGGCGCTCGCGTCGTGGACGCGCGCGTAGACCGCGTCTTCGCCGCGCTGGCCGATCCGAGCCGGCGCTCGATGCTGGAGCGCCTCGCCGAGCGGGGGAGCGCCAGCCAGTCCGAGCTCGCCGGGGAGCTCCCCGTGACGCGTCAGGCCGTCGCGAAGCACCTGACGACGCTCAGGGACGCCGGTCTCGTGCGCGCCGAGCGGCGCGGCCGCGAGATGCGCTACGAGCTCGACGCCGCTCCGCTCGACGCGGCAGCGGAGTGGCTCGAGCGGGTCGGCGCCGAGTGGGACGAGAGGCTCGCGGCACTCGCTCGACACGTCGCGCCGCGGAATTCGACGGGAGTCTGAGCTGTTCGAGGCACCGCCACCGCCGACGGGGTCAGCGCCACGGAGCGTGCGTCTCGTCTCCGTCCTGCTCGTGGTCATCGGACTGGGCGCCGCGCTCGTCGGGCTGGCGGGCACCGCAGTCAGCGGGTGCTGTGGCGCCAGTGAACCAGGCGACTCGACGCCTGCCCTCGTCGGGATCGGGGTGGCGGCAGCCATGATCCTCTCGGGCGTGCTGCTGTGGAACGGAGGAATGTCGCGCTGGCTCGTGCTGGCGCCGGCTGCTGCCGTGCCCGTTGCATGCCTCGCCGCAGCGCCGGGGTCGTCCGATCTCGCGGGGCTGGCGCCGTTCGCGGTCGTCGGATGGGCGGCTCTGGCGATCTTCGTGAGCCGTGGACGCGCCGCACGCTGGCTCACCGCCGATCGACGCCTCGGGGACCGAGCCTAGCGTCGCACGACGGCGACGAGAACGCGTGCGTCGCCGCCCGTACCGAGCTCGACGGACACGACGCGTGGATGCGCGAACCACCGCTCGCGCCGCGGGTCGGGGCCTTGCCACGTCGCGGAGAAGTCGTCCATGGCAATGGTCGCGCCCGGCGCCGCCAGGCCGAGCACGGCGTCGGGGTCGTCCTTCGCTCCGCCGCCGTCGACGAACAGGAGGTCGAACGGAGCGTGCGGCGGCAGCGCCGCACGCCAGTCGCCCGCGAGCACGTGGACGTCAGGGTCGTCCGCGAAGAACTCGGCCGCCGCCCGCGCAAGGCGGGGGTCGACCTCGGCGCTGAAGAGCGGCACTCCCGGCGGCAGCGCGCTCGCGAGCCACGCCGTTCCGACGCCGGCTCCCGTCCCGATCTCGGCGACCCGGTCGATGCCTCGTCGGCCGGCGAGCACGTGGAGCAGGCGGCCGTCGTCGTCGCGGCAGCTCCGCTCGAAGCCCAGTTCTGCGGCGGCCGCCCGCGCGCGGGCGACGAGCGCCGGAACGGTCATGGCTACGAGCCGACGACCTCGTCCGTCGTCGTGAAGCGGACGCCGCCGGCCCGCCACAGCTCGAACGAGTGCGCGACGAAGTCGGGCTCGAGACCGCGGGACGCGTCCTCCACGAACGCGACCGAGTACTGCCGCGCGAGGAGTCCCATGATCGCCGCGTGGTCGCAGACGTCGGTCGCGACCCCGAACAGGATCACCTCGTCCGGCTTCAGCACCTCGAGCAGCGGCTCCAGGTTCGGGTTCGAGAAGGCGCTGAACGACTTCTTCAGGAGGAGCAGCTCACGCCGGTCGCGCACGAGGTCGGGAAGCTGACCCGGCGGGTACGGCGTGAGCGAGAGCGGGAGCGGGTCGCGCTGCGCGGTCTCGGGGATCTTCGCCGCGCCGGGCGTGCCGCGCAGGCAGTGCGGCGGGAACGTCGTCGCGAAGTCAGCGTCGTCGGCGATCTCGGGGTCGGTCAGCTCGTGGTCGTCCGCGGTCGCGAGGTGGGTCACGCCCTCCGCCTCGGCCCAACGGACGAGCCGAGCCATCCCGGGGATCGCGTCTTCGGCCTCGGGCACGGGAAGCTTGCCGTTCGCGCGGATGAAGTCGACCTGCGTGTCGACGTCCCAGAGAAGCCGGCCGCTCATGTCGTCATCGTACGAGCCCGAGGCGCTCGCTCGGGCGGAAACGGCGCCCGACCTTTCCGGCCGGCCGGCCGTCGGTGAGGACGATGTCCGCGGTGAAGTCGTTCTCTCCGCGGATAAGCGAGGAGCCGACACCGTAGGCGTCGATCGGGACGCCGATCCGCTCGAATCGCTCGATCTTCTCGACGGTGAAGCCGCCGGAGGCGACGATCCGGACACGCTCGAAGCCGTCCTCGTCGAGCGCGCCGCGGACCTTCCACACGAGGCGCTCGTTGACGCCGCGGGGGTCGAAGTCGCCGAGCTCGTCCCAGAGCGACCGGTCGACGAGCTGGCTCGACGTGTCCAGCCGCACGCCCCAGAGCCGCGGCCCGAGCGCGCGGGCGACGTCGAGCGCCGTCCGCACGGAGTCGTTCTCGAAGTCGACCAGGACGGTGATGCGGAGGTCCTCCGGCGCCCACTCGGCGAACTTCATCGCCGCGAGCACCGTATTGCCGCCGTATGCGGCGATGAGCGAGTGCGGGACGGTCCCCAGCCCGCGGCCTCCCCACCACGACGCCTGCGCGTCCGAGGTCACGCCGATCTCGGTGCCGAGCACGGCGCCTGCCACGTACGCCGCGTAGCCGTCGCCCGTCTGCACGCGGTGGTGATCGTGTCGAGCCGGCATGAAGATGATCGGCTTGCCGTTCGCCGCCTCGAGTACCCGGGCGGTGTTCGTCGCGATCAGGGTGCGCCGCGCGAGCGTGCCGAGGACGACGGTCTCGAGATGGGCGAAGGCCGTGTAGTCACCCTCGATCGTCATCACCGTCTCCCACGGCTCGATCCGTTCGCCGTCGTGGAGCGCGTGCACCACGAGCCCGTCCCAGTCGTGAGAGCAAAGCCGGAGGATCGCGATGGACTCGTCCATCCCGCCGACCATCGCGTGCTTGCGCTGGAAGAGCTGCATCACGACCCGGGGATGCCGGTCGTCGTGGAGGAGCGCGGCGCGCGTGTGGTTGAAGTACGCGTCGGTGTAGTAGCCATCGCGCATCTTCTCGACCGGCAGATCGAAGATCGCCGGGTCGAGGCGCTCGCGCCCGACACGCGGCGTCACGGCGGTCATCGCGCGCCCTCGGCCTCCAGGCAGGCGCGAAGCGCTGCCTCGGCAACCTCGAGCTGCTCGTCGGACGGCTCGCTCGTCGACAGGTGGCGTTGGAGCTCGGTACCCGGGCGTGCGAGCGCACGTGCCAGCCTCCGATCCGGGTTCCGGCTCATCCAGCCGAAGATCTCCACGGCAGCGCCGAGGGCGCCGACGGTGCCGACGAGGCGGGCCGCCGGGCGGTGGCGCTCGGGCGCGCGCTCGACGGCGGCGGCGACGAGTGCCGTCGTCAGCGTCAGAGGGCCGACGAGGTGCGAGCCGCAGCGATCGTGCTCCTTCGCGGCGCGTTCGCCGGTCTCGTACGTCCCGATCGAGACGTGCTCCGCACCGTGGTACGAGGTGAGCTCCTGGCCCCGCAGCGCGACGATGGCGGGCGCGATGGAGGCGAGGAGCACGGTCGCCTCGCGTGTCAGCGTCGGAAGTGACGAGCGCCGCGCCAGGCTCGCGCCGGCGCTTCCCGCGACGAGGGCGACGGCGACGGACGGCCGCTCGAAGGGCATCCGCGCCTCGGGTAGGGCTCGCTTGACGAGCGGCAGGACCGCGACCGCCTCGGCAAGCCGGAGGGGCCCGCGGAGAAACGGCGTCGTGACCCGGGCGCCGATCCGCGGCTTCGGCCCGGACGCCGACTTGACCGTCCCGTCAGGCAGCCGAACGGCGGCGCCCCACGACGTCGGCCCATGCACGAGCACGCCGTTCTGGAGGGCCATGCCGCCGAGGCGAAGCTTCCCCATGACGCCAGGGTAGCGCCAGCCACCTGGGTCTTGGTCGCGTCGTGTGGCGCCGCTCGCCGGTCTCCCGACGCCGCACCGTCAGGCCCGCGCGACCCGCCGCAGCGCCTCCTGGAGGCGGTCCGCAGCGTCGCGCTCGTCGTACTCACGGTCGTCGACCGCGGCGACCGGCATGACCTCGCGGACCGAGGACGAGGTGAAGGCCTCGTCCGCCTCCCAGAGGCGACCGACCGGGTACTCGCCCTCCTCGACGCGGTAGCCGAGCTCGGTCGCGAGGTCCAGGAGCGCAGCGCGCGTCTCGCCTGCGAGGATCCCGAGCCCGAGGGCCGGTGTCAGAAGGACGGCGCGTTCACGCCACCACACGTTCGTGACGGGGCCCTCGAGGACCGTCCCGTCGAGGTCGACGAGCACGGCGTCGTCCGCTCCGCGCCGCTTCGCTTCCGCCTCAGCCGCGACGTTCGTCGCGTAGCTCACGGACTTCGTGCCCGGCAGGAGCCAGGGCACCGAGCGCCGCGGGAACGGGAGCGAGACCAGCCGCTGGCCGCGCGCCCGCGTCGCCTCGATCCACTCCGGGATCTCCGAGACGAGGGCGATCGCGGTGGGACCTGCCGACCCGACGCCCGGCGTCCAGTAGAGGCGAAGAACCGCGTCCTCTCCGTCCCGGTGGCCGGCGGCCTCGAGCGCGAGCTCCGCGAGCTCCGCGAGCGCGGCGGGCTCGGGAACGGGGAGCTCGAGCCGCTCCGCGGAGCCGCACAGCCGGTCGAGGTGGGCTGCGAGCCGAAAGGGCCTCCCGCCGTAGACGCGAAGCGTCTCGAAGGCGGCGCGGCCACGCGCGAACCCCTCGTCGTCGCAGGCGACGACCGCCTCTTGCGGATCGACCACCCCGCGACCCGAGATCGCCGCCCCGAGCATCGTGCTCACCGCAGACGCCCTCCGGCCGCATCGTGCGCGTACCGACTCGCGTCGAGCGGGGCACCGATGGCGTCCAGGAGCGGGGCCGCCTTCGTCAACGACTCCTCGACCTCCGCGTCGGGGTCGGAGTCCCAGACGACGCCGCCGCCGACCCAGAGGTGGATGCGCCCCTCCGCGATCGCGAACGTCCGGATCGTGAGGGCGAGCTCGAGGTCGCCGTTGCCGTGGACGCGGCCTATCGCCCCCATCGAGGCCCCGCGTCCCACCGGCTCCAGCGCGGCGATGAGGTCGACCGCGGCGATCTTCGGCGCACCGGTGATCGACCCGCCCGGAAACGTCGCCCCGAGCGTCTCGGCGAGCCCGACACCCGGCCGGATCCGGCCCTCGACCGTCGAGACGAGGTGCTCGACGCCGGCGAGCGGCTCGGGCGCCATCAACTGTGGCCAGCGCACGCTTCCCGGCCGGCAGATCCGGGACAGGTCGTTCCGCTCGAGGTCGACGATCATCACGTGCTCGGCGGCGTCCTTGGCCGAGGCAAGGAGCTCCTCGCGCTGCCCCTCCGGCCGAGTGCCCTTTATCGGCCGCGTCCAGATGCGCTCACCTCGACGCGCGAGGAACAGCTCGGGCGTGACGCTCACGATCGCCCAGTCGTGGCCCTCGAACACCCGCCAGGCGGCATCGGCGAACGGCAGCTCGTTCGGTTGTGTCAAAGGAGCGAGCCGGGCGGCGAGCGCGCGCGGCGATCCCGAGAACGGCGCCGAGAGGTGCTGGACGAGGTTGACCTGGTAGACGTCGCCGCACCCGATCGCGGCACGGACCGCGTCGACCGCGCCGGCGTGGGCGGCCGGACCCCAGGTTCGCCGCCAGCTGCCGATCTCGACCTCGTCGCGCGGGTCGACATCGTCCTCTTCACTGTCCGCGCTGTTGCCATGATTGACACCAGCATGACTCTTGGGTCGGACGACACAGGCGGCGAGCGGCACGGGGCACGGCTCGGGGCGGCGCGGGCGTCGCGGTCCGGCGGATCGTCGAGGAGAGGCCGTACCCGAGGTATAGATCGGCGACGAGACGCTCGCCGCCGGGTCGGAAGAAGCCCTGCCGGCCTAGCCACGCCTCGATCCGCTCGAACGCGCCCTCGGCCTCGTGGAGCAGGAGCACGTCAGCCCTCGGTGCGGAGGCGCCGGATGCGCTCGACGAGCGCTGCGGTCGAGCCGTCGAGCGGCTCGGACGGCTCGTCACCCGCGACCACGGGCGCGAGCTTCACGGCAAGTTCCTTGCCGAGCTCGACGCCCCACTGGTCGAACGAGTCGATGCCCCAGACCGCGCCCTCGGTGAAGACGACGTGCTCGTAGAGCGCGACGAGCGACCCGAGCGCGAACGGCGACAGGCGGTCGAGGAGGAGGAACGTCGTCGGGCGGTTCCCGGGCATCTCCTTGTGCGGGACGAGCCGCTCGGGGATACCAGCCTGCCGGAGGTCGTCCGCGGTTCGGCCGAATGCGAGCGCCTGCGCCTGAGCGAGGGCGTTCGCGAGCAGCAGGTCGTGGTGGTTCCCGAGCGGCTCGAGGGGAGAGGCGAACGCGACGATGTCGCACGGCACGAGGACGGTCCCCTGGTGGAGCAGCTGGTGAAAGCTGTGCTGCCCGTTCGTGCCCGGCTCGCCCCAGACGACGGGCGCCGTGTCGGCCTCGACCGGGCCGCCGTCGAGCGTGACGCGTTTTCCGTTCGACTCCATCACGAGCTGCTGGAGGTAGGCGGGGAAGCGCGCGAGGTACTGGTCGTAGGGGAGCACCGCGTGCGTCTGGGCGCCGAAGAGGTCGCGGTACCAGATGCCGAGGAGCCCCAGCAGCAGCGGCAGGTTCTGGTCGGCCGGTGCCTCCGCGAAGTGAGTGTCGACCGCGTGGAACCCGGCGAGCAGCTCCTCGAAGCGCTCGGGGCCGATGGCAATCATCGTCGAAAGGCCGATGGCAGAGTCCATCGAGTAGCGCCCGCCGACCCAGTCCCAGAACCCGAACGCGTTCGCGGGATCGATCCCGAACTCCGAGACCGCACTCGAGGTTCGTCGAGACCGCCACCACGTGCTTGGCGATCGCGGCCTCGTCGCCGCCGAGCCCGTCGAGGAGCCAAGCGCGGATGCTCGGCGGCGTTCGTCATCGTCTCGAGGGTCGTGAAGGTCTTCGACGAGACGATCATCAGCGTCTCCTCGGGGTCGAGGTCGCGGAGAGCCTCGAGGAGATCCGACCCGTCGACGTTCGACACGAAGCGGAAGGCGAGACCGCGGTCGCTGAACGCGCGCAGCGCCTCGTAGGCCATCGCCGGGCCGAGGTCGGAGCCGCCGATCCCGACGTTGACGACGGCACGGACGGGGCGCCCCGTGTGGCCGCGCCACTCACCCGAGCGCACACCGGCTGCGAACGCCGCCATCCGGTCGAGCACCTCGTGCACCTCGCGGACGACGTCGCGGCCGTCGACCACGAGCGACCGTTCCTTTGGCATGCGAAGCGCGACGTGGAGGGCGGGCCTGTCCTCGGTCGTGTTGACGTGCTCCCCTCGGAACATCGCGTCACGGCGCTCGGTCACGCGCCGCTCGGCGGCGAGCGCGAGAAGGAGGGCGACGCTCTCGGCCGTGACCCGATGCTTCGAGAGGTCGGCGTTGATCCCGGCCGCCTCGAACGTCAGCCGCTCGACGCGGGCGCCGTCGGTCGCGAACAGGTCGCGCAGGTGCAGATCGGCGACTGTCGGGTGATGACGGGCGAGGGCCTGCCAGGCTGGGGTGCCGGTGAGCGTGTCGGTCATGTCGTCCGTCGATCGCGCGGGGCGCGCTTCGCCACGATTGACTCTAGAGCGTCGGCCAGAGTCTCAGTCGCGTGCAAGCAGCCTCGGGGCCGAGCTCGCCGGGTCGAGTCACGCCGGCGAGCGCCATCGTCAGCTCGAGCTCCGCCAGCACGCAGCGGAGGACGTGCCGGACACCCGCCTCTCCGGCCAGGCCAAGGCCGTAGACGTACGGCCGTCCGAGGAGCACGGCGCGCGCTCCGAGCGCGAGAGGCTTGACGACGTCCGCGCCGGTCCGAACACCGCTGTCGAACAGGACGTCGACCCGATCGCCGACCGCTGCTGCGATCGCCGGGAGCGCGTCGAGCGACGCGATCGCGCCGTCGACCTGCCGGCCGCCGTGGTTCGAGACGACGACGCCGTCCATCCCTGCGTCGACTGCCCGCCGCGCATCGTCGGCATGCTGGATCCCCTTCAGCGCGATCGGTCCGTCCCAGTGCTCGCGCAGGAACGTGAGGTCGTCCCAGGTGAGCGTCGGGTCGGCGAAGATCGACGCCCACTGGAGCACCGCCGGACCGAGGCTCTCGTCGTCAACCGGGCCGCCGAGCGTCCGCAGGAAGACCGGGTCGGCGAAGTAGTTCTGGTTGCCGACGCCCTTGAGGAACGGGAGGAACGCCTCCGTCGAGGTCACGCGGGCGCCAGCCGAGCACGTGGGTGTCGAGGGTGACGACGAGCGCCCGATACCCGGCCGCCGCCGCGCGCTCGAGGAGGCTCGCGGCGAGCTCGCGGTCCTTCGGCCAGTACAGCTGGTACCAGCGCGGCCCATCGCCGGACGCCTCGGCGACGTCCTCGAGCGTGGTCGTGGCCGCCGTGCTGACGACCATCGGCACACCGACGCTCGCTGCGGCACGCGCCGCGGCCGATTCGCCGTCCGGGTGGACGATCGCCAGGACGCCGACCGGCGCGAGCGCGAGCGGCGCCGGCATCGCGGTGCCGAGCACGGTGACCGACATGTCGCTCGCCGTGACGTCCCGGAGCATGCGCGGAACGAGGCGCCACGCCTCGAAGGCGGCGCGGTTCGCGCGCGCCGTCGACTCCGACCCGGCCGAGCCCGCCACGTACGCGAACGACGTCGGGGGGAGCCGCTCCGCAGCGAGCGCCTCGAGCCGCGTGAGGTCGGTCGGCAAGCTCGGGCAGGACACCCTGAAGGCCCGCCATGTAGATCTCGTTCTGATAGCCGGCGAACGCGCCCAAACCCGTCTCCTTTCCTCGGTCAGTCGGGTGCCGGGGGACTGCCAGAGTTGGTGCGCGGACGACACGGTGGGCCGCGGCCGAGTGAGCGATGCGACGCCGGAGCTACGCATCGTCGTGGAGCGTCGTCGCGACGTGGCGGAACAGGTCGACGCCCGCCTCGAGATCGTCGACCGAGATCCGCTCGTCGGCCGAGTGGACGAGCCGGGCCGCGTCCTGCGGCTCCATCGCCCGTAGCGGGAAGAACCCGTACGCGGTCGTCCCGAACGCGCTGCGGACGTAGTGGCTGTCCGTGAACCCGGCGAGCACGATCGGCGCGAGGCGCGCGCCCGGCTCGACCCGGTCGACCCACGTCTGCAGCGTGCGCCAGAGCGGCGTGTCGAGCGGCGACCGCGTCCCGCCGACGTGCTCGTCCACGATCCACTCGATCTCCCAGTCGCCCGGGCACGCCCGCGCGTAGCAAGGCCTCGATCTCGGCCGGCTCCTGGCCCGGGAGCAGGCGGCAGTCGACCTCGATCACGCACGAGCCCGGGACGACGTTGCGCTTGCGCGACGCCTCGATCATCGTCGGCGAGAGCGTCGCGGACAGCAGCGGCGCGACGAGCTCGCCCGCGAGGGGGTGCAGCGCCTGCGCGCGCTCGAGGGCGACCTCGACCGGCGGCGCCTCGCCGAGCACCGTCTCGAGGAACGCGCTCACCTCCGGAACGAGCGTCACGAGGTGGCTCGAGGCGCGCGAGCGCCTCCAGCACGGGGCCCGCCTTGAGCAGCGCGTTGTCGGCGGTGTGCGGGTCCGACGCGTGACCGCTCCGGCCACGGAGGCGGAGCTTGAACGGCGCCGTCGCCTTCTCTCCGACGCAGCAGAGGTAGTAGACCCGGCCGCCGAGGACGCAGCGCTCGCCGCCGCCCTCGTTCAGCGCGAAGTCCGCGCGAACCGCGTCCGGATGGACGGTCGCGAGCCAGGACATGCCGTAGTCGATGCCGACCTCCTCATCGGCCGTCAGCGCAAGGAGCACGTCGCCGGGCGGGCGGACGCCCTCCCGTGCGAGCGAGGCGAATGCCACGGCCGCGGCCGCGACGTTTCCCTTCATGTCGAGCGCGCCGCGACCCCAGACCTCGCCGTCGACGAGGTCGCCCGACCACGGATCGCGCGCCCACTCGGCCGGGTCCGCGAGAACGGTGTCCGTGTGGGCCATGAGGAGCAGCGTCGGCCCGTCGCCCCCGGGGAGCCGGGCGACGAGGTTCGCGCGCTCGGGCGTCTTCGCGAGGAGCTCGCTCGCGACGCCGTTTCGGGCGAGGTAGTCCTGCAGCGCGGTCGCCGCGCGCGTCTCGTTCCCGGGGGGATTGACCGTGTCGAGACGGATGAGGTCCCGGAGCAGCTCCGTGACCTCCTCCCGGAGCGTCAAGCGGATTCGGCCTTCGACCGGGCCGTGAGCTCGTTCCGGACGTCCCAGAGCTCCGGGAAGAGGACCGTCTGGACGAGCCGTCCGAGCACCTCGACCGGGGTGCCCTGCGTGCCGACGACCGAGTCGCCGATCACCCGTGCGACGACGCGGTAGTGGCGCACGCGCCACTGCTGGCACCACTCGTCGAGCTCCGTCAGCGACTCCGCGAGCCGATAGAGCGCCTCGTGGTCGCGGCGCTCGACGTAGACGTCGACGAGCGAGAGCCCTGCCGCTCGGCGACGTGCGTGGAACGCCTGCCCGAGCCGCGGGAGCGCGGTGCGGAGCCCTCTCCAGCCGGGCGAGTCGAAGCCGCTGCCGTGGCCGAGAACCTTGCGGATCTCCTGGTACTCCCAGGGCGAGAGCTCCTCGAGCATGTCGAGCTGGTCGGTCGCGTAGCGCAGGCAGCGGAGCGGCCGGCGCAGGAGCCGCGCCGCCTCCGCCTCGTCGCCGGCTTCGACGAGCCTCGTCGCCTCCTCGACGTCGCTCGTCGCGAGCTTCAGCCAGAGCTCCGACGACTGGTGGACGACCTGGAACAGGAGCTCGTCGCGGTGGACCCATTCGTCCGGGCCCTTCTGGAGGGCGAGCAGCTCCTCGGTGTTCAGGTACCGCTCGTAGTCGCTCGGCGCAGCGCCGGCGAGGATCGGCGTGTCGAAGTCCTCGTCCGCCCCGGACATCGCGCTGAGCATACTGGCGCGCATGGGCGACCTCTTCAGCGACGCGGCCGCCGAGCGGTCGGCGGCGATCGCGCCGCTTCCGCAGCGCGTCCGGCCGCGAACGCTCGACGAGCTCGTCGGCCAGCAGCACGTCCTCGGGCCGGGCACGGCGCTCCGTCGCGCCATCGAGGAGGGTCGCGCGCCGTCGATGATCCTCCACGGCCCTCCGGGCGTCGGGAAGACGACGATCGCGCGGATCGTGGCGGAGGCGTCCGACTCCGCGTTCGACGAGCTCTCCGCCGTGTCCGCCCGCGTCGACGACGTCCGCGGCGTGATCGCCCGCGCGCGGGACCGACTCGGCGGCAACGGCGTCCGGACGCTGCTCTTCATCGACGAGATCCACCGCTTCGACAAGCGGCAGCAGGACTCCGTCCTGCATGCGGTCGAGGACGGGCTCGTGACGCTGATCGGCGCGACGACCGAGAACCCGTACTTCGAGGTCAACCAGGCGCTGCTCTCGCGCTGCACCGTGATCGAGCTCGAGCCGTTGACGCTCGACGAGCTCCGCCGGGTGATCGAGCGCGGCGCGAGCGAGCTCGGAGCGACGACCTCCGACGAGGTGGTCGCGCGAGATCGCCGCCGACGGCGGGCGGTGACGCACGAACCGCGCTGCAGACGCTCGAGCTCGCATGGGAGACCGCCGGCGCCGCGGACGAGCCGCTCGACGCTCGAGCACGTGCGCGACGCCGCGCGCAAGCGGCCGCTGCGGTACGACCGCGCCGGCGACCGGCACTACGACCTCGCCTCCGCGTTCATCAAGTCGATGCGCGGCAGCGACCCCGACGCCGCCGTGTACTACCTCGCCGCGATGCTCGAGGGCGGCGAGGATCCGCGCTTCCTCGCTCGGCGGATCGTCATCGCGGCGAGCGAGGACGTGGGCAACGCCGACCCGCGGGCGCTGCTCGTCGCGGTCGCGGCCGCCCAGGCGGTCGAGCACGTCGGCCTCCCCGAGGCGCAGCTCAACCTCGCGCAGGCCGCGATCTACGTTGCGCGCGCGCCGAAGTCGAACGCATCGGCCCGTGCCATCTGGGACGCACGGGCCGACGTCCGCCGGGACGGGATCGCCGAGCCGCCCGCGGTGCTTCGCGGCTCGGGCTACCGCGGAGCCGAGGCGCGGGGTCACGGGCAGGGGTACGTCTCACCCCACGACGACCCGGACGCAGCCCTCGTCGACCACCTTCCCGAGGGCCTGCAGGGACGGACGTACTATGTTCCGTCCGGGCACGGCGAGGAGTCGGAGGAGGACGCGACGAGTGGCGATCGGGACGGGTGACAGGGCCCCCGAGTTCGACCTCGAGGAGGCCGCGGGCAAGCCGCGGGTGAGGCTCTCGGACTACATCGGGCGCTCGAACGTGCTGCTCGTCTTCCATCCGTTCGCGTTCACCGCGATCTGCGCCGAGGAGGCGATGGACCTCCAGGAGAACCTCGAGTCGTTCCGCAACGCGAACACCGAGATCGTCTTCGTCTCATGCGACGCCTCCGCGGCGCGCCAGGCATGGAAGAAGGAGCTCGGGGCCGAGTACACGTTCGCCTCCGACTTCTGGACGCACGGCGAGCCGCGAAGCGCTACGGCGTGTTCAACGAGGAGACCGGGGCCCCGATCCGCGGGACATTCCTGATCGACCGCGACGGGACCGTGATCTGGTCGCTCGTCAAGGACGACGGGACGCGCCGGACCGAGATGGTGCCGGACTCGCTCGAGACGCTGCACGAGGAGACGTGAGCTCGAGCCGGCGCGCGGGCGGCAGTGACACCCGGCGGTCGCGACGTATGCGCGCCGGACACGGAGTCGGCACGAAGCCGGCACCCTCCCGTCCGTGGTCGGCGGGTACGGTGACTCCAGGGGGCCTCGCACCCCCCTTGGGGGGCGCGGACCGGGATCGCGCGAGCGGGGATCGTCCACCTGATTGGGGTCCACGGCGAGCGACCCGTCGGCCGACCCGACCGATCCGCCCAATGCCTCCGCCTGGTGACCGACGGCCACCACCGCGCGCCAGCGGCGCGCGCTCCATGTCCGCACCTGGGGCGACGACGGCGCGCCAGAGGTCGTCTGCCTGCACGGCGTCACGGCGTGGGGCGGGCACTTCGCCGGGCTCGCCGAGCGGCTCGCCGGGACGCACCGGGTCCTCGCGCCCGACCTGCTCGGCCACGGGGACTCGCCGCGCGAGCCGCCGTGGCGCATCGACGACCACCTCGCGAGCCTCGGCGCCTCGGTCGGCGACGGGCGGCGCGCCTGGCTGGGCCACTCGTTCGGCGCGCGACTCGCCTTCGAGCACGCCGCGGCGCGTCCCGGACGAGGTCGACCGCCTCGTGCTCCTCGACCCCGCGATCCTGCTCCCCGGCCACGTCGCCCTCTGGGCGGCCGAGAACGGCCGGGCGGAGCGGCGCTACGCCACCTTCGAGGAGGCGATCGAGCGCCGCTACGAGGAGAGCCAGCTCCATCGGGCGCCGCGCGCGCTGGTCGAGGATGAGCTTCGCGGCCATCTCGAGGAGGACACCGACGGGTGGCGATACCGCTACACGCAGGCCGCGGTCGTCACGGCGTACTCGGAGATGGCGACTGAGCCGGCGCCATTCGCCTCGGTGCGGATCCCGACGCTCCTCGTCCTCGGCCAGGACTCGTACCTGCCGTACGACCACCTCCTCGACGCGGCACCGCGACGCCGCTCGGCGACCTGCTCGAGATCGTCACCGTGCCGGGCGGGCACACGGTGCTCTGGGACGCGCTCGACGAGACGGCGAGCGCGATCGCCACGTTCCTCGCCTGACGTCGCGCGCCGGGCACCCGGATCGCTCGGCGGCTCAGCCCTCGTAGTGCTCGTCCGTGAGCGCGAGGACGTCGTCGAGGATCGCGACGCCCTCCTCGGCCTCCTCGCGCGTGATCGTCAGCGGCGGCACGATCATGATCACGTTCCAGTGCGTCATCAGGTAGAGGCCGCGCTCGAGCGCCGCCTTGACGAGACGCGTGACCGGCGCCGCCGCCTCGCCCGACGCGTTGAACGGGACGAGCATCTCCTTCGTCTCGCGGTTCTTCACGAGCTCGAGGCCGAAGAAGCAGCCCAGCCCGCGCACGTCGCCGATCGACGGGTGGCGCTCTGCCAGCCCGCCGAGCGCCTCGGCGAACCAGTCGCCCATCGCCGCGGCGTTCTCGACGACGCCCTCCTCCCTGAAGGCCTCGATCGAGGCGACGGCGGACGCGCACGCGAGCGGATGCCCTGCGTAGGTCAGGCCGCCCGGGAAGAACCGGTCGCTGATCGCCTCGACGATCTCGCCGCGCGCGATCATCGCGCCGAGCGGGACATAGCCCGGAGTTGATGCCCTTCGCCACGGTGATGATGTCCGGGACGACGTCCCAGTGGTCGCACGCGAACCACCGGCCGGTGCGCCCGAACCCGGCCATCACCTCGTCGAGGATCAGCAGGATCCCGTGCCGGTCGCAGACCTCGCGGACCGCCTGCAGGTACCCGTCGGGCGGCGGGATGATCCCGTTCGTCCCGACGACCGTCTCGAGGATGACCGCGGCGACCGTCTGCGGCCCCTCGTACTGGAGGATCTCCTCGAGGTGCGGCGCGCCCGTGCAGACCGGGCATGGGTCCGGATGGCCGGCCGGGCACCGGTAGGTGTACGGGTCGAGCATCCGGACGACGCCGGGCATGCCCGGCTCGACGGCCCAGCGGCGGGGATCGCCGGTCAGCGTCACGGCGCCGTTCGTCGCTCCGTGGTAGGAGCGGTACCGGGCGACGATCTTGTTCCGGCCGGTGTAGAGGCGGGCGAGCTTGACGGCGTTCTCGTTCGCCTCCGCGCCGCCGTTCGTGAAGAACGAGACGGAGAGGTCGCCGGGCGTGACCTCCGCGAGCATGCGGCCGAGGCGCGAGCGCGACTCGTTCGCCATCGGCGGGCCGATCGTGCAGAGCTGGTCGGCCTGGTCCTTGATCGCCTGGATGATCTTCGGGTGCTGGTGGCCGATGTTGACGTTGACGAGCTGCGAGGCGAAGTCCAGGTAGCGCTTCCCGTCGTAATCCCAGAAATGACGGCCCTCGGCACCGGCGACCGGGATCGGGTTGATCTGGCTCTGCACCGACCACGAGTAGAGGACGTGCTCCTTCGCGTCCGCGACGATCTGGGCACCGAGGTTCGGGTTCGCCTCGACGATGGCCATCTCCACGCTCCTTCGCTTCGCTCCGCGCCGATGGTATCGCCGTTCGCAGCGGGCTCGATCCCGTGGCTTGTCGGCGTCGGCGAATCCCGTCAGGATCCGATGATGGCGATCATCGAGTCCTCCTCGACCGACGTCCTCCTCGAGCGCGAGGAGCCGCTCGCGACGCTCCACGCGGCGTTCGCCGGCGCCGCCGCCGGACAGGGGCGGCTCGTCTTCGTCGGCGGGGAGGCGGGCGTCGGGAAGACGTCCCTCGTCCGGCCGCTTCTGCGCCGAGCTCCCGGCGGGAACGAGCGCTCTTCTGGGGAGGGTGCGACCCGCTCGCGACGCCGCGACCGCTCGGGCCGTTCCTCGAGATCGCCGAGAGCGCGGGCCGGGATCGACGGCAGTCCTCGATCCGTGGAGCGCGCCCCACAACGTCGCCGCCGCGGTCCTCGAGCTCGTCCAGCGCGCGCGACGCCGTCGTCGTGATCGAGGACGCGCACTGGGCGGACGAGGGCACGCTGGACGTGCTGCGGATCTTCGCCCGGAGGCTCCCGACGACGTCGTGCCTCGTCGCTCGTCACGTACCGCGACGACGAGCTCGCGCGCGACCACCCGCTCCGCATCGCGCTCGGAGACATCTCGACCGCGGCGGCCGTCGAGCGGCTCGTCGTCCGGCCGCTCTCCCGCGACGGCGTCGCCGAGCTCGCCGGTCGCGCGCGGCGTGCGACCTCGACGTCGTCTGGCGCCTCACCGTCCGGGAACCCGTTCTACGTCACCGAGCTCCTCGCGCACGGCGCCGACGAGGTGCCCGGCACGGTGCGCGACCTCGTGCTCGCCCGGGTGGCGCAGCTGGCCCGCAGGCGACGGCGGTCGTCGAGGCGACGGCGGTCGCCCCGCCGTCGCTCGACGCGGAGCTCCTTCTCGCGGTGTGCGGCGAGGCGGCGGACTCCGTGGACGAGTGCCTCGCGAGCGGCGTCCTCCACGTCGGTCGACGGACGGCGTCGCCGTTCCGGCACGAGCTCTCCCGCGCGGCCGTCGAGGAGTCCCTCTCGCCGGCGCGGCGGCTCGCGCTGCACCGATCCGTGCTGCTGGCGCTCACGGACACGCCCCGCGCGCGGCGCCGACCTCGCGCGCATCGCGCATCACGCCGAGGAGGCCGCCGACCGGGACGCCGTGCTGCGCTACGCGCCTGCGGCGGCCGAGCAGGCGGCGAGCGTCGGCGCGTACCGCGAGGCGGCGGCCCAGTACGCGCGGGCGCTGCGCTTCGGCGACGATCTGCCGCTCCGGGGACCGCGCGCCGGCTCCTCGAGGGCCGCTCCCGGGCGCTCTACCTCGCGGACGACCAGACCGAGGCGATCGACGTCATTCGCGAGGCGATCCGGTGCAGGCAGGCGGAGGGCGCCCCGCTGAAGGAGGCGCGCGCCCTCACCGAGCTGACCGACTACCTCTGGTGCCGCGGCTACAACGGCGAGGCCGACGAGACCATCTCGCGCGCCTCGTTCCTGGCCGCGGGGGGCCCGAGCAGCGCGAGCACGCCTACGTGCTCCACATCGAGGCGCTCCGAGAGCTGTACGCCGGCGACCCGGACGCGTGCCTCGATCGTGCCGGCCGGGCGCTCGAGATCGGCGAGCGCTTCGGCGACCTCGGTATTGCCGGGCATGCTCGGGTCACCATCGCCGGCGCGACGGCGCACCGCGACCTCGACGAGGGTCGTCCGCCTGCTCGAGGAGGCAGTCGAAACCGCCCGGCGGGACGGCGAGCACGAGGTCGCCGCACGCGGCATGAACGCGCTGGTCTGCCAACCGATGGCGTCGGAGCGCCACGACCTCGTCGAGCGGTACCTCGACGCCGCGATCGAGTACTGCACGGAGCACACGCAGGACCTGTGGCGGATCCACGTCCGCGCGGTCGCAGCACGCTGGGCGCTCGATCGCGGTCGCTGGGACGACGCCGCTCGCCACGCGCTCGCGGTCATCGGCGACCCGCGCGAGTCGCCGTGGACGCACCACGAGGCGCTCTGCGTGCTCGCTCTCGTGCGCGCCCGCCGCGGCGACCCGGGCGCGCGACGACGCGCTCGCGCGTGCGGCCGCGGTCGGCGTCCCGACGGAGGAGCGCTTCGCCCATGTGGACCTCGCGGCGGCCGGTGCGGAGATCGCCTGGCTCGAGCGCTCGCCCGGGCGACGTCGACTCCGCAACGGCGGCGATGCTCGCCGTGTCGGTCGAGGAGGGCGACGGTGAGGCCGCGTCCCGGCTCCTCTTCTGGCGGCGGCTCGCCGGGCTCGAGGACGACGTGCCGCCGGACGACTCGGGGCCGTACGGGCTCGCGCTCGTCCGGCCGCTGGACGGAGGCAGCAGAGGAGTGGACGCGACGGAGCTGCCCGTACGAGGCGGCGCTCGCGCTCTCGCAGACCGGCAGCGTGGAGGCACTGCGGCAGGCGCACGCCGAGCTGCAACGACTCGGCGCGCGCCCGCTGGCGACCGTGGTCGCCCGCGAGCTGCGAGGGCTGGGGGTCCGCGACCTCCCGCAGGGCCCGCGCGCGACGACGAGGGCGAACGAGGCGTAGCTGACGACGCGTGAGCTCGAAGTGCTCGCGCTCATCGCCGAAGGGCTTCGCAACGCCGACATCGCGGAGCGGCTCTTCGTCTCCGACGAACGGTGGACCACCACGTGTCCGCGATCCTGCGCAAGCTGGAGGCCGGCTCGCGCGGCGAGGCGGTCGCGAGCGCGCAGCGCCTGGGACTGCTCGCGGGCGCGTAGACGACCTCGCGGTCAGCGCGGGTCGAGGAGCCCTCGCTCGCGCGCGGCGAGCGCGGCCCCGCGGCTGCGCACCCCGAGCTTGCGGAGGGTCGCCGAGACGTGGTGGTCGACGGTGCGCCGCGAGACGACGAGCTCCTCGGCGATCTCTGCGTTCCGCTTCCCGGGGGTGGAGAGGAGGCCGAGCAGGTCGGCCGAGCCGTTCGAGCTCGGCTGGGCGCATGTTCGGCGTCCCGCGCCGAGTGGGCGAGTGCCCAGGCGTCGGAAAAGATCGGTAGCGCGGCCTCGCCCAAATCTAGGTGATTCGGCCGATTCGCCGCGCGCGACGGCCCTCGTACCGTCGATCGCGTCATGGAATCCGAGTCAGGAGGCCCGAGTTGGAGACCTTCGTGATCCTTCGCCGAGGCGGCTGGCGCATCGCGGCAGACCTCAAGGAAGCGGCCGCCCGTTCGACCGCCGAGGGGGAGAAGATGCAGGACGACGTGCGCTGGATCCGCAGCTACGTCACGGCGGAGCCCGACGGCAGCGTCGGCACGGTCTGCATCTACCAGGCATCGAGCCCGGAGGCGATCAGGAGCCACGCGAGCAGGGCCGCATTTCCCGTCGACGAGATCGTCAAGGTCGCCGACACGGTATCGTCGGCCCGATCCGATCCGCAGTCCCGGAGCGTCCAGAGGGAGGGGAATCATGCGCAAGAAGCTTCTACTCGGAGGGATCGTCGCCGTGCTACCGGTGCTCGCGATCGCCGGCTTCGCAGCCGCGGGAGGCGGACAGTCGTCGCTCGCCGACCTTCGCCAGGCGACCGCCGCATACCACGACATCGCGGTCGCGCGAGACGCCCGGTACACCGTCGAACTCGAGCAGACGGCCGCGTTCGGCGGCGGCACGTGCATTCGGCGAACGGCACTGCCGGCGCGATGGGCATCCATCTGCTCTCGC
>CAVPOH010000010.1:0-137737 GCA_963706915.1 uncultured Actinomycetes bacterium
CAGTGACACCCGGGGTCGCGACGTATGCGCCCGGAGACGGAGTCGGCACGAAGCCGTCACCCCCCTGTCTGTGATTGGCCGGTACGTTGACTCCAGGGGGCCTCGCACCCCCCTCGGGGGGCGCGGACCGGATCGCGCAAGCGGGGATGTCCACCTGATTGGGTCCGCGCCGAGCGACCCGTCGGCCGACCCGACCGATCCGCCCAATGCCTCCGCCTTGGTGACCGACGGCCACCACCCCGCGCCAGGGCGCGCGCTCCATGTCCGCACCTGGGGCGACGACCGCGCGCCAGAGGTCGTCTGCCTGCACGGCGTCACGGCGTGGGGCGGGCACTTCGCGGGGCTCGCCGAGCGGATCGCCGGGACGCACCGGGTCATCGCGCCCGACCTGCTCGGCCACGGGGACTCGCCGCGGGAGCCGCCGTGGCGCATCGACGACCACCTCGCGAGCCTCGGCGCCTCGGTCGGCGACAGGCGGCGCACCTGGCTGGGGTCACTCGTTCGGCGCACGACTCGCCTTCGAGCAGGCCGCGGCGCGTCCCGAGGAGGTCGAGCGCCTCGTGCTCCTCGACCCCGCGATCCTCCTCCCCGGCCACGTCGCCCTCTGGGCGGCCGAGAACGGCAGGGCGGAGCGGCGCTACGCCACCTTCGAGGAGGCGATCGAGCGCCGTTACGAGGAGAGCCAGCTCCATCGGCGCGCCGCGCGGGCTGGTCGAGGATGAACTTCGCAGCCATCTCGAGGAGGACACCGACGGGTGGCGATACCGCTACACGCAGGCCGCAGTCGTCACGGCGTACTCGGAGATGGCGACGAGCCGGCACCGTTCGCCTCGGTGCGGATCCCGACGCTCCTCGTCCTCGGCCGGGACTCGTACCTGCCGTACGACCACCTGCTCGACCGGCACCGCGACGCCCTCGGCGACCTGCTCGAGATCGTCACCGTGCCGGGCGGGCACACGGTGCTCTGGGACGCGCTCGACGAGACGGCGAGCGCGATCACAACGTTCCTCGCCTGACGTCGCGCGCCGGGCACCCGGATCGCTCGGCGGCTCAGCCCTCGTAGTGCTCGTCCGTGAGCGCGAGAACGTCATCGAGGATCGCGACGCCCTCTTCAGCCTCCGCGCGCGTGATCGTCAGCGGCGGCACGATCATGATCACGTTCCAGTGCGTCATCAGGTAGAGGCCGCGCTCGAGCGCCGCCTTGACGAGACGCGTGACCGGCGCCGCCGCCTCGCCCGAAGCGTTGAACGGGACGAGCATCTCCTTCGTCTCGCGGCTCTTCACGAGCTCGAGGCCGAAGAAGCAGCCCAGGCCGCGCACGTCGCCGATCGACGGATGCCGTTCTGCCAGCCCGCCGAGCGCCTCGCCGAACCAGTCGCCCATCGCCGCGGCGTTCTCGACGACGCCCTCCTCCCTGAAGGCCTCGATCGAAGCGACGGCGGACGCGCACGCGAGCGGATGCCCTGCGTACGTCAGGCCGCCCGGGAAGAACCGGTCGCTGATCGCCTCGACGATCTCCCCGCGCGCGATCATCGCGCCGAGGGGGACATAGCCCGAGTTGATGCCCTTCGCCACGGTAATGATGTCCGGGACGACGTCCCAGTGGTCGCAGGCGAACCACCGCCCGGTGCGCCCGAACCCGGCCATCACCTCGTCGAGGATCAGCAGGATCCCGTGCCGGTCGCAGACCTCGCGGACCGCCTGCAGGTACTCGTCGGGCGGCGGGATGACCCCGTTTGTCCCGACGACCGTCTCGAGGATGACCGCGGCGACGGTCTGCGGCCCTTCGTACTGGAGGATCTCCTCGAGGTGCGGCGCGCCCGTGCAGACCGGGCATGGGTCCGGATGGCCGGCAGGGCACCGGTAGGTGTACGGGTCGAGCATCCGCACGACGCCGGGCATGCCCGGCTCGATGGCCCAGCGGCGGGGATCGCCGGTCAGCGTCACGGCCCCGTTCGTGGCTCCATGGTAGGAGCGATACCGGGCGACGATCTTGTTCCGACCCGTGTAGAGGCGGGCGAGCTTGATCGCGTTCTCGTTCGCCTCGGCGCCGCCGTTCGTGAAGAACGAGACGGAGAGGTCGCCGGGCGTGACCTCCGCGAGCATGCGACCGAGGCGCGAGCGCGACTCGTTTGCCATCGGCGGGCCGATCGTGCAGAGCTGGTCGGCCTGGTCCTTGATGGCCTGGATGATCTTCGGGTGCTGGTGGCCGATGTTGACGTTGACGAGCTGTGAGGCGAAGTCCAGGTAGCGCTTCCCGTCGTAATCCCAGAAATGACGCCCCTCGGCACCGGCGATCGGGATCGGGTTGATCTGGCTCTGCACCGACCACGAGTAGAGGATGTGCTCCTTCGCGTCCGCCACGATCTGCGCACCGAGGTTCGGGTTCGCCTCGACGATGGCCATCTCCACGCTCCTTCGCTTCGCTCGCGACCGATGGTATCGCCGTTCACGCGCCCTCATCCCGGTGGCTTGTGGACGTCTGCGATTCCCGGCAGGATCCGGTGATGGCGATCATCGAGTCCGCCTCGACCGATCTTCTCCTCGAGCGCGAGGAGCCGCTCGCGACGCTCCATGCGGCGCTCGCCGGCGCCGCCGCCGGACAAGGTCGGCTCGTCTTCGTGGGTGGGGAGGCGGGCGTCGGGAAGACATCGCTCGTCCGTCGCTTCTGCGCCGAGCTCCCCGCTGGAACCGCGCTCTTCCGGGGAGGGTGCGACCCGCTGGCCACGCCGCGACCGCTCGGGCCGTTCCTCGAGATCGCCGAGACCGCCGGAATCGACGGCGTCATCGATCCGTGGAGCGCGCCGCACAACGTCGCCGCCGCGGTCCTCGAGCTCGTCGAGGCGCGGGACGCCGTCGTCGTGGTCGAGGACGCGCACTGGGCAGACGAGGGCACGCTCGACGTCCTGCGGCTCTTCGCCCGGAAGCTCCCGACGACGTCGTCCCTCGTCCTCGTCACGTACCGCGACGACGAGCTTGCGCGCGATCATCCGCTGCGCATCGCGCTCGGAGACATCTCGACCGCGACGGCGGTGGAGCGGCTCGCCGTCCGGCCGCTTTCCCGCGGCGGCGTCGCCGAGCTCGCCGGTGCGTGCAAGGTAGACCTCGACGTCGTCTGGCGCCTCACCGCCGGGAACCCGTTCTACGTGACCGAGCTCCTTGCGAACGGAGCCGAAGAGATACCGGACACGGTGCGCGATCTCGTGCTGGCTCGGGTGGCGCAGCTCGGCGCCCAGGCGACTGCCGTGGTCGAGGCGACGGCGGTCGCTCCGCCCTCGCTCGACGCGCAGCTTCTCCTGGCGGTGTGCGGGGAGGCGGCCGATTCCGTCGACGAGTGCCTCGCGAGCGGCGTCCTCCATGTCGTGGACGGAGGCGTCGCGTTCCGGCACGAGCTCTCCCGCGCGGCCGTCGAGGAGTCGCTCTCGCCGGCGCGGCGGCTCGCGCTGCACCGGTCAGTGTTGCTTGCGCTCACGGACGCGCCCCGAGCGCATTCCGACCTGGCGCGCATCGCGCATCACGCGGAGGAAGCCGTCGACCGGAACGCCGTGCTGCGCTACGCACCGGCGGCGGCGGCGCAGGCGGTGAGCGTCGGGGCGTACCGCGAGGCGGCCGCCCAGTACGCACGCGCGCTGCGCTTCGCCGACGATCTCGCGCCCGGGGACCGCGCCGAGCTCCTCGAGGGGCGCTCACGTGCGCTCTACCTCGCGGACGACCAGGCCGAGGCGATCGACGTCATTCGCGAGGCGATCCGGTGCAGGCAGGCGGAGGGCGCCCCGCTGAAGGAGGCGCGCGCCCTCACCGAGCTCACCGACTACCTCTGGTGCCGCGGCTACAGCGGCGAGGCGGACGAGACCGTCGACCGCGCCTCGGAGCTCGCCGCCGGGAGGCCCGAGCAGCGCGAGCACGCCCACGTGCTCCACATCGAGGCGCTCCGCGAGCTGTACGCCGGCGACCCGGACGGATGCCTCGATCGTGCCGGCCGGGCGCTCGAGATCGGCGAGCGCTTCGGCGACCTCGGTATTGCCGGGCATGCTCGGGTCACCATCGCCAGCGCGACGGCGCACCGCGACCTCGACGAGGGTCTCAGCCTGCTCGAGGAGGCTGTTGGAGCCGCCCGGCGTGACGCCGAGCACGAGGTCGCCGCACGGGGGATGAACGCCTTCGTCTACCACTCCATCGCGTTCGACCGCCACGACCTCGCCGAGCGGTACATCGACGACGCGATCGAGTACTGCACCGAGCACACGCAGGACCTCTGGCGCATCAACGTCCAGGCGATCGCAGCCCGCTGGGCGCTCGACCGCGGTCGCTGGGACGACGCGGCTCGGCACGCGGTCGCGGTGATCGACGACCCGCGGGAGTCGCCGTGGACGCACCACGAGGCGCTCTGCGTGCTCGCCCTCGTGCGCGCTCGTCGCGGCGACCCGGGGGCGGGCGACGCGCTCGTGCGGGCGGCAGCGGTCGGCGTCCCGTCGGAGGAGCGCTTCGCCCACGTGGACCTCGCGGCGGCCGGTGCGGAGATCGCCTGGCTCGAGCGCCGACCGGACGACGTCGACTCCGCATCGGCGGAGATGCTCTCCGTCTCGCTCCAGGAGGGCGACGGCGAGGCCGCGTCCCGGCTCCTCTTCTGGCGTCACCTCGCCGGGCTCGAGGTGGAGGTGGCGCCGGACGAATCGGGGCCATACGCGCTGGCGCTCTCCAACCGCTGGACGGAAGCAGCCGCGGAATGGAGGCGACGGAGCAGCCCCTACGAGGCGGCGCTCGCGCTCTCGCATACCGACGAGGTGGAGCCACTGCGGCAGGCGCACGCCGAGCTGCAGCGACTCGGGGCTCGCCCGCTCGCGACCGTCGTCGCCCGCGAGCTGCGGGGGCTGGGGGTCCGTGACCTCCCGAGAGGCCCGCGCGCGACGACGAGGGCGAACGAGGCAGAGCTCACGCCGCGTGAGCTCGAGGTGCTCGCGCTCATCGCCGAAGGCCTCCGCAATGCGGACGTGGCAGACCGGCTCGTCGTCTCCCGCCGCACGGTCGACCACCACGTCTCGGCCATCCTTCGGAAGCTGCAGGCGGGCTCCCGCGGCGAGGCGGTCGCAAGCGCGCAGCGCCTGGGCCTGATCGTCAGCCCGTAGGCCCCCGTCAGCTCGGGTCGAGCCACCCTCGCACCCCGGCCGCGAGGCACGCGTCGAGGTGCTCGATCGACTCGGGCGCGACGGCCTCGAGCAGCCAGAGCTCCGCGCCGCCCGGAAGCTACGCCACGACGTCGAGGAGGGGCCTCACGTCCGCGCCGAGGGGCGCAACGCGCGCGAGAACCGCTTCGCGCACGGTCTCGGGCAGGACGTCCGATCCGACCGCGAGGACCTCGTTCACGTAGAAGGCGTTCCCGCCTGTCAGTGTGTGGATGGCGTCGCCGTCGGCACCCCTCGACTCGGCGAGCTCCCGAACGGCGTCGACCGAGAGGCGGGGGGACCGTCAGTCGCGACACGCCCCGCGCGGACGCGAGCTGACCCAGGACCACACGCAG
This sequence comes from uncultured Actinomycetes bacterium, assembly GCA_963706915.1. Classification (GTDB taxonomy): domain Bacteria; phylum Actinomycetota; class Thermoleophilia; order Gaiellales; family Gaiellaceae; genus Gaiella. The sequence continues at coordinate 5,519 of CAVPOH010000010.1, forward strand.
CGGATGGTCGCCGTCGACCTCGTCGTCGCGGAAGGTCGCGACCACGAGCCCGCGAGTCTGATCGATCCGGCGGCCGAGGACGCGCAGCCGTCCAGCGTCGCCTCGTCCGCCCAGTGGACGTCCTCGAGGACGACGAGCGATGGTCGCGCCAGCTCGTCGAGAAGCGCGAATGCCACACCCGCGGGTCGGCGCCTTCCTCGAGGAGACCGGTCAGCGCGCCGCCGGTCGTCGCGGCAATGTCCGCGAACGGCCCGAACGGGCTCGGGGTCGCGAGGCTCTCGCACGAGCCGTGGAGCACCGGACAGTCGACCCGCTCCGCGAACGCGCGAGCGTTGTCTTCCCGATCCCGGCCTCGCCGCCGACGAACACGAGCCGGCCGCCCTCGTCGAGGGAAGCGGCCAGCGCGGCGAGCAGCTCGTCACGCTCGAGCAGGTCGCTCATGCGCGCATGTTCGGGCTCGTGCGCCGGGCGGGCAACTGCCGAGGCACCTGAAAGATCGGTAGCGCGCCGTCGCAATCTAGGTGATTCGGCCGATTCGTCCGCACACCGGCCTCCCTACCGTCGATCGGGTCATGGAACTCGAGTCAGGAGGCCAGTGTTGGAGACCTTCGTGATCCTCCGCCGCGGCGGCTGGCGCACCGCGGAAGACCTCGAGGAGGCGGCAGCCCGCTCGACCGCCGAGGGGGACGAACATGCCCGACGACGTGCGCTGGATCCGCAGCTACGTCACTGCCGAGCCCGACGGCACGGTCGGAACGGTCTGCATCTACCAGGCGTCGAGCCCGGAGGCGGTCCGGGCGCACGCGAGCAAGGCCGACCTTCCGGTCGACGAGATCGTCAAGGTCGCCGACACGGTCGTCGTGCGACCCGACCCGGTTCCGGCAGCCGTTTGAGAGGAGAGAGGAATCATGCGTAGGAAGCTTCTTCTCGGAGGGCTCGTCGCCGTGCTACCGGTGCTCGCAATCGCCGGCTTCGCAGCCGCGGGAGGCGGACAGTCGTCGCTCGCCGATCTCCGGCAGGCGACCGCCGCATACCACGACATCGATGCTGCGCGACAGGCCCGATACACCGTCGAGCTCGAGCAGACGGCCGCATTCGGTGGCGGCACGTGCATCGCGAACGGCACCGCCGGCGCGATGGGCATCCATCTGCTCTCGCCGGACCGCGTTGACGGGACACTCGATCCGGCCGATCCCGAGGCGCTGCTCTACGAGCGTCGCAACGACGGGACACTCAAGCTCACGGGGGTCGAGTACATCGTCGCGGGCGGGCCACAGCCCGAGCTGTACGGACAGAAGTTCAGCGATACGAACCTCGGCCGGTTCGGCAATCCGGACACGAACGTCTGGACTCTCCACGCCTGGGTCTGGAAGCCCAACCCGAGCGAGCCACTCGGGATCTTCAGTCCTTGGAATCCGCGGGTGTCCTGTCCATAGCCGACCCAAGCGAAGGAGGCATCAACATGAGACTGATCGGAATTGCAGCGCTGGGAGCCGTCGTCCTGGTCGTGGCCGGGGCGGCGCTCGCCAATACGTCCAACGACCGTGTCGCGGCGAAGCAGGCGACGGCGGCATTCCAGCAGCTCGCCAAGGCGAAGGCGGCGGGCTACACGCTCGAGCTGAAGACGACCCCCGCGAACGGATCGAAGGCATGCATCGCGGACCCCGCCGGTGGCATGGGGATCCACATGGTCAACGCGAAGCTCCTCGACAGCGGCATCGCGCTCAAGTCGCCCGAGGCGCTCGTCTACGAGCCGCGCGGCGGGAAGATGCAGCTGGTCGCGCTCGAGTACGTCGTCGACAAGAAGGCATGGCACGACGCGGGCAACACCGCGCCGCCGAAGCTCTTCGGGCGCCACTTCGCGCTGACGACGAAGAACCCGTTCGGGCTCAAGCCCTTCTACGCGCTGCATGCCTGGGTCTGGAAGAAGAACCCGGCCGGGTGGCTGCAGCCGTGGAACCCGCAGGTGACCTGCCCGTAGTTCCTGCGACGCGAGTGCCGGGGGGAGGACGGTGGTGCCGGGCCGATCAGGCCCGGGCCGCCGTCCGCGGCATGCGACGCGACCGCGCGACTAGGCTGTCGCCCATGCGGGCGGCGCTCATCCGCGAGGTGGGAGGACCCGGAGGTCGGCGAGGCCGCAGCCCCCGAGGGCGCCGACGCGGTCGAGGTGCTCGCGGCGCCGCTCAACCCGATCGACCTCGCCGTCTCGCGCGGCATCCTGGCCACCGGCCACCCCGACCTGCCGTACGTCCCGGGCTGCGAGGGCGTCGGCCGGACCGGCGACGGGCGGCTCGTGTGGCTCTTCGGCGGCTCGCTCGGGCGGACGTCGAACGGCACGATGGCCGAGCGTGCGGCGATCGGCGACGCCTTCGCGATCGACGTCCCGGACGGCGCCGACCCGGCCGTCGCGGCGGCTCTCGGCATCGCAGGCCTCGCCGGCTGGCTCCCGTTCGCCTGGCGTGCGCCGCTCGAGGGCGGCGAGAGCGTCCTCGTGCTCGGCGCAACGGGCTCGGTCGGGCTCGTCGCTGTGCAGACGGCGAAGCTGCTGGGCGCCGGACGCGTCGTCGCGGCCGGGCGGAGCGCGGCGGGCCTGGAGCGCGCCGTCTCGGTCGGCGCGGATGCGACCGTGCGTCTCGACGAGGCGGACGACCTCGTCGCGGCCTTCAAGGACGCGTTCGGCGGGGAGGGCCCGAGCTACGTCTTCGACCCGCTCTGGGGCGCCCCGGCGGCCGCGGCGACGCAGGCCGCTGTCCCGTGGGCGCGGATCGTCAACCTCGGTCAGTCGGCGGGCGCGACGTCGGAGCTCGCGTCGGCCGCGGTGCGCTTCAAGAGCCTCTCGATCCTCGGCCACACGAACTTTGCGGTTCCCGCCGACGAGCTCGCCGACCACTACCGTCGGCTCGTCGGCCACGTGACTTCCGGCGACATCCGGTTCGAGGTCGAGCGCGTCGCGCTCGAGGGCGTCGCGGACGCGTGGCGACGTCAGGCGGAGGGCGCCGGCGCCAAGCTCGTCGTGGTGCCGTAGCGCGCTGCCGGAGCCGTAGCGCGCGGCTGGTGCCCTAGCGCGCCGCTGGTCCCGTCCCGAACCCCCACCCACCCGCGGGGTGCCCACGCTAGCGGCGACGGTGTGCCGGCTCGATCCCAAGTTCGTGCCGTCTGTGTGACGACGAGCGACGTCGGCACCCGCATCTGGGGCCAGGCGTGACGCCGACGACGACGCGATAGGCTCGCGCCATGCCGCTCGATCCCGCCGCGTCGTCGACCGCCTGCGCGAGCTCCGCTCCCTGACGGGGGACGACGACGGTGCACAGCGGGTCGCATGGACGGAGACCTGGGCGACGGGGCGGGCGTGGCTCGCGGACTCGCTGGCGGACCTCCCGCTCGAGGTCGAGCGCGACGCCGCCGGGAACGACTGGTACACGCTCCGTGGCGGCGTCGGACCGGGCGGTACTGATCGGCGGCCACATGGACTCCGTGCCGAACGGCGGCTGGCTCGACGGCTGTCTCAACGTGCTCGCGGGCGCGGAGGTCCTCCGCCGGATCGCCGAGGACGGAGACGCCGCCCGTCACGGTCCGGCTGGTCGACTGGGCCGACGAGGAGGGCGCGCGCTTCGGCCGCTCGCTGTTCGGCTCGTCGGCCGCCGCCGGCTCGATGGCCGACCAGGACGAGCTGCGCAAGCTCGTCGACCGCGACGGCGTCTCGCTTCCCGACGCGATAGGGGCGTTCGACGTCGACCTCGACCGCGCGCTCGAGCGCAGGCGCAGCTCGAGAACGCAGCCGCCTACCTCGAGCTCCACATCGAGCAGGGGCCGGTGCTCGAGTCGCTCGACCTGCCGCTCGGGGTCGTGCTCGGCACGTTCGGCGTCGAGCGGTCGCGGATCACGTGGACGGGCCAGGCGGCGCACGCGGGCTCGACGCCGATGGACCAGCGCCGCGACGCGCTCGCCGGCGCGGCGAAGCTGGCCCTCGCGATCCGCGACGTCGCGCGCGAGACGGTGACGGCGCGGTGTGCACGTCGGGCGGCGTGACGTGCCGGCCGGGGATCGTCACCTCGGTCGTCGAGACGGCGGAGCAGCTGCTCGACCAGCGGCACCTCGACGCCGGCAAGCTCGCCGCGATGCTCGCGCGCGCCCAGGAGCTCTCACGCGGGTTCGCCGAGGAGGAGCGGATCGACGATGGTCTGGGAGCGGATCTGGTCGATCGAGCCGATCCTCTTCGACGAGACGCTGATAGGGCTTCGCCGAGGAGGCGATCCTCGAGGTGGGCGGACCGCGCACCTGCTTCCCTCCGGGCCGCTCCACGACGCCGCCGAGGTCTCGCGCGCCGGTGTGCCGACGGTGATGCTGTTCGTCCAGAGCCTCCGCGGCCTCTCGCACACGAAGCTCGAGGACACGCGGCCCGAGCACCTCGAGCTCTCCGTCGACGCTCTCGACCGCCTCGCGTCGAAGACGATCGCCCACGTGGCACCGCCTCCTGACACGAAACCGTCCGGCAGCCGAACTGCGGAGCGGCTGCGATGGCCGTCCTCGCCGGCGTCGTCGTCGGATGTTTCCTGACCTGGAACGTGACGAACGTCGGTGCGGTCGCCGACCCGCTCGCGGCGGCGTACGGCGTCTCGCTCGCGGCGGTCGGCTGCTCGACGACGGCGCTCTTCGTGACGCACCTCGCCGCCCAGCTGCCGGCCGGGATCTGGTCCGACCGTTTCGGCGCGCGAGCGGTCGCGCTCGGCGCATGCCTCGCCGCGATCGCAGGGAACCTCGTCCTGCTCCAGAGCGACGATTTCGCTGTCGGCATCGTCGGACGCCTGATCGTCGGCCTCGGCTCCGGCGCGGGGTTCGTCGCGGGGCTCGATCTCGTCCGAGCGGGCGGCGGCGGCACCCTCCTCCAGGGCGTGTACGGCGGCGGGACGATGGCGGGTGGGGGGCTCGCGCTGATGATCCTGCCGGCGCTCACCGACGCGACCGACTGGCGGGCGCCGTACTGGACGGCCCTCGCACTCGCGCTGGCCGCCACGCTGCCCGTTTACGCGGCCGCGAGGGCTCTCGGCCCGTCGGGCGCGCGGCCCGCGGCGTCTTGCGCGACGCACGTCTGCTCCCTGTCGGGATCCTTCAGGCGGCGACGTTCGGGCTCGCGGTGATCGCGGGCAACTGGATCGTGACACTCCTCGAGCGCGCCGGGGCGAGCGCCGCCGCGGCCGGCGTCCTCGGCGGGCTCGTGCTGCTCGCAGGCATCGTCACGCGGCCCGTCGGCGGCGCGCTCGCCCGGCGGGCGGGGCCCGGCCGTCGGCAGATGGTCGCCGGGAGCCTCGTCGCGGCGTCCGCAGGCGCCTTCCTCCTCGCGGCGGGAGGGCCGCTGTGGGTTTCGGGACTCGGCGCGCTCGCGCTCGGCCTCGCCGCCGGCCTGCCGTTCGCCGCGATCTTCGACGCCGCGCAGCGGACCCGCCCGGACGCGCCCGGAGCCGCGGTCGCGCTCGTGAACGGCTGCGCCGTGCTCACGATCCTCGTCGGCACGCCGCTCGCCGGGCTCGCGTTCGACCTCCCGGGTGACGGCGCGGTCGCCTTCGCCGCGATCGGCGCCTCTCGCGCGTGTCCTTCTCGCGTGCGCTTGCCGTTCCGTTCGCCGCCGTCTCCACCGCGGCGCCGGGTAGCACGCCTGCGAGGCGTCCCGGCCGTGCTCGACTTCGCGTTCGGCCCCATCGGCCTCCACCGCGTCATCGGCCGTCTGGAACAGCGCAACGTCGGATCTGTCCGCGTCCTCGAGAAGCTCGGCATGCGACGCGAGGCGCACCTGGTCGAGAACGAGTGGGTCAAGGGCGAATGGCAGAGCGAGCTCGTGTACGCAATCCTCGCGCGCGAGTGGGGCGACGGCTCGGCTGGCAAGCGCCGGGCGGACGGCGGATACTGACTCCCTCGAACACGACGGAGGATCACCACAATGGCACTCTCATTCGGCGTCACCGTCCTGCCCGACCCGCCCGCCTCGAGGCTCGTCGAGCTGATGAGGCTCGGTGAGGACAACGGCTTCGAGATCGGGTGGACCTACGACTCGCACGTGCTCTGGCAGGAGTCGTTCGTCCAGCTCACGCTGGCGATCCAGGCCACCTCGCGGCTGAAGTTCGGCCACCTCGTCACGAACCCGGGTACGAGGGACCCGACCGTCCTCGCAAGCCTCTACGCGACGATGCACGACATCTCCGACGGGCGGATGGTGATGGGGATCGGCCGCGGCGACTCCGCGCGGCGCTACATCGGGCAGCAGCCGGTCCGAGTGGCCGAGTTCGAGCGGCGGCTCGAGATGATCAAGCCGTTCATGAACGGCAAGGAGGTCCACTGGAACGAAAAGGACCTCCACCTCAAGTGGGTCCGGCCCGAGCTGCCCGAGATCCCGATGTGGGTCGCCGGCTACGGCCCGAAGGCCCTCGCCGTCGCGGGCCGTGTCGGTGACGGCGTGATCATCCAGCTCGCCGACCCCGAGATCATCCAGTGGATCATGGGCACGGCGCGGGCGGCCGCCGAGGAGGCGGGGCGCGATCCCGCGGCACTCAAGTGCATCGTCTGCGCGCCGAGCCACGTCGGGCCGATCGAGGAGGGCCGCGACGAGACGCGCTGGTTCCCGGCGATGGTCTCGAACCACGTGAAGGACCTCATCGAGCGCTACGGCACGGACGGCTCGGTCGTCCCGCACGCGCTCACCGACTACGTCGAGGCCCGGAAGTTCTACGACTACGACGAGCACTCGCGCGTCGGCGCCAAGCACGGCGAGTTCGTCACGGACGAGATCTGCGATCGCTTCTCGGTCCTCGGCGACGTTGACCAGATCACGACGAAGCTTCGCGAGCTCGAGTCGATCGGGGTCGACCACTTCTCCATCTACCTGATGACGCACCGCCAGGAGGAGACGCTCGAGGCGTACGGCACGCAGGTGATCCCGCAGTTCACGGGGGCGACCGCATAGACGTCCGCGAGGAGAACATCCGGGCCTGGCGCTCAGTCGCGTCGGGGTGGGAGCGGCGGCGCGAGTTGATCTGGACGGCGACCCACCCGGTCTCGGAGCGACTCGTCGAGCTGCTCGGCCCGCAGCCGGGCGAGACCGTCCTCGAGCTCGGGGCCGGGCCGGGCGACACGGGGTTCCTCGCGCTCCCGTACCTTCGGCCGGGCGGCCGGCTCGTAACCTCGGACGTCGCACCGGAGATGATCGAGGTCGCACGCCGCAGGGCTGCGGAGCTCGGCCTCGACGACGTCGCGTTCGCCGTCGAGGACGCCGAGTCGCTGTCCTTCGACGACGCGTCCTTCGACGGCGTCCTCTGGCGCTGGGGGCCGATGCTGATCCCCGACATGGACGCCGCGGTCGGCGAGGTTCGGCGCGTCCTGCGTCCCGGCGGGCGCGCGGCGATCGCCGTGTGGGCGAGCCCGTCCGCCAACGAGTGGATGACCGCCTCCGGCCGCGCGGCATTGGAGCTTGGCCTCGTCGACCCACCCGACCGCGACGCGCCGGGCCCGTTCCGGCTCGCGGGCGACGGGCTCTTCCGAGAGGCGCTCGAGCGCGGCGGGCTCCACGTCGAGGCCGTCGAGGACGTGCCGATGACCTGGCAGGCCCCGAGCCTCGGGGACTGGTGGGACATCTCGCGCGACATGTCGCGGATGCTCGCCCTCATGGCGGAGCGGCTCAACCCGGACGAGCTCGGCGCGGTGCGCGAGCGGGCGGAGGAGCTGCTCGCGGGCTACGTCGAGCCGGACGGGACGCTCGCCGTCCCGAGCCTCGCGCGGGTCGCGCTCGCGACCCGGTAGACAATGCGAGGAGTGGCGAGGGCCGGACTTGAACCGGCGACACCACGGTTTTCAGCCGTGTGCTCTACCAACTGAGCTACCTCGCCTCGGGGGCTGAGTGTAGCGACGGCGTGGCGGAACTCATGGTTCCCCACGAGCCCCCTCCTTCTCGTCGCCAGGCTGCCTACCGCACCTGGCCTCCCGGCCGGCCAAGCCGGCCTTCGGCCGCGACGCGGGTCGCCCGGGCGACGGTGTAGCCTCCTGCGCCGTGGCCGCGACGCCCAAGACGGTAACGATCGTTGGCGCGCCGCTCGACCTGGGCCAGGGCCGGCGTGGCGTCGACATGGGCCCGTCGGCGATCCGCTACGCCGGGCTCGAGGAGCGGCTCTCGTCGTTCGGCTGCCGGGTCGTCGACCGCGGCAACGTGACGACGCCGGAGCCCGAGGCGCTCTCCGTCTCGGACGTGCACGCGCGGTTCCTCCCCGAGATCCTCGAGGCGTGCGCGCGCCTCGCCGGCATCGTCGCCGACGTCGTCACCGATGGCTCTGTCCCGCTCGTCCTCGGCGGCGACCACTCCGTCGCGCTCGGGACGCTCGCGGGCCTGCGCGCAGCCGCGGGTCAGCTGGGCGGTGTGATCTGGATCGACGCGCACGGCGACCTCAACACACCCGCCTCGAGCCCGTCGGGCAACGTCCACGGGATGCCGCTCGCGGCCGCGCTCGGCCTCGCGGGAGATGCATTCACGCGTGACGGGCTCGCGCTTCCCGCCGTCCATCCCGAACGGGTCGTCCTCGTCGGCATCCGCTCGCTCGATCCGGCGGAGAGGACGCTCATCAAGGAGCGCGGGATCCGGGCGATCACGATGACGGAGATCGACCGGATCGGGATCGAGGCCGCGATGCGTGAGGCGATCGACCGCGCCTCGGGGCCCGGGTTCGTCCACCTCTCGGTCGACCTCGACGCGCTCGACCCAGAGATCGCACCGGGCGTGGGCACGCCGGTGAAGGGCGGGCTCACCTATCGCGAGGCGCACCTCGCCTGCGAGGACCTCGCCGAGGCCGGGATCATCGGGTCGCTCGAGCTCGTCGAGGTGAACCCGATCCTCGACCGGGAGAACGGCAGCGCGGCGATCGCGGTCGAGCTGGCCGCGAGCGCGCTCGGCCAGTCGATCCTCTAGGCGTGTCCGGCGCGACGCCAGCTGTACCGCTCGACGCCGGAGGAACGGAAGTTCCAGCGGCTGTACGGCGCGTGGGCGCCGACGACACCAGGCGACGACGCCGCGCTGTTCGCCGGCTTCGAGCGCCCCTGGTGGATCTCGGGCGGATGGGCGATTGACGCGTTCACGGGGGTCGCCCGGGCGCACAAGGACGTCGACGTCACCGTCTTCCGCCGAGACCTCCAACCCCTCCGGGTGCATTTCGCGGATCGGTTCCACCTCTGGGCGGCCGGCAGCGCCGCGCTACGGCCGCTCGACGACGCGTGGCCGCGCATGCCGGCCTGGGCGGCCCAGGTCTGGATCCGCGAGCACGCAACTGCACCGTGGCTGCTCGACGTCCAGCTCAACCCGGGGGGACCGCATCGTTGGGTCTTCAAGCGCGACCGCTCGGTGGCCCGACCCCTGGACGATGCGACATGGTTGGCTGCCGACGGGCTTCGCTATCTCCGTCCCGAGCTCGTCCTCGCCCACAAGATCCGGCTCGCGCGGGGGTCCGACGACCGCGACCTCGCGACGACACTTCCGCTCCTCGACGCCGCCGCGACCCGCTGGCTGCTCGATTACGTGACACCAGTCGGATCCATCGCATGGCTGGCGGACACCGATCGCGGCGGCAGCGCAGGCGCTCGGCCGCAGCGTCCCCTAGCCCGACGAATCGCCGCGACCCAGGCCTTGGCGGCTTCCTGCTCGCCCGGCTCGAACAGCCTTAGCTCGCCGGGGCTCAGCCAGCCGAAGGCGCTCGCGCCGTGGCGGATCCAGTCCTTGTCCGTCAGGAGGGCCATCCGGCCCCATGCGGACCGGTGCCCGAGGCCGATCGACCGCCGCGGTCTTGACGTCCTCCCACATGGCACCGAGGTCGAGCCCGAAGTCGTCGTCGAGCTCGATGAAGAGGTTCAGTTCCTCTCCTCCGGCAAGCGCCTCGTGGAGCGGTCCTCGAGGCCGTCCCGGTACTCCGAGGCCGTGACCTTCCCGAAGAGGCGAAAGCCGAGGACTCCGGCAGGCAGGTTCGCGATGCGTTCGACCATGCGTCAGCTACGCGCCTCCGAGCTCTCGGCGAAGGAAGAGCGTCCGGGCCGGCGATCCGCGCCACGAACGCTCTTCGGTGACCGGACCTTATCGCACCGACACCGACGGGCCAAGCGTCGCGGATGATGAGCCGCTGGCCGGGTGAGGCGTGCAGCATCGAGGCTGCGTTGCCGCGGTTGATCGCCACGGACATGTTCCCGTAGCTGTCCTCGTAGAGGATCACGTCCCCGGGGCGGGCGTCGGCGAACGTCCTCGCCATGACCGCGTAGTACCCCTCGCCCGACAGCACGAGCTCGACCCGCGAGCCCGGAGCCAGGCCTGCGGCTTCGACGTCCTCACGGGTCAGGTTGAGAGCGATGTTGCCGAAGCTGTCGACGTAGAGCATCGTCGCGTCGATCCGGTCGTCGCGGAAGGCCGGCACCGGGAGGTCGAGGCGGACGAGTGCGTCCGGGTCGAGGGGCGGGCCGAGCTCGGCTAGCGGGACGCCGTTCGCGAGGTGCGCCGCCGCGGGGGCGAAGAGGTCACGGCCGTGGAACGTCCGTGAGATCGACTCGAGGGCGTAGGCGGGGTTGGCAAGCTCGCGCGCCTCGACGATCCCGCCCCGCTCGGCCGCAGGAAGCAACAGCCCGTTGTCAGGCCCGACGAAGAGGCGGCCCTCCGCGTCCTCGAGGGCGAGCGGGCGCCGCGCTGCCGCCGACCCCAGGGTCGACGACCGCGAGGTGTACCCCGGCGGGCATGTACGGCAGCGTGCTCGAGAGGACGAGGGCGCCCTGAAGGACGGCGGTCGGGGGGATCCCATGCGTGACGTCGATCACCCGCGCCTCGGGGGCGATCCGCGCGATGACGCCGTGGCAGGTGCCGACGAAGTCGTCCTGGAGGCCGAAGTCCGTGAGGAAGCAGATGACCACCAGCAGTCGAGTCTACGGCCTCTCCGCCAGGCCGACCTCGACCGCGCTCACGACGGCGTCGAGGTCGCTGCGCTCCGCCTCGGCGAGCACGGCGATACCGGCGGCGCGGGCCGCGCGGGTCGTCTCGGGCCCGATCGAGACCGCGGGGACGTCGCGTGCGACGCGGGCGAGCGCCCGGGCAGCAGAGGGCGACATGAGCACGACGAGGTCGGACGGCGGCCAGTCGGCGGGCTCGAGCTCGAGCGTCCGGTAGAGCGAGACGACGTCCGCGGCGAGCGCGTCGGGCAAGAGCCGGCGCGCGCCCTCTGCCGCGGCGAACAGCACACGTCCGGGCTCGTCCGGGAGCGCCTCCACCAGCCCTTCCTGCGTCGACGTTCCCGCGACCACGTCGGCGCCGCCGAATGCATCGGCCGTCGCCCGGCCGATCGCCGCCACGCGCTGCGGCGAGCCGCGCATGCGGCGCCGGAGCTCGCGCGCCGCGTTCGCGCTCGTGAGGACGACCCAGTCGTAGCCCGCGACGTCGATCGAGTCGTCGCCGAGCGGCTCGATGGCCACGAGTGGCACGTGCGCGACCTCGTGCCCGCGTGCGCGAAGCCGCTCGACGAGTGCCGTCTCCTGCCCTGCAGGGCGCGTGACGACGATGCGGGCGGCACGTGGTGGTCCCATCCCTAACCCCCACCCACCCGCGGGGACCGGAACGGTAGCGGGCGACGTGTGCCGTGTCCGTGCCGGTTGCGCGTCGCGTGTGTGCCGCCGACGGTCGCGGTGGACCGCGTTTCGCACGACTGCATGGTTTACCCGGCGAGCGCCGCGAGCTCGCGGCCAAGCGCGTCCGGGTCCTCGCCCTGGAGGCGGTGCACCCAGCTCCCGTCCTCCGCGGCGACGAGCGCCTTCAGCATCGCGCCGTCGTGATGTGCCGCGACGGGAGCGAGGCAGCCGCCGCCGACCGCCGCGACGCAGCGTCGCTCGAGCTCCACGCGCCGCCGCGTCTCCGCGTCGTCGGCGATCGCCACGAGCTCCTCCTCGCCGGCGCGCACCTGCATGGCCAGCGCGCCCTGACCGGCCTCGGGGAGCATGACGCCCGGGTCGAGGCGGAGCCCGATCTCGGCGGAGAGGCCTAGGCGGTCGAGGCCGCAGGCCGCGAGCACAACCGCGTCGAGACCACGCTCGACGCGTTTCCGCAGCCGGGTGTCGACGTTGCCGCGGAGTGGCTCCACCGAGAGGTCCGGCTCGAGTGCGAGGAGCTGGGCGCGTCGCCGGACCGACGCCGTGCCGATCCGCATCCCCGGCTCGACCCGGTCGGCGCCGCAGAGCGCGTCGCGAGGATCCTCCCGAGCAGGATAGGCGCCGACGACGAGGCCGGTCGTGTCCGTCGAGGTCATGTCCTTGGCTGAGTGGACGGCGACATCGATCCGCCCGGCGAGGAGCGCCTCCTCGAGCTCCTTCACGAAGACGCCACGGCTGCCGATCTCGCCGAAGGGCCGCGTCCGGTCGCGATCGCCCGCAGTGGTGATCGGGACGAGCGCGATCTCGATTCCCGGCCGACGCAGCGCCTGGGCGGCGCGCTCGGCCTGGGTGAGCGCGAGCCTACTGCCGCGCGAGCCGACGCGAAGAAGCACGGCAGCGGCTGACGCTCTGGGTCGCCGGAGCGCCACAGAGACGCGGGCCTCGCGGACGGATCCGGACGAACGCGGTGGGTATGAGGAGCGGCAGCGGGCGGCTCCGAAGCGCATCGGCCGGACGCATCATGTCTCGCTCTCCTCACCCAGCCCGAACAAGTGGCGCACGACGTCAGCATAGAGCAGCCCGTCGGGTGTGACCGCCGCCTCCTTCATCCGCACCGTCGGCAGATGGAGGAGCTTGTTGACGATCTGAGCGGTGACCGTGTCGACGACGTCGCGGTCGCCCTCGGGGAGACGGCCGAGGCGTGCCTCGATGCGTGCGAGCTCGGACGCCCGTATCTCCTCGGCGCGCGCGCGGAGCGAGGCGATCGCCGGCACGACGGCAAGAGAGGCCTGCCAGGCGCGGAACCGCTCGGCCTCCTCGGTGACGATGCGCTCGGCCTCGACGGCCTCGGTGCGCCGGCCGGCGAGGGACGCGGAGACGATCGCCTCGAGGTCGTCGAGGTCATAGACGAAGCACCCGTCGATCGTCGCGAAGGCGGGATCGACGTCTCGCGGGACGGCGAGGTCGATCAGGAGCAGCGGCCGCCCGCGACGGGCGCGGAGGGTCGACGCGAGCTCGCCCGCCGTCAGCACGAATCCGGGCGCGCTCGTGGAGGAGACGACGATGTCCGCATCGGAGAGCGCACCGACGAGCTCCTCGAGGGTCGCCGCTCGGGCGTCGAGGTCGGCGGCGAGCGCCTCCGCGCGCTCGGGCGTCCGGTTGAGCACGGAGGCGACCGTCGCCCCGCGCGAACGGAGGTTCCGCGCGGTGAGCTCGCTCATCCGGCCGGCGCCGACGAGGACGACCCGTCGCCCGTCGAGCCGCTCGAACACCTGCTGGGCGAGGGCTGCGGCGGCGGCGGGGATCGATGCGGGGCTCTCGCCGATCGCGGTCTCGACTCGCGCGCGGCGGCCGGCGTGGAGCGCCATGCGGAACACGCGGTCGAGGAGCGGTCCGGGCGCCCCCGCCTCGAAGGCTTCGCGAACCTGACCGAGGATCTCGCCCTCGCCCGGCACCATCGAGTCGAGGCCGGCCGCGACGCGGAACAGGTGAAGCGCCGCGGACTCGTCGGCGAGGCGGTACGCGACCGGCGCGAGGGACTCGGCCGCCGGCCCCGCGAGCGACAGGAGGGCGCGATCGGCGAGCTCCGTGAGTCCATCGTCATCCTCGGCCGCGAGGTAGAGCTCCGTGCGGTTGCAGGTCGAGAGCACCACCGTCTCGTGAGCCCCGCTCGCGCCCGCCGACAGCTCGTGGGCGAGCGCGCCCGCGGTCGTGAGGTCGACGGCGACGCGTTCGCGCAGCTCCAGCGGAGCGCGATGGTGCGAGACGCCTGCGAGCGCGAGCCTCATGACGCGAAGTGGGTCAGTGGGAGGACGACCGCGACGAGCACGGCACCGACGGTGAGCGACCACGCGAGACGACGACCCTGGAGGCCGGCTTCCCGGTGCAGCAGGAGCACGATGCCGTAGAAGGCCCAGATCGCGATCGTCACCGTCATCGCCGCGTCGAGGCCGTCGACGTCGAGCCAGGCGAGGCCGACGACGATCCCGGCCGACAGGAGCGCGAGGCCCGCCAGCGTGGCGCGGACGGCAAGCCGTTCGAGCCCCTCCAGGGACGGCAAACGAAGCCGGAGGAGGCCCGTATCGCGCCGCGTGAGCCGGCGGTCCTCGTAGAGGTAGAGCACCGCGGTCGCGGCGGCCACGGTGAAGCTTGCGAAGCCCGCGAGCATCAGCCCGGCGTGGACCGCCAGCGCCCAGCCGTCGCCGTCCGTCTCCTCGACCCCGGTGCCGCCGCCTGCCCACGCGAGGACGAGCAGGCCCGCCGCGACGGGCATCACCCCGAGGCCGACGAGACGGTAGCGGGGCTTGCACCCCCAGATCAGGTACGCCGAGACGACGAGCCAGGAAAGGAGGTTCAGCGCCCCCGCCCAGGTACCCCACGGGAAGCCATCGGCGGACAACGCCTGGACGATCAGCAGCGCGGTCTGCGCGAGCCACCCGATCCGGACGCCCCAGATCCCGACGCGCCCGTACCGACCTGGCCCACGCAGCTCTCCGGCGTATGCGAACGCCGCCTCCCCGTAGGCGATCAGCGCGGGCCAGACGAGCAGCTCAGCCATCCGCCTGCTCGCCCGCCGCCGGCCGCGCCCTAGCCAGCTGCACGAGCTCGCCCGTCTCGCGCTCGAGCCGTGCGAGCTTCGCGGCGAGGATCGCGACCCAGACGAGCACGACGACGACGAAGACGCCGTACGCCGCCGCGACGTACTTCTCCGCGGAGCTCACGGTTGCAGGGCCTCCCGGAGCTCGCGCAGGTTCGCGTCCGTCCGCTTGCCGGCGAGCTCGACCCGGTACATCACGTAGGCGAGGAGCGTGATCGACACCCACGAGACGCAGAACGCGGCGAACATCTCGCCCGTCATCTGGGGGCCTTCACGTGTGAACACCGTCGGATGGATGAAGTCGTTCGCCAGCCGAATCGCGAAGAAGCTCACGGGGATCAGCGCGACGCCGAAGAGCGCATAGACGGCGGAGATGCGCTCGCGGCGCGACCCCGGCTCGACCGAGAACCGGAGCATGAAGTAGGCGCAGTAGAAAAGGAAGAGCACCAGGAACAGGACGAGCTGATTCGAGCTCCATGTCCACCAGACGCCCCAGGACGCCTTCGCCCAGATCGCGCCCGTTACGAGCGTGAGCACGCCGAAGATCGTCCCGAGATGGACGCCGGTGTAGCTCTCGAGGTCGTAGCGCTCGCCGCGCGTCGCGAGCAGCCGGTACGCCTTCCACGCTCCGAGCCCGAAGCAGGCGTACGCCGTGAGGGCGATGGGGACGTGGACGTAGAAGATCTTCTGCGAGAACCCTTGGTCGGCGTCCTCGGGCGCGACCACGAAGATCATCACGGCGGCGAGGGCCACGAGGGCCGCTGCGCCCCACGCCAGCACGGTCAGGGATGGCTTCGTGATGCTCATCTCGAGGGTGTCACTCGGTGACGACGTACTCGAACGCCGCCCACGAAAGTATCGCGAAGACCGCGTCGTAGAGACCCAGGAACGCGAGATACGTGCCGGGGTCGGGCGAGATGCTCGCCCCGACACCGCCAACGATGAGCGGGATCGCTAGCGGCAGGAACAGCAACGGGAGCAGCACCTCGCGTCCTCGGCGCGGCCGCGGCCATCGCAGAGACGAGCGAGCCGACGGCGCAGATCCCGATCGACGCCAGGACGACCCCGGCGAGCGCTGCCGCATCGAGCGGCGCGAAGAAGACGACGAACGCGGGCAGGGCGACGAGCTCGGCCGCAACGAGGAACGCGAGCGTCGCGAGCGTCTTCGCGAGCCAGATCGCGCTCCGGTCCGACGGCGCCAGGACGAGCCCGTCGAGCGCGCCCGCCTCGCGCTCCGCGACCCACGCACGGGCGAGCCCGAGCAGCGCAGTGAAGACCAGCGCGACCCAGAGGAGCCCGTAGGCGGCGTCCTCGCCAGCGTCCGCCGGAAGTGCGAAGTGGAAGACGACGAGCGTCGAGAGGACGAAGAGCAGCATCGCGGGCAGCGTGTCGCGCGCCCGCAGCTCGAGCTTCAGGTCCTTGCGCGCGAGGGCGGCGACGTCGGCGAGATACGCGCTCACGCGCGCCCCAGACCGAGCCACGACGTGGCGATGCGCTCGAGCCGCACCGGGTCGTGCGTCGCGACGACGAGCGCCCGGGTCTCGACAAGGGATGCGAGCTCGCCGTCGAGGAGGGTCGCGCCGTCCTCGTCGAGCGCGGAGTGCGGCTCGTCGAGTACGAGCAGCGCCGGTTCGTGCAGGAGCGCGCGACAGAGCGCGAGCCTCTGTGTCATGCCCCGCGAGAACGCGGAGACGCGCTCGCCGCGCGCGTCCCAGAGGTCGTACCGCTCGAGCAGCATCCCGATCCGCTCCCGCCGCTCGGGGACGCGGTAGAGGCGTCCGAAGAGATCGAGGTTCTCGAGCGCCGTGAGCTCGCGGTAGGCGATCGGCTCGTGGCCGACGTAGCCGACACGACCGCGGTCGACCGCGACCTCGAGCGTTCCGCGTGTCGGCGCGGCAAGGCCGACGAGCAGGCGGAGAAGCGTCGTCTTCCCGGAGCCGTTCGGGCCCGTGACGACAAGTGCTCCGAGCCTCGGGACGTCGAACGAGAGCCCGCGGAGGACTGCGCGTGAGCCGAAGCGCTTCTCGAGGCTCGACGCGCGGAGGATCAGGGCGTTATCCACGTCCACCAGCTCCCCCTCGCGCTTTGCGGCTGCCAACCGGTCGCGCTCGCCCTCGGGCCGCGAGGCTCGGGCCACGCCGCCAACGACCCCCAGGGGCACCCCCGGTGCCCTGATGTCACGGTATCGCACGACCTGTGTCGCATCGGTGCCGGGATCGTGCCGGAAGTGTGACGACGGCGTTCGGGGTCTCGGGCGCCGGCGAGATCGGGAGACCGGCGGGCTGCCGCCTCCCCGACCACGCCGCGACGTCGGGAGGGCTTCACGGCCCTCGTCGCGAAGAAGGTCGACGCGTCCATGCAGCGGCTCCGCGCGACCCAGCTCGATCTTCTCGCCCGCCACCGAGCGCGCGCGCTCGACATACTGCTCCCCGCGTCCGCGGCCTACGACGGACGCCGAAGGCTCCGCGAGACCCCCGAGGGGAAGGCCCTGCTCGCGCAGCCGACGGAGCTCCTCGTGTCCGTCGCCGTCTCTGCGGCCGCCGCGGCGGTCGAGCGGCGCCGACTTCAGAGCGTCGAGGCCGATGCCCACGAGGCCGTCCGCTTCGAGGCGGCCGACGCGTTCCCATCCGAGATCCTCGCGGCCCTCCAGCGCCGCCGGCTGCCGTTCACCCGCGCCGAGGTCGAGCTGATCCTCGATCTGGGCACCGCGACGATGGACAACGAGCGGCCCTTCGCTCGGTCGTTCGAGACCGTCTCGTTCGGCGTCGCTGCGGCCGCCGCGCTGCTGCGGACCGAGGTGGCATCCGCCTCACTGCTCGCGTCGCTCGAGCGCTCCGTGCAGGCGATCGAAGCGCTCGGCCCCGGGCCTGCAAGCGGCCCGGCCGACCTCCGACGCCGGATCCGCGCGCTCACGAGCGCGCAGCTGCCGGGCGGGCTGCTCGACCTGCTTGTCGTCGACCCGCGCGACGCGTGGGCCGATCGGGCGAAGGAGATCCTGCGAGATCACTCCGACCGCTGGGACGGCATCCAGGAGGTCGTCGTCCTGCTCGCACGCGCCCGCGGCGCCCGTCCGACGACCACGTGGCAACGGGCGGCTGCCCGCCTCGCATTGCAGTACGAGGGACTCGGCGACCTGCTTCGAGCGCTGCTCGAGCCGGTCCTCGCGATCGATCTCTCGTCCTCGGGCCTCCCGCGCCCTCCCGCCTGGCTGCTCGCTCCGGACAACGAGGTGCTCGTGAAGGGAGCCGCGTGGGCAAGCGCCGAGATCGACGAGCCGTGGGTCGTGCCGCTCCTCGGACGACTCGTGCTCCGGGGGCGCCGCGCCCTCACCCCACGCGACCGTCACGACCGCGCTGTCGCTGCCCGTCGCGAGCGCCGCCGTCGAGGGCCTCGCGGCGATAGGCACACCCGCGGCGAGGCGCGAGCTCGGCACTCTGCTTTCCGAGATCCGCAGGCGCGACCTCCTCAAGCGCATCGCCGCGATCGTCGGCGAGCCGGGACAGGAGACCCGGGCTCGAGACGAGCGGATCCGTCGCGAGAAGCGGCGGGCGGTGACGCGACGAGCCGACCCCGAGCCGCAGGAGCGGCAGCGCCTGGCCTCGGCGGCCGTTCGGCGCGACCTCGCGCCGATGCTCCGCGAGGTGGGTTTCACGACCGTGGTCGGCAGGACGTTCTGGCGCTGGCTCCCCGACCGGGTGGAGACGGTGCACTGCAAGGCCCATCGCGGAGGCATGACGCTCGAGCTCGGGATCTGGTTCGGCTTCGTTCCCCGACGGACACCCGTCCCCGAGCGCGAGGGCCGGCCGACCCCCGCGGCACACGCCGGCGACGTGCAGGGCAACATCCACGCCTGGGACGACGATCTCCGGGCCGCGGGCGCGGGCGCAGAGAAGTGGTTCGCGCGGTGGCGGCCTTTGCCGACGGTCCTGCGATGGCTGCTCGTCGGGTCTCCGTCGGACGAGACATTCGGGCCGGGGATGCGCGGCGCGCCAGGGCACGCGCTGCTGACGGGCTACGTCGCGCGGGAGCTGGGGGAGTCCGCGGTCGCGCGACGTCACCTCGAGCAGGCTGCAGCGGCGTACCGGGCACTCATGGAGGAGCGGCGGGCGCGAGGGGCCGGTGACGTGACGCCCGACCTCGACGCCTGGGTCGCGCGACTCGAGGCCGACGCCACGGGCTGAGGGCGTCGACCCGGGGCCGAGGCTGGCACCCGTCCCCAACCTCCCCCAGGGGCACCCCGAGTGCCCTGTTGTCACGCTATCGAGGAACCTGTGCCGCGTGGGTGCCGGCTTCGTGCCGGAAGCGTGCCCACGGCGCCTCGTGCGACGCCTTGCCCCCGGCCGCGGTCAGGCGAGCGTGTCGAGCGCGACGAAGGCGAAGAACGCGATCGACAGGACGCCGTTGATCGTGAAGAAGGCCGCGTCGAGGCGACGGAGGTCGTTCGGCCGGACGATCGCGTGCTCGTAGGCGAGGAGCGCGACGACGACGAGGACACCGAGCCAGTACCAGATCCCGACGTCGAGCCCGAGCCCCGCCGCGCAGAGGAGCAGGACCACACCGGCATGCATCGCACGCGCGCCGAGGAAGACACCGTGGACACCGAACCGCGTTGCCCACGAGTGGAGGCCGACGTCGAGGTCGTGCTCGCGATCGAACAGCGCGTAGAAGAGGTCGAAGCCGGCGACCCAGAGGCAGACCGCGCCGCCGAGCGCCCAAGCCTGCCAGGGCAGCTCGCCGGTCACGGCGACCCACGCCCCGACGGGCGCGAGGCCGAGCGACGCGCCGAGCCAGAGGTGGCAGAGCCATGTGACGCGCTTCAGGTACGGGTAGACGACGAACATGAACACCGGGATCGGCCAGAGCCAGCGGACGATCGGCTCGAGCTGCCACACGGCGACGAGGTAGAGCGCGAGCGCGAGGACGCAGAACGCGATCACCTGCACCCGGGTGAGGGCACCCGCCGGGAGCTCGCGGCCGGCCGTCCGGGGGTTTCGAGCGTCGATCTCCGCGTCGACCAGTCGATTGAGGCTCATCGCGAGGGTTCGCGCGCCGACCATCGCGACCGTGATCCACGCCATCGTCGCGAGACCCGGCCAGCCGTCGACGGCGAGCAGCGCGCCGACGTACGCAAAGGGCAGCGCGAATACGGTGTGCTCGAGGCGGACGAGGCGCGCGAGCCGGAGCGGCAGCGGCGCCGCGACGGTGCTCACGCCGGCTCCTTCGTCTTCGAGACCAGGACGACGTCGTCGATCCGCATCTCCTTGTCGATCGCCTTCGCCATGTCGTAGACCGTCAAGCCGGCCACCGCGACCGCAGTGAGCGCCTCCATTTCGACACCGGTCTGCGCCGTCGTCTCCGCGGACGCCTCGATCACGACGCCCTCGCCGTCGACCTCGAGCGTCACCTCGACGACCGTGAGCGGCAACGGGTGACAGAGCGGGATCAGGTCGCTCGTGCGCTTCGCCGCCTGGATCCCCGCGATCCGGGCGACGGCAAGCGCGTCCCCCTTCGGGAGCGCGCGGAGGCGGTTGGCGGTGGCCTCAGCCATCCGAACCCGCCCTCGCGCGACTGCGCGCCGTCGCGAGAGCGGCTTCGCACCGACGTCGGCCATGTGCACCTCGCCGGTCGACTCGTCCACGTGCGAGAGCTCGCTCACCGGAGCACCTTGCCTGCGAGATGGACGAGGCCGCGGCGGTGCGTCCAGAGCGCGGCCGCGCGCGAGGTCAGCCCGTGGCCGTACAGCCCGCCGAGCACGCCGCGGAAGCCGTCGACCGCGCGGTCGGAGTACGGGTACCACCAGCCGGGCGTCATCCGGCCCGCGTCGACGTCGGCGAACGCCGTTCGCGACAGCGCGTACAGGCCGTGCCGTGACGTCGTCGTGCCGAGGCCGGACGAGCGGCGCCCGCCCCAGGGCGTCTCCTCGGCGCCGAACGAGTAGGCGTGGTCGTTCACCCAAGTCATCCCGACGTCGAGTCGCGCCGCGACCGAGCGCGCGCGGTCGAGATCGCGTGACCAGACGCTTGCGCCGAGCCCGAAGTCGGACGCGTTCGCCCAGCGCACCATCGCATCATCGTTGCCTTTCTCGACAACAACGGTTGCCGGACCGAAGAGCTCCTCGTCCCGCACCCGGGCGTCATGCGGCTCGCCGAGCAGCACCGTCGGCTCATGGAACCAGCCGGGCAAGGTCGTGCGCGGGCGGCCGCCGCCACTCGCGATCGAGGCGCCGTGCTCGACGGCATCCGCGACGATCGCCTCGAAGCGCGCGCGCTGCTCCTCCGAGACGAGCGGGCCGAGCTCGACGTCCGGATCCGCTCCGTGTCCGACCCGCAGCTCCGCGGCGCGCGCCGTGAGCCGCTCGACGAAGTCGTCGTGCAGGCCGGGAGCCACGGCGATCCGCTCGATCCCGGCGCACGCTTGCCCGCAGTTGACGAACGAGCCCCAAAGCGCGCCCTCGACGGCCCGGTCGAGGTCCGCGTCGTCC
Source organism: uncultured Actinomycetes bacterium (assembly GCA_963706915.1). Lineage (GTDB taxonomy): Bacteria > Actinomycetota > Thermoleophilia > Gaiellales > Gaiellaceae > Gaiella. Next base: position 26,740 of record CAVPOH010000010.1, read on the forward strand.
AGCACGAGCATCGGGTCTTTCCCGCCGAGCTCGAGGACGGCGGGGCAGAGGCGGTCGGCGGCAGCTCGCGCGACCGACCTCCCGACCTCGGTCGATCCCGTGAAGACGATGCCGCCGATGCCCCGATGCCTGACGAGCGCGTCGCCGACCGTCTCGCCGGGGCCGTGGACGACGCGAACGAGGCCGGGCGGCGCTCCGGCGCGACGGAAGAGCTCCTCGACCCAGGCGCCGCTCAGCGGCGTCAGCTCCGACGGCTTGAGGACGACGGCGTTGCCGGCCGCAACGGCGACGGCCGCCTGCCGGAGCGGAAGCGCGAGCGGGAAGTTCCACGGCGAGACGACGGCGACCACGCCGAGCGGGTCGTGGCGGACCGCTCCGCGCTTGTGCCGGAGGACGAGCGGCGAGAGGCGGAACCGCTCCTCCGCGAGAACGTCCTCGAGGTTGGCTGCGAGCCAGGTGCAGGCGTCGGCGGCGACGATCAGGTCGTGGACGTAGGCCTCCGCGAGCGGCTTGCCGGACTCCGCGACGATGACCTCGGCGATCGCGCGGTCGTCCTCGACGAGCGCGTGCGCGACTGCCTCGAGAAGCCGACGCCGGACGGCGAGCGGCTCGCGCGCGAACGCGGCCTGGGTCATCCGCGCCTCGCCGATCGCCTCCGCGAGCTCCTCGGGCGGCGTGACGGGCACGCGACCGACGGCCTCGAGGGTCGCGGGGTCTATCGAGACGAGCTCCTGCGCGACGACGTCCGGGCCGACGCTCACGAGCGCATCGTAGCCCCGTCTCCGTGCGCCTCCCGGAGAAGCGGCCGTCCTACGCCCCCGAGGGCGCCCGCGCCTCGAGCTCCGCCAGCTCGCACGCAGCCCAGGCATCGACGTCGTGCGCGCGGACGCGACCCCGGATGCCCTCGAGCCGCGCACGCCGCTCGTCGCTCGGGAGTGCGATCGCCCGGGCGAGCGCGGCGGCCTGCTCGCCGACGTCGAGGGGATCGACGCCGATCGCCCACTCGTCCAGCTCCGCGAACGCGCCTGCCTCGCGCGAGAGCACGAGCACGCCGTTGCGTCCGTTGACGAGCGGCGCCTCCTTGGCGACGAGGTTGAGGCCGTCCATGACCGGGTTGATGAGGAGGACGTCGTACTCGACGTAGGCGGCCACCGAGGCGAGGAAGTCGTCACGCACGTCGAGCCTTGCGGGCCGCCAGTCCGCCGTGCCGAACCGCTCGTTGACGGCGGCGGCGGCCTCCTCGGTCGCCCGACGATAGTCCACGTACTCGGGAATCTCCTGCCGCGACGGGTCCAGCAGCGCGAGGAGCGCGATCCGGCCGTGGAGCGCCGGCTCGCGCTCGAGCAGCCGGCCGAACGCCTGGAAGCCGCGGACGGCGTTCTTCGAGGGATCGGTGCGGTCGACGCGCAGGACGAGAATCTCCGGCCGGTCGGCCTGAAGCTCGGTGCGACGCTCGCGCACTCCGTCGCTCGCCGCCAGCTGGTCGAATTCGGCCGTGTCCACCGCGATCGGGTTCGCATGCGACCGCCCCTCGGCTTCGTCGCCACGGCCGAGGAGCGCCTCGCACGAGGCGACGAACGCGCTCCGCCACCGCTCCGTGTGGAACCCGACGCTGTCGCAGGCGAGCAGACCCTCGTGGATCGCACGGCCGATCTCGGCGGGAAGCGCCGACCAATCGCCGGGTCCGACCCACGGGATGTGCACGAAGAACGCGATGCGGGCGTCCGGGCGCATCGCCCGGACGAACGCCGGCACGAGGTACAGGTGGTAGTCGTGCACGTAGAGGGTCGCGTGGGGGGCGCGGTCGAGCTCGGCGACCGCCGCTTCGGCGAGCGCCCGGTTCGCGGCGACGTACCCCTCCCGGAAGGGGCCTGCGAGGTCCGCGTCCGGGTCGTTCTTCAGCTCCCACAGCCCGTGCTGCACGAACCAGAGCACCGGGTTCGCGACGACGGCGTAGAACAGGCGATAGGCCTCGGCGTCGTGCGCGACCAGGCGCAGCCGGAACGGCGTGCCGGCTGCGGAGCGCACCTCGCGGGCGCCGGCGGCGGCCAGTTCGCGCTCGGCGTCATCCATCGCGCTCGCGACCCAGGTGACGTCCCCGCGATCGACGATCGGCCGGAGCGCCGTGACGAGGCCCCCGGCGCCGCGCACGGTGGTCAGCTCCCCGTCCGGCGTGCGTCGGAAGCCGACCGGCCCGCGATTCGACACGACGACGAGGGGCTCGGCCACGGGCGGCGGCGGGCGCTACCGGGAGTCGAGCGGGCGGTTGCCGAGCGTCACGTCGACTGCCGTCCTCCGGCCGCCCCTGATGACCGTGAACTCGACCGTCTGACCGGGCAGGAGCTCGGTGACGATCCGCGAGACGTCGTCGGTGCCGCTGACGGCCTTTCCGGCGATCGCCACGATGAGGTCACCGCCGAGCGTGAGGTCGATGCCGTTGTGAGCCTCGATCCGCGATCCGCCCCGGAGCCCGGCGCGGTCCGCGGGTGTTCCGTCCTCGACGCGGGTCACGATCGCGCCGCGGTCGGCGCCGAGGTCGAACGCCTCGGCGATCCCCGGCGTCACGTCCTGCGTGCGGACGCCGATGTAGGCGTAGCGGACGCGCCCCGTGCGGACGAGCTGGTCGAGCGAGCGCCGGGCGATGTCGATCGGAATCGCGAAGCCGACCCCTTCCGCGGTGCCCGACGTGCTCTGGATCTGAGCGTTGATCCCGATCACGCGACCGTCGCCGTTGAACAGCGGGCCCCCGGAGTTGCCTCGGTTGATCGGGGCGTCGGTCTGGATCGCGTTCGCGACCGCGAAGCCGGACGTCAGCGAGTCGATCGACCGCCCCGTCGCCGACACGACGCCGACGGAAAGGGAGGTCTGCTTCCCGAACGGCGCGCCGATCGCGGCGACGGGCTCGCCCACGACGACCCGGGCGGAGTCGCCGAGCGGGACCGGCTCGAGGGGATGATCGTCGGGCTCGACCCGGATCACGCCGACGTCGCTGAAGAGGTCCCAGCCGACGATGCGCGCGGGGACGCGCTCGCCGTCCGAGAACTCGACGTAGACCGCGCCCGCGCCGCGGACGGGTGTCGACGACCCGCGCTCGAGTTCGGCGACGTTCGTGATCACGTGCGCGTTCGTCAGGATCGCGCCCGTCTTGTCGACGACGAAGCCGGATCCCTGCGACTCGCCGCCGGCACCGAGGTTCGCGTAGACGGTCACGACGCCGTGGGCACGGGCGGCGTAGAGCGCCGCGGGGTCGAACGTCCCGGTGGGCCGCGGTCGGACCGCCGTCGACGGCGTCGTCTGTGGCGCGCCTTCGACGACCGTCGTCGTCGAGTCGCCCAGCCCGGTGGCCGATGCGGCGAGGAGCGCGGACCCCGCTCCCACCGCTGCGGCGACGGCGGCGACGGCCACTGCGACGGACGCGCGCATCACGGCCACCGTAGCAGCGGCCTTGTCCGGCCCCGCCGGCCCGTTTTCACGTGAAAACGCGGCGCAGGCCGGTTTTCACGTGGAAACGGCGAGCTCCGCGACGGGGACGGGCGCAGCAGGCAATGAAAGCGTGAACGCCGTTCGCCCCGGCACGCTCGCGAGCTCCACGGTTCCGTCCATGTGCTCCGCCAGCTCGCGGGCGATCGCGAGCCCGAGGCCGCTGCCTGAGGCCTGCGGCCCCTCGACGCGGTAGAAGCGGTCGAAGACGCGTTCGGCGTGCTCGGGCGGGATGCCCGGCCCGTCGTCGTCGACCGCGAGCACCGCCCGACCACCCGTGCGCGCAGCCGTGACGACGATCTCGGTCCCGCGCGGCGTGTGCGCCAGGGCGTTCGCGATGAGCGCGCGCCCGATCTGCAGGACACGCTCCTCGTCGGCGATCGCCCACGCGGACGGGTCCGCGTCCACGGTCAGTACGTGCTCGGTCGTCTCGGCGATCGGCGCGAGCTCGTCCGCGAGGACCCGCGCTGCGTCCGCGAGCGCGACCTCCTCCCGCTCCACGCGCAGCCGTCCCGCGTCCATGCGCGAGAGGTCGAGGAGGTCCGTGGACAGCTTCGTCAACCGCTCGACCTGCTCGCGGGTCGTCGCGAGGAAGCCCGCGCGCGTCTCCTCGTCGAGATCCTCGTCGGCCATCAGCTCGAGAAAGCCTGCAAGCGAGAAGAGCGGCGTGCGGAGCTCGTGCGACGCGTTCGCCACGAACTCCTTCCGCGCCGTGTCGAGCTGCGCGAGCTGCACCCGCATCCGCTCGAACGCGGCGGCGAGCTCGCCGATCTCGTCGCCGCCGAGATCCACCACCGGCTCGTCGAACTGCCCCTCCGCGATCCGGTTGGCGGCGCGCTCGAGGCGGCGAATGCGGCGCGCGTGGAGGGATGCGGCGACCCCGCCGAGGATCGCGGCGATCCCCAGCGCGACGGCGGTGGCGTACAGCAGGCGCCGCTTCACGACGCGTACCGTCGCCAACTGATCCTCGATCGGCGTCGAGAGGAGGAGCACCTCGCCCGAGAAGAGCGGCACGGCGACCTCGCCGAACGGGCGGCCGCGGCGCGTGACACGCCCACGCGACACCCGGGACGTCCGTGCGGTGTCGAGCGCGACCGTGTCGCTGCTGATCGATCCGGCCCGCGACGACGAGTCGGCGAGCGGCCGCAGGGAGACCGGGCTCGGCCCGAAGACCTGGAACACGACGACGCGCGCGTCCGAGAGGAACGACTCGCCGAGGACGAACCGGTCGATGGCGAGCGGATCTCTGAAGTCCGTCTGGGCGTAGGAGTATGCCGTCGTCAGCGCCTCGCGCTGGAGGTCGTCGAGCCGCTGGTCGACGAGGCGCCGCTCGAGCGACGGCACGACCATCAGGTACGCACCGCCGAGCGCGCCCGCCACGATCGCGAGCAGCGCGATCGCGATCGTCGTCCGGATACCCCCGGGGAGTCTCATCCCACGGTGACGGCACCGTCCCGGAACCGGTACCCGGCGCCCCGGACGGTGAGGATGAGCTCGGGGTCGCCCGAGTCGCGCTCGATCTTCTCGCGCAGGTGGCGGACATGGACGTCGATCGTCCGCGGCTCGCGGTAGTCCGCGCTCCCGCGGATCCGCTCGAGCAGCTGTCGGCGCGTGAACACGACGCCCGGCTCCGACGCGAGCAGCGCGAGGAGCTCGAACTCGACGAACGTGAGCTGGACCGCCTCTCCGCGCACCTCGACCGTGCGCCGGGGCAGGTCGACGACGACGTCGCCGCGGTCGATGACCTCGTCGCGCCGCCCGGAGAGGTGCGGCGTCGCGGCTCGCCGCAGGAGCGCCCGGACGCGGCTGCGGAACTCGCGGATCGAGAACGGCTTCGTGATGTAGTCGTCCGCGCCGAGCTCGAGCCCGAGCACCTTGTCGAGCTCGTCGTCGCGAGCCGTGAGCATGATGATCGGCACGGTGCTCTCGGCCCGGAGCCGGCGGCAGACCTCGAGCCCGTCGACGCGCGGGAGCATGATGTCGAGGACGACGAGATCCACGTCCTCCTCCGCGAACCTGCGGAGCGCCTCGTCGCCGTCGCGCGCCTGGACGACGCGGTAGCCGTCACGCTCGAGCGGGTACGTGAGGAGGGACTGGATCGCGTCCTCGTCGTCCACGAGGAGGATGGTCGAAGAGGGATCCGGCATCTCGGCAGGTGGTGGCGACGCCCCGGGCGTGATCGCCTGCCCACCCCTACTATAGCCCTCCGGATGGAGCCCGCCCGCCTCGGCACGACAGCGCGGAGGCCGCGGCGTGGCTCTGTCGAGCGCCCCGTCGACATGCGCCTCGTGCGCAAGACGTCGGTCGTGCTCCTGCCGCCCCTGCTGCTCGCGCTGCTGACCCTCAGCCGCTCCGGCCCGCTCCCTGCACCCGCGCTACCGCCGTCCTTCGACCAGGGCACGGCGGCGTCCCTGAACCGGGAGTTCGTCAGCCAGTACCCGAGCCGCGTGCCGGGAACGCTCGAGTCGGGGCGGGCCGCGGACTGGTTCCGCGAGAAGCTCGCGCTCTACGGCCTCGCGGTCAACGAGGACCGCTGGGAGGAGGACGTGCCGGGGGTCGGCCAGGCCGAGCTCCGCAACCTCGCCGCCGTCATCCCGGGCACCCTCGACGAGACGATCGTCCTTGTTGCTCACAGAGACAACAACGGCGAGAGCGCGGGAGCAAACGACAACGGAAGCGGGACCGCCGCACTCGTCGAGCTCGCGCGCCCGTACGCGACGGCGGGCACGACCGAGTCCGCCCGCACGCCGCTCCACACGCTCGTCTTCCTCTCGACCGACGGCGGCGCCTACGGCTCGCTGGGCGCCGCACGGTTCGCGGCCCGCTCGCCCCTCGCGCGGCGAGCCGTCGCAGTCGTCTCGCTCGACGGGATAGCCGGGCGCACCCGGCCGCGGATCGAGCTCAACGGGCTCGACGGCCGCTCGCCGCCGCCGGCGCTCGTCCACACGGCGTCGCGCCGGATCGCGAGCGAGGCAAATGGCGAGCCGCTCCGTCCCGGCGCCCTGACGCAGCTCGTCTCGCTGGCGATGCCGTTCGCGTACGGCGAGCAGGCGCCCGTGCTCGCCGCCGGTGCGCCCGCGATCCGCATCACGACCGCCTCCGACGCCGGGACCCCCTCCGGCGGAGACGAGCTCGAGGTGGTCGACCGCCGACGGCTCGGCCAGCTCGGTCGCGCCGCGGAGACGCTGCTCGGGTCGCTCGACGCGACGGTGGAGGTCCCCGACTCGACGGACGGCGCAGTCTTCCTGGGCGGCCGCGTCCTTCGCGGCTGGGCGCTCCAGCTGCTGCTGCTCGCCGCCGTCCTCCCGTTCGCGGCGGCGACGCTAGACCTTCTCTCCCGTTGCCGCCTCAGGCGACTGCCGCTCGCGGCGGCCTGGCGCGCGCTCCGTCGCCGCGCAGGCCTGTGGACCGTACTGGTCGCGCTCCTCGGCCTGGCCGCCGTCACCGGCGCGCTGCCGCGCCAGCCACCCCTCCCGCCGCCACCCGACCAGCCGCCGGTCGACTCCTGGCCGGTCGGCGTCGCGGCGCTGCTCCTCGTCGTCGCGGCGCTCGTCTGGCTCCGGGTCCGCGCGGAGCTGATCCCGCGCGTGCGCGCGACGCCGGAGGAGGAGCTCGCGGGGTACGCCGTCGCCTTCGTCGCGCTCCTCCTCCTCTGCGCAGGCGTCGCCCTCGTGTCCCCGTACGGCCTGCTGTTCGTGCTTCCGTCGCTCTACGCCTGGCTCTGGCTCCCGCAGCTTCGCCGCGCGCCGGCCTGGGTCACGGACGCCGTCTTCGGACTCGGCCTGATCGGCCCCGTGCTGTCGCTCGTGGTCGTCGGCGAGCAGCTCGGCCTCGGCGTTCGCACCCCGCTCTACGCTGCGTCGCTGGCAACCACCGGCGTGATCCCGTTCGCGTCGACGCTCGCGTTCGCAGCGTGGGGCGCGATCGGCAGCCTCGTCGCCGCAGTCGCGGCCGGTCGCTATGCGCCGGTGGGCAGGTCGAGCGGCAGGTAGCGCACGGTCGCTCCGCTCGGCAGCTCGTCCTCCCCACGCGGGATGTGGACGAGCGCGTCGGCCGCAGCCGCACGGACGATCATGTGCGACTCCTGGCCGCTGACGGGATGGAGGATCGGAATGTCGTCGGTCCACTCGAGCCGAGCGCGCTGGTAGTCGTCGCGACGCGGGCGGCGGCTCGCCGCCGATCCGAGCACGCCCTGCGCGAAGCGGGGCGCAGGGTCGCGGATCCCCTGCATCGCGCGGAGCGCCGGCTGCACGAACAGCACCGTGCCGACGAGCGCCGAGACCGGGTTCCCGGGAAGGCCGAAGACGAGCGTGTCGCCGCGCACCGAGAACGAGAGCGGCTTGCCCGGGCGCATCGCGACCCCCCAGAAGACCTCCTCGCCTCCGAGCCTCGCGATCGTCGGGCGGACGAGGTCGTGTGGGCCGACGGAGACGCCGCCGGAGGTCACGAGCATGTCCGCCTCGAGACCGCGCGCGAGGGCGGCCTCGTGCGCGGCCTCGTCGTCGGCGACGCGGTCCGCCTGGTCGACCTCCGCGCCGGCCTCGGCGAGGAGCGCCGCGAGCATCAGCCCGTTCGACTCGTAGATCTCGCCCTCGCCGAGCGGCTCGCCGGGCCGCCGGAGCTCGGTGCCGGTCGCGACGATCGCGACGCGGGGGCGCCGCGCGACGAGCGGGGTGGCGACACCCGCCGCGGCGAGCGCGGCGAGGCGCGACGGCGAGAGCACCGTCCCCGCCTCGAGCACGGTCGCGCCGGCGACGACGTCACCCCCGCGGGGGCGGACGTTCTGCCCAGGGGCGACCGCGTTCGGGACGACGACAGTCTCGCCCTCGTCGGTCACGTGCTCGATCGGGACGACGGCGTCCGCGCCCTCCGGCACGACCCCTCCGGTCGCGATCCCCATCGCCTCGCCGGGGGCAAGCGGACGCGAGGACGGCTGCCCGGCGGCGATCCGCGCGGCGACCGGGAGCGTCGCCGGCGTGTCGGCGGCGCGGAGCGCGAAGCCGTCCATCGCCGAGCTCGGGAACCGAGGCAGGTCGACGACGGCCTTCGCATCCTCCGCGAGCACTCGACCGGCGGCCTCGCCGATCGCGACCCGCTCGGCCGCGAGCCGGGTGACGCGCTCGAGCACACGGCTCAGAGCCTCTTCGACCGTGAGCAGCTCGGCCACGACGATGACGCTACACACGGGGTACGCTCGGGCGCGTGATCTCGGTCGTCGTCCCCGTCCGCGACGAGGAGCACACCGTCGACGAGCTGCACGCGCAGCTGGTCGACGCGCTCGCGGGCCGTGGGGAGCCGTGGGAGGCCGTCTTCGTCGACGACGGCTCGCGCGACGGCACGCACGCCGCCCTCGTGCGCCTCCACGACACCGCTGACAACGTGAAGGTCGTCCGGCTGCGGCGGAACGCCGGGAAGGCGGCCGCGCTCGACGCGGGCTTCCGCGAGGCGGACGGCGACATCGTCGTCACGATCGACGGCGACCTCCAGGACGACCCGGCGGAGATCCCGAGGCTCCTCGCGAAGCTCGACGAGGGCTACGACCTCGTCACCGGCTGGAAGACGCAACGGAACGACCCCCTCGTCCGTCGCGTGCTGTCCCGGATCTTCAACACGGTCACGGGCTGGGTGTCCGGCCTCCGCCTGCACGACATGAACTGCGGGCTCAAGGCGTTCCGGGCGGAGGTGGCGCGGGAGCTCGACCTCTACGGCGAGCTCCATCGCTTCATCCCGGTCCTCGCCAATGACCTCGGGTTCCGCGTCACGGAGATCTCGGTCAACCACCGCCCGCGCGAGCACGGCCGCAGCCGCTACGGGATGGAGCGCTACGTCCGCGGGTTCCTCGACCTGCTGACCGTCACCTTCATGAGTCGCTACCGGCACCGACCGCTCCACCTGTTCGGTGGGCTCGGGCTGGTGCTCTCGATCGTCGGCACCGCGATCCTCGTCTACCTGACCATCGTCAAGCTGAGCGGCGAGGCAATCGGGCGGCGGCCGCTCCTCCTGCTCGGCGTCCTGCTCGTCGTCGTCGGGATCCAGTTCCTCTCGCTGGGGTTGCTCTCGGAGCTCGTCACGAGCCAGCACCGCGAGCGGATGCGGGCGCTGGACGATCGCGGCGCGCGCCTCGTCGACGAGATCCTCCGCTGACCGAGCCGTCCTTGAAGGTCCTCTACTTCGGGACGTACGACCGCGCCGCGCCGCGCAATTCGCAGGTCGTGTCCTGCCTCCGCGGCGCCGGCGCCGAGGTGCTCGAGCGGCACCGGGACGTCTGGGGCGTGCAGAACTGGTCGCTCGGGCTGCGGCAGATGTCGCGCGTCCTCAAGGCGGAGCGGTCGCTCGCGCGCGACGAGGAGCGCGAGGCGGACGTCGTCCTGGTCGGCTATCCCGGCCACTTCGACCTACGGGCCGCGCGGCGCATCGCGCGCGGACGGCCGATCGTGTTCAACCCGCTCATCTCGCTCCACGACACGCTCGTCGGCGACCGCCAGCGGTTCCGGCCGTGGTCACCGGCGGCGCGCATGCTGCAGCTCGTCGACCGCAGCGCCTTCCGCTCCGCCGACCTCGTCGTGGCGGACACGGAGGCGCACGCCTCGTTCTTTCGGAGGGCCTTCGGCCTCCGCGAGGAGAGCGTCGAGGTTGCGCTCGTCGGCGCGGAGGAGGCGCTCTTCCGGCCGGGATGGCATCCGCCCGAGCCGTTCCACGTCCTCTTCGTCGGCAAGCTGATCCCGCTCCACGGGCTCGACACGATCCTCGCCGCGGCCGCGCTGCTCCCCGACGTCCCGTTCCGCGTCGTCGGTGACGGCCAGCTCAACGCGCTCCTCGACGGCCGGCCGGACAACGTCGAGCACGTGCAGTGGATCCCGTACCCGGAGCTGCCGACCGCGTACCAGCGCGCCGGCTGCGCGCTCGGCATCTTCGACACGGGCGCCAAGGCGTCCCGTGTCATCCCGAACAAGGTGTTCCAGGCCCTCGCCTGCGGGCGGCCGGTGATCACCGCCGACACGCCCGCGTCGCGCGAGCTTCTCACCGACGGGGTCGACTCGCTGCTCGTCCGACCGGGCGACGCGGCGGCGCTGGCGGAGGCGATCCGGCGGGTCGCGGAGGAGGTGGGGCTCGGTCGAGCGGCTCGCCGAGGCCGCGCGCGCGACGTACGAGGCGCGCGCGTCGGAGGCCGTCCTCGGCGGGCGATGGAAGGAGCTGCTCGAACGGGTCGTCACGGCGAGATGAGACGCCCCGTGGCGCTCGTGTCCGCGGGGGCGGTCACGTTCGGCGTCGGGCTCTCGGCGCTCGCCGTGCTGCAGCAACGCGCGTTCTGGACCGGGCGCTTCGATGTCGGCAACCTCACGCAGGCCGTCTGGTCGACCGCGCACGGCGACTTCCTCGAGGTGACCGGTCTCACCGGCCGGCAGTTCTCGCGGCTCGGCGCGCACTTCGACCCGATCGTCGCCGCCTTCGCGCCGCTCTGGTGGGTCTGGCCGGACCCATCGCTTCTCCTCGTCACCCAGGCCGCGGCCGTGGCGACCGGCGCGATCCCCGTCTACCTCCTCGGCCGCCGCCATCTCGAGTCCGATTGGGCGGCCGCCGGGTTCGGGCTCGCGTACCTTCTCAACCCCGCGACCCAGTGGCTCGTCCTCGACGACTTCCACCCCGTCGCGCTCGCGACGCCGCTCCTCCTGTGGGCGTTCTGGTTCCTCGACACCGACCGGCTCGTCCCGTTCGCGATCGTCGCCGCCGCGGCGTGCCTGACGAAGGAGCAGATCGGTCTCGTCGTCGCGGCGATGGGCGTGTGGTACGCGGTGCGGCCCGGCCGGCGCCACATCGGTCTTGCGATCGCCGTGATCGGCATCGTCGTCTCCGTCGTCGCCGTCGCCGTCGTCGTCCCGCACTTCGCCCCGGGCGGCGGATCGCCGTTCGCCGGTCGATACGAGTCCGTCGGTGGGTCTCCGGGCGGGATGGTCGAGACGGCGGTCACGGATCCCGGGGCGATCCTCGGGGCCGCGACGGACGGCCGCGACCTCGCCTACCTGGCAGACCTACTGGTGCCGCTCCTCTGCCTGCCGCTGCTCGCGCCGCTCGCGGCGTTCACCGCGCTCCCCGAGCTCGCGTTGAACCTCCTCTCGGACACGCGAACGCAGACGTCGATCCACTTCCACTACACCGCCGGTGCGATCCCCGGGCTCATGGTCGCGGCGGTCCTCGGCGCCGCCCGTCTCCGGCGGCGCTATGCCTGGGCACGTCGCCCGGAGGGGCGCGCGATCGTCGTCTCGACGCTCGTCGCGGGGATCCTCCTCGGTCCGCTCCCGATCTGGGCGCACGTCCCGTTCGGGTCCGACCTGGCGGCGCGGGAGCATGTCGTCGGCGGGCACGCGGAGGTCGCCGAGCGAGCGCTCGCGCCTCGTCCCGGACGACGCGGCGGTGAGCGCCACGAACACGCTCGGCGCGCACCTCTCCGAGCGCCGCGCGGATCTTCAGCTTCCCGGTGCTCCGCGAGGCGCAGTGGGTCGTCGTCGACCGGACGCGACCGAGCTACCGCGACCACGCCGACGAGCCCGAGGCGTTCGCAGCCGCGCTCGCGCGGATCGAGGCCTCTGGGCGGTTCGAGCCGGTGTTCGACGAGGACGGGATCCTCGTGCTCCGGCGCATCGCTAGCACGCCTCTACCCACCGTGGCAGGGCCGGGTTACGACGTCGGGTTGCTCGGTGGCCGATGCGCATCCGGTCGACGCCGGAGGCCGGCGCCGCCGGCCGGGAGGCGATGTGCGCTCGAGCCGTGAGCAAGCCCGGAGGAGGGGGTGGGCGGCGGAACCAGGGTTCCCCCGCCTACTAGCGGGATCGTCTGCGGAAGCAGGTACGCCGTCAGCGCCAGCGCGGCGATCCGCGCCGCCGGTCCTCTCGGCCGCGGCAGCGGGACGGCCCAGGCGAGGTACCAGACCGCGAGGTAGGGCGTCGTCGCGAGCACGAGACACGCGGCGCGCCCGAGCCGCGCGTCGCCGTGGTGCGCACGTCGCGCGAGGACGAGCAGCCCGAAAGCCGCGATCGTGAGGGCGACGCCGAGGGCGGCGTCGTGCGGGAGGCCCAGCTGCTCGAGCCGCGCGGGCAGCGCGTAGCTCGTCTCGAGGACGGCGTTGTCCGCGATCGGGCCGACGACCCGCAGCCAGTCGAGGCCGTATTGCCAGGTGGCGAGCGCCCCGATCGCGAGCGAGGCGACGAGCGCGCCGCGGATGCCCGTCGGCCGCCCGCGCGCGCGGGCGGCGAGCGCCGCGAGCGCGAGGAAGACGATCGGGATCCACTTGACGAGCGCCGCGATCGCGAGCGCGGCTCCGGCGAGCTCGTGCCGGCGGCGGATCACGAGCGCGACCGACAGCGCGGCGAGGCCACCGACGAGGGCGTCGTTGTGGCCGCCGCCGGCGAGGTGCACGGCGAGCACGGGATTCCAGCCGACGAAGGCGACCGCGAGCGCGGGTGCCGCTGCGATCCGGGCGACCGCGGCGAGCGCGGCGAGGATCGCCGCGGCCGCGAGGCCCTTGTAGAGCCACGCCGCGACGTCGGGGGAGTCGCCGGACGCGCGTGCGAGCGGCTCGGAAAGGAGCGTGAACGCCGGCCCGTACACCGTCGTCGTGTCGCTCCAGGCCGCGCCGAGGTAGTCGGCGGCAGGGCTCTGCGGGAAGTCCGCCGGAGGGTCGACGTACGGGTTGCCGCCGCCCTCCGTGCCGATCCAGCCGTACCCCCAGTACGTCCAGGCATCGGTCGAGAGGAGAAGGGGGGCGGCGAGCGGGACGAGCTGGACGGCGACGGCGATCGCGAGCACCGGCCGGAGCGCGCCCGTGCCCCGCCGCAGCAGGACGAGGCCGGCGAGGTACGCGAGCATCGCCGCGACGAGGAGGACGAGGAACGGCCATGCCGTCCCCTGGTCGGCGAGCCCGCCGTCACGGGGGACGAGCGGCGAGTCGTCCTGCCAGGCGAGCATGCTCGCGGCGGCGACGAGACCGAGAGTGGCGGCTCCGGCCGCGAGCGCGAGCTTCACGCTCGCGATTGTCCTACGGATCGAGCGGCTGCGCGGGGCTCGACGGCGGGCCGTCGACGCTGCCCGTGTCGTCCGTCGCCGCGGCACCCGAGGCGGGCTTCTTCGCGCCTGCGCCGGCTCCGGCAGACGGCTTGTCGCCGGTGTCGCCACCGGAGTCGGCGTCGTCCTCGGTCTTCTCCGGCTCGGCCGGCGTCGGCGGCGTGTAGTACGGGTCGTACGAGAGCGCGAGCGGACCGCGCTCCCAGGTCCGGAACGAGACCGGGTGCCTCGGCTCCGGGAAGTCGCGGGCCGGGCGGCCGGCGAGCGCAGGTTCCATGAACCGCCGCCAGATCTCGGCCGGGAACGAGCCGCCCGAGACGGAGATGCCGTGGACGTTCTCCATCGGGATCTCGCCGCGCGTGTAGCCCATCCAGACGGCGGTCGCGAGCCCCGGCGTGTAGCCGACGAACCAGGCGTCCGCATGCTCGTCGGTCGTCCCCGTCTTGCCCGCGACGGGCCGCGACAGCGCGGCGCGGGTGCCGGTGCCCGAGCGGACGTTGTCCTCGAGGATGCGGGTCACCACGTCCGCGACGCCGTCGGAGACGACGCGCGTCCGCCGGTGGCGCGTCGCCCAGCGGTCGTCGGGCTTGCCGTTCGGGAAGATGACCTTCCGGATCGCGGTCGGCTTCGTGTAGATGCCGCCTGCCGCGAGCGTCGCGTACGCGGACGCCATGTCGAGCGGCGAGACGGCGACCGAGCCGAGACCCATCGCCGGCGGGAACTGCCCGTTCACCTCGAGCGGCGTCCGCACGCCGAGCCGCCGCGCGACGGCCGCGACCCGACGGGCGCCGACGTCGAGCGTGAGCTGGGCGAACACGCTGTTGTCCGAGCGCAGGGTCGCCCGCTCGACCGACGTCCAGCCGACGTAGCTCGAGTCGTATGTCTTGACGCACCACCAGCTCCCGTCCTCGCAGTTGCCGTTGGGGTCCGGCCGGTACGTGAACGGCGCCGAGACGTAGTAGGTCGAGCCCGGGTCCATGCCCTCCTTGACGGCCGCGGCGAGGACGAACGTCTTGAACGTCGACCCGGGCTGGCGGCGCGCCTGCGACAGGAGGTTGAACTGGTTGTTGGCCCGACCCGGGACGATCGCCGTCATCGCGCGGATCGACCCCGTCGCCGGGTCGATCGAGATGAGCGCGGCCGCGGGGTCGTGCGGAGACGTGAGCGTCCCGCGGATCGCGTTTGCCGCGAGCCGCTGCCAGCGCGGCTGGATCGTCGTGTACACGCGCAGGCCGCCCGAGCGAACCGTCTCCGTCCCGTACGCCCGTACGAGCTCGTCGCGCACGTAGCCGAAGAAGTACGGCTCGCGGATCTCCGCGTACAGCCGCCCCGGCGACGAGCCCCGCGCGACTTCGGACGGCGAAGCGATACTGGCGCGCGTTGATCATCCCCTCGTCGCGCATCGCGGCGAGCACCTCGTTCCGGCGCGCGAGCGCACGCGCCGGGCTGTCGAGCGGGTCGTAGGTCGACGGAGCTTGCGTCAGCCCCGCGAGGAGGGCCGCCTGCGGGAGGGTCAGCGAGCGGGCCGAGCGTGAGAAGTACGTCCGCGCGGCGGCCTCGGCGCCGTAAGCGAAGTTTCCGTAGAAGACGGAGTTCAGGTAGTTCGCGAGGATCCACTGCTTCGAGCGCTCGCGCTCGAGCTTCACCGCGAGGCAGGCCTCGGTGACCTTCCGCTCGACGGTCCGCTCGTTCGAGATGTAGAGGTTCCGGACGAGCTGCTGGGTGATGGTCGAGCCGCCCTCCACGACCCTGCCCGCCTTGACGTCGCGCCACAGGGCTCGGGCGATGCCCTCGGCGTCGACGCCGCCGTGCGAGTAGAAGCGGCGATCCTCGATCGCGACGGTCGCATTCACTAGCCACGGCGAGATCGTGTCCGAGGGGCACGACCTGCCGGTTCCGCTCGGCCGGGATCGCACCGAGCAGCGATCCGTCCGCCGCGTAGACGAAGGAGTTCTGCCCGATCTTGATCGGCCGGAGAGCCGAGAGGTCGCACCGCTCCCCGAACGTCAGGACGGCCGCCCCGGTCGCGACGCCTGCGGCGACGAGCACGCCGAGGAGCAAGACGATCAGGACGACGCGCTTGCCGTGGCCGCGCGAACGCGTTCGCCGGCGCGAGCGCGGGCGCGGTGGAGGCGGCGCGGTGCCGCGCCGAGGGCGGGGGCGCCGCGAGGGGGTCATTCCGCGATGGTAGCCACGTCCCGGAGGATTTCTGCGTCGTCGCGGGACTCCCTCGGGCGATATCGTCGCCCCGTGCGCGGCGCCGTCGCAGCGTCGTGGCCCGCTCTCCGGGTGTTCCTGTGGAGCAGGCTCGCGCTCTGGGCGGTCGCCGCCGTGACGGTGCTCGCCTTCGAGGACGACCTCAACCCCGCCCGCGGGCGCTGGGACACGCCGCGCTTGCACGAGCTCGGCCGGGTCGCCGACGTCTGGGCGCGGTGGGACAGCGACTGGTACCTCCGGATCGCGGAGTCCGGCTACGACTGGCCATCCCAGACGCCGGCGTTCTTCCCGCTCTACCCGCTCCTCGTCGGCGGGCTCGGCCGGCTGTTCGGCGGGCATTTCGTCCTCGCGGGCCTGCTCGTCTCGCTCGCATCCTGCGCCGTCGCCTTCGTGCTCCTCCACCGGCTCGTCGGACGCCGGTTCCGCACGGACGACGCGCTCAGGTCGGTCGTCTACCTCGCGCTCTTCCCGACGTCGCTCTTCCTCGGCGCGGTGTACGCCGAGTCGCTCTTCCTCGCGCTCGCGATCGGAACGTTCCTTCTCGCCGAGGAGCGGCGGGGAGGGTGGGCGTCCATGACCGCCGGCCTCGCGATCCTCACGCGGCCCTACGGCGTCGCACTCCTCCCGGCGCTGGCCGTGTTCGCCTGGCGCTCCGACCGTCGGCGTCGAGACCTCGCGCTGCTCGGCGTTCCGGTCGCGTTCTTCCTCGCCTACCCGGTCGCCCTCGAACTGTGGATCGGCCACGGCCTCGCGTTCGTCGACGCCCAGCGCGTCTGGGAGCGCTCCCTTGCGCCGCTCGGGCCGCTCGGCGGGCTTGTCCAGGCGATCGGTGAGGGTGACGTCCTGGGGCCGGTTCTCGCGGTCGCGCTCCTGGCCCTGTCCGTCGTCGCGTGGCGCAGGATCGGCGCGGCGTACGGGACCTACGCGCTCGTGTCGCTCGCGGTGCCGATGGCGCTCCCGTCCGAGCGGCTCGGCGGCCTCTACTCCTTCCCACGCCTCGCCCTCGCTGCGTTCCCCTGTCTCGTGGCGCTCGCGCTGCTCGGCCGGGACCGGCGCGTCCACCTCGCCGCAGTCACGGTTCTGTCGGCGGTGCTCGCGGCCTACGTGGTTCGATGGGCGCTGTGGTACTGGGTCGCGTGACCGAGGTCCCCCGCTCGCGGCTCATCGCGTGGGCGGCGCTCGTCACGGTGCTCGCCTCGATCTCGTACGCCGCGAACTTCCTCGGCGGAACGGACGTCGACGTCGAGAACGCGACGAACACCTCGCCGGTCGTCGTCACGACTTCGAAGGACCACGGCTACGAGACGGGCGACGCGGTGGCCGTCCGGGACATCGAGGGCAACACGGGTGCGAACGGGACCTGGCGGGTGATCGTCCGCAACGACGTCACGCTCGCGCTCGAGGGCTCCGCCGGAACCGGCGCCTACACCGGCGGCGGCACCGTCGCGCCCGGCGACCTGCTCTACCGCTGGTCGACCGTGATCGGCGGGCTCGTCCAGTACGCGCTCATCCTCGGGCTCGTCCTCCTCATCGCGCGCGGCCTTGCGCCCGCCGTGCTCGGCCTCCGGCGGCCTCATTCGTGGCGCGGCGCCGCCGGCTGGATCGCTGCCTCGATCGTCGCGATCTGGGTGATCGGGGCGCTGCTCAACCCGTTCCTCGAGGCCGGCGAGGAGCAGGGCCTCGTCCCCGACGACTGGGAGTCCGACCACGCTGCGGCGTTCGCCGCGAACTTCGTCGTCGTCGCCGTGGTCGCGCCGATCGTGGAGGAGCTCACCTACCGCGGCCTCGGCTTCGCGGCGGTACGCCAGTTCTTCGGGGCCGGCGCCGCCGTCGTCGTGACCGCGTTCGCTTTCGGCCTCGCGCACGGCCTCGTCATCGCGTTGCCCGTGCTGACGATCTTCGGCCTGGTCCTCGGCTGGCTCCGCTTCAAGACGTCCAGCCTCTACCCGCCGATCGTCCTCCACGCGATCTTCAACGGAGCCGCACTCCTCGCGGCAGTGCTGGTGTGAGCGAGAGCGGCGACCCCCTGGCCGAGCTCCGCGCACGCATCGGCGCGAACGACCGCGCGATCGTCGCTGCCGTGAACGAGCGCCTGCGGCTCGTCACGGAGCTCTGGGAGCTCAAGGAAGCGCACGGCGCCCCCCGCCTCGACCCTGATCGCGAGCGACGGCTCCGCGAGGAGCTCGTCGCCGCGAACACCGGCCCGCTCTCGGCCGAGGGCCTGGACGCGCTCGTGAGCGAGCTGCTCGCGCTGACGAAGCGCGAGCTCGACCGCTAGAAGCCGTCCTAGGCGGCCGGCGGGTCGTCGGCGCCGGTCGCGAACTCGTCCGGCGTCACGGTGTCGAGGAACTTCCGGAACTCCCCGAGGTCGACCTCGCCGAGGTCCTTCACGTCCTGGGCGTAGGCGAGGTCGGGCACGTCGCCCTCCCAGACGACACCGGACTCGTCCATCACGTCGTCCTCCGCGAAGATCTTCGCGTCGGCCCGGATGGCGAGGGCGATCGCGTCCGACGGGCGCGAGTCGATCTCGATCTCGGTGCCGTCCCGGACAAGCGTGATCCGGGCGTAGAACGTGCCGTCCTTCAGCTCGGTGACGGTGACCCGGTCGACCTCCGCGTCGAGCGACTCGACGAGCGACAGCGCGAGGTCGTGCGTCAGCGGGCGCGGCGGCTCCTGCCCCTGAAGCCGCATCAGGATCGCGGCGGCCTCCGGGTGACCGATCCAGATCGGGAGGTACATCGGTCCCTCTGCGGCTCGCAGCAACACGATCGGCTGCTTGCCGACGAGGTCGAAGCTCACCCCATAGACGGTCATCTCGTGCATCGGACCCTCGTTCTCAGTGTATCCCTGGCCCTGTTTGCGCAACCCTGACTCTGTTTCGCGAAGCAGGATTCCGCAGGAGCGGAACCCTGCCGCTCGATCCCCGCCTTCGGCGGGGCAAAACCCCTGAAGGCGTCGGCTTCGCCGCCGCAACGGCTTCGCTACACTCGTCAGCCGCGCGGGCGATTAGCTCAGTCGGTTAGAGCGCCGCTCTGATAAGGCGGAGGCCCCTGGTTCGAGTCCAGGATCGCCCATGTTCTTCGCGCACAACGGCGCGCTGTCGGCGGGAGGTTCTCCTGAAGCGGCCTGCTTCGCGGCCGAACACCCTCGACAGGGCCACGCATGGTGTGCATCGGCTGGCTTCTTCGCTACAGCGCTTCGAGCGCCTCGACGAGCTCCGCGAGCCCCGTCTCGTCGCCGAAGTGGAGCTCGAGCTTGCCCGCGGACACGCGGGCGGGCAGACCGGTCAGCCGCTGCGCGGCGGCGCGCGCCCGCTCGGCGAGCATCGGGTCGACCGGCGTCGCACGGGGTCGCCGCTTTGCTCCGCCCTCCTGCGCCGCGCGCTCCGTGGCGCGCACCGTCAGCCCGTCGCGGGCGACACGGCGGGCGAGACGCCGGCGGTCGTCGTCGTCGGGCACCGCGAGAATCGCGCGGGCATGTCCCTCGGTGAGCTCCCCCCTCGCGAGCATCCAGAGGACGTCCTCGGGCAGCTCGAGGAGCCGGAGGCGGTTCGACACGCCCGGCTTCGACCGCCCGACGCGCGCGGCGACCTCGCCCAGCGAGAGGTCGAACTCGTCGACGAGCACGGCGTACGCGCGGGCCTCCTCGACCGGCGAGAGGTCCTCGCGGGCGACGTTCTCGACGAGCGCGAGGAGCAGCGCCTCGCGGTCGTCCGTCTCGCGGACGAGCGCGGGGAGCGTCTCGAGGCCCGCTTCCCGGGCTGCGCGCCAGCGGCGCTCGCCCGCGACGAGCTCGTACCCGCCCGCGCTCCGCGGCCGTACGACGACCGGCTGGAGCACGCCCTGGTGGCGGAGCGACTGGGCCAGGCCGGCGGTCGCCTCCGGCTCGAACCGCTTGCGCGGCTGCCGGGGGTTCGGATGGATCGCATCGACGGGAAGGTGAAGCAGCTCGGAGCCGGCCGTCTGACCGCCGACGAGGAGCTCGAGCCCACGGCCGAGGCCGCGGCGGGACGGTCGGGGTCTCAGGTGCGCTCGACAAGCTCCATCGCCACCTTCCAGTAGGCCTCGGCGCCGGCGGAGCGCCGGTCGTAGGCGATCGCAGGGACACCGTGGCTCGGCGCCTCGGCGAGCCGCACCGACCGTGGCACGGTCGCCGTGAAGACGAGGTCGCCGAAGTGCGACCGGAGCTCCGCCTCGACGTCGCCGGCGAGACGCGTTCGGCCGTCGACCATCGTCAGCAGGATCCCGGCGACGCCGAGGCGCGGGTTGAGCCGGCGCTTGACGAGGTCGATCGAGCCGAGCAGCTGCGAGAGCCCCTCGAGCGCGAAGTACTCCGCCTGGACGGGGACGAGCACGCGATCGGCCGCGGCGAGCGCGTTCACGGTCAGCGGGCCGAACGCCGGCGGGCAGTCGAGGAAGACGAACCGGTAGTCGTCGGCCTTCCCGCCCGCGAGGGCGTCGGAGAGGTATCGCTCGCCCCCTTCGAGCGCCGAGAGGTGCACGGTCGCGGCCGCGAGCTCGGCCTTTGCCGGAACGAGGTCGAGATTCGCGAACGAGCTCTCGGTCACGAGCTCCGTGAGCGGTGCGCCGTCGAGCAGATCGAGCGTCGAGTGCCCGTTGGCGCGGCGGCCGAGACCCGACGTGGCGTTCGCCTGCGGGTCGAGGTCGACGAGCAGGCAGCGCTCGCCGGCCTCGGCGAGGCAGGCGGCGAGGTTGATCGCCGTGGTCGTCTTGCCGACGCCGCCCTTCTGGTTCGCGATCGCGTAGATCCGGGCCGCCACGGGGTCACGGTACCCGCGCGCCCGGACGCCTCCGGGTCGCTGAAGCGGCTCAGACGGACGCGCGTTGGCGATGCTCCCGCGCCTGTACCAGGAGCCGGTCCTCGCCTGTCTTCAGGTGGCCCAGCGCGGCCCACGCATGCGCCGTTCCGCGTGGCACGTCGCCGGCGCGGAAGTGCTCGGCGGCACGTCGCGCGTGGGCTGCGGCAAGGTCGAGCTCGTCCGCCGCCGACTCGAACAGCGACGCGGCGGCCTCGAGCCTGATCTCGCGCTCCTCATCGTCTCCCATGTGCGCGTCTTCGCGGCGTCGCCGCGCAGTCCTCGCGCGTACCCTCGGTGCGTGGACGAGGTGCTCGAGGCCGCGAAGGAGCGGGCGTGGCGCGAGGTCGCGGGTATCGACGCGGCCCACGCTCGCGGCGAGCTCGACGACGACGGCCGGCACGCCGCGATGGCTGTGATCGTCGTTCCCCCGTACCTCGGGGCGACGACGCCGGAGGCGGGATCGGGCGACTCCGGGTCGGCCGAGGACTGGGAGTATTCGCGCGGGCGCTCGCTCGAGGACTCCGTCACGAGCTGGGGCCTCACGGTCACCGGCCGCGCCGAGCGATCGCATCGCAGCCGTCCCGCGGCTCGCGTACCGCGTGTCATGGATCGACATCGGTAGCTCAGGCGAGCGGCCGCTTGCGCGCGACGCCCGTGCGCCGCGGGAACCCGGCCGGAGTCGGCCCGACCTTCCGCGCGACGAGGAAGCCCGCCGGGCGCATCGACGAGCTCGCCGGCGATGCGGTCGGCGACTCGGGCGACGCGGTCGCGCTCCGCCGAGGGGCCGACCCAGAGGACGACACCGCCGCCCTCGCGGACGAGCGGCAGGCACCACTCGACCGCCGTCGGCGGATGGGCGAGCGCCTTCGCGACCGCGACGCCGTACGCCTCGACGGGCTGCTCCTCCGCCCGGCCCCAGACGACCTCGAGGTTCGGCAGCTCGCGCGTCCAGCGCTCGAGGAAGTCGCACTTGCGGCGCTCCGCCTCGAGCAGCGTGACCGGCCGGCCGGGGAGCGCCGCGGCGAGCGGGATGCCCGGGGTGCCGCCGCCCGACCCGACGTCGACGATCGGGCCGTCGAAGCGCTCAACGAGCTCCGCCCCGCGAGCGCGTCGTCGAGCAGGACCCGGCGTGCCTCGTCCATGTCGCGGATCGCGGTCAGGCCCGGCGTCGCGACGACAGCGGTGAGCCAGCGGTCGAGCAGGTCCGTGCGGACGATACCCGAGGCTAGGCGCCACGACGACGACGAGCGAGACCGGCATGCGGCGTGCGTCGGCGAGTGGGGCGGCGGCGGCGGGGACGACCGCAAGGGATGGCAACGCAAGAGCGATCGCCGAGACGAACAGTCCGCGCCGCAGTCGGACGTTCACGGCGCGGCATGCAGGGATTCGCGACGTCTGCAAGCCCCCGCGCACTAGTCTGCCGAGCGTCGCGGAGGACGACGACGTAGCGGTTGGGCTCGGCGCCCTCGCTCGCCGTCTCGACCTCCGGATCGTCCTTGAGCGCCTCGTGGACGATGCGCCGCTCGACGGCGCTCATCGGCTCGAGCTCGACGCGGCGGGCTGTCGCGGACGCCTGCTCGGCACTCCGGCGTGCGAGCGTCTCGAGCGTCGCGCTCCGCCGGGCGCGATACCCCGCGGCGTCGACGACGATCCGTCGCCGCTCGTCGCCGACCGCGCGGTGAGCGATCGCGTTCGCGAGGTACTGCAGCGCGTCGATCATCTGGCCGTGCCGGCCGATCAGGACGCCCAGGTCACCGCCGGTGACCGTCGCGACCACCTCGTCGTCGGCCTCTGCGACCTCGACCCGCGCGTCGACCCCGAGCGCCGCCACGACCCGCTCGAGGAGCGCCCGGGCGACGGCGGGCTCGCCCTCAAGCGCCGCCTCCGACGGCGCGTGCGGCTGGCGGCTCCGCCGGTCGCTCGGCGGTGGCGAGGACCCGCGCCGGCGCGTAGCCGACCCCGAGCAGGCCGCGCTCGCCCTCGCTCACGACCTGGAAGCGGACGGCCTCGCGGTCGATCCCCGGCGCGAGCCGCTCGAGCTCGCGGAGGGCGGACCACTTCGCCTCGCCGACGGTCTCGCCGGTGGCCTCGACGGAGAGCTCGTCGCTCACCGGCGCCGGCCCCCGCCGCTCCGCTTGCGCTTCACCCGCCTCGGAGGGCCTGCGACGACCGGCGCGCCGTCCTTCGCCGCGCCCGAGCCGGATCCCGTCGAGGTCGCCTTCGTCTCCTGCGTCGGCTCCTCCTTCGGCGGCGTGCGAGAGGTCTTCTTCTCGGCGCTTGCGGTCACGGGCTTCGGCATCAGCCGGCGGGTGATGAAGCCCTGGCCCGTCGTCCACAGGTTCGTCGTCAGCCAGTAGACCATGAGGCCCGCGGGGAAGTTGAGGATGAACGGGATGAAGACGATCGGCAGGACGAGCAGCAGGATCCGCTGCGCGCGCTGCATCGAGGTCGACATGTAGTACGACGACGTCAGCTGGCTCGCGACGTAGACGACGAGCAGGAGCGGGCCCCAGCCGTCGACCGTCGGCTCGGTGATGTCGACGAGCCCGAGGAACTCGAGCGACCCCGACGTGAAGAGGGTCTTCTCGGCGTCCTTCAGTACCCAGAAGAGCGCGATGAAGATCGGGATCTGGAGGACGATCGGCAGGCACGACGCGGCCGGGTTGATCTTGTTCTCGCGGTAGAACTTCATCAGCTCTTCGTTCTGCCGCTGTCGGTCGTGCTTCCAGCGCTGCTGGATCTCCTTCATCTCCGGCGCGTGCGCCTGGAGGTTCTGCATCGAGTGGATCTGCCGCACCGTGACGGGAACGAGCACGATGCGGACAAGCACCACGAGGGCGACGATCGACCAGGACCACGAGAGCCCGGCCGTGTCGTGGAACCACTGGAGCAGGTCCTCGAGGAGGTTCTCGAGCGGGCGGAGCGGGTTGAACCCGACGATCACACGGGCCTCCCTTCACCGTTCCTCGGCCGGAACAGCGTCCGGTCGTGCACGTGATCGACGCCGCCGTGGCTCCACGGGTTGCATCGCAGGATCCGCCACCCGGCGAGGATCCCGCCGCGGACGAGCCCGAGCTCGCGGAAGGCGTCGAGCGCGTACTGCGAGCAGCTCGGGTGGTACTTGCACGTTCCCGCGGGGGTCAGGAGGCCGAACGTGTAACGCCAGGCGTAGACGAGCCCGATGCCCAGGTACCTCACGTCGTCACCTTGCCGAGAACCTCTCGCACCTGCTCGACGAGCCACTCGTGACCACGCTCCTGCGTCGGCTCGGCCAGCCCTGGACGGGCGGCGAGGACGTAGTCGCAGCCCGGGGGCGCGTTCGGCTCCACCTCGGTCCAGACCTCGCGCAGCTGACGCTTGAGCCGGTTCCGGGCGACGGCCGTGCCGACCGCGCGCGGGATCGCGAGCCCGAGGCGCGCGGCGCCCTCCGGATCGTCCTCCCGGACGAACCAGTGGAGCGTGAGGAGCCGCGTCGAGACCGAGCGCCCCTGCCGGTAGACCGCGTCGAAGTCACGCGAGCGGGACAGGCGGTGCCTGCGCTCCACGGCCGCCGGCTCAGGCGGAGAGCCGCTTCCGGCCCTTGGCGCGACGCCGCTTCAGGATCGCCTGGCCGCCGCGCGTCGACATGCGGGCGCGAAACCCGTGCTTGCGCTTGCGGCGGCGGACGTTCGGCTGGTAGGTGCGCTTCACGACGGAGAGGAACCTTCGGCTCGGATCTGGCCCGCGCCCGTCGGGCACGGCGGAGCGGGGAGTATAGACGAGGTTCGCGCGCCCCCGGTTATCCACAGCGGGTGGTGTCGGGCTCGCGATCGAAAGGGCTGCACACAGGCTCCCGGCGTCTTCCGCCGGGACGCGACACAGGGCGCTTTCCACAGCTGTGGAGAGGTGTGTGGAGACGGATGAAAGTCCTGCAAAACGGCGCTTTTTTGTCCAGAGTTGGACGCCGGTTCGGCAGCGCCGACGCAGCCTCGGGACAGTGGTATGCTCGCGCCTTCCCGCGACCGCCGAGAGGAGCACCGACCCCGCTTTGGAGCACCCCGTCGAGCCCACTGCCGAACGACTCTGGGACGACGTCTCCAGGCGGCTTCGGGACACGCTCAACGAGACGACCTTCGAGACCTGGTTCGCGGCGGCGGCCGGTGGCTCGTTGAACGACGGCGTCTTCGTCGTCTCCGTCCCCAACGACTTCACGCGGGAGTGGATCGAGAACCACTTCCTCGGGCTGCTGCGCGCCGCAACGAAGGACGCCCTGGGGCGCGAGGTGCGCGTCGCGCTGACGGTCGAGGAGACGCCCGCGGAGCCGTCCGAGCCGGTCCACGCGGCCGTGCCGGCGGACGAGCGCGAGACGCAGCCCGGGACGAACCCGAAGTACACGTTCGACAACTTCGTCATCGGGTCGTCGAACCGGTTCGCGCACGCCGCGGCGCTCGCGGTCGCCGAGGCGCCCGCGCAGGCGTACAACCCGCTCTTCATCTACGGCGGGACGGGGCTCGGCAAGACGCACCTCCTCCAGGCGATCGGCGCGTACGTCAACGACCACGCGAAGAAGCTCACGACGCGGTACGTCACGAGCGAGACCTTCACGAACGACTTCATCAACTCGCTGCGCGACAAGCGCATCGAGGGCTTCAAGCACCGCTACCGCGCCTACGACGTGCTGCTCGTCGACGACATCCAGTTCCTCGAGGGCAAGGAGCGCTTCCAGGAGGAGTTCTTCCACACCTTCAACTCGCTCTACGAGGCGGGCCGGCAGATCGTCATCTCGTCCGACCGGCCCGCCGAAGGAGATCGCGACGCTCGAGGAGCGGCTGCGGTCGCGCTTCGAGTGGGGGCTCATCACCGACATCCAGCCACCCGACCTCGAGACGCGTATCGCGATCCTCCGCAAGAAGGTCACGACGGACGGGATCGCCGTCACCGACCCGGAGGTGCTGACCTTCATCGCCGGTCGCGTGACGACGAACATCCGCGAGCTCGAAGGCGCGCTCACGCGCGTCGTCGCGTTCTCGTCGCTCACCGGGCTGCCGCTCGACGTCGACCTCGCCGAGCAGGTGCTGCGCGACCTCTTCCCGTCCACCGGCGACCTCCCGGAGGTCACGATCGCGCGCATCCAGGAGGCCGTGTGCGAGCGCTTCTCCCTCACGGTGCAGGAGCTCTGCAGCGCGCGTCGCTCGCAGGCCGTCGCGTACCCGCGCCAGGTCGCGATGTACCTCTCGCGCGAGCTGACGGACTCGTCGCTGCCGAAGATCGGCAAGGAGTTCGGCGGCCGCGACCACACGACCGTGCTCCACGCGAACGCGAAGATCACCCGGATGATCTCCGAGGACAGGGCTGTGTACAACCTCGTGCAAGATCTCACCACGAGGATCAAGCACCGTGGATGAATTCGCCGCGCTCGACGCGCCGGCGCCCGTTCCTGGGGGACCGGTGGAGAACGCCACCTGCGGGACCCACCGCCGGAACCGGCACGGGTACAGGGCTTTCGTCCGTCTTCCCCGTCGTCCACACTCCCTATGGACTACGACGAAAGGTTTAAAAGAGAAATGATGGAAACCGACACCGCCGTCGGTGCGGGGGTCCGTGTCACCCTGTCGCGCGACGACCTCTCGAGCCGTCTTGCGCTCGTCTCTCGTGCCACCTCGACCCGCGGCACCGTCCAGGTGCTCGGCGGCGTCCTCCTTCGCGCCAGCGACGGCCTCGTCGAGCTCGAGGCGACGGACATGGAGCTCTCGCTGCGCACCACCGTGCCGGCCGAGGTGGAGGGCGAGGGCGCGCTCGTCATGCCGGCGCGCCTGCTCGGCGACATCGTCAAGCTCCTGCCGGCGGAGTCCGTGACGCTCGCCTATCGCGCCGAGGACGGGGTCGCCTCGATCGAGTCGGGCTCGTACTCCTCGCGGGTCAACGTCTTCGCCGCGGAGGACTTCCCGCGCCTGCCGTCGATCGACGTGCCGCTCCAGGAGGTCGAGCGCCGCGTCGCTGCTCGAGACCGTGCAGCGCGTCTCGCGCGCCGCGTCGCGCGACGAGTCGAGGCCGGTCCTCACGGGGATCCTCGTGCGGTTCGAGGGCTCGCAGCTGATGATGGCCGCGACCGACTCGTACCGCATGGCCGTCAAGGAGACCGAGCTCGAGACCGAGCGGCCCGGAGCTCGAGGCGATCATCCCCGCCCGCGCGCTCGACGAGCTCGGCCGGGTCGCCGCCGGCGCCGAGACCGTTCAGCTCGGCGTCCACGAGAACCACGTGATCTTCGGGGCCGGCTCGGCATGGCTCACGACGCGGCGGATCGACGGCCAGTTCCCGAACGTCGCGCAGCTCCGCCCGGAGACCTTCGACGTCGAGCTCGAGCTGCCGCGTGGCGAGCTGCTCGAGGCGGTGCGCCGCGCCGCAGTGCTCGCCCAGCGCAACACGCCGCTCCGGCTCCGTTTCGCCGAGGGCGAGCTGACCATCTCCGCGCAGAGCCAGGACGTCGGCGAGACGAAGGAGTCGCTGCCGGTCGCGTACACCGGCGAGCCGCTCGAGATCGGGTTCAACGCCGAGTTCCTGCGCGAAGGGCTCGAGTCGGTCACGGCGGACGCGGTGCAGCTGCAGCTGATCAACCCGCTCCGCCCCGGCCTGCTCAGCGCCGAGGGCGACGCCTTCTGGTACCTGATCATGCCGATCAGGCTCGCCGGGTAGCAGGCGGGGAGAGTGCGACGCGCTCACGCGACGCACTCTCCGCGCGGGTTTCGATCGAAGAGCCGGAGCGAGTGATCGTCGCGCACGTCTCGCTCCGCGACGTCCGGTCGTACGAACGGCTCGAGCTCGACCTCGAGCCGGGCCTCGTGCTCGTGACGGGCCCGAATGGCGCCGGCAAGACGAACCTTCTCGAGTCCGTCCACGTGGCGACCCAGGGGCTCTCGTTCCGGACGCGCCAGGATGCACAGCTCGTGCGCCGCGGTGCCGAGGAGGCTCGGGCTGCCGTTGCGGGCCGTCGCGGCACGGTCGTCGTCGAGTCCGACGTTGCGCTCTCGGTGCGCTCGCCGAAGCGGATCCGCTTGAACGGCGCACAGCTCTCGTCGGCCGAGGAGCTGCGCTCGCGGCTCCATGCGCTCGTCTTCACTCCCGACCGGCTGGCCGTGATCAAGAGCGGCCCCGCCGGCCGCCGCGCCTACTTCGATCGCGTGCTCGCCCGGTTGCTGCCCGCTCGAGCCGACGTCCCGGCGAGCTACGCGGCGGCGCTCGGCCAGCGAAACGCCGCGCTCCGGCGTCTTGCCGCGGGCGTGTCGGACCCGTCGGCGCTCGAGCCCTGGACGGAGCGTCTCGTCGCCCTCGCCGCCGAGCTCGTCGAAGCGCGACGGCTCGCGGTCGACATGCTGTCTCCCGCGTTCGCCGAGCGAGCGGGCGAGCTCGGGCTCCCCGCCGCTTCGCTCGGGTACGACGCAGAGCCGCCGACCCGCGCGGACCTCGACGAGCGTCTCTCGCGGGACACCGAGCGGGGGACGACGAGCCTCGGCCCGCACCTCGACGAGATCCATGTTCTCTCGGGCGACCGCGACCTCCGGGCGTTCGGGTCGCAGGGAGAGCAGCGCCTCGCGGTCCTCTCGCTGCTGCTCGCGGAGGCCGAGCTCCTGACGTCCCGCGGCGACGTCGCTCCGCTCCTGCTCCTCGACGACGCGCTGTCGGAGCTCGACGCCGACCGTCGCAGGGCGCTGAGCACCCGCCTCGGCGCAACGGGCCAGACGCTCGTGACCGCCACCGGCGCCGAGGCGCTGCCGCTCGCGCCCGCCCAGCTGCTCGTCGTCTCGCCGGGAGAGGTGCGGCCGGGCTGATGGAGCGGCTCGACGGGACCGTCCGCCGCGCTCTCCGCACCGCGGGGGTGCCCGACGCAGGCCAGCTCGCCGAGGTGACGAGGGCGTGGCCCGACGCGGTCGGGCCGGGCATCGCGGCGGCGGCGTGGCCGCAGCGCATCGCGCGGGACGGGACGCTGCACGTCAACGCAGCGTCGTCGACCTGGGCCTTCGAGCTCGACCGGATGGGCGCAGGAGGTCCTCGCGAAGCTCCGGGCCGCCCTCGGCGAGGCCACGCCGCCGGCGCTCCGGTTCGCGCCGGGGCCGCTCCCTGCCGCCGGGCCGTCCGAGGACGAGCCGCAGCGTCTCGAGCCGACCGCTGCGGACGCCGAGGAGGCGGCGGCGCTGAGCGCCGGGATCGAGGATCCGGACCTCCGCGAGGCGGTGCGGAGAGCCGCTGCCGCGAGCCTCGCGAAGGCGCGTCACGACCGTGGTGTCTGATATACTGATCGAGGCCCGCAAAACCCTTGTTTTGCAGGCATTTTTCCTCTTCAGGAGGCTTGTGACAGACACCGCGTATACCGGAAAGGACATCACGGTCCTCGAAGGCCTCGAGCCCGTGCGTCTTCGGCCCGGCATGTACATCGGCTCGACCGGCTCGAGAGGGCTCCACCACCTCGTCTACGAGCTCGTCGACAACGCCGTCGACGAGGCCATGGGCGGCCACAACGAGCTGGTCGAGGTCACCATCCACCCGGACGACTCGGTCACGGTCACCGACGCCGGACGCGGTATCCCGGTCGACGTGATGCAGGACCAGGGGCAGTCCGCGCTCACCGTCGTCCTCACGAAGCTGCACGCCGGCGGGAAGTTCGGCGGCGACGGCTACAAGGTCTCCGGCGGCCTCCACGGCGTCGGCGTCTCGATCGTCAACGCGCTCGGCGAGTGGCTCGTGGCCGAGGTCCGGCGCGACGGGAAGATCCACCGCCAGGAGTTCTCGCGCGGTGTCCCGCAGACCGACCTCCAGGTCGTCGGCAAGACCAAGGAGACGGGGACGACGATCTCGTTCCTCCCCGACCGCGAGATCTTCGAGGAGATCGAGTTCTCGTCCGCGACGCTCTCCCAGCGCCTGCGCGAGACGGCCTTCCTCACGCGCGGCCTCCGGATCGTGCTGCGCGACGAGCGGCCGGGCGGCAAGACCGAGGAGTTCCACTACGAGGGCGGCATCAGCGACTTCGTCGCGCACGTGAACTCGGGCAAGGACCCGATCCACAAGCACGTCGTCTACTTCGACGGCGAGAACGAGGACGGCCAGGTCGAGGTCGCGATGCAGTGGAACACGTCGTACGTCGAGTCGGTCTTCTCGTTCGCGAACAACATCAACACGACCGAGGGCGGCACGCACCTGTCCGGCTTCCGCTCCGCGCTGACGGGCACGCTCAACCGCTACGCACGTGACAAGGGGCTCCTCAGGGAGTCGGAGGAGAAGCTCGAGGGCGAGGACGTCCGCGAGGGGCTCGCCGCGGTGATCTCGGTCAAGCTCCGCTCCCCCCAGTTCGAGGGCCAGACGAAGTCGAAGCTCGGCAACCCGCCTGTCGAGAGCCTCGTCAAGACGGTCGTCAACCAGAAGCTCGCCGAGTTCCTCGAGGAGCACCCGACCGAGGCGAAGCAGATCATCACGAAGGCCGTCTCGGCCGCCCGCGCCCGCGCCGCCGCGCGCAAGGCGCGCGAGCTCACGCGACGCAAGAGCGCGCTCGAGAACTCGTCGCTCCCCGGCAAGCTCGCCGACTGCTCGCTGAAGGACCCCGACCTCTGCGAGCTCTACATCGTCGAGGGCGACTCGGCCGGCGGCTCAGCGAAACAGGCCCGCGACCGCACCTACCAGGCGATCCTGCCGCTCCGCGGGAAGATCATCAACTCGGAGAAGAACCGGATCAACAAGGTCCTCTCCAACAACGAGATCCAGGCCATGATCACCGCGATCGGAACCGGGTTCGGCGACGAGTTCGCGGTCGAGAACCTCCGCTACGGGCGGATCATCGTGATGACCGACGCCGACGTCGACGGCGCGCACATCCGCACGCTCGTCCTGACGTTCCTCTACCGGACGATGCCCGAGCTGTTCGAGCGCGGTCACGTCCACATCGCCGTGCCGCCGCTCTACAAGGTGAAGCTCGGGAGCCAGGAGCTGTACTTCGAGAAGGACCATCAGCTCGAGGAGCTCCTCGCCCGCGAGCGCATCTCCGACATGACGGTCGCCGATCGCGACGGCAACGAGCTGGCGCTGACCGAGGCGCGTTGGAACCGTCTCGCCCGCGACCTCGCCGACGTCGATGCCTGGCAGGCGAAACTCGCCTCCGACTACGGCCCCGCCGCCGCGTCCTTCGTCGTCTCCCACCGCGTCGTCGAGAGCGAGGCCGCAGACGCGAAGGCACTCGAGAAGCTCATCGGGTCGATGGCCCCGAACGGCTACGAGCTCTCCGTCGTCGGTCGCGAGGACTCGGGGCTCTCGGTCAAGGTCGTCGAGAGCGAGACGAGCGCGGCGACGTTCGTCGAGGTTCCCGATGCGCTCTTCGCAGACCCCGCCTACGCGGCCCTGCGTCGCGCATACGGCAAGGTCGGCGACATCGTCGGGCTGCCGCCGTACACGCTCGTCCACGGCAAGAAGCGGTCGGACGCCGAGACCTCGATGCAGCTTCGCCACGCGGCGCTCGACCTCGCGAAGGACGGGATGCAGATCAGCCGCTTCAAGGGCCTCGGCGAGATGAACCCGGAGCAGCTCTGGGAGACGACGATGGACCCGCAGAACCGGATGCTCCTCCGCGTCGACGTCGAGGACGCCGCCGCCGCCGACCACGTCTTCTCGATGCTCATGGGCGACGCCGTCGAGCCGCGCCGCGAGTTCATCGAGCAGAACGCACTGGAGGTGAAGTTCCTTGACGTATAGCGCCCGCCGAGGGACTTTGACGGTGACCGGTGCGGTCACCGTCCGCGCCCGGAGGCCGGCTTTGCCGGCCGGGAGGCCCGCCGCCGTCGACCGGTGCGCGACGCGGAAGGAGGGGGCTCGTGGGGGAACCACGGGTTTCCCCACGTTGAATGTCTGACGTGACGGAACCGCTCGGCGCCGGCCGGATCGAGCCGCGCGAGCTCGAGCAGGAGATGCGCTCGAGCTATCTCGACTACGCGATGAGCGTCATCGTCGGGCGCGCGCTGCCCGACGTGCGCGACGGCCTCAAGCCCGTTCACCGGCGCGTTCTCTGGGGGATGCACGACGCCGGCATGCAGCCGAACCGGCCGTACAAGAAGTCCGCGTCGATCGTCGGCGAGGTCATGGGCCGCTACCACCCCCACGGCGACAGCCCGATCTACGACTCGCTCGTCCGGATGGCTCAGCCGTTCTCGCTCCGGAACACGCTGGTCGACGGCCAGGGGAACTTCGGCTCGATCGACGACGACCCACCGGCAGCGATGCGCTACACGGAGTGCCGCCTGACGCGTCTCGCGACGGAGATGCTTCGCGACATCGACATGGACACGGTCGACTTCGGGCCGAACTACGACGAGTCGCGCCGTGAGCCGCTGTCGCTCCCGTCCCGGTTCCCGAACCTCCTCGTCAACGGCTCGACCGGGATCGCCGTCGGCATGGCGACGAACATCCCACCGCACAACCTCGCCGAGACGATCGACGCGGTCGTCCAGCTGATCGACAAGCCCGAGTCGAACGTCGAGGACCTCATGAAGCACCTCAAGGGGCCGGACTTCCCGACGGGCGGGATCGTGGTCGGGCGCTCGGGGATCCGCGACGCCTACCGCACCGGCCGGGGCCGGATCGTGATGCGCGCGCGCGCACACATCGAGGAGCTCCGCGGGGGCAAGAGCGCCATCGTCGTGACCGAGCTCCCGTACGGGATCAAGAAGGGCGGCGACACGGGCGTCATCAAGAAGATCGCCGACCTCGTGAACGAGAAGGTGATCACCGAGGTCTCCGATCTCGCCGACCATTCGGACAAGACCGGCATGCGGATCCAGGTCGAGCTCAAGCGCGACGCGATCCCGCAGGTCGTGCTGAACAAGCTCTTCAAGCACACGGGGCTGCAGGCGACGTTCGGATTCAATGCGGTCGCCCTCGTCGACGGCGTCCCCAAGACGCTGTCGCTGCTCGAGCTCGCGCACCACTACCTCGACTACCAGCGCGAGATCGTCACGCGCCGCTCGAAGTACGAGCTCCGCCAGGCGGAGAAGCGCGCGCACATCCTCCAGGGCTACCTCATCGCCCTCGACAACCTCGACGCCGTCATCGCGCTGATCCGCGGCTCCGACGACACCGACCAGGCGCGAACCGGCCTGATGTCGTCCTTCGACCTCTCCGAGGAGCAGGCACAGGCGATCCTCGACCTCCGTCTCGCGCGGCTCACCGGGCTCGCGCGGAAGGAGATCGAGGAGGAGTACGCCGACCTCCAGGAGCGGATCGCCGAGCTCCGGTCGATCCTCGGCGACCCGGCGAGGATCGACGCGCTCATCCGCGAGGAGCTCCTCGAGGTCAAGCAGATCTACGGCAAGGCCGACGACCGGCGCACCGAGATCGTCGCCGGCGAGGACTCGCTCGAGCTCGAGGACATGATCGCCGAGGAGGACATGGTCATCGCGATCACGCGGTCGGGCTACATCAAGCGCCTACCGGTGACGACCTACCGCGAGCAGCGGCGCGGCGGCATCGGCGTGATGGGCATGGACATGAAGGACGAGGACTACATCGAGCATCTCTTCGTCGCCTCCACGCACGACTACATCCTGTTCTTCACGACCGTCGGCAAGGTCTACCGGCTGAAGGTGCACGAGCTGCCTCTCGGATCGCGCCAGTCGAAGGGCCGCGCGATCGTGAACCTGCTGCCGCTCCGCCAGGACGAGCTGATCCGAGCGGTGATCGCCACGCGCGACTTCAAGGAGGCGACGTACCTCGTCTTCGCGACGAAGAAGGGCATCGTCAAGAAGACCGAGTTCCTCGAGTACAACACGCCGCTCAAGGCCGACGGGATCATCGCGCTCAAGATGCGCGAGGACGACGAGCTCGTCGGCGTGCGGCTCTCGGACGGCGAGGACGACATCCTCATGGTCTCCCGGATGGGGCAGGCCGTCCGGTTCTCGGAGAAGGACGTCCGGGCGATGGGCCGCCCCGCGTCCGGGGTCGCCGGGATGAAGCTCCGCTCTGGCGACGAGGTGATCGAGGTCGACATCGCCTCCGACGACGCGGACCTGCTCGTCGTCACGGAGAACGGCTGGGGCAAGCGGACCCGCGTCGCGGAGTACCCGGTCAAGGGCCGCGGGACGATGGGCGTCAAGACCGCGCAGCTCGTCGAGGGCAAGGGACGGCTCGCCGGCGCGCGGATCGTCCGCGAGGGCTTCGCGGTAATGCTCATCTCCGATGGCGGCACGGTGATCCGCACCGCCGTCGACGGGATCAAGCGGTCCGGCCGCGCGACCCAGGGCGTCATCGTGATGCGCCTCCGCGAGGGGGAGCACGTCTCGAGCCTCGCGCCCGTCGTCGGCTCCGACGAGGAGGTGGACGAGGCCGAGGCGGCCGACGCCGTCGAGCCCGACCTCGTCCAGCCCGAGGCTGTCGAGCCGGCCGATGGCGACGCCGACTGACGCACCGCTCCCGCCCCGCCGACCCGACGACACCGACACCGAGCTGAGCCCGCCGACGTCGGGGCGCGGCGCAGCGCTTCGCGAGGGCACGCTCACGGACGCGGAGCTCTCCGACCACACGATGAGCGAGGGGCGGCTGACCGACCTCCGCATCGTCCGCGGCTCGCTCGCGAACGCCGACCTGACCGGTTGCGACGTGCGGCGGGTCGAGCTCTCCGGCTGTCGCGCGACGGGGAGCACGTTTGCCGAGGCGTCGATCGCCGACGTCGTCTTCGCGGACTGCCGGCTCGATCTCGCGTCCTTCCGGTTCGCGACGCTCGAGCGGGTCGTGTTCCGTGACTGCCGGCTCGAGGAGGCGGACTTCTACGGCGCCAGGCTGACGTCGGTCCTGTTCGAGCGATCGCCGCTCACGGGGGCGACGTTCAGCGAGGTGACGATCGACCGCGCCGAGCTCCGGGGCTGTGACATCGCCGACCTCAAGGGGGCCGAGCGGCTACGCGGGGCGCGCATGCCCTGGGTGGACATCGTCGCGAGCGCAGGGACGTTCGCCGCGACGCTCGGAATCGTCCCGAGCGACGAGTCGTAGCGCCGCGCTCAGTCCACGAGCGCGACGACGACCACGACGCCGAGGATAACGGCGGCGAGGAGAATGACGCCCTCGACGATCGACTGCAGCGCTGTCCGACCCGTGTCCCCGGCGTCGCCGGCCCACCCGACCCGCCGGACGCCGCGCACGGCGACCGACGCCAGGCCCGCGAGGACGAGCCCGACGACGAGGACGCCGACGAGCGCCCGCACCTACTCGACCTGCTTCGGTTTCTCGAAGCCCAGCGCCGCAAGGAACTCGATCGGGATCGGGAAGACGATGGTCGAGTTGTTCGAGGCGCCGATCTCGAGGAGCGTTTGGAGGTAGCGGAGCTGCACGGTGATGGGCTGCTGCGCCATCACCGCGGCCGCGTCCTTGAGCCGCTCGGAGGCCTGGAACTCGCCCTCGGCCGAGATGACCTTCGCCCGGCGCTCGCGCTCGGCCTCCGCCTGACGGGCCATGGCGCGCTGCATGTCGCTCGGGATCTCGACGTCCTTGACCTCGACGATCGAGACCTTGATCCCCCAGGGCGAGGTCGCCTCGTCGATGATCGTCTGGAGGATCTGGTTGATCTTGTCGCGCTCGGAGAGCAGCTCGTCCAGCACGTGCTGGCCGAGGACCGAGCGGAGGGTCGTCTGCGCGATCTGGGACGTCGCGACCATGTAGTTCTCGACCTGGACGATCGCCGCCTTCGGCTCGACGATCCGGAAGTACGCGACCGCGTTGACGCGAACCGGGACGTTGTCCTTCGTGATGACCTCCTGCGGCGGCACGTTGAGCGTCACCGTGCGGAGGTCGACCTTCTCCATCCGGTCGATCACGGGAATCAGCAGGAAGAGCCCCGGGCCCTTCGGGCTCGGGAGCAGGCGGCCGAGACGGAAGATCACGCCGCGCTCGTACTCGCGCGCGACCTTGACCGTCGCGAAGAGCAGGAGCACGAGCAGGACGACGATGACGGCGACGACGATCAGCGCAATGGACATCAGGCCCTTTCGGTCGTGTGCGGGGATCCTACGACGAGCTCGAGGTCGTCCTCGACCGCCTCGACGGTGACCTGGTCGCCGGGCACGAGCGGTACGCCGTCGGCGGAGCGTGCGCGCCAGAGCTCGCCTCCGACGGCGACCCAGCCCTCGCGCCGGACGACCGCGTCGCCGCCGACGAGGTTGTTGACGCCAACCTCGACCGGGTTGCGTCGCGCCTTCACGACCCGCGAGAGCGCAACGCCGAGAAGGAGTGCGAGCGTGCCGGCGATCGCCAGCGCGACCCAGATTGACACCTGGTACGCCTCGCCCGCGGGGTCGAACAGCATCAGCGCGCCGATGACGAATGTCACCGCACCGGCGACGGTCAGCGCCCCGTGGCTCGGGATGAACGCCTCCATGACGAAGAATGCGGCTGCGAGGGCCATAAGCAGCAGCCCGGCCGCGGACACGGGCAGCACCTGGAGGCCGTAGAGCCCGACGATCAGCGAGATCGCGCCGACCGTTCCCGGGAGGATCAGGCCGGGGTTCCAGAGCTCGACGACGATCCCGATGAGGCCGATGGAAAGCATCAGCGCGATGATGTTCGGGTCGATCAGGAGGTCGAGCGCCTGCTTCCAAAGGCCCATCTCGACCCGCTCGACGGTCGCGCCGGAGGTGTCGATGACGAGGTCCTTCGGCGTCGTCTTCATGCCGTCGATCTGCTCCAGCAGCGCGGGGACGTTCGGCGCGATCACGTCGATCACGCCGAGCTCGAGCGCCTCGCGGGCGCCGTAGTTCGCCGCTGTCCGCACCATCGCCTCGGCAGCCTGCTCGTTGCGGCCGTGCTCGCGTGCGAGCTCGCCGACGTACGCGGCCGCGTCGTTGATCACCTTCCGGCGGAGGTCCTCGCCGAGGTCCTCGCCGGTGGCGGAGATCGGCGTCGAGGAGCCGATGTTGGTCTGCGGCGCCATCGCGAGGACGTCCGCCGCCTCGCCGATGACGGCACCGGCCGAGTCGGCGCTCGAGCCGGGCGGCGCGACGTAGACGACGACGGGGATCTCGAGCGCGAGCATCGACTTGACGATCTCCCGCATCGACGAGCCGAGCCCGCCCGGCGTGTCCATCTCGATGACGACCGCGGCGGCGCCCTCGTCCTCGGCGCGCTGCATCGAGTCTTGGAGATACTCCTGCGTGACGGGGTTGACGTCGTTGTCGAACTCGACCACGACGACGTTCGGCGTGTCCGCGGGCTCCGCGGCCGCTGCCGGCACCGCGAGGACGAAGGCGGCCGCGACCGCCGCAAGGAGAGGGCCGAGCACACGCCCGAGCACCGCGTTCACGACGATTCGACTGTATCAGCGCGCTTTCGGAGCCCCGCGGCGACGTACGCATTTCGTAAGGGGAAGGGTCGCGCTCCTTGCCGGAGAAGGCGTGGTGCGCCACCCTTGTGGCCTCCACCCGATGGCCCGACGCCTCCTCCTCGCCGTCACGCTCGCTCTCGTGTTCCCGGCCGTCTCGTCGGCCGGGCTCGCGTCGCTCGAGGTGCGGGAGCTCGCGTTCGGAGGCGCCCGGACGCTCAGCGCGACGCGCCCCGCGAGGCCGTTCCAGCTCGTCGGGATCCACTGGCGCGGCTCGGGTCGCATCGAGCTGCGCACGCGGTCGGCCGGCGGCGCTGGTCGAGCTGGCAGCCCGTGCTCGGAGGACGAGGACGGCCCCGATCGCCGGAGCGTGCCGAGCGCCGCGCCGGCAGCGGGTGGCGCGTCTCGGCGCCCATCTGGGTCGGCACGGCGGTGGCGCTCGAGGTGCGGACGTCCGGGCATGTCATCCGTGCGCGTGCGCTGACCGTCCGCAGCCCCGTCTCGAAGGTGCCGTTCCGGGCGACGGCCTCCGCGGGGATGCCACGCGTCGTCGCACGGTCGGCATGGCTCGCCGACGAGGCGATCGTGAAGGGGAAGCCCGCCTACGCGGACACGCTCCGCATGGCTCACGTCCACCACACGGCCGGGACGAACACATACACGCGGCTCCAGGCGCCGGCCGTCGTGCGCGCGATCGAGCTCTACCACGTCAAGGGGAACGGCTGGAACGACATCGGCTACAACGCGCTCGTCGACCGCTTCGGCACCGTGTACGAGGGTCGTGCGGGCGGTCTCGACCGGAACGTCGTCGGCGCGCATGCTCGCGGGTTCAACACGGGCTCGTTCGGGATCGCGGTGATGGGCGACTTCCGGACGGTCGACCCCCCCGCCGCCGCCGTCGACGCGCTCGTCAGGACGCTCGCGTGGCGACTCGACCTCGCCCACGTCGACCCGCTCTCGACGTTCAACGGCATCTCCTCGGGCAACGAGCGCTTCAAGCCCGGCATCCCCGTCTTCCTGCGCGCGATCTCCGGCCATCGCGACACCGGGCTGACGACGTGCCCGGGCGAGCGGCTGTACGCGCGTCTCGGGGAGATCGCCCGCAGGGTGGCGGCTCTCGGGCTGCCGAAGCTGTACGCGCCCACCGTCGCGGCCGACGAGTCGGGGGGCTATCCGCTTTCGCGGCCAGGTGTCGTCGGCGCTGCCGTGGAGCGTGGTCGTCACGGATCCGGCGGGCGTCGAGCTCGCCCGCGGCACGGGCACCGGCGCGACGGTCGAATGGACCTGGCGCCCGCTCGTCCCCGTCCTCGCGGGAACGCGATGGCGGATGGAGACAACGGGCGCGACTCCTGCCGAGGGCACGATCGGCACGGCGGCGCCGCCGCCGACGACCACCCTTCAGCTGAATGCCGTGATCGTCTCGCCGGCGACGATCACGCCGAACGGCGACGGGCAGGCGGACACGACGACGATCTCCTTCACGCCCACGTCGACGCGAACATCACCGTCGCGGTCGTCGACTCCGCCGGTGCGACGGTCGCCGAGCTCGAGAACCGTCGCTGGCGGCGGGCGGGCGCACGATCGGTGACGTTCGACGGCGCCGGCTTGCCGGACGGCACCTACCTCGTCCGCGTCACGGCGCAGGCGACCGGCGGTCGGGAGGCGGTCGCCGAGATCGCGGTCCGGATCAGCCGCACGATCGGAACCGTGACGTTGTCGAGCCCCTTCCTGACGCCGAATGCCGACGGGGTCGCGGACACCGTCTCGGTCGTCGTGCCCCTCACCACTCCGGCACTGGTCTCGATCTGGGTCAAGCGGGACGGGCGCCTGGTCGCGACGCTCTTCTCGGGCGACGCGGGCCCGGGCGAGCAGACGGCGTCGTGGAACGGCATCAAGCGGCTCGGGCGGGCGCTGGACGGCACGTACACCGTGGAGGTGGAGGCGACCGACGCGCTCGGGGCTGCGCTCGTCGACGTCCCGCTGGTCGTCGACACGAAGGCCCCGGCGCGTGCGCACCGTCTCGGATGCGCCGCCACGGCTCCAGGTCTCCGAGGCAGTGACGCTCGAGCTGAGAGTGAACGGCGCACGCCGGCGGCTGCAGGTCGCCGCGGCCGGGAACGGTGCGGATCCCGCGGATCGAGCGGCTGCGGACGCTCACCGGCACGGCAACCGACGCGGCCGGGAACCGGGCCCCCGTCCGCCGCTGACGGTCGAGGGCCCGAGTACACTCGACTGGTGATTCCCGCCGCCCCGTTCGGGCGCGACGTCATCGCGTCCATCCTCCCGCATCGCGATCCGTTCTTGCTCCTCGACGAGGTGCTCGAGCTCCAGCCCGGCGCCCGGGTCGCGGCGTCCTACCGGGTCCCGGAGGACGGCTGGTGGTTCGCGGGGCACTTCCCCGAGCGTCCCGTGATGCCGGGTGTACTCATCGTCGAGGCGATGGCG
The DNA here is from genome assembly GCA_963706915.1 of uncultured Actinomycetes bacterium. Classification (GTDB taxonomy): domain Bacteria; phylum Actinomycetota; class Thermoleophilia; order Gaiellales; family Gaiellaceae; genus Gaiella. Next base: position 66,076 of record CAVPOH010000010.1, read on the forward strand.
CAGACCGGCGCGGTCGCGGTGCTCGTCGAGGAGGAGAACCGGGGGAAGATCGCCTTCTTCGCCGGCATCGACGACTGCCGCTTCAAGCGGATCGTGTCGCCCGGCGACACGCTGACGCTCGAATGCGAGATCGACCAGGTCCGCGGGCCCGTCGGCCGCGGCAAGGCGACCGCCCGCGTCGACGGCCAGCTGGCGGCGCGGGGAACGCTGACGTTCGCGGTGGAGCGCTGATGGTGATGCACGAGTCGGGCGACGAGAAGGGTACGGCCGCCGACCTGTGCGCAGCCGGTCGCGGCCGGAGGCCGGCTATGCCGGCCGGGAGGCCAAGCTCGGTCAACCGGTGCAGGACGAAGGAAGGAGTGGGCTCGTGGGGGAACCACGGGTTCCCCCACGGCTCGTGATCGGATCGGCCAACGGCACTCGGATCGGGATCACCGGGCTCGGCGTGCACGTGCCGGACCGTGTCGTGACGAACGACGACCTCGCGCAGTTCGTCGACACCTCCGACGAGTGGATCGTCGAGCGCACCGGCATCCACGAGCGGCGGATGGCCACCGATGACGAGGCGCTGACGGACGTCGCGCTCCCTGCCGCGAGGGCGGCGCTCGCCGACGCCGGCGTCCCGGCGAGCGACATCGACCTCCTCATCTGCGCGACGGTGACGCCGGACATGATGTTCCCGACGTCGTCCGCGCTGATGGCCGACGAGCTCGGGATGCCGCAGGCCGCCGCCTACGACCTCCTCGCCGGCTGCACGGGCTTCATGTACGCGATCGCGCAGGGGTACGGGATGCTGGCCGCCGGCCTGTCGCGCCGTGCGCTGGTCGTGGGTGGTGACGTGCTCTCGAAGATCCTCGACTGGGACGACCGCTCGACCCTCGTCCTCTTCGGCGACGGCGCCGGCGCCGTCGTCCTCGAGCCCGTCGCGCGCGGCGGCTTCCTCGGCTTCGAGCTCGGCGCGGACGGCGGCGGCGGCGTGCACCTCCAGTACCCGGGCAGCGGCTCGCGGAGGTTCGAGAATCCAGAGTCGATGCTGAAGATGAACGGCCGTGAGGTGTTCAGGTTCGCCACGCGCGTGATGGTCTCGTCTGCCGAGGCCGTCCTTGCCGAGTGCGGGAAGACGATCGAGGACGTCGACGTTTACGTCCCGCACCAGGCGAACAAGCGGATCATCGACTACGCCGTCGGTAAGCTCGGCGTCCCCAAGGAGCGAACGGTGGTCAACGTGGAAAAGTTCGGTAACACGTCGTCGGGCTCGATCCCGCTCGCGCTCGCGGACGCGCGGGCCGACGGACGCCTACGCGACGGCTCGCTCGTGTTGATGACCGGAATGGGGGCGGGGCTCACCTGGGGCTCGGCGCTCCTCGAATGGACGGACGGGAGGAGTGCATGACGAAGGTGGCGTTCTGCTTCCCCGGGCAGGGGTCGCTCGAGATGGGGATGGGCCGCGAGATCGCGGAGGCGCATCCGGAGGCAATGGAGGTCTACCGGGTCGGCTCCGAGGCGACGGGCATGGACCTCGCGCACCTCTGCTTCGAGTCGCCGCTCGCGGAGCTCGTCGAGACCGAGGTGCAGCAGCCGACGCTCGTTGCGACGAGCCTCGCCATCCTCGCCGCCGTCCGCAAGGAGGGCATCGAGCCAGACGTCGTGGTCGGGCACTCGGTCGGCGAGTACTCGGCGCTCGCGTCCGTCGCCGCGATGGGCACCGGCGAGGCGATCGGCCTCGTCCGCGAGCGCGGGCTCGCGATGGCCGAGGCGGCGAAGCAGCGTCCGGGCGCCATGGCCGCCATCCTCGGGCTCGAGGACCAGCTCGTCGAGACGCTCTGCCGCAGGATCCTCAACGTGTGGCCGGCGAACTACAACTGCCCGGGCCAGATCGTCGTCTCGGGCGAGAGCGAGGCAGTGGAGGAGTGCTGCGCCGAGGCCGAAAGCCTCGGCGCCCGACGAGCGATCCGGCTGAAGGTCTCGGGTGCGTTCCATAGCCCGCTCGTCGCGCGGGCGCGCGATCGGCTGAAGCCGGCCGTCGACAAGGTTCGTTTCGCGGATCCCGTGGCGCCGTTCATGTCAACGGTGACGGCGAAGATCGAGCCGGCGCAGCGCCTCGCGTCGCTGCTGCTCGACCAGCTCACCGAGCCGGTGCGGTTCACCCAGGCCGCCGGCGAGCTCATGAAGGACGGCGTGACGACCTTCGTCGAGATCGGGCCGGGGAACGTGCTCTCCGGGCTGGTCAAGCGGATCGACCGCAGCGTCCGGACCGTCTCGGTCAACGACCTCGCGAGTCTCGAGAAGCTCAAGGAGTCCCTGGCCGCCAGATGAGCGTCGCTCGCCTGCGGCTCGCTCCCGCGGGGGAAACCATGTCTCCCCCACGAGCTCATGGGCCAACCGAGGTTGGCCCATGAGCTTCGCATCGCTGGAGGGCAAGACGGCGCTCGTCACGGGAGGCTCGCGCGGGATCGGCCGTGCGATCGCGCTCGAGCTCGGCCGGGCGGGGGCGAACGTCGTCGTCGGCTACCGCACGGGCCGCGAGGAGGCGGCGGCCGTCGCCTCCGAGATCGGCGGCCGCACGGTCGAGGCGGACGTCAGCGATCCGGAATCGGCAAAGGCGCTCGTCGAGGAGGCGGGCGACCTCGACATCCTGGTCAACAACGCGGGCCTGACCCGCGACGGCCTCCTGGCGCGGATGAGCGACGAGGACTGGCGGACGGTCATCGACACGAACCTCTCGTCGGTCTTCTACACCTGCCGCGCCGCCTCGCGGCCGATGATGAAGCGCCGCGGCGGCGCGATCGTCAACGTCTCGTCGATCGTCGGCGTCCACGGCAACTTCGGTCAGACGAACTACGCTGCCTCGAAGGCGGGGATCATCGGGTTCACGAAGTCCCTGGCCCGCGAGCTCGGCAGCCGCAACGTGCGCGCCAACGTGGTCGCGCCCGGCTACGTCAAGTCGCAGCTGACGGACGTGCTCCCCGAGGAGGCGACCACGATGATGCTGACGAACACGCCGCTCGGACGGCTCGGTGACCCGGAGGACGTCGCGGGCGCCGTGCGGTTCCTCTGCTCGGACGCGGCCGCCTTCGTGACTGGAGCCGTGCTCCTCGTCGACGGCGGCCTCGGGATGTAGCGTGGCCGGCGTGAACGGGAACGGGAGGCGCCGGGTGGTCGTCACCGGCCTCGGCATGGTGAGTCCGCTCGGCACCACGGTCGAGGACTCGTGGGCGTCGCTCGTCGCGGGCGAGTCGGGCGCGGGGAAGATCACCCAGTTCGACACGGCCGGCTTTCCGGTCGATTTCGCCTGCGAGGTGAAGGACCTCGACCTCACGAAGTACATCGAGCACAAGGCGTCGCGCCGGATGGACCGGTTCACGCACCTCGCGCTCGCCGCGGCGCGACAGGCGGAGACGGACGCGGGGCTCGATATCGCGGCCGAGCCCGAGCGCATCGGGGCGGCCGTGGCGACGGGCATCGGCGGGCTCAAATCGTTCGAGTCGTGCATCCAGGTGCTCGACTCGCGCGGCCCCGACCGCGTCAACCCGTTCTCGATCGTCCAGATCATCCCGAACCTCGCCGCCGGCTGGGTCTCGATGGAGCTCGGAACGAAGGGCCCGCTCCTCTCGGAGTGCACGGCCTGCGCGGCGTCGAACATGGCGATCGGCGACGGCCTCGACGCGATCAGGCTCGGTCGCGCCGACGTGATGATCTGCGGCGGCACCGAGGCGCCGGTGTCGCGTGTCGGAATCGCCGGCTTCGGCGCGATGCGGGCGATCTCCCGCCGGAACGGCGACCCGAGAGCCGCGTCGCGCCCCTTCGACCTCGAGCGGGACGGGTTCGTGATGGGCGAGGCGAGCGCGATGATGGTGCTCGAGGAGCTCGAGCACGCCCGCGCCCGCGGCGCGAAGGTCTACGCCGAGCTGCTCGGCTACGGCGTCTCGTCCGACGCCACGCACGTCTCCGACCCCGATCCGACGGGCGCCAGCCCTGCCCGCGCCCTGGCGATGGCGTTCGACGACGCCGGCATCTCGCCGGACGAGGTCGGCTACGTCAACGCGCACGGGACGTCGACCCCCGTCGGCGACAGCGCTGAGACCCGGGTGATCAAGCTCGCGCTCGGCGAGGAGAAGGCGTTCAGGACGCCGGTCTCCTCGACGAAGGGCGCGACCGGCCACTGCCTCGGCGCGGCGGGCGCGGTCGAGGCGACGTTCACCGTGCTCGCGCTCGAGCGGGGCGTGCTCCCGCCCACGATCAACCAGGAGGTCGCCGATCCCGAGTGCGACCTCGACTACATCCCGAACGAGGCGCGCGAGGAGCAGGTCGAGATCGGCGTCTCCAACTCGTTCGGGTTCGGCGGGCACAACGCCTGCGTGGTCTTCCGGCGCTGGCACTAGCGCGCGCGACGCCTACGGCAGCCGCAGCTCCAGGAGGAGCGTGTCGCGCCACTCGCCGTGGAGCTCCGCGATCCGCTCGCGCCGGCCGACGAGCCGGAAGCCGACGGAATCGTGCAGCGCGACGGTGGCGGCATTGTCCGCGAAGACCGACGTCTGGATCGTCCAGATCCCGTGCGACGCGGCCGAGCGGAGGAGCGCGTCGAGGAGCAGCCGGCCGACGCCGCGGCCGCGCGCGGCCTCTGCGACGTAGACCGAGTGCTCGACGACGCCTCGGTACACGGGCCGCCGTGAAACGGGCGAGACCGCGATCCAGCCCAACACCTCGCCCCCCTCCTCTGCGACGAAGCGGGGCGCCTTGAGGTGGGCGGCGTCCCACTCCTCCCAGGACGGGAGCTCCGTCTCGAAGGTCGCGGCACCGGTCGCGATCCCCTCGCCGTAGATCCGGGCGATCGCGGCCCAGTCGGAGGGCACGGCGTCGCGGACGTTCCGCATCCCCGCCAACAGTACGGATCCCCGCACCACGGCTCCGTGCTCGCGCCCCTACGGTCATCCAGGTGCACGACGTGCGCCCAACTTCCGTGCCCGCGGACGAGGTCGTCCTCCGGTCTCCCACGCTCGATGACGTCGACGGCGTCGTCGCGGCGATCAACCGCGCCTCGCAGGCGCTTCGCGGCCGTGACGAGGTCGAGGCGAAGGAGGTCGCGGGATGGTGGACGCAGCCGGTGCCGTTCGATCTCGCCGCGGACGTCGTCGTCGCCGTCCGGGGCGAGGAGATCGTCGGCTACGGGGACGTCGGCGACCAGGCGAACGACGGCAGCGTCCTCTGGCTCGACATCCGCGGGGACGCGCGCCGGGCGCTCCACACCGAGCTGGAGCGGCGCGCGCTCGCGCGTCGTAGCCCCGAGGGAGTCGTCCGGGCCGTCGTCGACGAGCGCGACGAGGCGCTCCGCGCCCTCCTCGAGGAGCGCGGCTACCGCTACCTGCGCTCGAGCTACCGGATGCGGATCGACTTCGGCGGGCAGGCCTTCTCCCCGGCGTGGCCGTCCGGAGCCGTCGTGCGAACCGCCGTCCAGGACGTCGACGAGCCGCTGCTCCATCGGATCAACCAGGAGTCGTTCGCCGACCACTGGGGCTTCACGCCCACGCCCTACGACGAGTGGCTCCACTGGCTCCGGAACATGGGGGTCGCGGACCCGACGCTCTGGTTCGTGGCGGAGGTCGACGGCGAGCCTGCGGGCATCGCGATCTGCCGGCCCTCGAACCACGGCGACCCGGACTGCGGCTGGGTCTCGGTCCTCGGCGTGCTCCGCGAGCACCGGCGGATCGGGCTCGGCGGTGCCCTTCTCGCACATGCGTTCGGGGACTTCCGGCGCCGTGGCCGGCTCGGGGCCGAGCTCGGCGTGGACGCGGAGAGCACGACCGGGGCGGTACGGCTCTACGAGCGCGCCGGGATGCGCGTCGTTCAGCGCTGGGACATCTGGGAGCGCCCGGCGTGAACGCGCTTCAGGCACGCGAGGTCGAGCCGCGGCGGCGCTATCGTCACGTCGCGATCTCCCGGCTCGACGTCATCCCCTTCCGCGGCGAGCACCTCGCCGACGCGGGGGCGCTGCTCGCCGAGCGCCATACGCGGCACCGGGCGCTCGAGCCGCTCCTCTCACCTGCCTTCGAGGACGAGGACGTCGCCCGCGCCGAGGTGGAGAAGACGTGGGAGGCCGAGGGCGCGTCCGGCGCGACGGCGCTGGCCGACGGCCGCGTCGTCGGCTACGTGGTCGGGGCGCCGCGCCCCGGAACCGGCTGGGGGCCGAACGTCTTCGTCGAGCCCGCCGGTCACGCGGCGCAGGACCCCGAGGTCGTGCGCGACCTCTACGCGCACGCCGCCGCGGCGTGGGTCGACGCGGGCGGGACGAGCCATTACGCCGTCGTCCCGGCCGACCCGCCGCTCCTCGACGCCTGGTTCAGGCTCGGGTTCGGCCAGCAGCAGGGACTCGGCGTCCGCGAGGTGCCGGCCGAGCCCGTCGAGACGGGGCCCGCACGCGTCCGCATCGCGACGGTCGAGGACGCGGACGCGATCCTCCCCCTCGACATCCTCGGTGAGTACCAGACCTCGTCCCCGACGTTCGCGCCGCACCTGCCGGTCGGCCCCGAGGAGGTCCGCGCAGAGCTGGTCGAGGAGCTCGAGGACCCTCGCGTCGCGACCGTCGTCGCCGAGCTCGACGGGCGACCGGTGGGCGTCGCCACGGTCGCGCCGGTCGGGTACTCGGGGCTCCACACGAGCGTCGCGCAGCCCGACGACGCCTGCATCCTCGGCTACGCCGCGACGCTGCCCGAGGTGCGCGGCGGCGGGAGCGGGCTCGCGTTGACCGAGGGCGTCTTCGCCTGGGCACGCGAGCACGGGTACACGACGATCGTCGTCGACTGGCGCGTGCCGAACCTCCTGTCCTCGCGCTTCTGGCCGGCCCGTGGGTTCCGGACGAGCTTCGTGCGTCTCCACCGGTCGATCCGATGAGCACCCTACGCGCCCGGTGCCCGCATTGCCGCACGCTCACCGCGGTGGCGTTCGACGACGGGTACGAATGCCACAGCTGCGGCGCGTCGTTCGCAGCCGGGCTCGTGCGCGTCCCACGGGCATGGGGCTCCGGCGGCGAGGCGATGGCCGACGCCGCGCGGATCGATGTCCCGTACCCCGAGGCTCTGGTCGTCGAGCGCGAGACGCTCGACGAGCAGAGCCTCGCAATCGCAGACGGCCTGCCGGCACGGCCCCTCGTGCTCGGCGGGTGCTGTTGTTCCCACGTCGGCGCGATCCGCGGCCTCGGGCGACGGCACGGGCGGATCGCCGTGGTCTGGCTCGACGCCCACGGCGACCTCAACACGCCCCAGACGTCCCCGTCCGGCAACGCGTGGGGGATGCCCCTCCGGATGGCCATCGACGAGGGAAGCGTGCGAACCGCGGACATCGCGCTGGTCGGCGCGCGCGACCTCGATCCACCGGAGCAGGACTACGTCACCGCGCACGGGATCGACGACGACCTCGAGCGCGCACTCGCCGGCGTGGCCGGTGCGTACGTCGCGCTCGACGTCGACGTCCTCGAGCCGGGTCTCGTCTCGTGTTTCATGCCGTTCCCCGGCGGGCCGAGCGTCGAGGACGTCGAATCGACGCTCCGTACCGTCGCGGCGCGCGCTCCGGTGGTCGGCATGGGACTGACCGGGCTACGCCCCGACGCCGAGCCCACGACGCTCGCGCGCTTCGCCGTCGCGGCGAGCCTCTGAGCGGCTCGACCAGTCGGGACTAAGATGCCCGGCATGTCGTCGGGTCACATCGACGTCTCGATCGAGCACAAGCGGGCCGATCAGGCACAGCGGGACGGGGAACGGGAGCACCCGAACACCTGCCCGGGCTGCGGCTCGCACTATCGCGACGACGAGCTCGCGCAACACCTTCGCGTCTGCCCGCACTGCGGGCACCACTTCCCGGTGCGCGCGCCGGAGCGGGTCGCGCAGCTCGCCGACCCCGGGTCGTTCGAGGAGGAGGATGCGGAGCTCCGCTCCGCCGACCCGCTCGACTTCTTCGACCTGAAGCCGTATACGGAGCGGCTCGCCCAGGCGGAGATGGATACGGGGCTCGGCGACGCGATCCTCACCGGGAGAGCCTCGATCGACGGCCACGCGTGCCGGGTCGCCGCGATGGACTTCTCGTTCCTCGGCGGCTCGATGGGCAGCGTCGTGGGCGAGCGGTTCGCGCGCGCCTGCGAGCGTGCGGCGGAGGACCAGGGCGTCGTCGTCTCGATCTCCGCCTCGGGGGGCGCCCGGATGCAGGAGGGGATCCTCGCGCTGATGCAGCTCCCGAAGACCGTCGCCGCGGTCGGCGATCTGCACGACTCGGGTGGCGCGCTGATCTCTGTCCTCGCGCACCCGACCACGGGCGGCGTGACCGCCAGCTTCGCGAGCCTCGGCGACGTGATCCTCGCCGAGCCGGGTGCGTTGACGTCCTTCGCCGGCCCCCGCGTCGTCGCCCAGACGACACGTGAGAAGCTGCCCGACGACTTCGGGCTCGCCGAGTCGAACTTCCGCTTCGGCCACGTCGACGCCGTCGTGCCGAGGCCGGAGCTGCGGCCGACGCTCGCCCGCCTCCTGCGCCTGTTCGGAGCCAAGGGATGACCCAGGAAGCCGAGCTCGGGCTGCGCGACCGTCTCGCCCAGCTCTCCGGCGTGAAGCTTCTGCGCGGGACGAAGCTCTCGGCCGAGCTCGAGCGCCTGCAGCGGCAGCTCGAACGGCTGCGCGAGGACACCTCGGACGAGGAGATCTGGCGCTCCGTCGAGCTCGCTCGCAACGAGAAGCGCCCGTACACCCTCGACTACGTCGAGCGGATCCTCGACGACTGGTTCGAGCTCCACGGCGACCGCGGGCGGATGGACGACCCGGCCATCGTCGCGGGGCTCGGCTTGCTCGACGGCAGGACGATCGCGCTCGTCGGCCACCAGAAGGGCCGGGACATCGCCCAGCGCGGCTACCGCAACTTCGGGATGGCGTACCCCGAGGGCTACCGGAAGGCGATGCGCACGATGGAGCTCGCCGAACGCCATGGGTTCCCGCTCGTGACCTTCGTCGACACGCCCGGCGCGTATCCGGGGATCGCGGCGGAGCAGCACGGACAGGGCGGTGCGATCGCGCGGTCGCAGGCGCTCATGCTGCGGCTCGCGATCCCGACCGTCGCGGTCGTCATCGGCGAGGGCGGGTCCGGCGGCGCGGTCGCGATCGCCGTCGCCGACCGTGTGCTGATGCAGGAGAATGCGATCTACTCGGTCATCTCGCCCGAAGGGTGTGCGTCGATCCTCTGGCGCGACGCCGCCCAGGCGAAGAAGGCCGCGTCGGCCTTCAAGCCGGACGCGGCACACTGCCTCGAGCTCGGCGTCATCGACGGGATCGTCCCCGAGCCGGTAGGCGGCGCGCACGAAGGCCACGACGAAGCCGCGGTGCTGCTCCGCGAGGCACTCCTCGCGCACCTCGACGAGCTCGCGGACGTCCCGTCGGACGAGCTGCGCCGGCGCCGCAGGGCGAAGTTCCGCTCGATGGGCGTCCTCGTCCGCGTGTGAGCGCCATCTGACACGACAGACACCTCTCCACACTTTCCACAGGCTTATCCCCGGCTCGAAGAGCGGCCGTTTGCGGGGCTTTTCTCGGAGCTGTACAGACGATGTTAAGGGTGGTCGTCCGCATGGAATCATCGTCGCGATGGCCGACCTCCGCGACTACCGTGGAAAGCGCGACCCGAAGAAGTCTCCGGAGCCGTTCGGCGGCGCCGGATCCGGCGCCGCGCCGATCTTCGTCGTCCAGCGGCACGACGCGCGGCGGCTCCACTACGACCTGCGCCTCGAGCGGGACGGGGCCCTCGCGAGCTGGGCCGTCCCGAAGGGCCTGCCGTTCCACGCGGGCGAGCGCCACCTCGCGGTGCACGTCGAGGACCACCCGCTCGACTACGCGACGTTCGAGGGCGAGATCCCGGCCGGCGAGTACGGCGCCGGGACGGTCGAGATCTGGGATCGGGGCACCTACGAGCTCCTCGAGGAGAAGCGGAACGGAGGACTCACCGTCCGCCTCCACGGCGAGCGCGCGCAGGGCGTCTGGACGCTCGTCCCGGCGCACCTCGACGGCGACGAGCGCAACTGGCTGCTCCTCCGGAAGGACGCGCCCGAGGGCGACGGTCAGGCGTACCGGCCTCAGCTCGCCCAGCTCACGGAACGGCTGCCGAAGGGCGAGGGGTGGCTCTACGAGCCGAAGTGGGACGGGTACCGCGCGATCGTCAGCGTGTCCGGGGGTGAGGCGACCCTCACGAGCCGGAACGGCAACGACCTGACCGAGCGCTTCCGCTCCGTCGCCCGTGCGGCGGCCAAGGCGGTCCGGACGCCGTCCGCCGTCCTCGACGGCGAGGTGTGCGCGCTCGACGAGGACGGGTCGGCGCGGTTCGAGGCGCTCCAGAGCGGCTCCGGGCGGCTCATCCTGATGGCCTTCGACCTGCTCTCGGTCGACGACGAGCCCGTGCACACGCTCCCGCTCGTCGAGCGGCGACAGCGGCTCGAGGAGCTGCTCGACCCCGCGGTCGACGGCGTGCGGGTCTCGCCGGCGTTCGAGGACGGCGAGGCGCTCCTCGCGGCGGCACGCGCGCAGGGCCTGGAGGGGGTCATCGCGAAGCGCGCCGACGCTCCCTACCGCCCGGGGCGCCGTACGCCGGAGTGGCAGAAGCTGAAGCTCCGCGCCCAGGAGGACTTCCCGATCGTCGGCTACACGCGCGGCACGGGCAAGCGGGCACGCCTCGGTGCGCTCGTGCTCGGCCGCCGCGAGGCGGACGGGCTCCACTGGGCCGGGAACGTCGGCTCCGGCCTCGGAGACGACGAGGTCGGGCGGCTGCTCGGGCTCCTGCGCCCGCTCGAGCGGAAGACGTCACCACTCGTCGCGACGCCGAAGATGGCCCGCGTCCGCGCGTCGGACCTGACGTGGGTCGAGCCGGCCCTGGCGGCCGAGGTGGCGTACGCCGAGAAGACGCGCGAGGGACGGCTCCGCGCGCCGGTGTACCTCGGGGTCCGCGACGATGTGCCCGTGGAGCGCCCGCCGATGGAGCCCGAGGTCAAGCGGGGCCGGCGAGCGCTCAAGCTGTCGAACCTCGACAAGCCGTTCTGGCCCGAGGAGGGGATCACGAAGGGCGAGCTCCTCGCGTACTACCGCGACGTCGCCGACGTGCTCGTCCCGCACCTGCGCAAGCGGCCGTTCACGATGAAGCGCTACCCCGACGGCTGGCAGGGGAAGAGCTTCTTCCAGAAGCAGGCGCCGTCGCACATCCCGGACTGGATCGAGACCGCGCCGTTCCCCGCGTCGACCCGCGAGGGCGAGAAGCGGGTGATCGACTACGCGCTCGTCGACGACGAGCTCGCGCTCCTCTGGATGGTCAACATGGGCTGCATCGACATGCACGCCTGGGCGTCGCGCGCCGACAGGCCGGAGCGGCCGGACTGGGTGATGTTCGACCTCGATCCCGCCGAGGGCGCCGGCTTCGAGGAGGTCATCGAAGTCGCGCTGCTCGTCAAGCAGACGCTCGACGTCCTCGAGCTCGAGTCGGTGCCGAAGACGAGCGGCTCGCGCGGCATCCACGTGCTCGTGCCGATCACGCGCCGGCACCGCTTCGACGAGGTGCGCGAGTTCGCGGGGATCGTCGCCGGGGCGCTCGCCCGCGCCCACCCGGGGCTCGTCACGACCGAGTGGACGAGGGCGAAGCGCAAGGGCGTCCTCGTCGACGCGAACCAGAACGGGCCGGGGAAGACGACGGCCTCGGTCTACTCCGTGCGTCCGCGCGCCGGCGCGCCCGTCTCGACGCCGCTCCGCTGGGACGAGGTGAAGCCGGGGCTCGAGACGGCGTCGTTCACGATGGACGTCGTGCTCGAGCGCGTCGCGCGCGACGGCGATCTCTTCGCGCGCGTGCTCGAAGGCGGCCAGTCGCTCGGGGCCGCGCTCCGCGCCCTCCGCTGAGGGCTACTCGTCCTCGCCGAGGCGCCGCTGGTGTCCGAGCGCGGAGAGCTCGACGATGTCGCGGCGGAAGAACAGCGAGACCGTCCAGTCGGTGACGACGCGCACCTTGCGGCGGAACGTCGGCAGCGCGTAGAGGTGGTACGTCCGCGCCGACCCACCAGCCGGGGAAGCCGCGGAGGCGGACGCCCGGGAGCTCGGCGATGCCCTTGTAGCGGCCGAGCGTCGCGACCTGCCCGAGCATGCGGTACCCGTACGGGCGCGGCTCGCCGACGAGGTTCTTCGCGAGCCTCCGCGCCTGCCGGAGCGCGTGCTGGCAGGTGGGCGGGTCGAAACGGTCCGGCGTCTTCGTGTTCGGCACGGCGGCGCAGTCGCCGAGCGACCACACGTCGGGCGTGTCGACGACCCGAAGCGTCTCGTCGACGACGACGCGACCGCGGTCGTCGAGCGGGAGGCTCAGGGTCGAGAGCGCGGGGTGCGCGCGCACGCCGGCGGCCCAGACGAGCGTCCGCGCCGGGACGCGCGTCCCGTCCGCGAGGAGCGCATCGCGCCCGTCGAACGACTCGAGCGTCGTCCCGACGTGGATCTCGATCCCGCGGCGCTCGAGCTCGTGATGCGTGTACTCCCCGAGCTTGCGCGGGATCTCCGAGAGGATCCTCGGCGCGGCGTCGACGAGCACCCACCGCTGCGCGGCGCCGCGGAGCGTCGGGTACGACCGGCGGATGGCGTCCTGCGCGAGGTCGTGGAGCTCGGCCAGCGCCTCGACGCCCGCGTAGCCGGCGCCGACGAAGACGAAGCCGAGGTCGCGCGCCGCCTCGTCCGGGTCGAGGCGTGCCGCGGCGGACTCGAGCGCGCGGAGAAGCCGGTTGCGGAGCGCGATCGCGTCGGCGACGTCCTTGAAGCCCTTGCCGTGCTCGGCCAGGCCGGGGACGGGAAACGTCCGCGGCACGGCGCCGAGCGCGACGACGAGCCGCTCGTACCCGATCTCGAACGTGCCGCCGAGCGTCTCGGCGACGACGGACTCCGCTCCGGGTCGCGCGACGAGGACGCGGCCGAGCAGCAGCTCTGCGTGCGGGCACATCGTCCGGAGCGGCACGACGACGTGCCGCGGCTCGAGCGTCCCCGCCGCCGCCTCGGGCAGGAGCGGCGTGTAGAGCATGAAGTTGTCGGGGTTCACGATCGTCGCGCCGCGCTTCCCGAGCAGGCGCGCGACGTAGGCGCCGGCGAAGCCGCCGCCGACGACGAGCGTGCCGCCCTGTGCCTCTCGACGCTCCACCGCCCCTAGGATCGCAAGCGTGGCACGGCAGGTGTCGGTCATCGGGAGCGGACGGGAGCACGAGGCCGCGGCGGAGGAGGTCGGGAGGCTCCTCGCCGAGCGGGGCTGCGTCGTCGTCACGGGCGGGCTCGGACGAGGTGATGGCCGCGGCGCACCGCGGCGCGAAGGCGGCCGGCGGGACGACGATCGCGATCCTGCCGGGCGAGCGTCGCGCCGACGCGAACCCGTGGGCGGACCACGTCGTCGTCACCGGCATCGGCCACGCGCGGAACCTCGCGGTCGCCGCGTCGGGCGACGCCGTGATCGCCGTCGGCGGCAGCTGGGGCACGCTCGCCGAGATCGCGTTCGCGATGCGGCTCGGCCGCCCGGTCGTGGTGCTCGACGGCCCTGCGGTGGAGGGCGTCCCGCGCGCGTCGACCCCGGCCGAGGCGGTCGAGGCCGCTCTCGCGGCCTCTGAGCTCAGGCCTCGCCCGCGACCTCGCGCAGGCGCCGCTCGAGGAAGCGCCGCTCCGGGCGCGTTGTCGGTGAGGGCGAGCGCCTCGCGGTAGCCCTGCGCGGCCTCGTCGCGGCGGCCGAGGCGGCGGAGCAGGTCGGCGCGGGCGGCCGGCAGGTAGCTGTAGCCCTCGAGCCCCTCGATCCCGTCGATCAGCGCGAGCCCCTCCTCGACGTCGCCCGCGAGCGCGACGGCGACGGCCCGGTTGAGGCGGACGACCGGCGACGGGTCGAGCCGCTCGAGCGCCGCGTACGCCGCGGCGATCGACCTCGGGCGACGGCGCCCTCCGCATGTCCTGCGGCGATGACCGCCTGGAGCTGGTACGGGCCGGGACGACGCAGCGCCTCCGCGCGGCGAGGACGCGCAGGCCCTCGTCGATCGACGCGCGGTCCCAGAGCGACCGATCCTGGTCGGCGAGGAGCACGAGCTCGCCGTCCGCGGCCGATCCGCGCGTCGCGCCGCGCGTCCTGGAGGAGGAGCAGCGCGAGGAGGCCGAGCGCCTCCGGCTCGTCGGGCATCAGGACGCAGACGAGCTTGGCGAGCCGGATCGCCTCCGCGCAGAGCTCGCGGCGCACGAGCACGTCGCCGGCCGTCGCCGCATAGCCCTCGTTGAAGACGAGGTAGAGGACGCGGAGCACGTCCGAGAGGCGGTCCGGGCAGCAGGTGGTCGGGCGGGACGCGGAAGGGGATGCCCGTCTCCCGGAGCCGGCGCTTGGCGCGCACGAGCCGCTGCGCGAGCGCGGACTCCGTGACGAGGAACGCGCGCGCGATCTCCGGCGTCTGCAGTCCCGCCACCTCGCGGAGCGTCAGGGCGATCCGTGCGTCGACGGCGAGCGCGGGGTGGCAGCACGTGAAGAGCAGGGCGAGCCGCTCGTCGGGGATCGAGCTCACGTCCGCCTCCTCGTCCGCGGGGACGGCCTCGAGGCGCGCGAGCAGCTCCGCCTTGCGCGCGAACGTGCGCTCGCGCCGGATCCGGTCGATCGCGCCGTTCCGCGCGGTCGCGACGATCCAGGCGCCGGGCGAGCGCGGCATGCCGTCGCGCGGCCAGCGCTCGAGCGCGGTCGCGAAGGCGTCCTGCACCGCGTCCTCGGCGAGCGAGAGGTCACCGAGGACGCGGGTGAGGATCCCGACGGCACGAGGCCATTCCTCTCGAAACGTGGCCTCGAGCGACGGGGTCACCGCTCCACGATAGGCCGGATCTCCAGCGAGCCGTACTCGGCGGCGGGCACGAGCGAGGCGATCCGGATCGCCTCGTCGAGGTCGGGCAGCGTCGTCAGGAAGAGCCCGCCGATCTGCTCCTTCGTCTCGGCGAACGGCCCATCGGTGACGATCGTCTCCCCGTCGACGACGCGCACGACCTTCGCCTCCGTCGCGGCGACGAGCTCCTTGCCGGCGGCGTCCGGGTCGGCCTTGCCCATCTCCTCGAAGAGGTCGATCCAGCGCGGCATCGACTCCGCCCGGCGCCGCGCGGCCTCCTCCTCGTCGATCCCATCCCAGTCGGCCTGGTCGCTGTAGACGAGCAGCGCGTACTTCATGCCATGCCTCCTCGTCGACGTAGGACCTGCCGGACCTCGACGGCGCCGTGCGACGCGCCCGGGATCCGCGCCGCCCACGTCGAGCGCGTCGTCGAGGGACGGGCAGTCCAGGATGAAGTAGCCGCCGAGCGCCTCCTTCGCCTCGGCGTACGGGCCGTCCGTCACGAGCTGGCGCCCGTCGCGGACGCGGACGGTCGTCGCGGACGCCGTCGGCCCGAGCTCGTCGCCGCCGACGAGCACGCCCGCGTCGCGGGCGGCCTGCGAGAACTCGCCGTACTGCTCGTACGCGGCCTCGCGCTCCTCGTCCGAGAACCGCTCCCAGGCGGCCTCGTCCGCGTAGATCAGTGCCAGGTACTCCACGGCTCCTCCTTGTCGCGTTCGATCCTCTCATCCGCATGACGAACGGGGTGCGCGCGGATCGACACCGCGTTCTCACGCGCACATCCGCTCGAGCAGCGTCCTCGCCGCCGCCTTGTCGAGGAACTCGTTCAGGTTGCCGCACTTCGGGCTCTGGACGCAGGACGGGCAACCGGCACGGCACGGGCAGCGCTCGAGCAGGCGCGCCGTGTCGGCGACCCAGTCCGCGAAGCAGTCGAAGCCGCGCTCGGCGATGCCGACGCCGCCCGCGTGGCCCTCGTAGACGAAGACGGTCGGTCGGCCCGTCTGCTCGTGCACGTTCGTCGACAGCCCGCCGATGTCCCAGCGGTCGCACATCGCGAAGAGGGGCAGGAGCGAGATGAGCGCGTGCTCGGCCGCGTGGAGCGCGGAGACGAGCGTCGGCATCGTGTCGATGCCCTCGAGCAGCCGGTCGCCGGGCGAGAACCAGACACCCTCGGTCTCGAAGGACGTCTCGGGAAGGTCGAGCGGCGTCATGTCGATCACGCTCCCGTCGGCGATCGCCTTGCGCTGGTAGCCGACCACCTGCTCGCGGACGGCGATCCGCCCGACGTGGAGCAGAACGCCGGCGACCTCCGCGATCCGGAGCGGCTCGACGATCGACGTCTCGGTCTCCTTCCGCGCCTGCGTGTACCAGTCGACCGTGATCGGCCGCACGAGCGCCGTCCGCGTCTCGAGGTCGAGCGCGGTGACCCCGTACTGCTCGCCGAGGTGGAGGTACACGGCGCCCTCGTGGACCGTCGAGAACGCGCGCTCGCGCTCGGACGTGCCGAGCACGGCCCCGGTCTCCTCGTCGACGATCACGAACGCCTCGGTGTCGCCCGAGCGGAGCGAGACCCGCGCGGCCGGAGTGTCGCGGCCGCGCCAGACGAAGCCCGCGGCCGTCGGCTCGAGCTCGGGGAGCACGGCCGCCCGCTCGAGCGCCTCCGGCCCGAGGATCGCGGCGTCGGCCTCGGTCGAGCGGACCCTCGTACGCGGCCGCGAGGACGTGCCCGTCGAGGATGCGCGGCGACGCGTGGTCGATCAGCGCCGCTTCCGCGTGTCGCTCGAGCAGCGCCGTCGGCTCGTTCATGAAGAACTGGTCGAGCGCGTCCTCGCTCGCGACGAGCACCGCGAGCCCGCGTCTCGCGCCGCCCCGCGCGCCCCCACTGCTGACGGAGCGAGGCGACCGTCCCCGGGAACCCGACCGAGATCGCGCAGTCGAGCGAGCCGATGTCGATCCCGAGCTCGAGCGCATCGGTCGCCGTGACGCCGAGCAGCTCGCCCTCGACGAGCCGCCGCTCGATCTCGCGCCGCTGCTCGGGCGTGTAGCCCGCCCGGTACGGCGCGAGCCGGCGGGCCGTCTCGGCGTCGAGCCGGTCGCTCGCGAAGCGGTGGACGAGCTCGGCTGCCTTCCGGCTCTTCGTGAAGCAGATCGTCTTCCGCCCCTGAGAGACGAGGCCGGCGAGGAGCCGGGAGGCATCCCCGAGCGGGCTCGCGCGCGTCCCGAGCTCCTCGTCGAGGAGCTCCGGGTTCCAGAGCACGATCTCGCGGTCGGCACGCGGCGAGGTGTCGGTGTCGACGACCCGGACGTCGAGCCCGGTGAGGCGCGACGCGAGCTCGCCGGCGTTCGCGATCGTCGCGGAGGCGAGCACGAAGACGGGCTCGGCGCCGTACGCGACGGCGAGCCGGCGGAGACGCCGGAGGACGTTCGCCACGTGCGACCCGAACACGCCGCGGTACACGTGCGCCTCGTCGACGACGACGACGCGGAGGTTGTGGAGCGCGTTCCCCCAGCGGTCGTGGTGCGGCAGGACGCCGACGTGGAGCATGTCGGGGTTCGTGAGGATCGCGTTCGCGCTCCGGCGGATGTGGGCACGCCGCTCGATCGGCGTGTCGCCGTCGTAGATCGCCGGCTGGAGCCCGGGGAGCCCGAGGGAGGCGAGCCAGCGCGCCTGGTCCTGCGCGAGCGCCTTCGTGGGGTAGAGGTAGAGCGCGCGGCTCGCCGGCTCGCGTGCGATCGCGTCGAGCACCGGGAGCGAGAACGCGAGCGACTTCCCGGAGGCCGTGCCCGTCGTGACGACGACGTGCTCGCCCCGGGCGACCGCCTCCCACGTCTCCGCCTGGTGCGCGTAGAGGCCCGTCACGCCCCGCGCCGCGAGCGCCCCGGCGACGACCGGATGCAGGTCGGCGGGAAGCGGCTCGGTGCGCCCCGCCTGCCCCGCCTCGACGCCGCGGTGGACGACCTCGACGCCGTCGAGCAGGCCGTCGGCCACCGCTACGCGGCGAGCACACGGGCGACCGCCTCGGCATAGCGCCGCCGCGGCTGCGCCCCGTCGATCGTCTCGACGACCTCGCCACCGGAGAAGACCATCACCGTCGGGAGCGACAGGACGCCGTAGCGGCTGGGCGTCGCCATGTCCGTCTCGATGTCGAGCTGCACGACCCGGAGCCGGCCCTCGTGCTCGCGCTCGAGGTCGGCGAGGAACGGCTCGATCGCCTTGCAGGGACGGCACCACGGCGCGGTGAACTCGACGAGCACCGGCTCGGCGCGCTCGAGCACGTCCTGCGCGAACGTCGCGTCGGTCGTCCCGATCACAGCGTCCCCCGAAGCGCCTTCCACCGGAGGACCGGCACCTGGCGCATCGCCTCGAGCACGATCCCGCCGCTCATCTTCGACTCGCCGACTCGACGGTCGACGAACGTGATGGGGATCTCGACGACCCGGAACCCGGCAAGCAGCGCGCGGTAGGTGCCCTCGATCTGGAAGCCGTAGCCGCGCGCCGCGATCGCGTCGAGGTCGATCGTCTCCAGGACGACCCGGCGGAAGCACTTGAAGCCCCCGGTAAGGTCGCGGACCGAGACGCCGAGCACGAGCCGTGCGTAGAGGGAGCCGCCGCGCGAGATGAAGCGCCGGAGCAGGCCCCAGTTGACCGTGCCGCCACCGTCGACCCACCGCGAGCCGAGCGCGAGGTCTGCGCCCTCCTCGCAGGTCGCGATCAGGCGGGCGACGTCGGCCGGGTCGTGCGAGAAGTCGCAGTCCATCTCGAGCACGAGCTGCGCGTCGGACTCGAGCGCCCGGGCGAAGCCGGCGAGGTACGCGCGCCCGATCCCCTCCTTCGCGGTGCGATGGAGGACGTCGAGCCACGGGAGCTCGGAGGCGAGCCGGTCGGCGATCTCGCCCGTGCCGTCCGGCGACCCGTCGTCGATCACGAGGACGCGGTCCCGCGTGGTGTCGAGGACGTCGCCGAGCGCCCGGATCATCGGCTCGATGTTGTCTCGCTCGTCGTAGGTCGGCAGGCAGACGACGGCGCGGGTCGGCATTGCCGGAGTCTGCCCGCTCGGGCCCCGGCAGTGCGGGCCTATGATCGACGCATGCCCTCGCTGCCTCGCAACGCGGACGTCGCGGACGCGTTCGACGCGCTCGCCGACGTCTCCGAGATCCTCGGCGAGCAGGGCTTCCGCGTCCTCGCCTACCGCCGCGCCGCGACGCGGATCCGCGAGACAGGCTCGTCGATCGCGGAGCTCGCGCTCGCCGGCAAGGCGAAGGAGCTGCCCGGGATCGGCGCGACGATCGAGGCGAAGGTCGTCGAGCTGACCGAGACGGGCGAGATGTCCGCGCTCGAGAAGCGGCGCGCGGAGGTGCCGGACGAGGTGACGCAGTTCCTGCGCCTGCCGGGTCTCGGCCCGAAGACCGCGGCCCGGATCTGGCGCGAGCTCGGGGTCACGACGCTCGACGGCCTGCGCGAGGCCGCGGAGCAGCAGCGCGTGCGGACGCTCCAGGGCCTCGGTGCGAAGAGCGAGGAGAAGATCCTCGAGGCGCTCGACAAGGGGCTCGGCCCGGAGCCCGAGCGGCGCGGCCTCCTCGGACAGGGCCTCCCCGTCGTGCGCGAGGTCGTCGAGGCGCTCCGGGCGCACCCGGCGGCGGTGGAGGTCTCCGCCGCGGGCAGCGTGCGGCGCGGGCGCGAGACGTTCCGCGACCTCGACGTGATCGCCACCGCTACGGATCCCGCCGCGCTGATCGCGCACTTCGTCGAGCTGCCCTGGGTGCTCGAGGTCGCCGCGCACGGCGACACGAAGGCGACGGTCGTCACGAAGCAGGGCCTCCGGCTCGACCTGCGGGTCGTCCCGCCGGAGGACTACGGCAGCCTGCTCCAGCACTTCACCGGCTCGAAGGACCACAACGTCGCGCTGCGCGAGGACGCCCAGCGGCGCGGATTCTCGGTCTCCGAGTACGGCGTGACCGTCGTCGACACGGGCGAGGTGCACCGCTTCCGCTCGGAGGAGGAGCTCTACCGCTTCCTCGGCTACGCGTTCATCCCGCCCGAGCTCCGCGAGAACGGCGGCGAGCTGAAGGCTGCGCGTGACGGCGGAATCCCAGCCCTCGTCGAGCCCGGCGACCTCGTCGGCGAGCTGCACTGCCACTCCAACTGGTCGTCCGACGGGAAGCACTCGATCGAGGAGATGGCGCTCGAGGCGAAGCGGCGCGGCTACCGCTTCCTCGCCCTGACCGACCACTCGCACTACCTCCGCGAGGCGCGGATGGAGGCGCAGTGGAAGGAGATCGAGCAGGTGAACGCCCGCGTGAAGCCGTTCAAGGTGCTCCGCGGGGTCGAGGCGAACATCCGCGCCGACGGCTCGGTCGACGTGGACGACTGCCGTGCTCGCCGAGCTCGACTGGGTCGTCGCCTCGCTCCACGCCGCCTTCGACCGCAGCCCGACCGAGCGCATCCTCGCCGCGCTCGACCATCCGCACGTCGACTGCATCGGCCACCTCACGGGCCGGAAGCTGAACCGGCGGTCGGGAGCCGACGTCGACGTCGAGAAGGTGGTCGCCCGAGCGGTCGAGACGAAGACCGCGCTCGAGATCAACAGCCAGCCCGACCGGCTCGACATGCGCGACGTCCATGCGCGGCTCGCGGGCGAGGCCGGCGTGCGCATCCCGATCACCACCGACGCGCACTCCGTCGGTGCGCTTTCGTACTCGGAGCTCGGCGTCGCGCAGGCTCGCCGGGCCTGGCTCACGAAGGAGCAGATCCTCAACACCCGCCCCTGGCGCGAGATCGTGGCCGCGCGTCGGTGACGAGCTTCCGCGACGACGGCGCGGCGGCCCTCGAGTGGCTCGCCGCGTACCTCGACGGGGTCGACGGGCGGCGGCCGGTGCTGTCGGCGGTCGAGCCGGGGGCGATCAAGGCGGCGCTCCCCGAACGGGCTCCGGAGACCGGCGAGCCGTTCGCCGCCGTGCTGCGTGACCTCGACGAGGTGCTCATGCCGGGTCTGACGCACTGGCAGAGCCCGCGCTACTTCGCGTACTTCCCGAGCACGGGCTCGTCGGCCGGGGTGATTGCCGAGCTGCTCGCGGCGGGGCTCAACCAGGTCGGGATCCTCTGGCGGACGTCCCCGGCGCTCCAGGAGCTCGAGGAGGTCACGCTCGCCTGGCTCGCCGACCTGCTCGGCCTGCCGCCGGGGCTGCACGGCCATCTCGAGGACACCGCGTCGACGGGGCTCGTGACGGCTCTCGCCGCCGCCCGCGCCGCCGCTCCGGGCCGGCGCGTCGTCGTGTGCTCCGAGCACACCCACTCGTCGACGGCGAAGGCGGCCCGCCTGCTCGAGCTCGAGCTCCGCACGGTGAAGGGCGACGAGGCGCACGCCATGCGCCCGGAGCTCGCCGACCTCAGCGACGCCTGCGCGCTCGTCGCGACCATCGGCACGACGTCGTCCACCGCGATCGACCCGGTCCCCGCGCTCGCGGACCGGTGCGCCGCGGAGGGCGTGTGGCTCCACGTCGATGCCGCGTACGCCGGGTCGGCCGCCGTGTGCCCGGAGCTCCGGCCGCTCTTCGCCGGCTGGGAGCGGGCGGACTCGATCGGCGTCAACCCGCACAAGTGGCTGCTCGTGCCGATGGACTGCTCCGTGTTCCTCACCCGTCGACCGGACGACCTCCGGCGCGCATTCAGCCTCGTTCCGGAGTACCTGCGGGTCGACGAGGACGTCGTCAGCCTCAGCGAGTACGGCATCCCCCTCGGTCGGCGCTTCCGGGCGCTCAAGCTCTGGGCCGTTCTCCGCTGCTACGGCCGGGACGGGCTCCAGGCGGTGATCCGCGAGCACGTCCGCCTCGCTGCGCTGTTCGAGGAGTGGGTGCGCGCGGAGCCCGGCTGGGAGATCTGTGCGCCCAGGCCGTTCGCGCTCGTCTGCTTCCGGCGCGAGGGCACGGACGAGGAGAACGAGGCGCTGCTCGAGCGGGTGAACGCGTCCGGAGAGGTGTTCCTGTCTCACACGCGGCTCGACGGCCGGTTCGTCCTTCGCCTCGCGATCGGCAACGAGCGGACGAGCGAGGACGACGTGCGACTTGCGTGGGACGTGCTCCGGCGCGAGGCCGACGGCCCGGGCTAGAGGGCGCGCAGGAGGGCGAGCACGCCCTCCGTCCCGCCGACGACGAGGTCGGCCGCCGCGACGAGATCCGGCGGCGCCTCGCCGGAGTCGACGGCCACGCGCACGCCGAGCTCGAGCTCGTCGAGCCCGTGGAACGCGTCGACGTCGGTCGTGTCGTCTCCGGCGTAGAGGGCGCGAGTGACGCCCGCCCGCGTAACGAGGGCGCGGACCGCGGTGCCCTTGTCGGCGTCGACCGGCGGCCGGATCTCGAGCACCATCCGCCCCCACCGGGGGACGAGCCCTTCCGCCACGGCCGCGTCCGCGACGCGCGTGAGGTAGGCGCGGGCCGCCGCCTCGTCGTCTGCCCGGCGGAAGTGGAACGTGAGGCTGAGCGGCTTGCGCTCCGCGGGCCAGTCGACGCCACCCGCGAACGACGCGATCGCCTCGGCCCAGCGCTCCGCCTCGGGGGCGAGCTCGAGCCCGTGCTCGCCGACGATCGCGACGCCCGGGACGCCGAGCATCCGGTCGACGTCGGCGCCCGGTCGGCCGCTCACGCACGCCACGAGGGCGTATCGCCCGGCGAGCCGTGCGAGCTCGCGGCGCGTCTCCTCCGGCACGCGCGCGTCCTCCGCCCGCTCGACGATGGGGGCGAGCGTGCCGTCGACGTCGAGCAGCACCGCGGCGCGCGCGGGGTCCTCCGAGAGCCTGCCGACCAGGTCCGCCATGGGACGAGCCTAGGATACGAGCGGTGCGTCTCGACCAGGTGCCCGCGGCCCGGCTCGCCCTGATCGGTCTCGTCGCCGGGGTCTTCTCGACGCTCTTCGGCGTCGGCGGCGGGATCGTCATCGTCCCCCTTCTCGTCGCGCTCGTGGCCTTCCCCATTCACGCGGCGACGGCGACCTCGCTCGGCGCGATCCTCGTGACCGCGACCGCGGGCGTCACGTTCTACGCGCTCCGCGGGGACGTCCACCCGTGGTACGCCGCCCTGGTCGGGATCCCGGCGGTTGCCGGCGCGGTCATCGGCACGCACGTGCAACAGCGGCTCACGGGCGGGCGGCTCACGCTCGGGTTCGCGGCGCTCCTCGCCGCCGTCGCGGTCTGGCTGATCGTCGGATGAGCGCGTGGACGATCGCCGCCGCGATCTCGCTCGGGCTCGCGGCAGGCGTCCTCTCCGGCGTCTTCGGCGTCGGCGGCGGGATCCTGTTCGTCCCGACGCTCGTCGCGCTGGGACTGGGGCAGGTCGAGGCGGCCGCGACCTCGCTTCTCGCCATCGTGCCGACCGCTGCGACCGGCGTCCTCCGGCAGCGCGCGACCGGGAACCTGCGGATCCGCGCGGCCCTCGTGATCGGCGTCACGTCCATCGTCGGGGCGGAGGCCGGCGTGCGGATCGCCAAGGCGGTCGACGAGAGCGTGCTCCGCCGCGCCTTCGGTGTCCTTCTCCTCGTCGTCGCCGTGCAGTTCGCGGTCCGTGGTGTCCGCGCCTCGCGGCGCTACCCTGACGGGTCGTGAGAGGGGTCCGCGCCGCATTCGTGCTCGCGCTCGTCGCCGCCACCGCGAGCATCGCGGCCGCCGCGCCGGGCGATCCCGACGTCCCCGAGCAGTCGCGCGCGACCGCGCTCGTGGCCCAGGTGACCGTCCCCGGGCAGCCGACGATCGCCACGACGCTCTACGAGGCCCCGCCCGTGGTGAGCGGCGGCGGCGCCTTCGCTCATCCGGCCGACGGCTCGATCCTGCGCATCGGCGCGGCGACCACCAACGCGACAGCGCAGCCCGGCGTCTCCTCCTCGGCGGAGGCGAGCGTGCGGGCGCTCGCCGTCTCGGTCCTCGCCGGAGAGATCTCGGCGCAGACGATCGTCGTTCGGTCCGGCGCCGCCGCAGGCCCCGCCGGCGCGACGGGTGACGTCGGCCGGTCGAGCATCACCGGCCTCGTCG
Source organism: uncultured Actinomycetes bacterium (assembly GCA_963706915.1). Lineage (GTDB taxonomy): Bacteria > Actinomycetota > Thermoleophilia > Gaiellales > Gaiellaceae > Gaiella. The sequence continues at coordinate 89,953 of CAVPOH010000010.1, forward strand.
TCCTCGGTCAGGCGATCACCCCGAACGGGAACATCCAGCTGCCGCTCGCCGACTGGGGCACGCTCGACGTCCTCGGCGAGTCGAGCTCGACTTCGGACGACCCGCGCTCCGCCGAGAGCTCGGTCACCGGCCTCCGCGTGCGTCTCAACGCCGAGCACGCAGGCCTCCTCGCGGGAACGGAGATCGTGGTCGGGGCGACGACGGCCGTCGCCGTCGCGCAGGCGGCCGCGCCGTCCACGCCGGCGAAGCCCCCGAAGCAGGGCGCGTCCGGACAGACAGGCCGGCCGGGCTCGCCGGACGGCGGGCCGCCACGACGCCCTCCGCCCAACGCGCCGAAGGAGCCCGGCCGCTCGATCCCTGGAGCGCCGCCCGAGATCGTCCGCGCCGTGCCGGAAGGCGTCACCGCCCGCTTTACACACGGCGGCTACGTCTTCCCCGTCTTCGGGACGGCCGCCTTCGGTGACACGTTCGGCGCCTTCCGCGCGGACGTCGCGGGGCAGTGGCACCACGGTGAGGACCTCGTCGCTCCGCGCGGCACGCCGCTCCTCGCCGTCGCGGACGGGACGCTCTTCTCCGTCGGCTGGAACGACATCGGCGGCTGGCGCCTCTGGCTCCGCGACGACGGGGGCAACGAGTTCTACTACGCGCACCTCGACGCCTACTCGCCCCTCGCGGTCGCCGGCCGGAGGGTGAAGTCGGGCGACGTGCTCGGCTTCGTCGGGACATCCGGCGACGCAGAGGGCGGGCCACCGCACCTCCACTTCGAGATCCACCCTGCCGAGCTGCTGTCGCTCGGCTACGACGGCGCGGTGGCGCCCTACCCGTTCCTCATCGGCTGGCGTCGCGCCGAGGACGTGTCGTTCACCTCCGGGCGTCAGTACGTCGTGACGCGCGGCGGGCTGCCGGTCGCGTCGGCTCGCGCGGGCGCGGTGCTCCTCGACGCGAGCGACATCTCGGGGGCGAGCGGGCTCGTGCCCGGCGCGCTGCAGCGGGCGCTCGCTCCTCGCGAGGCCCGCTCCAACGCGAAGCCGTAGGCCTTCCGGCGCTCCCTAGGAGGAGGCCTTCGACCTGGTCGACTTGGCGGCACTCTCTGCTGCCTCCGCGGCATCGCCCGCCGTCTCCTCGACCGTCGCCGCGGTGTCCGCGACGGTCGTCTCGAACGTGTCGAGCGGCTGGAGGTCGTCCTGGCCCGCGATCATGTCGAGCAGCTTCTCGCGCGTCTGCGGTCCCGTCCACGGGTTGTAGAGCGCGCCGGCGACCAGCCCGGCGAGGAGGACCATGTTGCGACCCTTGTGGCCCTTCTTCTTCTTCCCCTGGAGGTTGTCCTTGGCGTTGAGGAGATCGTCGATCGCGCGGCGCATCTGCTCCTGCGCCTTCTTGTCGGTGGCGAGCGCACGCGCGCCCCCGCTGACGCCGTTCTGCTTCGACAGCGGGCCGTAGAGCTCCCGCGCCGCAGCGAGCGCGTCCTTCAAGTCGTTACGGAACTCCTCGTCGGTCATCGCGCGCTCGAGGTACGGCTTGACCACCTCGAACGTGCCTGCCACCGTCGCCGCTTTCTTCTTCGCCATGCGGCCGTCCTTTCGTCTCGGGAGAGTTCCCGAAGTATTACCCCGATCCGCCATTACGATGCACGGGTGCGCGTCCTCCGACGGATCGCGATCGTCGTCTCGGCCACCGTGGCAGTGATCGCCTACGTCTGGATCGCCGCCGTGCGCGCCGTGCCGGGTGTCCGGCGCCGAAAGGCGGAGGCGCGCGCGAGACGCCACGGCGCCGTCTGAACCGCCTACCGCCCCGTGATCCACCCACCCGTGATCCGCGGCGGTGCCGCGCTCCGCTCGGTGTCGCTCGTCGTCGGCCTGTTCCTCTTCGCGTTCGGAATCGTCCTCCAGCTGCAGTCTGACCTGGGGCTGAGCCCGTGGGACGTGCTGAGCCAGGGCATCAGCGACCAGACGCCGCTCTCGTTCGGCACGGCGAACATCGTGGTCGGCGTCGTCGTCCTCGCCGTCGCGTGGTCGCTCGGGGCGCAGATCGGGGTCGGCACCGTCGCGAACGCGATCCTCATCGGGCTGTTCATCGACGGGCTCACGAGCCTCGAGCCGATCGAGTCCCTCGCGGGGCACGGACTCGGCGTCCAGATCGCGCTGCTCGTGGGCGGCATCGTGCTCGTCTCGCTGGGCTCCGGCTTCTACATCGGCGCGGCGATGGGCGCGGGCCCTCGCGACTCGCTGATGATCGTCGGGGCGCGGCGGACCGGTGTCCGCATCGGCATCGTCCGCGCGGCGATCGAGATCTCCGTCGCGGTGATCGGCTTCGGGCTCGGCGGCACGGTCGGCGTCGGCACGATCGCGTTCGCGTTCGGCATCGGCCCCGCCGTCGAGATCGTGTTCCGGCTCCTCGTCCGGGTCGGGGTGGCCGAGCCGTCGCCGCTTCAGCGCGAGTACGATCGCCGACGATGAAGGGCCTCGTCTGTGCCGGAGGAGAGGCAACCCGTCTGGGCGAGCTGACGCGGGTCGCCAACAAGCACCTGCTGCCCGTCGGCCGCTGGCCGATGATCTACTACCCGCTCCAGCTGCTCGAGCGGGCCGGGCTGGACAACGTCCTCGTCGTGACGGGAAAGGGACACGCAGGGCAGATGATCGACTTGCTCGGCGACGGCCACCTCCGCGTGCGCGGCACCGACGAGCCGCTTCTCGCGCTGGACCTGTCGTACAAGGTGCAGACGCAGCCCGGCGGGATCGCCCAGGTGGTCGGGATGGCGCGCGACTTCGCGCGGGGCGAGAAGCTCGTCGTCGTGCTCGGCGACAACATCTTCGAGCGCTCGCAGGCGGCGGCGATCGAGCGCTGGGCGGCCGGCGACGACCGCGCGCTCATCTTCGTGAAGGCCGTCCCCGACCCGGAGAACTTCGGCGTCGTCGTCTACGACGGCGACGGGCGTGTGACGGACATCGTCGAGAAGGCCGGAGTCGTGGACATGCGGTACGACGCGCCGCCGACAGACGAGGCCGTCGTCGGCCTCTACTGCTTCCCGCCGGACGTCTTCGACGTGATCGACCGGCTCGAGCCGTCGAGCCGCGGCGAGCTCGAGATCACCGACGTCAACCGCCACTACGCGAAGGAGGGCCGCCTCGACGTCGTGCGCGTCGAAGGCTGGTGGGAGGACGCGGGCAAGCACTGGCAGCACCTCGCCGACATCGGGCGGCTCGTCGACGAGACCGGGGCGAACGGCTGACCGTGAGCGTCGAGGGCATCGTCCGGATCCCGCTGCGCCGGTTCGAGGACGACCGCGGCTGGTTCGTCGAGCTACGGCGCGACAGCGGCCTCCCGCGGCGCACCGTGCAGACGAACCTCTCGTACTCACGCAAGGGCGTGATCCGCGGCCTTCACTACCACGAGCGTGGCCAGGACGACCTCTTCGCGTGCCTCCAGGGCACCGCGCGGGTCGTCGTGCTCGACCGCGAGACCGGGGCGACCTTCACGGAGGACATCGGCGACGAGAATCCCGTGGCGATCTACGTCCCCGGCCGCCACGCGCACGGCTTCGAGGCGCTCACCGATCTTCTGTTCTGCTACCACGTCACCGAGGAGTACGACCCCGACGACCCGGACGAGCACGGAGTGCCGTGGAACGATCCCCGGGTCGCTCACCTGTGGAGCACGACGACGCCGATCCTCTCGGAGCGAGACGTCGCACCCTGATCACCGGCGCGCGCGGGCAGCTCGGCCACGCGCTCGTCGAGGCATTCGGGGGGGACGACGTCCTCGCGCTCGGCCGCGACGGCTGGGACGTGCGCTTCGAGGCGCCGCCGCTCCCCTGGGCGCCGGAGCTCGTCCTGCACACGGCCGCGTGGACGAACGTCGACGGCGCCGAGGACGACCCGCAGTCGGCGGCGGCCGCCAACGTCGGCCGGCACGGCGCACGCGGCAGCCCTCGGCGCCCCGCTCGTCGCCTACTCGACGGACTACGTCTTCGACGGGACGAAGGGCGCGCCGTATGTCGAGTCGGACGCGCCCGCGCCGCTCTCCGCCTACGGCCGGACGAAGCTCCACGCGGAGGCTGCGGCCGGCGAGCGCGCGTGGATCGTCCGGAGCTCGTGGCTCTTCGGCGAGACGAGCCACAACTTCGTGCGGACCATGCTGCGGCTCGGCGCCGAGCGGGACGAGGTCGCCGTCGTCGACGACCAGCGCGGCTGCCCGACGTACGTCGGGCACCTCGCCGAGGCGACGCGCGAGCTCGTGGACGGCGGGGCGGACCTCGGGGTCTGGCATCTCGCGGCCGACGGCGACTGCACCTGGGCCGAGTTCGCGGAGGCGATCTTCGAGGAGGCCGGGCTCGACTGTCGCGTGAACCGGATCACGACCGCCGAGTTCGGCGCGAAGGCGCCGCGGCCGGCCGTGTCGATCCTGCGGAGCGAGCGAGGTGCGCCGCGGCTCCCGCACTGGCGCGACGGCCTCCGCGCCTGCCTCGCCGGGCTGGGCTAGGAGGACTTGGCGAGGAGCGCCGCGATGCGCTCCTGCCCGCGTTGCATCGCCCAGCGGTGGTTCCAGGCGAACAGCGGGCGCAGGAGCGGGGTGAGGTGGCGCACGAACGGCTTCCGTACCTCGACGCGCCATTCGAGCACCGCACGCGTCCCGTTCGGAACAGGAGTGAGCGTCCAGATCCCCTCGCCGACGAAGTCGCCGTCGATGTGCGACACGAGCCTCCGCGGCGCGTCGGCCTCGGCGCAGACGAGCTCCCATCGCAGGCGGTACGGCAGCCGCCCTCGCGTCACGAGCCGCGCCCGCTTGCCCGGCGCGGCGGGGCCGGGGTCGCCCTCGCCCTCGAGGAACGCGTCGCCCCACCAGTCCGGGTACGTCGCGCGGGCAGGAGAGGAGGCCGTAGACGGACTCCGGGGGCGCTGCCACGAGCCATTCGTCCACGAACGAGTACCTCGCCACGACCCTGGTTCGCCACCCGCTCCCGCTCGGTTCGGACCGTCGCGGCGTTCGTCGACTTTGTAACGATCGGCCACAAGCTTTCCGCGGCCGCGGCCGTCCCGGGCCGGAGCCGGGTACCCTCCCCCGGATGCGCGTTCTCGTGACCGGCGGCGCCGGGTTCATCGGCTCGCACTTCGTGAGGCGGCTCGTGGCAGGAGGGGACGACGTGGTCGTCCTCGACAAGCTCACGTACGCCGGGAACCCGGCCAACATCGAGGGGACGGGCGCCGAGCTCGTCGTCGGCGACATCGCGGACGCCGAGTCCGTGGCGCGCGCCGCGGCGGGCTGCGACGCGATCGTCAACTTCGCCGCCGAGACCCACGTCGACCGCTCGATCCTCGGCCCGCAGGAGTTCGTCCACACGGACGTACTCGGGACGATGACGCTCCTCGAGTGGGCGCGCGAGCACGATGCGCGCTTCGTCCAGGTCTCCACCGACGAGGTGTACGGCGACCTCGAGGCAGGTGGGCGCGCGGTCGAGGGCGACGCGCTGCGGCCGTCGAGCCCGTACAGCGCCGCGAAGGCGGGCGGCGACCTCCAGGTCCTCGCGTACGTCCGCACCTACGGCGTCAACGCGTCCATCACGCGCGGAGCGAACACGTACGGCCCGAACCAGTACCCCGAGAAGCTCGTCCCGCTCTTCGTCACCAACGCGCTCGACGGCGAGCCCCTCCCCGTCTACGGGGACGGCAAGCAGGTGCGCGAGTGGCTCCACGCCGCGGACCACTGCTCGGGCGTCGACCTCGTGCTCCGTGAGGGCCGCCCCGGGGAGATCTACAACGTCGGCGGCGAGGACCACGAGAACCTCGAGGTGACGCACCGGATCCTGGAGCTCACGGGCGCCGACCCGTCGCTCGTCCGCCATGTCGACGACCGGGCCGGGCACGACCGGCGGTACGCGCTCGACGACGCGAAGCTCCGGTCGCTCGGGTGGTCGCCGGAGCACTCCTTCGGCGAGACCGGGCTCCGCGAGACCGTCGACTGGTACCGCACGAACCGTGCGTGGTGGGAGCCGATCAAGTCCGGCGACTACCGCCGCTATTACGAGGAGCAGTACGCGGAGCGGCTACGGGCGTAGCCGTCCCCGCCGACAGGGCAACCGTGCGCCGTCTCATTCCACTCGCCGTTCTCCTCGTCGCCGCCGTCGCGGCGGCGGCCGCGCCGAGCGCTCCAAAGCCTCCGCAACCCGCGTTCGTCCTCGCCGGCGGCGGCTGGGGCCACGGTGTCGGGATGAGCCAGTGGGGCGCACTCGGCCAGGCGAAGGCCGGGCGCGACTACCGGGCGATTCTCGGGCACTACTACCGCGGCACGGAGATCGGATCCGCGCCCACCGGCATCGTCGAGCGCGTCCGTGTCCTCGTCGGCGATCAGCTGGCGAAGATCACGCTGACGAACGCCCTCGCCGTCTTCGACGCGAACGGCAAGCGCTACGTGCTGCCCGTCGGCCCGGTGACCGTCGGGCCGAAGCTCCAGCTCCCGGTCGGCGAGGGCGGCAAGCAGCTCGCCCTCCCGGGGCCGCTCACGTTCCGCGCCGTCCCGCGGTCGTTCCTGACCGTCGCCGACAAGGGCTACCGGGGCGACCTCCGGATCGCGAAGGCGGGCGCCAAGCTGCAGCTCGTCAACGTCGTCGGGCTCGAGGACTACCTCCAGGGCGTCGTGCCGGGGGAGATGCCGAAGGACTGGCCGCTCGAGGCCCTCAAGGCCCAGGCGGTCGCCGCGCGGACCTACGCGATCGCCCACCTCGTGAAGGCGAAAGGATACGACCTCCACTCGGACTGGCGGAGCCAGGTGTACTACGGCGTCGCCTCGGAGGCACCGGGCTCGTCGCGCGCGGTGACAGAGACCCGGGGCGAGATCGTCACGTTCGAGGGCGCACCGGCGCAGACGCTCTACTTCTCGTCGAGCGGCGGCCGGACGATCAGCTCCCTCGACGCGTTCGGCACGGACATCCCGTACCTCGTCTCCGTCGACGACAAGTGGGATGCGGTCTCCCCGAACTTCCGCTGGCCCCCGCAGGTCCTGACCGGCGCGCAGCTCGGGAAGCGCTTCGGTCTCGGCGGCGCCGTGACCGACGTCGCGTATGTCCCGGGCGCGCCCGGGCGCCCGGCGGTCATCCGCCTGACGACGGCCGCGGGCACCAGCGACGTTCGCCTCAGCGACGTGCGCGCCCGCCTCGGGCTGAAGTCCACGGGCTTCCAGCTCGGCGTCCTCCGCCTGGACGGTCCGGCGGTCACCGAGGCGAACGGGAAGCTCCGCCTGACCGGCCTGGCACGCGACGCCGACGACGTCGTCCTCGAGCGTCGCGACGGCCCGAGCACGTGGGTCAAGGTCAAGCAGCTCCGGCCCGAGGGCGACGGCTCGTTCGGCGTGTCCCTCCGGCTCGACGCGACGACCGTCTTCCGCCTCACGGCCGGCGGCCTCTCGGGCCCGATGCTGACGGTCCGGTTCAAGGCGTGAGGCGAGGCGCCCTCGTCGGGGCGCTCGTCTGGTGCGCCGTGCTCGCATCGCCGCCGGCGAGCCTGGCGGCGCGGTACCACGTCGGGCTCGCGCCCGGCGCCGACGCCTCCGTCGTCGCGACGGCGGTCGAGCGTGCGACGGGTGAGTGGCCCACGAGCCTCGCGCCGCTGCGCGCGCTCGCGGTCGACCTCCCGAGTCGCGCCGCTCTCGACGGCGTCCCCGGTGTCGCCTGGGTCGAGCGCGACAGGAGCCGGCAGCTCGCCTTCGCCCCGACGGACCCGCTGGCGCCACGCCAGTGGTACGCGGCCGCGAACCGCTCGTACGACGCCTGGGAGACCCCGCCGCCGCTCGCGCCCGTGCGGGTCGCGGTGATCGACTCCGGAGTCGATCTCATGCACCCCGACCTCCAGCGCCGCATCGCTCTGGCGAAGAGCTTCGTCGGCGGCACCGCGCAGGACACGCGCGGGCACGGGACGATCGTCGCGGGGATCATCGCGGCGGAGCTCGACAACCAGACGGGCATCGCAGGGCTCGCGCCGGCTTCCGAGCTCCTCGTCGCGAAGGTCGTGTCGCCGGCCGGGACGATCGCCGTCGAGGCGGAGGCGCGCGCCATCCGCTGGGCGGTCGACAACGGCGCGCGCGTCGTGAACATCTCCCTCGGCGGCCTCCGCGATCCACGCCACCCGAGCCGCGACACGTACTCGCGACTCGAGGAGGAGGCGATCCGCTACGCGGTGAAGCGCGGCGCCGTCGTCGTGGCGGCGGTCGGGAACGCCGACCAGGCGCCCCGTACGCCGTGGCGATTCGCGAGCTACCCGGCCGCGCTTCCGCACGTGCTCGGCGTGAGCGCGTTGACGCGGAGCGGCGGCTCGCCGGGGTTCTCGAACCGGGACGCGGTCTTCAACGACGTCGCGGCGCCGGGCGAGGACATCATCTCGACCTTCCCGCGGTCGATCACGGCGGACAAGCCCGTCTGCCAGGAGCAGGGCTACACCCCGTGCGCGTCGGACGAGTTCCGCCCGCCGGACGGGACGTCGTTCGCGGCGCCGCAGGCGAGCGCGGTCGCCGCCAACCTGTTCGGCGTGCGCCCGCTCCTGCGGCCCGAGCAGGTCACCGAGATCATCGAGCGAACGGCCGTCGACGCGAGCGCCTCGACCGGCTGCCGGACGTGCGCGCTCGGACGCGATCCGCTCACGGGCTGGGGCGCGCTGGACGCGACGGCTGCGATCGGCGCGCTCGCCGGCGCTCTGCCGACACGCGATGCGCACGAGCCGAACGACAACGCAGGCGACGACGCGTACCGCCTCTACTTCCCGCCCGGCGAGAAGGCACGGTTCGTGAAGGCGTCGGTCGACTTCTGGGACGACCAGGACGACGTCTACGCGATCTACCTGCGCCGCGGCGAGCGGCTCTACACGTCGCTCGTTCCCGCCGTCCCGAGCAACGTCGTTCTCGCGCTCTGGAGACCCGGCACGGCCGTCGTCACGGGCCTCGCCCCGCCCAACCGTCGGATACGGCTGTCGAACCGCGCCGGCCGTCGTGAGCGGCTCGCGTGGACCGCGGTCCAGGAGGGCTGGCACTACCTTCAGGCGCGCCTCACCGCTCCGAGTCATCCTTCCGTGGCGTACCGCCTTTCCATCGTGCGCACCCGGTAGCCGGGGTCGGCACGCGCGCGGCCCACCGAAGGAGGGACACGATGCAGTCGAGCATGCGCCCGCGGCCGGTCCTCACCGCGCTCGCGACGATGCTGACGGGCCTCGCGATGGCGGCGACGGCGCGATCGCCCTCGACGACCGCCAGCGGCCCGAGGAGGAGGAGAAGCGCGTTAGCCGACGATTAGCGCCGGATCGCATCCTGGCTCGGCGAGGATCGGTGCCCATTGTCATCCGGGGGAGACCGCCCCCGTGCCCGGCCTTCTGCGCCGGGCACGGCGGCGGCGTCGACGAGGCTGCCTGACCCCGAGCCTAGAATCGGGCCTCATGACCGATCCACAGAGGTCAACGGGCTCCGTCCTCGCGGCGCCCGAGCCGACCTCGCGACCGCTCCTCAGCGTCGTCGTCCCGGTCTACAACGGCGGCGAGGAGATCGTCGACAACGTCGGCGTGATCGGCAGGGCGATCGCCGACGGCCTCGGCGACGAGGGGTTCGAGCTCGTCGTCGTGTCGGACGGCTCGATCGACGGCACGGCGGAACGGCTTCTCGGCGAGCGCATCCCCGGCCTCCGGGTGATCCACTACGACCGCAACCTCGGCAAGGGGTACGCGGTGAAGGCCGGGGCACTGGTCGCGCATGGCGAGTGGGTCGCCGTCGTCGACGCCGACCTCGACCTCGACCCCGCCGCGATTCCCGCCTACCTGGACGTCGCGCGTCGAGAGCGGCTCGACCTCGCGATCGGATCGAAGCGCCATCCGGAATCGCTCGTCCACTACCCGCGCTCGCGCCGCCTCGCGAGCAGGGCGTACCAGCTGCTAAACCGCGCGCTCTTCCGCCTGGACATCCGCGACACGCAGGTCGGTCTGAAGGTCATCCGGCGCGAGGTCGTCGAGCGCGTCATGCCGCTCCTCCTCGTCAAGCGGTTCGCCTTCGACCTCGAGCTGCTCGCGGTCGCCCATGCGCTCGGCTACGACCGCGTGCGCGAGCTCCCGGTTCGGCTCGAGTACCGCTTCACGGGCTCGGGTGTTCGCTCGAGGGCCGTCACGCGCGCCCTTTGGGACACGGCCGCGGTGTTCTACCGGCTTCGCGTTCTCCACACGTACCAGCGCAAGCGCGACCTGCTCGGCCCCGGCCTGCCACCGCCCGACGACCTCCCCGTCGTGACCCTGCTCGGCGACCCGGAGGTGGCGTCGCTGCTCGACTACGAGCGGCTCGTGGTCGGGGACGGAGACGGGACGGAGGGCGGTGATCTCGTCGCCGTCCTCGCGCCGGAGGCGCGCCCCGCCGGCAACTGGGTGAGCGCCTCGGTGCCGTTCCTCTCGCCGGGCGGCGCCTCGGCCGTCGTCGCAGCCACGATCGCGCCGTTGTCCGGCCCGCGCGCGCAGCAGGCGGCCGCGGCGATCCTCGAGTCCCGGCTCGGCGGGGGCTCACGGCGGTTCCGCCACTTCCCGGGAACGTCCGGGTGGTGCTCGACTACCCCGCGGACACCTGCGTCGCGAGGCGAGAGGACTACCTCGCCGCGCGCGAGGCCGGTGTCGACGGCGAGCATCTCGTCTCGTGGCTCGCCGAGCGGGGCGGCCGCACCGTCTACACGCCGGACACGTCGATCACCGCCTCGCCGCCCCCGCTCTTCCGCCCTCACCTGGAAGGCGTGCTCGCCCACGCGCGGGCGCGCGGCGCCGCCGCGCGGCGTTCGCACGGGCGGAGCCTGAGCGGTGCGACGCTCCTGTCGCTGCTCCCGCTGGGGGCGGCGCTCGCGGGCGGCGTGCTCGTCGTTGCCGGCTCCGGCGTCGTCCGTGAGGTCGGCGTCGTCCTCGTCGCGGCGTTCGGCCTCCTGCTCGCCTGGTCGGCCCTGTTCGCGTCCGTCCGCTTCCGCTCGCTCGGCACGGGCGTGCTCGCGGGCCTCGGCCTCGTGCCGACGCAGGCCGGCTATGTGGCCGGCTTCGTCGTCGGCTTCGCGCGAGGCCGATGAGCACGACGCTGAGCGTCGTCATGCCCGTCCACGACGAGGCCGCCCACCTCGGCGACACGATCGCAGCGCTCCTCGCTGCGACCGGGCACACCGGCTTCGAGACGGAACTGGTCCTCGTCGACGACGGCTCGACCGATGCGAGCGCAGACGTCGCGCGGAGTGTGGTCGGGACGGGACTACCGCTCCGCGTCCTCTCGCAGACGAACCGCGGTCGCTACCTCGCCCGGAAGGCGGGGATCGAGGCATCCGAGGGGGAATACGTGCTCCTGCTCGACGGGCGCGTGCGCCTCCATCCGGGCAGCCTCGGCTTCGTCGAGGGGCGTTTGGAGGCAGGTGAGACCGTCTGGAATGGCCACGTGCACGTCGAGACCCGTGGCAATCCCCTCGGCACGTTCTGGAACCTGCTCGCGGAGCTCGCGTGGCGCGAGTACTTCGACGACCCGCGGACGACCAGCTTCGACAGCGAGAGCTTCGACCGCTATCCGAAGGGCACGGGATGCTTCCTCGCCCCGCGACCCGTCCTCGTCGCGGCACTCGGGGCGTTCCGGATGCGCTATCCGGACGCACGGGTCGTGAACGACGATACGGCGCTGATCCGCTCGATCGCCGACGCGAACCCGTATCCACCTCTCCCCCCACTTCGCTTGCGACTACTCGCCGCGGGCGTCGCTCAGCTCCTTTGTCCGCCATTCGTTCCAGCGCGGCACGCACTTCCTCGACGGGCACGGGCGGCGCGAGTCGCGATTCTTCCCGGTCGCCGCCGCGTTCTTCCCCGTCAGCGCCGTGCTCGCGCTCGCCTCGCTGCGCCGCCCATCGCTCGTTCCCGCGCTCGGTCTAGCGACTGCGGCGGCTGGTGCCGCGGTCGTCGTGCGAGCGAGGCGCTCGCCGGCCGAGGCGGCGGCGTTCGGCGCGCTCTTGCCGCTCTACGCCGTCGCGCACGGAGCCGGCATGTGGCGCGGCCTGGTCCTCCTCGCCCGAGGGCGCAGAGCGCCGGCCGCGGGATGATCCTCGTCGTCTTCGGCACTACGGGCGAGCTGATCAAGCTGGCCCCCGTCCTCCTCCGCCTCGACCGGATCGGGCAGCCCTATGTGCTCGGCACGACCGGCCAGCAGGTCGAGCAGATCCCGACGTTCCTCGAGCAGCTTGGGCTCCGTCAGCCGGACCTCTGGTTCGCCCGGGGTCGGAACGGCCGCGACCTGCGCGTGACCGCCGACATCCCCCGGTGGCTCGGGGCGGGCGAGCCGGACGTACGCCCGCTGGCGCGGGCGGCTCCGGCGCTCCCTCACGGCAGGGCCGGGACACCCCCTCGTCCTCGTCCACGGCGACACGATGACGACGGTGCTCGGCGCGGCGATGGGACGTGGCCTCCGTGTGCCCGTCGCCCACATCGAGAGCGGGCTCCGGAGCTTCGACATGCGCCATCCCTTCCCCGAGGAGCTCAACCGGCGCCTCGCCACGAGGCTCGCCCGGCACCACTACGCGCCCGGCCCGTGGGCGACGTCCAACCTGAAGGGGATCGACGTCGTCGACACCGGCTCGAACACGATTCGCGACAGCCTCGCCCTCGTGCCCGAGCACTGCGTCGCGACGGTTCCCGTCCCCGACGGCCCGTACGGGGTCGTCTCGCTCCATCGCTTCGAGCTCCTCAAGGACCGCCGCCTCCTCGGAGAGACCCTCGGCGCGCTCCGCGACTCGGCCGAGCAGACACCACTCCTCTTCGTCGACCACTCGGTGACAGTCGCCGCGATCGAGCGGTTCCGCTTCGAGTCGTTCTTCGACTCGACCCGCTTCGTCCACGTCAGGCGGCTGCCCTTCTTCGACTTCGTGCAGATCTCGCGCCACAGCGCGTTCGCGGTGACGGACAGCGGCGGGAGCCAGGAGGAGTGCTTCTACCTCGACCTGCCGTGCCTCGTGCACCGCGTGCGGACGGAGCGCCGGGAGGGGCTCGGTGAGAACGTCGTCCTGTCGGGGATGCGCGTCGACGTGCTCCGCGACTTCCTCGACGACCCCGGCCGCTTCCGCAGGCGCACGCCGCTTCCCGAGACCTCGCCGTCCGACGTCATCGTCCAGGATCTCCGGCGACGGGGGTACGCGGCGCCTGCCTGAGCGCCCTACCCGCGCATCCGCCGTAGCCCTGCTCGCAGTGCGGGCACGCTCGACCCGACGAGGAGCTCGTGCGCTGCGAGGAGCGCGATGCCGACCAGGATGTTCGCCCAGACGACCTGGTCGAGCGAGCTCGGGATCGTCGCGAGGACAACCATCTGCACGGCGACGGCGACGGCGACGATCCACGCGTACCGCGTCTCTCCCCGAGAGAGGTGGAAGCCGACGAGGACGTTGGCGAGTGAGAAGAACATCATCGCGACCGCGAGCCCGGGCAGGATCTCGCCCGCGTCGGCGAACTCGGCGCCGAAGCTGAGCCGGACGAGTGTGTCGCCGACGAGCGCGAACGCGCCCGCGAGGAGGGCGCAGAACACCGCCGTGACGATCAGCGAGCGGCCGAGGATGTCCGCGGTGTCCTCGCCGCGCGCCTGCCGTGCGGCCGTCCGCGGGAAGAGGACGGCGAGCACCGTCGCGGGCAGGAAGAACGCGACGCGCGCGAACGCCGAGGCGGCGGCGTAGTCGCCCGCGTCGTGGGCCGAGAAGCGCGCCTTGACGACGAGGATGTCACCGTTCGTCAGCAACGCGATTCCGATCAGGCCGACGACGACCGGCCAGAGGTAGCCGAGGAACGGGCGGATGTCCGGTCGCGGCATCCGGGCTCCGAGGCGCATCGGTCGGCGCACGAGCCAGAGCGCGACGCCGCCGCTCACGAGCGCGCCGCCGACGGCGGCGAACATCGCGCCGCCGACCTGGTTCTCCGCCCAGGCCGCGACCGCGGCGAGCAGCACGAGCCGGAGCGCGAACGGGAGGACGTACAGCGCCGCGGTGGCCGGGAACCGCTGGTAGCCCTGCAGGACGCCGATGGTGATGGGGAGGATGAGCGCGACCACGACGCCGGCGGCCGCCAGCACGACGGCGGCCGTGGAATCGATGTTGAGCAGCTCGCGGATGGGGACGACGAACGCGAACGCGACGACCGTGAGCGGCATCGTCACGACGAGCCCGAGACGGAGCGTCGCCCAGGCGAACCCCTGCGCCTCGTCGACCTCGCCGACCGCGAGATGGCGTGAGACTTCGCGCGAGACCGCGAGCTGGACGGCGCCCGTCGGGAGCAGGACGACCGTGAGGAGGCCCAGCAGCGCGGCGACGGCGCCGTAGTCCTCGTTGCCGAGCATGCGGCCGGCCGCGACGAGGAACAGGTAGTTCAGCCCGGTCGCGACGACCGAGGCGGACGCGAGCAGTGCGCTGCTGAAGGCTCCGCTCGGCGCGTTCGGTCCGGGTGTCGATGTGGCGGGGCTCCGCACCATGGCGAGCATCGGGGAACGGGCGGACGAGAGCCTACGAACCTAGCGCCACCGAGGCGTCAGAAACCCGGATCGGCCGAAACCTGCTCGGCGCGGAGGTCTGCAGGGTCTGCGGTCGCGGTCAGCACCGGCGCCGACAGCTCGATCCCGTCGGCGTCGCTCGTCACGGTGAGGACGGACGTGCCCGCCGGGACGTCGACGACGAGCGACACGGGCGTCCGGCCCGCGACCGTCCGCGCGATAGAGCCCGCGCCGCCGCCCACGCGCAGCGCTCGCCTCCGTCCCGGGGCGACCACGTCGAACGTCATCCGTGCCCGTACGGGGCGTTTGGCGCGGAGCACGATCCGGCCCGACGCGTTCCGCAGCGGATATCCGACGAGCCCGTCCGCGTGCCGTGTCGGGTCGTCGAATCCCGGACTTGGAAGCGCCGCGACGGCCGGGGCGGGCGCGGCCGTGACGCGCCAGACGGACGAGCCGTCAGGGAGGCGTCTGACGAGCCCGTATCCGGCGCCCCAGCTCGCGTTCGGGACGTCGGGCACGCCCTCCGTGAAGTCGAGCGCGTCCGAGCGCGTCGCGATCACCGAGACGCCGAGGAGCGACAGGGCCGCCGCCGTCCCCGGCGCCGACGGGTCGACGAGCCTGCGGGCCACGTCGTCGGCGTCCGAGCCGAGGCCGGCGCCGTTCAGCAGCGGCCGGCGGTGCAGGCGCTGCCAGAACCGATAGTCGGATCCCTCGTCCATCGGGTATTCGGCGAGGACGCCGGCCGGGCTGGGCTCGACCGCCGCGTAGACGGCGGGGAGCCGGTCGGCCCGGGTCTCTGTGCCGACGTTCGGCCAGAGCTCGACGACGCTGACGACGACCGCCGCGGTCACGACAGCGATGCCGAGGATTCCTCCGCTCGCGTTCGCCGTGCGCCTCGCGACGCGGTCGCGCGCGAGCTGAAGCCCGAGCGCGGCGAGCGCGATCACCACCGTCGACACGAGCGCGAGGAAGCGCGAGGGCACGCGCACCTCCGGGAGGACCTGGAAGAGGAACCAGGACGGCGTCCAGGTGAACAGGCGGCCGCCGCCGATCCCGATCGGGCTCGGGGCGGCGAACGCCAGCCCGGCGACGAGGGCCCCGACGAGTCCGGCCGTCGTCGCCATGCGGCCGCGCTCGACCGCCCGGCGCCGCAGGAGGACGAACACGAGCCAGACCGCGGCCAGCGCGACGCTCAGCCAACCGAGGAAGAGCGTCGTCTCCGCTACGTGGCTCCCGTGCTGGCCGCGCCGGAACGAGGAGGTCGCATCGCCGAGGATCGGATTGTCGGCGGCCGGGACGAGGAGCTCGACCGGCCGTGCGCCGTAGATCGAGAGGTCCTCCAGGGTGCGGGGGATCGTGATCCCGCCTTCCGCGCGCCCCGGTAGCGACAGCAGGCCGATCGCGATCGTTCCGAGGAGCACGCCGAGCGTGAGGACGCCGAGACCGCCCGCCGCGCGCCGCAGTCCGGTTGCGCGCGCCCGGACGGCGCTCGCCGCGAGGCCGAAGGCGACGGCGCCGATCACCGCCATCGCACCCCAGTAGCCGGAGGCGAGCCAGCACGCCGCGGTCGCAAGCCCGACGAGCGCGACGCGCCCGGTCGAGGGGCGCCGCACCCAGGCGTCGAGCGCGAGGAAGAGGATCGGCAGCACCTCGAGGTGGACGAGCGACGCGTGGCCGACGTTGACGCGCCAGATGTGCCACGGGAACAGCAGGTAGACGAGCCCGGCCCAGCCCGCCACGAGCGGTGAGCAGCCGAGACGGCGGGCGAGCGCGTACATCGCGACGGACGACAGCGCGAGCCCGCTTAGGACCGTCAGGTTGTACGCCACCACCTCGTCCCAGACCCTCGACGCGAGGTAGGCGGGGTAGTACGAGAGGAGCCACTGGAGGTTGAGCGCGTTCCCCTGCGTCCAGCCCAGAGGCGCACCCGTGAGCGCGTGCTCGGTCGTGCCGAAGACGTGGTAGCCGCCTTCCTGGCCGAGCGTCCAGAGCCAGCCGACGGTGCCGCCCATGTCCGACGACGGGTCGCCGATCACCGCGGAGCCCAGCCGTCGCGCGAGCGGCCACGTGATGACGACGGCGATCGCCGCGTACGTCACGAGTGCGACCAGCCCCTCGAGGAGCTTCGCGGGTCGTCGTCCTTGGGCTACGCGGCGTACCCGGATCGGCGCATGTTACGCGGCTCCACTTCCGCGGAGATACGCGAGCACGGCGAGCACGCGGCGGTGGTCGTCCGGCGCCTGGCAGAAGGCCGAGCTTGAGGAAGATGCGAGTTGACGTGCGTCTCGACGGTCTTCGGGCTGAGGAAGAGCTTCGCGCAGATCGCCTGGTTCGAGCGGCCCTCGGCAATCAGGCCGAGCACCTCGCGCTCGCGCGGCGTCAGCTCCGTCGAGCGGGTCGTCGTCCCGCGTGGCGGCCGAGTAGCTGCGCGACGACGTCGGGGTCGATCGCGGTGCCGCCGTTCGCGACGCGGCGGACGGCGTAGAGGAACTCCTCGAGCTCGACGACCCGATCCTTGAGCAGGTAGCCGAACCCCTCGGGGCTGTCGCGGAAGAGCGTGAGCGCGTGCCGCGCCTCGACGACCTGCGAGAGGACGAGCACGCCGACCTCCGGGTGTCGGCTCGCGGAGTCGCGAGCGCCGCCTGCGTGCCCTCGTCCGTGTGGGTCGGCGGCATGCGGACGTCGACGATCGCCACGTCGGGCTGCTCGCTCCGGCACGACCCGCTTGAGCAGGCCGTCGGCGTCACCCGACCTGAGCGACGACCTCGAAGCCGTGCTCGGCGAGGACGCGCGCGAGCCCTTCCCGCAGGAGCACGGAGTCGTCGGCGATCACGACGCGCACGGCAGCTCCCCGACGACGCGCGTCCCGCCGCCGGGAGGGCTCTCCACCCGCAGGCGTCCGCCGTGCGCCTCGACGCGGTCGGCCAGAGCCGCGCAGGCCCGAGCCGTCCCGTTCGACGCCGCCCCGCCCGACCCGTCGTCGGCGACCTCGACGACGAGCGTGCCGTTCCTGCGGCGCGGCGCTGATCGTCACCGACGCTCGCGCCGCGTGCTTCACCGCGTTGGCCAGCGCCTCGCACGCGACGAAGTACGCGGCGGCTTCGATCTCGCTCGGGTAGCCGCCCGTCCGGAGCGGCGACGATCCGTGACCGGCATCGGCGTGCGGACGGCGAGCGACTCGAGCGCCGCCGCGAGGCCCTCCTCGGTGAGCACCGCCGGGATGGACGCCGCGCGCGAGCTCGCGCAGCTCCGACACCGCGTGCTGCAGCTCGTCGACCGCCTGCGTCGAGCACGGCCTCGACTGCAGGATCCGACGCTCGGCGCCGAGCCGCAGCTGCGCCGCGCGCAGCTCGAGCGCGAGCGCGACGAGGCGCTGCTGGGCGCCGTCGTGGATGTCCCGCTCGATCCGGCGGCGCTGCTCGTCCCCGGCGGCGACGATTCGCGCGCGCGACTCCTGCACCTGCGCGAGCTGCGCGCGGAGCTCGGCCGCGAGGCGCGCGTTCTCGAGCGCCAGGCGGGCGGCCATGCCCGCCGCGTCGAGGAGCCGCGGGTCGTCGCTCAGGCTTGGGTCGTGCACGAGCGCCGCGATCGGCTCGCCGTCGCTCTCGAGCACGCGTGACCGCGCGGCGCGGACCGGGCGCCGGTAGAGCGACCACGGGCCGCCCGTCGGCGTCTGCGTATGCACGCGCGCTCGGGCAGCCAGAACGCGAGCTCGAGCGATGGGTCGTCGAGGGCCCGCGCGAGCGCCTCGCGGAGCTCGCTCCGGGCGGCACCTGGTCGAGGTCGCGGACCAGGTCGGCGACGTGCGCGGCGGCGAGGCTGGAGTAGAGGAGCCCCCAGACGATCGCGAATGACAGCGCGACCTGGCCGATCACCTGCCACCAGTAGACGTAGTCGGCGATCGCGGGCACGTCGCTGCCGAAGGTCGAGAGGAACTCGTAGAACGCGCGGAGCGCCGCCACGCTCGCGGCGAGCAGGAGCGGCGCGAGGATCCGTCGTCGAGCGCGGGGTGGCCATCGACGAACTTCCGCAGCAGGAGGGCGACGAAGCAGGCGGTGAGGAAGCCGAAGAAGACGATCACGAAGGCTCGCTCGAGCGCGCGCGCGAGCTCCGTCGTCGGCCGTGACGAGCAACGGGCTCTCGGGCGCGAGCGGCGCGTACTCGAGCACGCGCCTCGCTCGGCGCGACGAGCAGGATCGCGAGCGGGAATGCGAGCGACCGTGACGTACCCGGCCCGGACGAGCCAGCAGCTCGAGCCGGTCGACGACGCGCCCGGTCGGATAGGCGAGCGCGACGTGCCCGAAGAGGGCGAAGCTCAGGCTCCCGAGCGCGAAGCCGATCGCGAAGATCCACGGTTCGTCGCTGTACTGCCAGGGGCGGATCAGGACGGCGAAGCCGAAGAGGGTCATCAGGAGCCCCATGCGGTTCGCGGGCCGCTGCCACCACGCGAGGAGCCCCGTCGCGATCGCCGTCCAGCCGATCACGACCGCGGGGAGCGAGCGGATCTCGCTCTGGTGGAGGTCGTCGTGGAGGAGGCGGAACGCCATCACGCCGAGCGGGATCGCGAGGATCGCGAGCGCGATCTTGACCGCCTTCATCGCCGCCGCTCCAGGGCGGTCGCAACCGCTTCTCCGGTCAGCTGGTCTTTCGGGATGAAGGCGAGCGCCTTGCTCCGTCGGACGGGGCCGGCGACGTCTCCCGGATCGCGGCTGGAGACGAGCACGACATCGGAGATCACGCTGAGGGCCGGGACGAGATCGAGACCGCTCGTGTCGGGCAGCGCGACGTCGAGCAGCACGACGTCCGGCCGGAGCCGCTCGACGACCTCGACCCCGGAGGCGCCGTCGGCCGCCTCACCGATCACGGCGAACCCCTCCAGCTCGAGGAGCTTCCGGGCCGAGCGCCGGAACCGGGCGTGGTCGTCCACGATGACGACGGTCCGGGGCATCGGGCCAATCGTCACACGCGGCCCGGCTGCGGGCCACCGGGCTACCCCCGGTCTCGCCGGCCGCCGGTCCTCGGGGAGCGCCCTGACGCCGCACGTCCACGCGCGCACGATGCGCCCTTCCCGCGGCGGCCGCAACCCCCTCCCTCCGTCCCGCGTCAGCGGCCGTTAGCGGTGCGTCGCACGCTCTCATCGTCAGCCGGATCTCCGACGGAGGAGAGATGCGATGAAGACAGCGGAGTCGCAGGGCCAGCGGGTCAGGGCCTACGTCGTCCTCGCGACCCCGCCTCGGCGACGGACGCCCTCGCAGGGGAGCTCATCGCGTCGCACTGCCGTGAGCGCCTGATCAAGTGGTCGTGCCCGCGCGACGTCGTGTTCCGCGCCGAGCTTCCGCTGACGAAGATCGGCGAAGGTCGACTTCCGCGCGCTCGAGGCGGAAGCCGCCTCCTCCGCCCAGCCTGACGACCAGGGCCGCCGAGCGACCATCCGCCGGCACCGATCGGGGTTGTCCCCGAGACGGAACGGGTGCGCGCCCGGTACTCGGCGGCCCACGGCCGTCCTACGGTCGAGTCATGGAAGGCCAGCTCGACTTGCAGGCGACACGTGCGGACGCCGAGGACCCGCGTCCCGCCGCCGCCGCGCGCTCCCGGACAGTTCCGGCGACGCTGCTCGTGGCGGCGCTCGTCGGCTTCCTGCTCCCGTTCGCGACGGTCTCGTGCGGGACGCCGGTGACGTTCACCGGGATCCAGCTCGCCACCGCCAACGTCCCCTCGGAGGGAATCGACGACACCGGGTTCGCCGATGAGGTCGAGAGCCACGGGACGACCGTCGCGGTGCTCGCGCTCGGCTTCGTCGTCCTCGCCCTCGCGCTCCTGCTCGCGCGGATCCCCGGCTGGAGCATCGTCGCTCTCGCGGGCCTCGTCGCCGTGCTTCTCCTGCCGTGGATCGCGTCCTGGGCGTGGGCCGACTTCGAGCTCCACGAGGGCTACCTGCTGTCCGCCGGCGCGCTCGCTGCCGTCCAGGGCATTCGCCGGATCGATGCGGTGAGGCGACGACGGAGCCTGGGCCGCCGCGTCTGGCCCGCGATCGGCGCCGGCGTCCTGCTGGCGATCCCGCTCGTCGCGACGGTGCTGCTCGCCGCGAGCTCCGGCGTCTAGAGGAGCTCCTCAGCAGGGACCTCGCGGATCGCGCGCGCGGGGCTCCCGACGACGACCGTGCGCGGCGGGACGTCCTTCGTCACGACCGCGCCGGCGCCCACGAACGCCTCCTCCCCCACCTCGATGCCGGGGCAGAGGATCGCGCCGCCACCGATCCGCGCCCCGCGGCGGATCGTCGGGCCTCTCATCAGCTCGAGCCGCTTCTCGGTCCTGCCCATGAAGTTGTCGTTCGTGGTCACGACGCACGGGGCGACGAAGACGTCCTCCTCGAGCGTCGAGTAGGCCGTGACATACGCGTCGGCCTGGATCTTCGTGCGGGCCCCGATCGTCGTGTCATTCTCGACGAGCGAGCCGCGGCCGACGACGACGTCGTCGCCGATCGCGACGCGCTCGCGGACGCACGACTGGTCGCCGAGGATCACCCGCGCGCCGATCGTCGAGCCGGCGAAGACGATCGCTCCCGTCGACACGACGGTCCCGTCCCCGATCACCGTCGGCGGCGGCGGCGGCGTCCCGCTTCGCCGTCGAGCGGGGCGAGAGCGTCGGCTGCTTGCCGACGACGGCGTACTCGAGCACCCTGACGCCCTCGCCGAGCACCGTCCCCGGATGGACGACAGCGGTCGGATGGACGTCGGCCATGACGCCTAGCCCCTGGTGGCGCGCAGGCTCTCGGTGAGCCGGTCGAGGGTCCGGACGACGGCGAGCCCGTCACGGGCTTCGCGGTGGTCGCCCGGCCCGTCGGCGACGAGGCGGAGGAAGTGCTGCAGCTCGAGCCGCAGCGGCTCATCGGTCGGGATCTTGGGGCTGTAGATGTCCCCCGTCCGCGTTCGCCACTCGCCGTACGTCTTCGCGGGCTCCCAGGGCGCCTTCTCGTAGACGGTCACCTTGCGCTCGAGCTCCATATCGTCGAAGACGACCATCTTCTCGCGCCCGACGACGGTCATCCTCCGCATCTTGTGCGGGTCGAGCCAGGAGAGGTGCATGTGCGCGACCTTGCCCGACGGGAAGCGGAGGAAGCAGAAGACGACGTCCTCGATCCCGTCCTGCAGGTAGTCCATGCCGTGGGCGACCGCCTCCGTCGGCTCCTCCTCGAGCAGCCAGAGGATCACCGAGAGGTCGTGGACGCCGAGCGACCAGAGCGCGTTCTCGTTCGAGCGAATCACGCCGAGGTTCTGGCGGTTGCCGTAGACGCACGCGACCTCGCCGAGCTCGCCGGCGTCGACGAGCTCCTTCACCTTGCGGAGCCCGGGGTGGTAGAGGAGCAGGTGGCCGGGCATCAGGACGAGGTCGCGCGCCTCGGCGAGGGCAAGGAGCTCCTCCATCTCGGCTTCTCGCATCGCGGGAGGCTTCTCGACGAAGACGTGCTTGCCCGCCTCCAGCGCGCGCTTCGCGAGCTCGTAGTGAGTGGGAACCGGCGTCGCGATCACGACCGCCTCGATCGAGTCGTCGGCGACGACGTCGTCGAACGACGCCGTCGTCCGCGCCTGCGGGTAGCGCGCCGCGTACTCCGCCCGGCGCTCGTCGTCGGTGTCGCAGATCCACGCGAGGTCGGCGAGCTCTCCGACGACCCGGACGACGTTCCTACCCCAGCCGCCGACGCCCGCGTGGGCGACGTGGGTCAAAGCTTCCAGACCTTGTCGCTCGTGACGCCTGCGCGCCCCGTCGCGTTGCGCAGGTCGACGACGAGCTGCGAGTCCGCGACGAGCTTCGGGTAGTCGACGGTCGAGTGCGCTGTGGCGATCACGACGAGGTCGTAGTCGGCCGGGGCGAGCGGCACCGACTCGAGCGCGATGCCGTCCGTCGCGAACGACGCGACGTGCGGGTCGTGGTAGGCGACGTTCGCCCCCGCGTTGCGGAGGAGCTCGATCAGCTTCACGGCGGGCGACTCGCGCCAGTCGGAGATGTCGGCCTTGTAGGCGACGCCGAGGACGAGCACGTCGGAGCCCGACAGCGATTTCTGCGCGCCGTGGTTGAGCGCCTGGGAGACCCGCGAGCGGCAGTAGTACGGCATGTTCTGGTTGACCTCGCCCGCGAGCTCGATGAAGCGGGTCTGGAAGTCGAACTCGCGCGCTTTCCAGGTGAGGTAGAAGGGGTCGATCGGGATGCAGTGGCCGCCGAGGCCCGGCCCCGGCTGGAAGGGCATGAACCCGAAGGGCTTCGTCGCCGCCGCGTCCACGACCTCCCAGATGTCGATCCCCATCCGGTCGCACAGCTGCGCGAGCTCGTTGACGAGCGCGATGTTGACCGAACGGAAAATGTTCTCGAGGAGCTTCGTCAGCTCGGCCGCCTCCGGTGACGACACCCGGTGCACCGTGTCGACGGCCGAGCCGTAGAGCGTTGCCGCTGCGTCCGTCGACGCCTCGTCGATCCCGCCCACGACCTTCGGGACGGTCTTCGTCGTCCAGTCGACGCGGCCGGGGTCGACCCGCTCGGGCGAGAAAGCGAGGTGGAAGTCCTTCCCCGCGGCGAGGCCCGACTCCCTCTCGAGCACGGGGAGGAGCGCGTCCCGGGTCGTCCCCGGGTACGTCGTGGACTCCAGGACCACCAGGTGGCCCGGCCGCAGGCGCTTTCCGATCTCGGCGCCCGCCCCGACGACGATGGTGAGGTCCGGCTCGCGCTGCTTCGAGAGCGGTGTCGGGAGCGCGATGAGGATCGCGTCCACGTCGCGGAGCACGTCGTAGTCGGTGGTCGCGCCGAGGCGCCCCTCGGAGACGAGCGGCCCGAGCGTCTCGGACGGCACGTCCTCGATGTAGCTCTCACCGCGGCGGAGCTTCTCGACCCTTCCGGCGTCGGTCTCGACGAGCACGACGCGACGCCCGGCCTCGGCGAAGACCTGCGCGAGTGGCACGCCGACGTAGCCTGCGCCGACGATCGCGACGTCGTACGTCGCCGCCCCACTGCCGGCGTGGCTCTCCTCGGTCGTCTCGGGGGTCGTCACGGCGCGACATGCTACCCGGGCGACCCGCTCGTGACGGGTCGTCACAAGCTCGAACGCCCTGCATGGGTCACTTTCCGGGCGTCGGCCTTGGACAGCCGCGGCGAGGGTCGGGATACTCGTTGCGTGGAAGGCAACGCGGCCACCGTGGATCGCCGCTGCCCGCGCTGCTCACGGCCGGCCACCGCCGACGCGCTCTACTGCGCCGGCTGCGGCGCGCCGCTCTCGCGCGAGGCGATGCCGCACGAGGAGCGGAAGCTCGTCGCGATCCTGTTCGTCGACCTCGTCGGCTTCACCGCCGCGTCGGACGACGCCGATCCCGAGGACGTCCGCGACGCCCTCGGGCGCTACCACGCCGTGGCGCGAGAGCGGATCGAGGCGTACGGCGGCGTCCTGGAGAAGTTCATCGGCGATGCCGTGATGGCGGTCTTCGGCGCTCCCGTCGCGCACGGCGACGACGCCGAACGGGCGGTCCGGGCCGGGCTCCGCGTGCTCGAGAGCATCGCCGAGCTTCGGGAACGGGGGTTCGATCTCGACGCGCGTGCCGCGGTGAACACCGGCGAGGCGATCGTCAACATCGCGCGGCAGGACGCGGGCGAGCCGCTCGCGATCGGCGACGTCGTCAACACCGCTGCGCGGATGCAGGCCGCCGCTCCTCCCGGCGGCCTCGTCGTCGGCGCCGAGACCCGCCGCGCGACCCGGTTCGCAATCGACTACGAGGCGCTCGCGCCGGTCACCGCGAAGGGGAAGGCGGAGCCGCTCGCGATGTGGCTCGCGACCGGGGTGGCGGACGACCCCGGCGACCGCCCGGGCACGCCGGGCCGATTCGTCGGCCGGTCGCGCGAGACCGACATCATCCGGTCGGTCTGGCGGCACGCGATCGCCGACCGACGGCCTCATCTCGTCACGGTCGTCGGGCCGAGCGGGATCGGGAAGTCGCGCCTCTGCCGCGAGCTCGCCGCCGACGTCGAGGCGGCCGGTGGCCGGGTGCTGCGCGGGCGCTGCCTCCCCTACGAGGAGCAGACGGGCTACCACGCCTCGGCGCAGCTCGTCCGTCACGCGTTCGGGATCTTCGAGTCCGACCCGCCTCCGCTCGCCCGGGAGAAGCTCGCGCGCGGCGTGAGCGGGCTCGTGCCCCCTGCCGAGGTCGCCGACACGGGGCGCCATCTCACCGCGCTGCTCGGTCACGGTGCCGACGCGCGTGTCATCCGGCAGAAGCTCCTCTTCCTCTCGCTGCGTCGCATGATCGAGTGCCTCGGTGACGAGCGGCCGACGCTCGTCGTCTACGAGGACATCCACTGGGCCGCGGCGAGCGAGCTCGAGTTGCTCGAGTACCTCGGCACGCAGCTGCGCGACACGGCGGCCGTGATCGTCGTGCTCGCGCGGCCCGAGCTCTTCGACTCGCAGCCGTGGGGCGCGCGGCTCCCCGCGCACACGAGCATCGCGCTCCAGCCGCTGAGCGCGGCGGAGACGCGCCAGCTCGCGGTGGCCCTCGTCGGCACCGGGACGGATGACACGGTGGACCGCCTCGTCGACGTCGCGGAGGGCAACCCGCTGTTCGTCGAGGAGCTCGCGGCGAGCTTCGCGGACGGCATCGCGGACGCCGGGCTGCCCGTGACGGTCACGGCCGCTATCGCCGCCCGCGTCGACGCCCTCGCCCCGCCGCTCCGCTCCGTCCTCTTCTCCGCGTCGGTGGTCGGGCGGACGTTCTGGCGGAACCTCGTCGAGGCGCTCACGCCCGGCATCGACGTCGACGAGGCGCTCGACGAGCTCGGGCAGCGAGACCTCGTGCGCCGCGAGCAGGACAGCCGTCTCGAGGGCGACGTGGAGTACCGCTTCCGGCACGCCCTGATCCGCGACGTCGCGTACGCGACGCTCCCGCGGGGCGAGCGCGCGACACGCCATGCCGACCTCGCTCGGCACGTCGAGGGCCTCGCGGGCGACGACGCGGAGCAGCTCGGCTGGATCCTCGCGCACCACTGGCGGGCGGCCGGCGAGGCAGAGCGCGCGCTGCCGCACCTCCTCGCCGCTGCCGAGGTCGCCGAGCGCGGCTGGGCGACGCAGGAGGTCGTCGACCTCTACTCCCAGGCGCTCGAGCTGGCCGGGAGCCCCGAGATGCGCGCGACCATCCGGCTGCGGCGCGGGATGGCGCTCAAGACGCTCGACGCGGACCACGAGGCCGTCGCCGAGCTCGCGGGCGTCCTCCCCGAGCTCGAGGCGGCAGAGCGGCTCGACTGTCTCCTCTACCTCGGTCGCGCCGAGATCTGGTGCGAGCGCCACGACGAGGCGCTCGCCTACGGCGAGCAGGCGGTCGCGCTTGCGGACACGCTCGGCGACGCCGGCGGGCAGGCGGCCGCCGCGGCGCTCGTCAGCAACGCCCTCGCGATGCGCGGCGACGAGGGCGATGTCGACCGCGCGCTCACGCTCGGCGACGAGGCGCTCGAGCGCTGGCCCGACGGCGTGCGTGGATACGAGCACGCCGACCACCTTCACCTGCAGGCGGACGTGAAGTACTGGACGGGGGACTACCGCGGCTCCGTCGC
Source organism: uncultured Actinomycetes bacterium (assembly GCA_963706915.1). Lineage (GTDB taxonomy): Bacteria > Actinomycetota > Thermoleophilia > Gaiellales > Gaiellaceae > Gaiella. The sequence continues at coordinate 116,017 of CAVPOH010000010.1, forward strand.
CTGCGCCGTCCGCGCGCGCGACGCCGGCGGCGAGGTGCAGAGCGTCCACGCCCTCCTGCGGGGCGGCGGGGTCGACGCCATGGCGAGCGTCGGCCTGGGTGAGCACGAGGTCGCGCTCGAGAAGCTCGACGCGATCATGGCCGTCGCCCGCGAGCTCGGGGCCGGGGCCTACCCGTACCTCCCCAACTACCAGTCGGTCGTGTTCCGCGAGCTCGGTGACCTCGCGGCGGCGCGCGCCGCGAACGAGACGGCGCTCGAGGCGTCGCGCGACCTCCCCTTCGGCATGCCGCGCCGCTTCGCGCTCTCCGACCTCCTCCAGACGGACCTGCTCGCCGGGGACATCGGACGGGCACAGGCGGACTGGCCGGCACTCTGGGAGGACGCAGCCGAGGCGACCGGCTGGACGCGTTGGCTGATCCTCGGCCGGCTCGCCGTGGCCCGTTCCGAGATCGCCTTGCACGCGGAGCCGCCCGAGAGCGCCGCCGAGTGGGCCGCGAAGGCCGTCGAGGTCACCGTCCGCACCCGCCGCCGGAAGTACGAGGCGCTGGCGCGTGCGCACCTCGGCCGGGCGCTCGTCCGGCTCGACCGCGGCGACGACGGGCTGCGCGAGCTTGGTGCGGCGGTCGAGCTCGCGGACACGCTCGTCAACCCGGTCGGACGGTGGCAGGCGCGCGCGGCGCTCGCCGCGGCGCTGGCCGAGATGCGGGACCAGGAGGGGGCGGCCGGGGCGCTCAGTGACGCGCAGGGGATCTTGACGGCGTTCGCGGCGACCCTCGTCCCCGGTCGGGCGGCGACCCTCCTCGCCTCGCCCGCCACGCGCGAGCTCCTCGACGGCCGCCCGTGAGCCGGGCTCAGGCGGGAGCGACCGCAGCGGCAACCCGCTGCGCGGCCCGCCCGTCGCCGTAGAGCGGCGGCGCCTCCGACGGGAACCGAGCAGAGGCGACCGCCGCGACGAGCGCGTCCGGGTCGTCGTCGACGAGCACGTTGGCGCCGACTTCGACCGTGTCCACCCACTCCGTCGACGGACGGAGCGTCACGCACGGGACGCCGTACCAGTACGCCTCCTTCTGGAGGCCGCCGGAGTCGGTGACGATCACCCGCGCCTGCGACGCCGCGGAGGCGAAGGCGAGGTAGCCGACCGGCTCACGCAGCTCGACGTTGGCGCCCAGGGGGATCCGCTCGCTGGCGAGCACACCTGCCGTGCGCGGGTGGGCGGGGAAGACGACCGGCTCGTCGAGCCGTGACAGGCCCGCTGCGATCCGTCGCAGCCGCTCGGGGCGCACGTTCGCCTCGCGGTGGACCGTCGCGACGAGGTACGTGCCGGGCGGGTGGGGTGGGGTGACGCGCTCGCGCGCGATCGGCGCGAAGCGCAGGGTCGCGTCCGCCATCACGTCGCCGACGACCTCGATGCGCCCGCCGACGCCTTCCGCCCGGAGGATCTCGGCCGATCGCTCGTCGGGGCAGAGGAGGACCGCGGCCAGCCCGTCGACCTCGATCCGTGCGCGTTCCTCGGGCATCTCGAGGTCGCCGCTGCGAAGCCCGGCCTCCACGTGCGCGATCGGGACGCCCGCCGACGCGGCGGCCCGTGCGCCCGCGAGCGTCGAGTTGGTGTCGCCGAGGACGAGCACGAGGTCGGGCCGCTCCGCCTCGACGAGCGACCGGAGCGGTCGCGTCAGCGTGTCGACGTCGGCCGTTCGGAGGTCGAGCCGGTGCGTCGGCTCGGCGAGTCCCAGCTCCTCGATGAAGATCTCGGAGAGCTCGTCGTCCCAGTGCTGGCCGGTATGGATTACGACCTCCTCCATCCCGGCGTCCCGGAGCGCCTCGGACAACGGCGCGGCCTTCACGAATTGCGGACGGTTGCCGACGACGGTGAGCACGCGCACGCGCCCAGCGTAGAGAGACGAGCATCCTCCCCTTCGCCACCGTTTTCCATCGCGGCAAGCAGCCTGGTCCCTCGATCGAGTGACGAGCCTCCCTCCGAGGGGTGACGCACGTTGGCTCGATGCCTCGAAGCTTCGAAATGCAGCGGCTTTTCGAAAGGCGGGTGCCCATGCGGCCATCGACTCGACCATCGGCGTCGCGATCGACGTCTCGTCCGCCCGTTGCCCTGCCCGGACGCGCTGGATCCCGATGGCAGGCACGGCCCACGTTCGCCCTATTCCTCCGCCTTGTGGCGTGGTGCAGCCCGATCGCGGTCTCGGTAGCGGTGGTCTACGTCGCAAGCCGGGCCGTCCCGCCGCCCGAGGGGCACGGCATCCAGTACGTGGAGTGGTGGCTGGCGCTGTCCGCGTCGGCAACCGTGGCGCTCGTCGCGGCGGGGCGGCTGGTGCGCCGCCTCCTGCCCCTCGCCGCCCTGATGCGACTCTCGCTCGTCTTCCCGGACGGCGCGCCCTCGCGCTTCCGGATGGCCCTGCATTCGGGGACCACGGCCACCCTGGAGGAGCGGCTTGCGGAGCGACGCCTCTCCGCCGATCGGACGCCGGCTCAGTCGGCGCAGCTGCTGCTCGAGCTCGTCGCGCTGCTCGACGTGCACGACAGGCTCACGCGAGGCCACTCCGAGCGGGTTCGCGCCTATGCCCAGAGCATCGGCCGGGAGCTGGGGCTCGGTCGGCACGAGCTCGACCTGCTCAACTGGGCGGCACTTCTCCACGACATCGGCAAGCTCGATGTGCCCCGCGAGATGCTCACGAAGGCCGGCCGGCCGACGGACTCCGAGTGGGACGCGATCAAGGGGCACCCGGTCGCCGGCGCGCGCCTCGCCGAGCCGTTGCGCGAATGGCTCGGCGAGTGGGGCCTCGCGATCGAGGAGCACCACGAGCGATGGGACGGGAAGGGCTATCCGCGCGGGCTGGCCGGGCCGGAGATCTCGCTGGCCGGAAGGATCGTCGCGGTCGCCGACGTCTACGACGTGATGACATCCTCCCGCTCCTACCGTGACGCCGGCTCCACCGCCGAGGCCCGTCAGGAGCTCGCCCGGTGCGCCGGGACGCAGTTCGACCCGACGGTCGTGCGGGCGTTTCTCGGGATCTCGATCCGCTCCCGCCGGCTCGTGAGCGGGCCACTCGCGTGGCTGGCCCACGCGCCGGTTCTCGCACGCATCCCGCTGTCACCGGCGGCCGGCGCTGCGTCGGCGGCAGCCGTCGCCGTGGCCCTTCCGGTCGGGTCGGTGCCGGCCGTCGAGCCCTCGTTGTCCTCGGTCCCGGAGAGGTCGGCGCCGGCCTCCGTTCATCGCTCCGTGGCACTTTCGCCGAGTATCTCCAGACCCACGGATCGCGTCGTGCCGAGCGCGCACGCCGGTGCCGCCCGACCAACCGGTCCGCTGAAGGTGCCGTCTCCAACAGTCACACCGGTTCGCGCGATCGCGGTGCCGGAGGCGTCGGGCTCGGAGGTCGAGCCTCCGGTGACACGGTCGGTGCCACCGGACGAGGCCGGGACCGCTTCTTCCGTCGAGACCACGTCCGAGCACGCCATGACGCCGGTCGCCCCGCCTCCACCCGGGGTTCCCGTCCCGCCCGCTCCCGCTCGGCCGACCGGGGACGTCCTCGGGCCGGTGAAGGATCCGCTCGCGCCGGTCACGGAGGCCGTGCCGCCCCTCGTGGAGGACGTGCTGGAGCCGGTCCAGGACATCCTGACCCCGGCCGACCCGCAGGCGCCCGCCGGGGATCCCCCGGCGCCGGTTCAAGGCGCGCTCGAGGACGTCAACGATGTGCTGGACGGCGTCGCGCCCGGCCTGGGGCTCGGCTCGCTGCTCCCGGGCCAGCCGCCGCCGAAACCGAGCTGAGCCGGTCGCCGCGCGACGCCTGACAGAATCGCCCGACGTGAGACCGCGGGCCCTCCTGGTCGTGCTGGCCGCAGGCGTCGCTCTCGCGGCCGCCCCGGCCGCCGCCGCGGACCTCGCCGACGAGACGGCGCTCGCCGAGAAATACGCGCCCGTCGTCCGCCTCGTCGAGCAGACCGAGGAGTGCGGGCCGGGCGAGCCGTACGTCCCGACGGACGTCGACGTGCTCTTCGGCGACCCGACGGTCGCACTCCGCGGCCCTTGGAACGCCTTCGATCTGGTGAAGATCGGCCCGGCCGCCGACGACCTCGCGGGGCTCTACGAGTACCACCTCGACTTCCCGGGGAACGCCCTCGACCCCGGCTGCACGTATGAGCTGTGGGCCCGTCGCCTCACGGAGGGCAGCGAGCCCGCCGTCTACGCGCACGTCGTCTCCGAGCCCGCTTACCCCGGGAAGGTGGGGCTGCAGTACTGGTTCTTCTACCCCTTCAACGACTTCAACAACACCCACGAGGGCGACTGGGAGATGATCCAGCTCGTCTTCGACGCGGACGACGCGCGCGCAGCACTCGCGACGGAGCCCACCTCGGTCGGGTACAGCTCGCACGAGGGGGCCGAGCGCGCCGACTGGACGGACGACGAGAAGCTCGACCGCGTCGGGACGCACCCGGTCGTCTATCCAGCCGCCGGGTCGCACGCGAACAAGTTCACCGACGCGCTGTACCTCGGCAGCTCGGCGGAGGCCGGCGTCGGCTGCGACGACACCCTCGGCCCGCACCGCGAGCTTCGGCCGAGCGTGAAGACGATCCCGAGCGACGCGGCGGCCGCCGGCGACGCGTTCCCCTGGATCACGTTCGAGGGGCGCTGGGGCGAGCTCCAGAAGGCGTTCTACAACGGGCCGACAGGCCCGAACCTCAAGACGCAATGGACGACGCCGATCGAGTGGTCCGAGGGCTGGAGGGACCGAAGCTACGCGGTGCCGACGGCGGGCCTCCTCGGCACGAACGCGACGGACCTGTTCTGCTCGGGCGTCGCCGCAGGGTCGCGGGCGCTCACGAGGCTCGTGAGCAACCCGTTGCCGGTGATCCTCCTCATCTCGGTCCTGCTCGGACTCCTGGCATTCATCGTGATCCGCGTGACCTGGACGCCCACGGCGCCGCTCCGCATCGCGCGGCGCCGGAGCTTCGGGCAGATCCTCTCGGCCTCGGCGCGGATGTACGTCAAGCGCCCCCGCCTGTTCCTCGGGATCGGGCTCCTCATGCTCCCGATCGGGCTCGTCATCGCGGTGCTGCAGTGGCTCGTCGTCAGCGCCCTCGATGTGGTCGCCACCCTGACGGGAGAGATGGCAGGGGTCGCCGCCTTCCTGGCCCTGGTGATCGGCACGACGCTCACGCTTCTCGCGCTCTCCTTCGTGATGGCGGCGACGGCGTGCGCGCTCGTCGAGCTGGACGAGGGCCGCCCGATCGACGCGACGACCGCCTTCCGCCTCGCGGCCGCGAGGCTGCGTCCGCTCCTCGGCGCGACCGCGCTCTTCGTCCTCGTGTGGGTGGTGCTCACGGCCACGGCCGTCCTCATCCCCGTCGCCGTCTGGCTGGCGATCCGCTGGTCGCTCCTCGCCCCGGTCGTCGAGCTGGAGGGCGGCACGGGTCGCGCTGCGCTTCGCCGGAGCGCGCGCCTCGTTCGCGGACGGTGGCTGCGGGTCGCGGCGCTCGTCGGCGTCGGCGCCGTCGTCGCGCTGGCGATCGGGCCGCTCCTCGGGGTGCTGCTGATCTTCGCCACGGCGGCGCCGCTTGCGCTCCTGAACATCGTGGCGGGGCTCGTCTACGCGCTCGCGCTCCCGTTCGTCGCGCTCGTCGCCTCCTACGTCTACTTCGACGCGCGCGCGCGCCACGAGCTCGAGCATCAGGAGGCGCCCGCCGAGCTGCCGGCCGAGTACGCGCTTCGGCCGAGCTGACGATTTCAGTCAGCGCGCCGGACGCCGGGCGACCGCCACGGCGGCTCGTGCGCCTCGACCGACTCCGTGACGGGCTGCCGGCGATCGGGGTGAGCGGATGCCCGAGGCCGAGCAGCCGGATGGGAATCGACAGCTCGCGCCGGAGCGCTCGGAGGTCGATGCGCGACGCGTCCGCGAACAGGACGATGGTCAACGTCGCCTCGGCGAGCAGCTCGACTTCTTCACCGAGGACGGGCAGGTCGAGAAGGCCGAGCGCCTCCGGACCGACGAGCAGGCCGAACGCGATGAAGACCATCGCCGGCGTGACGGGCGTGCCGTCCAGCCGTCCGGCGACCGCCGCGTATGTCAGGAGCGCCAGCGCGAGCGTCGCGAGGGCCCAGTCCACCTGACGAACCAAGAGCCTTTGCTGACACGATGCGCTCGTGACCGACTACCACGAGGTCAACCGCGCGAACTGGGACGAGCGTGCCCCCGCTCACGCGGCGTCCGTCGGCTACGGCCTCGACCGGTTCCGCTCCGACCCGGTGCACCTGAGCGACGTCGTGCGCTTCGACCTCGCGCTGCTCGGGGACATCGCGGGGCTCGACGGCGTGCACCTGCAGTGCCACATCGGCACCGACACGATCTCGCTCTCACGGCTCGGCGCCCGGATGACGGGGCTCGACTTCTCGTCCGCCTCGCTCGCCGAGGCGCGCAGGCTCTCCGAGGAGACGGGCAGCGGCGTCGAGTTCGTCGAGTCGGACGTCTACGCGGCGGTCGACGTGCTCGGCGCGGGGCGCTTCGACCTCGTCTTCACGGGCGTCGGGGCGCTGTGCTGGCTGCCCGACGTCCGTCGGTGGGGCCGCGTCGTCGCGGAGCTCCTGCGGCCGGGCGGGCGCTTCTTCATGCGCGAAAGCCATCCCGTGCTCTGGTCGCTGGGTGAGCGCCCCGACGTGCTGGCGCTCGACCACCCGTACTTCGAGACCCCCGAGCCGCTCGTCTGGGACGAGCCGGGCACGTACGTCGACACCGACGTCGTGTTCATGCAGACGCTGACGCACGAGTGGAACCACGGCCTCGGCGAGATCGTCGGTGCGCTGCTGGACGCGGGAATGGAGCTCACGGGCCTCGTCGAGCACACCAGCGTCCCGTACGAGGCGCTCCCCGGCCACATGGAGGACATCGGCGGCGGCGAGTGGCGGCTCGTCGACCGTCCCGAGCGGCTCCCGCACACGTACACGCTGCAGGCCGTCAAGCGCGCCTGACCGGCGCTAGGCGATGAGGATCGTCCGCGCCGCGTCGATCGAGTCGAACGACCATGCGCCGTCGGGGTCGACGGCCCACGCGAGGGCGTGCGCGTACCCGAGGCCGCGGAGCCGTTCGCGGTCGAGCCCGAGGCCCGCGAGCGCATCGAGTGTCCGAGCGACGGCGGCAGTGTCCCGCGAAAGCCCCGCGTTCCGCAACGGCCCGACGCCGTCGAGCTCGGGCTCGCCGACGAGCGGCTTCGGGTCGATCGCGAGCCATGGCTCGCGCGTCGCGCGGAGGACGTTCCAGGCGTGGAGGTCCTGGTTGACGAGGCGGTCGGCGTCGGGGTCGACGCTCCGGAAGACGGCCACGGCGGCGTCGAGGAGCGTTCGCTCGAACGGCCGGGCGCCGCGCTCATAGCGCGCGGGCACCTCCTCGGCCCAGCGCTCGGCCTCGTCCGCGAGTCGCCGGAACGGATGCGCAGGCCCAGGGTCTTGCGGCAGACGCGCGAGGACGTCGACGATCACGGCAGTCTCGTCCGCGTCGGACAGCGCGAGGGTCGTCCCGGGGACGCACCGCTCGACGAGGAGCGCCCGGCGCTCGTCATCCCGCGCGAGCAGCCGAACGGCGCCGTTGCCGTCCCACCGGGCGAGCGCGTCCGCCTCGTGGTCGGCCTCGAAGTGGGAAGGCGCGTTCAGCTTGAGAACGGCGTCCCCGGCCGGCACCACGAGCGAGAGCGGTGTGTCGTACGGCCCCTCGAGCTCGAGCCCCCAGGCGGCCGCGCATTCTGCGGCGAGGCTCGGCAGCGCCTCGAGCCACGCGCGCTCGTGACGCCACGCGGACGCCAGGCGCTCGGGTACGCGAACCGGGCTGTCCGAGCGTTCAGCTCTCCCGACGATGGCCGATCAGCGTAACGGGCGTCGCCGGCGACGGATCCGACGGGGGGACCGGGCCGTGTTGCCAGGACGCAGTCGACGGGAAACTCACAGCCTGAGCGACGCGCAGCGGGACGCCGGCGATGGGCGTCTGCATATCACCCTGGATCTCGGCTGCGGTGCGTGCCCGATTGAAGATCCGCACCTCGTCGATGATGCCGCTGAAGTACTGACCGTAGATGGAGTCCCCTCCGACCTGAAGCGGGTTCGCCGAGGTGAGGAGGTTCCCCGTCCGCGCCCGGCTCGCGACCTGGACCCCGTTGACGTACAGCCTGAGAGCCGCGCCGTCGTAGGTGAGCGCCAGGTGCGCCCATGTACCCACGACCAACGCGGCAGTGCCGTTTACCTCGATGCCGGCGTTGCCGAATCTGCCGCCGCCGACCGGGACGGCCGGATTCCTCGAGGAGGTCGCCTCCAGGTAGTAGTTGTCGTCGCCCTTGTAGATCACGTCCCGCCATGCGCGGTTGATCGTGCTCGGGTTGATCCACGCCTCCAGCGTCATCCCAGTCGTCAGGCGCAGCGAAGGCGCGTCGGGCACGGTGACGAGAGCATTCCCGTTGAAGCCGAGCGCGTTGCCGTACTTGCCGCTGGTCGTCCAGCTCGTGTTCGTGATCGTGCCCGGGTTGCCCGTGCCGGACGAGTCCGCAACCGTGGTCCCCGCTCCTTCGTCGAAGGAGTAGGCGGCGACGAGACCGGTACCGGCCGGCTGGGTGACGGCGGTGGCGGTGGCGTGAGTAGGGGCCGAGGTTGGGGGCGGCGTCGGTGGCGCGGACGCGGTAGCTGTAGCTGGTGTTGGGGCTGAGGCCGGTGTCGTTGTGGGTGGTGCCGGTGGGGGTGGCGATCTGGGTGAAGACGGTGCAGCCGGCGCCCTGGCAGCGCTCGAGCCGGTAGCCGGTGACGGCGACGTTGTCGGTGGCGGCGGCCCAGCTGAGGTTGATCTGGGTGGAGCCGGCGGCGGTCGCCGTGGAGCGTCGCGGGCGCGGTCGGTGGCGTCGTGTCGGCGGCGGCGGCGGTGACGGCGGTGGCGGTGGGTGAGTAGGGGCCGAGGTTGGGGGCGGCGTCGGTGGCGCGGACGCGGTAGCTGTAGCTGGTGTTGGGGCTGAGGCCGGTGTCGTTGTAGGTGGTGCCGGTGGGGGTGGCGATCTGGGTGAAGACGGTGCAGCCGGCGCCCTGGCAGCGCTCGAGCCGGTAGCCGGTGACGGCGACGTTGTCGGTGGCGGCGGCCCAGCTGAGGTTGATCTGGGTGGAGCCGGCGGCGGTCGCCTGGAGCGTCGCGGGCGCGGTCGGTGGCGTCGTGTCGGCGGCGGCGGCGGTGACGGCGGTGGCGGTGGGTGAGTAGGGGCCGAGGTTGGGGGCGGCGTCGGTGGCGCGGACGCGGTAGCTGTAGCTGGTGTTGGGGCTGAGGCCGGTGTCGTTGTGGGTGGTGCCGGTGGGGGTGGCGATCTGGGTGAAGACGGTGCAGCCGGCGCCCTGGCAGCGCTCGAGCCGGTAGCCGGTGACGGCGACGTTGTCGGTGGCGGCGGCCCAGCTGAGGTTGATCTGGGTGGAGCCGGCGGCGGTCGCCTGGAGCGTCGCGGGCGCGGTCGGTGGCGTCGTGTCGGCGGCGGCGGCGGTGACGGCGGTGGCGGTGGGTGAGTAGGGGCCGAGGTTGGGGGCGGCGTCGGTGGCGCGGACGCGGTAGCTGTAGCTGGTGTTGGGGCTGAGGCCGGTGTCGTTGTGGGTGGTGCCGGTGGGGGTGGCGATCTGGGTGAAGACGGTGCAGCCGGCGCCCTGGCAGCGCTCGAGCCGGTAGCCGGTGACGGCGACGTTGTCGGTGGCGGCGGCCCAGCTGAGGTTGATCTGGGTGGAGCCGGCGGCGGTCGCCGGTGAGCGTCGCGGGCGCGGTCGGTGGCGTCGTGTCGGCGGCGGCGGCGGTGACGGCGGTGGCGGTGGGTGAGTAGGGGCCGAGGTTGGGGGCGGCGTCGGTGGCGCGGACGCGGTAGCTGTAGCTGGTGTTGGGGCTGAGGCCGGTGTCGTTGTGGGTGGTGCCGGTGGGGGTGGCGATCTGGGTGAAGACGGTGCAGCCGGCGCCCTGGCAGCGCTCGAGCCGGTAGCCGGTGACGGCGACGTTGTCGGTGGCGGCGGCCCAGCTGAGGTTGATCTGGGTGGAGCCGGCGGCGGTCGCCTGGAGCGTCGCGGGCGCGGTCGGTGGCGTCGTGTCGGGCGGCGGAGCCCCTCCGATCGGCGTCGCCATGTCGGTCTGGATCTGCGCCTGCGTCAAGGCGGAGCTGTAGATGCGCACCTCGTCGATGCGACCGGTGAAGTACTGCCCGTAGAGCGCGTCACCGCCGATGGTCAGAGCCCCGGCGGAGACTGCGATGGCTCCCGACCTGGCGGTGCTCGCGACCTGCGTGCCGTTGACATAGAGGCGCAGTGCCGCCCCGTCGTAGGTCGCGGCCAGGTGCGTCCAGGCGTTCGCGGCGAGATTTGCCGTCCCGTAGGTCTCCCCATAGCTGCCGCTGAAGATCCCTCCCACGACCGGTCGCCCCGCGTTGGAAGACGTCGCCTCGAGGTAGTAGTTGTCGCTGCCCTTGTAGATCACGTCTCGCCAGGCGCTGTTCACCGTCGTCGGGAGGACCCAGGCCTCGAGGGTCATGGCGCTGGTCAGCCGCAGCGAGGGCGAGTCGGGGACGGTCACCCGCGCGTTCGTGCCGTTGAAGGAGAGCGCGTTGCCGTACTTGCCTGCGGTCGTCCAGGTCGCGGTCCCGATCGAGCCGGTGTTCGCGCTCGCGGAGGCGTCGCCGACGCTCGTTCCGCTTCCCTCGTCGAACGAGTACGCCGCGACCAGACCGGCGGGGCCCGACGTCGCCTGGAAGGTGGCGACGAGGGTCTGGTCGACGCTCGGAACGACGACGACGTGGCTCGAGAGCCGCCGTCGGACCACGAGGCGAAGTTGTACGCGGTCCCCCCGCTCGACTGGTTCGGAGCCGTGATCGCCCTCTGGAAGCCCTTCAGGTCGTCGACCACGAACGGCGTCTGCCTGCTGATCCCGTCGATCGTCAGCGTCAGTCCCCTGGGGACGCTGTCGTAGGTGACGTTCACCTTGTCCGGAACGATCGTTACCGACGTCGACGCGCTCAACCCCGTGGAATCCGTGACCGTGAGCACGATCTCGAAGTTCGTCGCGCCGTCGAAGGCGTGTCCGCTGGTGGGGATCGGCAGCGTCCCGCTCGTCGTGTTCGTGAACGGCCCGCCGCCCGGATGGATGTGCGAGTCGTGGTGGAAGAGGATCGTCCAGGAGAAGGCGCTCGGCGGGAGAGGCCCGTCCTCGGCGTCGGTCGCCGATCCCGAGTAGCCGACGACGTCGCCGGCTCTGAAGCCGGACCCGGGCGCGGGCGTGAGGATCGTCGGAGTGGGAGGTGTGCCCACCCTGATCGTGAGAGCGCTGGACACGGCGCTGCTGGCGCCGTCGGAGACCGTCAGCCGGGCGACGTACTGGCCGGGCGCCGAGTAGGTGTGCGTCGGGTTCGCCTGCGTCGACGTCGCCCCGTCCCCGAACGTCCAGGAGTACGAGAGCGGCGCGCCCTCCGGGTCGGACGATCCCGCGCTGGAGAAGGTGACGGGCAGGGGCGCCTGGCCGGACGTGGGAGTCGCGCTCGCCGCGGCCACCGGCTGCTGGTTCCCGACGACGTACCGGATCCGCCTGATCGCCGCCGGGTTCTGGGTGTCGCCGTAGAAGCCGATGTCGACGTAGTAGATCGCTCCGTCGGGCCCCTCGACGAGCTCGACGGGATCGCCCATGGCCAGGTTGTCCAGGCTTCCGTCGGACGGCCAGAAGCTCAGGACCTGCGCGATGTTGCCGGTCGCGTCGAGCTTGGCCCGGCGAATCCAGTGCTGGACGTAGTCGCCGAAGAAGTAGCTGCCGTAGTACTCGCTCGGGAACTGGCTTCCGCGATAGACGATGCCCCCGATCACGCACGCATCTCGCCCTCCGTGCGGGTACGAGTACGTGGGGTTCGTCATGCCCGAGACGGCGCACGGTCCTTCGCAGATCGGCCAGCCGTAGTTCGCGCCACGGACGCCGATGTTGAGCTCCTCTTTGGCGGAGCTGTGGTCGCCGGAGCCCACGTCGCCGATGTACATCGTCCCCGTGACGGGGTCGATCGACATCCGGAACGGGTTGCGCAGTCCATACGCCCAGATCTCGTCGCGGTTGGGGCCTGCCCCGTCGTAGAACGGATTGTCCGTCGGGATCGTCCCGTCCTTGTTGATCCGGAGGATCTTGCCGCGTGGAATGTCCAGTCGCTGCGAGTCGGCGGGCGTCCAGTTCTCGCCGGTCGAGATGTAGAGCTTGCCGTCGATGCCGAACGCGAGCGAGCCGCCGAGAAGCCCTTCGCCCGCGACGTCGGGGTCCTCCCACAACACGACCTCGCTGCCGGGAACGGTTGCGTTGCCGCTCGCCGTGAACCGCGAGACCCTGTTGTGATTCCCCGAGCTGACGGCCCGTGTGTAGAAGACGTAGTACCAGCCGTTCTGGGCGAAGTTCGGATCGACGAGGATGTCCAGCAGGCCCTGCTCATGGATGAGGAGGCTTCCGTTCAACTGCAGGAACGGGGTCGGGTCCGGCTGACTGGCCCCGGGTTGCACGACCCAGATCTTCTCGGTCAGCTCCCCGACGAGCATGCGCCCGCCGGGCAGGAAGGCGAGCGTGGTCGCGGCCGTGATGCCCGGGACGACGACCTCGTTGACGAATCCGGGGTTTGTCGTCGTGACGGGAACACCCGACGACGTCGTCTGGTTGCCCGCTGCGTCCCGCGCGACGGCGGTCAGCGTGTGAGCGCCGTTGCTCGCCGTGGTCGAGTTCCATTCGCCGAGATACGGCGCCGTGGTGTCCACGCCGAGACTCGTGCTGCCGTCCAGGAAGAACTGGACGGACTGCACGCCGACGTCGTCGGAAGCCGTCGCTGCCAGGCCAACGACATGGGACGCCGTTGAGCCGGGGCTCGGTGACGTGAGCGAGACGGTCGGGGGGCTCGTGTCTGCTGCCGCTCGACTCTGGGTCTCGGCCCGTGCGGAGATCGACGAGGGGAGGATGATGACGAGCGCTGCGACCGCGGCCACTGCGGCCGGCAGGCTGGCGCTGCGCCTCCTCCGATCAGCCGGCCGGCGCGCGCCGTGCGACGGCCAGCGGGCCCGCCCGCCGAATGGAGGCAATACGTCCCGACTCACGGGCGCACACCGGTCCGCAACACCGCGCTCTCCCCTCCCCCAGTTCCCCTAGTGCGCATCGTTGCACAGGACCGCGCAGAATTCAAAGCGAGCGACTCCCATTCCCCGCCGGGGATGACTGGCTGTCGGATCCGACAGGACTTGCGGCACGGCCGGAGGTCTTCGTGCGCCTCGATCTCGCGGAGGAAAGGGACCCCGCGGATCGCTCGCGCGGACTCCCGGCCGATCCAGTGGGCCGTGAAGGGATCGAACCTTCGACCTTGGGATTAAGAGTCCCCTGCTCTACCAGCTGAGCTAACGGCCCGAGGACGCCCAAGGATAGCGCCAGCTCACCCTTGGTTGACTGTGTCGCGGGGGTCGCGGCCGGAGGCCGGCTTCGCGGGCCGGGAGGCCAGACGCGAGTGAGCCATGCGGTGCACAGGAGGAGGGGCTCATGGGGGAACCAGGGGTTCCCCGTGTCCGAACCACGGGTTCCCCCCGCGTTGGCTGATGTAGTCTCGGCGCCGTGATCCGGCGCGCAGCCCTGGTCAAGATGGTGGTGATCGCGGCGCTTGCGGCACTCGTCACGACCCTCGTCGCGGTCCTCATCGACTGGCTGCCCGAGTCCGCCTCCGAGGAGATGGACCGGATCGTGTTCACCTACTGGTTCGCGACGATCATCTGCATCGGGATCTTCGCGCTCGTCGCGGGCGTGATCGTCTACGCCGTCTGGACGTTTCGCGTGCAGCCGGACGACGACACGGACGGGCCGCCGATCCACGGGCACACCGGGCTCGAGATCGCCTGGACGGTCGTCCCGGCGATCCTCGTGATCGCGATCGGCATCGTCAGCGCCGTCGTGCTCTCGAAGAACGCCGACGCGGGGAGCGACCCGCTCGAGGTGCGGGTGTTCGCGCAGCAGTTCGCCTGGCGGTTCATCTATCCGGGAGACGTCCGCTCGGACGAGCTCGTCATGCCGCTCGACCGCTCGGTCGAGTTCGAGATGAACTCCGCCGACGTGATCCACTCGCTCTGGATCCCGCAGATGGGCCAGAAGCAGGACGTCGTCCCCGGCGTGACGACGAAGATCGTCATCACGCCGACGAGGACGGGCCGCTTCACGCTCATCTGCACCGAGCTCTGCGGTCTCGGCCACTCGACGATGCGCGCCCCGGTCCGCGTGCTCGACCGCGCCGCGTTCGCGTCCTGGCTCGAGAAGCAGGGGCAGGCCGGCGCGGGAGCGGGCGGCGGCGCCGGGGCGGGCGGCGGCGCCGGAGGCGGGAGCGGCGGCGAGCAGGGCGGCGGCGCCCAGGAGCTCGGCGCGACGACCTTCGCCAAGGCGGGCTGCGGCGGCTGCCACGCGTTCTCGAAGGCAGGCAGTGACGCCGAGATCGGCCCGCGGCTCGACGACCTGACCGCAGCCGCCGAGCAGGCGGGCATGCCCGTGGCAGAGTTCGTCAGGCAGTCGATCGTCGACCCCGATGCCGTGATCACCCCCGACTACCAGCCCGGCGTGATGCCCAAGGACTTCGCCCAGACCCTGACGCCCGAGGAGCTCGACGCGCTCGTCGCCTACGTGAGCGGGGAGGGCTCGACCGAGTGACGACGACCGTCGACCAGCACGCGCACCCCGAGGTGGGGCACGACCACCCGCCGCCCCGGAAGCGCGGGATCTTCATGCGGCCCGGCTACATCCGGGCGCTGTGGTGCGCCGCGGCCTTCTTCCTCATCGGGATGTACATCGTCGTCACGCTCCGCTGGCTCGCGGGGTGGGACCCGGTGTACGACTGGGAGTACATCGTCCTCGTCGGCGGGATGGTGACCGCGCCGCTCGGCTTCCTGCTCGGGATCGGCACGTTCGACTACTGGCTCTACTGGATCTCCGGGCGCCCGACCGTCCCCGACGACCACGCCAACCACGGCGCGTACAAGTGGACGGACTACTTCAAGGTCAACACCGACCACAAGGTGATCGGGGTCCAGTACCTCGTCACGACGTTCTTCTTCTTCATCGCCGGCGGCTTCCTCGCGATGCTGTTCCGCGCCGAGCTCGCGCAGCCGGGCATGCAGTTCTTCGACACCCAGACCTTCAACGGGCTCGTGTCGGCGCACGCGACGCTGATGATCTTCGTGTTCATCATCCCGGCCTTCGCGGGGTTGGCGAACTTCGCGGTGCCGCTGATGCTCGGCGCGCCGGACATGGCGTTCCCGCGCCTGAACGCGCTGAGCTTCTGGATGCTGCCGATCGCCGGCGTGATGTTCATGGCGAGCTTCCTCGCCCCGGGCGGCGCCTTTGCGACCGGCTGGACGAGCTACGCTCCGCTGGCGTCGGAGCAGCCGTTCGGCCAGGTGTTCTTCAACATGGGCGTCCAGTGGGCGGGCGCGTCGTCGATCGCGACGGCGTTGAACTTCCTGGTCACGATCATCACGATGCGCGCGCCGGGGATGACGTTCTGGCGCATGCCGCTCCTCGTCTGGGCGAACTTCACGACGTCACTGCTCGTCGTGATCGCCACGCCGTTCATCGCCGGCTCGCAGTTCTTCGTCATGTTCGACCGGGTGATGCACACGAGCTTCTTCACGCCCGACAACGGCGGCTACGTGCTCGGGTACCAGCACATCTTCTGGTTCTACAGTCATCCGGCCGTCTACATCATGATCCTGCCCGGGTTCGGGATCATCTCGGAGATCATCTCCGTGATGAGTCGCAAGCCGATCTTCGGCTATCGGCTGATGGCGATCTCGCTGCTCGGGATCCTCGTGCTCGGGTTCTCGGTGTGGGCGCACCACATGTTCGTCGCCGGGATGGCCGACTGGCTGCGAGTGCCGATGATGATCTCGACGCTCCTCATCGCGGTGCCGACGGGGGTGAAGGTGTTCTCCTGGCTGGCGACGCTGTGGGAGGGAAAGATCCACCTGAACACGCCGATGCTCTTCGCGCTCGGCTTCGTGTCGATGTTCGTCATCGGCGGTCTCTCGGGCATCTACCTCGCGGCGGTCCCGATCGACATCCACGCCTCCGACACGTACTTCATCGTCGCGCACATCCACTACGTGCTGTTCGGCGGCTCCGTGTTCACGATCTTCGCCGGGATCTACTACTGGTTCCCGAAGATGACCGGCCGCATGTACAACGAGCGGCTCGGGAAGCTTCACTTCTGGCTGACGTTCATCGCGTTCAACGTGACCTTCTTCCCGATGCACTGGGTCGGCCTGGTCGGGATGCCGCGTCGCGTCGCGGACTACGCCGCGACGTTCGGCGCGCTGAACATGGTCGTCTCCATCGCGTCGTTCGCGCTCGGCGCGTCGGTGATCGTGTTCGCCTACAACGTGATCACGAGCTGGGCGCGCGGGCCGATCGCAGGCTCCAACCCGTGGAGGGCGATGACGATCGAGTGGCAGGTGAGCTCGCCGCCGCCGGTCTTCAACTTCGACGAGATCCCGCAGGTCGTCGGCGGGCCGTACGAGTACGGCGTCCCCGGAGCGAAGCACGCCGTGCTTCGGGGCGGGGCGTTACAGGAGGCTCACGTATGAGCGAGCCCGAGGCCAAGGACCCGGCCGTCGTGCTCGTCGTCGCCAACGAGACGCTCGTCGGGGACGAGCTGCTCGAGGCCGTTCGCCGCCGGGCCGCGCAGGGGCCGATCCGCGCCGTCGTCGTCGCGCCCGTCAACGACCCGCAGTCGGGCTACGTCGTCTATCGCAACTCGCGCCGCGCGAGCGCCGGACGCCGCGTGGACCGGCTCGTCGCGGCCCTCCGCGCCGAGGGCATCCCCGCGCACGGCGACGTCTTCGAGGGCGGCCCGATCCCGGCGGTCGAGGACATCCTCGCGCTCGAGCCCGTCGACGAGCTGATCGTGTCGACGCATCCGCAGGAGACGTCGGGCTGGCTCCGCCGCAAGAACGTCCTCGCCGAGCTCCGTCGGCTCGCAGGCGACCGGCCGTTCGAGCACATCATCTCGGACATCGCCGCGCGCACCGGGCAGGCCAACGTCCTCGTGATCGCCAACGAGACCGTCCTCGGCGAGCGGCTCCTCGACCGGATCCGCCAGCGTGCGGCGGACGGTCCCGCCGCATTCCTGATCGTCTCGCCGCAGAGCGACCCCGACACGGGGGAGTACCCCGAGGCCGAGCGTCGGCTCCGGGCGGCGCTCTCGACGCTCCGGGCGAAAGGAATCGAGGCGCACGGCCAGGTCGCGCATCCCGACCCCTACACGGCGGCGATGCAGGTCGTCGACGACGAGAAGGTCGACGAGATCATCATCTCGACCTTCCCCGGCGAGCGCTCCGGCTGGCTGCGCCGCGACGTCGTCGAGCGCCTCCGGAAGGACGCGGGCGTCCCGGTCGAGCACATCGTGGCGACCGCTCCCGCGGAGGTGGCGTCGTGAGCGCGCACGCCGAGGCCGTCCCGGACCACGGGCATCACGGTCCGCCGCCTGCCAACCGCTCGTCGCGGCTCGATCCCGCGACGCTCGGCATGTTCCTCTTCATCGCCTCCGAGGCGATGCTGTTCGGCGCCTTCTTCACGGCGTACTTCTTCGTCCGCGTCGTCAACCCGGACGCGCCGTCGACCTGGCCGCCGCCGCCGTACGAGTTCCCGGTCTTCGTCGCGAGCGTCAACACGGCGATCCTCGTGACGTCGAGCTTCACGATCCACTGGGCGACGCAGTCGATCAAGCGCGGCGATCGGAACGGCCTCAAGGCGGGCCTCGTCGTCACGATCCTGCTCGGCGTCCGCCTTCCTCCTGACCCAGGCGATCGAATACGCGCACGTCGGCTTCAACACGAGCGACGGCGCATTCGCATCGGTGTTCTTCGGCCTCACGGGCCTGCACGGCGCGCACGTCTTCGTGGGCCTGTCGCTCCTCACGATGGCCGCCGTCCGCTCGTTCAAGGGGCATTACTCGCCCGAGCACTTCCACGGCGTCGAGATCCCCGGGATCTACTGGCACTTCGTCGACGTGATGTGGATCATCGTGTGGGCGGCCGTGTACCTGCTTTAAGGCCGGCATCGAGAGCGCGGGGTCGCGCCGTCCTCGCGAATCCGCTAGATAGTTCGTGGCGTATGCAACAGAGAGCCGCTCGGACATGAAGAACCCGGTACGAGACGAGGCCTCGGCATTCCAGGTGGTGTGGCTGACCCTGGGCGGCGCCGTGCTCGTCGTCGTCGCGGCCTGGATCGAGACCTGGCTCGGCGTGATCGTCTTCCTCCTGCTCGTGGCAGGGGCCCTCTGGACGATCCGTGGCGGCATGCGGCACCGGTCGCAGGCGCACGTCGTGCGTGACGAGGGGCCGACGCGCCGGATCCTCGTCGTGGCGAACGAGACCGTCGGCGGCGGCGAGCTCCGCGACCTCCTGGGCCAGAAGGCCGTCGGCGTCGACGAGCACGTGCTGCTCGTCTGCCCTGCACTCAACTCGAGGCTCCGGACGTGGACGTCCGACGAGGACGGCGCCAGGGCCGGCGGCGCAGGCGCGGCTCGACGCGAGCCTCGAGCGTCTCGCCGCGCTCGGCGTCCACGCGCGCGGCGAGATCGGTGACGGCGACCCCCTCCAGGCGCTCGAGGACGCGCTCCGCGAGTTCCCCGCCGACGAGATCGTCGTCTCGACCCACCCGCCGGGCCGCTCGCACTGGCTCGAGCAGGGCGTCGTCGAGAACGCGCGGATGCGCTTCGACGTGCCGGTGACGCACGTCGTCGTCGATCTCGAGGCGACCACGCCCTAGATCAGGGCGTCACGGCGGTTGCGCCTACTTGCCGGCGTTGTCGGCGACGAACTTCGCCACCGCTTGGATCTGCTCGTCGCTCAGCTGCCCCTTGAACGAGGGCATTCCGCCTTGGCCGTTCGTGACGCGGTCGACGGCGAGGTCGAGCGAGGGCTTCGCCTCGTCGAGGTTCGGGCCGACGTTTCCCGTGGCGCCCGCCGCGGCGAGCGTGTGGCAGCCGCCGCAGCCGGCCGAGGCGAAGATGCTCTTGCCGTCCGCGGCGCCACCCTCGGGAGGCGCCGGCTTCGGCGGGTTCGCGGGGTCGAACGGCTCGCCGCTCGGGTCGAGACCGGCCACCGACGCGACGTACGTCGCGACGTCCTCCGCATCCCGCCCCTCGAAGATGTTCGCGGGCATCCCCGGCGCGTCGGTCGACGGGTCGGTGACGGGGTACGCGATCTGGCCGCGCACGACCTGGAGGATGCTGCTCTCGCCGAGGCCGTCGATCCGCGACTGGACGAACGCGTAGTCGAGGTTCGGGACCGATGTTCCCGGTCGTCCCGGCGTCGGCGAGGGTGTGGCACGAGCCGCAGCCCTGGACGAAGAGCTCCTTGCCGTGGATGCGGTCGCCGTTGCCCTCGGAGTACCCGACCGTGTCGCTACACGCGGCGAGGCCGACGGCGACGACGACGGCCAGCACGACCGACGTCGCGGCCCGGAGGGGGCGAACGCGCCTCACGCGCGAGACTCTAACCAGCCGAGGCGGCCGCGGTCCCGCGGAGCTGTTTCAGCTGCTGGCGGACGATCGCCGCATTGGGGTCGTCCGGCGCGAGCTTCAGGAATCGCTCGTACGCGGCGATCGCAGTCGCCCCGTCACCCGTCTGCTGTGCAGCCTGCGCGAGCTCGAGCTGGACGTTCGGATCCGCGGGCTGCAGCTTCGCGAGCTGCTCGTACGCGTCGACGGCGAGCGTCGCCTGCGTCTGGACGTCCTGGTAGGCGGTCGTCGCGCGCTGGCTGAACTGCGAGTTCACGCCGAGCGCGATCGGGTCCGAGAGCACCGCCTGCCCGCTCGGCGCGGCGAACACGAGGAACGACTGCGCGGGCGCGCGGTACGCGGCCGCGAGCTGCGCGAGCTGCGCGGCCTGCTGACGCTGCGTCGCGAGGGTCAGGTGGAGGCTGGCGAGCTGCCGGTACGGGTCGGGGTCCTTCGGCCGGAGCGCGATCGCCTGCTCCATCGCCGTGATCGCCTCCCTCGTCTCGCCCTCCGTCTGGAGCGCGGTCGAGAGCTCGAGCCACGCCTCGGGATCCTTCGGGCGCTCCTCCGTGCGCCTCGCGCGCGTCGGAGACGGACTGCCCGGACTGCCGCCGAGCCGCGGAAGACGTCGCCGACCCCGACGCCGCCCGCACCACGCCGAACAGCACGAAGCCGAGGCCGAAGACGAGTGCGAGCAGCACGAACATCCACTTCGCGTGGCGCCGCAGCCGCGGGAAGAACATCGTGTCCTCGATCGAGGGCGCCGTGGTGCCGCGCCGCGGGCGGCCGCTACCGCAGCATGAGGCTTCGTGCTCTTCGTGCGGCTCTTCTCAAATCGGGCCATGCGGTCGTCCCTCGCCGGTAGCGGTCCTCGCCGGCTACGAGAGTAGCTGCAACGCGATCCGGCGACCCCCCGAGGACGACGGCCGCAACAGGATCTTCAACAGGTGACGAGGGCGATCTCGTCGAGCGAGACGACGGTGATGTCCGCTTGCTTCCCGGGCGCGAGCGACCCGATCTCGTCGGCCACGCCGAGCACGCGCGCGCCGCCGAGCGTCGCGAGCTCGAGCGCGTCGGCCGCGGTCAGCGCGTCCGGGCGCCGCTCGCGTGCCCGCGCCGCGACGATCGCGGTCCGGAGCTCCTCGAAGAGGTCGAACGACGGCGTCGACGCGGGACTGTCCGTCGCGATGCCGACCGCGACGCCGGCGGCGCGAAGCTCCGCGAGCGGCGCGACCCCGCAGCCGAGGAACCCGTTCGAGCGCGGGCAGTGGGCGACCCCGACCCCGTGACGCGCGAGCAGCTCGATCTCGTCGTCGTCGACGTGGACGCAGTGCGCCGCCATGAGGCGCGTCTCGAGCAGGCCCGCGTCCGCGAGCATCCGGATCCCGGTGACGCCCGGCGGGGGGACGAGCATGTGCGCGAACGCGGACCAGTCGCCGGCGCCGTGGACGAGGAACTCGCGCTCGGCCACGCTCTCCGCGAAGTGCGTGGCCATCGGGAGCCCGAGCTCCGCGCAGGCCTCGTAGAGCTCGAGGCTGCACGTGTACGGCGCATGGGGGGAGACGCCGAGCGCGAGCCGGTCGGACGCCAGGTGCGCGACGCTCTCGTGGAGCTCCTCGAACCGCTCGAGCGCCGACGGTCGCGCCCGAAGACCTCGAGGTAGACGATCGCGCGCAGGCCGGTCTCGGCCGCTGCCTCGGCCGCGGCGCCGGCGAAGCTGCAGTCGCCACGGTCGTGATCCCCGAGCGCAGGCACTCGTACGCGCCGTCCGTCGCGATCGCGCGCATGTCGTCGAGGTCGAGCGTCCCCTTCCGCGCGACGTGGATGCCGATC
This sequence comes from uncultured Actinomycetes bacterium, assembly GCA_963706915.1. Classification (GTDB taxonomy): domain Bacteria; phylum Actinomycetota; class Thermoleophilia; order Gaiellales; family Gaiellaceae; genus Gaiella. Next base: position 137,380 of record CAVPOH010000010.1, read on the forward strand.
CACGTCGGGAACGGCAGCCCGTCGCCGAAGCCGGCGTAGACCGCGTACTCGAGGTGCGAGTGGCAGTTGACGAAGCCCGGGCACGATCACGCAGCCGTCGAAGCGCTCGCCGGCGCCGATCTCCGAGGCCGGCCCGACTGCGGCGATCCGACCGTCGTCCGCGATCGCGACCGCGCCGTCCGCGATCGGGTCGCCCTCGACGGGGACGACCCAGTCGGCGGAGACGACTCTCACAGAGCCTCGGCCTCGGTGGCCGAACGCTCCCAACGCCGCTCCATGAACACCGAGAGCCAGATGGACACCTCGAAGAGCACGAGCAGCGGGGCGACCTCGAGCACCAGCGAGACGGGGTCGACGG
>CAVPOH010000011.1:0-44346 GCA_963706915.1 uncultured Actinomycetes bacterium
GGGTCGTAGAAGAACGACGTGTAGACGAGCGGGGGCACCCAGCCCGAAGACGCGGGAGGTGAAGAGCAGGAGCAGGGTGGCGAGCCAGAAGCTCGGGATGCTGATCCCGATCAGCCCCGCGACGCGGGAGGCGTAGTCGCTCGCCGAGTCGCGGCGGACGGCGGAGATGACGCCGAGCAGGAACGCAGTGGCAGCAGCGATCAGGAGGGCGAGGATCATCAGCTCGAGCGTGATCGGGATCGCCCGCCGGAGGACGTCGCTCACGGGCTCCGCATTGCAGTACGAGTTCCAGCCAGAAGTCGCCGTGCACGACGCCCGAGGCCCAGTTCCAGTACTGCTCGGGGTACGAGCCGGAGATGCCGGGGTCCTCACGAGCCTGCTGCTTGATCTCCTCGGTGGCGGTCACGTCGCCCGCGAAGAGGACGTCGATGATGTCGCCCGGCATCAGGCGCACCATGCAGGAAGGAAATGATTGAGATCGAGATCCCGACGATGGTCGGGATCGCGAGCAGGAAGCGGCGTGCGGCGAATCCGAGCACGCGTGCTCAGCCCCGACGCCGCCAGAGCGACTCGTCGTTGTCCCACAGGGTGTTCAGTTGCCAGTGCACGGCGTGTTTCGACCGGAGGCCGGCTCTGCCGGCCGGGAGGTCCTGCTCGGGTTCACCAGTGTGGCGCGCGGAAGGAGGGGGCTGGTCGGGGACCACTGGGGTTCCCCCACCCCTTCGATCGCTCCACCCACGCGGTCTTGAGACCGGTGTTGTGAATTCGCTGAACGCCACGTACATGTTCTTGACGCGCTTGCGGAAGACCTGGAACTTCGTCACGGCGACGAGCGGCACCTGCAGCTGCTCCTCCAGCAGGAGCCGCTGGAGCTCCTTGTACATCGCCAGCCGCTTCTTCTCTTCGTCGAGCGTGATGAAGCCGTTGCCCACGAGACGCCACATCTTGACGTTCTTGTAGGCGGGATACCACGCCTTGTAGCTGGTGTTCACGGGGTTGAACTCGGCCGTGTAGCCGTCGACGTCGCCGCGCATCCCGCGCCCGGTGATGTCCAACTCGAACCGGCCCGGCCCGTTGTTGGCCGCGAACGTGCCCGGCTCCTCCGCCTTGATGTTCAGCTCGATCCCGATCCGGTCGAGTTGCCGCCTTGACCACCGCGGCCACCTGCTGGTAGTCGAGCGGCGTCGAGAACGTCGTCACGGTCACCTCGAACCCGTTCGCGAAGCCCGCTTGCCGCATCAGCGTCCGCGCCTTGGCCAGGTCGAACTTCAGGTACTTGTTGCGCAGCTCGGCCCGCGTGAGCGGCCAGGGGCCGTACCCCGGCGGGACGTGCCCGGAGTACTCACCGAACCCGTTGTAGACCCGGTTCAGGATCTCCTGGCGGTTGATCGCGAAGTTGACCGCCGGCGGACCCGCTTGTCGTGCCACGGCTTGTTCTCACCGACCTTCTGCGTCATCTGGAGCTCGCGGAAGGCCGCGGTGAGGCCGCGGAGGACGACGAAGTTGTTGTCGCCCTGGAACGTGCGGGCACCATCCGGGGACAGGGTCGCCCCGTCGATCGCCCCGGCGCGCAGCGCCGCGATGCGGGCCTGCTCGTCGGGGAGCGTCCGCAGCGACAGCGCGCTGAGGTACGGGAGGCCAGGCTTGCGGTAGTTGGCGTTCGCCGTGTACTCCACGCCCTGGCCGGGGACGAAGCTCACGAGGCGGAACGGCCCGGTGCCGATCCCTTCGCGTCCGGCGTTGACCTGCTGGTACATGCCCTCCGGGACGATCGCGGAGTAGCGCGTCCAGGCGAGGAACCCGAACAGCCGAGCGTCCGGTTTTGCCATCTTGAAGCGCACGACGTACTTGCTCCGCACCTCCGCCGACACGATCGACGGGATCTGGCCGAGCGTCGCGACGCTCCCCGGTGCCGGCGGGTTCAGCCACCCCTCGACCGAGTACTTCACGTCGGCGGCCGTGACCTCCTTGCCGTTGTGAAAGCGGACTCCCTGGCGGAGCGTGAAGTCGATCGTCCGGGGGTCGACGACCTTCCAGCTCGCCGCGAGCGCGGGCCGCTGGTTGAGCTTCGCGTCCCACTCGATGAGGGACTCGTACATCGGCTCCTTGCCCCAGTGGTTCGAGGTGAGGATCGCCCCGAACGGCGCGATGTGCACCGGGTCCTGCTCGAGCGCGAACGTGATCTTGCCGCCCTTCTTCGGCGCGGCGCCGACACGCTTCGGCGCGGCGGTCGCCTTGCCCGCGACCGAGCCGGCGGCGACTGCCCCGGCACCGATCACGCCGGCCTTCACGATCAGGTCGCGACGGCTGAGATCGCTCCCTCCGGCCGGGCTGTCCGTTGTCGGAGTGTCTGACACGTGTCCCTCCTTCCCTGCGGTCGTCAGAGGATCTGACCGACCCTCGGTGCCTCTCCATCGATGTCGTCGTAAAAGACGGACTCACGCACCTGATGGTTTGCGAGCTTCGCGATTGCGTCCGGGTCGAGCTCGACGCCGAGCCCCGGCGTCCGGGGCACCGCGAGCAGGCCGTCGGACATGTCGAGCGGCTCGCGGAGGACGTCCTCGAGCTGCAGCGGGTAGTGGGTGTCGCTCGCGAATGCGAACGTCGTGGTGGCGGCGACGAGGTGCGCGTTCGCCACGGTGGCCGGGCCGAGCTCGGCCCAGCTGCCGATTGCGCACCACTTGCCGGCCGCCTCCGCGATCGCCGCGATCTGGCGCGCGCGAGTGAGGCCTCCGGCCTCGGAGGGGTAGACGACGAAGACGTCGCACGCGTCCTGCTTCACGAGCTCGAGCGCCGAGCGGACGTCCGTGCATGCCTCGTCGGCGGCGATCGGCACGGAGACCGCCCGCCGCACCTGGGCGAGACCCGCCACGTCGAAGTCGGGCACCGGCTGCTCGACGTACTGGAGGTCGAACTTCTCGAGGCCGCGGATCCACTTGATCGCGGCCGGGACGCTCCAGATCATGTTCGCGTCGATCCGCAGCTTGACGTCCGGGCCGACGGCGTCGCGGATGGCCGCGATCCCGTCGTGGTCCTGCCCGAACTCGCGGCCGACCTTGAGCTTCAGCTCGCTGTAGCCCGCGTCGACGAACGCCTTCGCCTTGCGCGCGTTCGCCTCCGGCTCGTCGATGAACAGGTAGCCGACGACCGGCACGCGGTCGGAGCAGAAGCCGCCGAGCAGCTCCGCGACGGGGGTGCCGAGCGCCTTGCCCTTGAGGTCGAGGAGGGCGATCTCGAGCCCGGCGATCGCGTAGGCGGCGATCTTGCTCCAGTTGCGCGAGAACTCCTCCATCCGGTGGACGAGCCACTCGGTGCGCAGCGGGTCCTGTCCTACGAGGAACTGCGTGAGCTCCTGCTCGATGATCGTGCTGATCGTCGGCAGGGTCGGTCCGGGGGCCTCACCGATGCCGGAGATACCCTCGTCCGTGTGCACCTCCACCACGAGCCCGGAGGCGGACTGCCGCACGCCGCCCGGCCATGTCAGCGGCTCGCGCATCGACGTCCGAACCGCGGTCGTGGTGACGCTCGTGATCCTCACCGGAGAGGGCAAGCGTACGCGCCGGCGCGCGCGATTGTCAACTATCTAGTGATTGTCGACAATCAATGCTAGGGTCGGGAGCAGCGTGGACGAGGTGAAGGACGTGGGCTCGGACGCCGCCCCGGTCACGACGGCCGAGGACGGGCGCCTGACGAGGTCCGGCCCGCGCGGCCAGCAGATCGTCGAGGCGCTCCGCAACGAGATCATCGCCGGCCACTTCGAGCCCGGCGAGCGGCTGATCGAGGCGACGCTCTCGCAGGAGCTCGGCACGAGCCGCGGGCCGGTGCGCGAGGCGCTGCGCCAGCTCGAGAACGAGGGCCTCGTGATGTCGGTGCCGTACAAGGGCGCCGTCGTCCTCGGCGTCTCGGACGAGGAGGTGCAGGAGGTCCTCATCCCGATCCGCCTCGTCCTCGAGCGCTACAGCTTCGCCCACGCGCTCGACGTGATGACGGACGCCGACTTCGCCGAGCTCGGCAAGCAGATCTGGGTGATGGAGCGGGCGGCCCGGTCCGGCGACCTGCTCAAGGTCGTCGAGGCCGACCTCCGGTTCCACGACATCGTCATCTCGAGCGCGGGCCAGCCGCACACGACGCAGATCTGGCGGACGATCTGGCCGCGGATCCGCGCCTACTTCTTCCGGTACGGCCAGAGCGCGAGCCTCGAGGTGATGGTCGACGAGCACCGGGAGCTCCTCGACGTCCTCCAGACGCGCGACGAGGCGCGCGTCCTCCAGCAGCTCGAGCGGCACATCGTCGTCCGGACGCCGCCGCGCGACGGGGACGCGCCGGAGAAGCGGCCCCGTCGGCCGAAAGGCGGGTCGACGAAGCGCAGCGCGCGGTCATGACGTCCGAGCTGCTCCGCGTCGAGGGCCTGCGGACGTTCTTCCGGACGCCGCGCGGGCTCCTCCGCGCGGTGGACGGAGTCGACTTCTCGCTCACGCCCGGCGCGACGCTCGGCGTCGTCGGCGAGTCGGGGAGCGGCAAGTCGGTGACCGCGCTCTCCGTGATGCGGCTCGTCGATCAGCCGGGCCGCGTCGAGCCCGGCTCGCGGATCGTGTTCGAGGGGCGCGACCTCGCCGAGCTGTCCGAGAACGACATGTCCCGGATCCGCGGCAACGACATCTCGATGATCTTCCAGGAGCCGATGACGTCGCTGAATCCCGTGTTCACGGTCGGCGACCAGATCGCGGAGGCGGTGGAGCTCCACCAGGGGCTCGGCAAGAAGGACGCGATCGCGCGGGCCGTCGAGATGATGCGGCTCGTCGGGATCCCGTCCGCCGAGAAGCGGGTCGCCGACTACCCGCACCAGCTGTCCGGAGGCATGCGCCAGCGCGTGATGATCGCGATGGCGCTCTCGTGCAACCCGAAGCTCCTCATTGCCGATGAGCCGACGACGGCGCTAGACGTGACGGTCCAGGCGCAGATCCTCGAGCTGATGAAGGACCTGCGCGAGCGTCTCGGGATGTCGATCCTCCTCATCACGCACGACCTCGGCGTCGTGGCGGAGATGGTCGACGAGGTCGCAGTGATGTACGCCGGCCGCATCGTCGAGCGGGGGCCGGTCGCGGAGGTGTTCGCGGAGCCGCAGCACCCGTACACCGAGGCCCTCCTCCGCTCGATCCCGTTGCTGGGGATGCGCTACACCGAGCCGCTCGAGGCGATCCGCGGGATGGTCCCGAGCCCGCTCGACTGGCCGGCCGGCTGCCGATTCGCGCCCCGGTGCGACTACGCCTTCGACCGGTGCCGGACCGAGGACCCGGTGCTCCTCCCGGTGCCGCCGCAGGAGTCCGCGTGCTGGCTCTGCACCGAGGGGCGGCGCACGCCGGGAATCGCGCAGGTGGCGCGGTGAGCATGCCGGCGGAGGCTCCGGTGAGCGCGCCCGCCACGACGGACGTGCTGCTCGAGGCGCGCGGCGTGACGAAGTATTTCCCCGTGCGCATGGGAGTCCTCAAGCGCACGGTCGGGCATCTCAAGGCCGTCGACGGCGTCGACCTCGACGTCTACCGCGGCGAGACGGTCGGGCTCGTCGGCGAGTCCGGCTGCGGCAAGTCGACGCTCGGCCGGACCCTGCTCCGGCTCATCGAGCCGACGGCGGGAACCGTTCGCTTCGAGGGCGAGGACGTCACGCGTCTCCGCTCCGGGAGCCTGAAGGCCGCGCGCCGGCACATGCAGATCGTCTTCCAGGACTCGGTCGGCTCGCTCGACCCGCGCATGACCGTGAAGAAGCTCGTCGGCGAAGGGCTCAAGGTGCACGGGCTCGGCAACAAGGCGGCGCGCGACGCAGCCGTCCTCGAGATGCTCGAGCGCGTAGGCCTCCCGCGCGAGGCCGCCGACCGCTACCCGCACCAGTTCTCCGGCGGCCAGCGCCAGCGCATCGGGCTCGCGCGCGCGCTCGTCCTGCAGCCGAAGTTCATCGTCGCGGACGAGCCCGTCTCCGCGCTCGACGTGTCGATCCAGTCGCAGGTGCTGAACCTCCTCGTCGAGCTGAAGCGCGAGTTCGACCTGACGTACCTCTTCGTCGCGCACGACCTCGCCGTCGTGGGCTACATCTCGGACCGGATCGCGGTCATGTACCTCGGGAAGATCGTCGAGCTCTCGACGGCGGACGACCTCTTCGCCCGCCCGCTCCATCCGTACACGCAGGCGCTCCTCTCGGCGAACCCCGAGCCGATCCCGGGACGCAAGCAACGGCGCATCGTGCTCACCGGCGACGTGCCGAGCCCGATCGACCCGCCCTCCGGATGCCGCTTCCGCACGCGGTGCCCGATCGCGAAGGAGATCTGCGCCGAGGTCGAGCCGCCGCTCGCCGCCCACGGGGGTGGCCATCTCGCTGCGTGCCACTTCGCGGGCACGTCGATCGCCGACAGGGCACCCGCGCCCACGACGTGAGCATCGCTCGCCTCCGGCTCGCTCCCGCGGGGGAGACCATGCTTTCCCCACGAGCCCCCTTCTTCTGGAGAGCGTGGAGAACCTCCCGGTTCCCCACACCCCTCCCCCCTCCCGGGCCGCCCGGGGTCGGCCCGTGAGCGAGCGACCATCCGCGCCGCGCCACGAGGTGCGGCTGCTCCACGACCGGCGCGTCCCGATGCGGGACGGGATCACGCTGTCGGCGGACGTCTACCTCCCGCTCGGGGCGAACGGGCTGCCGACGATCGTCCAGTGGACGCCCTACGAGTCCACGCGCGAGCGGTTCGTCTCGTGGGGGGTCTGGTTCGCGCAGCGCGGGTACGCGGCCGTCGTCGTCGACGTCCGCGGCCGGTACGAGTCCGAGGGGACGTTCACGGCCTGGGAGTACGACGGCCGCGACGCGCACGACACCCTGACCTGGGCTGCCGGCGAGCAGTGGTCGAACGGCCGCATCGGGACCTGGGGGCGGAGCTACGGCGGCCTCGTCCAGTGGCAGCTCGCGCACCTCGGCCACCCGAACCTGCAATGCATCGCGCCGCAGGTGATCCACGACGACTACTTCTGGGACGGCTACTGGACGGGCGGCGCCTTCCAGCTCGCGCTGACCCTGGGGGCCGCGGCGCTCTGGTCGAGCGCGATCGCGCTCATCACCGGCCCGCGCGCCCGCGACATCGTCCTCAACGACCGGATCTTCGCGCACCTCCCGCTCGTCGAGCTGGACGAGGTGACGATCGGCCGCAAGGTCGGCTACTGGCGCCTCTGGTGGGAGCACCAGGTCAACGACGAGTACTGGCAGGGCTTCCGGCACCGCCCGGAGCGCGTCGACGTGCCGATCTTCCAGCAGGGCGCGTGGTTCGACCCGTACTCGGGCTCGCACCTCCGCTCGTTCGGCGCGATCGGGGACCGCGTCCCGAACCGCGTGCTGATCGGCCCGTGGTCGCACGAGGAGGAGGTCGAGACGTTCCGGGGCGATGTCGACCTCTCGCCGGCGCTGACCGTGATCCGCGACCACGAGCTCGTCTTCTACGATCGATTTCTCAAGGACGTCGCGAACGACTGGGACGAGCGCGCGCCCGCGGAGCTCTACGTCCTCGGCGCGAACGAGTGGCGCGGCGAGCGGGAGTGGCCGCTCGCGCGGGCGGAGCCGACAGCATTCCACCTCCGGAGCGGCGGCGGGCTGTCCGTGGAGCCCCCGCGGCCCGACGAGCAGGCGGATCGCTACGACTACGACCCTGCCGACCCCGTTCCGACGATCGGCGGCGTCAACTCGGTGCTCACGATGACCCAGGGCGCCGAGACGCCGATCCGGCCGGGGCCGCTCGACCAGCGGGTGCTCGAGGCGCGTGACGACGTGCTCGTCTACACGACGGAGCCGCTCGAGCGCGACCTCGAGGTGATCGGGCCCGTCGAGATGACGCTGTACGCCGCGTCGTCCGCGCGCGACACGGACTTCCTCGTGCGGCTTTGCGACGTCTACCCGGACGGCCGCTCGATCTTCCTCACCGAGGGGATCATCCGGGCGCGGTACCGGGGCAGCCTCGCGGGCGAATCGGTCGAGCTGCTCGAGCCGGGCGAGCTCACCGAGCTCCCGATCCGGCTCTATCCCGTGGCCAACGTGTTTCGCCGCAGCCACCGGATCCGGCTCGACCTCACGAGCTCGAGCTTCCCGCGGTTCTCCCGCAACCTCAACACCGGCGAGGACGTCGGCACGGGGACGCGCATGCAGGTCGCCCACCAGACCGTGCTGCACACCCCAGAGCACCCCTCGCACGTGCTCCTCCCCGTCGTCCCCTCCTAGCGCCCGTGTCCGACAGGTTCCCGACCCACGACGCCGACGAGCGGCTTCGAGTGGTGCGGGACAGCGGCGGCGCGACGGTACCGCTGCACGGGACGCCGGCGCCCGGACTGCCGTCGCACGTCGTCGACGCCGTGGCGCGAGCGCTCGCCGAGGCGTCGCCGGCGCCGCACCCGCGTGGGATACCGGAGCTGCGTGCGCGGCTCGCAACGGTCGTGGCGGCAACGGGCCGCGCGGCCGACACGGAGCGCGAGCTCGTCGTGACGAACGGCGCGATGCACGCGCTCGGCCTCGTCTTTCGCTCGCTGCTCGACCGCGGGGACGAGGTCGTCGTGCCCGCGCCGTGCTTCTTCTTCGAGGGGCCGATCCGCTCGGCGGGCGGTGTCCCGGTGTACGTCGGAACCTCGCCCGAGGACGGCTGGGGGTGGGACGCGGACGCGATCGAGCGGGCCGTGGGAGCGCGAACTCGGGCGCTCCTGCTCTGCAACCCGGGCAACCCGACGGGCGCCGTGCCCGCGGCATGGGAGGTCGCGGCGGCGGCGGGCGTGGCGGCGCGTTACGACCTCGTCCTCGTCACCGACGAGGCCTACGAGGCCGCACTCTGGGACGTGTCGCTCACCTCCGCCTTCCCGCTCACCGAGCGGGCGCTTCTCGTCCGGAGCCTCGGCAAGAGCCTCTCGCTCCCGCACCTCCGACTCGGGCTCGTCGCGGGGCCGGCCGAGCTCGTGGACGGGGTCGCGGCGGCGCTCGAGTGGGACGTGCTCCGCGTCGGCCTCGCGCCGCAGGCGGCGGCGCTCGCCGTCCTCGACGGGCCGCGCGACTGGCTCGAGGGCGTCCACTCGGGGCTCGGACGTGACCGGTCCGCCGCGATCGCGGCGGCGGAACGGGCCGGCCTCCGCTTCGTCCCGCCACGTGGTGGCCCGTTCCTCTTCGTCTCGGACGGGCATCCCGAACTTGCCGGGTCGCTCGTCTTGGCCGGGATCCCCGCGGTCGACGGAAGCCACTTCCAGGCGCCCGGCTGGGCCCGTGTGCCCTTCGGCGGCGCCGCGTCGGCCGAGACGGCGCTCGACGCCGCGCTCTCCCGCTGGGCGGAGGCGCGCGGGTGAGACGCCTCGGCGTCCCGCGACGAACGCTCGCGATCACTGCGGCGAACAGCCTCTCCGCCGCCGGCCAGGGTCAGTTCATGTTCGTCCTCCCCTGGATGCTCCTCGCGCTCGGACACGATCCGCGCGACGCCGCCCTCGCGACGGCGTTCGTGTACGTCCCGCTGCTGGTCACGGCGATCCCGGCGGGGATCACCGGGGACAACGTGCCCCCGCTTCGGGTCCTCCGTCTCTCGCTGGCCGCGACGCTCGCCGGCGCCCTCGTCTATCCCGTCGCCGTCCTCGTGGGATGGGACTGGCTCGGCTTCGTCCTCCTCGCTGCCGTCGTCGCCGGCGTATCCCGCAACTACACGGAGGCCGCGGTGATGCGCGGCATCGCCGACACGACCCAGGGCGCCGGCCTGCTCCGCGCGCACGCGGTGCGGACGACCGTGAACCAGGCCGCGCTCTTCGGCAGTCCCTTCCTCGGGCTCCTCCTGTTCCGCGTCGGCGGAGCCGACGCCGTGCTCGTCGGGATCTGCGTCCTGCAGGCCGTCGCGCTGGCGCTGCTGATACCCGTTCCGCGGATCGGCGGCGGCTACGTGCGTGACCGCGACGTCGCGGCGCTCACCCGCGCCTTCGACGCCGTGCGCGGCAACCCGCGCCTGCGGCGGATCGGCCTCGCGAACCTGACGTGGAACGTGTTCGCGGGCAGCGCGCTCGGCATCCTTCCCGCCGTGCTCCGCGAGCACCTCGGGCTGGACGAGATCGCCGCCAGCGCGGCGTTCGTCGCCGGCATGGTGGTCGTCGTCGTGCTGACGCTCCCGGTGACGCGCAGCGTCCAGCGCGGCTCGGCCCGTTCGCGGCGTTCCTCGCCGCTTCCGCCGTGCAGGGCGCGGCGCTGCTCCTCTTCGTCCCGCCCCCGCTCGCCGTGGTCGCGCCGCTCCTCGTCGCGGCGTTCCTCCTCTCGAACAGCACCGCAGCGGCATCGCTCAACGGGGCGCGCGCGCTCGAGATCGAGCAGGACCAGCAGGCGCTCCTGAGCATCATCGTGATGACCCTCGGGATGCTCGGCTTCGTCGCCGGCGTCGTGCTCGCTGCGGTGCTCCTCGGCGTCACGGGCTTCGGCCTCGTCCTCGCCCTCACCGGGCTCGGGATGGCCGCGACGTCGGCCGGCTTCCGCCGCCCCCTCCTCGCGCGATGAGCGTCGACCTCCTGGCTCACGCCCGGACGGTCGAGACGCACGTCCGGCACATACTCCAGAAGCTCGGGATCCCGGCGGACACGGCAGTCAATCGCCGCGTCCACGCGGTCCTCGTCTACCTCAGGTGTCGAGCGCCTAGAGGCCGGCCGGTTCGGGGGCAGGGGCAACCCCGCCGCGCCGAAGTCCCTGGACGAGCCACAGGCTGGTGACGAAGACCCATCCGAGGAAGCCGAGGAAGACGACGGTATCCAGGAGCGCTCCTCGTACGTCGGCCGGTCACCCAGCGTCGCGCCAGAGGCGCTCGAGCGTCGCGAGGTAGATCCGCGTCGAGCGGACGAGCTCGTCGACGGCGATCGACTCCACGTCCGCGTGCGCTCCCTCGCCTCGTGGGCCGTGGTAGACGGTCGGGATCCCGCCCACGGCCTGGAAGACGGCCCCGTCCGCGACCACCTTGATGCCGGTCGCCTCGAGCGCCTCCCCGGTGACCTCCTCGTAGCCGGCGGCGAGCGCACGCGCGAGCGGGTGGTCGGGGTCGATCGAGTACGCGTCGCGGACGAGCTTCAGCGTGACGTCGATCGTGCAGCCAGACTCGGCGGCGATCGGCGCGACGAGCGCGTCGTACTCCGCCTGCACCGTCGCCAGGGTGTTGCCGGGCGCCCAGCGCCGCGTGCCGACGAGGCGGCACGTCGCGGGGTGCCGGTTGTAGAAGTCACCGCCGTGGACCTCGCCGAGGAAGTACGTCTCGGCGCCGACCCAGGGGTGCTCGGTCGCGGCGAGCTCCTCGGTCCTCGCGCGAACCGCTTCGATCACCCGCGCGGCGACGAGGATCGGATTGGGCGTCCCGGCCGGCGTCTGCAGCTCGTGCGTGGGCATCCCCTCGCGGGCGATCTCGATCTCGACGGTCGCCTGCCCCATGTGCGCTGCGACGAGGCGGTCGCCGGACAGCTCGCAGACGATGGCGTAGTCGGCGGTGAAGCCGTGCTCGGCGAGAAGCCAGGTGAGGTCCTCGCCGCGGCCGCCGGGCGCCTCGTGGAGGCCGATGGCGACGAGGACGAGCTCGCCCGGGAACTCGCGTCCCGAGCCCGCGATCACGCGCACGGCCTCCGTCGCCGCGGCGACGGGGCCCTTCATGTCCGCGCTGCCGCGGCCGAAGACTCGCCCGTTCTCGATTCGAGGCGCGTCGTGCGGGATCGGCACGGTGTCGAGATGGCCGTTCAGCACGATCGTGGGGCCGGGCGCGCCGCCGCTCAGGCGGCCGACCACGACCGGAGTGGCGGGGAAGCGCTCGTCCAGCACCTCGACGTCGAGGCCGATCTCGCGCAGGACGTCGGCGTACCGCTGCGCCACGTCCGCCGTGTCGCCGGTGGGGCTCTCCATCTCGACGAGCTCGAGCGTCAGGTCGCGGAGCCGGTCGGAGTCGATGCGCTCGGTCATGCACCCTCCTTCCCGACGGGCCTGGCGACCCGGAAGCCGATGTGAGCGCTCCGTCGCCCGGGGCGGCTCGCGCTCCGCCGCGCGCAGCGGAGGTGCCCGTGCGTGAGGCTCGCGTACGAGCCGCCGCGCAGCGCGCGCGACTCGTCGCTCTCCGGGTCCTCGCGGCCGTCGCCGGCGTCGTACGGGTACGGCCGGTATGCGCTCGACACCCACTCCCAGACGTTCCCCGCCATGTCCAGGAGACCGTACGGCGACGCGCCGCCGGGTGCGGCACCGACCGGCGCCGTCGACCCGCGCTTGAGGCCGTGGAAGGCATGCGCCCGACCGTCGTCGGGCGGGTCCTCGCCCCACGGGTAGAGGCGCCCGTCGACGCCGCGCGCCGCCCTCTCCCACTCGGCCTCTGTCGGGAGGCGGCCGCCCGCCCAGCGGCAGAAGGCCGTCGCGTCGTGCCAGTCGACGTGGGTGACGGGGTGATCTTGGTGGCCGGGCGGCGTCCCGCCGTCCCAGTCGATCGGCGCCACGTGCCCCGTCGCGCGCACGAACGCCGCGTATTGAGCGTTCGTGACCGGCGTCGCGGTGAGCTCGAACGCGTTGACGTCGACCGTGTGCCTCGGGACCTCGTCGGGCGGCGCGGGGCCACCTGACGGGCGCTGGTCGTTTCCCATGAACACGCTCCCCGCAGGGACGTCGAGCAACTCGATCCCGTCGGCCCCGACACCGGGAGCGGCCGCCAGCCGGAAGCCGACGTAGTGGTCGACGGTGGCGGGAAGCATGCCGTGGCGCGACGAGCACCGTGCATCTCCGGCGCCGTGGACGAAGGCGCCGCCCCGCAGCACGCGCGTCCCCTTGTCGTCGCTCTCGCGGCCCTCGACGTACGGGTAGTCCGTGTAGCCGCTCGCCGTCCACTCCCAGGCGTTGCCCGCGAGGTCGAGGTGGCCGAACGGCCCCGCCCCCACCAGGCGCCCCCCGACGGGTCGCGTGTCCGTCGACTCGAGCACCGCGTGCGCCGGCCGCGGCGGCTCGTCGCCCCACGGCCACGTCCGCTCGTCGCTCCCGCGGGCGGCCCGCTCCCACTGCGCCTCGGTGGGCAGGAAGCCGCCGGCCCAGTGGCAGAACGCGTCCGCCTCGGCCCACGACACGTACGTCACCGGATGGAGCTCGCGGCCGCGCGGCACGATCCCGTTCGGCCACGCGGCGGGCGGCGGCCCACCGGTCGCACCGACGAACACGGCGTACTGGGAGTTCGTGACCGGTGTCCGCCCGAGCCGGAACGCGCCGACCTCGACCTCGTGCCTCGGCGCCTCGTCGTGGTCGGGGGCGTGCTCCGCGGCGGGGTCGCTCCCCATCGCGAACGGGCCGGCCGGGACGAGCCGCCAGTCGAGCTCGAGCGACGGCGGACCGCTCACGCCGGGATCACCGGCAGGAGGACGTGCGACGGATGCTCCGCGTCGGCGTACACCGCCTGCTCGGCGACGACCTGGTGCGTGTGCCGCCCGACCGGCTCTCCGGTGTTCGGGTTGACGTCGAGCCGCGGCCAGTTCGACGACGAGACGTCGAGCCGGACCCGGTGGCCGACGCCGAACAGGTTGCTCGTCGGTGGCAGCCTGATCGTCACCGGGTAGACGATGCCCGGCTCCATCAGCACCTCGCGGTCGAACCCCTCGCGGTAGCGGCAGCGGATCACCGAGTCGTTGAGGAGCATGTCGTACCCGTCGGGGTAGTCCTGGTTCGCGGGGTGGACGTCGACGAGCTTCGCCGTGAAGTCCGTGTCGAGCGCGCTCGACGACACCCAGAGGTGGACGGTCATGGGGCCCGTCACCTCGACCGGCTCGGTCAGCGGCTCGGTCTGGAAGACGAGGACGTCGGGGCGCTCGGAGAGCCGCGGGTACGGCTCCGCCGAGCCGAAGAACGCCGGCGACTCCTTCTGGTCGACCGGCCCGGGGCTGAGCAGGTCGCGCAGCCGGAGGACCGGGTTCAAGAGCCGCGACCACGCCTGCTCCATGCCCGCGCCCTCCGCCGGCAACTCGCCGATGGAGCAGTAGAGCCCGCCGATCGTCGGTACCGGGTGGGCCGGGTCGAACGTGAAGCGGCGCGGCTCGGCGTCGCCCGCGGGCGCCTCGATCGAGAGGCCGCCGTCGGCGTGCAGGTAGTACGGCGTCTCGACCGCACGCGCGAGCGGCCATTCCCGCTCATCGCGCCAGCGCCCGCCGTGGTCGAGCTTCCCCTGGACCGTCCTACGCCCCGACGCGCCGCCCATCACGAAGATTCGCACCGGTGCCTCGCCGCCGGGCTGCCCGGTCGCGTCGTCCGGGAGCCAGCGGGAGAAGAACGCGAGCTGCTCCTCGAAGTACCGCTGCACGCCCCAGACGCTCTCCGGGCCGAAGTCGACGTCGTGGCAGAACGTCGCGTCGCCTCGCATGCCGACGTGGCTCCACGGGCCGATCACGAGGCGCTGCGGCGTCGAGTTCTGCGCGACCATCGCGGCGAAGTACTCGGAGTCCGCGGCGGGGAACGGGTCGTACCACCCGGTCGAGTACGTGCCCGGGACGTCGGCGTGCAGGTGCCAGTGGCGCGTGAAGTCGTTCTCGATCCGCTGCCAGTACTCGTCGTACGCGCCCCGAGTCGAGTAGTCGATCAGCGTCTGCTCGAGCGGCGGCACGTGCCGGAGCGCCGTCTGGCCGCGCTCCCAGGGAGGGCCCTCGCGGAACCGCTGCCGGAGGTCGCGCAGGTCGTTCCAGACCTCGGTCTGCTTCGCGGGATCGTCCGCGATGTCCTGGGCGTCCTGGGCGTGGATGAAGAGCGCCCAGAACATGTGCTGCTGCATCGCGCCGCCTTCACGGGACTGGTTGTGGAAGCTGTTCGTCGGAGTGACGTCGGGCCAGATCGCCGCCAGGTGGGGCGGCCGCTCGAGCGCCAGCCGCACCTGCGTGATCCCGGCGTACGAGCTGCCGACCGTGCCGACGCGACCGTTCGACCAGCTTTGCGCGGCGATCCACTCGACCGAGTCGTAGCCGTCCTCGCCGGTGTGCGGGGTGACGACGTGGTAGTAGTCGCCGCTGCCCTCGGAGCGGTAGCGGTCGCGCATGTCCTGGAGCACGACGGCGTAGCCGCGCGGCGTGAAGAAATCCGCGATCTCGCTGTAGCGGCGGTCGGTCTTGTCGTAGGGCGTGCGCAGCAGGATCGTCGGGTGCCGGCCCTCGACCGGCTCGCCGTCCCGCGCAGGTCGGTAGATGTCGGTCGCGAGACGGATCCCGTCCCGCATCGAGACCATCACGTCCTTCGCGAGGACGATCCCGTACGGCGTGGTCACGCAGGCTCCTTTCGGATGACGAGGTCGCCGACGTCATCGACCTCGAGGCCGAACCCCGGGTGGACGACGACGGTCGAGTCGAGCTCCTCGACGACGACCGGGCCGCTGAACGAGGCGCCCGAGCCCAGGCCATATCGGTCGTGGATGGGGCAGTCGACGAAGCCGCCAGCCTCGGCGAAGAACACCGACCGGTGCTCCTTCGGTGCCGGGGCTCCCTCCGAGCGCTCGAGCGTGCGGAGGGGGGGCTTCTCGATCCGCCCGACCGTCGTCAGGCGGAGGCTGACGAGCTCCACGGGCTCGCCCAGGGCGCTGAAGCCGTAGACGCGGTCGTGCTCGCCGTGGAACCGCTCCTGGAGCGTTCCGGCCTGCCCGGCGTCGAAAGCGGCGCCCGACAGGGGGACGGTGAGCTCGAAGCTCTGGCCGACGTAGCGCATGTCGACCTGGCGGCCGAAGGCGATCCGCTCGCGGGACAACCCCTCGCGGGCGAGCTCGGCCGCGCCCGCGTCCTCGAGCTCGGCGAACGCGCGCTCGATCTCGTCGACGTCGAGCTCCTCGAGCCGCCGGAGGAGCGTGTGACTCGAGTCGCGCTTCAGGTCCGTCCCGAGAAGGCCGGTGGCGGAGAAGATCCCCGGGGCCGGTGGGATCACGAGCGTCGGGAGCTCGCAGTCGCGCTGGATCGCGTTCGCGTGCACCGGCCCCGCACCGCCGAAGCCGACCAGCACGAAGTCCCGCGGGTCGTAGCCCCGCTGGACGGAGATGAGGTGCAGCGCGTTCACCATCGCCGCGTTCGCGATCTCGACGATGCCGTTCGCCGCCTGGACGACGTCGAGGCCGAGCGGCTCCGCGCACCGCTCCTCGATCGCGCGGCGCGCGCCTTCGACGTCGAGCGCGATCTCGCCGCCGAGGAAGTACACCGGGTTGAGCCGCCCGAGCACGACGTTCGCGTCGGTGACCGTCGGCTCCGTGCCGCCCCGCCGGTAGCAGACCGGCCCGGGGTCCGCACCTGCGCTCTGCGGCCCGACGCGCAGCATCCCGCCGGAGTCGACCCACGCGATCGATCCGCCGCCGGCGCCGATCTCGACGAGGTCGATCACCGGCGTGCGCACCGGGTACCCGGAGAGCGACTGCCCGCCCACACCGGCGGAGGCGTGCGAGCCGACCGAGTAGTCCTTCGTCACGGAGGGCGTCCCGTGCTGGATCAGGCCGACCTTTGCGGTCGTGCCGCCCATGTCGAACGAGATCACGTCCTCGTGGCCGAGGACCCCGCCGAGGTTCGCCGAGGCGATGACGCCGGCTGCGGGGCCGGACTCGACCATGAAGACCGGCGTCCGCGCCGCTGCCCCCGAGCCGAACACACCGCCGCTCGACTGCATGACGAGCAGCTCGGCGGCAACGCCGGCCTCCGCGAGACGCCGCTCGATGTTCTCCAGGTAGCGCGCGACGACCGGCCGGATCGCCGCGTTGATGACCGTCGTCGAGGCGCGGAGGTACTCGCGGAACTCGGGTGCGACCTCGGACGAGAGGGAGATCGGGATCCCGGGCAGCTCCTCGGCGAGGATCTCGCCGACCCGCCGCTCGTGCCTCGCGTCGACGTAGGCGTGGAGCAGGCAGACGGCGACCGACTCGACGCCCGCGTCGCGCAGCGCGGCGGCGACTTCGCGCACCGAGGGCTCGTCCAGGGCCGTGAGCACCTCGCCGTCCGGCCCGAGCCGCTCGCGGACGCCGAACGCGCGGTCGCGCGGGACGAGCGGCGGCGTCTTCTCGAAGCGTGTGTCGTAGAGCGTCGGCCGCGTCTGCCGCGCGATCTCGAGCAGGTCGCGGAACCCCTCGGTCGTCACGAACCCGCCGCGGGCGATCTTCCCCTCGATGATCGCGTTCGTCGCGACGGTCGTCGCGTGGACGACGAAGTGGACGTCCCCGGCGGCGACGCCGGACTCGGCGAGGATCCGCTCGGTGGCGGCCATGAACCCGAGCGACAGGTCGGACGGGGTCGACAGCACCTTGGCGATCGACACGGCGCCGGTCCCCTCGTCGATCAGGGTGGCGTCGGTGAACGTCCCGCCGATGTCGATCGCCAGCCGGCTGCTCATGCGCTCCTCCTCAACTCGCTGGTCGCGCCGTCGTCGACGACGCCTCCCGCGAGGGACACGCGGTACACGTCGCGCGCCCGCTCGGCGCTCACCTTCCCCTCGCGCACGTCACGGGCGACGAGGCCGGGGTCGCGCTCGTCCGGCGGCCCGTAGCCGCCCCCGCCGCACGTGCGGCAGCTGACGACGTCCCCCGCCTCGAGCTCGACCGTCGTCTTCGAGCTCAGCCGCGTCTCGGTCCCGTCCCGGACGAGAAGGTACTCCGCCTTCCTGCCGTCGAGCCCGCCGAACGCGCCCGACGGGCCGCTCTTGTCGCGGTCGGCGAGGATCGTGAACGTCGTCGGCCGGTCGAAGAGGTAGTCCTTCCGCAGCCCGAGGCCGCCGCGGAACCGGCCGGCCCCGTCGGAGTCCTCGACGAGAGCGAGCGTCGGGATCCGCACGGGGTAGTTGAGCTCCGTCTCCTCGATCGGCGCGTTCTCCGTGTTCTGGCCGTGCGCTTGCACCGCGTCGGGGCCGTCGCTCGCCGAGCGGCCGCCGTAGCCGCCGGCGAACGTGTCGTAGAAGCAGACGTACTTCCCGGCGGCGACGTCGAGGCTGCCGAACCCCGCCTGCGCCATCATCGCCTTGGTGCCGGCCGGCAGCCGGTCGGGAAACGCCGTGAGGAGCGCGCGGAACATCACGTCGGTGAGGCGAGTCTGCGTCTCCCAGCCGCCGACGACCGGCGCGGGCCAGGTGCAATTGACGACGGTGCCCGCGGGCGCGTCGACGGTGATCAGCCGGTAGAACCCGTCGTTCACGGGCAGGTCCGGGTCGACGAGGCACTTCAGGACGTACGCGCAGGCGGAGAACGTCTGCGCGAAGGTCGAGTTGACCGGCGCGCGGCGCTGCTGGTCGCATCCCGCGAGGTCGAAGTGCACGCCGTCCGCAGCGATCTCCACGCGCGCGCGAAGACGGACGGGCTCGTCGGTGTAGCCGTCCGTGTCGACGGTCCCCTCGGCCTCGTACGTCCCGTGCGGGAGCGCCTCGAGCTCGGCGCGGGCACGCCGCTCGGTGTAGTCGACGAGCTCGTCGATCATCGCGAGCACGGTGTCGCGCCCGTGCCGCGCGACGAGCGTCTGCATGCGCCGGACACCCGTCGTGTTCGCGGCGACCTGCGCGCGGAGGTCGCCGGCCGTCTCGTGCTTCGAGCGGATCTGCGCGAGGAGCAGGCGGAAGACGTCGTCCACGATCTTCCCGCCGCGGACGATCCGGATCGGAGGGACGATGACGCCCTCCTGGAACACCTCGCGGAACGCGCCGATCGACGCGGGCGCGCCGCCGCCGACGTCCACGTGGTGCGCGAGGTTCGCGACGTAGCCGAGCAGCCCGCCGTCGTCGTGCACCGGCGCGATCAGGCTGACGTCGTTGAGGTGGACGCCGCTCGGGTACGGGTCGTTCGTGATCACCATGTCGCCCGGCCCGAGCCGGTCCGCACCGAACCGGCGGATGGCCTGCGGGATCTGCTCGACCATCGATCCGAGGTGCACCGGCTGGGCGAAGCCCTGTGCGATCGGCCGGAGCCCCGCGTCGAAGAAGGCGCAGGAGAAGTCGGAGCGCGTCTTGATGTTCGTCGAGTAGGCGCTCCGCTTGAGCGCGAGGACCATCTCGTCGGTCGCGGCGACGAGCGCGTTCCGGATCACCTCGAAGGAGATCGGGTCGACGGGGCTCACGTCGCGGCCTCCGACGACCGGAGCGCCGCGGTTCCATCCGCGTCGACCGCGCCGCCCTCGATCGCGACGCGGTACACGGCGCGCGCGCGCTCGCGGCTCACCTTCCCCTCGCGCACGTCGCGCAGCACACGTTCCGGGTCGCGCTCCGCCGGCGGCCCGTAGCCGCCCCCGCCGCACGTCCGGTAGCTGACGACGTCGCCTGCCAGGAGATCCACGGTGCTCTTCGGGTTCAACTCCTGTTCGACGCCGTCGCGGACGAGGACGAAGCGCGCGGGAGCGCCGGCCTCGCCGCCGAGCGCGCCCCACGGGCCGACCTTCGTGCGGTCGGCGAGCACCGTGAACGTCAGCGGTCGGTCGAAGCGATAGTCCTTGCGGAGCCCGAGGCCGCCGCGGAACCGGCCCGGCCCGTCCGAGTCCTCGACGAGCGAGAGCCGGTCGATCCGGACCGGGTAGCCGCGCTCGGTCTCCTCGACGGGCGCGTTCTCGGTGTTCTGGCCGTGCGTCTGGACGGCGTCGGGCCCGTCGCTCCCGTCCCGGCCCCCGTAGCCCCCGCCGAACGTCTCGAGGAAGCAGGTGTACTCGCCCGTCCCGGCGTCGACACCGCCGAAGCCCGCGTGGCACATCATCGCCTTCGTCCCCGCGGGAAGCCGCTCGGGGAGCGCCGGGAGCAGCGCGCGGAAGATCACGTCGACGAGCCGCGTCTGCGTCTCCCAGCCGCCGACCACGGGGACGGCCACGTGCAGTTGACGACGGTGCCCGCAGGCGCGTCGACCTGCAGGAGCCGGTAGAAGCCGTCGTTCACGGGCAGGTCGGGGTCGACGAGGCACTTGAGCGCGTAGGCGCAGGCGGAGAACGTCTGCGCATACGTCGAGTTGACCGGCGCCCGGCGCTGCGGGTCGCAGCCCGCGAGGTCGAACCGGACGCCCTCCGGGTCGATCTCGACCCGCGCCCGAAGCCGCACGGGCTCGTCGGTGTACCCGTCGGCGTCGACCTGGCCCTCCGCCTCGAAGACGCCGCGCGGCAGCGCCGCGAGCTCGGCACGGGCGCGCCGCTCGGTGTAGGCGAGCACCTCGTCCATCACGCCCGCGACGACGTCCAGCCCGTGCCGCGCGACGAGCGCCTGGACGCGTCGGACGCCCGTGGCGTTCGCGGCCACCTGCGCGCGCAGGTCGCCCGAGGTCTCGTGCTTCGAGCGGATCTGCGCGAGCACGAGCGCGAAGACGTCCTCGACGATCGCGCCGCCCTCGACGAGCTTGACGGGCGGGATGATGACGCCCTCCTGGAACACCTCGCGAAAGGCGCCGATCGAGGCGGGCGCGCCGCCGCCGACGTCCACGTGGTGCGCGAGGTTCGCGACGTAGCCGACGAGCTCGCCGTCGGCGTGGACGGGAGAGACGAGCGTCACGTCGTTCAGGTGGACGCCGCTCGGGTACGGGTCGTTCGTGACGATCACGTCGCCCGGGCCGAGGTTCTCGTGGCCGTAGTCGAGAACGGCGCGCGGGGTCTGCTCGACCATCGAGCCGAGGTGGACGGGCTGGTTGAAGCCCTGCGCGACGGCGCGGAGACGGGCGTCGAAGAACGCGCACGAGAAGTCCGCCCGCGTCTTGATGTTCGTCGAGTAGGCGCTGCGGCGGAGCGTCAGCACCATCTCGTCCGTCGCGGCGATGAGCGCGTTCCGGACGACCTCGAAGGTGATCGGGTCGTGGCTCGCCGAGGTCGTCACGCGCGGTTCCCGGGCCCCCAGACCGAGCTGAACGACCGCCCTTCGGCGAAGCGCGAGCCGGACAGGCTCGAGATGTCGACCGGCGCCTCGAGACCCGCGATCACGTGCGCAAGCGACTCGCCGATGGTCGGCCCGATCTTGAAGCAGTGCCCCGACCCTCCGAACGCCGAGTAGTACCCGTCCACCTCCTCCTCGCCGACGATCGGGTACCAGTCCTCGGTGATGTCGTAGACCCCCGAGTAGCCCGTGACGAACGCGCCGCCGAGGCCGGGCTCGCCCAGCGTCGCGCGGAGCGCGGGGACGCGGCGGAGGAGCTTCGGCACCATCCGCCCGACGTGCTCGTCGTCGGTGCCCGTGTCGTAGGTCTCCGGGTCGTCCGGCTCGGGCGTCTTCGGCCAGCCCTCGCCGACCAGCACCTTGTCGGGGCCGTACGAGCGGAAGTAGAGCTGCTGCGCCGAGTCCGACATCACGGGGAGCCCGCGGAATCCCTCGGGCGCGTGGAAGATCGCCTCGTGCTCCCGACTGAACCGGATCGGGTACTCGACGCCGACCATCGCCCCGATCGTGTTCCCCCACGGCCCCGTCGCGTTGACGACCACGCCGGTCGTGATCTCGCCGTCGGAGGTGACGACCCCGATGACGCGCCCGCCGGAGGTCGTCACGTCGAGCACCTCGCAGCCCTCGCGCACGTCGAGCCCGCGCTGCGCCGCGGAGCCGGCGAGCACCTCGACCGTCCGCACCGGATCCGCGTAGCCGGATGTCTCCTCGTAGCACGCGAGCTCGATGCCCTCGATCTCGAGCTCGGGCCAGCGCTCGACGACCTCGTCCGGGGTCGAGAAGCCCCGTCCGGACGCCGAGCTCCTGCTGCACCGGGACGATCTCGCGCAGCGCGTGCGCGTCCTCGGCGGTCGCGAGCACCATGTACCCGTCCTGCACGAAGCCGACGTCGCCGCCGAGCTCCTCCGCGGCGTTCGCGAACTTCCCTGCGGCCCGCACGGCGAGCCGGATCGCGACCTCGTTCGTGTAGTGCTGGCGGACGTGGGCCGCCGAGTACTGCGTCGAGCCGCGCGCGAGGCGCCGCTTGTCGACGAGCACGACGTCGCCGTAGCCGAGCTTCGTCAGGAAGTGGGCGGTGCTCGTCCCGATGATCCCTCCGCCGACGACGACCGCGTCTGCACTGTCGCTCACGTGCCTCCATTCCTCCTCTCCGCCCGCAGGCGCTCCGTCTCGTCAGGGTCGACAGTGCCGTCGCTCGCCGCAACGACGCCGTAGTCCGCGGCGGCCGCCTCGATCGACACCTTGCCGTTCGCCACGTCCCGCCCGACCTGAGCAGGATCCCGTTCGAGGGGGTCACCGAAGCCGCCGCCTCCGGCGATGCGGTGGACGTAGACGTCGCCCGCGTCGATCGTGGTCGAGAACATCGGCGCCAGCTCCTCCTCGCTCCCGTCCGGCCGGAGCAGGACATTTGACGACGGCGCGCCCGGGCCGCCGCCGGCGAGCCCGTACGGCGGGCTCGAGGCGCGATCCGAGCGGACGATCAGCGACGTCTCGGGCGTCAGGCAGCGCCAGGCGCGCTCGATCGCGAGCCCGCCCCGGTGCAGACCCGGCCCACCGGTGTCCGGGACGAGCCCGTAGCGCTCGACGACGATCGGGAACTCCGACTCGGCCACCTCGACGGGGATGTTCGCGGCGAGGCTCGCCGGGTTCGTCACGCCGTCGTTGCCGTCGGCGAGAGGCGTCGCGCCCCAGGTGCCGACGACGAGCTCGTAGTACACGAACCGCCCGCCCTCGGGCCGCTCGGCGCCGAAGATCGCGAGCGTGTTGCCGCCTTCGCCGGCGGCCGGGACGCGATCGGGGATGAGCTGCGCGAGGGCGCCGTTGACCGCGTCGAGGACGCGGAAACCCGTGACGCCGCGCATCGACGACGCCCCGGGCATCGTCACCTCGCACACAGTCCCCGGCCTGGTGAGCACGTTGACGGGCCGGAATGCGCCCGACGTGTTCGGCACGTCGACCTCGAGCGCGCACCGCACGGCCTGGTAGACGCACGCCTGGACGAACGAGCGCGTCGAGTTCAGCGACCCCCGCACCATCGGCGACGACTCGGTCAGATCGACGGTCACCTCGTCCCCCGCGATCGTCACCGTCGCGGTGATCGGCACGTCGACGACGTCGATGCCGTCCGAGCCGAGCACGTCGGTGAAGGTCGCCGCGCCGTCCGGCCACGATGAGACCTCCTTCCGGACGAGGCGCTCCGTGTGATCGACGAGCTCAGCCATCAGCTCGCGGAGCTGCTCGCGTCCGTACCGCTCGACGAGCTCGAGCAGCGCGCGCTCTGCGACGGCGCACGCCGCGACCTGCGCGCCGAGGTCGCCGAGCGTCATCCGCGGGATCCGGACGTTCGCCTCGACGATCTTGAACACGTCCTCGACCGGTTCGCCCGCCGAGTAGAGCTTCAGCCACGGGAGGCGGATGCCCTCCTGGAAGATCTCCGTGTTGTCGCAGGCGCTCGAGCCCGGGAGGCGTCCGCCGACGTCACCGTGGTGCGCGGTCGTCGTCGTGAACCCGACGAGCTCCCCGTCGGCGTGCACCGGCTTGAAGAGGAACATGTCCTGCAGGTGGATCCCGCCGTCGAACGGGTCGTTCATGAGGAATACGTCGCCGGGAGCCATGCGGTCGCCGTAGTGCTCGAGCAGGCGCTCGATCGCCGCGGGGAGCGAGCCGAGGTGGAACGGGACCGTGACGGCCTGCGCGACCGTCTCGCCGCGCGGGTCGAGGATCGCGGCCGAGAAGTCCATCCCGTCCCGCACCACCGTCGAGTGCGCGGTACGGAAGATCGTCGTCGCCATCTCGTCCGCGATCGACGCGAGCGCGTTCGCGACGATCTGGAGCGTGACCGGATCGACGCGGCGCTCCGCCACCGCGCTCATGCCCAGCGCTCCAGGATGAGGCTCTGGGTCGCCTCGTCGCGCCGCACGGACCAGCCGAGCGGGACGACGACGGTCGTGTCGTACTCGTCGACGAGCAGCGGCCCGAGCTCCGGCGTCATGCCGATCGAGGGCCGCGAGCGGACCGGCGCCTCGACTGCCTTGCCGTCGAGGTGGAGCACCCTGCTCGACGTGCGCTCGACGTCGCCCGCTCCGTCGAGGGCGAACGCGTCGGACTCCGGCGCCACGCCGAGCGCGGCCAGGCGAATCGCGCGGATCTCGACCGGCGAGCCCGGCTGGCCGCGCACGCCGTAGAGCCGCTCGTGCTCGTCCTCGAACCGCGCCCGAAGCGCGGCGAGGTCGGGCGGGGCCTGGAGCCGCTGGGTACGAGCGTGGTCCGACAGCGACACCTCGACCTCCCAGCTCTGGCCGCCGTAGCGGAGCTCGGCGGTCGCGACCCACTCCGCGGGCTCGCCGCGGAACGACGTGATCAGGCTCTCGCGCATCTCGGCGACGAGCTCGGCCACCCGCTCGGGAGCGGCGGCGGCAGCGTCCAGATGGCACGTGCGGACGTCGTGGAACTCCGGCCGCGCGAACAGGAGGCCGACGGCGCTGAACAGCCCCGCGACCGGCGGGACGACGACCGTGCGGACGCCGAGGTCGTCGGCCAGTCCCGCGGCGTGCACCGGGCCCGAGCCGCCGTACGCGACGATCGCGAAGTCTCTCGGGTCGCGCCCCTTCTCGGACGAGACGGAGCGGAGCGCGCGCGTCATTCGGGCGTTCGCGATGCGATGGACGCCGGCGGCTGCCTCGCGCAGTTCCAGCCCGAGCGGTTCGGCGACGCGGCCGACCGCCTCGGCTGCGAGCTCGGGCGAGAGCGTGATCTGCCCGTCGGCGACGGCTCCTCCCGGCAGGAGCCCGAGCACGACGTTCGCGTCGGTGACGGTCGGCTCGATGCCGCCCCGTCCGTAGCATGCCGGCCCGGGGTCCGCGCCCGCGCTTCGCGGGCCTACCTGGAGCCCGCCCCGGCGTCGAGCCAGGCGAGGCTCCCGCCTCCGGCGCCGACCTCCGCGATGTCGATCGTCGGGATCCGGAGCAGCTCGCCGGACCCGCGGATCAGGCGGCTGCCGGCAGAGAGCGAGCCGCCGGCCTCGTACTCCCGGCCGCGTGCGATCGCGCCGCCCTCGATCAGCGACGCCTTCGCGGTGGTGCCGCCCATGTCGAACGCGATCGCGTCGGCGACGCCGAGCCGCCGGGCGATCCCCACCGCAGCGACGACCCCCGCCGCGGGGCCCGACTCCAGCGCGAATACCGGCCGGCCGCGCGCATCGTCCGAGGTCATCACGCCGCCCGAGCTCTGCATGATCGACAGCGGCGCCTCGAGGCCGAGCCCGTCGAGGCCCGAGCGGATCCGGTCGATGTACGACGCCATCAGCGGCCGCACGTACGCGTTGACCACCGTGGTCGCGGTGCGCTCGTACTCGCGCTGCTCGCGGAGGATCTCGCTCGAGAGGGAGATCGTGACGCCCGGAAGCTCCTCCGCGAGGATCCGTCCGAGCGCCTGCTCGTGGGCAGGGTGGACGTACGAGTGGAGGAGGCAGATCGCGACGGACTCGACGCCCGTCTCGCGGAGCCGCGTCGCGAGCGAGCGCGCCTCTGCCTCGTCGAGCGCGCGGACCACCGTCCCGTCCGCTGCGACCCGCTCGTCGATCTCGAAGCGCAAGCGCCGCTCCACGAGCGGCTCGGGCTTGCGCCAGAACAGGTCGTACATGTGCGGGACGCGGAGGCGCCGGAGCTCGAGCACGTCGCGAAAGCCCTTCGTCGTGACGAGCGCAGTGGGACTGCCGAGGCGCTGCAGCACGGCGTTGGTCGCGACCGTCGTGCCGTGCACGACCTCGGCGGGCGGAACGCCCGCTTCCGCCACGAGCTCGCAGACCGCCTCGACGACGGCCACGTCGTAGGACGGCGGCGTCGAGAGGAGCTTGCGGATCGTCGCGCGCCCGCCCGCCTCGTGGAGGATCACGTCGGTGAACGTACCGCCGACGTCGACGCCGACCCGCGCCGCGCTCACGAGCAGTCCCGGGCGTGCGGAATTTGAAATTTCATATTGCGGTCGGCCGGACATTAGACCAAACTCACGCCGGATGGAAGAGATGGCCGTGATCCCTCTCCTCGAGGAGCGCGAGTCGGTCGAGGACCGCGTCGCGCAGACCCTCCGCGAGCTGATCGTCACGGGACGGCTGCCGGGCGGCACGCCGCTTGTCCACCGGGAGCTCGCGCAGCGGCTCGGCGTGTCGCCGACGCCCGTGCGAATCTCGCTCACGCACCTCGAGCGCGAGGGGCTCGTCGAGGTCGGCCCGACCGGCCGCGCGACCGTCACCCGCCTGAGCCGGGAGGACTTCGAGGAGATCTACGCCGCGCGCGCCGGGCTCGAGGGCCTCGCCGCAAGGGTCGGCGCCGTCGCGCTCACGGACGCGGACATCGCCGCGATGCGACGGCTGCTCACCGGGCTCCGCCGGCTCGCCCGCGAGCGCGACGTCGACACATATCTCGCGGAGCGGTGGGAGTTCTATGCGACGTGCTACCGCGCGAGCGGGCGAAGGCGGCTCGTCGACGAGGTGGAGCGTCTCTTCCGGCGCTCCGAGCGCTATAACCGCCTCGTGCTCTCGACGGCCGACCGGTTCCGCGAGTCCGTCGCGCGGTACGGGTCGTTCCTCGAGGCGTGCGAGGCCCGCGACGCGGTCGCGGCCGAGCACGCCGTGCAGGAGAGCATCCGCTGGGCGGTCGACGGGCTCGGGCCGCTCCTGCCGTCGGAGGCCGACCCCGAGTGAGCCCGGACCAGCTGCGGGTGGCGCTCGTCGAGGCGCTCGGCGACGAGCGGCGCGTCACGGTCGGCGAATCGGAGCGCGACCTCCACGCGAGCGACATCACGTTCCACCGCCCGCACCGCCCCGACGTGGTCGTCTACCCGCTGACGACCGCGGAGGTCGCGTCGGTGCTCGCGTTCGCCCACGAGCAGCGTGTGCCCGTGACGCCGTTCGGCGCGGGCTCGAGCCTCGAGGGGCACGTCATCCCGGTCGCAGGCGGCATCTCGCTCGACCTCACGCGCATGAATCGCATCCTCGACGTCTCGCCGCAGGACCTGACCGCGACCGTGGAGGCCGGCGTCACCCGCGGCGCGCTCGAGCGGGCCACGGGAGAGCACGGCCTGCAGTTCCCCGTCGATCCGGGGGCCGACGCGACGCTCGGCGGCATGGCGGCGACCAACGCCGCGGGGACGACGACGGTGCGCTTCGGGAAGATGCGCGCGAACGTCCTCGCCGCGGAGGCGGTGCTCCCGGGCGGGACGGTCGTCCGCGCGGGGAGCCGGGCGCCGAAGACGTCCGCCGGTTACGACCTCCTCGGCCTGCTCGTCGGCTCCGAGGGAACGCTGGGCGTGATCACCGAGCTGACGGTTCGCCTGCAGGGGATCCCGGAGCACGCGGTCGTGCTCCGGCTCTCGTTCGCCGACGTCGAGTCGGCGTGCCGGGCCGCGACGACGATCGTCGCCGCCGGAGCGGGCGTGACTCGCGTCGAGCTCCTCGACGCGTGGACGATCACCGCGATCAACGCGCACCAGGGCACGGACTTCCCGGCAGGCCCGTCGCTGTTCGTCGAGGCGGCAGGGACCGAGGGAACGGTGACCTCCGACCTCGAGCTCGTCGAGGCGATCGCGGAGTCCGAGGGCGCCACCGCGGTCGTCGCGGAGCGCGACCAGACGGCGCGGGCGCGGCTCTGGGCGGCCCGACACTCCTCGGCCTACGCGTCGGCCGCCGCCGCCCCCGGGAAGCGCTCCCGCTCGACGGACATCTGCGTGCCGCTCTCCGAGCTCGCGGCGGCGGTCTCGTTCGCCCGGGAGGAGGTCGAGCGGCGCGGCCTGATCGCCGGGATCGTGGGACACGCGGGCGACGGCAACGTGCACCTCTCGCTCCACGTCGATCCCGACGACCCGGACGAGGTCCGCTCGTCGGACGAGCTGATCGAGCTGCTCGTGACCGACGCGCTCGCGCGCGGCGGCACGTGCACCGGCGAGCACGGCATCGGGCTCGGCAAGGTGCACGCGCTCGAGCGCGAGCACGGCGACCTCGTCCCGCTCATGCGCGGGATCAAGGAGCTCTTCGACCCGCACGGGATCATGAACCCGGGGAAAGTGCTGCCGGAACGCGCCTGAGCGGGCGCGGGTCAGACGTGCGACTCGCTCGGCACGCGGCGCGCGACGCGGACATCGCCCGTCGCCTGCACGACGACGGCGACGACGACGACGAGGCCACCGACGACGGTCGCCGCGCTCGGCGTCTCGTCGTAGGCGAGCCAGACCCAGAGCGGCCCGAGCACGACCTCGAGCAGCGAGATCACGGCGACCTGCGCGGGCGGGATCAGGCGGGCGCCGATCGTCAGGAGGGCAAGGCCGAGACCCATCTGCCCGACCCCGAGCGCGGCGAGGATCGCCCAGTCGCTGTCGCTCGCGGTCCCCGGCTCGACGAACGGGAGGCAGGCGAGCACGACGAGCACCTGCGAGGCGCACGTCGCAGGCATCATCGAGACGTCCCGGCGGTGCCGCGCGATCACGATCACCGCGGCAAAGGACGCCGTCATCAGGAACGGCAGGCCGACGGCCGCGGCGCCGGCGTCGAAGGACCCGGCGGCCATGACCGCGACGCCGACCGCCGCGAGCGCGAGCGCGAGCCAGGTCCGACCGTCGACGCGCTCGTGCAGGAGCGCCCAGCCGAGGAGGGCCGCCATCATCGGCGCGGCCGCCTGCATGAAGAGGACGTTGGCGACGGACGTCGAGTTGAGCGCCAGCAGGAACGCGCCCGACGAGATCGCGAGGAAGACCGCCATTGCGAGGCCCGAACGGCCCATCGAGCGGAACGCGGCCACCGTCCCCCGGCGCTCCGTCGCGACGACGAGCGCGAACAGCGCGACGCCGGCGAACACTGCGCGCCCGGCCACCTGCGTCACGGGGCTCGCGTCGAGCTCGCGCTGGGCGAGCCCCGCGGTCGACCAGGCGACCGCGGCAGCGAGGATCGCGAGCTGTCCCTCACGGGCCCGGCGTCGGTCGAGGCCGGAGGTGCCCGTCACGCGACCCAGTCAACCACGGCGGCTTCGGCACGGGATGCAGCACTGTCGTTTCCACTGGGCCGGGCGCGGGTACTCGGTGGCCATGCACGTGTTCACGAGACGAAATGCGCTCGTCGGCTGGATCGTCACCCGCATGGCGCGTCGCAAGGCGAAGCGGCGGTTCCGGGCGGTGCTCGCTCAGACCAACCGGCACCGGGTCGCGCTCGGCGCGAGCGCCGTCGCGACCGGCCTCGCCGTCACGGCGGTCGCCGCGCGGCGCACCGCATACGGACGACGCTCGGCCGGCCTGACCCACACATCACGGAGGGACGACATGGGGATCATCGGATGGATCGTGCTCGGCCTGCTCGCGGGGGTCATCGCCAAGGCGATCTTCCCCGGTGCCGATAGGCTCGGAGTGATCATGACGACGCTGCTCGGGATCGGCGGTGCCCTGCTCGGCGGCCTCGTTGCATCGCTCGTCGGCCTCGGCGACCCGATCGACGAGTTCTTCGACCTGAGCACGTGGGTCGCCGCGGTGCTCGGTGCGCTCGTGATCCTCTGGATCGCGTCGGCGGTCGGCGGACGGCGCGGCCGCCCTCTCCGGTCGGTCTAGCTGGCGGCGAGTGACGCGCGGGCGCGCCGGTCGCGCTCACCCGTGAGGAGCCCGGCGAGGTGCTGGAGCAACGCCCAGCACACGTCGGGGTTCTCGCGGGCGAACTTCCTGAAGTCCCAGAATGCGATGACGTGGCAGGTGAGCCGCGTCACCGCCGTCACCGTCGCCGTCCGCGCGTCCTCGGTGATCAGGGCGAGCTCCCCGAAGTGGTCTCCCGGCCCGATCCGCGCGACCTCGCGGCCGTCGACGCTGACCAACGCCTCGCCCTCGGAGATGATGAAGAACCCGACACCGCTCATCGTCCCCTCGACCACGACGTCGACACCGGGACGGAACTGACGCACCTTCACATGCCGCGCGAGCCTCGAGAGCTGGCGCCTGCTGAGCCCGCTGAAGAGCCTCACTTTCGCGAGATCGTCGGCGACCGACGCCACCGGGCGATCATATAGCGGCGGCTCTCGACGCCGATGTCCCCCGCGGGTGCGGTCGGGACGGGATCGGCCGCGTGTGCTCCTCGAGCAGCTCGCGAAGGCGCTTGGCCGCCTCGGGCGACTGCCGCTCGAGCGCCCAGACGTCGCGCTTGAAGATGCTGATGAGCCGCATCGGCGAGGTCGCGACGACGGAGGCAGTGCGCCGTCCCGACGCGAGCACGGCGATCTCGCCGATGACATCGCCCGGCCCAACCGTCGACACCGTCGCCTTGTTCGCGATCACGTCGGCCGTGCCGCTTTCCACCGCGAAGAGCGCGTGCCCGAAGTCGCCCTCCACGGTGACGGCGTCACCGACGGCGACCTCGACCTCTCCCGCCACGGCGCACACGGCCTCGAGCTCGTCCGCCGACAGCCCCGCGAACAGCGGAATCGCTCCGAGACGCTCCGTCTGCACGGCTCGACCCTAGTCCGGCCGCCTGTGACGATCCGGTGTCCGTCCGGTGAGGGGGTGGCATTGACGATCCGCGCGCGCGCCCAGTCGAGCCCGGCCCCGGTCGCGCGGGTCTCGGCCCGGAGGTCGGCCTCCCCGAGCTCGCCTCGATGACCTCGCGAGCGCGTGCGACCGCCTCGCGGAGGTAGGTGCGCTCTTCGTCGACGAGGCCGTCATCCGCTCCGCGCGGGTCGTCCTCGCGCTCGCCGAGCGGTACGGCTCGCACTGAGACGGGCGAGACCCGGGGTACGGTCATCCGCCCTCGCGCGGACCTTCCGCCATGAGACGATTCCGGCCCATGTGCCCGGACCGCGCGACGCTGACCGTCTTGATCGTCGACGACCACCCGTCGTTTCGTGCCGTGGCCCGGATGATGCTCGAGACCGATGGGTTTGCCGTCGTCGGGACCGAGGAGGACGGGGAGTCGGGTGTCGCGGGGACGCTCCGGCTCGAGCCCGACGTCGTGCTCCTCGACATCGAGCTGCCGGACATCGACGGGTTCGAGGTCGCCGCGCGCCTGCGTGCGGCGGGCTCGCGCGCGGCGATCGTGCTCGCATCCAGCAGGGATCGCGCGGACTTCGGCTCGCTGGTGGACGAGTCCGGAGCGCGCGGGTTCCTCACGAAGGCCGACCTCAGCGGTGACGCGATCCGCAGGCTCGTCGCGTGACCGGCGGCACGGTTATTCTCGACCGTCCATGACCGACCTCGTCGTCGCCACCCCGGTCTTCCTCGATCTGACGTTCGTTGGGCTCGAGTCGCTCCCCGCGCTCGGCGAGGAGCGGTTCGCCGCGGAGCTCCTCCGCTCGCCCGGCGGTGGCGCGATCACGGCGGTCAGCGCAGCCCGCCTGGGCCTCCGGGCGGCCGTCGCCGCACCGCTCGGCGACGACGTGCCGGGCGACATCGTCCGGGACATGCTCGCCGCGGAGGGCGTCCAGTGGATCGCGTCCCGGCCGGCGCCGCGCACGCCGACGACCGTCGTCATGCCCTTCGGGGGCGACCGGGCGATGGTCACCATCGATCCCGGCGCGCGTGCGCTCGCATCCGACGTCGCGGCCGCCGCTCCGCGCGCCGTCGCCGCGAGCCTCGATCAGCTCTACGCCGTGCCGAACGGCACGCCGACCTACGTCACGTGCGGTGACGACGACCTTCGCGCCTACCAGCGGCGTCCACCCACGGCGCTCGACGGCGCGCGTGTGCTCGTCGTCAACGAGCGGGAGGCACTCGGGCTGAGCGGCAGGAACACGGTCGCGGATGCAGGCGCGATGCTGGCCGAGCGGGTGGAGACGGTGGTCGTCACGCTCGCAGGCGAAGGGGCGATATCGGTTTCCAACGGCGCGACGATCACCGTCCGGGCGGAGCGAGTCGAGCACCCGGCGGACACGACCGGGGCCGGCGACCTGCTCACCGCGGCCTACATCTGGGCGGATCTGAACGGAGCAGAGCCCGAGGACCGGCTCCGCTGGGCCGTGCTCTATGCGGGGCTCGCCGTGACGACGCCGACCGGTGTGGGCGGCGCCGTGGACGAGGCGGCGCTGCTCGGCGAGGGGGCCGCCCGCGGGCTCACTCCCCCGCCCTCCGCCGGCGGCTGAGCGATCCCCGCTCGCGGGATCGAAGAAGTGCAGGTGCCGGTGGTCGACCGCGAGCTCGACCGCCTCGCCGAGCGTGATCCCGCGCCTGCCGTCGATCGCCGCGCAGAACCGGGCGCGGCGGTCGTCTGCGAGCAGTGTCGCGTCATCGTCGGAGGCGGCCTCGATCGCCGCGCGCGTCGCATCGGTCTGGACCCGCGGGGCGTCGATCGGGAAGAGGACGTTGGAGACGCCGCCGAGCTCCTCGACGAGGTCCGGTCGTACGGTGATCCGCGGCTGTCGCTCCGGCGCGTCCGCCGCGTGCCGGAGGTCGGTGGGGCGGATGCCGAGAATGACGTCGCGCGACTCCCCTGCGAACGCCGAGCCCGGCGGGAGCGGTAGCCGCATCCCCGCGAACGCGACGTGGCCGTCGCGTCACCGTCGCCTCCACCACGTTCATCGACGGCGAGCCGATGAAAGCGGCGACGAAGAGGTTCGTCGGATCGTGGAAGAGCGCCTGCGGCGTGTCGCACTGCTGCAGCACGCCGTCGCGGAGCACCGCGACGCGCTGACCGAGCGTCATCGCCTCCACCTGGTCGTGGGTCACGTAGACGGTCGTCACGCCCGAGGCGGTCGTGCAGACGCGCCAGCTCCGCGCGCATCGAGACCCGCAGCTTGGCGTCGAGGTTCGACAGCGGCTCGTCCATGAGGAACGCCGTCGGCTCGCGCACCATCGCCCGGCCCATGGCGACGCGCTGCCGCTGTCCGCCCGGAGAGCAGCGCCGGACGGCGCTCCAGCAGCGTGTCGAGCCCGAGCGTCGAAGCCGCCTGCCGCACCCGGCTCGTCCGCTCCTGTCGCGGGACGCGCCGGAGCTTGAGGCCGAAGCCGAGGTTCTCCTCGACCGTCATCTGCGGGTACAGCGCGTAGTTCTGGAAGACCATCGCGATGTCGCGGTCGCGCGGTCTGAGCCGCGTGACGTCCCGGTCGCCGATCACGATGCGGCCCTCCGTCACCTCCTCCAGGCCGGCGATCATCCGGAGCATCGTCGATTTGCCGCAGCCGGACGGCCCGACGAGGACCATGAACTCTCCGTCGTGGATGTCGAGTGTCATCGCGTCCAGGGCCGTGACGCCGTTCGCGTAGATCTTCGTCGCCCGCTCCAGCCGGATTCCGGCCATCTCAGGCCCGCCCTCCCGAGGCGCTCGACAGCCACGAGCGGAGCTCCCCGAGGTCGGGCCGTGCACCGACGCGGTCCGCCGCGATCAGGACGGCCCCGGCGACGGGATCGATGTCCGGGTAGACCGGTCTGGCCGTCCGGGACGCGCGAGCGGACGACGTCGCGGAGGAGCGCCGAGGGGTGGCGGAGGACTCCGCCGCACAGGACGAGCGGGAAGGGCGCGCCGAGCTGGCCCGTGCGCTCCGCGCAGACCCTCGCGTAGTCGCCCATCCGGGCCGCAACCGTCTCGACGATCGAGATCGCGACGCCATCGCCCGTCTCCGCCTCGTCGAGCACGGCGTCGGCGAAGCGGCCGCGCTCCGACCCGTCGAGGCCTCCGATCCGCGTGAACGCGTACAGGAGCTCCTGCGCGTCGGCGCAGTCCCAGCGCTCGAGCGCACGCGGCAGGAGCGATGTGTCGGGACCGAGCCCGAGCATGTGGCGCCAGATGGCGGCGAGCGCCAGCGAACCGAGCGCGAATGCTCCCGTCTTCTCGGGCCAGAACCCGAGGTGGAAGACCTTCCCGTCGGCGCTGCGCCCTGCAACCGCGGCATAGGTCCCGATCACGACCGAGACGCCGACGAGCTCCTCGCTGCCGCACCGCAGCCCCCCGATCGCGTCGTTGACGATCTCGGGCTCGTCGCGGAGATCGAGCCGCACCATGAGCTCCCGGCGG
Organism: uncultured Actinomycetes bacterium; assembly: GCA_963706915.1. GTDB lineage: Bacteria > Actinomycetota > Thermoleophilia > Gaiellales > Gaiellaceae > Gaiella. The sequence continues at coordinate 33,811 of CAVPOH010000011.1, forward strand.
AGACGCGCGAAATCCTCCGGCCAGTCGGCGCCTGCGAGGCTGAACGCCGCCGCGCCGAGGTCGGCGGGCGTGGCGCCCGCGGTATCGAGGGCGGCGGTCGCGGCCCCCACGATCTCGAGAAGGGCGGGCTCGGGCGAGCCGGCGTTGTGGATGTCGCCGCAGCCCGCGCCCCCGGTTCCCAGCACGGCGCCGCCGCGATCGACGACGACGGCCGCCGTCTTCGTGTTCCCGCCGTCGACGCCGAGCAGGAGCACGCTCACGCCGCTGTCCCGAGGAGTCGGTCGGGCAGGTGGGCGCGATGCGCGGAGGCGAGGGCGTCGTAGACGCGCTCGGCGACGTCGAGCTGACGGACGAGCGGGTTCGCGCTGAGCGCTCGGATGCCGTCGGCGCGCGTGCCTGCCCAGGCGGCCTCCGCGGCGAGCGCCTGGTACTCGCCGAGCATCTCCACGAGGCCCCGGACGTGGCGCGGCGAGCGGCTTCGCGGGCAGGACTTCGATCCCGTCGCGGGTGCAGCGGCCGAGCACCTCGACGACGAGGTCGTCCGGGAAGCCCGGGAGGGCGCCGCCGGCGTTCGGCATGTTCACCGGATGGACCTCGTCCTTGTCGTTGAAGATCGCGTCCATCACGTCGATCGCGAGCTCGAGCTCGTGGATGCCGCCGCGCGAGCGAGCCGGGTCGAGCTGGGGATCGTCGCGCTGCGCCTGCTCTTCGTAGTGGCGCCAGTAGTCGCCCGACCAGCCGAGGATGTCCTCTGCCCTCGTCGTGGGCTTGGCGCGGAGCTCCGCCAGGACGTCGTCGGTGAAGTAGTAGTACTCGAAGTAATCGGCCGGGACCGACCCCATCGCGACGGCGAGCTGGAGCTGGCGCCGCCGGCGCGGCTCGAGCGTCGGGTCGTCGCGCCGCCGCTCCCACGCCTCCTCGAGAAGCGGCAGCGGGTCCCGCCCGTCGTAGTCGTGCTCGACGCCCCAGCAGCCGTGGTTCAGCCCGACCATCGTCACGCGGAGCCGCTCCGGGTCGAGGCCCGCGGTGTCCGCGATCTCGTGCGCGAAGTAGATCGGCCCTTCGCAGAGCGAGACGACCTTCACCGGCGAGTGGTGCGTGATCGCCTCGGCGACGATGTTCACCGGGTTCGTGTAGTTGAAGATCCACGCGTCCGGGCAGAGCTCCTCCATCTCCGCGCAGACCTCCTTCAGCACCGCGACCGCGCGCAGCGCCATGAAGAAGCCGCCCGCGCCCTGCGTCTCCTGGCCGATGAGGCCGTGGTCGAGGGGGATGCGCTCGTCTCGCACGCGGGCCTCGAACCCGCCGGGCCGGAAGGACGAGAGCACCGCGTCGCAGTCCGCGAGCGCGGCTCGACGGTCCGTCGTCGCCGTGACGACGATGTCGTGCCCGCGCGCCCGCGCCATCTTCTCGGCGAGCGTGCGAATGAGCGCCAGCCGGTCGTCGTCGAGGTCGACGAGGACGACCTCCGAGCCCTCGAAGTCGGCGCCGTTCGCGATCAGCGACGCCATCGTCCCGGCCGCCCGGGTCGAGCCGCCGCCAAGGTAGACGAGCTTGATCCGTGCCATCAGGCGACCTACCTCATTCCTTGAGTGCCCCGGCGAGCATTCCGCGCACGAAGTGCCGTTGCAGGAACAGATAGACGACGAGGATCGGCAGCGCGACGAGCACCGCGGCGGCGGCGACCTTCGTGGGGTCGCCGGCCCGCGCCGCGCCGGCGAAGAAGCTGAGGCCCAGCGGCGCCGTCTGGTGCGACTCGCTGCCGGACACGAGCACGAGCGCGAGCAGGAACTCGTTCCACGTGTACGTGAAGACGAGGAGCGACATCGTCAGCACCGCGGGCCAGGCCTGCGGCAGGAGGACGCGCCAGAGAACGCCGAAGCTCGTGGCGCCGTCGATGCGCGCTGCCTCGATGAGCGAGCGCGGCGTCGAGCGGAAGAACGCGCGCATCCAGAACGTGCCGAAGGCGATGGACTGGCCGATCTGCGGGAGGATCAGCGCCCAGTAGGTGTTGAGCAGGTTCCAGTGCAGCAGGGGGACGTCCTGGAAGTCGTAGTAGAGCGGGATCACCGTCGCCTCGTACGGGAAGATGATCCCGAGCAGGATGATCGGGAACACGATGCGGTCGCCGACGAACCGCATCGTCCCGAACGCGTAGCCCGTCCCGATCGAGAGCACGGCAGAGACGACGGTGACGGTCGCCGCGACGATGAAGCTCGACTTGAAGCCCGTCGCGAAGTTGCCCTCGGTCCAGGCGGCCTCGAAGCTCGAGAGATCGATCCGGGTCGGGAACGCGAAGCCGCTGACCAGGTCGGTCTTCCGGTGCAGCGCCAGGAAGAGGATCGACAGGACGGGATAGAGGGCGAGCACCGAGAACGTGCACAGCACGAGGTAGGTCCCGACCCGTTCCAGCCGACCGGCGGTCACGTGCGCTCATCCCGGGAGCCGATCCGGAGCACGATGGCGGCGAGGAGGAAGATCGCGACCGCGAGGACGGTCGCGATCGCGGCCGCGTAGCCGACGCGGTTGTACAGGAACGCGTTCTGGTACATGTACATCGAGGGGACGAGCGTCTCTCCCGCCGGGCCGCCGGCCGTCGTGTTGTAGACGATGTCGAAGCTGCGGAGCGCGTTGATCGTCGTCAGCACGAACGCGACGAGGATCTCGTTGCGCAGCCCCGGCAGCGTCACCGCGAAGAACTCGCGGACCGGCCCGGCGCCGTCGACCCGGGCCGCGTCGTAGAGCGACGTGGGGATCTTCTGCACGCCCGCGATGAAGAGCACCATGCACAGCCCGAAGGTGACCCAGCTGCCGATCGCGCCGATCGACGGCAGCGCCCAGGTGAAGTCGCCGAGCCAGGGCCGCACGAGCGATCCGAGGCCGACGAGCTCGAGCGCCCGGTTGAGCGGCCCGTCCGCCGCGTAGATCCACGTCCACGCCTGCGCGATGACGACGCCCGCGATCAGCTGCGGCAGGAACAGCGACGTCCGGAAGAAGCGGAAGCCGCGGATCACGGTGCGGGTGAGCGCAGCCGTGAGCAGCAGCCCGATGATCACCGGGAAGACCGCGTAGTACACGATCAGGATCGCCGAGTGGACGAAGGCGTCCCGGAGCACCTCGTCGCGGAGCGCCTCGCCGTAGTTCGAGAGGCCGACCCAGGTCTTCCCCGTCAGGCCGTCCCAGTCGAACAGCGAGTAGTAGACCGTGTGGAGGAGCGGGGCGAGCGTGAAGAGGACGTAGAACGCGAGACCCGGAAGGACGTAGAGCCAGCCGATGTTGCGCGGGTCGCCGGGGGCGCGACCCGGCCGCGACGGCGACGCCTCCGCCGCGCGCCCGGACCGGCGGGGTCCGGGCGCTCGGCGTGGGCTGTTGGCTCGTCGACCGCCACGCGTGGCGGCTCAGCGAAGCGTCTTGTCGAACTTCTCCCAGTCGTCCTGGACGGCCTTCGCCATGCCGGCGGGCGTCTGGCGGCCGGCCAGCAGGAGCTGGAACTGGTTCTGGAGGGTCGTGTACATCGACGGGGACGCCCAGTCGGTGTACAGGAGCAGGCCGTCGTCGTCCGCGACGAGCCGGAACGCCTTGCTCACCTGCGCCAGGTACGGGTCACCGGCGGGCGCCTTCGCGCGCCGGTCGGCCGGGATCTGCTGCTGCGAGAACATCAGCGTCTTGGCGCGCTGGGACGTGATCACGTAGTTGAGCCACTCGGCGCCGAGGTCCGGGTACTTCGTCTTCGCCGAGATGTGCCACGGACCGGACAGGCCGCCGATCGACGTCCATGAGCCGCCCGGGCCGGGCGGGACCGGCATCACGCCGACGTTCGCGGCGCCGAGGCCGGTCTTGATGATCGTCGAGTCCCAGTCGCCGCCGATCCAGAAGACGCCCTTGCCCTTGGCGAACTCCGTTGCGGAGGCGTCGTAGCCGAGCGCGTTGTAGTCGTCGTTGAAGTAGCCGGCCTTGCCCCATTGCTGGAGCTTGCCCAGCGCCCTGATCGTCCCCGGCGTGTCGTAGCGCGAGCCGGGCACGTGGTAGATCCAGTTGCGGACCGTCTGCGCCTTGACGTAGGCGCCCTGGATGCCGCCGAAGAGGTGGATGAACCCGTATCCCTCCTTGTTGCCGTGCTCGATCACCGGCTCGCCGTCGGGCAGCTTCGCCCGCAGCTGGGCGAGGAGCCGGTCGAACCCCGCGAACGTCTGCGGCATCTTGTTCGGGTTGAAGCCGAGCTGCGCGCAGCTTCCTCTTGTTGTAGAAGGCGACGACGTTCTGGCCGGTCTGGGCGATGCCCCAGACCGGGCCCTTCCCGAACGACTTGCCGTCGGGCGTCCACCGGAACATGCCCCAGGTGGACGGCGCGTAGAGCCTGTCCCACCGGTACTTCTTGACGTACTTCGTGAGCGGGAGGATCAGCTTGGCCTTCACGAGCTGAGCGTCGGTCTGGTAGCCCTGGTTCCCCTCCGTCACGTCGGGCCCACTGCCCGACGCGAGTGCGCGCGGAACGGTGCCGACGAGGCTGTTGAAGTCCTTGAAGACGATGTTGATCTTCACGCCCGGGTGGCTCTTCTCGAAGTCCTTGCTGAGCTGCTGCAGCACGGGCTGGAGCCCCGGGTCCTGGTTGTCGTAGGACCACATGGTCAGGGTGATGGGCGATGCCTTCTTGCCGGCGTTCGATGCGCCCGCGGCGATCGCGAGCAGCACGACGGCGGCAAGGACGAAGACTCCCAACAGGCGGCTCTTCACAGTTCCCTCCCGGTGACTGGGGGCCGCCGCCCTCGGCGCGGCGGATACGAGACTATAGAGCGATGTCCGCGCCGGACCGAAACCGCGGCGACCGCGCCGGCGCGGAGGCCGGCGGTGACGGTCGCGCTCGGGATCGACGTCGGCGGGACGAAGATCGCCGCGGGCGTCGTCGACGTCGACACGGGCACGGTTCACGAGCGGCGCCTGCTGCCGACCCGCGCCGAGCGCGGCGGAGCGGCGGTGCTCGACGACTGCGCCGCCCTCGCGGCCGAGCTCGGCGGGGGCAGGCTGCCCGTCGGGATCGGGCTGTGCGAGCTCGTCGATCTCGCGGGCCGCCCGACGAGCGCCGACACGGTCGACTGGCGCGACCTCGACCCGGGTGCGGCGATCGCGGCGCCGCGCGTCGTCGTCGAGTCCGACCTGCGTGCGGCGGCGCTCGCGGAGGCGCGCTTCGGCGCGGGCGTCGGCGTCTCGCCGTTCCTCTTCGTCATCGTCGGCACCGGCGCGAGCGCGTGCCTCGTCCTCGACGGGAGCCCGTACGCCGGCGCGCACGGCGAGGCGATCACGCTCGGCGCGCCGCCCGTCGAGGCGGTCGCGAGCGGTCCCGCGCTGGCCCGGGCGGCCGGGCTCGAGCGCGCGGAGGACGTGCTCGCAGACCCTGCGCACGCGCCCCTCGTCGACGCCGCCGCGGAGGCGCTCGGCGGCGTGCTCGCCGTCCTCGCGAACGCGCTCGACCCGCACGTGATCGTCCTCGGCGGCGGGCTCGGCGCCGAGCCGGCGTTCCAGGAGCGCGTGGAGCGTGCCTGCCGGGCGAGGCTCGCGTACCCGCGGACGCCGCCGCTCCCGGTCGTCCCGACCCGGCTCGGGCCGGAAGGCGGCGTCGTCGGCGCCGCCCTCGTCGCCCTGGCGGGCCAGGGTTAGGCTTCCGCTCGTGCTCGACGAGACCGGGCTCTGGCGCGACGTCACGGAGCTCCCGTCGACCCTCGCGGAGACGCTCGACGGCGAGCCGGACGAGGGGATGTCGCGGCGCTGCTCGGGGCCTCCGGTGTCCGGCGCATCGTCGCGAGCGGGAACGGCGCGGCGTACTACGTCGCCGTCGCGCTCTGGCTCGCCTCGCTCGAGGGCGAGTCGGGGCCGGAGGTCGTCGCCGTGCCGAGCGGCCTGCTCGCGCGCGGGGCGTTCGCGTGGCGGCCCGGCGACGTCCTGCTCGTCATCTCGTCGTCGGGCGAGTTCCGCGACCTCGTCGAGGCGGTCGACGCCCGCGCGCCCGCGCCGTACGCCGCCGTGACTGCGAACGCGGAGTCGACGCTCGGCGCACGGGCCGGAGCCCGCGCGCTCGTTTCGGTCCCGAACCAGCGCGCCGTCACGCACACGCAGGCGTTCTGCGGGCGGTCGTTGCGGCGCTCGCCGTGTGGGCGGAGATGACGGGCGACGCGGCGCTCGACACGGCCCTCCGTCGTCTCCCGGCGGAGCTCGAGACCGCGATCGCACGCGCGAGGACGTGGGTCGACGACCTCGGCTCTGACGGAGCCCCGGACGGCGGTCGCCTTCGGCAGCGGCCCTGCGTGGGCGGGCGCGCTCGAGGCCGCGCTGCTCCTGAAGGAGGTCGCCGGGATCCCGGCCGAGGGCGTCGAAACCCGGGAGGGAGCGACGTCGGCGATGATGGCGCTCGGCCCCGGCGCCCTGGCGCTGAGCCTGACCGGGGCGGCCGACGATCCGCTTCTCGCCGAGGCCGAGGACATCTGCGCCGGACAGGGGGCGACCGTGATCCGGACACCGCCCCCGGAGACCGCCGACCGGCGCCTCGCCGCGGTCTCGACCTTTCCCGCCGCCGCCGCCCTCGCGGCACGGCTCGGGATCGAGCGCGGGCTCGACGTCGACACGCCGGCCTGGACGGAGGCGTACTACCGGGTCGCGAGACGCACCGCATGAGCCTCGGGCTCGGCGTGATCGGCTGCGGGAGCGTCTTCGCAGGCCCGTACCGGGCCATGATCGGTCAGCTACGCGCCGCCGGTCGCGTCCACGTCAGCGCGGTGTACGACGTCGACCCGGCCAAGCGGCACGGCGCGGCCGCACACTACGACGTCGATCGAGACCTTCGCGGCCCCGAGGACGTCATCGAGGCCGCCGACGTCGTGCTCGTGCTGACGAGCATGAACGAGCACGGGCCGCTCGCGAAGGCCGCGCTCGAGGCCGGCCGGCACGTGCTCGTCGAGAAGCCGATGGCCACCTCGCTGCAGGAGGCGGCCGAGCTCCTCGAGCTCGCGGCGGCCGGGCCGGGTGTCCTCGTCTGCGCGCCGCACACGCTTCTCAGCCCGACGTTCCGAGCCGTTCACGGCGCCGTGCGGGCGGGCGAGGTCGGAGACCTCCTCACGGCCCGCGCCCGCTACGGCTGGGCCGGCCCCTGGTGGAACGAGTGGTTCTACGCCCCAGGCGGCGGGTCGCTGTTCGATCTCGGCGTCTACAACGTCACCAGCCTGTGCGCCCTCTTCGGCCCCGCGCGGCGCGTGACGGCGATGGTCGGCGTCGCGATCCCGGAGCGCGAGGTGAACGGCCGCCGGATCCGGGTGGAGGCCGACGACAACGCGCACGTGCTCCTCGACTTCGGGGACGCATGCTTCGCGGTCGTGACGACCGGGTTCACGATGCAGCGCTACCGCTCGCCCGCGATCGAGGTCTACGGCAGCGAGGGCACCGTCCAGCTCCTCGGCGACGACTGGGCGCCGGAGGGCTGGGAGCTGTGGCGGAACGGAGACGGCGCCTGGCGCGTGTTCCCGGAGTCCGATCCGCAGTGGCAGTGGACCGAGGGGCTGCGACACCTCGTCGACTGCGTCGAGTCGGGCCGGCCGACGGTGACCCGCCCTGAGCACGCCTTCCACGCGCTCGAGGTGATGCTCGCCGCGCAGGCGGCCGGCCGCGACGGCGTCGCCCGGTCGATCGAGAGCGGCTTCCCCGACCCGGTCTACGACTCCGAGCTGGGTCGACCTCGACGCGATCGGCGCGTTCACGACCGCCGCAGCCACGATGGGCTATAGACCCTCGCCGCGACCGTCCTTCGACGCGCCCGACCGCGATCCGCGAGGCGGACGCCGTGCACCACACCTGGGGCGACGAGGAGGCGGGGTTCGTCGAGGACTGGATCTACGTCTCCTCGCAGCTGATCCACGCAATCGTCTTCGGCCTCCCGCCCGGCGGCGCGTTCCGCCACTCGGACAGCTTCCGGACGGTGTTCGCCGCCGACGAGCTCCTCCACGTCCTGCAGGGCACGCTCGTCCTCGCGAACCCCGAGACCGGTGAGGTCGTTCGCGCGGAACCGGGCGAGAGCGTCTTCTTCCGTCGGGACACCTGGCATCACGGCTTCTCGTACGGCGACGAGCCGCTCCGCGTGCTGGAGTTCTTCGCGCCGCCGCCCGCCACGGGGACGTCCGGCGCGTACGCGCGGACGCGGCCGTATCTCGAGGAGAGCCGCTATGCGTTCGACGGCGTCGTCGGCAGCCCTCCGCGATACGCGTCCGCGAGCGCGGCTCGTTGCGGGTGCTGCGCCGCGCCGATGCCGTGTGGCGGCTCGATCGCGACGTGCTCGTCGGACTGCTCGTCAGCACCGAGCACCTGACGGTCGGCACGTCACCGTGGCCGCGGGACAGACGAGCCTGGAGGAGAACCACGACGGCGAGGAGCTCGTCTACGTCACCCGCGGTGCGCTACGCGTCGAGGCGGGCGGGGTCGAGGCGACGCTCTCACCCGGCGATGCGTTCGTCGTCCCGGCCGGGACGCCCCATCGCTACGCGGCCGACGGCGCCGTCGCCGAGGCGGTGTTCGGCGTCGCGCCGAGGTACGGGCCGCCGGCGGGCTAGGGCTACCAGCCGTCTACCGGGACCCACCGGAGGGGACGGACACGACGTGCTTCGAGTCGCCAACTGAAGACAGGCTTGCCGCCGCCACGGACGTCTCGGAGTCGCAGCGACTCGATTCGTCGGATCTGAGTCGCTTCCTAAACCGTGTGCGCAAGTTCGATTCTTGCCGGCGGTATTACCTCTCAGAGCGGCTTGGCTAGGCGGTTTCCGCTTAGCCAAGCCGGTGGTAGCCCCTCATGCCCTCCACGCCGACCTCGTCTCGCTGACCGCCCGAGACGGCTCAAGACGGCCGGATCTGGGTGCGCACTGGCGCTGATGCTCAGGGTAACGCTCTCCTTTTCGCTAGCCGTTTCGCTCACCCCTCCTATCCCCGGCGACAGGCCTCTCCCACGGTGGCCTTCTTCCGGCGTCCCCCCAAACGTCTGACCGGATCCTGGCCTCCTGCTCACCCTGCACAAGGTTCATCGGACCTGTAGATGCCTCGCGAGTGATGCTTCTATGTTTGTCAAGTCGGCAGCGGTGAGCGGTTCTCGAGGAGCCGGTAGAGGTTGCGAGCGAGGTAGCGCTTGAGGCAGCGGCTCGCCTCGCGGCGGCTTTTGCCTTCGTGGGTGCGACGCTCGATGTAGGCGATCGTCGGAGCGTGCGTACGGCGTCGGGTGACGAGGATCATGTGCAGGGCTCGGTTGAGCCTCCGGTCGCCGCCACGGTCGAGGCGGTAGCGGACCGTCTGGCCCGATGAGGCGGGGATCGGGGCGCAGCCGGCCAGGCGTGCGAACGCGGCCTCGCTTGTGATCCGTCCGCGGTGCGACCAGGAGATCAGTACCTGTGCGGCCGCGAGCGGACCGACGCCGGGCTGCTCGAGCAGCTGCGGCGCCAGCTTCCGCGTGAGCGTCTCGATCTCGCGTGCGAGCTCGCGCTCCTCAACGGTCAGTGCCTTGACGCGCCGGGCGAGAGCGCGGAGCGCGAGCAGCGTCCCGCGCAGCTCCGGGTCCTGGCGGCCTTCAGGACGGACCGCCGCGAGCCTGCGCAGGAGCTGCGCGCGGGTCAGCGAGCGGAGCTCAGCGCGTAGCGGCTCGGGCGCGGACACGAGCAAGCCGCGTAACTGGCAGAGCCCGGCCCGCCTGGCTGTCACCGCGCCTTCGCGAGCGGCGCTCAGTGCTCGTAACGCTTCTCGCTCGCCGCCCGCGCGTGGCCGGGCTGGCCGCGTTTGGCCGAGCACGCTGCGAGCGGCTCGGATCGCATCGAGTGCGTCGCTCTTGCCGGACTGCCGCTCCCGTCGCAGCCGGCCGACCTCGAGCACCCGCTCTTCATGGCTGACGAGGAATCGGGCGAGACCCGCGCCGAACGAGCCAGTGCCCTCGACCGCGAAGGCACGCCTGCCGAGAGCGTGCTGATTGGCAAGACGAAGCACGCTTTCGTAACCCTCGCCATCTGCGACCGCGGTCGCCTCGAACACCACACCGCCGCTTCGCACGTCGACGACCGCAAGCGCGTGCGTGTCGCGGTGCGGGTCAACGCCGATCACGTAGTCCAGCTCATCTGCAAGCATCCGCACTGACCTCCAGCCCAGGTTGGGGGATCAACTCCGGTGCCGGTCTGGGGATGAAACCGCGGGCGGCAAGACTGTGACGGGTCACGCCCGCAAAGGGCGGACAGGCTTCTGATCAGGCCAGCAAGCGGGCGCCAGGTCGGCACCGGCCTCTTCGCTCGGACACATCACTAGAAAGACACCGACGAATCGAGTCATTCGGGAATCGAGTCACGAACAAAGAGCACCGGCGCCAGCCTGACAACAGTCCCAGACGGCATGAAGAATCGACAAGGTCCCAGCGCTCACTCGTCCACGGTTCTGGTCCCGCTACAAGCGCGGCAATGGGAAGTCAGGCGGCGACTATCGCGGCGCCGGAGGCAGCAAGGCCGGGTGGGTCATGGCTTCCGCACTTCGCGA
>CAVPOH010000012.1:0-252523 GCA_963706915.1 uncultured Actinomycetes bacterium
CGAACGGCGAACTGCTCAGGACCGGCATGGGCGCGATGCCGGGCAACAAGGCCTGGCACGTGTACAAGCGCAGCCTCGGCCCCTCCCTCGACACGCTCTTCATGCAGTCGAACTTCGGGATCGTCACGAAGATGGGCGTCTGGCTGATGCCCATGCCGGAGTGCTACATGCCGCTCTGGCTGCGGGTCTGGAACGACGACGACCTGCCCGTGCTGGTCGAGACCCTGCGCACGCTGATGCTCGAACGGACGATCGAGAACGTGCCGCAGATCTGGAACACGATCGCCTTCGCGTCGGTGCTGTCGTCGCGCTCGACGTGGTACGAGGGCGACGAGCCGATCCCGGACGCGCGCATCGACGAGATCGCGCGCGAGCTCGAGGTCGGCCGCTGGCATGATGCGCTTCGCCCTCTACGGCGACGAGGCCGTCGTCGACCACCGCTTCCGCAAGGTGAAGGAGGCATTCGAGCGGATCCCGGGCGCCGAGGTGTGGGGCGAGAAGCACGCGCCGGACGCGTTCGCCGAGCTCGAGAACCCGCACGAGCGGGTCCAGGCCGGGGTCCCGAACCTCGACATCAACACGATGACCGGGTGGTACGGCGGCGAGGAGGGAGGGCACATCGGCTTCTCGCCCGTCGCGCGGCTCACGGGCCCGGACGCCGTCGCGCTGCGCGACCTGATCCGCGGACTCGTCGAGCGCGAGGCGCGGCTCGACTACGCGGCGGTCCTCATCCCCACCAACGCGCGCAGCTTCATCCACGTCACGATGGTCATCTTCGACACGAAGAACGAGGCCGAGGTGAGGCGCGCGTACGACGCGAGTCGGCTGCTCGTGCGCGAGTGCGCGACGCACGGGTACGGCGAGTACCGCGCGCATCTCGACTTCATGGACCTCGCCGCCGAGCAGTACGGCTTCGGGGATCGCGCGTACATGCGGTTCGTCGAGACGATCAAGGACGCAGTCGACCCGAACGGCATCCTCTCGCCCGGCAAGCAGGGCATCTGGCCGCGGTCGTTCCGCGAGGCACGAGACGGAGGCGTAGGAGATGCGCGAGCCGGTCTTCACCGAGACCATCCAGATCGCGATCGTCGTGCGCGACCTCGACGCCGCGATGCGGACGTACGTCCACGACTACGGGATCGGGCCGTGGGGGATCTACGAGTTCAACCCGGGGAACGTGGCGAACATGCGCGAGGACGGCCAATCCGTCGAGCGCTCCTGGCGCCTCGCGATCAGCCACGTCGGGCAGGTCCAGTGGGAGCTCATCGAGCCGCTCGACGAGGGAAGCATCTACGCGCGGTTCCTCGCCGAGAAGGGCGGGGGCGTGCACCACGTCGGCGTCGCGGTGCCGGACTTCCACGAGACCGTCGCGGCGCAGGCGGAGCGTGGGAACGGCGTGCTGCTCGGCGGCGACTACCGCGGGATCTCGTTCGCGTACCTCGCGACCGAGCGCGACATCGGCGTGATCACGGAGATCTTCTCCGGCGCCCCCGGCGAGGGCCAGCAGCCGGACGCGACGTACTCGGGCTGAGCGGCGTGGGGTAGGGTCGGACGAATGGCACCGGCGACCGTGCGCGACGCGGCGATCGAGGTGTTTCGCGCGCGCGGGCTGACCCGGATGTTCGCGAACCCCGGCTCGACCGAGGTGCCGCTGCTCGTCGACCTGCCGCCCGATCTCGAGTTCGTCCTGGGGCTGCACGAAGGGTCGGTCGTCGGGATCGCGACCGGCTGGGCGATCGGCCGGAACGAGCCGGCCCTCGTCCTCCTCCACACGACCGCCGGTCTCGGCAACGCGGTCGGCGCCCTGGCGACGGCGCGCGTCGAACCGAGCGCCGCTCGTCGTGCTCGTCGGACAGCAGGACCGGCGCCACCTCGCCCACGAGCCGTTCCTCGCCGGCCGCCTCGAAGGGCTCGCGGGCGCGTACCCCGTCTCGGTCGAGCAGCCGGTCCGGCCGCAGGACCTCCCCGGCGCGATCGCCCGCGCGTGGCACGAGGCGACGACCCGACGCGGGCCGGCGCTCGTCGTCGTGCCGATGGACGACTGGTCCGCTCCGGCGCCGGACGAGGGCGATCCGCCCGCCGCCGCCGGGACCGTCCTGCGTGCCGCCGCCGCCGACCCCGCCGCCGTCGACGCGCTCGTCGCGCTGCTCGACGGCGCCGAGCGCCCCGCCGTCGTCGTCGGCGCCGGAGCGGACGAGCAGCGAGCCTGGGACGCGCTCGTCGAGATCGCGGAGCAAGCTCGACGCGCCCGTCTGGCAGGAGTCGTTCGGCGCCCGTGCCGGGTTCCCGCAGGACCACCCGCGCTTCGCGGGGCACCTGCCCTCCGATCGGACGCGGCTCCGCGCCGTCCTCGAGCCCTTCGACGCCGTCCTCGTCGTCGGCGCGCCGGCGTTCCGCCAGTACACGTACGCGCCGGGGCCGTTCCACGGCGCCGACACGAGGGTCGCGGTCGTGACCGACGACGCCGACGAGGCGCACCGCAGCGCCGCGGAGCTCGTCGTCCTCGCGCCCGTCGCCGCCGCGTGCGAGGAGCTCGCCGCGCGGCTCCCGCACGCGGCGGGCGACGACGGCGCCCGCCGGCACGCGGCCCGTGACGCCCCGGTCCGAGCCGCGCACAACCCGCTCACCTCCGCGTACGTCTTCGTCGGCGCTCGCGCAGCGCCTGCCGCGTGACGCGGTCGTGCTCGAGGAGGCGCCGTCCAGCAAGCCGGAGCTGCACGCGCAGGATCGCCGCGCGCGCTCCGCTCGGGTTCGTGAGCCCCGCGATGGGCGGGCTCGGGTTCGCGATGCCGGCCGCGATCGGGATCCGGATGGCCCGGCCGGAGCGCCCGGTGCTCGCGATCGTCGGCGACGGGTCCTCGCTCTACGCGATCCAGGCGCTCTGGACCGCGGCGCACTACCGGGTCGGCGCGGTCTTCGTGATCCTCGCGAACGGCGGCTACGCGGTGATGGATCGCCTCGCCGAGCTCCACGGCGGCAGCTGCCGTCTGGCCCCGGTTCCCCGACATCGACCTCTCCGGGCTCGCGCGCTCCTTCGGCTGCCCGGCTCGTCGCGTGAGCTCGCTCGACGAGCTCGAGACGCGCGTTCGACGAGGTCGTCCCCGAGCTCGCCGCTCGCGACGAGCCGCTCTTCCTCGAGGTCGCCGTCGTCCCGGACGAGGACTTCGTGCCCGTGAGCGGATCGAGCTCCGCCTCACTCGCTCCTCGGGGAACACGATCACGGCGCGGCCGCGGAGGCCGCCGGCCTCCATGCGCCGGTGCGCGTCGGCGGCCCGCTCGGGCGGATAGGTCTCGGCGACGCGGAGCACCAGCACGCCCCGGGAGGCGAGCGCCCGCGCCTCCTCGAGCCAGTCGGTGCGGTCGAGCGACCGTCCAGACGCAGACCGGGTGGACATGGATGCCCTCCTCGACGTCGTCGCCGTCCCAGCCCCTGACGGGGACGATCGACGCCGCCCTCGCGAATGCGCGGGGAACACGCTGCGCGTGAGCAGCGCCGTGTCGTACACGGCATCCACGCCGCCGGGAGCAGTCTCGAGCATGGCCTCGACCAGCCCGTCTCCACGCGGGAGCACGACGTCGGCACCGAAGCCGCGCACGAGCTCCTCGTCCTCGGGTTTCGCGTCAGCGAGCACGCGGAGCCCGCGATGCTTTGCGATCCCGATCACGTACGACGCCAGCAGCCCGGCGCCGCCGGTCACGGCGAGCGTCTGCCCCTCCGTCAGCCCGAGCGGCTCGAGACCGCTGATCGCGGTCAGTGCGTTCATCGGCAGCGTCGAGGCCTGCTCGAGGGTCGCACCCTCGGGGATCGGCACGACGGATCCCGCGGGCGCGACGAGCAGCTCCGTCTGCGCGCCGCCCTCGGGGCGCCACGGCAGACGATCGCCATCACCTCGTCGCCGACCGCCAGTGCCGTCCACCTCAGGCCCGATGGACTCGACGACGCCGGCGCAGTCCCACCCGGCCACCCAGGGGGAGGCACTCCCTCGACGCCGCGCTCGCGGGGCACGCTGTCGGACGGGTGCACCGGGGCGGCCTTCACCGCGAGCCTGACCTCACCGGCTCCGGGCTCCGGGATCTCGCGCTCGATGACGGTCACGACCTCAGGTCCGCCCGGTCGCGTGATCCCGACGGCTCGCGCCGTCGTCACAGCCACTCGAGCAGCTCGCCGATGCTGCTCGACCGCGTGAGGTGCGGGCGGCGCTTCTCCGGCACGCGGCTCAGGTCGAGCGCGCCGCTGATCCCGCTCCGGACGAGCACGGTCACGGAGCCGCCGAGGTGCCCGAGCGCGACGTCGAGGGACACGTCGTCGCCGATCACGGCCGTCTCCTCCGAGGGAACGCCGAGCCGCGCCTCGAGCTCGCGCACCGCCGCGTGCGACGGCTTGCCGACGACGAGGGGCCGGGCGCCGGTCGCCTTCGCGATCGCGGCGGTCAGCATGGCGCCCCGGCTGAAGATCGGGCCGTCGGCGCCGGCATACGCCGGAACGTAACTGCCGGTCAGAAGCCGGGCGCCCGCGATCACGGCGCGCGCAGCGCGCTCGAGCTCGTCGAAGTCGACCCGGCTCGGCTGCGCGACGAAGACGGCATCGACGCGCACGTCGTTGCGCCCGTCCACGAGACGCACGCCCTGTGCCTCGAGGTAGCGCGCGTGCCGCGTCGGTGAGGAACGGCAGAACGCGCGCGTCGCGCCGAAAGCGCTGGAGATACGTCTGAACGGAGCGGAGCGGCGTGAGCAGCTGCTCGTCGCCGACCGGCAGGCCCGCGCCGCGCAGCTCGGACGCGAGCGCCTCGGGCGCCACGTGGCTGCCGTTCGTGAAGAGCGCGTACGGCCTCCCGGACGCCCGAATCCGTTCGAGCACCTCGCGCGCTCCGGGGATGACGCGCACCTCCGCGCCCGCCCGGTGCACGAGCGTCCCGTCGACGTCGAAGACGAAGCCGCGAACCTCGTCAAGACGCACGGCGCCACACCACCAGGTCGTCGCCCTTCTGCACCCGGAGGTAGGAGATCGCCTTCCGTCGCTCGATCTCGCGGAGGAGACGGACGAGCGGGGCGCGACGCGCCGCGGCGTCCGGGGCGGGCCGCTCCGCGATCGACGGCGCCGCCCGCATGGCGTCCACCTGCTCTTGCGGCATCGTCAGCCGCAACAGGAGCTCCTCGTCGGAGATCCGCCGGCCGAAGCGCTCGCGGGCGCCTTCGAGGCTGACCGGCTGGGCGTCGCGCAGGGCCTCGACCTTCGGCAGCGAGAGCACCCTGTCGATCACGTCCGGATCCGGCGGCGCGGCGAACGCTCCGAAGTGCCCGAGGAAGTAGCGCACGGTCTCGTCCGAAACGGTCAGCCAGCGCTCGGGGTCGATCACGTTGCGGGTGGCCTGGAACGCGACGAGCTGCGAGACCGGGGTGACGAGGATCGGGTACCCCATCTCGGCGCGCACGCGGACGACCTCCTCGAGCACCGCGTCGAACAGCTCGGGCCGCCGAATCTCCTCGAGCATGCGCCTCGTCGTGGTCACCATCCCGCCGGGCAGCTGGTGGTGGTAGTACGCGGCGTCGTACTCGCGCGGCGTTGCCGGCCGGCAGCGCCTTGTCTCTCACGAGCTGCTCGAAGTACGCCGACACGAGCGCGAGCTGCTCGGTGTCGAGCGCGTGCGCGTACCCCTCGGCCTCGAGGTTGCGCAACGTCGACTCGGCGGTCGGCTGAGAGGTTCCGTTGCCGGCCGGCCCCACCGCCGTGTGGAGCACGTCGAAGCCGGCCCGCAGGCCTTCCATGTACGCGAGCGGCGCGAGCCCGATGGTGCAGTGGCTGTGCAGCTCGACCGTGCGCCCGGTCGCCGCGAAGTGCGGGCCGAGCTCGCGCACGGCGTCCGTCGTCAGCAACCCGCCCGGGTCCTTCAGATAGAAGCGGTCGATGTCGCCGCAGTCCGCGAGCGCTGCGACCCGCTCTGCGTAGTACGCGTGCGTGTGCACCGGGCTGATCGAGTAGGTCAGCCCGACGACGATCTCCTCGACACCCTCCTCGCGGGCGATCCGGGCGGAGCGGCGGAGCGCGCCCGGGTCGTTGGCGGGCTCCGCGAACTGGAAGCGGCGGATTCCGTTGCGCACGACGCACCTGAAGGCGAGCCGCATCACGTCCTCGTCGCACGGCTGCCACGCGATGAAGCGCATGCCGGTGGTGATGAAGTTGAGGAGCGTGGTCGGCGTGGCCGCGCGCATCAGCCGGATCAGCTCCCACGGGTCCTCGCGGTGGAAGCGGACCGACACGGACATGTGCGTGCTCGACGTGAAGTCGAGCGCGTGGAAGCCGACCCGTTCCATCACGGGAGCGATCGCGAGCGTCTCGCGCGCGGTGAGCCCGGTCGCGCCCCAGAGGCTCTGGTTCCCGTCCCGCGTGGTCGTGTCGACGATCTCGACCGGCCCGCCGGCGCCCGCCGTCATGCCGGCTCCACCCGGAACAGCGGCTGACCGTACTCCACGGCGTTCGCGTTCTCGACGTGGATCTCCGCGATCGTGCCCGCGACGCCCGCGGGGACCGAGTTCATCATCTTCATCACCTCGATCAGGCAGACGATGGTGTCGGCCTCGACCCGCGTCCCCACGTCGACGAAGGGCGGCGCGCCGGGGCTCGGCGCGCGGTAGAAGACCCCGATCATCGGCGCCTCGATCGTCAGGCCGCCGGCGCCGTCGACCGGGGCAGCCGCGGATGTCGCCTCGTCCCGTTCCTGCTCGGAGCGCGCCGCTACCGGTTCGACCGCGGGAGCCGATCCGCCCCTGACGACGTGGAGTGAGAGGCCCTCCGTCTCGATGCGGAGCTCGTCCAGCTCCGCATCGTCGATGAGCCGCAGGATCTCGCGGACGTCGTCGTCGCTCAGGGCCATCTGCGGTCTACGCCTCGGCCTCTCCGACGCCGAACATGCTCATCACGAGTGCCATCGCCGTGGCGTTCTCGGGGGTCGACGGGCGTTCCGGCAGCCCCGTCACGGGCCGTGACTGGAGAACGAACAGGCCGTCCGGGAGCCCACGCCCCCTCGCGATCGCCCACTCGACGTCCTGATGGGAGCCGAAGGTGCGCTCGACCCGGGAGCCGACCTCGACGAGCGCATCGAGCGCGGCCCGGTCGAGGCACGCGATCGCTTTCCGCTCCTCCGGCACGTCGACCCTCACCGCCCCACGGCCGCCGGCGTCGGGGACGTACTCGACCTCCTTGACGTGAACCCGCTCGCGGACGACCTCGCCGGTGACCTTGCTGACGAGGAAGTCGTCCGGCGTCACCTCGCCTCCGACGACCGCCAGGCCAAGGCCCCAGCTCGCGTTCACGGCCATCATGCTCGGGTCGCCGCTCACCGGGTTGCAGGTGAACAGCACGCCCGAGACCCCTGCGTCCACCATCAGCTGCACCGCCACGCCCATGGCGGGCTCCTCCTGCCCGACGTGCGCGCGATACGCGATCGCGGGCGGGCCGAACAGGCTCACCCAGCAGTCCCGCACCGCGTCGCAGACGTGCTCCGCGCCGCGAACCCAGAGATAGCTCTCCAGCTGGCCGGCGAACGTCGCGTCCTCGCCGTCCTCTCCGAGCGCGCTCGAGCGCACGGCGACAGGCGGCTCGGCAGTTCCCGCCTCCTCCGCCAGCTCCGCATACGCCCGGGCGATCTCGTCCCGAACCGACTCCGGTACCGGCGCGAAGCGCATCGCCTCGCTGATCGCGTGCGACGCTGCGACGACGGAGTCGACGTCCCCGGGCGACACCCGGGACAGCTCGACCGCGATCTTCCCCTCGAGCCCCGCCTCCTGGACGAACGCGCGGAAGGCGGCCGTCGACAGGGCGAAGCCGGGCGCAACCGGGATCTCCGCGGCGATCAGCTCGCCGAGGGTGGAGCTCTTCCCGCCGAACGACGGGCTGTCGCCGCGGCGCAGCGCCGCGAGCGGACGCGTGTGGCCGACCTCGGTCACTCGAGCAGCGTCACGCTGCCGGCGGAGCCGTCGACGCGGATGCGCTGTCCCGTGCTGATCTGCGACGTGGCACGGCCGGTGCCCACCACGGCCGGAAGCGCGTACTCCCGGCAGACGATCGCCGCGTGCGACATGACACCGCCGATGTCCGTCACGGCGGCCTGGATCTTCGAGAAGATCGGCGCCCAGGCGGGCGAGGTGATGCTGCAGACGAGGATCTCACCCTCCCGCACGTCGCCGATCTCGCTCACGTGCCTGACCACGCGCGCGACGCCCTCGACGACGCCCGGCGAGGCGGGGGTGCCGCTCAGGCTCGAGCCGCCGTCGGTCTCCTGCGCCCAGGCGTGGACGCGCTGGGTCGTGACGCCCCAGAGCATGATCAGCGCCGGGTCCAGCACCGCCTCGGGCACGGCGCCCACCGCCGGCGGGGGAGTCCAGTCGGCGAGCCGCTCGAGCAGCTCCTTCCGCCTCGCCACGATCGGCGGCCAGTACGACGGGCCGCGCGGCTGCCCGCCCGTCGCCCAGGTCAGCAGCAGCTCGTCCAGCGCGGAGTACACCTCGAGGCGCGAGAGCTGGAAGACGTCCTCGGACTCCGTGAGGAATCCGTGCTCGGCGAGCAGGCGGCCGAAGTCGCGGATCTTGTTCCACCAGCTGGTGAGGAACCAGTAGTCGCAGAGGAACTTGTGCTCCTCGACGTAGGGGAAGACCGTCCGGGAAAGCGCGAGCAGCTCGTCGAAGCCCTTTCGCGCCTCGTCGTCGAGCAGGGCGCCGTACTCGTTCGCGAGCCGCTCGCGCTCGGTGGCGATGTGACCGGAGGGCGGGTCGATGTCCTCTCCGGCACGCAGCGCTCCGATGTGCCCTGTCAACGAGGCGTACGGGATCGTCGGATCGTCGAGCCAGCTTCCGTAGTAGTGGTAGAGGCCGTCGCCCGTCGCCATGTGGAACCACGGGTCCTTGACCGCCTCCAGCTCCGCGAGCCACTGACGCCCGCTCTCGCTCTCGGCGAGCGCCGCATCGATCTCCCCGGGCGACCGGCCCTCGACGAACGCCGCGTCGACTCCCGTGTCGATCGCGAGGCGCGCCAGGCGTCGGAGCTCCGCGTCCGGCCGGAACAGGAGCACGTCCAGCCCCGCGACCATCTGCGCGATGTGCTGGTCAGGGATGTCGGGCAGGTGCGCCTTGCAGAGCTCGGCGAACGTGACGTACGCGCCGTAGCCGAGCAGCAGGAACTCGAAGTGGTTCTGCCACATCAGGTCGGCGAGCCGCAGGACCCGACGGTAGGCGTCGAGGACGGCGCAGTAGCTCGTCTCCTGGTCTCCGAACGCGACGTCGTCGGGCTCGAGCTCGTGGAGCTGCGGCACCTCCAGCGCGTCGAGCTCCGCGATCAGCCCTTCCATCTTCGTGCGCCACCCGGCGTACAGCTCGTCCCAGTTCTGGAAGTAGTGGCCCGCCCGCTGCTGGAAGTGCCCGGCGCGCTCGGCGATCTTCGCGGGATCGGTGACGGGGTTGCCTGAGATATAGATGTAGCCGTTGATACAGCGATAGTCGATCCCCATCGCCGGAGGAACGGCGAAGACCCGGTTCTGCCACGAGCCGAGCGCCTGGTAGGCCGTGTCGATGCAGATCGCGTCGAACGCCGGCATCGGCAGTGGGAAGTGCATCGAGTTCCAGAACCAGAAGCGCTGTTCGTCCGCCTCGCGCCGCTTCTCGTCGAAGAGCGCGTAGTACGGGTACATCTCCTCCCAGCCGTCGCATCCAGGCGGGGTCTCCACCTCGTACGGG
Source organism: uncultured Actinomycetes bacterium (assembly GCA_963706915.1). Classification (GTDB taxonomy): domain Bacteria; phylum Actinomycetota; class Thermoleophilia; order Gaiellales; family Gaiellaceae; genus Gaiella. The sequence continues at coordinate 9,727 of CAVPOH010000012.1, forward strand.
CTCGGAAAGGACCCAACCGGTGACGACGTTGCCACTGTCTCACTCCTCGAGGTCGAGCGCGCTCCCGGCCCCGGAATCCGGTCGCGGCGGTTGTTCTGCTCGGCTTTGGCGCATTCATACCGAACCGCGCGAGCGATGCAAATGCAGATCCGGCGGGACGGATCGCTCACGTCGTTCGTCGCACCACCGAGGATGTTCGAATAGACGGTACAGCGTCTTGACAGACGGACACCTGGCTGCGACGCTCGCGGGGACATGACGGCGGCGTTGCTCAGCTCGGCCGAGGAGGCCGTGAGCGTCGTCCGCTCGGGCGACACCGTCATGGTGGGCGGGTTCGGGCTCGTCGGGGCGCCGCTGACGCTGATCGACGCGCTCGTCGACCACTCGGATGCGACCGACCTGACCATTGTCTCGAACAACATCGGCGAGCCGGGGCGCGGCCTCGGCAGGCTCCTCCGCCAGGGGCGGATCCGGCGCGGGATCTCGTCGTACTTCACGTCGAATCCCGAGGCGGTCGCCGCGGTGAACGCGGGCGAGATCGAGGCGACGCTCGTGCCACAGGGCACCTTCGCCGAGGCGATCCGCGCCGGCGGCGCGGGGATCGGCGGCTTCTACACGCGGGTCGGCGCAGGCACGCTGCTCGCGGAGGGGAAGGAGGAACGCGTGATCGGCGGTGTCCGTCACGTCCTCGAGGAGCCGATCTACGCCGACGTCTCCCTCGTCTACGCGGCACGCGCCGACGAGCTCGGCAACCTCTGGTACCGCCGGACGGCGCGGAACTTCAACCCGCTGATGGCGACCGCGGCGACCGTCACGATCGCGGAGGCGGGCGAGATCGTCCCGGTGGGAGAGCTCGAGCCGGAGTCGGTCGTCACGCCGCATCTCTACGTCGACCGCCTGGTGGCCGCCGCGTGACGGACGACGTCAAGGCCCGGATCGCAGAGCGCGCCGCGCGCGAGCTGCGTGCCGGCGAGGTCGTGAACCTCGGCATCGGCATCCCGAACCTCATCCCCGGGTTCCTCGGCGCCGGACTCGGGCGTCGTCCTGCACACCGAGAACGGGCTTCTCGGCGTCGGGCCTCGGCCGGACGGCGACGAGCACGATCCGGACCTCATCGACGCGGCGAAGCTCCCGATCACCGCTCTGCCCGGAGCCGCGTACTTCGACAGCGCCCAGAGCTTCGCGATGATCCGCGGGGGCCACATCGACGTCGCCGTGCTCGGGGCGCTCGAGGTGAGCGCCGACCGGCGACATCGCGAACTGGGCCGTGCCGGGGAGGGACGTGCTCGGCGTCGGAGGCGCGATGGACCTCGTCGTCGGCGCCCGTCGCGTGATCGTGACGATGACCGCGACGTCGTCGCGCGGCGAGCCGAAGGTCGTGGCGGCGTGCTCGTACCCGCTGACCGCGGCGGGCGTCGGCGGACGTGATCGTCACGGAGCTCTCGGTCTTCCGGCTCGTCGACGGCGAGCTGCGCCTCACCGAGCTGCTCGGCGGGGCGACCGTCGACGACGTGAAGGACGTCACGGACGCGCCGTTCGTCGTCGCGCTGGAGGAGACCCATGCGGCTCGATGAGCAGCGCTTCGCCGAGGTCGACGACGCCACACGCGACGGGCGTCGACCCGCCGAACGACTTCCCCGACTACGTCGGCACTCGGCTCCGTGCGCCGAAGCAGCCGCTCGTGATCCTCCCGGGGACCGAGACGGAGCTGACCGGGCCGGCGTACGGGGAGTCAGCGGTCGAGCCTCTCGACGCCGACCTCACGCGGCAGCACGCAGGCGAGCCGCTCGGGCAGCGGATCGTCCTCGAGGGCCGCGTCCTCGGGAGCGACGGGAAGCCGCTCCGCGGCCAGCTGATCGAGATCTGGCAGGCGAATGCGGCCGGCCGGTACCTCCACGCCGTCGACACGCACGACGCGCCGCTCGACCCGAACTTCTCGGGCGCGGGCCGCGCCTGACCGACGACGAGGGCCGGTACCGGTTCGTGACGATCAAGCCCGGCATCTACCCCTGGGGGAACCACCCGAACGCCTGGCGGCCGGCGCACATCCATGTCTCCGTCTTCGGCCGCGCCTTCACCGAGCGCCTGATCACGCAGATGTACTTCCCCGACGACCCGCTGTTCCCGTTCGACCCGATCTTCAACTCGGTCCGGGACGAGGCGGCGCGCAGCCGCCTCGTGAGCACGTTCGACATCGAGCTGACGGAGCCCGACTGGGCGCTCGGCTTCCGCTGGGACATCGTGCTCGGAGGGCGGGAGGCGACGCCGCTCGAGGAGCCGCACGATGACTGAGACGCTCGGGCTGACCCCGTCTCAGACCGCGGGGCCCTACCTCTCGATCGGGCTTCTGCGGGAGCTCGTCCCGACCGCGCTCGTCGAGCCGGACGACCCGCGGGCAGTCCGCATCCGCGGGCGCCTTCTCGACGGCGCGGGCGAGGGAGTCCCCGACGGGCTGGTCGAGATCTGGCAGGCGGACGACGAGGGGCGCTACGGAACCGACGCGTTCCCGGGCTTCGGCCGCTCGGGGACGCAGGACGCGGGTCGCTTCGAGTTCGTCACGGTGAAGCCAGGGCGCGTCGCCTGGCCCGGCGGCGGCCTCCAGGCACCGCACATCGCCGTCGGCGTCTTCGCGCGCGGGCTGCTGAAGCGCGTCGTGACCCGCCTCTACTTCCCGGACGAGATCGAGGCGAACGAGGCCGATCCGGTCCTTGCGGGCCTGACGCCTGCGCAGCGCGAGACGATGGTCGGGGTGCCGGACGACGGCGGCCTCGTGTTCGACATCCATTTGCAGGGAGCCGCGCAAACGACATTCTTCGCGGTGTGACCCCGTTCGCACGCCTGTACGTTCCCGAGGAGCTCGCGGACGCCGTCTCGGGACGTGCCTGGCTGGCCGCCATGCTCGAGGGAGAGCGCGCGCTGGCGGCGGCGGGTGCCGCGGCGGGCGTCGTCCCGTCCGACACGGCGGCCGCGATCGCCGACGCCTGCACGGTCGACGGCTTCGACTGGGACAGCCTTCTCGACGAGGGTCGGGCCGCCGGCACCCCCGCCGAGCCGCTCGTCCGCGCGCTCGTCGAGCGTGTCGGAGACGAGGCGGGCCGCTACGTCCATCTCGGGGCGACCAGCCAGGACGTCGTGGACACCGCCGCGATGCTCGTCGCGCGTCGCGGGCTCGACCTCGTGCTGCGCGACCTCGCGCGCGTCGCCGACGCCTGCGCGGCGCTCGCGCGGGAACACCGCGACACCCCGATGGCGGGGAGGACGATGCTCCAGCACGCCGTGCCGACGACGTTCGGGCTCAAGGCCGCCGGCTGGCTCGTCGAGGTGCTCGACGCGCGCGCGCGGGTGGCGGACGTCCGCGCCAACGGGCTCGCCGCGCAGCTGGGCGGCGCCGCGGGGACGCTCTCCGGCCTGGGCGAGCACGGCCTCGAGGTCTCCGCCCGGTTCGCCCGCGAGCTCGGCCTCGCCGAGCCGGCGCTGCCGTGGCATACGAACCGCGTGCGCGTCGCGGAGCTCGGTGCGGCGCTCGCTCTGGCCTGCGGCGTCGCCTCGAAGATCGGCCTCGACCTCCAGCTCCTCGCCCAGACGGAGGTCGGCGAGGTCCGCGTCGGCGGCGACGGCGGCGGGTCGTCGGCGATGCCGCACAAGAGGAACCCCGTGGAGGCGATGTGGGCGCGGGCCGCAGCCGAGCTGGGGCGCGCCCATGCGTCCGTCCTGACCGATGCGCTCGTCGCGGAGCACGAGCGGCCCGGAGGAGCATGGCAGGCGGAGTGGGACGCGCTGTCGGGCGCGCTCGCGGCGACGGGCGGCGCTGCCTCCGCCCTGGCGCAGGCCCTCGACAGCCTCGAGGTCGACCCGGGCCGAATGCGGGCGAACCTCGAGCTGACCGGTGGCCGGATCGCCTCCGAACGGCTCGCACTCGTCCTCGCCGGGCGGCTCGGGCGAACGGAAGCGCGTGCAATCGTGCGCGAGGCGTCCCTGCGCGCTTCGGCCGACGGCTGCACGCTCGCCGACGCGCTCGCCGGCAGCGACACCGGCCTGAGCGAGGCGGAGCTCGCCGCGGCGCTCGATCCGGCCACGTACCTCGGGTCGGCCGGGGCGCTCGTCGACCGGGCGCTCGCGCGTTACACGAGCGAAGGGAAAGCATGACCGACGACGGACAGGACATCCACGCTCGCGGGATGGAGGCGCGCCGTGAGGTGCTCGGCAACGCGCACGTCGACCGGGCCGTCGAGCGGACGACACCGTTCACGGAGGACTTCCAGGACCTGATCACGCGGTACGCGTGGGGCGAGATCTGGTCGCGACCCGGGCTCGACCGCCGGACGCGGAGCGCGATCACGTTGACGGCGCTCGTCGCCACGGGCCGCGAGCACGAGCTCGAGATGCACGTGCGTGCGGCGCTGCGGAACGGGCTGACCCCGGAGGAGATCTCCGAGGTGCTGCTCCAGTGCGCCGTCTACTGTGGGGTTCCCGCGGCGAACGGGGCGTTCGCGATCGCGCAGCGGGTGATCGACGAGGACGGAGCATGACGCGCGCGGTCGTGCTGTCGGCCGTCCGGACGCCCGTCGGGCGATACGGCGGCGGCCTCGCCGGGGTCCGTCCCGACGACCTCGCCGCGGTCGCCGTCGCGGCGGCCGTCGAGCGTGCCGGCGTCCCCGCGGCCGAGATCGAGGACGTCTGGCTCGGCTGCGCGAACCAGGCGGGCGAGGACAACCGGAACGTCGCGCGGTTCGCGGCGCTGCTCGCGGGCCTCCCGGAGTCCGTGGCGGGCGTGACGGTCAACCGCCTGTGCGCGTCGGGGCTGTCCGCGGTCGTCGGCGCCTGCCACGCGGTCATCGCCGGGGACGGCGACCTCTTCGTCGCGGGCGGCGTCGAGTCGATGACCCGCGCGCCGCTCGTCACGGCGAAGCCTGACTCTCCGTACCCGCGCGGGAACCGGACGATCTACGACACGACTCTCGGCTGGCGGTTCACGAACCCCCGCTACGAGGAGCGGTACTCCAGCGAGTCGATGGGCGAGACGGGCGAGAACGTCGCCGAGCGCTGGGGCGTGAGCCGCGAGGACCAGGACGCCTTCGCGCTCCGCTCGCAGCAGCGCTGGGCTGCCGCGCAGGCGGAGGGCAGGTTCGCGGACGAGCTCGTCGCCGCCGGCGAGCTCGAGCACGACGAGCATCCTCGCCCCGACACGACCGCCGAGAAGCTCGCGTCGCTGAAGCCCGCGTTCCGGGGCGAACGGGACGGTGACGGCGGGGAACGCAAGCGGGATCAACGACGGCGCCGCCGCGCTCGTCATCGCGAGCGAGGAGCGCGCGCGGACGCTCGGAGTCGAGCCGCTCGGGGCGTTCGTCGGCTCGGCGGCCGCGGGCGTCGATCCGGCGGTCATGGGGATCGGGCCGGTGCCCGCGGTCCGCAAGCTCCTCGAGCGGACGGGCGTCGACTGCCGCCGAGCTCGACCTCGTCGAGCTGAACGAGGCGTTCGCCTCGCAGTCGCTCGCCGTCGTGCGCGACCTCGGCATCGACGAGGACCGCGTGAACGTGAACGGCGGCGCGATCGCGATCGGGCATCCGCTGGGGATGAGCGGTGCCCGGCTCGTCGTGAGCCTGCTGCACGAGCTGCGCCGGCGCGGAGGCCGCTACGGCCTCGCGACGATGTGCGTCGGCGTCGGGCAGGGGCAGGCCGCGTTGTTCGAGCGTCCCGCGTGAGCCGCACACAGGTCGGGATCGTCGGCGCCGGTCCCGCGGGTCTTACGCTCGGTCAGCTTCTCCACCGCGAGGGGATCGACTCGGTGATCCTCGAGCGCCGCAGCCACGAGTACGTCGAGGCGCGAATCCGGGCAGGCGTCCTCGAGCACGACGTGGCCGAGCTGTTCGACCGAGCCGGCGTCGGAGCGCGAATGCGCCGTGAGGGCCTCGTCCACACCGGGATCGAGCTCCAGTCCGGGCGCGAGCGCCATCGGGTCGCCTTCGACGAGCTGACGGGGAAGTCGATCGTCGTCTACGGCCAGACCGAGGTCGTCAAGGATCTCATCGCCGCGCGGATCGAGAACGGCCGGCCGCTCCATTTCGACGTGTCCGACGTGTCGCTGCACGACCTCGACGGCGACAGGCCGCGCATCCGGTACGTGCACGCGGGGACCGACCACGAGCTCGAGTGCGACGTCGTGGCCGGGTGCGACGGGTTCCACGGCGTCTCGCGCCCGAGCATCCCCGCGGGCGTCCTTCGCGAGCACACACGGGAGTACCCCTACGGCTGGCTCGGGATCCTCGCCGCGGTCGCGCCGTCCCACGACGAGCTGATCTACGCGCACACCGAGCAGGGCTTCGCGCTGCTGAGCATGCGCTCGCCGGAGCTCTCTCGCCTCTATCTCCAGTGCGCGCCGGACGAGGACCTCGACGCGTGGCCGGACGAGAGGATCTGGGCCGAGCTGCAGGCGCGCCTCGGCACGGACGGCTGGACGCTCCACGAAGGGCCGATCCTCGAGAAGGGCGTCACGCCGATGCGGAGCTTCGTCGTCGAGCCGATGCAGTGGGGGCGCCTCTTCCTCGCCGGCGACGCGGCGCACATCGTGCCGCCGACCGGCGCGAAGGGGCTCAATCTCGCGATCCGCGACGTCCACGTGCTCGCGGATGCGCTCGTCGCGTGGTACCGCGACGGAAACGGTGCGCTTCTCGACACGTACTCGGAGACCTGCCTGCGCCGCGTCTGGCGCGCGGAGCACTTCTCCTGGTGGATGACGACGATGCTCCACCGGAGCCCGACCTCGACGAGTTCACCCTCCGGCTGCAGCAGGCGCAGCTGCGGCAGCTCCGGACGTCGCGCGCGGCGGCGACGGCGCTCGCCGAGAACTACGTCGGGCTCGATCGCGTCTGAGGCTACGCGGCGGCGCGCAGATAGGCGAGCACGGCGAGCACGCGGCGATGTCCGTCGGCGCCGTGCAGGTCGAGCTTCCCGAGGATCGAGCTCACGTGGGTCTCGACCGTTCGCTCGGTCAGCCAGAGCTGCTTCGCGATACCGGCATTCGTCCGGCCCTCCGCCATCAGGCCGAGCACCTCGCGCTCGCGCGGCGTGAGCTGGTCGAGCGTGTCGTCTCCCGCAGGCGGGACCAGGAGCTGCTTGACGACCTCGGGGTCGAGCGCGCTGCCGCCGGCGCTGACGCGCTCCGCCGCCTCGAGGAACTCGTCCACGTCGAGCACGCGGTCCTTCAGGAGGTAGCCGAACCCGCCGCCCGAGCCGACGAGCTCGACCGCGTGGTTCGACTCGACGTGCTGCGAGAGGACGAGCACCGCGGTCTCCGGGTGACGCTGCCGGATCTCGGCGGCAGCCCGCATGCCCTCGTCCTCGTACGTCGGCGGCATGCGCACGTCGACGATCGCGAGGTCCGGCTCGTGCTCGGCGACGACGAGAGGAGCGACTCCGCGTCTCCCACCCGGGCGACCACCGAGTGCCCGGCGTCGTCGAGCAGCCCGGCGAGCCCCTCCCGGAGGAGCACGGTGTCGTCGGCGATCACGATTCGCACGGGATCGCCACCTCGACCCGTGTGCCGCGGCCGCGCGGACTGACGACCTCGAGCGTCCCGCCGTGGGCCGCCACCCGATCCTGGAGCCCCGCGAGGCCGGACCCCCGGCGGATCGACCGCTCCACCGACGCCGTCGTCCGTCACCGAGACGAGAAGGGTCCCGTCCTCCCGCACGGCGCGCATCGAGACCCGTGACGCGGAGGCGTAGCGGACGGCGTTCGTGAGCGCCTCGCAGGCGACGAAGTAGGCGGCGGCCTCGACGCTGGCCTGGACACGCTCGGGCGGCACGTCGACCTCGACCGGGATCGGCGAGGTCCGGGCCAGGTCGGCGAGCGCGGCCGAGAGCCCGTCGTCGAGCCGCGCCGGCCGAACGCCGGCGGCGATCTGCCGGAGGTCTCCGATCGCCGCTCCGATCTCCTCGACGACGCCATCGAGAGCGGGAGAGAGGATCGCGGCGCCGCGCGGGAGCGTCCGCTGCAACCGCCGTACCTGGACGCCGAGCGAGACGAGCCGCTGCTGCGCGCCGTCGTGCAGGTCCCGCTCGAGACGGCGTCGCTCCTCGTACCCGGCCTCGACGATCCGGGCGCGCGAGGCCTCGACCTCGCCGAGCTGCAGACGTAGCTCGACCCGGAGACGGGCCATCTCGATCGACAGCGTGGCGGCCGAGAGGACGCCGTTCAGCAGGTCCCGGCGGTGGAGCAGCGACGGGTCGTGGAGGAGAACCGCGGTCAGCGCGCCCTCGCGGTCGACCTCGGTCCGTGCGCGCTCGTCGTCGGGCAGGTCCGCAGACGTCGCCCGACGCGGCCGCGAAGGCCTCGGTCTCCGGAAGCCAGAAGCGGAGGTCGGCGCTCGGATCGTCGAGCGCCACGGCCAGCACGGCCCCGATCTCCTCGGGCGCCCTCCGGCCGTCGCGCACATCGTCCTCGAACGTCCGGACGCGACGGACCCCCTGGTAGCGCGCGCGGCTGAAGCGCCGGTCGACGATGTCCTGAATGCGGCGGCGGAGCGGCAGGAACGCGACTGCCACGGCGAGCGTCGCGGCGGCCGTGATCCACTCCGAGCCGCCGCCGACGAGCACGCCGAGGCCGATGGTGAGCCCGGCGAACGCGGAGATGAGCAGCGTCGTCAGGGCCGCGTAGACGAGCGTGCGGTTGACGAGACGCTCGATCGCGTACAGCCGGTAGCGGCCGACCGCGATCCCGACTGATGCCGCGACGGCGATGTCGATCAGGAGCAGAAGCGGGAAGACGACCCAGTCGACGATCGTGACCCCCAGCGCGAGGCCGAGGAGCCCCGAGGCAATGCAGAGGAAGAGCGTGATGGGAACCAGCGCTGCCGACCACGCGAGCCACAGGGTCTGCAGCCGCTCGATGCCGACCGAACGCTGAAGGCGGATGCGGATCGCAACCGCGCCTGCAACGAGGCTGCAGAGCATGCCCAGCAGGAGCGGGAGCGACAACCACGCATAGGTGCTCCCGAGCCATCCCGCGACGGGGTTGTCCGCCATCGGGTTCGGGACGCGCGCGTCGTCGCCGTAGAACGGCTCGGGGTCGAAGATCGCGACCGTGATGAACCCCGCGAAGCTGACCGCCGCGCCGAGGGCGACCCACCTCCACCTCGGGGAGAGCAGCCTGCCGTTCGGGAAGACGAAAGCGACGGCGATCGGCCACGCGTAGAGGATCGGCCAGAGCGCCCGGTCGAGCTGGAGCGCCCACCCCTTGCCGAGCAGAACCGCGAACGGGAGCTGGAGCGTCGGCCCGAGCGCTCCGAGGAGGAGTATCCACGCGATCCGGTTGCCTGGCTGATGGATCGCGATCAGCAGTCCGACCGTCGCCGGCACGAGGAACGCGACGATGACGAGCGGGACGAGGCCCGCGGGTATCTCGGTGAACGCGTCCGCGACACCGAGCGCCCCGAGGCCGATGAACACGTAGGTCGCGATCGCGACCGCCCAGGCGGTGATGCGGAGCCCGCGCATGCGGGCATTGTTCGCCTCGTCACGAGCGAGCGCAATACGTGCTGGCACGGGGATCGATCCCGTGGCGGGCGCCGACGCGATCTCGGCGCTCGCGCCGATGTGCCGCGCGGTCGGCCGTCCTAGCGTCGGCGGGCAACTGCGAATCCTCGTGAAAGGGGAATCCGATGATCAACAACCTGCGGTCGATCGGCGTTCTCGGAGCCGCCTACGTCGCGTTCGCGGCGGTCGGCACCGCTCAGGCGGCCGGCCCGGACGATCGTGCCGAGGCGCGCGGCCCCGGAGCGATCGCGCTCGCGTCGGCGCCCGGCCGTGACTGGTTCGAGCGCGAGGCCGCGATGTCGAAGTCGAGCGATACGACGGTCATCCACGCGGACGACCGGAGCGGGCTCCGCGGCGCGCGCTGGATCGCCCCCACCGCGACGTCCGTTCCGACCGTCACGTCGACGGACGACGGCTTCGCGTGGGACGACGCGGCGCTCAGTGTCGCCGCGACGCTCGCGTTGGGCGGTGTCATCGGCGCCGGCGCGGTGGGCCTTCGACGCCGCTGGGACGTGCCGCTCTCGTGAAGGGACGTGCCGGGCGGGCGCATGTCCCCGCCCCCGGCGCACGCGGTGACATGACAGTAGGATCGTCCCGTGGCCTGGCCCCGGGACGACGCGAAGCTCGACCGCGTCCGCGGCGCCATGGACGAGCAGGGCGTCGACGCGATCGTCGCTCGCGCCCCCGACAACGTCCTCTATCTCACGAACTTCTGGGGCATGAAGGGCTACGACGCCGTGCTCTTCCCGCGCGAGGGCAAGCCGACGCTCTTCTGCCTCGAGGCGTCGGCGGACGACGCGGCGCGGACGGCCTGGACGTCGGACGTCCGGCTCGTCGACGGATACCTCGCCGACGACCCGCGACCGCCGGGGACGAGGACGCTCGAGCTCGCCGCGGCTGCGGCACGCGAGCACGGCACCGTCGGGCTCGAGCTGTCGCTCGGGACGCAGGCCTCGGATCGCATGGTCGGCGAGCCGACGACCTTCACGAAGGGCTGGTTCGACGCGTTCGGCGACGCGGTCGATGCGACGCCGATCCTCAACGGGGCGCGGGCGATCAAGACGGACCAGGAGATCGAGCGGATGCGGCTCGCAAACGACATCGCGGCCGCCGCGATGGACCACGTCTGCGGGGTGATCCGGCCGGGCATGACCGAGGCGCAGATCGCGTCGGAGTGGCTCGGCTTCGTCCACGGTGACGGCACCGGCTGGGCGGGTCAGGTCGAGCTCGCACTCGGCTTCTCGCTGGTCTGGGCCGGTCCGGGGATCAAGACCTTCACCGCGACGAGCAACAGGCCGGTGCTCGAGGGTGAGCCGACGCTCTTCGAGATCTGGGTCTGCGCGGACGGCTACTGGTGCGACCACACGAAGAACGTCGTCGTCGGTGAGCTCACCGAGCCATACCGCGAGCTCGAGGCCGGCCTGACGGAGGTCTACGACGCCGCCGTCGCGCACTGCCGGCCCGGCGCCGAGCCTCGCGGAGCTCGACCGGCTCGTCCGCGAAGGCGTCGAGCGGATCGGCTATCGCGGCCAGCCGTCCCACCCGATCTGCCACGGCGTCGGCGCCCGGGCGCACGAGCCGCCCTACGCGCACCAGGCGGGCGGCGGGGAGGTGGAGGCCGGCATGGTCCTTGCAATCGAGCCAGGATGCTACTGGCAGGGAGGCGGCGGCCTGCGCCTCGAGGACAACTGGCTGATCACCGAGGACGGCCCGGAGAAGCTCTGCGCGTTCCCCGACGGCATCGTGAGGGCAGACGGTGATCGACCGGAGCAAGGTCTGGACGGGAGACGTCAACCGCATGGCGCTCGACCCTCAGCCGCACGTCACGGTCGGCCTCTACGACACGACGCTGCGCGACGGCGAGCAGACGATCGGCGTCGTTCTCACGCCCGACGAGAAGCTCGAGATCGCGAAGGCGCTCGACGCGGCCGGCGTCGACCGGATCGAGGCCGGCTTCCCGCGTGTCTCCGACGACGACTTCCGCGCGGTCGAGATGATCGCCGCCGCCGACCTGCGCGCCGAGGTATGGGGCTTCTCGCGCGCCGTGCAGGCCGACGTCGAGGCGCTGGTCGAGCTCGGCGTGCGCGCGTCCGTGATCGAGAGCCCGATCTCCGACGGCAAGCTCGACGCCCTCGGCGTCTCGCGCGAGACGATGCTCGACCGGATCCGGAGCGCCGTCTCGTTCGCGGCCGAGAACGGCATCCACGTCGCGTTCTTCGGCGTCGACTCCTCGCGCGCCGACCTCGAGTTCTTCGACCGGGTCTACGCCGCCGCCGTCGAGGCGGGCGCCGCGGAGATCGTCGTCGTCGACACGCTCGGCATCGCGACCCCGGAGGCCGCGGCGTTGCTCGTCTCCCGCGCGCTCGAGCGGGTCGACGTCCCGGTCCACTGGCACGGCCACGACGACTTCGGGCTCGGGACCGCGGCCGCGATCGCCGCCGTGCAGGCGGGCGCGACGTGGGTGCAGGGAACCGTGAACGGCATGGGCGAGCGCGCCGGGAACGCCGACCTCGTCGAGGTTGCGCTCGCGCTCGAGGCGCTCTACGGCATCCCGACGCGGCTCGACCTGACGCAGGCACGCGCGCTCTCGCGCCTCGTCGCCGAGCGTGCCGCGACGCCGCTGCCGCCCTGGAAGGCCGTGACCGGCGAGGCGCTCTTCACCCGCGAGTCGGGCGCGGTCGCGGCGCAGTTCCACGACCCGCCGGCGATCGAGCCGTACGCCTCGGAGCTCGTCGGCGCGGAGCGGGGGATCGTGCTCGGCAAGAAGAGCGGCATCGACTCGATCCGGATCGCGCTCGACCGGCTCGGGCTCGAGCTCCCGACCGAGCGGCACGCCGAGCTCCTCGCGCTCGTGAAGGCGCAGGGGACGAAGCACCAGCGTCTCGTGACGGATACGGAGTTCCGCCGTCTCGTCTCGAGGGTCCGCCGGAAGTAGCCTGTCCTCGCGCGGCGAGGCAGGCCGTCGACAGGAGGTCGGATGGCACGTGAGCTGGTCAACCCGCCTGAGCTGCATCCTGCACCGGGGTTCAGCCACATTGCGATTGCCCGAGGGACGCGTGTCGTGCACTTCGCGGGCCAGCTCGGCCTGGAGCCGGACTTCTCGCTCGCCGCACACGATCTCCACGGGCAGACCGTGAAGGCGATGCGCAACGTGGAGATCGCGATGCGTGCCGCAGGCGTGGGATGGGACGACATCGTCCGCCGCACGATCTACACGCTGCACCCGACCGAGTACGAGGTCATCACGCGGGCGATCGACGAGGTGACGGGCGGCGCGGCGCATCCGGCGCAGACGATCGTCGGGATCACGGGCCTCGCCGTGCCGGGCTGCCTGATCGAGATCGAGTGCACGGCCGTCGTCGACTCGTGACGCACGCCGTCGCATAGCCGTCCGCGGTGACCATCGACCGGCAACGGTTCTTCGACGTCATGGCGTCGTTCCCGTCGGGCGTCGCGATCGTCACCACCGTCTCTGCGGACGGGACGCCGCGCGGGCTCACGACGACCGCGGTGTGCAGCGTCTCGGCAGAGCCGCCGACGATCCTCGTCTGTGTCGACCTCGGCTCGCGGACGCTCGCGGCGCTCCGCGCGACGCGCCGCTTCGTCGTGAACTTCGTCGGCGAGGGACGCAGCGGGCTCTGCCTGCTCTTCGCGTCGAAGGCGGAGGACAAGTTCGAGCGCGTCTCGTGGCGGCCGACCGCCGACGGCCTCCCGCTGCTCCACGCCGACGCGCTCGCGTGGGCCGAGTGCGAGACGACGCACGAGCTCGAGGTCGGCGACCACGTCCTCCTCGTCGCACGGGTCGACGACGGCGGCGTCCAGCCCGAGCTCGACCCGCCGCTCATGTACTACCGGCGCTCGTGGGGCGTCTGGTCTCCCGTCCACGAGCCCTCGGAGGAGGTCCCGGTCGCAGGCGAGGCCATCGAGGTCAGCGGGCGCGATCTCAAGTGGCAGGGCGCCGAGTATTGATTCCGAGGGAAAGTGAGGCAGTTGCGGCCCCGAAGGGGACGCCTTCAGGGATCTGCCCCGCCGAAAGGCGGGGATCCGAGCGGCAGGAATCCGCTCCCGCGGATTCCTGCTCGCGAACAAGCCGTTGACTGTCATGTCAGCGGAGTGTGATACTCGCGCAGGGTCTTGACATGTCACGAACGCGGGAGGCGGTCGATGCGCTTCAGCCTGTACACGGAGATGCAGCTCCACGAGGGAAAGAGCCCGGAGCAGCTCTACGCAGAGGTCCTGGAGCAGATCGTGAACGCCGACCGGCTCGGGTACGACTGCTACGCCGCCATCGAGCACTACTTCTTCCCGAAGTTCTCGATCTCGGCCCACCCGACGGCGCTGTTCGCGGCCGCCGCGCAGCGGACGAAGGACATCCGGTTCCGGACGATGCTGCACGCGCTGCCGTACCACAACCCGACCGTCCTGGCCCACGTGATCGCGGTGACGGACATCCTCACGGGCGGGCGCTACGAGTGGGGCGTCGGTCGCGGCCACGGCTGGATCCCGGAGAAGGCCGGCGTGCCGCTCGACGAGAGCGCGCGGCCGCGCTACGAGGAGGCGGTCGACCTCCTCTTCACGGCGCTCGGGAACGAGCGGTTCTCCCACAAGGGCGAGTACTTCGAGGTCGGCGACTCGCACGTCGTCCCGTTCCCGAACGCGGAGCTTCCGGATCTTCCTCGGCGGCACGTCCGACCGGACGTACGAGCTCGCGGCCGAGCACGGTTGGAGTGTCGCGGTGCCGCCGCTGCTCCCGTACAAGGCACTCGAGGAGCAGCTCGACCTCTATCGGGCGAAGTGCGCCGAGCACGGGACGACCCCGGACATCGTCTGGATCCACGCCTGCCACCTCGACGAGGACCGCGACACGGCGATGCGCGAGGCGCGCGACTGGATCACCGGGTTCATCTACGGCAACAGCTCGCCGCTCCTCGAGTACGAGAAGCCGGACGCCGACGCGCTCGTGAAGGCGGGCTACGGCTTCTACGCCGCGGGGATCATGGAGCAGCTCGCCGAGGTCCCGTTCGAGCAGCTCGTCGAGGAGGACTACGTCTGGGTCGGGACGCCCGACGAGATCGTCGAGCGGATCGCGGAGACCCGCAACCTCTGCCCGGGCATTACCGAGATCGGGATCACGGTCAACGCCGGCGGTGCGCCGCACTGGATGGCGATCAAGAACCAGGAGCTCTTCGCCTCCGCCGTGAAGCCTCGCGTGCCCGCCGCCGAGACGGCGGCCGTTGCGTAGGCGTCCAGGGACGTGATCGAGCGTGTCTGCGTGATCGGGGCCGGGGTGATCGGAAGCCTCTACGCCGGGCATCTCGCCCAGGTCGCGGAGGTCTCGGTCCTCACGCGCCGCCGGGAGCACGCCGATGCGCTCAACCGCCACGGTCTCCGCGTGACGGGCCGCAGCGACATCCAGGCGCGCGTCGCCGCCGCGGCGGACCCCGACGAGCTCGAGCCGTTCGACCTCGGGATCGTCGCGACGAAGGCGACGGGCCTCGAGGACGCGGCGCGCTCGCTCGAGGGCCGGTTCCCCGAGGCGATGCTGATGACGACGCTCAACGGCCTGGGCGCGGAAGAGGTCGTGCGCGCCCACGGCGACTGGCCGCTCGTCTCGGCCGTGACCTTCATGTCGGGCACGAAGCACGCGGACACGGAGGTCGAGTACATCCTCGACACGGCCACGTGGATGGGGCCATACGAGGAGACGCCGCTCGAGCGTGTCGAGGAGATCGGGGAGCTCATCCGGCGTGCGGGCCTCCTCGCCGAGGTGCTTCGCCGACCTGCGGCCCGCGCAGTGGTCGAAGCTGATCTTCAACGCGACCGTCAACTCGGTGGCCGCGCTGACCGGCCTCCCGCACGACGCGCACTTCGCGGCGGAGGAGGCGCCGAGCGATCTCGGGCACCTCGTCCACGACCTCGTCGACGAGGGCAAGGCGGTCGCCGCGGCGGCGGGCGTCGAGCTCCACGAGGACCCCTGGGAGATGAACGTGCTCGCGACTCGGCGCGGGTCGGCGCACTATCCGTCGATGCTGGAGGACGTCGAAGCACACAGGGCGACAGAGATCGACCTCATCACAGGCTCACTCGTCCGCGAGGCGGAACGGCATGGCGTCCCGGTGCCGCTGCACACGGCGCTGTACCGCCTCGTCAAGGCGAGAGAGGAATCGTGGACGTGAGAACTGTCCACCAGTCGAGCGCATCAGGAGGCGTGATGACAAGGAGGAAGACAGGAGCGATCGCAGCGGCACTCGCGACGCTCACCGCGGTCGTGGCGATCACGGCCGCATCGGCACCTGCGGCCCAGAGCAATCAGATCGTGATCGGCTGGGCATTCGACGGGAACGGCGCCATGGCTCCGTTCGACGGACCTGCGCTCGCGGCGGCGCAGATCCGTGTGAAGCAGGTCAACGCGAAGGGCGGGGTCAATGGCCGGCGCGTCCGCATCGCCACGTGCGACACGCAGGGCAACAAGCCGGCGATCGCGCGCGCCTGTGCGGCGAAGCTGCTCTCGCCAGGGCGCGGCCGTGATCTTCACGACGTGCGACGTCGACTTCGCGACGCCGGTCGTCCAGGAGGCGATCAACCGCGGCGTGCTCGCGGTTGCGCCGTGCATCGGCACGGATCAGATGGGACCGAAGCGCTTCGGCGCGAAGGGCCGGCTCGCATTCTCGTTCGGCAACGTCGCGCAGGACGAGGGGTCGGCGATGGCCGAGGTGGCGTGGAGCAGGGGCTGGCGGAACGCGAGCCTCGCGACCGACACGGTGATCGTGTACTTCAAGGACGTCGTCAAGGCGTTCAAGGCGCGGTTCACGCAGCTCGGCGGCAAGATCGTCGCCGAGGAGACGTACCAGTCGCTGGGCTCGACGAACATCACGAACGCCGTCACGCGGCTGAACGGGAAGAAGGCCGACGTCATCGTGACCGCGACGGCGGGCGCGTTCGGTGCGCTCCCGCAGATGATCTCGGGGCTGAGGACGCTCGGGAACAACACGCCGGTGCTGAACTCGTGGGCCGGTGACGGGGTCTACTGGGTCACGAAGGAGCCGCAGGTGACGAACTACTACTTCGTCACGTACGCGTCGATCTTCGGCGACGACCCCGTGGGCGCGGTCAACACGCTCGCGAAGGCCCTCAAGGCGGGGACGGGCGGTTTCGTGACCGGCTCGGCCGCCGTCGACGGCGTTGTCACCGCGATCCGGCGGTCAGGCGGCTCGACCAACGGCGTCCGCCTCGCGGCGACGATGGAGAAGTTCCGCAAGGTCCCGACCCTCTCGGGCCTCGTGAGCTTCTCGCCGCAGCTCCACTCGGTGTTCGGCCGGCAGTACCGGGTGATCCAGATCCAGAACAACGCCGGCAAGCGTGTCGGCATGGTCGTCGCCAAGGTCGTCCCGAAGATCTAGGACGGCCTCGATCGGCACAGAAGAGCAGCCACAGGAGGATCGGCGGCCCGGGGGAGCGCTCCGGGCCGCCGAGCTCTCCCGCTCGTTCGACGGTATCCACGCGGTGCAGGGTGTGTCGCTCGCCCTGCACCGGCACGAGGTCGTGGGGTTGATCGGCCCGAACGGGGCCGGCAAGTCGACGCTCGTGAACCTCCTCACCGGGTTCGACCTGCCGACCGCCGGCTCGGTCGAGCTCGACGGCCGCGACATCACGCGCTGGAGCGCGAGCCGGCGCGGTCGCCACGGGCTCGCGCGGACGTTCCAGCACAGCCACCCGTTCCGCTCCCTCTCCGTGCGTGAGAACGTCGAGGTTGCGGCGCTCGGCGTCGGCGCCTCTCCGGGGACGGCGCGGCGGACTGCCGACGAGCTCCTCGGCCTGCTCGGGCTCGACGGCTACGCCGCGGCCCCCGCCGGTGCGCTCGCCCACGGGGACGAGCGTCGCCTCGGCGTCGCGCGCGCGCTCGCGACACGGCCGACGTTCGTGCTGATGGACGAGCCCGCGGCCGGGCTCCCGGAGGCCGAGGTCCCGGAGTTCGCCGCCGTCGTCCGCTCCGTGCGCGACGACCACGGCGCCGGCGTCCTTCTGATCGACCACAACATGGCGCTGATCATGGACGTCTGTGACCGGATCCAGGTCCTCGACCAGGGTCGCACGCTTGCGGAAGGGACGCCCGGCGAGATACGCGCCAATCTCGACGTCGCCGCGGCGTATCTCGGCGAGAGCGCCGTCCACGAGGGGCCTTCATGAACAGGCCTGCCCTCGTCGTCTCCGATCTCGAGGTGCGGTACGGGCCTGTGGCGGCCGTCCGCGGGCTGTCGCTCGAGGTCGCGCCCGGCGAGATCGTCGGGCTCATCGGCCCGAACGGCGCGGGGAAGTCCTCGACCCTCCACGCCATCATGGGACACGTCCGGTCGTCGGCGGGGGACGTCCGGCTCGGCGAGCGGTCGCTTCGCGGCATGCCGCCCGAGTCCGTGGCGAGGAGCGGCATCGCGCTCGTCCCGGAGGGCCGCAGGATCTTCGGGGAGCTGACGGTGGACGAGAACCTCCGCCTCGGGCTGGCCGGGAGGCGCTTGCAGGTCGGCGCGGCCGAGGACGTCGAGCGCGTGCTCGGGATGTTCCCGATCGTCGCCGAGTTCCGGGCGCGGCAGGCGGGGGCGCTGTCAGGCGGACAGCAGCAGCAGCTCGCGATCGCCCGCGCGCTCGTCGCGGCGCCCGACGTGCTCCTCCTCGACGAGCCGTCGCTCGGCCTCTCGCCGACGATCACCGACGCCGTCTTCGAGGGCCTCGATGCGATTCGCGACCAGGGGCTCGCCGTGCTCCTCGTCGAGCAACGCGCGCAGCGGACCGTGGCGCTCGCGGACCGCACCCTCGTTCTCGCCAACGGCGAGGTCCGGCTGACGCTCACGCCGGACGATGCCGCCGACACCGACCGGATGATCCACGCCTACCTCTCATGACGACGGTGCTCGCCAGCGGCCTCACGGACTTCCTGCGCTCCGCGGTGGAGCCGCAGGTGCAGGTCGATGCGATCGGCATCGGCGCGATCTACGCGCTGATGGCGGTCGGCATCGGCCTCGTCTTCGGCGTGCTCCGCCTCGTCAACTTCGCCTACGGGCAGCTCGTCATGGCCGGCGCCTTCGCGCTCGCCTTCGCCTCCGACCGCGACTGGCCGGTCTGGCTCGGGATCGTCCTCTGCTTCGCCGTCGTGATCGCGCTCTCGATGGCGATGGAGCGTGTCGTCTTCCGGCCGCTACGGACGCAGTCCCCGGCGACGATGCTCGTCGCGACGTTCGCCGTCGCGTTCCTCCTGCAAGCGATCGCACTTCTCATCGACCAGCGCGACGACACGCTCGGCGAGCCGGCCGCGTCGCTCGCGAAACTCAACCTGCCGTGGACGATCTTCGGCACCGATGTGCGGAAGATCACCGTCGTCGCGATCGTCACCGCTGCCGTGTGCCTCGTCGCGCTCGTGCTGTTCCTCGGCCGGACGACCGTCGGCCTCCAGATGCGGGCGGCTGCTATGGACTTCCAGACTGCGCGGCTGATCGGCGTGCGGGCGAACCGCGTGATCGGCTCCGCGGTGCTCGTCTCCGGGCTCCTCGCGGCGATCGTGGCGGTGATGCTCACCGTCCAGCAGCCGCTCGTCACGTCGACCTTCGCCCTCCGCGAGACGATCGTCGTGCTCGCCGGCGTGGTCGTCGGTGGGATGAACAAGCTGCTTTCGGCGACCCTCGGCGGGTTCGCGATCGGCTATGCCTCCGGGTTGCTCGGGGGCGCGCTGCCCACGGACCAGAGCCAGTACCTGCCGTCGTTCCTGTTCGGGCTCGTGATTCTCACGCTGCTCGTGAAGCCGGCGGGGCTCTTCACGCGCGGCCGCGGGCCGGTGGAGCGCGTATGAGGCGGCTCCGGACCGCCGCGCCCGTCCTCGCGCCACTCGCGCTCGTCGCCGCGACCGCGATCGCCGGGTCGTTCTTCGAGCGCTCGACGGAGATCTACTTCATCAATGCGCTCGTCGCTGTGTCGATCGTCGTCGCGCTCTATGTCTTCGTCGGGAACTCGGGCGTGCTGTCGTTCGGGCACATCGCGTTCGTCGCGGTCGGCTCGTGGACGGCGGGCGTGCTCTCCGTGCCGGTCGAGGAGAAGCCCGCGACGATGCCGAACCTCTTCGGCTTCCTCTCGGATACGACCGTCGGCAACGTCCCGTCGCTCCTGCTCGCGGCACTGGTCGGAGGAGTGTTCGCCCTTCTCGCGGGTCTCCCGCTGATGCGGTTGTCCGGGCTCGCCGCGGGCATCGCCACCTTCGCGGTGCTCGAGATCACGAGCAACATCCTCCGGTACTACGAGCGCGTCGGCCCGGGGCTCAACGTCTTCTCGTCGGTGCCGGAGACCACCGACATGCAGCAGGCCGCGATCGGCGCGATCGTCGTCATCGTCGTCGCCTTCGTGTACCAGGTGAGCCGCTTCGGGCGCCAGCTTCGCGCCGCGCGTGACGACGCGCCGGCCGCGCGCGCGGTCGGCATCTCGGTCTACCTCCAGCGTCTCATCGCGTTCGCGCTCTCGGGCGCGCTGGCGGGCTTCGCCGGCGGGCTGTACGTCCACTACCTGCCGATCAACGTCGACGCGGTGTACCTCGACCTCACCTTCATCACGCTCGCGATGCTCGTGATCGGCGGCATGACGAGCCTCTGGGGCGCCGTCGTCGGCGCTCTCGCGGTCTCGGGCCTCGATTCGTTGCTCGCGGAGGCGGAGAACGGGCTGGGGGGCATCGACCTCCCGTCGGGCAGTCGGATCGTCGTCGTCGGCGCCCTCATGGCGATCGTGCTGATCCTCCGGCCGTCCGGCATCACGGGCGGCAAGGAGATCCGGCTACGCCGCCTCTCGCGCGTCGAGCCCGCGAAGGAAGGAGCGACATGAGAGTCTGCGTCGTCGGGTGTGGGGCCGTGGGCTCCCTGTTCGCCGCCAATCTCGCCACGCTCGACGACGTCGAGGTGTGGGCTTTCGATCTGAACGAATCGCACATCGATGCGATCAAAAAGAACGGACTGCAACTAGTCGGCGCGGGAGAGGTCGTCGGCCGTCCGAACGCGACGTCCGATCCGCGCGAGCTGCCACCCTGCGACTTCGGCATCGTCGCGACGAAGGCGATGCACGCCGACTCGGCGGTCGCCGCGGCCGCCCACGCCTTCGCCGAGGGAGCCGTCGCGTCGGTGATGAACGGCGTCGGCAACGAGGAGACGCTCGCCGCGCACGTCGAGCGGGTGATCCGGGGCACGACATTCCCCGCGGGCAAGCTGCTCGAGCCGGGCGTCGTCCAGTGGGACGTCAAGGGCGACACGACCTTCGGGCCGTTCGAGCCGCGACCGATCGACGTGTCGGCGATCCAGCCGCTGGCGGACGCCTGCACGCGGGCGGGGATGCCGGCGCAGGCCGTCGACGACGCGCGGCCTGGGCAGTGGCGCAAGGTGATCTTCAACGCGGCGACGAACCCCATCGGCGCGCTCACCGGCCTCACGCACGGCCGCGTCTGCGAGCGGGCCGATCTCCGGGCGCTCGTCTCCGGGCTCGTCGACGAGGGCAAGGCCGTCGCGGGGGCGCAGGGCATCGTTCTCGACGCCGACCCGGAGGAGCTCATCGACCACGCCGCACGGCCGGATGTCGCCTACGGGCACAAGGCGTCGATGCTGCAGGACGTCGAGGCCCACCGTGCGACCGAGATCGACTATCTGAACGGCGGCATCGCGCGCTTCGGGCGGGAGCTCGGCGTGCCGACGCCGCTCCACGACGCGGTGTCCGCGCTCATCAAGGGGGTAGAAGCCTCATGGCAGCAGCAGTCGTAGACCTCACGACGGAACTGGACCGGCGCTACGCCAACGTCCGGTCGGCGATGGCGGAGAACGAGCTCGACGCGCTCGTCGTCTCGGGCAGCGAGTACTCCGGCTTCGAGGGCGCCGTGACGTACCTCACCGGGTTCCAGATCGTGCACCGGTACGCGTACACCGTCGTTCCCGCCGACGGCGAGCCGTTCGTCGTGTTCCCGTCGGAGGCACGCTACGTCGGCGAGCACGGGACGGCGCTGATCGAACAGCGCTTCGACCCCCACCCGGGCGCGGCGATCGCCGCGGCCGCGAAGGACGCGGGCTGGCAGCGAGTCGGCGTCTACGGCCTCGACTACGTGATGACCGTGCGCGACTATCGCCCGCTGGAAGGCCTCGACATCGTCCCGTTCGACGCTGAGTTCGACCTTGCCCGCGCGGTGAAGAGCGACGCCGAGCTCGAGAGCGTGCGCGACTCGGTGCGGATCAACAGGCGTGGCTTCGAGGTCTGGGCGGACGCCTACGCGCCCGGCAAGACCGCCGCCGAGGTGATGGCCGTCGCGGAGGAGTACTTCATCGCCGAGGGCTGCGGCCGGCTGACGATGAACATGGTCCTCACCGCACCCGGCCGCTCGGGGATCGCGCTCCCCGAGTTCAAGATCGCCCGCAAGGAGGAGATCCTCGGCGACTTCGTGCTCCCGTCCCTCGAGGTTGCCGGCCCGGGCATGCACTGGGTCGAGGTGTCACGCGCCGTCGCCGCCGAGGGCACGGAGCTCTCGGCCGCCACGCGGGCCATGGAGGAGGCGTACGTCGAGTACTACGACGCGGCACGCACCGCGATGCGCGCCGGCGCGACGTGCCACGACGTCCACATGGCTGTCTCGAAGGGCTTCCACGACCGCGGCTTCCACCTCGGCCACGTCACCGGCCACTCGATCGGGATGACGATGATCGAGTTCCCGAAGGTCGGAGAGGGCGTCGACACGCCGCTCGCCGAGAACATGGTGCTCTCGATGCATCCGCACGCGATCGCGGCGAGCGGCGAGGACTGCCTGTACATGCAGGACACGTGGCTCGTCACCGCGGACGGCGGCGTCCCGCTCGCCGACCTGGCGATGGAGATCGTGAGGCGACCCGCCTCGTGAGCCTCGCCGACGGACTCGTCCGCAACGAGGACGGCGTCGTCCGTTGCTGGTGGGGCGGGGGAGACCACCTCGAGTACCGGGCCTACCACGACGACGAGTGGGGGATGCCCGTCACGGACGACGTGCGGCTGTTCGAGAAGCTCGCGCTCGAGGGGTTCCAGTCAGGGCTGTCCTGGCTCACGATCCTCCGCAAGCGCGACGCGTTCCGCCGCGCCTTCGCCGGCTTCGACTTCCACGTCGTCGCCCGGTTCGGCGCGAAGGACGTCGAGCGGCTGCTCGACGACGCGTCGATCGTGCGCCACCGCGGGAAGATCGAGTCGACGATCAACAACGCCCGGCGCGCGCTCGAGCTCGTCGAGGCGGAGGGGTCGCTCGCGGCGTTCGTCTGGCGCTTCGAGCCGCCTGGCGCGGACCGACCGTCCGCGATGACGCGGGATGCGCTGATGGAGCTCGCCCAGACCGATGCCTCACGGGCGCTCGCGAAGGAGCTCAAGCGCCGAGGCTGGTCGTTTGTCGGACCGACCACGGTGTACGCGTTCATGCAGGCGATGGGGCTCGTGAACGACCATCTCGAGGGATGCGACGCCCGGTCGCGAGTCGACAGCGCGCGCTTCGAGCTGGCGCGCCCGAGTGAGTAGAATCTCGGAGGTGAGCTGGCCGTGGATCGTCCTGCTCGCCCTCGGCGTCCTCGTCGTCGTCGCCGCGGAATGGTCGAGGGTTTCCGAGCTCGTAGGCGCCGACGCGCGTCGCCGCCGCGACCGCGAGCGCCGTAAGGCGAAGCTCCGCGTGGTGAAGACGGACGACGACGATTTCGTCGAGAGCGTGCAGCGCGACCTCGACGCGCTGCCGACGATCGAAGAGCCGCGCACGAAGCGGCCGTAGCGTTCCGCGCTAGCGGCGGACGGTGACGCGCGCCGAGAGCACGCGCGTGTTCGGGAGGATCCGCGCGACGTTCTCCATGTTCCGCGTCTCCTGGTAGTCGGCGAGCTCGACGCGGAGCCGGTGGACCCCGGCCGCGAGCGAGCCCGTCGGGACGAAGACGGCGTTGCCCCGCAGCGTCGCGCGCACGAGTCGTCCGTCGATCGTCGCCTCGATCGACGTGGGGTCGACGCCTGCGCCCGGGTCACTGACGGGGATGCGGATCGGCGACCCGGCGCGAACCGTCGTGCTCGCGAGCTTCGCCCTCGGCGGCGTCGTGTCGTTCATCCAGAACCGGAAGCGGAAGCTTCCTGCCGTGGCGCGCGTGGGGCTGTCGAACACGACCTGGTACGTCCCGCGCTTCGGCTGGATGGCGCCGGCGACGAGCGTCGGGCCGCCGAACTCGTCCACGTAGGGGTTGAGGTTGACCGGAAGCGCCGGGTACCCCGTGAGGCGGTTCTCGTCGCCGGCGGTGACGATGCGGGGCTCGACGCGGGAGCCGGGCCCGCGTTGCGTGACGACGACACCGAAGTTGGCGACGGTGCCCGTGACACGTACGCGGAACACCTGCTCGGGGCCGGCGAGCCGGGAGGAGACGGGGCCTACCTCGGGGACCTCGGGATAGCGGTAGACGTCGACCCGCGCCGCACGGCCGCGGGTGTTCCCGGCGTAGACGCCTGGCCGAGACAGCGTCTGGGTCGCGGGCGCGAGCTTCGGGACGGCCACCCGGCCCCAGAACGGGATCCGCCTGACCGCGTCCTCGCGGCGAAGGACGATCACGCCGGAGATCTCGCCCTCCGTCGTCCCGGTCTGGAGATCGAGGCTCATCGCGCCCGGCACGAGCACCTCCGGCAGGACGGTGGCGGTGGTCCCGCTCGGCGCGACGAGCGACTCGACTGCCGCGATCCAGGCGCCCGAGCCGCCGCCCACGTCGGCGAGCGTCACGGCTCGGTTGCCAGACGCCGACGCGGGGACGAGCCCGAACGAGAGGGAGGTCGGCGTGGCGACGACGAGCGGCGCGTCGGCCGCGGCGACATCGACGAGTCCGGCACCGGCGCGGGTCGTGCGCGAGGCGGCGCCGGAGGCGACGGCGCGGGCAGTCGCGGTGAGCGCGGCCTTGACCTCCTCGGGTGTCCAGTCCGGATGCCGCTGGAGGAGCAGCGCGACGGCGCCCGAGACGTGGGGCGCTGCCATGCTCGTCCCGGAAGACGTCCGCCAGCCGCCTGGGTCGGCCGAGAGGATCGAGACGCCCGGCGCGACGACGTCGGGCTTGAGCCGGAGCGAGACGGGCGTCGGGCCCGCCGACGAGAAGCTCGCGATCGTCGGGGAGCCGCCCGAGCTGCTCGCGCCGACCGTGATCGCCCGCGCGGAGCTCCCCGGCGACATCATCGACCCCGGGCCGTAGTCGTCGTAGTCGTTCCCGGCGGCGACGACGGGGACGACGCCGGCCGCCGCCGCGGCGTCGAGCGCGCGCGCGACGACGTCGCGCGAGGGCTCGATCTCCGGCTCGCCGAGCGACAGGTTGATGACGTCCATCCCGTCGGCGACCGCGGCCTCGATCGCGGCGACGATCTCCGGTGCGTTCCCGTCGAGGCCGACGTCGGCGTCGGTCGGGATCGTCAGCGCTTTGTAGTTGCCGATGTACGCCCGCGGAGCGACGCCGCTGATCCGGTTCCCCTCGGCGAGCGTGCTCGCGTTCCCGGCGGCGATCCCCGCGACGTGCGTACCGTGGCTCGACTGCTCGGGGTCGAACGGCTTCGCGGCGTGCGGCCAGGTCGCCCCGGGCGGAGGGAACGCGCGCGCGACGATCACCTTCGCCGTCGTGTACGCGCCCTGTCCCTTCGGGAAGCCGAGGGGCATCGTGTACCCGGCCGGGTCGAAGAACCGATGCGTCTGGTCGACGCCGTCGTCGATGATCCCGATCTTCATCCCGGTGCCGGCGTTCGGCAGGTCGGGCAGCGGTACGTCGCGGGCATGGATCGTCGCCGCGTCCGGCCCGGCCTGCACGTGGTACGTGACCGGCGCGAACACCTGTGTGACGCCCGGGAGCCGTGAGAGGCGCGGGAGGTCATGGGTCGGCAGGACGACCGAGACGCCGTTCGCAACGAGGCGATAGCGCCAGTGGATCCAGGCTGCGGGGAGCTGCCGGTGGAGAGCGGCCTCGAAGCGGCGGCGCTCCGCGTCGACCCGCATCGCCGCGCCCACGTCCCCGGCGGCGCCGAGCGGAGGCGACGCGAGGAGGACGACGACCTGGCTGCGCTCCGCCGCGGCCGCCGGCGGCGTTCTGCCCGGCGTCCCACCGAGCAGCGCGAAAGCGGCGAGAAGAGGGAGGAGGAGCAGCGCGCGCGTCACGTTTCGATTGAGACGCCGACGGCCGCCTCTTGTCGGCGGCGCCTGCGCTATGCGGATGAAAGGTACCGATCCCTGCAAATCGCCGGTTCGTGGCACACGGCGTGGCACGGCCGGGGGGTTACAACGATGCCTTCGTTCGGGTTCACGGCGCGTTAGCCTCCGGCCGCGACGAGCGGGACCGGCGCGGGCGGTGCCTGCCGGAACGCCTCGCGCACGCGCCTATCGGCCCGGGACGGGCATCGTGACGCCGCCTCGAGGGGTCAGTCGTTCGACGCCTCGACGCCCACGGCGGGGAGGTCGTCCTGGAGCGCGTTCCGCAGGTCCCAGATCCCTTCCGGAAGATCGTCGTAGCTGCCGCTCAGCTCGTTCGCCCAGAAGGTGATGACGTTCCGCAGTCCGAGCTTCTGCGGATCCGTCAGACGGACGGGCTGCGTCGTCCCGTCGGCCAGGAACGCGTCGCGGACGTCGCGGACGTCGTTCATCGAATCCCGGTTCCGGAGCTGTTCGAGCAGCGCGTCGCGCGACGACCGGGGGATCGACACGATCCCGCGACGTAGCTCGATCCGTACCTCATCGATCCGTCCCCGTTCCATCGGAGGATTCTACGACGACGGGCGCGACTGCGGGTGCGGCGTGTCGTGCTCGTCGATGATCGCCTCCGCTCTGGACGTGGCAGAAGCCGGCTGGCTATGCGGATGAGAGGACTTGAACCTCCACGCCCTTACGGGCACACGGACCTGAACCGTGCGCGTCTACCAATTCCGCCACATCCGCGCGGACGGTCAGTCTAGCCGCGGGTCACGAGCGGAGCGCCTCCAGCACCTGGTCCGCGTGCTCGGCCGGCTTCACGTTGTGAAACGCCCTGGCGACGTTGCCGTCGGCGTCGATCACGAACGTCGAGCGGTGGACGCCCATGTACGTCTTCCCCGCGTACGACTTCTCGCCCCACACGCCGTACGCGTCCGCGACCTCGTGCTCCGTGTCGGCCAGGAGCGTGAACGGCAGGTCGTACTTCGACTTGAACTTCTGGTGCGCCCCTTCGCCGTCGGGGCTGACGCCCAGGACGACGGCGCCGGCGTTCTCGAACTCGTCCCACGCGTCGCGGATCCCGCACGCCTGTGCGGTACAGCCGGGCGTGTCGTCCTTGGGGTAAAAATACAGTATGACGTCCTTACCCCTGAGCGACGAGAGCGTCACCGGCTCTCCGGAATCGCTCATCAACGTGAAATCGGGTGCCGGTGCGCCTTCCTCGACCATCTCGCCCTCCTTGCGTCGTGCCGTCGGCGTCGTCCGTGTCTCCCGGCTCGGCGACGATCCTGTCTCACCGAGCGAACAGGCCGAGCGTATCCAGCAGGCGTGCGCCCGTGACGATCTAACCCTCGTCACCACGCTCGACGAGACGAACGTCTCCGGTGGCGCGCCGCTCGAGCGCCGCCACGGGCTCCGCCGGGCGGTCGAACTCGTCGAGTCCGGCCAGGCGGACGTCGTCGTCGTCGCCTACTTCGACCGGCTCGTCCGCTCGCTCGCCGTCCAGCGCGAAGTCGTCGAGCGGATCGAGCAGGCCGGCGGAGCGATCGTCGCGGTCGACGTCGGCGAAGTGCGCTCCGACACCGCCTCCCGCTGGCTGTCCTCGACGATGCTCGGCATGGTCGCTGAGTACCATCGCCGCGTGACCGCCGAGCGAACGAGCGAGGCGAAGCGGCGTGCGATCGCAGACGGCAGGCCCACCTTCCCGAACATCCCGCCCGGCCTCCATCAGCGCAAGGACGGTCGCCTGGAACCGCACCCGACCGAGGCGACGATCGTCCGCGACGCCTTCGACCTTCGCGCATCCGGCGCCACGGTCCGCGAGGTCCGCGAGTTCCTTCGCGAGAACGGGATCGAGCGCAGCTTCCACGGCGTCCAGGCGATGCTCACGTCGCGGATGTACCTGGGCGAACTTCGTTTCGGCGACCTCGTCAACGAGGACGCCCACCCTGCGATCGTCGAGCTTGCGACCTGGCAGAAGGTGCAGCGGATGCGCTCGACGCGCGGGCGACGCCCGAAGTCAGAACGGCTGCTCGCTCGGCTCGGCGTCCTTCATTGCGCGACATGTGGTGGCCGGATGGCGGTCGGGTCGACCGACCAGAACGGCAAGCGGCACTCCATGTACCGCTGCTCTCCGGTCGGTGATTGTCCGCGGCGGATGGCGATCAGTGCGACGATCGCCGAGGAGGTCGTACGCGAGGCCGTCTACGAGCGCACCGACGAGATCCGGGAGAGCGCGTCGATCGAGGACGAGGTCGCCGAGGCCGAGCGCCGGGCCGACGTCGAGCAGGAGGCGCTCGGCAAGCTGATCCGCGTCTTCGCGAGCGCGGGCATCACGGACGAGGGCGAGGCCGGGGAGGAGCTGCGTGCCCAGCGCGAGCGCCGCGACGAGGCAGTCGAGCACGCCGAGCGGCTACGGAAGACTCTCCCGCCGACGCGGACGGCGGGTGCGCGGGACATGGACGACGTCGAACTCCGGGACCTCATCCGGGCCCTCCGCACCCGCGCCATCGTCGCCCCCGGTCGGGGTCGCGACCGGATCACGGTCGAGTTCCTCAGCGAGTAGCCGACGCGCCGTCTTTCCGAGCAGACGGCGGACCTCGCGTTCGACGTCCGGCGGGAGCGCGTCGCTCATGCCGCCGGCGAACTCCGACGGACCGTGTTCCTGCTCGTCACCACGTTCTCCCCTGTGTCGAGGAACCGGACGAGGATGGAGTTCGTCTTCCCCCTCGCGAGCACGACGCACTTCCGCCCCTTTAGCTCCGCGCGGCGCGGGTTAACCTATGGGGGGTTCGCTGGGGCTGAACTCGAACGCGGCGAATCGGCGATGCCGGCGTCTTCCGGTGTCAGCTCCCAGGCGTAGGCGCCGCCGTCTTCTCGACGGCTGCAGGGTGCTACGACGTAGGCGCGCTCGCCGCGGATCTCGCCCCAGGGAACTCGCGAGTCTTGACGAGCCCGTCCGGTCGGAAGTACGCGTGGACCCCGCGCTGCGTCGTGACGGTGGCGGTCGTCGGCACGTTCGGCGCGCCCGTCGGCGCGTCGATGTCGACGACGGCAATGTTCGAGACCTCGCCAGTGAGCACGCCGACGCCCGTCGTCGGATCGTGCTCGACCCAGTCGCACACCTCGGTCGCAGCGGCCGGCTTCTTCACGAGCTGCCGCCAGCCGGGTCGGCCGCGGGTGCGTCGGATGAGGTCGCTAGCGGGTGTCTTGTCCGCGCACACCGGCAGCAGCGCGAAGCCGCGATCGAGATGTTCGAGTGCCTCGCGAAGCACGGTGTTCACCGCTACGAGGCCTCTTGTCGAGCTCGCCCGGGGGAGATGTCGAGGTGACCCTCTATGCTTGTCACTGGAAACTCCTTGAATGGGCGGCCCCGGAATGACACGTTCCGGGGTCGCAGCGTTTACGGATCAAGTGCGCCGATGCGTGCCCACCGGCCCGGGGCTTTCAGAGGCCTCACCTCCTCGCAGCTGGTCGACGAAGCACCGCGCACAACGCAGCGCCTGCGGTGACTTTGGGCCTGCACAGCGCGGGCAGACGCGGCCGAACTCGAGCGCGTTAACGCGCGCTCGCCTGTAGCCGTTCCGAAGGGTGTACCGCTGCTCCGCGCTCATCGCGGGCAACTCAACCTGCGCGCCTGACCGGCGCGTACAACAAACCCGAGGGTTTCTTTGTACGGGTTCTAGAGGGCCTTTGTGCCGTGAAGGACTCGCCGCCGGGCACGCATCGGGTAGGGCTCAGCACCGCTCATAGAGTCCGCGTAGTTCTTCGACGCCGGGAAATCACCGCGCGGCCAGTCCTCGGGATGCGCGCGCCAGTCGTGCTCAGCCACCCAGTCATAACGCTTGTTGTCGGACGGGCAGTCTCGCCGGGTGTCGACAGTCTCGGGCTGCTGCGCGGGGCCGGTTGACATGTCCCGAACGGCCACTAACGCGAGTTGAGCGGCGGGTTAGGGTCGCCCACCGCTTGCCGAAGGGGGTGAGAAACCAATGACGCACGTCATCGTCTCGCACCGAACCGCTCTGCTGGTCGGAACGATCCTGCTGCTTCTCGCGGCGATTCTGATGTTCGCCATGACCGGACACGCGCACCGCGTGCCTATCGGGCAGTGCTCGCCAAATTGCTAGTCCCGAACGCTGCGGGGCTCAGCCGCGGACTGAGCCCACAAGACTCGTCCTGGACGGGCACGGCTAGAGCGGTCGATTGAAAGCGAACATACGTTCCTATAGGCTCGGACGGGTGACGATGCACCTCGCCGGCATCCCGCTCCGAGACGAACTAGTCCACGAGCTCGCCCGCCTGGTCGACGACGACGCCCTCAGCGCCCGGCTCGAGACCGCCTACAGCCGGATGACGAAGGTGCTGGCGCTCACGATCCCCGAGCGCGAGACGATCATCCGGGCGCTCGACGACGCTCCTCCGGGGCTCGAGGAGCCCGTGCCGTGCTGCTGCGTGAGCACGTCGGCCGTGTGCGTGACGCCTCAGGTCAAGGTTCTTGATGACCGTATTGTCTTCGCCGTCACCTTGTTGAGGAGCTGGAACGCAATGAAGGCAAGCCAGAGGAACCAGGTGACGGCCCCAGCCCGTTGGGACGCACCGTTGCCAATCGCCGAGAACAGGATGCTTGCCAGGAGGGTGGCGGGGATGGCGGCGAGTGTCGGCAGCCACACGTTGCGCCAGTCGTCGATCCGGCGAAACGCGAACGCGAGGACGATCGGCGAGACAACGATGAACACCGCCGAGATACCTGTCGTCACCTTGTGCGCGTCTGAATGCCAGCTCGTGTTCTCGCATCCCGCGTCGATCCCCTGGCAGTCGAGGCGGAGGAATCCTTCGAGGAAGAGCGTGAGGCCGACGAGCGCGAGGCCGACGGCACCTGCGCGTCCAAGCCAGTCCGGTGAGAGTGCTCGCCACAGGCCGAGCGCGAAGACCATCACGAGGAAGCCGGTGAAGTTCACGCCTATCTGGTTGTAGATCCAGGGGCTGGAGGCCGTCACGGCACCGAGATCGCTGGTCGCGTCGTCTGCGCTACTGAAGGCGTCAGGTTGGGCCAGGCCGCCGAAGAGGAGTCCCGCGCAATATGTGACCGCTGCAAGAAGCCCGCAGGCGGCGGCGATGCGCGTCAGCATGCCTCCGACTCTTGCACCCGGCGGCGCGCACAAAACCATGAGCGTCCGCGTACGGCGAGTTCCGCGCCGTCCTGCTCCGCGAGCACGTCGGCCGGGTGCGGGGCGAGGTGGCCTGAAACCTTGACAGGCAACCGCACCCCACGTTGGGAGGGGGTGCTGCCGGCTACCAGGTGGCTGGGGTGACGTCAGTTCGTACGAGGGGGCGTAGTGCGTATGAGGGAAATCATGCTGGCGATCGTCGTCCTGGCCGTGCTCTGCCTTGGGGTGACGCACGCTTCCGCCGGAGACACTCCTCCGCCAGTCGTCTGTGTCAGCGCAGTGGGGCCGGTGGACGCGAACGGCCACGGTGACACCACGCCGGTCGAGCACGGCGACTGTCCCTAAGGAGCCGCGCTGTCTTTGTGGACTTCTGAGGCGGGCGCCGTGCTGCTGCGCGAGCACGTGGGTCGGGTGCGGGACGGCCTCGTCTAGCTCACTTGGGTCGCGATCATGTACATCATCAGGATCAGCAGTCCAAGCGGTACCAGAGCGAGCACCACCACAAGACCGGTGGTGAATCGCCGCGAGCGCACGAAGGCGCAGATCGCCAGGATCGGAGCGAGACAGATCAGCGCCGCGCCGACGTAGGGCCACGGATCGACCCCGGAGAACGTCAACACAAGGCCAAGAACCCCGCTCGCGACGGCGGCCCAAGCAAGCCAGTGAACCTCGCGCGGAGCCTCGGCCATGTTCGGCGAGCGTAAGGGCGGATTGACCCAATCGTGTCCTGTACGCCCCCGCCGGCCGCACCTACCGTGGCCCCTGCGAGTCCGGTGCCGGAACTCCCCTGCGACGCTGGGTGGTTCGCCGCTGGGGGGTGCGGCGCACCCCTGGAGCAGGTTGGGGCCTGTGCGGGCTCGCATCACTACGCGAGAGGCTCGACTCTCTTCCCCCGGTTGAGTCTCTCGCGCAGCCTCTGCTACGCGAGCACGTCGGCCGGGTGCCGGACGGGCTCGTCTAGAGCACGTTCATCCGCCCTCTCCCTCGCCCGCTTGAGTATCGGTCGACCCGAGAAACATTTGTAGGCGGAGGCGCACGCGGTCGGTCCATTCCTCCCGATGAGGTGGGCCGAGTGCGGCGGCCCAGTGGCTGACGTTCAGTGCGCGGCAGATCCAGCCGAGCCTCAACGCGGTGGTGTGCGCCGCCTCGAGTTCTTCGCGCTCCGCGAACGACGCGAACGGCCGGAGGTAGGCGTCGCGGAACGGCGTGATGTCGACTGAGCCTTCGATGTCGTCGAGCCCCCACGCTAGTCCACCCTCGAGCGTGACGGACATGCTGAAGAACGGATGTGAGACGCACGAGTCGCCCCAGTCGAAGAACAGGTAGCGGCCGTCCCGTACGAAGACCTGCCCGTCGTGGAGGTCGTCGTGCTGGACAGTCTCGGGGATCGCGACCGTGCTGAGTTGTCGACACATCTCCGCGACCTCCGCCCTGCAGGCCCGCAGCCGATCGCGCTCACCGGCCGACAGGTCTTCCATGTCCTCTATCAACTGTTCGTACTGTCCTTCGAGGACGGTGAGGCGCCGGTCGGGGGCGCCAAGCGCGACAAGTTCGTCCGCATTGGCCGCGGTGCTGAGCTGGAGCTCGCCGTAGTGAGGAAGCACGTCGAGCCACCGCCCCAGGTCGCGTTCGCGCTCGACCACCTCGCGCAGCCGCTCGCCCCCGTCACCCATCAGCATCCAACCCCGCTCAAGGTCGACTGCGGCGAGCTCCGGCACCAGATCCGGACGGGTCCGAGCGAGGACACCGACGACGCCCGCTTCGTAAGCGAGGGCGGGGATGTTGGCCTTGAACCACAGGTCGCCCCGGGACGTCGGCACGCGCATCACCGTCGACCATGGACGCACGTGCGGCTGTTCGATGGCGCCCATCGTTCGGACGTCGAGCGCCTCCAGTTGTCCCCGAATCCAGGCGTGTGCCTCGGCGAGCCACGGCGGGTCGGTCCACACCGACACACCCGAGACCGTAGTCGACGCCTGTCACGCAAACCACGACCGCCGGCGGCTCGGCCCTCCGCGACCTCGCGGGCGCCGTCCAGCGCTTCTGTCACCAGATCCGCGAGACCCGTCGCCACGCGAGATCCGTGGGGCACGGGTCATTAGGTACGCGGGCGATCCCGCGTGGTCTGAGCCCTGGCACGACCTGGAGGAGAAGCAGCAGGAGGAACTCTCCTTCGGGACAACCGTGGTGGCGCTGGCCGTCGTCGACTACGGCTATCGCTTTGACCCAGACGACGACAGCTACATCCTGCGTCTGCATGTCGAGGGGTGGGCCAGCGACGACGATCGTGGCGACCGTGCCAATGCGATCCGGTTCTTTGACGAGGAGGTCAGCGAGCTGGGTCTGGTTGAGATTCCGCTGCTGCCCCCGCCCTGGCAAGACGTCAACGCGGACGCTGTTGTTCAAGACCGGCTCTCGACCCTGCTCCGGCAGGAATTGGGTGAGAACCACACCTACCCGTGGGCCGTGAGGGTCGCCGCGACATGCCCCGTATGCGAGGGGGCTCTTTGCGAGGTTGGTCGCACAGACTGGGCGGTCGTCAACAGCCTCACCTGGACAGGCAGCAGTCGGAATCGAAACGCCCGCGGGTTGAGGCGTGGGGAACCTGGGACGACGTTCGCGGATCCGTCGACCGGCACACTGCGCGTTCGCATTGACGCCTAGGGGTTTGCGGCGTGTTCACGGGTCATGCGGGTCGAGTAGTTCGCTGACAGGGCAGTCGGGCGGCGTGCTGGAAGACGATGGTCGCGACGGCGCCGAGTTCGGGATGCGGGACGACCTCGGGTGTGGCGCCACACTCGGGGCAGCAGCCCTCCACCCAGGTCACGGCTGGCCGAGCTGCAACAACGAGAGGCGCTCCGGCTCGCGAAGCAGGCTGCCCTCCCTCTGCGTCGCTGATCCCGCTCGCTCTCCGCGGCGTCGAGCGGCCTTGTCGCCGAGAGCCTCACGCGTGCTCCTCCGGGTTGCGCACGGGCTGTAGCCATCGCTCGAGCGAGTCGACGCGAACACGCAGGTGGCCGTGTGGGCCGAGACGGACCGCCGCGAGGGTGCCTTCGCGAACGGCTCTGCGGATCGTCGCCTCGTGGCACGACGCGAGCGCGGCAGCTTCCCCTGTTCGGAGGAGCCGCCGTGTCGCGGACGGAGACGCAGCCCGACTGGAGCCATCCTGCATTGTTGCGATTATATGCTTTTGCTAAGCCCCGTTTGCGATCGACGTGACTTCTTGCAGACCGCCGTTTACGCTCGGCGGGTGCCGCAGCCGCTGCCCAGGTTCGACCGCGGGAAGATGCTCGAGCGGCAGCGCCAGGTGTTGGACCGGATCCTGGCCGAGGTCGGACGGGGCGAGGAGACCGAGACAGTCGCCGGCGCGACGGCACCGCTCGACAGTCGACGGCTGCGTGGGATTCCGAGTGTCGGGCGAGGCGTGTCGGGGGCAATCGCGGGAAGCGACCCGCTCAGGGCTCTGCTCGCGAAGGAACGAGGAAGCGGGCAGTAAGTGCCAGCTCGCTCGCGCCCCCGCGAAAAAGGCGGGTCCACCGGCACAGCACCAAGAGGGGAGGGGCACCGGCCGGTAAGGCTGGACCCGCCACAGAACACGATAGATCCTCCGATGGACGCGACTCCTCGACGCCCACATCGTGGAGATCGTCGTAGAGCGCGTGGCGCAGCTCGTGGATCCCTTCCGGACGATCTTCCCAGCCGCGCTCCAGCCGGTCCGCCCACAAGGTGATCACGTTCATCAGTCCCGCCTTCTGAGGAGCCGTCAGGCTGACAGGCTGCGTCGTCCCGACGGTCCGGAACGCGTCGCGAACGTCGTTCAGCGTCTCCACCTTCCGGAGCTGTTCGAGCAGCGCTTCGCGCGACCCCCAGGGGATCACGACGTTCCCGCCACGTAGCGCGATCCGTACCTCGTCGATCCGCCGCCGTTCCATCGGGCCAGGAGCATTGTCCATAGCCCAAGAGGCAAACCCGCAGTCGTTTACTTCAAATAGTTGCGGGCGAGTCGTCCTTGGGGTAGAAGTAGAGGACGACCGGCTGCCCGCGGAGAGACTCGAGCGAGACCTGCTCGCCGGAGTCCGACGTGAGCGTGAAATCAGGGGCTGGATTACCTTCCTTGACCAAGGGTGCCTCCGTTCGTCGGGCCGTCGGGGTCGTTCAAGACGGTAGCCATCCCTCCCGGTACGCCGCCCGCTCCTCCGGTCCGAAGCGGGCGTTGGCATCGTCCGGATTCGACGTCTCCTTGAGCACGCTCGCACCGTGCATTGCAGCCACGTCGTTCACGGCGTATACGACCTCGAAGCCGCCCGCTCGGCTGCCGGCCATGACGATCACGCACGGCCCGTCACCGGCGCCGACGAAGGTGTGCTTCGTCCACGGTGGGCAGTGGACGAAGTCCCAGGCCTTCAGGTGGCGCTCCTCACCTTCGATCACGAGCACGCACTCGCCGGAGACGACGAGGAAGTCCTCATGGCTCCGCTCGCCGTGGTACAGGCCGCCCTGACCGGGTGAGAGAAACTGGATGCGGAAGCCGAAATCGGTCCACTCCTGCCGCCCTTCGAAGTCCGTGTCCTGCCCGCGCTCCTCACTTCGGATCCACGACACATCGCGCGCGTTGACTACGAACCAGCCCTCGCTTTTCGACCACCAGGCCAGCCTCGGTCTTCTTCAGCTCTGCCTCGACGAGAGCGCCCTTCAGCGAGGAAAAGGTCTCCGCCTCGCCCGTGTCGGACGTGAGCGTGAGGTCGGGTGCAGGACGTCCTTCCTCGACTGACACGGGATCCTCCGTCTGTCGGGCCGTCGGTGGTCGTCCGCGTCGGCGACTGTGCCGACGAGCGTTTCGTGTCGCCATGCGGGCGGCCCGAGCGTATCGCGGTGGGGCAGAGCGCGACGTGCTGAAGCGACCCGCGTGTCTACGGCACCGCGCGTGACGGGGTCGAAGCCAGATCGGCTGATGCCGCGAGGCCCGCTTCTCCGTAGGCGGAGGGATGCGTTCGCCTCCGGATGGTCGCGCGGGGGCTCCTGGCCATCGCATGAAGCACAGCCGGCACCGTCAGGCTGATCGTCAGCAGTGCGACAACGACGAGTCCAAGCATTTTGCTCGGGTCACGTGGCAGTAATGCTGTCGTCGCATACGCCGCGAGGATCGACCACGCGAACACGGGCAGTGAGTGTCGGCCGACGAAGGCGAGCCATGAGAACACGACCGAGTGAATCTCGTTCCATCGAACCCTGTCGCAGACCCAGTACAGGACGAGACCAAAGGCGGCGAAATTGAGCAGGCGTAACGGACCGAGCTGCTCCGAGCTCAAGCCAGGGCTCACGCTCCTGAGAACTGGATTCAACGAACCGTCGAACGCGTACTCCCAGCGAAGAGCCAGAAAGATCGCAACGACGATCGCAGACGATGCGATCAGGCCATTCCGTGCGCGGCGTGGAATCCTCCGGATGCTGATCCGGTCGGTTCCGAACGCGAGTCCGGCGATGAACACGAACTGATAGCCGATCGGGTTGAACGCCCCGAAATCGACACCACTCGGATTTGCGGGAAGTCGGATCAAGAGGCCCGAGAGAACCCAAAGGAGAGCGCTGAAGGCGAGGACTCGTCCAACATGTCCTTTGCCGAGCTGCCACAGCACGGCTGGCGTCAAGAGCAGGAACAGCAGGTACATGGGCAGGATTCCGAGGTATTCGGGCTCGTAGGCGAGAGTCGTACCGAATGCAATTCCCTTCAAGGGCGCGGCGTCCACAAGATCGATGTGCCATCGCGGGGCGCCGCGAAGGTGGAGCTCTATCGCGGCTACCACCGACAGAAACACGACCATCTGTGTGACGTACAACGCACGGGCCCGACGCAAGACGCGCCGTACCATGGAACGCGTACCTGCGATTGTGCGTTCTCGCTCGTAGACGCGCCCTGCAACAAGGCCCGACAGGAACACGAAACCGAGCACAGCCGTGAAGAACCCGAGCGGCCCGAAGTAGGGATTGCTGAACCGTGAAAACGGGTTGCCCTGAAGGTGGTCGACGGTCATCACGACGAAGCACACGCCTCGGAGAGCATCGAGAACGACGATGCGATCACTCGGCAGCCGGACAAGCGGCGGCGCGACCCGTGAACCCCTCTCCGCCACTACCCCTCCCCGAATAGCCGCGAGCTTCCCGGTTCATATACCACTGACGGTCGTTGCACACCAGCGGCCCGCTGGTGGTGGCGCGATGGAGCAGGGCGATGCGTTTCGGGGCGAGGGCTTGGGGACAGCTATGCCCGTGCCAGGAATGCCAGGACGCGCTCGGTGAGAAGCGTCGCCGCGGCGGCGTCGTACGACGGCAGGGAGGAGTCCGCGAACAGGTGCTCCTCCCCGGGGTAGAGGAACAGCTCCGCCTGCTCCGACGATGCGATGAGGGCATGCGCGGCCTCGATGTCCTCCAGGAAGAACGGGTCGGCATCCTTGCCGTGCACCTGCACGGGGACGCCCTCCGGCCACGCGTCGCCGAACTCCGAGGTCGGGAGACAGGAGTACATCAGCAGCGCCCCGCGGGCGCCGGGCCGGGTCTGCGCGAGCTGCTGAGCCGCCATGACGCCGAAGGAGAACCCGCCATAGACGAGCTCCGGGCTCATCTCCGTCGCGGCGGCGACCCCGCGCTCGGCCAGGGTGCCGAAACCTGCGTCGCGCGCGAACGCCATGCCCTCGTCGATCGTGGCGAAGGTCCGGCCGTCGAACAGGTCGGGGGTGTGCACGAGGTGCCCCGCTGCCCGCAGCTCGTCGGCGAACGATCGAACTCCCTCGGTCAGCCCCTGGACGTGGTGGTAGAGCACGACTTCGGTCATCCTCGGTCCTTCCTAGACGAATGATCCATAAGAGTCGAACATTCGACAATGATAGTCTGTTTGCTCGTGGCCGGCAACTCGCCTCCTCCGGACTACGACCTCGCCGACCGGCTCGCGCTCACCCGTCCCGCGCAGGTGAAGGCGATCAGCCATCCCCTCCGGACCATGATCCTGGGCCTGCTCCACGAGCGGGCGGCGACGGTGACCGAGTTGGCGGTCGCGGTCGAGCGGCCGAAGAGCACCGTCGCCCACCACGTGAAGGTGCTCCACGAGGCCGGCCTCCTCCACGTCGTGAGGACCCGACGCGTGCGGGCGATCGAGGAGCGGTTCTACGGCCGCACGGCACGGATGTTCTACGTCGGCGTCGAGCAAGGCCCCGACGGCGACGCACTACCGCGCGACTTCAACGACTTCGAGGTCGCCGCCCGGGAGTCGGTCGCGGCGTTCCGGGACGGGAAGCTGTGGGGCTTCATCCGACACGCCCGCGTCTCGGAGGAGCAGGTGTCGGAGTTCTGGGAGCGGATGGCGGATCTGGTGCGGGAGTTCGACGAGCTACCGCGGACGGGAGGCACCGTTTACGGCCTCGCGGTCGGCGTCTACCCGACGGACCATCCGACCTTGCCGGCAGACGAGGGCTGAGTCGCCTCGCGCTGCGACAGCGTCGGCCCTGGGGATCTGGCCCCACGACTGCGTCCGGCCCGGCATCGTCGAGTTTGTATCGCCCGTCGCGAACCGTCGGGTTGGGCTCGATCGCGAGCCCTGACCACTCGGCCGTGGTTTGCCCGCGCTCGGGCGGGGTACCCCGTCGCCGGGAGGCGCGGTATCCGTTCGGGAGGCGGCGGTCCTCGGCACGTGCTCTCCATCCCGGGGAAGCGTTGGCCGCCTGCGGGCCGCGTCTCCCGCTTCAAGCGAGGGGTGCGGCGGCTCCACGAGCCACGGACGCCTCGTGCCGGACGCCATAGCGCCCTCTTCTCCCCTCACGGGCGCTGTCGGCAGCAAGGCGGATCACCGCAGCAGGGAGCCGCCGGGACAGTTTTCACCGGATGAAGCCACGGCTAAACGCGAGGGACGGGACGACCCGGCCGGCGTGGCATCCGACCGAAGGAGGGCGAGGAGGTCGGATCGCCACGCCGGTCAGGTTCCATGACCCCGTCGCCGCATACCCGCTTCGGGCAAGAGCCGAAACCAGGACCCACCGGGCCGGGTGCGAGGAGGCCCGTCCAGAGCGCCGAACACCGCGAAGTGGCCGCTGCCTATGGGCAAACAGATCGCTTACCGCAACGGTGCTACCGTCGCCCGATGCGTCTCGGAGTCGCGTTCTCCGTCGCGGTGGTCCTCGTCGCTGCTCTTGTCGGCGGGACGGCCGCACAGGCACGGGGGCCGCTCCCCGTCACGTTCGTCGGCGATTCCGTGGCGGCGTCGATCTCGTACATCCCGTCCGCACAGAGACAGCTCGAGCGCGGCCTCCGGGTGCGCCTCGATCTCCGGGTGTGCCGGCGCCTCGTCCAGGCGAGTTGCAGCTACGAGAGCACGACGCCGTCCACCGCGCTGCAGGCCGTGGAGGGCTACGGCCGGGCGCTCGGCCGGGTGCTGATCGTCAACGTGGGCTACAACGAGTCGGCCCAGGGGTACCGGCAGGGGATCGACCGCGTGATGCGCGCCGCGCTCGCTCAGGGCGCGGACGGCGTCGTCTGGGTGACGCTCCGCGAGACGCGGCCGCTCTACCACCCGACGAACGTCGCGATCCGGACAGCGACGAAGCGCTGGCCGCAGCTCGTCGTCGCCGACTGGAACGCGTATTCGCGCGACAAGCCGTGGTTCGGCGACGACGGCATGCACCTGACCGCGACGGGCGCCACGGCGCTCGCGTCGTTCCTCCGCGCGTACGTCTGGAAGGCGGCCGCGGCGGGCGCGAAGCCCCACTGAAAACCCCGCACCTCCGGCGGGCGGAAGCTGTCAGACTCTCGTCGAGCCAGCCGAGGAGCCCCGTGTCCGAGCAAGCGCCGAGCACACCGGCGGAGATCCCGCCTCCCTCCGCGGACCTGAACGAGCGGTACGCCTCGCTGCTCGCATCGGGCGAGCGGATCGTCCTGGTGCGGCAGCGCCACTGGCTGACGTTCCTCGAGGCAGGACGCTGGTTTGTCCTCTCGCTCGGCTGCGGAATCCTGCTCCTTGCGCTCGGTCAGCAGTTCGGTGACGACGGCGTCTCCGGCTTCTTCGGCACGTTGCTCAACTGGGGGTTCTGGATCTTCCTCGTGATCGGTCTGGCGGGAGTGGGGTGGTTCTTCCTCGTCTGGCGGGTCGAGCGATACATCGTCACGACCCGGCGTGTGATCGAGACCGGCGGGGTGATCAACAAGTACACCCGCGACACGAC
This sequence comes from uncultured Actinomycetes bacterium, assembly GCA_963706915.1. Taxonomy (GTDB): domain Bacteria; phylum Actinomycetota; class Thermoleophilia; order Gaiellales; family Gaiellaceae; genus Gaiella. The sequence goes on from CAVPOH010000012.1 coordinate 49,830, forward strand.
CCTCTCGATGATCACCGACATGCTGGTCGGCCATCCGTGGCTCGGCCGGATCGTCGGCTACGGCGAGATCGACCTGCTCACGGGCAACGAGCAGGGGACGAGCAAGATCCGCTTTCTCCCCGACGCGGACGGCTTCAAGAAGGCGCTGCTCGACGCGAAGTACGAGCACGAGCTCGACGTCGGCGGCGGCCGCGCGCTGCAGGAAGTCGTCGCCGCAACCGCCGCGCCGACACCGCCTGCTGCGCCCTCCCGGACGCAGACCGCAGAGGAGGTGGACGCGTCCCTCAGCCGTCTCGCCGGCATGCGCGACCGTGGGCTGATCACGCAGGCCGAGTTCGACGAGAAGAAGAAGGAGCTGCTCGACCGGCTCTAAGGCCCGGCGCTCCGCAGTTCGCTCGGCACAGGACCGCGTTCGTCTCCCCGTCGGCGCCGGCCTGCTGCGCTACCCTCGCCGCGTGGCGGAGGTCCATCCGTGGCTGGGGGCGGCGGCGATCGCGGTTTGCGCGAGCGCGGCATTCATCGGCGGCATCCTGTACTGGCGGGGCCGCGGCGCCGGTGCGATCACGACGCATCTCCTGTCTCTCGCCCAGACGCTCCTCGTCGCCCAGGTCGGCGTGGGCCTCCTGCTGCTCGCCGACGATCGCCGGGCGGGGGACGAGCTGCACTACGCGTACGGGTCATTGGCCCTCGCGGTGGCGCTCACCCCGTGGTTCTACGCGCCGGAGTCCGGCCCGCGGAGACTCCTGTGGTTCGCTGCCACCACCGGTGTCGCGGGTGCGCTCGCCGTGCGCGCCTACATGACGGGGTCTGCATGAAGAGGCTGTGGGAGAGCCCGTTCGTCCGCGGCATGGCGCTCATCGCGCTCGTGGCGCTCGTGATCGTGCTCTTCTCGCTCGAGGAGTCGCTCGTCACGGCCGGTGCGCTCCTGCGCGTCGCGTTCTTCCTCGCGATCGCCTTCTTCCTCTTCCTCCTCTGGCGAGAGCGCCGGTCGGACATCGAAACGTGGAGCACGCTGTCGCAGCGGACGTTCTACGGCGCGATCGTGCTCGCGGTGCTGGACATCGCGGCCGTCCTCGGGCTCCGGCCGACGGGGCTCGACGCGGTCGTGTTCTTCGTCGTCCTCGCCTGCTGCGCCTGGGCAATCTTCCGCGTCTGGCGACGCGAACACCGGTACGTGTGACAGGAGATGCCGGCGCCGGTGTTGCGACCGCGACAGCGGGCGCCTTCAGGGGTGTGCCCCGCCCCAGGCGGGGAACAAGCGGCGTGAATCCGCTCCTGCGGATTCACGCTTCGCGGACAGGTGACGGATACGGCGTGCCGTCGGGCGCGGTGTAGAGCGCCTCGGAGCTCGGGATCTCGGTGACCGCGCCGTCGAGAGCGCCGAGAGCCACGCGGATGTCGACGAGCTTCCCGACGAAGATCGGCGTGTCCCGCTCGGTCCAGCGAGACGCTTCGCTCTCGCGCAGGGTCATCATGAGGTGCATGAAGTCGGCCGGCTCCTCGGCCTCGAACGCCGGGATGAACTCCTGGTCGTCGATGCCGAAGGAGTACGTCGTGTGGTTCGTCACGGTGACGAACTTGCCACCGATCTCGGCGTGCTCCCGCATCGCGCTCGCCCGCTCCTCGAAGCTGAGGAAGTACCACGGCCGGCACTTCACGAAGGGGTAGACGACGAGGTACGGCGCATTCCGCGGTGCGACGCGACCGTGCCGGACGCGCTTCTTGTCGGTGTAGACGGACGGCTTCGTCGTGCCGAGATACGAGCACGGGGTGGTGAGCCAGGACGCGATCGGCGTCCCGTTCAGGGCCGCGCCGAGCTCGAGCAGGTCGTCGTAGCGCTGCGTGATGATCCAGAGGAAGAAGTCGGCCTCGGGTCGGACGCCGACCGTCGAGTAGGCCCGCAGGCCCTCGATCCGCCCGGCGAACTCCTCGACGACGTCGGCGAACGCCTCCTTGCCGGCGGCCCGCTCCTCGACGGGCAGCCGTCGCCACGCGGGATCGACCCGGAAGAAGCGATACGCGACGTACTGGCCGACCTCGACGCCCTCGATGCGCTCGTACCCGTCCGCCATGCCCGAATCGTAGAGCGCGGACGCTCAGGCAGGCCGCAGCTCGCCGCTCTGCCGCGTCACGGGCGCGCCGGGGTGCACGGGGTGCACGACCGTGAGCGAGAGCCGCACCGGCGCGTTGCCGAGCTTCCGGCCATTGAGCGAGGCGACGAGCGTCCGCCCGTAACGGCCGTAGCCGCGCACGCGCGCTACGACCGCGCCGGTCGTCGTCCGTGTCGCGACGAGCGCCCACGAGCAGTCGTACGTGCAGCGGAACCGCGTCTCGCGCTTGCCGCTCTGGAACTCGCGCGGCCCGGGGAAGCGGAGGTTCGTGATCTTCACGTCGAGCGTGAGCCCGTCGCACCGCGTGATGGAGCCGCCGCGCGCTCGGTCGAGCGAGTCGCGCACGGCCCAGAAGCTCGCCTTCGGGCTGCCGTCCGCGTAGTAGACACCCGACTGCCAGCTGAGAAGGGCGTTCTCGTCGTGCGAGTGGAAGAGGAGGACCCCTGCCACGGTCGGCTGGCAGAACGCGAGCCGGAGGCCGAGGTCGTAGGCGGCCGCCTGCTGGCGCTCGTCGACGGGCCGCGTCGTCGCCGGCTCGGTTCCCGCGTAGAGGCTCTTCTTCCCGTCGGGCACGACCGACTCGATGCCGAACTCGTCGTAGAGGATCGGCAGCGACGCCCCGAGCTGGGCCGTCCCGTCGAATGCCTCGCCGAGCAACGAGACGAGCTTGTCGTAGTCGCCGAGGCCGATGCTCGTCGACCGCGGGTGCGGGAGGCCGGGGCTCACCGAGGAGTTGTCCGGGTACGGGTGGAACGCGAGGCCGTCCATGATCGGCAGCGTGCGTCCGCTCGCGCGGTAGGCGACGCCGAGCGCTTTGAGGAACGCGGTTGGCGAGGACGTGGGCCGGATCCCGTCCGGACGGTCGCTACCTCGCGGCGCGAGCGCTCCGCCCCAGACGCGGAGGGTCGGATCGACGGCCTTCAGCGCGTCGTACGACTGGGCAAGCAGCTGGAGGTAGGCCGGAGCGGAGGCGTTCGACCCGTCGGGCGCGAACTGCGGGAGCCAGAAGCGATTGAGGTTCGGCTCGTTGCCGACGACGATGTCGTCGAACGACGGGAGCGCGCGCGCCAACGTCGCGGCGTACTGCGCGAACTGGGCCTGTGCGATCGCGTCCAGCGGGGTCGTGCGCGACCCGGGGTGGTACACGGAGACGTAGACCCGGACGCCGGAGAGCCGCGCCGCGGCCTCGACGTTCTTGAGCACCTGTAGCTCGTGCGGCGTCGGCGCCACGAGGCCCGGCTGCCAGTTCGACGTGACCCGCACCGACGTGAAGCCGGCGAGCCGCAGCTGCGACATCACGGCCTTCGCGCTGACGAGGTCCGCGGAGCGGACGTTGTCCTCTGCGGCGCCGAAGGCCATCGTCGGGCCGGCTGCATGGGCGGGGAGCGCGAACGCGAGGAGGGCGGCGATCGAGCCGAGGAACGTCGGAAGGAGGCGCCGCACGGTCGGGGTACGCTAGCTCTCGTGCATGAAGATTCCGTTCGGAGCCAGCTCGGCAAGCTGCCGCGCGGCCCGGGCGTCTATCTCTTTCGCGGCGAGCGGGACGACGTCCTCTACGTCGGCAAGGCGAAGTCGCTCCGGTCGCGCGTGCGCAGCTACTTCAACCGCGGCAGCGACATGCGCGTCGGCATCGACCGCATGGTCGACCGCATCCAACGCATCGAGGTCATCGTCACCCAGAGCGAGGCGGAGGCGTTGCACCTCGAGCAGAACCTCGTCAAGCGTTACCGGCCGCCGTTCAACGTCCGCCTGCGCGACGACAAGTCGTTCCCGTACATCGCCGTCACGGTCTCCGACCCGTACCCGCGCGTCATGTTCACGCGCGAGCGGCATCGGCGCGGCACCGTCTACTTCGGCCCGTACGCGAACGCGAAGAAGGTGCGCGAGACACTCGACGTCCTCAACCGGGTCTTCCAGTTCCGACCGTGCGAGGGGCCGAAACCCGGCCGGCACTCGGGATCCCGTGCCTCGACTTCCACATCGAGCGCTGCACGGCGCCGTGCGTCGGCGCGATCTCCGAGGAGGACTACGGAACGATCATCGACGGTGTCATCGAGTTCCTCTCCGGCGAGACGCGACCCATCCGTCGGGAGCTCGAGCGGCGCATGCGCGAGGCGGCTGCGCAGGAGCGGTACGAGGAGGCGGCCCGGTACCGCAACCGGCTGTTCTCGGTGGAGAGCCTCGCGCAGCGCCAGGCGGCGGACAAGCGTGCCGTCGGCACGATCGACGTGATCGGGCTCGCGGCCGAGGGCGACCGCGCCGCCGTCCAGCTGTTCCCGCTCCGCGACGGGAAGATGGTCGACCGGTTCGCGTTCCATCTCGAGAACGTCGAGGGGCAGGACCGCGAGACGATCCTCGAGTCGTTCTGCGTCGAGCACTACGGCAGCGCCCCGGCGATCCCGCCGCAGGTCATCGTGCCGCCGGACATCTCGGACACGGAGGCCCTCGCGTCGTTCCTCGGCGACCTCCGGGGCGCCCGCGTCGAGGTCCGCGCGCCGCAGCGCGGCGAGAAGCGGCGGCTCGCCGGGCTCGCGGAGGAGAACGCGCGGCTCGCGCTCGAGCACGACGCCTCCGTCACGGAGCAGCGCCGTCGCAGGCGGGTCGAGGCGCTGGAGGAGCTCCGCGAGTCCCTCAACCTCGAGAGCCTGCCGACGCGCATCGAGTGCTTCGACGTGTCGAACATCCAGGGGCGCGAGATCGTCGCCTCGATGGCGGTCTTCGTCGACGCGAATCCCCGCCGCGCGCACTACCGCACGTTCGCCGTGCGTGGGCTCGACGGGCAGGACGACTTCGCCGCGATGGCGCAGGTCGTCTCACGGCGCTTCGCCCGTCTCCGTGACGCCGCCTCGCTAGACCGCTACGACGAGAGCTTCGCGCAGGTCCCGAACCTCGTCGTGATCGACGGAGGCAAGGGCCAGCTGGCAGCGGCGCTCGAGGCGATCCACTCGACGTACGACCTGCCCCGGGTTGCCGTCGTCGCCCTCGCAAAGAGGGAGGAGGAGGTCTTCGTCCCGGGGCGCGCGGCCCCGATCCGCCTTCCCCGTCACGATCCAGGTTTGCAGCTTCTCCAGCGTGCTAGGGACGAGGCACACCGCTTCGCGATCGGCTTTCACCGCCGCCGTCGCGACATGCGCGCCTTCGAGTCGATCTTCGACGACCTCGAGGGGATCGGGCCGGTGCGCCGACGCGCGATCCTCCATCACTTCGGCTCCGCCGAGGCGTTCGTCGAGGCGTCGCGCGAGGAGCTCGAGGGCGTTCCGGGGTTGCCCGCGAAGACGGCGCGCGCCGTCTACGCGCAGCTGCACAAGGCCGGGCGCGGCTAGATGATCAGGGCGCCTGCGCGTCCGCGTCGGGCGGCGGCTGCACGACGCTCCGGAACCGGACCGTTCCGAGCGAGAGGAAGATCGCGGTGAACCCGACGACGACGTTGACGACCGTCAGTGTCAGCTTCATCCCGACGCTGAATGCGAGCAGCGTCGACCGCGGGACCCCGACGTCGCGGAACGCGTAGACGAGGAGCGCCTGCTCCGTGCCGATGCCGCCGGGTGTCGCGGGCACGAGCGTCGCGAGGCTCATCGTCGCCTGGGCGAGGACGGCGTTCCCGACGCTCTGGTGGATCCCGAAGGCGCCGAGGAAGAACCAGATGGTGGCGATCCGCAGGCACCAGTCGGCGAGCTGCCAGAGGACGACGGTGCGGACGTACCGGGTAGGCGGGTCGAAGACGTTGAACGCCTGCGCGACGCGAGACCGCAGCCGGTTCCAGAAGTGGTGGAGGAGCCAGGCGGTTCCGGCGACGACCGCCACCAGGGCGACGAAGGCTCCGGGGTGGATCACGCCCTCGTCGAACACCCACGAGTAGTCGAACGACGGCAGGGCGCCGAGCGCGTCGAGCGACGGCAGGACGCCCTGCGTGAGCGCCCAGACGAACACGGTGAACGCCAGCGTCAGGTCGACGAACGTGAGGACGACCGTCGACGCGACGATCGTCGTGTACGTGCTCCCCGGAATCGCGCGGTGGGCGAGGAAGATGCGGACGACGTCGCCCCCGCGCGCCGGAAGGATTGCGTTGACACCGACGCCCGAGACGTACGCAGCGAGGATCGGCGGCCAGCGCACCGGGATCGCGGGGTACGCCGCCGCGAGCACGTTGCGCCACGCCCGGCTCGTGCACGCGAGCTTCAGGAGGTGGCAGCCGATCGCCGCGAGGAGCGGCAGGATCGCGATGTCCGAGAGGAAGTCCCAGAACTGCTCGGTCGCGTTCCGGATCGTCTCGAACATCTCTAGTCCCGCGAAGCGGGAATCCGCAGAAGCGGATTCCCGCCGCTCGATCCCCGCCTACCGGCGGGGTACACCCCTGAAGGCGCCAGCTCTCGCGGTCGCAACCGACTTTCCATGCAGGGCATGGTGCCCGGCCGCGCGGTCTAGGCGTCGGGCGAGAGGAACGGGTAGCGGTAGTCGGTGGGCGGGACGAGCGTCTCCTTCACCGTCCGGGGGCTGACCCAGCGGATCAGGTTCCACATCGAACCGGCCTTGTCGTTCGTCCCCGAGGCACGCGCCCCACCGAACGGCTGCTGACCGACGACCGCGCCGGTCGGCTTGTCGTTCACGTAGAAGTTCCCGGCGGCGTAGCGCAGGGCCTCGTGCGCCTGGCCGATCGCGGCGCGGTCGTTCGCGAAAATCGCGCCGGTCAGGGCGTACGTCCCCGTCTGGTCGACCAGGTCGAGCGTGTCGTCCCACTTCTTCTCGTCGTAGACGTAGGCGGTGACGACCGGGCCGAAGAGCTCGTCCCGCATGAGCCGGAAGGCCGGATCCTCGGTCTTGATCACGGTCGGCCGGACGAACCAGCCCTCGCTGTCGTCCGTCTCGCCGCCGGCCACGATCTCCGCGCCGGCGTCGCGCGCCTCGGCGATCGCGTCCGCCTGCGTCTTGTAGGCGGAGCCGTCGATCACTGCGCCCATGAAGTTCGTGAAGTCACGTGGGTCGCCCATCGCGATCGACGAGACATCGCGCTCGAGCTGCTCGCTGACCTCCCCCCAGAGGTTCGAAGGGATGTAGAGGCGAGACGAGGCGGAGCACTTCTGCCCCTGGTACTCGAACGAGCCGCGGACGATCGCAGTGGCGACCGCCTCTGCGTCGGCGGAGGGGTGGGCGAGGATGAAGTCCTTGCCACCGGTCTCGCCGACGATGCGGGGGTAGTTGCGGTAACGGTCGATGCCGCCGCCGATCGTCTTCCAGATCGAGTGGAAGACGCCCGTCGAGCCGGTGAAGTGCACGCCTGCAAGCTCGGGGCTCTGCAGTGCGGCCTCGCCGAGCTCGGCGCCGGGACCGAAGACGAGATTGATCACTCCGGGTGGGAGGCCGGCCTCTTCGAGGAGGCGGAGCGTGTACCAGGCCGAGAGCGCCTGGGTCGAGGCCGGCTTCCAGACGACGGTGTTGCCCATCAGGGCCGGCGACGTCGTCAGGTTCGCGCCGATCGCCGTGAAGTTGAACGGGCTGATCGCGAGGACGAACCCCTCGAGCGGCCGGTACTCGAGCCGGTTCCAGACGCCCTGCGAGGAGATCGGCTGCTCCTCGTAGATCCGGACGAGGTACTCGCAGTTGAAGCGGAAGAAGTCGATCGTCTCGCACGCCGCGTCGATCTCGGCCTGGTGCGCGGTCTTCGACTGGTTCAGCATCGTCGCCGCGGTGAGCGTCGAGCGCCACGGGCCGGCCAGTAGCTCCGCCGCGCGGAGGAACACCGCGACGCGCTCGTGCCACGGTGTGCTCGACCAGGCCGGATGCGCCTCGCGCGCCGCCGCGATCGCGCGCTCGACGTGCGAGGCCTCACCCTTCGCGACGTCGGCGAGGACGTGATCGTGGTCGTGCGGCATGACGGCCTCGAAGGTCGTCCCGGACTCCACGCGCTCGCCGCCGATCACGAGCGGGATCGCGACGCGCTCGCCCGCCATCTCCGCGAGCCGCTGCTTGAGCACCGCGCGCTCCGGGCCGCCGGGCGCGTACCCGAGGACCGGCTCGTTGACGGCGGCCGGCGGGCGGAAAATCCCGGGGCTGCTCACGGGGCCGATTGTAGAGTCGGGTAGGTGGACGTGACGCGGGACGGCGACGCGGTCCGGCACCGCTACCGCGTGCCGGACTGGGGCGTCGGCGAGCTCGTCGTCCGCGGCGGAGTCCTCGTCTCGCACGCGCTCCCCTCCAAGCGCCGCAAGCTCTTCCCCGGCGAGGGGGACCCCCGGGGGGAAACAAGCGCCCCTGAGGTCACGTTAACCGGGGAGCCCTCACAGGTGGCTGACGGGTTCGTGCCGGATCTGTGCCGGCGCTTCGGAGCGCACCTGCAGGGCACGCCGGTGCGCTACGACGACGTGTCCCTCGACGAAACCGGGCTCAGCGGCTTCCAGCGCGAGCTGCTCGCCGCGATTCGCACGATTGGCTGGGGCGACGTCGAGTCGTACGGCGGTCTCGCCGCGCTCGCGGGACGACCGCGCGCCGCCCGCGCGGCGGGCAGCTTCTGTGCCGCCAACCGTTTCTCCCTCGTCGTCCCGTGCCACCGCATCGTCGCCGCCGGCCGGGGCGAGCCGTACGAGATCGGCGGCTACGGGCCGTCCGGTCGGAGCCTGAAGCGCCGACTGCTCGCGCTCGAGGGCACGGTCCTGTGAGCATCGACTCGCTCGCAGCGGACGCGCGCGCCGAGCTCGCGGCGGTGGTGCCGACCCGTCGCTGCGACCGGCTGGCGGAGCTCTCGGCACTCTTCCACACGGCCGGCGCTGTCCACCTGCTCGGCCGGGGGGCGGTCTCGTTCCACCTCGACCTCGCCGAATCGGCCGTCGCGCGCCGCGCGTTCGCGGTCGCCCGCGCGCTCAGGGTCGACTCGGAGATCCGGACATACCGGCGCCACGCGTTCGACGGAGGGTCGCGGACACAGCTCCTCGTCGAGGGCTCGGCGCACGCCATCGACGTGCTCGCTCAGGCCGGCGTGGTCGACGGGCAAGGGCTTCCGCTCGACCGCCCGCCGGGGCACGTCGTCGCCCGGCCGTGCTGCCGATCGGCGTACCTCCGCGGAGCCTTCCTCGGCGCGGGCTCGCTCAGCGGCCCACGGTCGCCGCACCTCGAGGTGCGCACGCCGCTGCATGGGGGTGCCGCCTTCGTGCGGAGCGTCGCCTCGGCGGCCGGGATCCGGATGCGCGTCATCGACCGCGAGACGCACTCCGCGGCGTACGCGAAGAGCTGGGAGGCGATCGAGGCGTACCTGTCGGTCGCGGGGGCGTCCGACACCGTGCTGGCGCTCGAGGAGCGGGCACTCGTGGCCGGCCTGCGCGCCGACGCGAACCGGGTGGCGAACGCCGATCACGCGAACCTCGTCCGGCAGAGTCGTTCCGCCCAGGCGCAGCTCGAGGCCGTGCGGGCGCTGCACGACTCGGGCGAGCTCGAGCACCTCGCTCCATCGCTCCAGGGCGCCGCCGACCTGCGTCTCCGCCACCCGTCACTGTCGGTCCGGGAGCTGGCAGAACGCGCGGACCCACCGGTGACGAAGGCCGCGATGGCCGGTCGGCTCGCGCGGCTCGTCACCCGGGCAGACGTGTCGGACCGCCCGTCGAACGCACCCAGGTTGAGCTAACCGGCGGCAGGACCCATAATCGCGTCCGGTGGGCCGCGCTCCCGGCCGGCGGATCCAGACCCCGTCCGCCGTCTGGTTTCGGAGCGCGCATCGGGGGAGGGGATCTCCTCGGAGCTCCTCCTCCGCCCACCCTAGCTCGCGAAGCACGAATCCGCGGGAGCGGATTCGTGCCGCTGATCCCCGCCTTCGGCGGGGCACATCCCTGAAGGCGTCGCGCTTCGCGGGCCGCAACTGCATCGCGCGCTGACCCGATTCGTTCTCCGCGACCCGCGCTACGACCCTCACTAGACTCGACGCGAACCCACTCCCGGATCACGGAGGCGAGCATCGCATGGCAACTCGGGTCGGCATCAACGGCTTCGGCCGGATCGGCCGCAACTTCTTCCGCGCGCAGCAGCAGCGTGGGGCGGACATCGAGATCGTCGCGGTGAACGACCTCGGCGATGCGAAGACGATGGCTCACCTCCTGAAGTACGACTCCGTGCTCGGCCCGTTCCCCGGCGACGTCGAGCTCGGCGACGGCGTGATCAGGGCCGGGGGCGAGGAGATGAAGATGCTCTCGGAGCGCGATCCTGCCGGGCTCCCCTGGGGTGATCTCGGGGTCGACGTCGTGCTCGAGTCGACCGGATTCTTCACCGATCGCGAGGGCGCGCAGAAGCACCTCGACGCCGGGGCGAAGAAGGTGGTCATCTCGGCGCCTGCGACCGAACCGGACTTCACCGTCGTCCTCGGCGTCAACGACGGCGGCTACGACCCGGGAGCGCACCACATCGTCTCGAACGCCTCGTGCACGACCAACTGCGTCGCGCCGCTCGCGAAGGTCCTCGACGACCTCGCCGGGATCGAGTCGGGCTTCATGACGACGATCCACGCGTACACGAACGACCAGAACATCCTCGACCTGCCGCACAAGGACCTGCGCCGCGCGCGGGCCGCGGCGATCAACCTCATCCCGACGTCCACCGGGGCCGCGAAGGCGATCGGGCTCGTCCTCCCGCACCTCCAGGGCAAGGTCGACGGCATCTCCGTCCGCGCACCCGTCCCCACGGGGTCGGTGACGGACCTCGTGGTGACCCTCGAGCGCGAGGTGACGAAGGACGAGGTCAACGCGGCCTACGAGGCGGCGTCGTCGAGCGGCTCGCTCGCCGACGTCCTCGAGTACTCGACGGATCCGCTCGTCTCGACGGACATCGTCGGCAACCCGCACTCGTGCATCTTCGACAGCCAGCTGACGATGGCCCACGGCCGTACGGCGAAGGTCTTCGGCTGGTACGACAACGAGTGGGGGTACTCGTGCCGGCTCGTCGACCTCATGGGGACGTTGCTCTGAGTCGGCGCCCCACCGGTGCGTGGCGGTGTGCGTGCGGGCCTTCCGTGGCATGCCCTGAAGGAGGGGGCTCGTGGGGGAACCATGGGTTCCCCCACGACGAACGAGTGGGGGTACTCGTGCCGGCTCGTCGACCTGGTCGGCAGACTGCTCGGCTGACGTGAGGCTGCCGCGCTCGGTCGAGACCGCCGACGTGGCGGGCGCGCACGTCCTCGTCCGCGCCGACCTCAACGTCCCGCTCGAGGACGGACGCATCGCGGACGAAACGCGGATCCGCGCCGCCCTGCGGACCCTCCAGCTCCTGCTCGAGCGCGACGCGGCGGAGGTCGTCGTGTGCTCCCACCTCGGCCGACCGAAAGGCCCCGACCCCGGCGTTCGCGATCGCCCCGGTCGCCGAGCGGCTTGCCGAGCTGCTTCCCGACGAGCGGATCCGCGTGCTCGAGAACACGCGCTTTCTCGACGGGGAGACCAAGAACGACCCGGACACCGCCCGCACGCTCGCCGGGGGAATGGACCTGTACGTGAACGACGCGTTCGGGTCGGCGCATCGAGCCCACGCGTCGACGGAGGCCGTCGCACACGTGCTTCCCGCCTATGCGGGTCTGCTCCTCCTCGCCGAGCTCGAGCACCTGGGCCGCCTGCTCGGCGACGTCGAGCGCCCGTTCGTGCTCGTCGCGGGCGGTGCGAAGGTGGAGGACAAGCTCGGCGTGCTCCGCAACCTCGGGGACCGTGCGGACACCGTGATCGTCGGCGGCAAGATGGCGGAGGAGCTTCGGGACGGGGCGTCACTGCCGTTCCCGGTCGAGCTTCCGAGCGACGTCGCCGCAGCGGCGGAGTTCGACGAGAACGCCGAGAGCCGTGTCGCGCCATACGACGACCTGCCCGACGGCTGGCTCGGCCTGGACATCGGCCCGGAGACGCGCGAGCGGTTCGGCGCGCTGATCCGCGGGGCGAAGACCGTCTTCTGGAACGGGCCGATGGGCGTGTTCGAGTGGGAGCGCTTCGCGGGCGGCACCAAGGCCGTGGCCGAGGCGGTCGCGGCGGTCGACGGCTACACCGTCGTCGGCGGCGGCGACTCGGTCCGGGCGATCTCCGAGCTCGGTCTCGACGACGCCGTGTCGTGGGTCTCGACCGGCGGCGGCGCCTCGCTCGAGCTGCTCGAGGGCAAGGAGCTGCCTGGGGTCGCCGCGATACCGCCCGCGTAGCCCCCGCCTAGACCAGGCGTAGACGCGCCACGAGCCCGGCACGCCCTTGATGCCCGTCGAACGCCGCGAAGAAGCCGTCCCTCGCGGTGTCGAGCTCACGGCCGCGGTATACCGTGCGAGGCAGCCGCGCACGACGGCGTGGTGCTCCTTGAGCAGCTCTTCCCACCGCCGGGTCGCGGAGCTCCGCCTGGCGCTCGGTCGAGGCGACGATGTCGGTGAACAGCACGGTCGCGAGGACACTCTCCAGCTCTGCCTCCTCGTCACGGACCTCGAGGGCGAACCGCTCGACCGCGTCGAGGAAGAGCTCCGGGCGCTCCTGCATGACGGTGGGAGCGGTGCCCGGCAGCGTCTGCTGCCGCGCACCCGGGATGAGCGAGGCGAACGCCTTCGCTTCCGCCTCCATGGAGCCGCCGCGGCTCAGGACGAGCGTCGGTACGCGGATCGTCCGGAGCACGTCGCGAACGTCGGATTCGTAGTGCATCCGGATCAGCGCGAGGGCGTCCCCGGGCGCAGCGGAGAGGCGCATCCACTCGAGCCACCAGTCGAAGACCTCCTCGCGGGTCATTCCCTCCATCGGCCACGGTGCGTCCTGCTCGGCGAACGCGCGGGTTCCCCAGCCCGCCTGCATGCGCGCGCGCTCATCCTCGAACTCGGCACGGGTCCGCCCCCAGGGGTAGTCGGGCGCCCAGGCGATCCTCGGCGCCGTGTTCATGAGGGCGAGGCCGAGCGTCCGCTCGGGGTAGGTCGCGGCGAGGCACGACAGCGGCCCGCCGTCCGAGCCGGCCGCGAGGAGCGCACGCCGTTGCCTCCGGACTAGGATCACCTTCCGTGCTCGTCGCAGGCAACTGGAAGATGTTCAAGGGCCCGCGCGAGACGGTCGAGTTCCTCGACGCGTTCGCGCCGCCGACCGGCGTCGACGTCGTCGTCTGCCCGGCGTACACGTCGCTCGCGGCGGCCGTTCGTCCGCGGCGTCGCCGTGTACGCGCAGAACGTCCACTGGGCCGCGGAGGGCGCGTTCACCGGCGAGGTCTCGGCTTCGATGCTGCTCGAGCTCGGCGTCGAAGGGGCCATCGTCGGGCACTCCGAGCGGCGCCAGTACTTCGGCGAGACCGACGAGAACGTGCGTCTCAGGTGCGAGGCCGCGCTCGAGGCGGGCCTCGCCGTGATCGCGTGCGTCGGGGAGACGGACGCCGCAGCGCGAGGCCGGTGAGACAGAGGCGGTGCTTCGGCGCCAGATCGCCGCGATCCCGCGCCACGAGCGCCTGGTGATCGCCTACGAGCCGGTCTGGGCGATCGGGACCGGGAAGACCGCGACCCCCGAGATCGCGCAGGACGCGCACGCGCTGATCAAGGAGCTCCACGACACGCAGGTCCTCTACGGCGGCTCCGTGAAGCCGGAGAACGCCGCCGAGCTCATGGCGCAGCCCGCCGTCGACGGAGCGCTCGTCGGCGGCGCCTCGCTCGAGGTCGAGTCGTTCGCGGCGATCTGCCGCGCCGCTGCGACGTGACCCCGGCCGGCGTCCCGCTCGTCACCCTCGTGATCCTCGACGGGTGGGGCATTGCGGCACCCGGCCCGGGCAATGCGGTCGAGCTCGCTCGGACACCTGTCTTCGATGCGCTCGCGAGCCGGTATCCGACGACGCAGCTCGCCGCGTCGGGCCGCGCAGTCGGGCTGCCCGACGGCCAGATGGGCAACTCGGAGGTCGGGCACCTGACGATCGGGTCGGGGCGGATCCTCTACCAGGACCTCGTGCGCGTCACGCGCGCGATCGACGAGGGCTCGTTCTTCGAGAACGAGGCGCTCATCGGCGCCTTCGAGCGCGCGCGAGAGCGCGGCGGGGCCGTGCATCTGCTTGGCCTCGTGTCCCAGGGGGGCGTTCACTCGCACATCGAGCACCTCCGCGCGCTCCTCGAGCTCGCCGAGCGTCAGCGGATGGAGAACAAGACGTGGGTGCACGCCTTTACGGACGGGCGAGACGTGTCGCCCGAGGCGTCGGTACGCGACCTCGAGACCCTGCCCGCCGAGCGCATCGCCACGGTGGTCGGCCGCTACTACGCCATGGATCGTGACAAGCGCTGGGAGCGGACCGATCGCGCGGTCGCGGCGATCGTCGACGGGGTGGGCGAGCGGGCGGAGGACCCCGTCGCCGCTGTGCGTGCGAGCTACGACCGGGGTATCACGGACGAGTTCGTCGAGCCCGTCGTCCTCGAGGGGCGCCCGCGACTCGACCCCGGGAAGGACGGCGTGATCGTCTTCAACTTCCGCCCCGATCGCGTGCGCCAGCTGACCGAGCGACTGCTCGAGCGGGACGCCGACGTCGTGACGATGACGCGGTACCGCGACGACCTCCCCTGTCCCGTCGCGTTCGCGGAGCAACGGGTCGACGACACCCTCGCCGAGACGCTCGCGCGGCGCCGGCTTCCGGCAGCTCCACGCGGCCGAGACGGAGAAGTACGCACACGTCACGTACTTCTTCAACGGCGGGGTGGAGGAGCCGTGGCCGGGCGAGGAGCGCATTCTCGTCCCGTCACCGCGGGACGTCCCGAGCTACGACTTGAAGCCGGAGATGTCGGCGCGCGAGCTCGCGTCTCGCGTTGACGCAGCGCTCGGGGACGGGCACCGCTTCTGTGTCGTCAACTTCGCGAACCCGGACATGGTCGGGCACACCGGCGTGATCCCGGCCGTCGTCGAGGCCGTCGAGACGGTGGATGCGTGCCTTGGCCAGGTCGTCGAGGCGACGCACGCCGTCGGCGGCGCGTGCCTCGTGACGGCGGACCACGGGAACGCGGAGAAGCTCCTCGAGGACGACGGCGTGAGCCCGCACACGGCGCACACGACGAACCCCGTGCCGCTCTTCCTCACGCGCGAAGGCGTCGCCCTCCGGGACGGCGGCGAGCTCTCCGACCTCGCTCCGACCGTGCTCGCGCTGCTCGGTCTCGAGGCGCCGTCGGCGATGACCGGACGGTCGCTCGTGGTAGACAATCGCTGACACGCTACGGACACGTAAATTGTTCGTGAAAACGCGGCATTGGGCTGTATGCTCGCGGCGCATTGGCCCTGACGCAGCCCGATCCCGGTGTGCTTCGCAAGGCCCAGCGTGGTGACGAGCGGGCGTTCTCCCTCATCGTCAGGGCCTACGAGCAGCCGGTCTACAACTACGTGCTGCGCCTCGTGGGCGATCGGAGCCTTGCGGAGGATCTGACGCAGGAGGTCTTCCTTCGCGTCTACCAGGGCCTCAAGAGCTTCTCCGACCGCTCGCTCTTCACGACCTGGCTCTTCCAGGTGACGAAGAATCGCGTGCTCG
This sequence comes from uncultured Actinomycetes bacterium, assembly GCA_963706915.1. Taxonomy (GTDB): domain Bacteria; phylum Actinomycetota; class Thermoleophilia; order Gaiellales; family Gaiellaceae; genus Gaiella. Next base: position 65,390 of record CAVPOH010000012.1, read on the forward strand.
ACGAGCTCCGCGCGCTCGAGCGCCGGCCCCGCGCGGTCGTCGCGCTCGACGACATCCCGCCGCTCGAGGTCGTCGACCAGCCGTTCGAGCGCTCCGAGACGATCGACGCGGTCTGGCGGGCGGTCGAAGGGCTCACCGTCGACCTGAAGATGGCGCTGCTCCTGCGTGACGTCGTCGGCCTCTCGTACACGGAGATCGCCGACTCGCTCGAGATCACCCTCGCGACCGTCAAGTGGCGGATCTACAAGGCACGCGAGGAGGTCGCGACCGCGCTCGCGCGCGACGGGATCACCGCGAGCACCGCGACGACGACGCGTCCCGTCGCGGCCGTCCCGGCCAAGTAAGCCGCTTCCGACGGATGGCGTACGGCGGGGCGGAGACCCCGCCTACGATTGAGCCATGATGGTCGAGCACGATCCGGTTCTGACGCTCGAGCGTGCCCTCGGCGACCTCGCCGGCGTTCCCGTGACGCTCGAGCGCCCGTCCGACCCGAAGCACGGCGACTACGCGACCAACGTGGCGCTCCGGCTCGCCGGCTCGGAGCGGAGGCCGCCACGCGATGTCGCAGCCGAGCTCGCCGAGCGTGCCGCTGCGCTCGACGGCGTCGAGCGGGTCGAGGTCGCCGGGCCGGGCTTCCTGAACATCACGGTGGACGACACGTGGCTGGGGAGCGCCCTGGCGGCGGTGAACGCAGCGGGACGGCGCTTCGGCGCCGGCGCCGCCGAGACCCCGGAGCGCGTCCAGGTCGAGCTCGTCTCCGCCAACCCCACCGGGCCGGTCACCGTCGCCTCGGCACGGAACGGCGCCTACGGCGACGCCGTCGCGCGGTTGCTCGCGTTCGCCGGCAACGAGGTCGAGCGCGAGTACTACTACAACGACGCCGGGGCGCAGATGGACCTCTTCCGCGCGTCCGTCGAGGCGGTCCGGCGCGGGGAGCAGCCGCCCGAGGACGGCTACCGCGGCGAGTACGTCGCCGAGCTCGCCCGCGAGGAGGGAGACCCCGTCTCGCGGATGCTCGGGGAGATCGAAGCCGCCCTCGAGCGCTTCCGGATCCACTTCGATACCTTCGAGCGCCAGAGCGTCGTCGAGGCCGAGATCCCGGACGCGCTCGCCGCGCTCGAGACGTACGAGTCGGACGGCGCGCTCTGGGCGCGCACGAGCGAGCACGGCGACGAGAAGGACCGCGTCGTCGTCCGCTCGGACGGGAAGCCGACGTACTTCGCGGCCGACGCCGCATACATCCGCCGCAAGTTCTCGAAGGGGTTCGACCGGCTCGTCTACGTCCTCGGGGCCGACCACCACGGCTACGTCCCGCGGCTCCAGGCGCTCGCCGGGATGCTCGGCCATCCGCGTGACTCGATCGAGGTGCTGATCTACCAGCTCGTCCACCTCACCCGAGGGGGCGAGGCGGCGAAGATGTCGAAGCGGCGCGGCGACGTGGTCTTCCTCGACGAGTTCATCGACGAGATCGGCGTCGACGCCGCCCGGTGGTACCTCCTCTCGCGCGGCCACGACCAGACGATCGAGATCGACATCGACCTGGCGGCGGAGAAGAGCCAGAAGAATCCCGTCTATTACGTTCAGTACGCCTATGCCCGCATTGCCGGCGTACTCCGCAACGCCGAGGGCCGCCTCCCCGACGCGCGGCCGAGCGCGCCGCTCGCCACGGAGGAGCGCGACCTCGTCAAGCGGCTGCTGGAGCTGCCCCTGATCGTCCGCGAGGCGACCGTCCGCCGCGCCCCGCACGCGATTCCGACCTACGCGATCCGCGTCGCCGACGACTTCCACCGCTTCTACCACCACCACCGCGTGCTCGAGACGCCCGAGGAGGCATTCCGGCTGGCGCTCTGCGTTGCGACGCGTGACGTCGTCGCCACGTGCCTCGACCTCATCGGCGTCGAAGCACCCGAGCGCATGTGACGACCGGCGGGCCGCTCGCGCGGCCCGCTCCATAATCGCGCGATGCGCTGGAAGCTTGCGCTCGGCGTGCTCACCGCCTCGTGGGGCTTCATCGCCGTGCTCGTTGCCGCGGTCGACCTCGGCGCCGAGGCGCTCGCGTTCTGGCGGCTCGCTCTCGCGGCGCTCACGCTCGCGCTCGGCGCGATCGTCGTCGGCCGGCCGGAACTGCTCGCGCCCCGCGGGCGCCTCCCGGCGCTCGCCCTCCTCGGTGTCGTCCAGGGCGCGCACTGGCTGCTGTTCTTCGAGACGGTCAAGCACGGCTCGGTGGCGCTCGCCGTGCTGACCTTCTACGCCGCGCCGCTCCTGCTCGCGCTCGTCGCGCCGCTCGTGCTCCCCGAGCGGTGGAGCGCCGTCGTCCTCGGAGCCGCCTCGGTCGGCGCCGTCGGGATCGCGCTGATCGCCCTCGACAGCGGCGACGGCTCGTCCTCGCCGTGGGCCGTCGCCGCGGGCCTCGGCTCGGCCGCGACCTACGCCGTGCTCGTCCTCCTCTCGAAGCGCCTTCTGCTGGCCGAGACGCCGCCCTTGACGGTCGCGTTCTGGGACTGCGCCGTCGGTGCGGCGGTCGTCGCGCCGGTCCTCGTCGTCGCCGGCCGCATCGTCCCGGACGGCGTCCACGAATGGGCGGCCGTGCTCGGCCTCGGCGTCCTCCTCACGGGCGTCTCGACCCTGCTGTACGCGACCTTCCTGCGGCACGTCTCCGCCCAGGCCGCTGGCGTCCTGACGTTCCTCGAACCGGTTGCCGGCGTTCTCCTCGCCTGGGCGCTGCTCGCCGAGGAGCCCGGCGGCGCGACGCTCGTTGGCGGCGCGCTCGTGCTCGCGGCGGGCGTCGCGGTCGTGCTCGTGGAGCCCTCCGAGACAGGCGTAGCGGACGCGCCGGCCGGGATAGGATCGTCCCGGTGAACCAGTCCCGCATGCCCCCGGACCGGAACCTCGCGCTCGAGCTCGTTCGGGTCACGGAGGCGGCGGCGATGGGCGCCTCCCGCTGGATCGGCCGCGGCGACAAGAACGCCGCCGACCAGGCCGCCGTCGACCTCATGCGCCTGATGGTCAACACGGTCTCGATGCAGGGCGTCGTCGTGATCGGCGAGGGGGAGAAGGACGAGGCGCCGATGCTCTTCAACGGCGAGGAGATCGGCGACGGCTCGGGGCCGCTCGTCGACGTCGCCGTCGACCCGCTCGAGGGGACGCGCCTGACGGCGCTCGGCATCCCGGGCGCGATCTCCGTGATCGCCGTCGCCGAGCGCGGCACGATGTTCTTCCCGGGGGCCGCCGTCTACATGGACAAGATCGCGGTCGGGCCGGAGGCGGCGGACGCGATCGACATCGAGCGGTCACCGACAGAGAACGTCAGGCGGATCGCGGACGCGAAGGGCGTCGACGTCGGCGACCTCACGATCGTCGTGCTCGAGCGCGACCGGCACGACGACCTCATTGCCGAGCTTCGTGAGTCGGGTGCGCGCGTTCGGCTGATCCGCGACGGCGACGTCGCGCCGTCGATCGCCGCCGCCCAGGACTTCACGGGGATCGATGCGCTGATGGGGGTCGGCGGCACGCCCGAGGGCGTGATCTCCGCCGCGGCGATCAAGTGCCTCGGCGGCGCGCTCCAGGGACGGCTCTGGCCGCGCTCGGACGAGGAGCGAGCGGCTCTCGTCGACGCGGGATACGACGTCGACGCCGTCCTCACGCACGACGATCTCGTGTCGGGTGACGACGTCTTCGTGGCGGCGACCGGGGTCACCGAGGGCGCGCTGCTGCGCGGCGTGCGGACGAGCGCGGCGGGCGTCGAGACCGAGTCCCTCGTCATGCGCTCGCGCTCGGGTACCACGCGGCGGATTGCCGCCTACCATCCCTCGGAGAAGATGAGACAGCTGCGTAGAGAAGGAGAACGCTGATGGCCCGGCAGGAGCTGCAGGACATCGCCGCCGCGATCGTCGCCGACGACAAGGGCATCCTCGCGGCGGACGAGAGCACCGGAACGATCGAGAAGCGCTTCGACACGATCGGCGTGGAGTCGACGGAGGAGACGAGACGCGCGTACCGGAACCTCCTCTTCACGACGCCCGGGATGGAGGAGTACATCGGCGGCGTGATCCTCTACGACGAGACGATCCGCCAGTCCGCGGACGACGGGACGCCATTCCCCGAGGTGCTCTCGTCGAAGGGCGTCGTCCCGGGGATCAAGGTCGACACGGGGGCACAGGACCTCGCCGGGCACCCGGGCGAGAAGGTGACCGAGGGCCTCGACGGCCTCCGCGGGCGCTTCGCCGAGTACCACGCCCTCGGCGCGCGGTTCAGCAAATGGCGCGCGGTGATCACGATCGGCGACGGCATCCCGTCGGATGCGTGTCTCGCACGTGAATGCACACGCCCTCGGGCGGTACGCAGCCCTCTCGCAGGAGGCCGGGATCGTCCCGATCGTCGAGCCCGAGGTGCTGATGGACGCGGACAACACGCTCGAGCGCTGTCGCGAGGTCACGTCGGAAACGCTCCGCCTCGTCTTCGTGGAGCTCGAGCGGCAAGGGGTCGAGCTCGAAGGGATGCTCCTGAAGCCGAACATGGTGATCTCCGGCAAGAAGTGCCCGACCCAGGCGAACGCTGCGCAGATCGCGGAGGCGACTGTCGAGTGCTTCCTCGAGCGAGTCCCGGAGATGGTGCCCGGGATCGTCTTCCTCTCCGGCGGCCAGTCGGAGGTGGAGGCGACCGAGAACCTCGACGCGATCAACCGGCGCGGCGGGCCGTGGCCGCTCTCGTTCTCGTACGGCCGCGCGCTGCAGGCCTCGGCGCTCGAAGCCTGGCGGGGCGATCCGGCGAACGTCGAGGCGGGCCAGGCCGCGTTCCTGCACCGGGCGCGGATGAACGCGCTCGCGACTGCCGGCGACTGGAGCGCCGACGTCGAGCAAGCCGTTACCGCGTAAACGCGAACGTTAGGGATCCGTTTCGGAGAGCCTCGCCACGGCTCTCCGTCGTTACGCTCGTCAACTATGCGTCGCCTAATCGTCCTCGCGACCGTCGTCGCGCTGGCCGGAGCGCTCGCCGGCGTCGCGCCGGGTGCTGATCCAGGTCGCAGTGACAAGATCCGTGTCACGGTGTTCGGCGATTCGGCCGCGACGGCGATGGCGTACGACCCGAAGGCGCGCGAGATCCTCGGCGCCGGCGTCGACCTCAAGCTCGAGGTCGCCGCCTGCCGGCGGCTCGGCGACCTGAGCTGTCCGTACGACGGCGTCCGTCCGCCGAACGTCATCGAGCGCGCCTCGGAGCTCGGCCGCGAGCTCGGTCCCGTCGTCGTGGTGGCCGTCGGCTACAACGACTACGAGAACAACTACGCGGACAACATCGAGGAGACGCTGCGCGTCCTCGAGAAGTCCGGCGTGGAGCATGTCCTCTGGGCGACGCTCCGCGAGGAACGTCAGAGCTGGGCGCGGATGAACGAGATGATCGCCGCGGCCGCGAAGAAGCACACCGAGGTCACCGTCATCGACTGGAACGACCGGGCGCGCGTCCACCCCGACTGGTTGCAGCCCGACGGCATCCATCTCACGCCCGCCGGGGCGCAGGGGATGGCGTCGATGATCAACGACTCGCTCGTCTCCCTCGGGGTCGCGACCGGCGCCGGCACCGTTGCCCGCCAGCTCTCGATCGCTGCGGGCACGCTCCCGCGGGCCCTCGTCGGGCGGCCGTACTCCGCTCGTCTCCAGGCGCGAGGCGGCACGGCTCCGTACCGCTGGACGCGCGTGAGCGGCGCAATGGCGCCGGGGCTGCGCCTGACGTCGAGCGGTCTCGTCAAGGGGACGCCGAAGCGGTTGGGCCGCTACCGGATCGTCTTCCGCGTCGTGGACGGCGCGGGGGCGACCCGCACGCGAGCGTTCGTCCTCGGCGTCGAGCGCTAGTCCGTCCTTCGTCCGGGCGATAGCGTCCCGCGGACCCGTCCGAAGGAGTCCGCATGCCGCTCACCGACCGCCAGCGCGAGCTCTGCGAGTCGAGCCCGTTCGACTTCAGCGCCCTCCGCGCCCTCTTCGTCAACTGCACGCTGAAACCGTCGCCGGCGCTCTCGCACACGCAGGGCCTGATCGACGTCGGGGTCGCGATCATGGAGGCGAACGGCGTCGCCGTCGACCGGTTCCGCGCCGTCGACCACGATCTCGCTCCGGGGTCTACCCGGACATGCGCGAGCACGGCGCCGCGAGCGACGAGTGGCCCGAGCTCTACGAGCGCGTTCAGGCGGCTGACGTCCTGGTCGTCGCGACCCCGATCTGGCTCGGAGAGAAGTCCTCGGTTTGCACGCGCTTCATCGAGCGGCTCTACGGCAACTCGTCCCAGCTCAACGATCACGGGCAGTACGCGTATTACGGGAAGGTCGGCGGGTGTCTCGTCACCGGGAACGAGGACGGGATCAAGCACTGCTCGATGAACGTCCTGTACTCGCTCCAGCACCTCGGCTACACGATCCCGCCGCAGGCGGACGCCGGCTGGATCGGCGAGGCAGGCCCCGGGCCGTCATACCTCGACCCGGGGTCGGGCGGGCCCGAGAACGACTTCACGCAGCGGAACACCACCTTCATGACGTGGAACCTGCTCCACCTCGCGCGGCTCCTCAAGGACGCCGGCGGTGTACCCGCCCACGGGAACCAGCGCTCGGAGTGGGATGCCGGCTGCCGCTTCGATCATCCGAATCCCGACTACCGCTGATGCGACCGGCCGCCTTGATGACGCATTCCGTCGCTCGTCTATAGAGTCGCGGGCCTCACCATGGCTGCCGAATCCTCGTCTCTGTCGGTCTCCATCGCGGATGACGGCGACGGAATCCTCGTCGTATCGCTCGGCGGCCAGCTCGACTTCCTCTCCGCGCCGGAGCTGGCGCCGCGCCTCTCGGACGTGCGCGCGGAGACGTGCGAGGCGGTGGTCGTCGACGTCGCGGGTCTGACATTCATCGACTCGACTGGGTTGAACGTGCTCGTCGCGGGCGCGCAGTCGATCCAGTCCCGAGACGCAGTTGTCGTGGTTGCCGGCGCGTCGAAACACGTGGCGCGCGTGTTCGAGATCGTCCGGCTCGGCGAGTCCGTCCGCCTCGAGTCCACGGTCGACGAGGCCGTGCGAATGGTCCGCGCCGGCCCTGGAGTGGCCGGGAGCTAGGCAGTGGACAGGATCGGACGAGACGGCACGTCGTTCGAAAATGCCCTCGCGAGGACCGTCTCGCGGCCCCGCGCACCGCTCCTCGTCTGTGCCGTGCTCGCGTTCGTCGTCCTCGTCGCCGTCGCCATCGGGTTCGTCTGGCGCCAGTACGAGGCCGCGAAGGACGATGCCGCGCACGAGCTGCGCAGCCGGGCGGTGCTCGCCGGAACCGTCTTCGACACCTATTTCGCGGGTCAGCTGCAGACGCTCTCCGCGATGGCCGTCGCGCCGAGCGTGGTGTCTGGCGACCCCGACCGGATGCAGCGGTACTTCGCGAAGTTCCGCCCCGACTCCGGAACGAGCTTCACGGCCGGAGTGGGCTGGATCGACCTCACCGGGCGCCAGCGCGCGACGAGCGACCCCAACGGGCCCGTCCCGGTCAGTCTCGCCGGACGCTCGTACTTCAAGGAAGCGCTACGGACGAAGAAGCCCGTGGTCGGCGAGGCGATCGTCGCACAGCGCAGCAGGCGGCGGCTGGTGGTGATGGGCGTCCCGACCCGGGACGAACGCGGGCGCATCAACGGCGTCCTTGCGGGCGGCGTCGTGCTCCGAGCCTCGGCCGACGACGCACGGGCGAACGACCTCGGCTACACCGACCTCGAGGTCATCGACGGCGCGGGGCAGCGAGTGACGCGGCGAAATCTCGCCCGACCGGCGAACGGCGAGCTCGTCACGCGCCTGCGCCGCGCCCGGGAGGGCGTGCTGCTCGATACCGACGGCCTCGAGGGATCGGCGGACAGGGTCGTCGCGTTCGGGACCTCCGCTACGCCGGGATGGCTCACCGTGATCGACCAGCCTGCGAGTGTCGTCTACGGCGATGCGCGTCGCGCTCTGCTCCGCGAGGTCCTTCTCGTGTCGGCGGCCGCGGCTCTCGTGCTGCTCCTGTTCGGCTGGGCGGTCTCGCGGTCTCGACGCAGTACGCTGGCGAGCCGCGCCCAGGTCGCCAGATGGGGTCAACTGACACACGCGTTGAACGAGGCGGGAGAACCGGCCGACGTGCGGAACGCGCTCGTCGACGCGTTGACCTCGGAGCACCAGGCGGGAACGGCGATCGTCGGTCTCACTGCGGACGGTGGCGACGAGTCGCTTGCCGTTGTCGTTCGCCGGGGCGCGCACTCGACGCTCGCAGACGTCCCCGATGACATGGCGGCGGACCTCGCCGGCCGTGTCGCCGAGGCCGACGCTCCGGTCGCGATCGACGAGAGCCCGCGGATCGACGCCGCTCGCGGTGTCACCACGCTTCGGATGGGGTCGCTGTACGGCGTCCCGCTGCGGTACCGGGACGGACGTCCCGCGGGCTCTGCCACAGTCGCCTTCGCGCAGCCGCGGGCGCTGGGAGGTCACGAGCTTTCCCTCCTGCGGGCGTACGCAGATCAGGTGGAGCTCGCGCTCGACCGCCTTCGCCGCCACGAGGACGAGCACGACGCCGCCGTTCTGCTCCAGCAGAGCCTGTTACCCGACCGCCTGCCGGACGTCGCCGGCGTCGTCGTCGCCACGCACTACCGCGCAGGCGCCCTGAACACGCGGGTCGGGGGCGACTGGTACGACATCGTCCGTCGTCCCGACGGCGTCCTGCACCTGACCGTTGGAGACGTCGCGGGGCGGGGGATCGATGCGGCCATCTCGATGGGACAGCTCCGGAACGCATTCCGCGCCTACGCGCTCGAGCACGTCTCGCCGGCCGCGATCGTCGATCGCCTCGCGCGACACGTTCCCGAGGACGAGATGGCGACGGTGGTCTGCGTGACGTTCGATCCGCTCACGAGGGAGTTGACCTATGCCTCCGCCGGTCATCTGCCCCCGCTCATGGTCGATCACCAGCAGGGTGTCGTCACCCGGCTGAGCGCCTCACACCGCGGGCCGCTCGGTTGGACCACCTCCGGAGTGGTGCGCGACGCCAGCGCGCCGGTCCCTGGGGTCGCGACGCTTGCGCTCTACACGGACGGGCTCGTCGAGCACCGCGACGAGAGCATCGACGTCGGCATCGAGAGGCTCGCGGACGCGCTCCTCGAGTCGGCGGAACTCCCGGAGGAGGGCGCCGATGCGATCGTCGCCGCGCTGGCGTCCGACCCCGAGGACGATCTTGCGCTCCTGCTCGTGCGGCTCGCGGAGGTGCCGGGCGCGCTCGAGCTCGAGATCCCGGCCGATCCCCACGCCGTTCGTGAGCTGCGCCGGCGCGTGCACGGCTGGCTGACGCTACGGGCTATCGACGAGGACACGCAGCACGCCGCGGTGCTCGCGCTCAACGAGGCGTGCGCAAACGCGATCGAGCACGCCTACCGCGAGACGAACGGCTCGATCGTGATCCAGCTGAGCCACCGCGACGACGTCCTGCGGATCGCCGTCGAGGACCAGGGCACGTGGCGCCAGCCGACGGATGACCCGAACCGCGGCCACGGGATCCTGCTCATGAGGAAACTGATGAGCACTGCGGACATCCGGCAGGAGCCGGGCGGCACCCGCGTCGTGCTCGAGCAGAAGCTGTAGCCTCGCTAACCGGCAGGGATGCAGCCTCGGGGAGCACGTCGAGAATCTCACCCCCTTTTGGGGCTTCTGGACAAGGGTCATCGCGCCGATTCGACCGGTACGCGCCGCGGGCGGCCTGGCCGCAGGGCCGCAGACGGCGTTAGGCGGGGCGTCCATTCAGGGACGCCCCGCCGCCCCCTCCCGGCGCCGCCCCCCATATCCCGGGCGGCGCCATGCTCTCGTTTCGATGCCGAGCGGCGGGTGTTGCGCGAGTCGTGAGCGAGCTAGGCCATTGTCGCGCCGTTGAGCGAGTGGTCGTGGCCGACGTCAGCCAGCTCGATCCCGTCTGATGCAGGCTGCGCGAGAGAGTCGCCGACAGTGACGACTCTCTCGCGCTGTGACGCGAGCCCGCGCAGGCCCTTCCTGCCCCAGGGGTGCACCGTCGCCACCACCCCCCGGCGCTAAATGCACCATTTCGCAAGTGGGCTCCGGCACCGGGCTCGCAGGGGCCACGGTACGTCCGCGTGGCGGGCTGTAACCGGACACGATTGCGTCAAGTCACCCGCAGTCCGACGCGCAGGAACGCGACGTCGCGGGGAAGGTTCCCTGCACGCACGTTCGGAGCTCGGCGCGAGAGCTCAGACTTGACCGATCGGCTCTGGAAAGTCGCTAGATCAACCGGTACACGCTCAGTGCGACAACCACCCAGAAAGGCACGCATGCCGCCAGGGCGGCAAGCAGTCCCATAGTGAAGTTGGCCCACTCGGGCCGACCCGACTGGGAAAGCTGTGTAGCCGTCTCGCGTGTCGTATGCATCGCCAGAAGTCCCTCCGGTTTCACTCCACGACGACGATACGGCCGCTCAGATGGCCGGTCGATGACCTACTCGGGTCAAATCCGGCGATGGTCACAGGGAGCCGGTACCCACGAGGTGGATGCATTTGCTCGGTCACTTCGAGTGCTTGTGCGGCTACGGCTCGAGCGCGTCCTCGTTGCTCACGGGCCGCCGACCCTCGCCGATGGAGCGACCGCGATAGTCGCTGCGCTCGACTCGTTTGCGCACTAGGCCCGGCCCGCCGATGGTCGGCGCAATGACAGTCGCCCGCGACGAGCTCATCGTAGGACAGGCGGTCGAAATCAGCCATGCGACGAGCTTTCCGGAACGACGGGCACACCTCTCAGTTCCAGCCGCAGAAAGCCCCGAAAACGAGTGTGATCCTGATGACGCGTGTCGCGTCAGTTGTCGGTCCGGGGAATCGGCTCTCCGGGCGTCGTCTCAGGGATGCACCTGGTGACGCCGGACTTCGTCAGGACGAACGCCTGGCAATCCTGTGGCGCACGGTGCTTGTCGAACAGGGGTAGCGCGAGCAGCCAGATGTTCGCTGCGGCGAGACCGGTGACGAGGAACAGCAGCGCAATCACGGTGCGGGTCGTTTCTTCCGACCGCTGGTTCCGGAGGGTGACGTTCAGGACGCCGTACAGGGGCTTGGCCGCAGGCACGTTCGAAGCCTCGGCAAGACGGAGGCCCGCCTGAAGCCTCGTTCGAGGGTTCGGCGCGACGGGCTACTGCTTGACGCGCTTGGCGGTCTTTGTCTTCCTCTGCGCCGTCTTCGTCTTCGGGTTGGAGACGCACCTCGTCTTGCCGGACGTGAGGACGATGACCTCGCAGGTGCGTTTCGCGTGCGCCGGTTGGTTGAGCATCGGAAGCGCGACGAACCAGGTCGTTGCGATCGCGAGCCCGAGAACGATGACCAGGAGCGGAACGACAGGACTACTGCTCGCGCGCGGCTGCTCGTTGGCAGCGGGCACGGCTTGGCCCTGGACATGTCTGGCCGCAGACACATCTGAGACCTCGGCACCAGCAGGGCTTGCCTGGTGCCTCGTTCGAGGGTCGCAAACCGTCACGCGTTGCGTGGAGGTGTCCTGGTCGTTTTCGAGGCCCAGAGACGGCGGGGTTTGTAGCGCCGCCTCGACGGGCCTCAAGGTGGTGGTCATCAGGCCGTCAGTTGCCCGATGTTCTCTCCGCGGCGAGCGGTCGACCATGAAGCTACGCCAATGGGCCTGCTGTGTCGGGGTTCGAGCCGGTGAGCGGGCGCTGTCGCTACGGAAAGACGAGTTGGACGATGCGCCGTCGTCCTGGCAGGCCGAACGAGATACGGAGCGATTTGCCGTCCCATGTGACATCCGTCAGGACGACGATCAACGCGACGAGAGCGATGGTGCGGAAGCGGGGCACCCGTGGATGAAACGTACTCGCCCCATGGTCGTCCCGCTCGGTCTGATCTCTCCTGGCCGGTCGATCAGGACGGAGGCGTCGCCTCGTTGCTCGTCTTTGTCCGAGGATGGCTGGTCAAGAGAGTGCCTACGCCAACGATTGGCCAAGAGTTCCGCTCACCAATCGACCCGTCCTCACGATGGATCACGTGCTCCGTGTTGCGCCGCTGCGCTTCCGCCCGGCCAGCACCTACCGCCTCGTCCTTGGTGCGGTAAGGGCCACCGGACCATTCCTTCTTGCCTCTCGATTGTGTTTTCCCAGTGCCCATCGGCATGCACTGTGTGTACGAATCTCTCAGTCATTTCCGGCTCCTGTGCGAAGTGACGAACCGAGCCGATGTAACCATCCCGAGCGTTCGCGAATCTTCTTCTTGCTTGTATCCACGGGTGCGAAGCCGTATGGCGGCTCCCGAAACCTTGGTGTCTTCGCTGGTTGCCGCCAGCCCCTTCTCCCCACAGCGAAAGGGCGCGAAGCTGCCGCAGTTCGGAGCCGCCAGCGAGAGGTTGGCCAGACTGGCGATTACCTAAACGTCGCGCAGTTCGTTCCCGCCAGCGTCTCTCCGGGACATCGCCTGTCGTTGCTCCCAGACGCATACATAGTCCACGGCGACGTCGGGTTTGTAATCGAATTCGCGGGCTGCGCAGGGCGGGCAGTAGAGGGCGATGTCGGGATGAACGTCGCCGTCAACCGGGTCTTCGTCGTCGCAGCGCATCGCGACCCAGCCTCTGCCGAGTTCCGACCAGCAGCCACACTCAACGCAATAGAGCACCCTTGCCCCTCCCCTCCACGAATCTAGACTGGCTCGAGCGATTCGGCAAGTGGCGGCGTGCTGATGAGCGGGCTCAGCGACACCAGCGTTCCAGGGGAGGGGACGCACTATGAGTGCCGCGAGCGTCCGCTGTTCCCCGAGCTGCGGCAACTGCTTCTGACGTGGAGGCTCCGAATCCCGTTCACCGCACAGCGGACGCTCGCGAAGGCGAAAGCGCAGCGGGGCTCGACTCGCTCGAAGGCCGCCTCTCATGGCACAGCCTCCGACACTCGGCCGGATCAGTGTGGCTCACCGAGTACGGCCTCGCCGTGAGCCACCGTCAGCGCGATGATTGGCCACGCGAACCCGTCGTTCACGCTCGCGTGCTACGAGCGCGACCCCAGTGACACCGAGACCATGGTCGCGTACGTGCTCGCGCCGGCCGCGGCCGCCGGATCCTAACTAGAACCACTATCGCTCGCGGCGCCGTGAAAGCGAGCACCGACCCTCGAACGAAAAGCCCCGATTAGCGGGGCTTTTCTCTAGAGCGGGGATGGGACTCGAACCCACGACCCTCAGCTTGGGAAGCTATTCCCAGCACCCCGACGCTCCGCGACCATCGACGTAGAACGCCCGCAGCCATGCGGTCTTCCGGGATTGGCGGCTCCGGAGGCCGCATGGTTACGAGGGCCGTTTGGAATCGTTTTGGGCCACTATTGGGCCACGCTCGGCCACGTCCCGAGCGGCCATCTAGCCGGCACGGCGCGTGGGTGGCATCGTGGAGCTCGGGCCGGGTGAACCGAGGTAAGAGCCGAGGCGTCCGGCCTTCGGGCAGCCCACCCGGCCCGCGCGTCGCCTAGGCCGCGACGCGCGGGGATTCCTGGGTGTCAGCGCAACGCGGGCTTTCGCTGACGAGGCGGGGGCTGCGGCACCCGTCGAGCGTAAAGCGCCGTGTGAACGCCGGGCGGCGCGTGGCAGGTCGCCGTTGCGAGGGTCAGCTGGAGGACTTGGATTGCGGGGGCACTGCCCGCATCCCACTGACAGTCGGCTCAATGCATCTGGTGGTTCCGTTCTTGACGAACACCACTTCGCAAGTCCGTCCGGAGGGCGGCTGTTCGAGGGCGGGTAGCACAACGAACCACATCGTCGCGACCGCCAGTCCGAGGACGAGAATCATGAGCGGGAGGACAGGACTGGGCTCGCTCGTGTGTGCGTTCGAACGGTCGTTTCCAAAGGTAACTCCGCTCATGCCAAAGACCCCCCTCGCCGCAGACACGTACCCAACACCCGCAGTATGCGGGCTTGGCGAGTACCCCGCTAGGGGTACCCCGGAAGAGGCATCGCAGGTTCTCGAATGCCGCTAGATCAACCAGTACACGGTGAGTGGGGCGAGTACCCAGAACCTGACGCAGGCGCCCAGCGCAACAAGCAGGTCCAAACCCCTTTAGTTGTGCCGCGGTGGCCCCCGGCGCGACCCTTATGACGAGGCGGCGGCCGAGTCAATGTCGCGACGGCGGCGAGCAGGTCGTCGGCGACCCCAGACGGCTCGCGCCATTATGAGGCACTCCGCTCCAAGCAGCCGGGTCGGTCGATCACGCCGCCGCCGTTCGTCATTAACGGTTCCGCGCGCTGGATTTGGGGAGGCAGCATGTTGCCGCCTCCCCGCATGGATTCGGTGAGCTAGTGCGTCCAGAAGCCGGACACGGTGCCGTCGACAAACAAGTGTCCGCCGTCCGGCGTGTCCTGATCGACGATGAAATCGCAGTCCACGATCGGCTGCCCGTTCGGGCTGGCCGAGCCCTTCCCCTTCTCCAAGACGGCGGTGTCCTCGAACGGAAATTCGTTTCCGTCCGGGTCGGTGAACACGCCGTGCTGCTCTCCGAACTTGGTTGCAATGAACACACCCGTGCCGTTTCGGTCGTGCGTGGGGACGAGGTTCCCACCCCCGTTCGTCACGGTTTGGACGACCGGGCCGCCGCAGTCGAGCGCCACGAACAAGGCGTTCTTCGCCCCGTTCGGGTCGGCGCCTGCCGCGCCCACGCCGACGAAGGCGGCAAGTGTGCAGACAAGCAACGCAAAGCCGATGACACGGCCGCAAATGCGTGCCACTGTGGTTCCCCCTTTGTTGCCGACAGAGGCGTGGAGCACAAGTCGACGCACCGATCGATACAAGGCTCACACCAATCCGTCGCGCACTCGACCGACGTGCTCGCCAGCACAGCGCGGAGCGTGGGCGCAGCAGCAGCTACGGTTTTTTGGGTTCGGTCACCGTCACCGTCACCGTCTCCGTATCCGTGACCGTCTGTGTCGGGCCTGTCACCGTCGTCGTCGGCCCCGTCACCGTGGTGGTTGGTCCCGTCACGGTCGTCGTGGGGCCCGTAACCGTCTGCGTGTTCGTCACCGTCTGCGCTGGTGCGGTGACCGTTCGCGTCGGGCCTGTCACCGTTTGCGTCTGTGTTTCACCGGGCGTCGTCACCACCCGCTCCGGCCCTTCGACGGTCGTCGCCGGCTGCGTTACGCCGGGGAGCGTCACCCGCACCAGGCGATCGCGAGGGACGGTGACCATGCGGTTCTTGGTCACGACGCGCTTGCGGACCGGGCCAGCGATCGTGGTCGTCGTCGTGCGCGTGATGGTCTCCCCCGGCGCCGCCATCGTGATCGTGCGACCGTTGCGCCGGATCGTCCGCATCTGCGTCTCCGTCGGGAGCGTGGTCGTGATGACCTCCCTCACTAGGCGGGGCTTCCCCTTCACCAGGGTCGTGCGTGTGACGGTGACCACCTGCTCGGTGAACGCGGCCTTCTCGTCGTCGGTCATTCCCGTGGCGCTGACGTAGCCGACGATGCCAACTGTTAGGGCGGCGACTGTGAACATGACCGCCTTCGTTTCGTGCCGAGCGCCGGTCGCCCACCACCAGCGCCAGAAGCTCGGCTTGTACCAGTGCCTCCAGTTCCCCATTCTCGGTTCCTCCGGTGGCCGCTCATACCCCGGGCCCCAAACGCGAAAACTGGACCCGGAGTGGCGCCATTGCCGGATCGACCTGGAGTTCGTCGGAGCCCAGGAAGCACTTGGTGACCCTGGGATGACCCTGAAGGTGCTCACGTTAGCCTACAAGCAACGAAACCCCGCTTAGCGGGGCCTTCGACACTCGGGGCGTCGAGATTCGAACTCGGGCCTCCTCCCCCTATCGGCCTGTAGCGCCCCTAACAGCAAGAGCGCCCCTGTCGGGGCGCTCTTCGGTTCGGAGAAATCGAGGTTCCTAGGCCTTCGCAGGGTGTGCCACGACGCGTACGCCTGTCAGAGCGGGCGCTGTCGCTGTCGTGAGGTCGGCTTTGCAAGCCCGTGCCTGGACAAGCAGCCGATCGCCGACGACGAGATCGGTGAGCAGCTTCTTGCCGTTTCGACGAACCTTCGTCGTGTCGTCTACAACGACGGTAGCGGTGCCGAGGGTCGCCCATGGCCGGCCCCACCGGTTCGCCCGCGACACTTCCATCGCAAGGGATCCCGCTGCGGCGCTTGTGAGCTCGCCCTTCAGCACGACCGTGACCTTCGGCTTGCAGTTGGCTCCCGTGGTTGCCGGCTTACCCGTCGTCTCGGGTTTTCCCTTCCCCGGCGGGGGAGCGGCGGCCGCGCTCGAAACAGCGAGACCTAGGGCACAGAAACAAACAACCACCAACTTCAGCTTCATCTGAGCACCCCTCTTGTCGGCTACGCGCGCATACCGACCAAATAATGAACGGAAAATCCGAAATTCGCTCTCGCGCGATTGTAGTTCCCTCGACCGAGGGACAACCGTGCCTCGCGGCCCTTCAATTCGACCCTTCGAGCTCGCCGCGGCGGTCAGGTTCCGACTGCATCATCCAGGAAGACATCGGTTGGACGAAGCCGTTCGTCTGCACTCCTGGCCGAACCCAGCGACGACGGCCGTCCATAGATTCAGTAGGCGTTAGACCGGAGGGTTGCCGCTGCCCTCTATCTCCTCATCGTCGTCTGACGAAGGGGTGACTTCATCCATGGGTGGCGCGTGCACGTCGACAGGCTCCGCCTCGGCCTCGCTCTGCTCTTCGACGAGCCGACGCTGCTCCGCGGTCTCCTCGTCCGCCCTTTCCTGGGGCGTCTCGTCGCGTTCCTCGTCTGCGGCCGGGTAGTCCGGGTTCGTCCCTCCGTAGCCGTGGCTGCCAGGGTCTTTTTCACCCTCTGGTGTCGACATATCGCCTCCTTTCGGTTGGTGTGCGGATGCTGGCCGGAGCCGCCCGCCCAGCCGGAAGTTCATCCCGGCAGCGCACGTTCTTCCTCGAGACGCTCGTTGCAAAACGGCCGCGCTTGCGGTCGGGCACCGATCGGCGCTCTCCTCGTGTTCCTGTCAGCCACCTGCATGCGGGCATCACGCGCACGCGCGGAAGGGGCCATCGCGCGGGCCGAAGAAGAGTTGGCATTCGCTGCGGCGGGGTACGACTGCTGCGTGAGCACCGAGACGTACCGCCAGTCCACGCATGACGAGGTCATGACGTCTGCGCTGGTCCGCGCCGCGGGCGACCTGCTTGACGACCTAGTCGACCGGCTGCTCCGCACCGACGAGCGCGTCACCACGGCAGCCCAGGGCAGGCTTCTCATCGTCGCGGACGACGGAATGGAAGATGTCACGGACCGTGTCCAACGCTTCGTCGCGATCGCGACACCGGCCGTACGGGTCCTTGCCCGTGGCGCCCGCTTCACCCGCGTCCCGTGGGTGCTCGTCGCCTCGACGGCTGTCTCGCTGACGACGACACTGCGCGCCGGCGTGCGCGAGCTGCGCGTCCTCGGCTCGCTGCTCGCGTACCGGCTCGAGCAGGCGACCGGCACGCCACCGGATCCGGCACTCGTGAAGAAACTCGCAGTCGAGCTCTACCTCGCGCCGAAGCGAAAGCCCGACGTCGCAACGCTCGACCTGCCTCTCGCACAGCTCGCGCGGAAGTGGCTGCTCCGTGGCGTCTTCGGCCGCGACACCCGCAGGGCGGCGGAGAAGGCGCTGGACGCAGCGGAGCAGCTCGACCTGGATCGCGTGCTCGAGACGCGGCGCACCGCCGACTGACCGACGAGGCCATGTGGCGCGCGTCCCGGGCCCGTGCCTGCAAGCGCCGCCGTCCACTTCGGCCGCTAGCGCCGCCCCGCCAGCTACGACAACAACCGCGTCTACGCCGAGTGCCACGAGCGCGGCATCGCCCCCGTGATTCCGCTTCGCAAAACGGCCGAGGCAAGGGGCGCGCCACGCGGGCCGTCCGGCTCATGGCGTCGTGGGCGCTGCCAGAGATGCGACTTGGCCGCCTGCAGCTTCATACGGACCCAGAGAACGTCGTGACCCAGCGCGTCGCAGAGAGGGCAGGCTTTGCGCGGGAGGGCGTTCTCCGCGCCTACAACGGTCGCAGGGACGGCACCCGCGCCGATGCTGTCGTCTATTCGCTGCTTCCGCAGGACCTAGCGCCCACCTATTTCGCCAATCCCTCCTAGTCCTCCTGGGTCAGGGTCGAGCGACAGCGGACGTCCCGCTCATCGTCCATCGCTTCACGCGTGGCGGCACGGAGCAGCGAAAGCTGCTCGTCAAGCGCCTCTTTGCGCTCCGGCAGCGCGACGCGGCGAAGATCGATCAGAGCAGCGACAAGACGTCGTGAGATCTGTGGCGAGCCGGCGCCGGCCATCCGGATCTCGTCACCTCTTTATCGGACCTGCTCGAGGAGTCTCAGCAAGCCTTCGCGTGGTGGACAGAACACGTCGATCTGTATCGCGGGGCCAGCGTCGCTTGCCCTCACGCGATGCGGAACCCAGGATGGAATGACTGCAGCCTCGCCGACGCTCATCCGCCGCGTCTCCTCGCCGAGCGTCACGTCGAATTCGCCGTCGACAACCACGAAGACCTGCTCCTCTTCGTGCGCATGCAGAGGAGCCTCCGCGCCGGGCTCATACCGAGCAAAGCTGACCATCAGGCCGCTTCCCAAAAGCGGCTGGAGAACGAGCCCGGCTGCAACGTTCAATTCGGGAAGCTCGGCGACCCTCACGAAGCGCCCAGGGCGTGTAGCCCGTTGCTCGTTCGGTGAACTGAAGTAGGAATCCGACCCCATCAGCGGCTCCTCCCGAGGGTTCTCCAGACATCAGACCGTGACGCTACAGCTCCGTTCCAACGAGCTGAGACGGACACCAAGTGCCCATTTTCCCTGCGACTGCGTCGGCGCGTCGGCCCCCGAAGGGGACGACGCAGTCGCAGTGGGTGGTCGCGGTCGTGAGCACTCCGCCTGCACCCGCCGAACGGCTCGCGAACCCCGAAGCGCTGCTCTCGCGAACCGACCTGCGCGAGCTCGGCCTCGAGCGCCGCGCCGTCGACGCGGTGTTCCGTGCGCTCCCGGTGATCGTGTTCCCCGGATACCGCCGGCCGCTGGTTCGGGTCGCCAACTACGTCGAGCTGCTCGAGCGGTCCACCTTCAACGCTGACGGGTGCGCTAGAAGATCTGCACCTTGACGCCTTCCGGCATCTCCGGTTCGAGGTCTGCCAGACTCGCGGGGTGCCGCTTCGCGCCGCCGCTATCTGCGGGCTACTGGCGCCGGTGACGTTCGTCGCCGGCCTCGTGCTCGGCGACCTCACCCAGCCCGACGGGTTCAGCCCGGCCAACGACGACATCAGCGATCTCGGCGCGCAGACGGCCGACCAAGCCTGGCTCTACAACCAAATCGCAGCGAACCTCAACGGGCTCCTGATCATCGCCTTCGCGTTCGGCCTCTGGCGCGCGCTCGGATCCGGCTGGCTTGCACGGCTCGGCGTCCTCGGGCTCGCGATTCTGGGCGTGACCAGGTTTCTCGAGGGCTTCCTCCGGCTCGACTGCCGCGGCATGGATAAAGGCTGCGACAACATGTCCTGGCAGGCCGACGCGCACCGGGTCGAATCCGGTATCGCATCAGCGCTCTTCTTCCTTGTCCCACCGCTGCTCGCTTTCGCGTTCCGACGGATCCCCGAGTGGCGCGACCTATGGCTTCCGACCCTCCTCGCCGTGCCCGTCGTCGTGGCCGCGAGCGTCGTCTTCAGCGCCATCGGTGACGGCGCCGCGGTACGAGCTGCGAGCATCACCTGGTTCCTCTGGCTCGGCCTGCTCGCGTGGCGGCTGCTGCGTCTCGCGGACAACAACGTCGCCGCTCCTATCGCCGAGCAAGCGGCCCCTGATCCGTCGGCGAGTCCCCCCTCAGCTCCCGGCTCGAGACCGCTTACGGCCGGATGACGAAGAATGCTGGCGCTCACGATCCCCGAGCGCGAGACGATCATCCGTGCGCTCGACGACCCACCGGCGGGGCTCGAGGAGCTCCGCGCGGTGCTGCTTCGCGAGCACGTCGGCCGGGTGCGGGACGGGCTTGTCTAACCGAGCCGAGCGAGCGGCTCGCTGAGTGCCTGAGTCTAGGCGGGCTTTGGTGGTTCTTTGGCGCGGCTTCAGAGCGGGCTGCGCATCGTCGGACTCGTCATCGACACATAACGAGAAGGAGGAACGATGACGAGCAGGATGAGGAGAGCTGTCACGGTGCTCGGCCTGACGGGGGCACTCGCCGTCATCGGCGTGACCGCCGGGCCGGGCCTGGCACAGGGCCCGTCGCCCGCGCACGAGGAGCTTGAGGCACACGGCTGGACCTGCGTCCTGCACCCGTTTGCGGCGCCGAGGTGGTACAGATGCTTCAACCCCGGTGTCGGCCGACCGTTCCCCGGCAACCCCGATCCGGCGCCTACCTACAACTCCCTGATGTTCGATGTTGGCTCGGGAGCTTTCGTCGGGACCGGGCACATGATCCGCGGAGACCTCTACCGTGGGCAGCCGTGCGGGCCGTCCGGGGCTCCGTACGCCTACCTTCCGCTCATCGGCTACTACGACTGCATCCGCACGTAGCGGCGGATCGCGATGAGGAGATTGACGGCGGCGGTCCTGGCGACCGCCGCCGTCGCAAATCGGACTTGTCTAGTCGCGCCTCTTAGTGCGTGCCTGTAGTGGCTCGGCGTGCACTCGATGACCCACGCCCGCGCAAGCGCCCCACGAGGTACAGCACGATCAGCCCGAGCGACCACACGATCGCGGCCGGGAAAAACAAGATGATCGGCAGGTCGCTGAGCGCCAAGCAGACAGTGGAGCAAACGTCGTCGGCAAAGATGACACCCAGCGCGAACCACGAAAATCCGACGAAGCCGACCAACCAACGAGCCAATCGCCTCTCATTGCCGCACGGTATGGCGGTCTGCGCGACAGCATCAGGGGGCTATCCCCGAGCTTCGGTCGGGCTGACTTCTAAACCCGACCCAGGTCCAGTCGTCGTCTAGCCGATGAGTCGAAGAGCGACGCGCCCCTCGATGCGACATTCCTCCCCGGAGCATGTGCGACGCGCTCCATGCGCCGCGGGGTCTGACGGTCGGGGGGAGGGCAAGTCGACCGAAGACCCCGCGGCGGCAGAGTTGACACGGTGGACGCGAGACGATTGCCGCAAATAGCGCGAGGTGGGAGCGGGGGAACGTGATCTCGTAGGCGTAGCGGCGTACGGTGCTGTAGCGGCGTTCAGGCTCCGGAAGGGGTGGGAACGTCGGGGCTTGCGGCGTGTGCTTCGACGCTGAGACTCTGCTCGGGTCTGGCGCCAGCGTCCGTGAACCATCTGTTCGTGCATCGGACGCCGAGGTCTTATCGAACGCGACCCGCCACATCGGAGGCCGCCGCCCTCCTGGTCTCCGTCAGCAGCCGCCTTGCGCCTTGGCACAGGGAGACTCCCCGACCCTCCCTCAAGCCGCGGGGCGGCTGCGCCTCCTGCCACCCTAATGCGCACAGACATGGAAATCGCCGGCATCGCGGTCGACAGGCTCGCCGACCTCGAGCTCGCCGACCGCCGCCTTCACTCAGGCGACATGGACACTGCCGCGCTCGTGCTCATCGCCGACGCCGCCGGTGACGAACGAGTTGGGCTCGATAACAGCGACCGCGACGCGATCATCGATGTGCTCGGCGACACTCCGGACACCGACTTCAATTTCCTGCTGCTTGGCGCCCTTGCAGCCTGCATCGATTTCTGGGTACTGGTCGCCCTGACGGTGCGCTCGCTGGCCTAGCGGCCCCCTCGGAGTCTCCCGTAACTAGATCCGCGAGACTGTTCGGCCGTGGCACGACCCGCCGTTGAACCTGGACGGGCTACACCCGGCCGAACGCCGTCAGTTGCTAGAGGACCAGTTTTACGATCGGCGACCGGCCGGCCGGCTGGAACGCCGGCCGTGCCGGAGTCTTTCCGTTCGCTGATCGCCGGCGGGCGATGGTCGTTCTAGGCGTGCTGCTTCGCAAGGGTGGCGGCAGCGCCCCAGCTGTACTGCGCCAGGAGATCGTTGTCAGCGCTGGTCGCGATTGCGGTGCGCGTCTGCTGCTTCGCGAAGGTGGCCGCAGCGCCCCAGCCGTACCGTGCCAGGCTGCTGTCGGATTCGTTGCTGCGCATCCTCGCGGCCGGTGCAACCATAGGCGCCAGGGCTGCGATTGCGAGTGCGGCGACGATCAGGCTCGTGAGCCGCCGAATTCTGACGGAAGTGGTGGCTGAGAGGGAAAACATTGGTCTCTCCTTCTGCTCTTGATCGGTTGCCGCATCCCGTGCGGCCTGTGAGAAAGAGAGTGCGGTGCGCTGCTTGAGAAACCCTTGAGTCCGGCTGAAGCCCCCTTCCCGGGAGCCGTCCGTCCTACCCGCCGGGGTGACCGCCTGCGAACTGATCGCCCGTACCTCCCCCAGCGACAGCATCCGAACGCTGAAAGCCGGCGACCTGAAACGTAACTACGGGGCGCAAGGGCTCGCGACGATCGACCGCGGCGGGTGTTCGTCACCGACCACGCCCCGCGAACTGGTCGACGCTCTCCGAGTCTGAACCAGCGGAGACCTTCAGTGGGCGTGTAACCCGTTTCTGATGGTCTGCCAGGACTCCCGCGTGATCCGCAGGATGACGAGTGTGATCGCGAGGCCGATGAGAGGGTCGGCGACTTCCGGCTCCGACCGCGACCAGGGCCGCGCTGGCCACGACTCCGAGTGACACGTAGCCGTCCGAGCGTCCCCGGCCGACCGACGCCGTCGGGTCGGTGGCGTACGGTCGCGGGCGTGCCGACAACCCCGCGCATCGCGTGACCCCCGCCGGCGATCGACCTCGCGTCATCGTGGTCGGCGACCCTGAGCGGGACCGCGAGGAACTCCCGCGCTGGTACGAACGCTGGCTGAGCCGCACCTACGGCGGTGTCTGGCATGTCGATCGCGAAGGGGGTCGCGTTCGGCCGGCGCGAGAGGTGGCGCGGAGGGTCCGTGAGGCGGCGCGGAGGAAGGGTCTGGCACTCGGCCCTGTAACGCGGATCGGGTTTTGCGACGGGTGCGCCCGACCGTTGGTGGTGCGTCGGCGGGGCCATCGGTTCTGTTCGGCGGCGTGCCGTGCGGGTGCGCGGCGGTCGCAGCGGCCTGCCGCCTGACCACCGCGCCGGCCGGTGGCACCGAGCGTTGACCGTGTGTGCGGCGGGGTATCACCCGAGTCCAGAAGTCGAGGAGGTAGAGCCGTGAACGAAGACCAGGTCGAAGGGAAGGCCAAGCAGGCCGAAGGACAGGCGCAGGAATCGTGGGGCGACGTGAAAGAAGAGACGACGACACCTGGGAAAAGGCCAAGGACAAGCTCGACGACCTCGGCGACAAGATCGACGAGATGAAGGACGAGCTCGACCACGACGCCGACGAGTCCGAGAACGACGTCGGCGAGGGCGAAGCAAGAGTCGGTCGCCTGCGTAGCCAGGGGTGAGCTCGAGCGGGCAAGGCAACGGAGTGGCGCCCGCCGCCGGGACTCGAGGAGCTCCGCGCGGCATCAACCACCCGAGATCCCTCGCCCGAGGGGTGACGCTTCGCCGTGGCCAGCCGAAGTATTCAATGACGCCGCCCGCGATCTGGCCGCAGGTTCGCGGAGGCGTTTGGCGGTCATGGTTCGACGCCAGGAAAGACCGCCGCGAAATCCAGCGCCGCCCCTCAACAGGTGCGGCGCTTTCGCTTTCCCGTGTGCCCATGCGGCTGAGAATGCGCCCGGCAGGGACCGAACCTGCGACCTCGCGCCCCGGAGTCGCGCGAGCGTGACGTGGCCGGCGGCGATCTCGTGGGCGACAGCGTTCTCTAATACGGCACCGTCGGGCAGCAGCGCGGCGGCCTCGTGGAGGACGCGGGTGGTCGCGTAGACAAGCGGCGCCGCGCGGGTCACCGTCGCGCCCCAACGGCGGCCGTCCTCCAGTACAAGGCCATGCATCAGATCGAGCGCATCACTCATCCGAACCGCTCTTTTCGCACGTCCGCCGCCCCTCCGACGCGAGAGCCTGCAAAGCCCTATCGAAACGTGCGTCCTCCCGCGACATCGCCGCGATGACGTTCCGCAACTCGGCCAACGTCCGCACGCTCGAATTGAGCGCGACGAAGTAGACCTTCAGCACCGGCGCAGGATTCCCCTCCGCGTCAACATCGGGTTGACTTCCGACCACGCGTTCATCGCTGAAACCTTCGCCTTCGCACGGCAATACACATCGAGCAGTTCTCTGCCGAACCCGACGCCAGAGCCACGCGAGACACGCGTGTTCACGGGGGACGAGTTGGTGGCGATCGTCGCAGAGTTGGGGCGTGTAGAGGCTGCCGCCGTGACGTTCGCTGCGGCAACTGGGCTAGGTCCTGCGGAGTGGGCCTCGATCGAGCGCCGCGACGTCGATCCGACACGCAGGACGCTTCTCGTGCGCGGGACGAAGACAGTCAGGTCGAGGCGCGAGGTTCCGCTCACCGGGACGGCGCTCGACGTGCTCGACCAGGTGCCGCCCAGGCTGGATTCGCGGTTGGCGTTCATTTGGCGTTTGGCGAACGTGAGATGATCGCCCGATGGCATTTCCGGACGGTCCGCCGCAATGAACTTCGGGTCGGGCGCGGTGCGGAGTGCGATACAGGCCGCGTACCGGCAGTTCGAGGTTCGGCGCCAGGTCAAGCTGACAGTGGAACACAAGCGTTCCGTCGTCTCCCGGACATGGTCTGAGTTCACCGGAACGCATACGCACATGAAGAACGTCTACATCGTGACCGTAACGAACAAGTCGCCGAACCGAGATCTCGTCGTGAAGAGGGTCTGGTTCGCCACGACGCCCGAGGTTGAGATCCCGAGTCCCGAGCTACCCGTCCGCATCGAGCCCGAAGAATCGTGGAGCAGAGACGTGCCCGCAGACACCATTCCAGGTACGCCCGAGGAAGTGCAGCTCCTCGCTCGGTGTCAGCTCGCGCCCGACGACAAGATCATCAAATCCCGCCCGGCCTAAAGTTCGCCCGACGTTTTCCGCCGCGCCGTGCGGGGGTCATTCACCGTGGCTAGTCCAAGGAATGACGGCCTCGCCTCTGCGGAAGATACGGCTGGCCATCTGGGGCGACCTCGACGCTGTGCCGGCGCAGTTGCCGATGCGCGCAAACGAACGCACGAATGCCCGAACTAGTGCGTTCGGGGTGTGCCGGAGCCGCCCGACGCGATGCCGAGCGGCTCCGCTGGCCCTGCTATGCAGGCCTCAGGTTCGCGCAGTGAACGAACGCGGGGAACGTCGAACCCTCGATCGTCGGCAACGGATCGAGGACGAGATCGACTCCTGGCCCCGCTCCGTCGGGGATTGTCAACGTAAACCCCGCAGAGATGAACTTCGCGTTCGGCCTGCTGAGATCAAAGTGGACAATCATCTGCGTTGGCGTGTTCTCGATCGACGAGATCACGCCCGTCGCCTGCAATGCCCGGACGGTCGACTGGGCGTTCCCCCCCGGCGGCCCAGGGGTCTGCCCCGGTGGCTCGACGTCCTCGCCTCCGAACCGGCACCCCGCGCCGATCATCTCGTGGATAAACGCCCCGCTCGGCGCCGCAGTCGCGAGCGCCACCATCGCGGCGACCGCGAGTGTCGCGAGAACCGTCGCGATCAGGGCGATTCGGTTCTGCATAGTCACCCTCCCTCCCTGAGGTTGACCCCGCCGCACAAGCGTAGGCCTCCCGGCTGCGTATTCCAAGTGAGCACTCCGGACTAGTGCGTTCAGGGACGTGAGAGTGGGGGAGGCGAGCTCGGCCCCCACGCCGGACGCTCAGCGGTTTCTGCGTCCGTCCAGATGCTCGCGGCGAACTCGCGGACTCATCGCGCGTGAACCGCTCGAGCCACCATCGGCGCAACGACGGCGTCGGGCGCACGAGAGGGCTCTCGTCGCGGCGACGGGAGCGAGCTGGCACTACCGGCCGCGTCGTCGTTCCCGCGCAAGCAGCGCGGTGTCCAGCCTGGTGCCGGTGATGTGTCCGGCGCAGCCCCGACCGACGGCCGGGATCCCTCTTAGGCGGTGCTGGTCTCCGGCTGCGGTTGCCCCGGCTACGCTCGCTGGCGCCTCGAGCGCGTCGACCTCGGCGACGATCCTCGCGACCTTCGCCGAGTCCTGAACCATGAGCTGTAGGCGGTAGGCCCTGGGCAGTGGTTGCGCCACACGCCTGACGCTACACCGACATGGCTTTGAGAATATGCGTCTTTCGGAGTAATATGCATGGGTGCATGAAGTGGCTTCCTCCGAGTCGATGGTGGCGGGCGTGTCGCGGTCTTCCCTCTCCGTGGATGCCGCGGCACGCCTCACGGGCGTCTCCCCGAGCACCGTTCGCAGAGCGCTCGTGCGTGGCGACCTGGAGGGCTACCGAGCGGGACCCGTGGCCAGTTCAGGATCCCGCCGGAGGCGCTGACGTAGTGTGAAGGCTCCGCCTGGACGGTGGCGGCAATGGCCCGCAGCACGACGTGTGCGAGTTCGACGTGTGTCCGGGTGGCCCGCCGGGTGGTTTGGCTGGGCCGATCGCACGACTGGGGGCGCACGTCGTTCGGCGGCGACTAAGCCGCGCGAGAGACTCGTCGGGGGAGGAGAGCGAGTCTCTCGCGCAGCGACGCAAGACCGCGCAGCCCCGCCTGCCGCGGTGGTAAGCCGCCAAGTTCCCCCCGGCGGCGATCCACCCGCTGAGCGGGGATGACCTCGCCGCAACGAGCTCGCGTGGGGCAACGGTAGACGCCGGCGTCGGGGCCAGACGGGACACGATTGGGTCAATCGGGCCGCAGCCCGACGGTGACGTAGTGGACTCCGGAAGCCGTTCGGGACAGGGAAACGCTGGCGTCTCTGGAACCACGGTGGATGCTCACGGTCTTCGTGTTCGACGAGGGCGAGTCCAGGCGGGTGGAGGAGTTAGGCCTAGCGCTCGGCCAGCTCGGGGAGAAGGGTCTGCTCTGGCTGGCGCTACGCGACCCGACCGAGGAGGAGGTCGCGGCCGTGCAGGAGGTCTTCGACTTCAGCGACGAGCAGGCACACAGGTTGCTCGAGCAGCCGAGCCGCGCTTCTTTGTTGGATTCAGGCGAGCACATGCATGTGACGCTGTACGTGGCCAGCGGCGAGGGGGGCGAGCCAGTCCTGCGTCCCGTCGAATGCGTGCTCGGAGCCAACTGGGTCGTGACCGCTCACGAAGCCGAAATCGAGGTGCTCGAGGAGTTCCGCGAACGCGCCGAAGGAGGAGGCCGGATCGGAGAGCTGGACTCACCGTCGTTTGTCGCGGCGGTTGTCGACTGGGTCGTCGCCAGCTACTTCCGCGCCTTCGAGGAGGTCGAGCACGAACTGGAGGAGCTCGACGCGAAAATCATGTCCGACATCCCCAAGAACGTCTCCGACGAGCTGACACGGCTGGTCGAACTCCGCCGCACGATCGGGACGCTACGACGTGCGCTCGCCCCGCACCGCGAGGTGATCGTCGCTCTGGCCCATCCCGAGCTCGATCTGCTCTCGACCGAGACGTCGGCGGAGCGGTTCGCCACCATCGAGAGCCGCGTGACGCAGGTGGTAGAGGCGGCACGAGAAGCGAAGGAATCGACGCGCGGCTCGTTCGACCTCCTCGTCGCCCGCATCGGACAGCGGACAAACGACATCATGAAGCTGCTCACGCTCGTGACCGTGATTCTCCTCCCTGCCAGCGTGCTCGCAGGAGTGATGGGCATGAACTTCAAGCTCGGCTTCTTCGACCTGAAGTGGATGTTCTGGGCGGTGATCGCCGCGATGCTCGGCATCGCCGTGCTGGTGCTCTCGACCGCCCGCAAGCAACGCTGGATCTAGCCGGCGTTCGACGAGCCTACGAAGCAGCGGTGTCGGCCTGTTGCCATGCCTCGCGCAACGGTCGCCGGTAGAACAGCGCGAGCGGGATGGCAACGATGAGCAGTAGGGCCTCATCGAATGGGCCGGGGATCGGTGCGAGGCCGAGGGCGGCGAGCCACCGCAGCGGTCGAGGGATGCGGGTGTCGGTCGCGGCGATGCGCACGGCTCGGATCGTTCGTTTGACCACGTTTAGCGCTCGGTTCACCGGGCTACGATCATTCGCGTTTTGGTGACGATCACGGCCGCGACGATCGTGTGTCCGGTTTGCGGTCACGCGGAGCTCGAGACGATGCCGCCCAACGCGTGCCAGTACTTCTACACCTGCCTCGGGTGCGGGGTGGTGCTGAAGCCGCTACTCGGCGACTGCTGTGTGTTTTGCACCTACGCGGATCACGTCTGCCCGCCGAAGCAAACCGCATAGCTCAGGTCGCGACCTAGCCCTGCGCGGTATTCCCGGGCGCGGCCCACCACCTGTCTCGAGGGATACGTGCCGCGCCCGATCGCTTGGAGGTACGGGGGCGGGGCTCAGCCGGATTGGCTTGGCGCTCCTCCAGGACGTCCTGGACTCGACCGACGTGCTCGCGGATTCGCGCGGGCCTTACAACACAGCCGCTGAGCTACCGAGCTCATGCCTGCGCTGGCTCCGACCCACCCTATCGGCCAAGAAGAGCTCTCGAACCTCCTCGAATTCCCACGGCGCCCGATCCAGCGCTTCCAAGACCGCCCATCTCTCCTCGTGTGTCAGAGCGACGATCTGGCGGAGAAGAACAGTGCCTGCTCGAGCTTTTTGCGAGCGGCCGTTCCAGGAACGCCGTGAGATCACGCACAACGCGATCGTCAAGCGAGACACCATCCAGCACCATGCGGCCCCCTGTCGGCGCTGGTGGTCTTGCCAGGAAGTGTTCGGTGTTTCGGATTCCGCACCGGCTGGCCAAGCCCTCCTTCGAGTGGTCTTGGGCTTCGCGAGCCGCCGGTCGTCTCGCCGCTCCGTCCCATCCAGAATGAGGAAGGGCGCCCGATCGGCGCCCTTCAATCACTCCCACCCAAGGAGGAAACACTTTAGACGTGCTCACTTTATGCGCCCCGTCGGCTTATGCCTATCCCCAGCCGCGTAAAGCTTTTCCGGGGATCGGCGTGGAGCGAAAGAACGACGGAACCCGCTTGGCTCGGGCTCGGTTGGACGAGCCCGTCCCGCACCCGGCCGACGTGCTCACGGAGCAGCACAGCGCGGAGCTCCTCGAGCCCCGCTGGGGTTCGTCGAGCGCACGGATGATCGTCTCGCGCTCGGGGATCGTGAGCGCGAGCACCTTCGTCATCCGCCCGTAGGCGGTCTCCGAGCTTGGCGCTGAGCTTGTCGTCGTCGACCAGGCGGGCGAGCTCGAGGAGGGCTAGCGGGGCTGAGGAGTGGTGATCGACGTTGCCCGACTGGTCGGCGCCGGCGAAGCGATCTGCGCGAGGCGCGCCCCAAGCACAACAACCGGTGCTCCAGCGCTGTCCGGGTGACACGGATCTGGTGACCCCGCAAGGCGGCTGCGGAGAGGAACGGCGCGAGAGACTCGCGTCGGGGGACGATGGTTGAGCCTCTCGCGCAGTGATGCGAGCCCGCGCAGCCCGCTTGCCGCGGTGGTACCCGCCAAGTTCCCCCCGGCGGCGATCCACCCGCTGAGCGGGGATGACCTCGCCGCAACGAGCTCGCGTGGGCAACGGTCGGTGCCGGCGTGGCGCCGTGTGGGACACGGTTAGGTCTATTCGTCTCAGCTCGCGGCTCGACGAGAAGCCGGGCTCGTCTAGCCGACCATCCTCGCTGCGAAGCCTCTTGTTCACTCGAACGAGGGGCTTCGCGCACCGCGGCGCCGGGTACCTATGAGCACCATCCGCAACGCGGCCGGAGGGGGAACCGAAAGTGAGCGTGAAAACCTCGATGAGTGCGTCGACCGTTCCCACAAGGCTCCGGGCTGGCGGCGGTCAACGCAAGTGGGTTAGCAAGCCAGCAAAGGCGGCCATGATCCTCTTCGCTCGCGCGGGAGCAGCTGTCACCGTCGTCCTCCTCGTGAAGAGCCGCGGCACGGATGAGGCACAAGAGGTCATTCTCGTTCCCCTCGCCATCTACTGGACGGTCGTGGTGGTGGCGCTCATTTGGATGATCGACGGGTTCGTTCGGGTCGTGCGCCGAGCTTCGCGGCGTTCTGCTCCGCGAGCAGGTCGCGAGAGCCCGCGGCGAGAAGGCATAGCTCCGCGCGCCACTTGGACGCGGTCACGGGGAACAGACGCGCCGGCTTCGTCTTCCGGGCTGCTGAGACATGAGGGAAGCGCCTCGCGCCGGGGGGAGGGACGGCCGGACGCCCGTGAGGGGAGAAGGGCGCGGACGACGAAGCCTAGAGCACGCGACCGGGATCCGCGCCGTGCTGCTCCGTGAGCATGTCGGCCGAGTGCGGGACGGACTGGTCTAAGCGACACACTTCCGGCAGGCTTCATCCCCGCGAGGGCCGCGCCCCCGGGGCCTAGTCATGACGCGATGCCTGCTTACGATCAGAGGGACGCTGGTCGGGGGGCGCGTCTACTGACAAGGGGAGGCGCAACCCCGCCAGCGTTCCTTTAAAGGCGGCTTGGTATCAGGGGGCACGACGACCCCAAATCCCGAACGATTCAGCACGCGTCGGGTTCCAGTCCCAGTCCGAGCCGAATACCTCCGGAAGAGCCCCGTACCCCCGTCCTCATTCTGTGACAACAGGCATGACTGCGCAAGAGTGCTTGCCGGACGCGACCGACATGCTCACGGAGCAGCACGGCGCGGAGCTCCTCGAGCCCCCGGCGGCGCGTCGTCGAGGCCACGGATGATCGTCTCGCGCTCGGGGATCGTGAGCTCCAGCACCTTCTGAAGCTCGCGAATCGCGAGGTGCGGCGCTGCCGAGGTGCGCTGGCAGCTAGCGAATCCAGGCCGGGGACTCTTCTTTCTCTGGTGTGCGAGTGACGCGTCTTGCCGCGGAGCCGTCTGGGCGGGCGATCCACACGTCGCCGTTGCGGCTTCCAGCGAGCCAAGCACTGTCGACCGACCAGGACGGTGGGCCGTGGAAGAAGCGCACCTGCCGTCGATTTGTTCCGGAGGCCGTCGAGACGTATGGGTCATCGCCGCCGTTGATCATGTTGTCCGCGAGTCCGTAGAGCGCGAGCTGCGGGTTGGCGAAGGATGGTCAACTCTGGGGTGGGTACCCGCCTCGCGTGTGCCGTGGCCGAGTGGGTGGGCGAGTCTTCTGCGGCGGGATGTTGGAGCGTTGGGTGTCCCGTGATGTCGCCGATTAGTCATCCAGTCGTTGTCGGCGGAGACCACGGTGGGATCACGCACTTGGAGTCTCTGTACTGCGGGAAGAGCTTGACTTTGTAGTCGTGCAGCGCCAGCGCGTAGGGGTAGAGGTCCTCGGTCTGTGCGGCCGTCGCCCCCAGTCGGCGTGCGGCGTCCCTGAAGTTCGCCAGCGCCTGGCATTCGACTTTTCCCTCGTCCTTCCGGAAGCGCCAGTGGCGAAGGTGGAAGGCCTCGTGCGTGAGAACCAGGACGCCGAGGGCTTGCTGCCAGGCAGGCACGTCGGCACGGCCCACGCCCAGCGCGCCGGTGCAGACGACCGGGCCGAGCTGGGTGTAGTCCTTGCGGACGTCGGTGTATGCCCACCCAAACGAGGATGCCCAGTCCTTCTCCCACTCCTCGCGAGACGGGCAGCGAACCTCTCCAACTTCCATTGAGTAGACGTGTGCGGTCTCGTTGAGCGTGCTCGCAGCCTGATACGCAGTCGCGCTGGGTGTGAGGGCGAGCGCGAGGACGAGCGAGAGAAGTATCGGTCCGCCCAAGAGAATGAGGCTCGTGCGATTGGCCCGGAGCCAGGCGCCACACCCATGACGGTCGTGACGGGTTCGCCCTGGGGAAGCCAAGGTCACCATGACGGCGAGCCGGCGACGCGGGTGGCCACCCGACGGATCAGTTGCCAGCGCGAGCGCCTCCCGCGATCTGCCGGAGCTGACAGCCGCCAAGGCTTCCCGTCGCGCTCGGCACCGGCACGGGTCGTGGCGAACGCCGATGTTCGGGTCGAGGCCGTACCGTGGCGACGCGGTGTCGATGTTGGTATGCGACTGCATGCCGTCCTCCCTCTAGTGGCCCGGATGCCTGCGATGCCGCTGTTCGCTTCGCACGCGGTTTTCCGACGCCTCTGCGGTTGCGGGTTCGTCTCGACCAGCGTGGCAAGGACGTTCCACCGCGTCTGTCGGCTGCGCGTCTTTGAGTCTGCATCGGTCGTCACTCACGCCGGGCCAGGCTGTGAGGCGCGGGTCGAGTCGCATCGCGCTGTCCTTCGCCCAGCTCGTCCACCGAGGCGAGGAACGTCTCCTGAGTGAGATCCTCTGCGACCGGCACCGAACCACCACAGCGACGGAGGAAGTAGCCGTAGATACGCGGCAGGGCTTCCTCGTACAAGGCACGAAACTCCTCGGGGTCGAGACCGAGCGCCGCGACCTCTTGAACAGCCACGTCCATGAGCGGCATCGCGAACATGCTTTACAAGCTAAGTCGCGTCGGCGGTCACGATTTCATCGGCCTCTCGATTGCCGGATTCGAGGATCATGGCGCGATCAAGGGTGGGCACACTTGCTGGTCGCGATCGTTGACGACGCGCTCTCGCCCGACTTTCCCGCTTGGTGACGCGCTCGACGTGTTCATCCGCCGCGAGGAAGCCGAGCGGTTCATCGAGGAGGAACGAGGCGACGGTCCCGAAGTTGCCGCGAAGCTCAGCGATCGAGGAGCAGGAGCTGGCGGCGGGCGGGCTGAACTGCCCTGCACCAGGCCCCATCGCCATGATCGCCGCGAGGGGGGTGGGTACCCTCAGCTGGGCCGATGCCTCGCGTGCGCGCGCGTGCGCGCGATAAGAAGAAGGTGGTGGGCGGCGGGGGGCAGGCCCGTGGGCGATCCCACTCCGAAAGTGAGGCCTCGACTCGGTCGGGGAAGCCATCGGGGCCGATCGGGCGAAGTCGCCTTGTCGCGTTCGCGGCCAGGGCGTAGGGTCCCGCTAACGCCGCCGGAGGAGGAAGTCATGCGCCTCAAGGGCCTGCAGCTGTTCGTCGCGCTCGCGATGACAGTCGCACTCGCATTCGGGTTCTCTGCCGCTGCGGACGTCGGAAGCGGCTCGGGACCGCCCACCTCGATCGGCGCGGGCGGCGCGGCCGCGTCGGTGGAGAGGCTTGCGACGGAGGCGGGAATCGACATCTTGCGCCGCGGGGGAAACGCGGTCGACGCCGCCGTGGCTGCGGCAGCGGTGCTTGGCGTCACCGAGCCGTTCTCGTGCGGAATCGGCGGGGGCGGGTTCCTCGTCCTCCGTACTGCAGACGGCGCCGTGACGACGATCGATGGTCGCGAGACCGCACCGGCGGCCATGCATCCGACGTCGTTTTGGGAGAACGGCGTGGCCCTGCCTTTTAACGCGGCACGGTACAGCGGGCTCTCCGTCGGAGTTCCCGGCACGGTCGAGACGTGGGTCGACGCGCTCGAGAAGTTCGGGACGATGTCGCTGGCGGAGGTCTTCGCGCCCGCGATCCACATCGCGCGTCATGGCTATGTCATCGACCAGGTGTGGTTCGACCAGGCAAATGCTAACCGCGACTGGTTCGACGATATTCCGGCCAGCGCCGCGCTGTTCCTCGACGCAGATGGAACGCCGCGCGACGTGGGCACGGTGTTCGCGAACCCCGCGCTCGCCGAGACGTACGAGCGGATCGCTCATCTGGGCGCCAAGGGGTTCTACCGTGGTGCGGTTGCAGACGCGATCGTCGAGGCCGTCCAGCATCCGGCCGTCGGCCCGTCGGCGAATCACGTGTGGCGCCCCGGGGTGATGGCGATGCGTGACCTGCATTCGTACGCCGCCGTGGAGCGGGCGCCGACCCACGTGAACTATCGAGGGCTGGACGTGTACTCGATGGGCCCCCCGTCGAGCGGCGGCTCAACGGTGGGTGAAGCCCTGAACATCCTCGAGGGTTACGACCTCTCGTCGATGAGCCGCGAAGAAGCCCTGCACTACTACCTCGAGGCGTCGCGTTACTCGTTCGCCGACCGCAACGCCTACATCGCGGATCCTGCCTACGTCAACGTTCCGCTGAGTGGTCTGCTCTCCGACGAGTACGCCGCGACGCGTCGTGCACTGATCACCAACACGGCAGCGCCAGGCCCCGTTCCACCCGGAGACCCGCACCCCTACGAAGGTGCGGAGACGACGACGCACCTGACGACCTCGGACACGTCGGGGAATGTCGTCTCGTACACGTTCACGATCGAGTCGACGGGCGGCTCGGGCCTGGTGGTCCCCGGTTTCGGGTTCCTGCTCAACAACGAGCTGACGGACTTCAACTTCGACTCGGCGACCCATCCCAACCGCGTCGAGGGAGGCAAGCGCCCACGCAGCTCGATGGCGCCCACGATCGTCGCCAGAGCAGGCGAGCCGTTTCTCGCGCTCGGCTCTCCGGGCGGCGCCACGATCATCACCACCGTGCTGCAGATCATGCTCGATCGCATCGACCTCGGCATGAGCCTTCCGGAGGCGATCGCCGATCCGCGAGCAAGCCAACGCAACGCCGTGAACACGGGCGCGGAACCGGCATTTCTCGCGACTCCAGAGCGGACCGCGCTCGAGGATCGAGGCCACCACTTCATCGACTCGGGGGAGATCGGCGCGGCGGCCGGGATCGAGTTCCTCGCCGACGGCCGCGTGCTCGCCGTCGCGGAACCGGTGCGCCGGGGCGGCGGAAGCGCGATGACAGAACTCCCCTAAGGCGGCGGCAAGTCCCCAGACCACGCCCGTAGCACCGACTCGCCGAGTCGGGGGTCGCGCGGGATCGCCGATGCATAGAAGCGTCGCGACGTCGTGTCAGACGGATCTCAGATCGCAGCTGCGACGATCATCGCAACGAGGCCCCGACCAGGCCCCCCACCGCGATCGTCATCGCGAGGGGGTGGGTACCCTCCGGCCCGCGACCCGTGCCTCTCGCGCATGCGCGCGGGAGGGAGTCGCGCGTTCGGGACGGCCGTGCGACTTCGCAGAGATTTGGCGGGAGCAGGGTCCGGCGCGCACGCCTCCTACGGCCGTCGCAATGATTAGGGAGCACCCCCGGCAGGAAACCGCGGTCCGTTAGCAAATGACTGCGACAATCGTGCAGTGTCGGGCTGTAGCTCTCCTCCTGCTCGTTTTCCTCGCGGCACTCCTCGCGACCGCTGACGCACCAGGCGGCGAGCGCATGTGGGTCGGATTCCACGACGACCCGAGCTTTCGCTGGGAAGGCGACCGGGACGTGACGCTCAACCGTGCACGCGGCGCGAACGCGACGATGGTCCGCGCTGTCGTGACGTGGGCCTCCGTCGCTCCGACGCGACCGGCCAGTGCGGCGGACCCTTTCGATCCCGTCTACAAGCTCGACGA
Source organism: uncultured Actinomycetes bacterium (assembly GCA_963706915.1). Lineage (GTDB taxonomy): Bacteria > Actinomycetota > Thermoleophilia > Gaiellales > Gaiellaceae > Gaiella. The sequence continues at coordinate 100,648 of CAVPOH010000012.1, forward strand.
CCTCGACGAGCTCGTGCGCGACACGCAGCAGCGCGGGATGGAGGTGCTGCTGACGATCTGGGGCACTCCGAAATGGGCAAACGGCGAGCAAGGGGCCGAACGTCCTCCCGAAGCGGATGGCCGATCTGACCGACTTCGCCCGCGCGCTCGCCTCCCGCTATTCAGGCCGCTACCCGGGATATCCGTTCGTGCGCTTCTGGTCGGTGTGGAATGAGTCGAACCTGCAGCTCTTCCTCACCCCGCAGTTCGACGGACGCGGGAGGATCATCGGCCCCCGTCTGTACGCCAAGCTGTACGCGGCGGCATACAAGGGCATCAAGGCTGGAAACCCACGTGCTCTCGTGGGCATCGGCGAGACGTCGTCGCACGGGCGCGACCGCAAGGTCCCGGGCCGGTCGGACACGATCCGTCCCGGCACGTTCGCGAGACTCCTCGCGCAGGCGAACCCGAGGTTGAAGTTCGACGCCTATTCGCACCATCCGTATCCCGTGCCTCCGAATCAGAAGCCGACGCAGACGCGTGCTCTGGCCGAACGTATCGCTGGCCTCGCTCCCAAGGTTCGAGCAGTCGCTCGACGTGTGGTTCCGGCGGAAGAACGTCCCGATCTGGATCACCGAGTACGGCTACGAGACCCGGCCGGGAGAGCCGTCTGGCGTCAGCGTGGCCCAGCAGGCTTCCTATCTGCGGCAGGTGATGACGACTCTGCAGCGCGATCCTCGCGTCGGAATGTTCGTCTGGTTCATCTGGCAGGACTCCGAGTCGAGCCTCTGGCAGAGCGGCATGATCGCACTCGACGGACGAACCAAGCCGTCGCTGTCCGTGTATGCGAAAGAAACCCGGCCGCTGGACGCGCGGAACCCGGTGGTGCGCGTTCGGGTAGGCGCGCAACGCGCGGGCGTGAAGCTCATCGTGCGCGAGCTCTGCACGAACAACCCGGCAGGAGCGGCGATCGGCACGAGGTACCGCGTCCGTCAGGCCGCCAGGTCACTCTCCAGCGGGCAGCCGCGCCTTCGCCTCGCAGGCGACTGCAGCGTCACTGCGCCCCTGCGCTTCCCGGCGATTGGCCGCGGAGCGCGCTACCTCGTCACCTTGGACTTCAACGACATCCACGGCACGATCGTGCGCAGAACCGCGACGCTGATCGGCGGATAAGCCAGCCACGATCTCCACTCAGCACGTCGATCGACGCCGATTGGACGACCGAAGGATCTCGGGCTCCGCTCCGGCTGCGGAAACCGGGGTTTTTCCTGGCAACGCCGCTCAGGGCGCCCCCGCCGCTCTTGCGTGCTCCAGTGGTCCATCCATCCCACAGTCGCTTCGCGGGCGTCCGCCCCGCGCTGTGGCAGGCGCTGTGGCACATCGACTCCGACTAGCCGAGGGCCAGCGCTTTGTGCCCCTTCGTGGGCCAGGCCCCCACCCCGATCAACAAATCGACGGGAGTGGGTACCCGGTCAAGTCCCGCGCGCGCGCGCGTGCGCGCGAAAGGAAGGGGGAGAGTGGTGGCCCGGCGACCAGGCCCGGCGACCAGGCCTCATCGTGATCGCGAAGTCGAGGGGGATGGCTAGCCGGGACGGGCTTGCGTTGCCCGCGTATGCGCGCTGGCCGCGCGTGGATGAGTGGCGCGCGGCGCCGCTGAAGAAGCCACTGCGGCGCGAGGCTCGATCATCCGCGGGGTGACCGGACAGGTGCTCGGGGTTAGCTGAGTTGCTTGTGGGATGAGCGGGCCGGTTGCCCTGCCCGCTCATCCCGTGGGTTGCGTCGCTAGGAGCCTGGAAGGCGGATAACCGGGCAGACGAAGCTCTTGACGATCCCGATGTCTGTGGCCGCGCCGGCCGTTAGTGCTGCGATGACCTCTTCGTCGCTGTCGAAGTCGCCGCTGCCGTTTGTGTCGAACGCGGTGACTGCAGCGTCGTAGTCCGCGAACTCGAGCCCGTGGACGCGCCAGCGGCCACCGTTGAAGCCTGGGTCGCCTGGTGCGGCGGTCGCGACGTTGTATGGCTGGGCGCCGAAGAACTGGTAGATCGTGTCGAAGCTGTGGTCTGGCGCACCGGTCGCTGACAGGTCGGTTGGTGTGTTGACGGTGCGGTAGAGCGCCCCGTCGACGTAGAACGCCGGCCCTGTGACACCTCCGCTGCCTGCATATGCCGCGGTTGCAGTGATGAGTGCGACGATCGTGACCACGATGGTGGAACGACGAAAGGTCATCGCCTGGTTGCTCCTTCCTCTTGTTGGCTGAGCCGTGATCCGGCCCACGATTGGCTGCCTCCAGCGAACCGCGGCAATCTCGACGTTCGCTTACGAGAGGCTGAAATGTTTCGGAACGCCGCTGTTCGGCTGCCGCGCTGCCATCGACCAGGGAGAATGCTCAGCAAGGTCGTTTGGTGCTTCGATCAAGGGAGGATTCCGGGATGGCATTCGCACGTGTCGTGACGTTCGAAGGGGTCGGCACCGACCGCATCGAGGAGATGCGCGATGAGATGCAGGGCGATCCACCTGAGGGGTTGCCCGCGAAGGAGATGATCGTGCTGCATGACCCTGACACGGAGAAGTCGGTCGTGATCGTGTTCTTCGACACCGAGGACGACTACCGCCAGGGCGACGAGCTCCTCAACGCGATGCCCGCCGGTGACACGCCAGGCAAGCGCACCTCGGTCGCGAAGTACGAGGTACCGATTCGAATGACGACCTAGGTTCTCGCCGCGATCGCGGCGCGTCGTCTCGCGCTGGGGATCGTGAGCGCCAGCACCTTCGTCATTCGGCCGTCGGCGGTCTCGAGCCGGAAGCTGAGGGCGTCGTCGTCGACCAGGCGGGGGAGCTCGGAGTTGCTCGTGTTCTAGCGGTCGCCGAGCCGCGTCCCGCTGCGTCTCGGCGCGGCCCTGATGACAACGGCGAGGGTTCGGGTGGACGTCGCGTTGAGTCGGTCGCGGGCTTCGACTTTGACGACGTGCGTGCCGCTCTCGCGGGGCGTACCGATGAGACGTCCCAATTCGGCTGCGAACCGAATGCCGCTGGGGAGGCGACCACCGACGAGCTTCCACCTGATTGGACCAATTCCCCCGACGGTCGCAAGGTTGGCGCTGTAGAAGCGACCCAGTTTCCCCGCCGGCATTTGCGAAGCCGGAACAATTAGCCTTGGTGTGACGTCAAGCGTCACCGGATACTTGATAGACCGTGATTCGGTGTCTCGTGCTCGTGCGACGAAGCGGTAGGTGCCCGCGACTCGAGGTGTGCCCGCGATTGATCCGTCGTCGCGGAGTCGCAGTCCCACGGGAAGCCTGCCGGCACCAACTTTCCAGTCGAAGATGCCCGTTCCACCGCGCGCCCGTAGGTTCAGTCGGAATGGTATTCCGACTTCGGGCCCAAGCGGGATAGCCGGAGTCGAGGTGATCCAGAGTTGTGCACGGATTCTCAGCGTGAACTGCTTCTGCGTTCTCTTCCCCGCGCATGTGCTGGGGTCGTCCTGAGGCTCGCGCATCTCCACGTAGAACTTGAAGCTGCCGGTCTCCAGCGCGATGCCGTTCAACGTTCCGTCCGGCGTGAGGATGAGACCGGGCGGCAGCAGACCTGAGTCGAGATGGAACGTTTGTCTACCTGGCCCGCAGCCGCTGCCTTCGCTCTCGACAAAGCGGAGCGAATACGGCGCTCCCACGGTGCCGGAGGGACAAGTGTTTGTCTGCTCGCCGCGAGCGTTAGGACACGGTTCGTCTGCGATACCTCCAGCCGGGGCACCGGATGCGCCGGCGAGCGCAGCAACGACCGCAACAACAAGTGCAATGCGCCCCACCCCCGTCTGTTCGCGCATGCGAGGTTCAGCCCTTCCGGACCACCGCGCGCGGCCACATGAAGGCTGTCCTGGCCATTCGCGACGAAGGGCGAAAAGTGCTCGTGCACGACAAGCGTTCAGGACGAGCGCTTTCTAGCGTGACGGCCGAGGCATGACCGCGCCCTCACCATTTCTCCCGTGAGGGTTCCCGCCACTACGACGTGAGGCGGGTTACGCCCTGGTGCTTCCAAATTGGCACACCCGGCCCGAGGTGACCGGCGTCAGCGCCACGGTGCCAAACTAAGGCGGCGGACGCGATTCCTCGGTGCGCTCTCCGGGAAGGGACGCGAGACCGTCGCGCGCCCGCCGGGAGCCAGCTCCCACGAGCTGTCCGTCCCCGACTGGTTCTCGAGCGACAGTACGCCTGCCGCCATACGTTCGCGGCCTGGTCGATCGCAGCGGGCGTCCAGCTCTTCTACCTCTCCCGGATCACGGGTACGTCCGTGACGCAGATCGACCAGACGTATGGGCATCTCGTGCCCGACAGCGAGGACTACTTGCGCCGACTCCTGGATGACTACGACCGCAGCGCAGCGAGTGCGGCACAGGGCGCAAGATGAGTGGGACTCGTGCTGTTTGTAGGGCTCAAAATCGGGGGTAGTGCTCCAGCGAGGAGGTTTGACAACGCGTCGCCCTTGTAGCGTCCGCTTTCCGGCTTGGCGCCAGGGGGCGTCGCCGAACGGGGAGGTACACATGCGGATGAGGCGAATGCTCGCCGTCGTGGCGGGCGTCGTAGCCGTTGTGGGGCTGGGTGCTGGTTCCGCGTTCGCCGGTGAGGTCACCGGAAACGGCAAGCCGACTGGTGCCCCGGATCACGCCAATTCGATCTGCGTCTTCTCGGGACAGAATGACGTGCCAGAAGGTGATCCGGAGGAAGGGCCTCCGGGCCGGACGCAGTCCTATGGCCAGGACGTTCGGATGGGCCTTTCTGATCCAAGCGCGGTCAATCCGAGCAACGTCGAACAAGGAGAGTTCACCCTCCATCCTGGGTTCGCCTGCAACGGGGAGCACGGCTTCTTCGCGGGCGAGTAGTAACCCCTGCTGACGTGGTTGGCCCCGACCCTGCGGCTGTCGGGGCCAGCCCTTGCCCTGGACGGGCGTCGGCTGCGCAGCAGTGTGATGCCAACCAACACGTAAAGGGGTTGATCGAAAATGCGTCGTCTAGTGATGATCGTGGCTCTGGGAATCGCGGCTGTCGCCGCCACGGCTGCCCAGGCCCAGGGCCCGAGCCCGGCCCAGCTCCAGCGGGCTGGCTGGGACTGCCTCAACCCCGCACCTTTCTTCCCGGACAACCCGAACGTCCACTGTTTCCCGCCCGGCCAACTGGAGGCAGTGGTCGCGGGGACGGCCGTGAGCGCAATGCTCAAAGCGTTCGCAACTCCAGACGTGAACGCGGAGGAGGCTCCGTTCCTCGGCACCGAGCACATCCTTCGGGCCGACCACTTCCACAACCAGCCCTGTCCGACCGACCCGCCCGGCGGCCCGCCCGGCGAGACGAGCAGTCCGCCCCTCTACGAGTGGAGCTACCTCGGCCCGCGGTTCGGCTGGGACTACTACATCTGCCACCACTTCGACAGCCCCTGGTGACGCACTCCAGGCGCTAGAAGCGTTGCGGCGAAGACATCGGAACCCGAGTAGCACCCGCCGTTACGGACTGGTTGGCCCCGACCCTGCGGCTGTCGGGGGCCAACCACCTTTCAACGCTCTGCCGGCCCACAATCGTTTGGGCACTAATCGGGCACTCGAGCCACCAGATCATGCGTGCTCATGCCGATGTGCCGAACCACTGGGGAGTTGGACGGGGGGGTGGAGGGCATTGTGGCCGAAGGGCGGGAACGGGCATGGCTGCACAGTGCTCGCCTCGCCGCCCGCATAGCTGCGTGGACCGTTTCCGGACGTTTGGGCACTGATTGGGCACAGATCGGGCGACGAGGCCGTTGTTGCGCCGCGCCCTGATCGGGGGGTCAGGTGTGTCGTCCGGGTCAGAAAGAAGCAGGTGGTGCTGGGTCGGTGCTGGGTCGGGATTCGCCCCCGGCCGGTGAGTGGGCGTACATCAGCTCGGCTGCGGCCCGGAAGCCGTTGGCACCGGACAGACACTCCTGGTGTGCGTAGCCAGCGGGCGTCCAGTTCAGGTCGTGCGCCTGGAACCCCGCATGGTCATCGACCTTCTCGGCGAACACCGCATCCGGCTGGTCGGGGTCGATCGCTCGATCGCAGATCGGGCAGGTCGTGTATGTCTCGCTCATGCCGAGAGTCTGACGGCTCCGTCGGATAGGCGCGAGCGCAGGCGGCTAGCTGAACGCCGCCAAAGTGGCTCGCGGCGCGGTCCCCACTCATGCCCGTCTACATACCGGGATATGGCGGCTGGACGAAGATCAAGAACCGTGCGTACTGGCGGCGTGAGTCCAAGTTCGAGGCGATGAAGCGCCAGCGGCATCGCGTCGCCGCGTAGAGCGCCACTGCCCACGACCCCGACGCTGGCCATTGTCGTTACCGGTGCGGTGTGTTTGACTGCTCGCAGTTGGTGTCTTGTCTGACACCTTGCGGCGATCAGGGAGGGGAACATGAGAAGGGCCGGACTCTTGGCTTTCGTGGTCGTGCCTGCGGTGCTCGCGGCTGTGCCCAGCGGGGCGATGGGGGCGCCGTCGTGCGTTGGCCAGTACGCGTCGACCTTCGCTACCGAGAACGGTGCCGCGTTCGGCGCAGACCAGAGCTTCGGAGCGCAGTTCGCGTCACAACCGAACTACGGGGCTGGCGTCGTGGCACCGTACGCGCACCTGCCGCGCAACGTCTGCTGATACTCCCGCATTAGCGGGCGCAGAGGCGCCCGGCCGTTGTGGTCGGGCGCCTCCACCTGAGGCGCCGAGACCCGTCCGTGCGCTCGACAACGCGCCACCGGGCTTGGAGGGAGACTCCGCGCCGTGCTGCTTTGCGAGCACGTCGGTCGAGTCCGCGACGGTCTCGTCTAGCCGAGCCCCATACATCCGCCCGAGCAGCGTGTGATCGGGCGAGGGCTCGACCTCATCGGTCGTCGAGCAGTCGCTTCGGAGCCTTGTACTCCCACGCATCAGCAAGAAGCTCCGAAAGAGAATGGCGATCAGTGAGTGGAAGCCTCACACCAAGGGCAGCGATGCGCTTGCCCCACCAGACCTCCTCACACGCGTCAGGTGCGCTCTCGACCGCCGTCCTGATTCCGCCCTCGTCGAGCATCACGTTCATACGCTGCTCGTTCCAGAGCGTTGCGAAAATCTTGCCGTCGACGCGAAACGAAGGACGGCCGTGGTGATCGAGCTCGACGGCTTCGGGAAGCGATAGTGCGAGAGCCCGCGCCGCGTCCGTGGCGACGGCCACGGGGGCAGAATACCGCTGGACAATGCCGACCCGGTCGTTCAAACCGCGCCTGGGTAGAGAACGGCCTAGAACAACGGCCCGTGTGGCCCATGGGTCTTTCGCCGGATGCTTGCCGCCAGGCGGTGGGCGTGATTGACGGGCCGCAGGCCCTGCCGGACAGCCGGGGGAGATTGGTGCCGGCGGGCCCGTGCGGCGACGGTTCACCGACGTTCGTTCCGGGGGAGGGGAAAGGTGAGGTGCCGGTGCCGCGGCGGCGAGTCTTTCACGCCTGGCGCTGACGTGATGCACCTCCCGGGGAATGACAGCGGCGCCACGTCGGAGTAGCATCGTCGGCACGGCGAGCTGATCCAGCTCGGGTTGGCGCGTCGGGACGATAGGGCGAGCGCTATGGCGCCGAGGCTCTGTTCGGGTCTCGCGGCCGGCGCCGGAGAAGAAGAACCACGTCCTCCGCGTCATAGGGGTTGGCGATGGAACTCGCCGGCATCGCAGTCGACCATCTCGACGTCCTCGAACTCGCCGAACGTCTCGACGACATGCCAAAAAGAGACGCCCTCGCCGAACTCTACGAGGTTCTCGTGGTCGAGCAGATGAGCCGCAGCCTCGGCCAGATGGCGTAGTCGACAGGGGCATCGGACGCCGAGGTCTTATCGAACGCGACCCAACCAGATCGGAGGCCGCCGTGGTCTCCGTCCGCAGCCGCCCTTCGCTGGGTCAACGGGAGCCGCTCGCTCCCTCGAGTCGCAGGGCGGCTGCGGCCACATCGGAGGCCGATGCCCTCCCGGTCTCCGTCAGCAGCCGCCCTGCGGCCTTCCCCACGAGGGAGACGCCTCCATGCTCTCCGAAGTCGCGGGGCGGCTGCGCCTCTGATTAGGTTGCCGCAGCGTCCCCGACTCATGTCGCTGTCGGCGTGCTCTCAACTCTCCAACAGCGCGGGGCCGCTCTTTCGTCATCAGCGAGCCGGTTACTTTGGCAACCTCAAGGAGAAGGAACGCGGCGGCTTCGTCTTCCGGGCTGCTGAGACAAGGACAAGCGCCTCGCGCCCCCGCCTCGCGGTGCGACGCCCTGGAGGGACGGGTGCGGAAGGCGAAGCCGCTCAATGAGTGGGAGGCGGCACCGCCTCTGAAAGAGGCCTCGGGGGAAGGGGAAGTCACCCAGGGCCGCAGAATGAAGCGCCGCGCCTCCCAGGGAAGAAGATAGAGAAACTAGGTCTTGGATTGGCACCGACTCGCCAACCACCGGCCGTGGCAGCCCAAGGTTTTCGCTTCTATGGGTGCGGGGTATGGCGGCAACGGCGCCCGCGACGGGCGTTGACGCAGGTTGTCAGCCTGGAAGGGGAGATATGAAGAAGGTAGTCGTGTTGGTGGCGTTGTTGGCCGCCGTAGGTGCCGTGGTTTCGCCGTCGACGGCACCTGCGATTACGGGGCCCAATGCAGTCCTCAGCGATCGGGACAACGTCGTGCTGTTGACATTTTACGACGAGGACGGCGTGTATCTGTGGCGTTGCAGCGGCACGCTGATTGCGCCCACGATTGTGTTGACGGCTGGCCACTGCACGTACGGTGCGGCCGAGGCAAGGGTGTGGGCAGACCAAGGTCCATACGTGGAGACGCCTGTTGAGGAGGGCGGCTATCCGCTTACGCCGGTCGAAGACCGCCCCCCGTGTACTGGTTACGAAGGGTGGCCTTGCGAGGGGGAGGACGCAACCGGAGAACCGCTGACCTATCCTGGTTTCGCATTTCCGGGGATCGTTCCGGATGAGGAGGCGGCATTTCCGAACACCGGCGATGTCGGGCTCGTTGTGCTCGACACGGCACTCGACCCGTCTTCCGGCTTCGCGAGCCTTGCCGTCGCCGGTTCCCTCGATGTGTTCGCGACTCAGCGCGGCCGGCAGGATGTGACATTCACCGTTGTCGGCTACGGGCTCCAGCGGACGCTTCCGACAGGGGATATCGCTGAGCGAATACGGCTCGAAGCGACTACGCAACTGGTGAATCTTCGCAGTTCGCTGACCGCGGGCTTCAACCTCCAAACCAGTGCGAACCCTGGCGGTGGACGCGGGGGCACCTGTCTCGGAGACTCGGGTGGCCCTATCTTCTACGACGCATCAAACATAATCGTCGCGATCAACTCGTTTGGTCTTTCGCCATACTGCACGGGCGTCGACTACGCATTCCGGATTGACCAAGCCGACGTACTCAAGTGGATCCTCGACGTGGCGGCGGCCAACGACGAAACGGTAAGCGTGGTCGCGCTGCCATAAGCCAAACGCTATGCAGGGGAAGAGCGCACCGACACCCTAACGAAAAGCCCCGGTTAGCGGGGCTTTTCTCTAGAGCGGGCGATGGGGCTCGAACCCACGACCCTCAGCTTGGGAAGCTAGTTCAGCGGGTGAACGGCTGACGACGACCGAGAACGAGAAGCACCACAACGTCAGCAGTAATGCGGGATCGCGACGCCTAGAGGCAGGAACCATGCGGATCCCCTATTCGGCGAGATCCGATCAATCTGGCGTTTATCTGGCGTCTTCATTTCGTCAACTGTGACAACACACGGCGGCCTCTACCGCTGGCGTTCCTTCGCGAGCAGCGCCCAGAGCGCGTCGAATCTCCGCGACCGGGCAGGTCTCACGAACTTCGTCAGTCGCTGGGGAGGGTCGTAGGCTCCCGTGGATGCGTTTTGAGGGCCGGCTGTCCGATCGCGGCGCCGTCATCGCCTTCGTTCTCGTCGTTGCCGTCTTCGCTGCGGCGTCGTTCTGGTGGATCTACGGCTCAGAGCTCGCGCACGGCCCGCCGATCCGCTCGGATGGCACGGGGTACTACCTCTATCTCCCCGCTGTGTTGTTGGGCGAGGACGTCACAATGGAACGCATCGCGGAGCGCTCGTTCGAGGGCCGCACCTCGGAGTGGGGCCGGCGCGTTCCGCCGCACAATCGATACCTCGACAAGTTTCCGGTTGGCGAGGCGATGATGCTTTTCCCGTTCTTCCTACTCGGACACGCGGTGGCTGGTCTCTCGAGCGAGGCGGCCGACGGGTTCTCGACGCCGTATCAGGTCGCGGCTGCTGCCGCCGGTCTCCTCTACGCGTTGGTCGGGCTTGCGCAGCTTGGCCTCGTGCTGCTCCGGTGGTTCTCAAGGTCTACGGTCGTGATGACGCTTGTCACGATCACATTCGGGACGGCGCTGTTCCACTACGCCACCTACGACGCGGTCTTCAGCCACGCGTTCTCGTTCTTCCTCGTCGCGACGATCATCCGTCTCGGGTTGTCGGTGTACGAGAGGCCACGACCACGGTCTGCGATCTTGCTGGGACTCGCCTTCGGTCTGCTCGTGGCGGTTCGGCCCACGAATGCGGCGCTCGTCGTCTTCCTCGCGCTCCTCGGCGTGTCGAGCCTGGGGGACGTTGTGGAACGCCCGAAGGCGCTGCTCCGTCAAGCGCCGTTGCTCGCCGCAGGGCTAGGCGCTTTCGTCGTCCCGCTTCTTCCGCAACTCGCCTACTGGCACACGATCACCGGAAAGCTCTACGTGTACACCTACGGCGACGAGCACCTCGATCTGCTCCACCCGCATGTGCTGGACGTGCTCTTCAGTGTTCGCAAGGGCCTCTTCTTCTGGGCGCCGCTGCTTCTCCTCGCCGTGATCGGCCTGCCCCTTCTGCGGCGATACGCCGACGGAATGCTCGTCCCGGCAGCCGCCTACCTGGGCGTGAACGCGTGGGTGATCGCGAGCTGGTCAACGTGGTGGTACGGCGGCGCCCTAGGCCAGCGCGCCTTTGTCGAGGCGCTGCCGGTCTTCGCTCTCGGGATCGCCGCCCTGATCGAAACCGTGCGCGGCCGTGCGGCACGGAAGGTGCTCGTCACGGCCCTCGCCCTGACGACCCTCCTCGCCGTGCACTCAATGGTCGCCTACTGGACGGAATCCATCCCGGTTGACGGGACGACATGGGACATCTACCTCCGATCGTTCCGCATAGGCTGAGCGCAATCCCTACTAATTTAGTAGACAAGGCGTAGTTGAGGAGCCGGCATGAACCTCAGCACCATCAGGGACTTCCTCGACCCCGGCCACGCGCGGTACGCGACCGGCACGCCGGAAGACCGCGAGCGGGCACGGCGTGAGTGGCGCCAGACCCGATTCACAGCGCAGGTGATGTCATCCGGCATGAACGAGATCCCGCGCTCGGACATCGCTCCGATGCGGTTCGGTGTCGTCGAGGACACACGAACAGGCACCTTCTACCGGGTTCGGCGCGACGGACTGGTCGACCTCGACTGGACGAACGCGACCGCCTACTTTGTTGACGCCGGCGGCACACCGATCCTGCTCGAGCCACCGACCGGCGCTAAAGACCCGAGCCGAGCTCGAGCGGCGAGAGGCTGAGCGGGAGGCGAGACGCAACGCACCGAAGCCGCGGCGCACGCGGGTGAGCGGATGAGCGCGGCCCGCTCCAAGCTCTGGCACCTGCTTCACGATCCAACCGGAGAGATCGCCGAGGTCGAACGTCGGCTCGACCGCATTGACGCCGAGATCCATGCGTGGCAAACGATCCGCCACGCGGAAGTCGCGGCGCGACTCGAAGCGCTCGGGATCGACACGACGGGCTACCGGCCACCACCGCCGATCCTCGAGCGCGAGCAGCGGACGAGATGGACGACCGCCCATTCGTCGCGATCAAGTTCGATCAGGACTGTGTCGCATCCCTCGCAGGTTGCCGCGCATCTGCATTCCCGCTGGGCGAGGACGTGGCGCGAGCCACACTCGTTCCGGAGTTGCGCGGTCAGGCGTTCCTGGAACTCCGAGTCGCGAGTCACTTCTCGCCAGCGGGGCGGGAGACGGGCAGACACATCAAGATCATCCGCCTTTTTTGGGCGATCCTTGAATCGTGACCCCCGCCCCCGCCCCCGCCTACGGCCGGATGACGAAGGTGCTGGCGCTAACGATCCCGGAGCGCGAGACGATCATCCGTGCGCTCGACGACGCGCCGCCACGGCTCGAGGAGCTCCGCGCCGTGCTGCTGCGTGAGCACGTCGGTCGAGTACGGGACGGTCTCGTGTAACGGCCTCACCGTTTTTCTGGCCGACAACTCGAGTGTCGCGGATTCGACTGAGCATCTGTAGCGCGGGCCAACGACGGGTCAGCCGTGCGCCCATACGGTCGAGTGGCATGTAAAACCCCAGCTGATCTCGAAGGGAGCACGTTATGAAGCTCTCCGCCAAGACCGGAGTAGCGCTCACGATCACGGCCCTGTCCCTCGTCGTCACTGTCGGCGCCGGCGCCTCCGACTCTGCCTATCTCGTGGAAGAAGACCCACTCGTCTTCCTCAGGCAGGTTCCCGTATATACGGCCCACGTCTCCGACTCTGCCTATCTCGTGGAAGAAGACCCACTCGTCTTCCTCAGGCAGGTTCCCGCGTCTGCGGCCAACGTTGACATGATGAACCAGCTTCGCAACCTGACCGAGGCGAACGCGATCAAGTGGGGCTGGTCGCAAGGACTGGCGAACGACCGGGCAAGCGCGGGCAAGACCTAGTCCAGCGGCGTCACTTAGGCGGCGACGCGAAGCATCGGGGCCGTCCTGAATCCCATCTCGAGCCAAAACCCGAGGGCGTCGTCGCCGACCAGGCGGGCCAGCTCGAGGACTGCTTCGGCACGCAGTGGGGCGCGGTCGCCGGGAGGTGTCGACCTTGCGTCTCGACCTAGGCGCGAGCAAGCACAGCCCGAAACGAGGAGGGCAACACCACGCGTCCGGCAGCGTCCCGGAACGGCATCAGCGCGGCACGGATCGCCTCCGCAACGGCGGTCTCGCCTGAGGTGCTGATTGCAAGCTGCATCGGGCCGGCTCCCAGAAACGCGCGCTCGCCCTCCCCGGCATCGTCAAAGACCATGGGGCACTCCACTTCATCGTCCGCGTACGGTGTCAACCCGGCGGCAGCGAGAACACCCTCGAGCTTCCCCGGATCCGAGAGCGCGAATATCCCGCTCTGCCGCAAGCTTTCGAGTGCTTCGTCGGCGAAGAGCGGAAGCACCGGTTTGAACACCGAGGCGACCCCCGAGTCAACGACGCGGGTGGGAATCACGATCCCCACGGTTCCCCGAGACACACGACCCGCCTCGCTCAGGGCCCGAACCTTGTCGTCTGCGAACTGGAAGGAGCTGAAGCCTGTGACGAGATCGAACGAATCGATGGCCCAGGGCAACGCCTCCATGTCTCCCGTCCGAAACTCGCCGCCCGGTACACGCGCCGTCGCGATCTCAACGAGCTCCTTCGATGCATCGATGCCTGCGACCTTCGCCCCCCGCTCGGCGACCATGCCTGCGAAGCGGCCCGCGCCGCAACCGCAATCGAGAACGGTGGTGCCCGCACCGACCGCCGCTCGCTCGATGACGTGTTCGTAGACAGGTGTTCCCCAGCCCGCCGAGCCCTCCCACGTCTCCGCCCACGTACCCGCGTGCGCTCCGAACAGCGGGCCCCACCGCTTGCCGCTTCCGCTGCCTTCCGACGCCATCGCCTCACCTGCCAACGACGAGACCGTAGACGGTGTGGCCCCGCCAAGACCGACCTAGACGATGCCACGTAGGGGGCCGGGCGGCTAGCTGAACGCCGTCAGTAACGAGCTCTCACCAAATGGCACCCGGCCCCGCCTGAAGCCTGCCACGCCGACCGCCCCGACCAGATGGCCGAACCGGACGTGTCCTGAACGGTCAGGCGCACCCGGCCCATCGTCGCAGCCGGCTCGAACCCGGCCCAGCTAGCCGCGTTGACCGCGGCCTTTCGTGCCCGCCTTCCCTCCTCCGGTGACGCTGATCGGCTCGCCGGTGTAGCCCAGCCCTTCGATCAGCTGGTCGGTGGTGACGCCGAGCGCCCGTGCGATCTGGCCGAGCTCGCTTGGCTTGATCTCACGCTTCCCAAGCTCGATGTCGGAAATCGTCCGCTGAGAAACGATCCCGTGGCCGAAGTCGAGCTCCTCCCCGAGCGCCTCCTCGGTCATGTCCGCCTGCTCGCGGAAGAAGCGGACTCGTCGACCGAGTCGCTCTACAACCCGATCTTCGTTCGTCACCGGGTTTTCCGGTACCGGATTTTCGTATGGAGTTTGCCCGACCAAGCGCTTGGCTGGGGCCATGACGGACGACCATGGCACTAGAGGGTACAACGAGGCGCTGGAGCCGCTGTCGACCGTCAGCGGCACCTGCGACGTGACCCTGCGAAGCTCGCCGGCCCCAACCCGATGCCAAAACCACGTGGTGTCAGGGTGTACGCCCCGGCCGAGATTGCGGCCATCACCATGGAGTTGGGAACCGTGGAGGCGGCCGCTGTGACGTTCGCGGCGGCAACCGGACTTCGACCCTCGGAGTGGGCGTCGGTCGAGCGTAGAGACATCGACAAGGCGCGACGGGTGCTGCTCGTGCGGGGGACGAAGACGATCCGGTCACGGCGAGAGGTGCCGCTCACCAGGACGGCGCTCGACGCGCTCGATCTGGTTCCCCCACGGCTGGACTCGCGGTACGTGTTCAGCACGTCGCGCCGTGCCCGTGCCACGGGCGAGCCGGGGCCGTTCGACCTGCACAACTTCCGGAACCGTCACTGGGCACCGGCGATCGAGGCCGCTGGGATCGCCACCCCCGCGCGGCTCTACGACCTCCGGTCGACGTTCGCGTCGAACGCGCTCGCCGCCGGGATCACCGTGTTCGAGCTGGCGCGGATCATGGGAACTTCTGTGGGGATGATCGAGGGCTATTACGGCACGCTCATCGACACCGCGCACGACGCGATCCTGACGCGGTTGGACGCAGCCGGTGGCTGAAGGTTCGACGTGTCAGCGCTCGGTAGCCCGGATAGGCAGCGCCTTGGTCTTCTCCAACCCTGTCACCGTCGCCTGGACGCTGATTCCACCCGGCTCCACGACGTCAATCTCGTCCCCAACGTCAGGCAACCAATCGCGCTGGAACAAGAACGTCCCATCCAGCGTCGCCGTTTTCCGGATCAGTAGGACTCCCCAGCTCATCTGGCTCATGTCTGCCGCTCCCCCTCGTCATCTGGCGGATGTCCGCCAGGTCACACACTTCACCCTCACCAACCGTATGGCTGTCCTCAGATCGCGCAACTAGCCACTCGGCCAGATCTAAAGAGCCAGTCGTTTGGGGCATGTTCGGGGCACGGCCACACGAACGTGCGACCCAAACCGGCTTGAATGCTAAGCGGGCGATGGGGCTCGAACCCACGACCCTCAGCTTGGGAATCTGATCCAAGCACCCCCACGCTCGACCACGAACGACGTAGAACGCCTGCGCCCATGCGGGTTTTCGGGGATCGTCCGGCTCGGAGCCCGCATGGATCCGTGGCCTGATTCTGGATCGTTTTGGCCACTAGTTGGCCACGACGGGACCGGCCCAGACGATTGCGCAGTGGGCAAAGAGGTAAAAGAGTGGTGACGATGCCCGAGGCGTCCGCCATCGTCGACGAGTGCCCCGCCTGCGGCAGACCCATCGAACCCGGCGAGGTCTATGTCGCTGCACGCGAGTACCAGGCATCGCCCGACTTCAGCCTCCACATGAAGAGACACGATGTGGCACCCAGGGCAACCCGACACTTCCATGTCGAACACTTTCGGCGGCGCATCGGTGACGCTGTCTACGAACTCGTACGCGAAGCGGCGTCGCAGTAGCGATCCGCCCGATTTCGCTCCGCGGTGCTGCTGAGCGAGCACGTCGGGTCGAGTGCAGGACGGTCTCGTCTATTCGTCTGGCTCTCGTAGACACGGGCAGAGCCCCAGCGGCGCAACTGTACGGTCTCAACCCAGCCGATCCGACGTGGACGAGCTGGACGAAGGGCTGGTGGCGATATGTCGACTTCGTCGTAGCGTTCAACGCATGTCGGTCGAGCGGATATTTGCTGTGACGCCGATCAGACCTGGCCCCGTTCCCTACTTTGAGGTGGGGGCCTTCCGATACACCGGTTCGTCGCTTCCCGACGTGGGGGACTTCATCACGATCACCAAGGCCACCAGCCACGACTTCGGGGAGCGCGAGGAGTTGCTTGCCTACGTGACCCGTGTCGTCCCCGCCTCGGACACGCCGATCAGAGTCACGGAAGCCACTGCCGTGACGTCGACCGAGCCCGACGATTTGATCGTCGTTGCGGTCTAGGCCCGGCGCCCCTCTACTCGCTACCCCTTTTGTACCGCTCCGCGAGCACGTCGGCCGAGTGCGGGCGTCGCGGGTTATGGTCGCGGAGCGGCCATGCTTCCTCCTCCGATGTTGCTGCGCCCTGGCGCTCTCCCGAAAGGCGACCAGTGGGCCTTCGAACTCAAGTGGGACGGGTTCCGCGCGATCGTCTCGACCGAGGACGGCCTTCGTGTTCGGAGCCGACGCGGCTGGAACATGACGAGCCGCCTGCCCGAGCTTGCCGTCCTTCCCCGCGGTCTCGTGCTCGACGGCGAACTCGTCGCGTTCAACGATGCGGGGGCGCCCCACTGGCCGCTGCTGTGCGAGCGGGTCCTGCACGGCAACCGTTCAATCGGGGTGACGTTCGTGGCGTTCGACGTGCTGCGGGTCGACGGGCACGACGTGATGCGCAGCCCATGGAGCGGCTCGCCGTGCGCTGCTCGAGGAGCTGGGCATCGAACGATGCGTGTGTGCGGCTAAGCGAGGTCTTCGACGACGGGGCCGTGCTGTTCGACGCTGTCGTCGAACATGGTCTCGAAGGCGTCGTCGCAAAGCGTCGCAACGGCGTGTACCGGCCCGGCTATCGCGGCTGGACGAAGATCAAGAACCCGGCTACTGGCGGCGCGAGTCCGAGATCGAGGCGATGAAGCGTCAGCGGCATCGCGTCGCCTCAACCACCTAGAGTCGCAGCCAAGGTTCGCGGGCGCCCGTCCCTCTCGCGGGTGCTGATTCGCTTTGCACCGCGCCTAGGCTTGCGGCCATGCAACTCGTTCTTAAAGCCGTGATCTCAGGAATCATCGTCGCGGCCGCAAGTGAGATCGCCCGGCGCTCATCGCTGCTCGGAGCGGTACTCATCTCGCTACCGCTCACATCGATCCTCACCATCATCTGGCTCTACCGCGACACCAACGACACCGGCGAGGTAACCGACCTCACCTGGTCGATCCTCTGGGTGATCGTCCCCTCCGTCGTCTTCTTCGTCGCGCTCCCGCTACTGCTGCGGAGCCTCGACTTCTGGCCCGCGCTCCTGCTCGCCTGTGCGGCGACGGCAGTTGGCTACGCGATCTGGGTCTGGCTCGCCAGACGCATCGGACTCGACCTCTAAGTCCGCCCAGCCGATATCGGACGGCGAGGGCGTCTCGACCTGGCCACCAACGAGCAGCAAGCCCAACACGACCACCAAGTACGCCACCGCGAACCACAGCCACGGCGCGACCCGATGCGAATGGCCCGCACGAGCGAGGATCGACCTGAAACGCACGACCAAACGATACGCCTCCGAGGCAGCAACAGCACCTTCGAAGTGGGCTTGACGCGCGGCGCCCGGGGCTCAAGGGCTCCGCACCGTGCTGCTCCGCGACATGTCGGCAGCGCCGGCGGCGAGATCGCCTAGCTGGCCAGCGTTTACTTGGCTGACGCTCCTTGCCTCTTCGGTGGACGTGTTGCATGATCCGGAGTCCAACTCTGGGGAGAGGTGGGGAATGCGAGACGAAGCACCGCTGATCCGTGAGACGCGCGGATCTCTACTTTCGGAATGCACGGAGCCTGGATGCAGCACGCTGACGATGGGAGGGACGTGCGTTGCGCACGACTGGCCATCGCAGACGATCTACGCCAGGGGTCGCCCGCATACGTCGTCTACCCAGGTGGACGAGCAGCTCATCTTGACGTCCGGCGAAAAGGAGTGAGACGACCGGCATCCGCGCCGTGCTTCTCCGCGAGCACGTGGGTCGAGTGCGGGACGGTCTCGTCTAACCGCGCCCTGTCTTGGGTAGGGCAACGGCCTAGACCAACGACCGGTGTGGCCGTGTGGCCTGCGTCGGATACTCGAATCGCGCCGGGGATGGAGACGCGTGTTACGGGCCGCACGGCCCGCCGGACAGCCGGGGGAAGCTGGTTTCCGGCGGGCCTGTGCGGCGACGGATCGCCGTCTCTCGTTCCAGGGGATGGGAACGTCAGTAACGGCGCCGCAACCTCGAAGTCTTGCACCTCTGCGCTGACGCCGTTCAGTTCGAACCGCATTGGTGGCGATTCGCATTGGCTGGGGTGGGTAGCTCGGCCCCATGACCCGGTTCGACATCCTTGCGCGGTTGATCAACCGCATCCGACAGCTTTGGAGCACGCCCAGCGCAAGCGGCAGCTCGAAGTAACGGCAGCCGCTCCGGTTCCGTAGAACGTCCGAGCAGGTGCGCGGGCACGCCGCGGGATTTGGCGTCCATCTGAGAGGGCGAGGGCTATAGCAGAGCACTAAATCTGAGCCCTCCTGATGCTGTTTGCCGATCCAGGCTCTCGTCAACATTCGCGGCACGGCCGCCCGGAGAGGAGGCGACGTGTTGCTGGGTGGGATCTGGGTCGAAGACGGAGTCGTGCTGCGGCTTGCCGAAGCTCTGCGCGACACGGCGCTTTCGCGGAAGTTGAGCATGGCTTGCACGCTGCGTTCGCCGGTGGTCAGCCTCACCCTCGCGGAGCGCCACGCGATTTTAGCCGTCCTTGGTAACCCTCCACCGAGTCTGGAAGGCTTGCGCGAGCTGATACTCGCCAACCCTCGGTGGCTGCTCATTCCACTTGAATCGGATTCCGGAGCTTCGGAGCGCCGTAGCGCCTAGAGCGGCTGGTCGCCGGCATGAGAGTTTCCCCGGGGACATGACCGGTCATTCCCGCGCGGGGCACGGGCTGCGCAGGCTCGCTCACCGCTTCCGGGGGGATGACACGGGCGCCTCGTCCGAGTAGCATCGGGCACACGGCGAGCTGATCCGGTTCGGGTCGGCGCGTCGGGACGATAGGGCGAGCGGCATGGCGCCGAGGCTCTGTTCGGGTCTCGCGGCCGGCGCCGGAGAAGAAGAACTATTTCCTCCGCGTCATAGGGGGTTGGCGATGGAACTCGCCGGCATCGCGGTCGACCATCTCGACGTCCTCGAGCTCGCGGAACGCTTGGCCCGCGCAGCTCGTACGGACACCGTGGCGCTGCTTCTCATCGCCCAGCGCTCCGGCGATGAACGAGTCGCGCTCAGCATCGAAGACCGCGAAGCGATCATCGGTGTGCTGGGCGACGCGCCAGGCGCCCTAGCCGAGCTCCACCACGTCCTCCTGTTCGAGCACATGTACTACGCCCTCGATAGCGTGGCCTAGCGGACACGGGGGATGGGACGCCGAGGTCTTATGGACGCGACCCAATCAGATCGGAGGCCGCCGCCCGCGCAAACGCATCGGGGAGATCCTGAGGGCGCGGTCATCGGGTTGCCCCGAAGAGAAAAAACCGCGTGAGAGGCTAACCCGGGGATGGGTTGAGCCTTTCACGCAGTGATAAACGAGCCCGCGCAGGCCCCCGCCTGCACAGGGGGTGCCGCCTAATCCAGTCCCCGGCGACATCGGGCTCGCATCGGGAACGATAGATGCGGGCGGCGGGCCCGTACGGACACGATTGGGTCAACTTTCAAAAAAGCGGATCAGCCACTTGGCGTCCGCAAGTCAACGCCCCAGTTTGCGGCGAGCTGGTGGATCCGGTCGCCGTATCCGACGCGCGCGACGTCACCTTCGACGGTGAATGCGAGCCAGCGTTGGTGTCGTAGCTGCAGGAGCGCGTCACGCAACCCCTCGACAGGGACAATCGGTGGCTCGCGTCTGGGCCAGCGGGCAGTGGTGGCCATGCCGCTGATCTCAACCGAGCCAAGCTCGCGCAAGAGGTGGAGACAGGTGGCGAGCACGCCCAGCTCTAGCGGTTCGAGCAGGAAGCCAGCGGTGAACTTGCCGGTGCCGTCGTCGCGCAGTCGGTATTCGAGGCTCTCCAGCAGCGCGGGTTGCATCATTACTGCGCCGATCAGTTCGGGCGCGTCGGGGCTGGGCGGGTTCCGGAGCCGCTGCCTCAGCGCCTGGATCTTCTCGCGGTGGCACAACTGCAAGCCGTGTGGGCTGCAACCTCGCCGGAGGGGCAGCGTGAGGCGGCCCTGATTCAGCGGCTCCGGAGCGTCGGTCGCCGCAAGGCTGCTGCCGCCGCCACCTCACCCGAGGACCACGCGCACCTCGACCGGATGCACGAAGCACTGGCCGCGAAGGAGCGCGACCGCAAGACCCCGTTCACACAGGCCGAGATCGACCTCGTCGCGGAGGAGCTGGGGCCGAAGTACGGTCCCGTGGTGGTGTTCGCGTCGGAGACGGGGATGCGGCCATCGGAGTGGCTGGCGATCGAGTGGCGTGACATCGACCGGAACATCGGGGTGGTGTTGGTCGAACGGACATGCGCGTACGGCGTCACCAAGTCGTACGGCAAGACGGCCCGGAGCCGACGGAGGGTGCCGCTCACGACGAGGGCTCTGGAGGCACTGGACGCGACTCCTCGCAGGCTCGACGTGCGGTTGGTGTTCCCCGGAATGCGTGGGGGTCTGCTCGACCTGAAGAACTTCCGGCGCTCACAGTGGAAGCCCGCGCTCGACGCCGCCGGGATTCCGCACCGACGGATCTACGACATGCGCCACTCGTTCGCGACCTGGGCGCTCGACGCGGGGCGTCGATCTTCGACCTCTCCCGTTTCATGGGCACGTCGGTGGAGATGATCGACCGCACCTACGGCCACCTCGCGCAGAGCGCGGAGCAGACCTTCGCGGGAGAGGCTAGACGCTGCCTCCGCGAAACGTTTTGGCCAAGAAGTGGGCCACGGCCGAGAGCGGGGAGGACGGCTAGACGCCGCGATCCCGCATGAACACTGAAGCGGGCGATGGGGCTCGAACCCACGACCCTCAGCTTGGGAAGCTGATGCTCTACCAACTGAGCTACGCCCGCGAGGCCAGCAGTGTAGCCAGTTTCCGTCTGTTGGCCGTACCGGCTTTGGGTCGAGAGACGCTTCTCCCGGAGTCATCCTAGACCTCCATCGTCGGACCTCGTCCACTCGGTCTCGTCGACGCGGCCCGTCACAGACGCGGGGTGCGACGACCCCCTCCACCCCGATCGCTCGGTTGCCCACCGGAGTCGCGCCTCCCGTTTCATCAGAGCGCGTTCCTTTCTCCAGACTGGATTTCGTTGGCCGGCGGTTAGTCGCGCGTTAGCAGAGCGGCTCAGGCTGGCTCTCATGCGCTCAACGTTTCGCGTCGGGATGCGCGGGTATGTGGTCGCCGCTTCGGATCACTCGGGGGAGGATTGTCATGGCGGTTGGGGCTGACGTAACCGCGTCGGGGTCGTCGTCCACATGGCTTCGCGAGCCGGCGTTCGGAGAGCACGTCGACTATCCGGAGCTCGAGCACCAAGAGCGACGAACTGAGGAGTGTTCAGCTGACCGGTTCGCTCGCCGGATCCGATTGCCCGGCCTCCTGCTCCTGGCGCTACTCGAGGCGGTTTGGCTCGCCGCTCTGGCGTACGCGGTCGGACGCGTGGTGTGACTCTCGGGCACAACGAGGTCCGCGGACGGCGTCGCGTCTCCCGTGAGCCGGTTTTCTCTTCCCCAGTCGCTAGATTCGGCGCGGCATGAGCGCCGGCTCACGTCTCGGTGCGTTGTCGGAGCGCCCGTTCAGGCTGCTCTGGCTCGGCCAGACGACGTCCGCAGTCGGCGACGCCCTGGTTCCGCTCGCGCTCACGTTCGCGGTGCTGGATGTCGGCGGCGCGAAAGCGCTTGGTCTCAGCGGCTGCGCTGATGGGGACGCGCGCGGTGCTCGTGCTGGTCGGTGGGGTGTGGGCCGACCGGTTGCCGCGCCGGCTCGTGATGCTCGGCTGCGACCTGCTCCGCGCGGCCGTCGAGTTCACGACGGTCGTCGTCATCGTGACCGGGAACGCGAGCACGTGGTTCTTCGTCTGCACGTCGGCGCTGTTCGGCGCTGCGGCCGCATTCTTCTCGCCCGCGTCGACGGGGCTCATTCCGCAGGTCGTGAGCGCTTTGCGCCTGCAGCAGGCGAACGCGCTCGTCTCGTTGTCGCGGAGCACCATCGCGGTCTTCGGTCCCGCCGCCAGTGGCCTGATCGTGGCCACCGCCGGCCCGGAGTGGGTGTTCGGGATCAACGGGGCGACGTTCGTGGTAAGTGCCGTGTTCCTCGCGCGGCTGTCCGTGCCGGAGCGGGAGCGAGGGCAGCGGCAGGCGTTCGTCGCCGACCTCGCCGAGGGTTGGCGCGAGGTGCGGTCGCGATCGTGGGTCGCTGCGGCGCTCGTCAACTTCTCGATCGTCAACATCGGAATCGCGAGCTTCTTCGTGCTCGGGCCGCTCATCGTCGAGGAGGAGCTGGGAGGCGCGGTGACTGGGCGATCGCCCTGACCGGCGCGTCGATCGGAGGGATCGTCGGGGGGATGCTCGCCCTGCGTGTCGAGCCGACCTTTCCGCTGCGATGGTCTTTCGCGTTGATCATCGTCACGGCCGTCCAGCTTCTGGGACTTATTCCGCCGCTGCCGGCCATTGGCCTCGCCGCGCTGGGGTTCGTCACGGTCGCAGCGATCCAGCTCTCGGGAACGCTCTGGAACACCACGCTGCAGCAGCAGATCCCGGAGCACGTCCTCTCACGTGTCGTCGCCTACGACTGGCTGGTCTCGCTCGTGTTCATGCCGCTCGGCTATGTCGCGGCGGCCCCCCTCGCCGAGGCGATCGGGACGGACACGACCCTCGCGTGCCTGGCGGGGGTCAACGCCGCGGCCTGCGTCGGCATCCTGCTCGTCCCGAGCGTGCGAAACATGCGCCGGCGCGACGAAGAGATCGAGGATGCGAACGGAGCCGCGGAGCCCGCGCTCGCCGACGCGGTTCTCTGAGGCTCCGCGGCGAGCGGGGATACTTCGCACCATGGCCGCGCGAGACGACACCGCTCCCGAAGTTGTCGCTCCCCACGCCGATGTTCCGAGTATCGCTCGCGTCGCCGAGGAGCGAACCGTCGAGCAGATCGTCGCGGGGCAGCTGCGGCGCTCGATCCTCGACGGGAGGCTCGCGCCCGGCGAGCGGCTGCGCTACCGGCAGCTCGCCGCACAACTCGGCGTCAGCGTGACGCCGGTGCGGGTCGCGCTCAAGGAGCTCTCGAGCGAGGGCCTCGTCGAGCTCCGCCCGCACGCCGGTGCGCGCGTCTCCGAGCTCGGGCTGCGAGGAGCTCGAGGAAGTCGTGCTCACACGGGCGAGCCTCGAGCCCTGGCTCGCGATCAAGGGCGCCGTCCGGCTGACCGACGACGACCTCGCGGCGATGACGTTGCATCTCGACGACGTGCGATCGGCGACGCAGGCGCTCGACCGCGACGGGTACCTGCGGACGTCCTGGGAGCTCGCGCCGTCGTCTACCGTGCGGCGGAGCGGCCACGCCTTCTCGCGCGCGTCTCCACGCTCTATGACTTCTCGCTCCGCTACCACCACCTGAACCTCGCCGACCGAGAGCGCCTGGCTCGCGTCGCTCCCTCGGGTACATGGAGGCACTTCCCGACGCCTGCGCCGCCCGTGACGGGCCCCGTGCCCAGGACGTCATGCGCGAGGCGATCGAGTGGACCCTCGAGTACCTCGTCGCGGCGCTCGAGCCGGGCTCAGCGGCGTAGGACCCGGCCCGTCCGGGCGCCGGTCAGCGCGCCGTCCGAGAGCGCGAGCTCGCCGTTCACGAGCACGTGGCGGACGCCCGTCGCGAGCCGGTTCGGATCGAAGATCGTCCCGCGCTCGCGAACCGACTCCGTGTCGAGGATCGTCACGTCCGCGAAAGCGCCCGGACGCGCAGCTCGCCGCGATCGGGGAGGCCGACACGTCGCGCCGGGTCGCTCGTCAGCCGCTTCACGGCCTCCTCGACGGACAGGAGCCTGCGCTCGCGCACCATGAACCGGAGGTACCACGCCGCCCAGGTGTAGGCGCCGTGGAAGAGCGACGTCGCGAGCGGCCCGTCGGTCGCGAGCGTCGTCGCGTCGGAGCCGGGCGTGCAGAGGGGATGGTGGAACGCCTCCGCCTGCTGGTCCTCGGTGTAGCAGTGGATGATCACCATCAAGCCTCCGAGCGCCCCGGGCGCGGCAAGAAGGTCGCAGATCGCCTCGTCGGGGCTCTGGCTGCGCTCGGCGGCGATCGACGCGATGTCCTTCCGCGCATAGTCGGGCCAGAGCTCGTTGTCGAGCAGCACGACGCGCGACCAGTCCTCGCCCGCGCTGAGGATGCTCGTGTACAGGCGCATCGCCTCGACAGGCGTCGCGCTTCCACGCCGGTCGTTCCGACGCCGTCCCCGTGAAGCAGCGCGGGAGGGATCGCCGTCGAGAGGAACGTCGTGCCGAAGAGGCGCGTGTGCATGTCGAACGCGACGTCGAGCGCCGTGCGCCGCGGCCCGCTCGACGTGCTCGATGCACGCGTGCGTCGCGTCCATCCCGTTCCGGGGGACGAGGTGCGAGACCTGGAGCCGGACGTCCGCCTGCGTCGCGGTCTCGATCGCCTCCGCCACCGCCTCCTCCGACCCGGCGTCGCGAAAGCGCGTGTGCGTCGCGTAGAGACCGCCTGCGCGGGCGCAGCGCGGCGCAGAGCGGCTCGAGCTCGTCGAGCGTGCGCGGCGCGCTCGGCGGCGTACTCGAGGCCGGTCGAGTAGCCCCACGCGCCCTGCTCGAGCGACTCCTCGAGGAGCCGTCCGCATCGCGTCCCGCTCCTCGCCGCGTCGCCGGCCGGTCCTCGAGCCCCACGACCGCGAGCCGCAGCTGGCCGTTCGGGACGAGGCTCGCGACGTTCACCGCCGGCCCCGCCGCCTCGAGCCGCTCGAAGTAGCCCGCCGCGTTGCGCCACGTGAGCGGGAGCGACGGCGTGTACCCGTAGATCGCGCGCTGCGCGAGCTCCGGGTCGCGGATCGGGAAGCACCCGTGCCCGCAGTTGCCGACGATCTCGGTCGTGACGCCCTGGTGGAGCGCGCTGACCGCCCGCGGGTCGACGAGCAGCGTGTAGTCGGAGTGGCTGTGGACGTCGACGAAGCCCGGGGTGACGTCGAGCCCGGCGGCGTCGATCTCCACGGCCGCCGCGGGCGTCTCGCCGATCGAGACGATCCGGTCGCCGGCGATCCCGACGTCGGCGACGAACGGCGCGGCGACCCGACCCGTCGACGACGCGGCCGTTCCGGATCGCGACGTCGATCGTCACGCACGCTCCCGCAGGGCGCCGGTCGCCGCCTCGTCCACGCGCCACGGCGGCCCGTCGACGGACGACCCCGTACAGCCCGCGCGCCGCCCCGACGCTGACCTTCCCGGCGCGCACGTCCTCCAGCACCGCCTGCGGATCGCGGGCAGACGGCGAGCCAAAGCCGCCGCCGCCCGCGGAGCGGTGGCGGAAGCGGTCGCCGCGTCCGAGGGACAGCGCCGTCCATCGGCATGGGCGGGACGTCACGCTCGGTCCCGTCGACGATCAGCGTGTTCCGAGACGGAGCGCCCGGGAGGCCGCCGGCAAGCCCGTACGGCGGATGGAAGCGGCGGTCGGAGCGGATCGTCAGCGTCGCCCGCTCGGTCCTGCACGCGGTACTCGCGCTCGTAGGCGAGCCCGCCGCGGCGCTCACCGGCGCCGCCGGAGTCGGGGACGAAGCGGTACTGCACGACCTCGACCGGAAGCTCGCTCTCGAGCAGCTCGATCGGTTGGTTCGAGAGGTTGGCAAGCGGGATTGGAGACGCCCTCGAGCCCGTCGAGCGTCGCGCGCGCGCCCCAGGCGCCGACGATTACCTCCGTCGTGAGGAACGGCCGTCGGTGCTTCGTCGTAGCCGCCGAGCGCGACGAGCGTCGGCCCGCCCTCGCCTGCGGCGACGACGCGCTCGGGCACGATCTGCGCGAGCGCGCGCATGATCGCGTCGTAGACGCGGTAGCCGATCACGCCGCGGGCGCCGCAGGCGGCGGGGAGGACCGGATTCACGACGGTGCCCTCGGGCGCGATGACGCAGATCGGGACCATGTAGCCCTCGCAGTTTGGGATGTCGGCCCGCACGATCCCGCGGATCGCGCAATAGCAGGCCGCATGGATCAGGCCGATGGGGCAGTTGAGGCTGGCATCGACCTGCGCGCTCGTCCCGGTGAAGTCGATCTCGAGCTCGTCGCCGCCGGATCGTGAGCGCTGACGCGGATCTCGATCGGCTCGGGCTCGTCGCCGAAGCCGTCGACGACGTCCATCGACTCGTACGTGCCGTCCGCGAGCGCGGCGATCTCGCGGCGCATGACGGCCTCGGCCGTCTCCTGCAGGAGCTCCAGGTACCGGCGGACGTCCCGGCCGTACCGCTCGACGAGCCGCGCGAGCCCCTGCGCGCCCGCGCGACAGGCGGCGACCTGCGCCCGGAGATCACCCAGCACCTGCGTGGGCTGCCGCGTGTTCTTCTCGACGATCCGGAGCAGGCCGTGGTTCTCGACGCCCTGGTCGTGGAGCTTGAGGAGCGGGAGGCGGAGACCTTCCTGGAAGATCTCCGTCGCGTGGACCGCGATGCTCCCCGGGGCAATGCCGCCGACGTCGGCGTGATGCGCCATCGTCGCCGCGTATCCCTCGAGCTCGCCGTCGACGAAGATCGGCTCGATCACGTAGATATCGGGAAGGTGCTGGCCGCCGGAGCCGTACGGGTCGTTCGCGATGAAGACATCGCCCGGACGAGTCGTCTCGGCGTGTTCGGCGCAGAGGTGTCGCATCATCGTCGGGAAGCTGCCGAGCTGCACGGCGAGCGTCAGGCCCTGGGCGACGATCCGGCCGTGCCGGTCGCAGAGCGCCGTCGAGTAGTCCATCGTGTCCCGCACGACCGGCGAGTACGCGCTCCGCATGAGAACGAGCGCCATCTCGTCCGCGGTCGAGGCGAGCGCGTTCCGGACGACCTCCAGGGTGATCGGGTCGAGTCGCTCAGGCATGGACGGTCACCTCCACGTTGCCGAGCCGATCGAGGCTCGCGGAGCAGCCCGGCGGGACGACGATCGTCGAGTCGTACTCGTCGACGAGGAACGGCCCCTGCCCCTCGCCGTCGATCAACGCGGCACGGGAGAGCACCGGCGTCTCGACCGTCCCGTGCGCGGGGCCGAAGTACGCCTCCCGGGAGCCGAGCTCTGGCTCCTGCGCGGCGATGCGCGGGAGCGCGTCGTAGGTCGTCGCGCTCGCGCTCGGGACGCGCGCCAGCACACGGACGGAGACCAGCTCGACCGGGTCCGCGCGCGAGCCGTGGCCGTACGTGCGCACGTGCTCGGCGACGAAATCGTCGATCAGCCGATCGACCGAGAGGGGCCCGGCGGGCACCGCGACCTGGAGCTCGTACGCCTGGCCGGCGTAGCGGAGCTCCGCGACCCGATCGACCGTCACGGCGGCGGCCGGATGGCCGTCGTCCCCGAGCTCGTCGAGCGCGGTCTGCTCGAGCGCCTCGAGCGCAGCCGCGACGGCCTCGGCGGTCAGCTCGTCGGAGCGTAGGAGCAGCGTCCGCACGTGCTCTCGCGTGGTGTCGCCGAAGACGAGACCGAGGGCGCTGAAGACGCCCGGCAGCGGGGGGATCACGACGGTCTCCACCTGAAGCGCGCGCGCGATCTCGACGCCGACGAGCGGCCCGTTGCCGCCGAACGCGCAGATCCCGAAGTCGCGTGGGTCGCGGCCCCGGTACGTCGTGACGGCCTTCACGGCTCGCATCATCGTCGCGACCGCGATCGTGAGGACGCCGTGTGCGGCCTCGACCGTCGGCGTCCCGAGCGGCGCGGCAACCTGCTCGGCAATCGCGCAGTGTGCGGCGTCGGCGTCGAGGACGACCTCGCCGCCGAGGAGCCGCGTCGGGTTCACGTACCCGAGCACGACGAGCGCGTCGGTCAGGGTCGCCCGCGACCCGCCTCGTCCGTAGCAGACCGGCCCTGGTTCGGAGCCGGCGCTCGTCGGCCCGACGCGGACGACGCCGTGGTCGTCGACCTCGACGATGCTCCCTCCGCCGGCCCCGATCTCCGAGACGTCGACGAACGGCAGCTTGATCGCGTGGCCGCCGCCCTTCACGAGCCTGCTGCTCAGGTTGATTCCCGCGCCGACCTCGTACTCGCTCGTCCGCGCCGGCAGGCCGTCCTCGAGAAGTGCGGCCTTGGCGGTCGTGCCGCCCATGTCGAGCGAGATGAGGTCGGGACGATCGATGAGCCGGCCAAGCCGGCTGCACGCGATGACGCCGGCGGCCGGGCCGGACTCGACAAGGTGCGCCGGCTTGCGTGCCGCGGTGGCGGGTGGGAGGGTGCCGCCGCTCGACTGCATGATCTCGAGCGGGGCCTCGATCCCCGCGTCGCGCAGACGCCTCGTGAGCGACTCGATGTACCGCCCGACCGTAGGCCCGACGTATGCGTTGACGACCGCGGTGCTCGTGCGCTCGTACTCCCGCACCTCGGGGAGGATGTCGGCCGACCGGGTCACGAAGACGTCCGCGCCGACGCCGGCGCGCACGAGCGCTTCGACGCGGCGCTCGTGCGCGTCGTCGGCGTAGGAGTGGAGGAGCGAGATCGCGACCGCTTCGACGTCGTGAGCGACGAGCTCGGCGACGGCCTCCGTCACCGAGGCCTCGTCGAGCTCGCGCCAGACCTCGCCCCGCGGGCCGAGGCGCTCGCGCACCTCGAAGCGGAGCGCGCGCGGGACGAGCGGCTCCGGCTTCTCGTACTGGAGGTCGTAGAGGACGGGGATGCGCAGGCGCCGGAACTCGAGGACGTCCCGGAACCCCTCCGTCGTCACGAGAGCGACCCTGGCCCCGCGGCGCTCGAGGACCGCGTTCGACGCGACCGTACTCGCGTGCACGACGCCGGCGATCGCGTCGGCCGCGACGCCGGTGTCGCGTCGGAGGCGGGCGATCCCGTCCAGGACGCCCTCCGCGTAGTCGGCCGGGGTGGAGAGGACCTTTGTCGCGGTCACGCTCCCGTCCGCGCCGAGCAGGACGACGTCCGTGAACGTGCCGCCGATGTCGACACCGAGCCGATACGTCACGGAGCGATGATGTCACATATCACATCAGTGCCAACCGCATCTTCGAGGGCCGCAACCCGGTCGGAATTCGCGAACGCTTTGCTCACAGCTGCCGCGTAGGCTGCCGCCGTGCGCCTCGCCGTCCTCGTCGCGATCGCCGCCGTCGCGCTCGTCGCCCGTGCCGATCAGTCAGAGGGGCGTGCAACACCTGCGGCGCGCCAGGGGGCGGAGATCTTCGGTGGCCTGGGCACGTGGATGGACGTCTACGACACGGCCTTCTACCGTGCGCCGGACGTCGTGGCGGGACGCCTTGCCGGCCGGGGTGTCCGCACTGCGTGGATCGAGACGGCGAACGACCGCTCGGCAGGGGACGTCGTCGATCCAACCGGGGTCGGGCGCATGGTCGACGCGCTCCATGCTCGCGGGATCGCCGTCGTCGCCTGGTACCTCCCCGGCCACGACCGGCACGCGCGCGATCTCCGGCGCGCCCGCGCCATGCTCTCGTTCCGGACGCCGCAGGGCGGCGCGTTCGACGGCGTCGCGCTCGACGTCGAGTCGCTCCGTGAGAAGAACGTCAAGCTCCGGACGAGCCGGATGCTCGACCTGCTCGGCCGTCTCCAGTCGGAAGCAGGCGGGACGCCGGTCGCGGCGATCACGTACCCGCCGCGCGCGTTCGAGCGGCACCTGAGCTGGTGGCCCGGCTTCCCGTGGTCGGAGATCGCGCGCCGGTCGGACGCGATCGTGCCGATGCTCTACACCGGCGGGGGCTTCAAGGGCTACGACGCGACGTACGGCTACGTCGCGCGATCGCTCCGCCTCCTGCGCGCGGCGGTCGGTGACGAGATCACCGTTCACGCGGCCGGGGGCGTGGCGAACCGGATGACGAACGAGGAGCTCAAGGCGTTCACGGACGCCGTCCTCGACGACGGGACCGCCACGGGTTGGAGCCTCTACGACCTGCAGACGACGACGCCCGCCGGCTGGGCGGCGATGGCACGGCTCACCGCGGCAGCCGGCTAGTCCGCCTCGTCACCGAGCGCGTCGCGCATCCGGTCGCGTGTCCGGAGCAGGTGCTCCGGCAGCACCTTCACGTCGGCGAGCACCGGCATGAAGTTGGTGTCGCCGCCCCAGCGCGGGACGACGTGCTGGTGGAGGTGCCCGGAGATCGACCCGCCGGCGACCTCACCGAGGTTCAGGCCGACGTTGAAGGCATCCGGCCGGTAGACACGCCGCAGCGCGTCGATCGCCCGAACGGTGAGCCGATGGATCTCCGCCGCCTCCGCCGGCTCGAGGTCACCGAGCTCGCCGACGTGCCGCTTCGTCGCGACCATTACGTGCCCGGAGGAGTACGGGAACTTGTTCAGCAGCACGAACGCGTGCTCGCCGCGCACGACGACGAGGCTCGCATCGCCGAGCGTACCGGCGGCCTCGTCGCAGAACACGCACGACGACTGGCTGCCCGCGTCGGCGACGTAGTCGAGCCGCCACGGGGCCCATAGCTTGTCCATCAGCCGCTCCCCACGCTTCCCGAGCCCTCGCGGGCGAGCTCGTGACGCACGGTCTCGCGGAAGTCTGCGTACCGGACGACCTCGTAGACGATCAACGCCCAGATGACGGCCACGACGAGGGCGACCGTGACATAGGCGGGCACTTCGAGCGCGATCGGCACGAGCGCGACCAGGACGGCTGCCGTGATTGGACGCACGCGCCCGAGTGTGTGGAGGAGGCGCCACCGGAAGGCAACGATCGCGAGGAGATAGGCGGCGACGCCCCCGACGAGCGCGACGGCAGGCACCGTCGCGAGGGCATCCTCGGGGTGCTCGAGGGTCTTCTTCATCCCGAGCGCGAGGAGCACGATCCCGGCCACCATCGCCAGGTGGAGATACGAATATGCGTCCCGCGCGACCTCGTTCTGCTCGCGCCCGGGGGGGAGGCGCGAGAGCCGGCGCTCCGCGACCCAGACGGTCACGTCGAAGTAGACCCACCAGAGCCCCGCGGCGATCGCGATCCCGAGCGTCGCCACGACCACCACGCTGAGGTCGACGACCGCATTCGAGCCAACTCCGATCGCGACGATCGACTCGCCGAGCGCGATGATGAGGATCAAGCCGTGGCGCTCGGCGAAGTGCCCGGGGACGAGACGCCATCCTTCCGCCCAGAACAGGAACGGGAGGCCCAGGTCGAGCAGGATCGCAACGCCCCACAGGCTCGCCTGGAGCGCCCCGTCCGCGGCTGATGCGGCCGTGAGCAGGCTGACGCCGATCGCCGTGCTGACCGCCAGCCCCGTCACCGACCGGCGCAGCTGCGCATCGTCGCGACTTGCGATCAGGAACAGCCCGATGTGCGCGATCCGCACGATCGCGTAGGCGCAGGCGAACGCGAGCGCGTCGTCGTCGAACGACCCGGGCACGGCGAGCGCGGCCACGAGCATCGCCGCCATCGCCGCGAAGATCACGATCCGGACCGCCCCTTCCTCCGGGTCGACGACGCTCGTCAGCCACGCGTAGCCCGCCCACGTCCACCACAGCACCGTGAGGACGAAGAGGCCGCGGACGATCCCCTCCCAGTCGGGGCTGGCGGCCATGAGGGCCGTGCACTGCGTGATCGCCAGCACGAAGACGAGGTCGAAGAACAGCTCGAGCGGTGTCACCCGCTCTTCCTCGCGTCGTGTCGCCGTTACTCGATGGTTGCTCGCGGACGACTCCACGGCCGTGATCCTCGCACGCCGATGCGCGAGAATGCGCACGCCGTTCGGCCACGCGGGGAAGGGGCGTCGTGGCGTACCCGTTCGTCGAGAGCCCGAACTTCACGCCCGCGACGCGACGCGGGATCGACGTCGTGGTCATGCACACGATGGAGATCCGCGAGCGGCCGGACGCCGCGGAGATCTGCGCACGCTGGTTCGCGACGCCGGTCTCACGGGTCTCGGCGCACTACTGCGTCGATGCGAGCTCGGTCGTCCAGTGCGTCCGTGAGAAGGACATCGCCTGGCACGCGCGCGGCGGCAACACGCGCTCCATCGGCGTCGAGCTCGCCGGCTTCGCCCGCCAGACGAAAGCGGATTGGGCCGACGCGTACTCGAACGCGCTTCTTGCGCGGGCCGCGACGCTCGTCGCCGACGTGTGCCGCGGCAAGAAGATCCCGATCCGCTGGCTGGTCGCGGACGACCTCGTCGCGGGGCGCCGCGGGATCACCGGGCACAGCGAGGTGAGCGAGGCCTACCGGAAGAGCGACCACTGGGACCCCGGGCCGGGATTCCCGATCGAGCGGTTCCTGGGGCTCGTCCGCGCGGCGCGTACCCCGGCGAAGAAGCCAGCCGTGTGAGGCGGCCTACGCCGCCAGCGTCACCTTGGCGAGGCCGTGGGGCGCATCGGGGTCGAGGCCCCGTGCCCGCGCCAGGGCAGACGCGAAAAGCTGGCCGGGCACGACGGAGAGGAGGGGGGACAGGAGCGCGGGCTCGGGCATCGGCACGGGCACCGTGAAGGCCGCGCCCTTGATCAGCTCCGCCGCCGTGCCGCTCGCGACGAGGCTGGCGCCCATCTCCCGTGTCCGCGTCGCCGCCTCCTGGACGGTGTCGAACGTGCCGTCGCTCGAGGCGATCGCCCAGACCGGGAACAGCGGGTCGAGTGCCGCGACCGGCCCGTGTGCGAGATCCGTCGCCGTGAGCGGCTCCGCCGCGATCCGGCACGTCTCGAGCAGCTTGAGCGCGATCTCCCGCGCCGTCGCGAACTCGACGCCGCGGCCGATGACGAACATGCGGCCGGTGTAGGAGAACGACAGTGCGAGCTTGGCCGTCGAGCGCTCGAGGCCGGGGATCGCCGCCTCCATCAGCTCCGCCGCCCGCCCGATCCCCTCCGCGAGCTCGCTGCCGCGTCCCGCCACGTGACCCGCGAGCAGCGCGAGCACCGCGAGCGTGTTGACGTACGTCTTCGTGGCGGCGACCGCGAGCTCCGGCTCCGCCGCGAGAGGGATCGTCGCGTCGGCGGCAAGCGCGAGCTCCGAGCCGGGGTCGTTCGTCACCGCGACCGTGAACGCGCCGGCCGTCCGCGCGCCCTTCACGTACTCGACGACGTCGGGCGTCCGCCCGGACTGCGAGAGCCCGATGACCGTCGAGCCCGTCATGTCGAGCGGCTTTCCGTAGTGGACCGTGAGCGTGATCGAGTCCCGCATCGCGGTCCAGTTCGGCAGCAGGCCGAACGCGTAGACCCCGAACGAGGCCGCGTTGTCGGACGAGCCGTGTCCGACGAGCCGCACGAGCCGCGCGTCGCGATCGCGCATCGCCCGCGCGATGCGCGCGATCTCGGCGTCGTGCTCCAGCAGCCGCCGGAGCGCGTCCGGCTGCTCGCGGATCTCGGCGACGTAGCGGGCGCCCGTCTCGCCGCCGTTCTCATCCGGCGACACGCGTCTCACCTCCCACGATCGTCTGCACGACCTCGAGCGAGTCGTCGAGGACGACGACGTCCGCCGGGCCGCCGGGGACGATCCGCCCGATGTCGGTACGGCCGAGGACGCCTGCGGGAACGGCACTCGCCGCGGCGAGCGCGTCCTCCAGCGCAACGCCGACCTCTACGAGGTTCCTGACCGCCTGCGGCATCGTCAGCGCGCTCCCCGCGAGGACGCCGTCCTCGCGGCGGACGACGTCGTCCGCGACGACGATCTCCGTCTCGCCGAGGGCGTACGTGCCGTCGCCGAGCCCTGCGCCGGCGATCGCGTCGGTGACGAGCGCGATGCGGCCGCCGGCGAGGCGCCACAGGAGCCGCACGATGTCCGGGTCGAGATGAACGCCGTCCACGATCGCCTGGACGACGACGTCGGGGCGGACGAGGGCGGCGCCGACGATCCCCGGGTCGCGGTGCGCAAGCGGGCGCATCGCGTTGAAGACGTGCGTCACGGTGCGGACGCCGCGGTCGAACGCGGCCTTCGCCTCGTCCGCGGTCGCGTTCGAGTGCCCTAGCGAGACGGTGATGCCGCGTGCGTGAAGGAGGTCGACCAGGTCGAGCGCACCCGGGAGCTCGGGCGCGAGCGTGACGAGCTGCACAGGCCCGGCGTCGAGCAGCCGTTCGAGAAGCGCCTCGTCGGGATCGCGCCGCGCGGCGAGGCTGTGCGTCCCGAGCCGATTGGGGGAGAGGAAGGGGCCCTCGAGGTGCGCCCCCAGGATCCGGGGGCCATGGTTCCCGTTCGGGATCGCCTGCAGCGCCCGCACCATGTCCTCTTCCGCGGACGTGATCAGCGTCGGCAAGTACGCCGTGACGCCGGTCTCGAGGAGCGCTTCTCCGGCAGCCGCGAAGCCTTCGGCATCCGCGCCGAGGAAGTCGACGCCGGCGAAGCCGTTCACCTGCAGGTCGACGAAGCCCGGCGCGGCGATGCCGCTGCCACCCGGCTCGAGGCCGACGGCGACGATGGTGCCGTCGCCGACGGAGACGTCGCCCGGAACGAGGCGGCCGTCGACGACGGCGGCTTCGACACCGAGCCTCACGATGCGAGCGCCTTCCGGACGACTCCGCCGGCCGTATCGAGCCTGGCGCGCGCCGTCGCCGAGTCGATGCCGGCCGTGAGCGCGACGATCGCCACCTTCGCGTCGCCGTCCGCCTCGGCGAGCGCGGCATCTACCTGCTCGTCGGGGGCGCCGGTCGCGTGGCCGACGATCCGGCGCACGCGGGACCGGAGCTTGTCGTTGGTCGCGACGACGCCGACCATCAGGTTCCCGTAGGTCTTCCCGAGCCGGATCATCGAGATGGTCGAGATCATGTTGAGGACGAGCTTCTGCGCCGTCCCGGCCTTGAGGCGCGTCGAGCCGGCGAGCACCTCGGGGCCGACGTCGACGACGACCGTGTGGTCTGCGAGTGATGCGAGCTCGGAGCCCTGGACGGAGGCGACTGCGACGGTGGCCGCGCCCGCGGCCCGCGCCTCCGCCAGCGCTCCGCACGCGTAGGGCGTGCGGCCGCTGGCGCTCAGGGCGACGACGGCGTCGTGCTCGTCGACCCCGAGGCCGCGGATGGCGGACGCGCCTGCGTCCGCGTCGTCCTCGGCCTCCTCCTGTGCTGCGGCCGTGCCGTCCATTCCCCCTGCGACGAGCGCGACGACGAGCCCGGGCGGCACCCCGAAGGTCGTCTCGCACTCTGCGGCGTCAACGGCGGCAATGCGGCCGGATGTCCCTGCGCCGACGTAGATCAGGCGACCACCGTCCACGAGCCGTCCTGCGATCGCGTCGATCGCCTCTGCGATGGAGGGTCGCGCCGCTGCGACGGCGACGGGAACCCGTGCGTCCTCCGCGCTCATCAGCGCGACGAGGTCGTCCGTCGTGCGGACGTCGAGATCAGCCGCGTCCGGGTTCCGGGCCTCGGTGACGAGGCCGTCGAGATCCGCTGCCTCTCGTATTGCCCGCCTCGTCACGCGCGCAGTCTGGCACGCCGGAGTTGAGTGGTCAAGACCAATATGCGATACTGCGCCGCGCAGTGGTCTGGAACAGCTTGCCGGAGACGACGAGAGAGACGGTGTGCTGAGAGATGGCGACGATCGAGATCGACAGGGTCACGAAGGTCTACGGGAACGGATTCGTCGCCGTCGACGACGTCAGCATCGCGATCGGCGACGGTGAGTTCGTCGTCCTCGTAGGCCCGTCCGGCTGCGGCAAGTCGACGCTCCTCCGCATGATCGCGGGTCTCGAGGAGGTCACGGCGGGGGAGGTGCGGATCGGGGACGCCGACGTCACCGACCTCGCGCCGCGGCACCGGGACATCGCGATGGTCTTCCAGAACTACGCGCTCTACCCGCACATGACGGTCCGAGAGAACCTCGGCTACGGCCTCAAGGTGCGACGGTTCGGCAAGATCGAGACGCGGCGACGCGTCGAGGAGGTGGCGGGCCTGCTCGGTCTCGGTGATCTCCTCGACCGGAAGCCGGCGCAGCTCTCCGGTGGGCAGCGACAGCGCGTGGCGATGGGCCGCGCGATCGTCCGCGAGCCACGGGCGTTCCTCATGGACGAGCCGCTGTCAAACCTCGACGCGAAGCTCCGCGTGGCGATGCGCGCCTCCCTGGCGCAGCTCCACGCGAAGCTGGGGGTGACCACGATCTACGTCACGCACGACCAGACCGAGGCGATGACGCTCGGACAGCGGGTCGCCGTCATGCGGGACGGGCGGATCGTCCAGTTCGACGAGCCGCAGGTGTTGTACCGCCTGCCGCGGAACGTCTTCGTCGCGGCGTTCATCGGCTCCCCGTCGATGAACCTATTGGAGGCGGCGATCGAGGGCTCGAGCGTCCGCTTCGGACAGTTCGTCGTCCCGCTCGACCCGGAGAATCGCCCCCGCCAGGACGTGGGCACGGTCGTGCTGGGGATCCGGCCGGAGGCCTTCGAGGACGGCGACACCGCCTCGCCTGGCCTCCCGCGGCTCACGGCTCAGGTCGAGGTGCTAGAGGAGCTCGGCGCCGAGACGCACATCTGCTTCCCCGTCGACGCGAAGCGCGTCTCGGTCGACACGGGCAGCGACGACGCCGAGGACGACGCCTCGCTGCTCGCGGACCACTCGTCGCTCTTCACGGCACGGGTCGATGCGCGCACGCGCGCGAGACAGGGCGACCTCACGAGCCTTGCCGTCGATCCGTCCCGCTTCCACTTTTTCGATCCGCTCACGGGCGAGAGTCTCGCAGCCGCCGACGCCCAGGGAAGCGAGCCCGTCGTCGCCGAGCAGTGGTCTTGACCAGGAGGAGGGGAACGGTACGATGGCGCGAAGTCCGGTCGAGAGGAAGGCGATGAGCGGGACGAGCCAGCCGACCACGAAGCAGAGCGAGGTCAGGAGCCGCGTGCTCGACCTGATCGAGCAGCTCGGCGTGGGGGAGGCAATCCCCTCGGAGCGGCAGCTGACGTCCGAGCTCGGCGTGTCGCGCCTGACCGTCCGCGCCGCGCTCGACGAGCTCGTGCGCGAGGGCATGCTCATTCGCAGGCACGGGAGCGGGACGTTCGTCAGCGAGCCGAAGATCGCCCAGGAGCTGACGATGACCTCGTTCACCGAGGACATGCGGCGGCGCGGAATGGTCCCGGCCAGCCGCACGCTCGACATCCACGTCGCGTCCGCGGGCGCGCACCTGGGACGGCTCCTGCACGTGTCGCCCTCCGAGCCCGTCGTGATCATCAGCCGGCTCCGGCTCGCCGACCACGAGACGATGGCGATCGAGACGCTCCACGTCCGTGAGTCCCTCGTGCCCGGCATCTCGGCGGCCGACCTCGAGCAGCAGTCGTTCTACGAGCTCCTCGAGGGCCGCTACGGCATCACGATCGTCGGCGGTCTGCAGACGATCGAGCCGACGGTCACGAACGATGAAGAGTCCGCGGCGTTGGGCGTACCGCTCCACTCGCCCGCGTTCGTCTTCGAGCGGACGACGCGGTCGGAGAGCGGTGAGATCGTGGAGTACGTGCGGTCGATCTACCGGGGCGACCGCTACCGGCTCGTGACCGAGCTGAACCGGCGGACGTTCGGGCGCACCGTCGGGAACGGCCCACGGTAGCGCTTCTGCCCTCCTGTTGGTCAGTACCAATATGGAGCAAAGGGCGTAGGTTGCTGATCGACTCGTTGAGCCGAATGGATCCCATAACGCCCTGTAAACACCGGGACTTCTGGTTTGTCCACAGTCCGGAGCGCGACGCACAAGTGGTCTTGACAAGAACGTGGCGCTGTGCCAGTGTTCCGAACCGTGGCCAAGTGGTATACACCAGTAGGCGGCTTCGGCGCCTTCGCGCTCGTCGGCCACCGGGCGCACGGAGCGACCAGCGCCGCCTCCCGATCCGCTTGGGGGAAGAGCTCATGAGAGCACGAATCATCGGCGTCGCCGTTCTGGTGGCCGCCGCCCTCGCTGTGATCGCGGCCACCGCGTCGGGTGGAGCCGCCGCGACGAACAGCATCACCGTCTGGTTGCAGACGGACGCAGACAAGGACAACTGGAAGGCGATCATCCGGGCCGCGACGACGGACTTCCAGCGCGCGCACCCCGGTGTCGCCGTCGACGTCCAGTTCCAGGACTGGACAAACCATCTCACGAAGTTCGACGCAACCCTCGCAGGCGGTAACGCGCCGGACGTCATCGAGATGGGCAACACCGAGATGACGAAGTACATGGCCGCCGGGGCGTTCCAGGACATCACATCCGACAAGGGCTCGTTCGCGAACTCGGCAACCTGGCTCGACGGCCTCGCTGCGGCGGGCCGGTACGGCGGCAAGCTGTACGGCGTGCCGTACTACGCCGGCTCGAGGGTCGTGACGTACCGCACCGACCTCTTCAAGAAGGCCGGCGTCAAGGTCCCGACGAGCCTCGCGGAGTTCACCGTTGCCGCACGGAAGCTCGGGCGGCAGCAGGGCGACCGCGGCTTCTCGCCCGTGTACATCGCGGGCACCGATTGGTACGTCGCGATGGGCTTCGTCTACGACCACGGCGGAGCGATCGCGAGGCAGGTGAGCGGCAAGTGGAAGGGCACGCTCGCGTCGCCGAGGTCGATCGCGGGGTTGACGGCGTACAAGAACTTCTTCCTCGCCGCGTCTCGTGCGAGCAAGACGACGATCGAGACCAGGCCCAACCCGTACGACGTCTACAAGCAAGGGAACGCCGGCTCGATGATCGGCCCGGGCTGGTTCACCTGTTGCGTGGGCGACAAGTACAAGGGGTCGACCGGGCAATTCGTGATGCCGAGCCGTACGAAGGGTCAGCCGATGCCGGGCTTCCTCGGCGGGTCACTGCTCGCGGTCCCGGTGGGCGCGAACAAGTCGCTCGCCGTCGACTGGCTCAAGGCCTACACGAGCAACGCGTCGATGACCCAGCTTCGCGCGATCGGCAACATCCCCAACACGACGAGCCTGCTCGGCAACACCGTCGCAGAGCGAGCGGCCCGTCGGAGCTGGTTCGTGCCGACCGCGAAGAACTGGGTCGCTGTCGAGAACGGCAACATCCTCCGCAACATGCTCGCCCAGATGCTCACCAACAAGCTGACCGTCAAGCAGGCGGCTCAGGCGGCGAGCGACAACATCGAGTCCGTCCTCAACGCATGAAGGTGAGGCGGGACGCGGATCACGTTGAGCCCTAGTCCCGTCCAGCAGACAGCGGCCGTCGCCGCCGAGCGCCCGGTGAACGGGACTCGGCGGCGACGGCCGTTCTCGCTACGTCGCATCGGTGCCGCCGCCGTGCCGTACCTCCTCGTCCTACCGGTGATCGCGGCGGTCGGCACGATCCTCGGGTATCCGATCTACCGGCTCGTCGTCCTCTCGTTCCAGCGCTACGGCCTCCCTGAATTGATCCAGCGCAAGGGCGAGTGGATCGGGCTCGACAACTACCGGTCGGTGCTCGGAGACCCGATCTTCTGGGACACGCTCGTCCGGACGGTCGTCTTCACCGTGGCGAACGTCGGGCTGACGATGATCCTCGGCCTCGCGATCGCCCTCCTGCTCGTACGCCTCTCCACGCCCGTGCGCATCATGCTGACAGCCGGGCTCGTCCTGGTCTGGGCGATGCCGGCGGTGGTCGCGGTCCAGGTCTGGTACTGGATGACGAACTTCCAGAACGGCGTCCTGAACCACGTGCTGACGTCACTCCACGTGGGGGACTTCTTTCAGCACGATTGGTACGCAACGACGTTCTCGCAGCTCGCGATGGTGACGCTGCTGATCGTGTGGGGCGCGCTGCCGTTCGTGGCCATCACGCTGTACGCCGGGCTCGCGCAGGTGCCGCGCGAGCTAGTCGAGGCAGCCTCGATCGACGGCGCGAGCCCCTGGCGGGCGTTCCGGGACGTCACGATCCCGACGCTCAAGCCGATCCTGCTGATCCTCACGAGCCTCTCGATCATCTGGGACTTCGCCGTGTTCACGCAGCCGTACCTACTCATCGGTGCGGCGAAGATGAACGAGTCGAACTACCTCATGGGGGTCTACGTCTACATCGAGGGCTACGCGCACTCCGATTTCGGCCGCGGCGCCGCGATCTCGATCCTCATGCTCCTGATCGTCGCGGCGCTGAGCGTCGTCTACGTACGCAAGATGGTGCGGATGGAGGAGACGGCTTGAGTACCCAGGCCGCGACACAGCCCGGACGACGCCGTCGCCGGCGGGTTCTCCGGCGGCGCGCCTGGGACCTGCTCGGGCTCGCCTTGTTCGTCGTCCTCGTGTTCCCGGTCTTCTGGATGGTCTCGACCGCGTTCAAGCCTGACGACGAGATCAACAGCGCCGAGCCCACGTGGTTCTCGCTCAACCCGACTCTCGAGCACTTCCGGGATGCGATGGACCGGCCCTACTTCTGGCAGATCGTCCAGAACAGCCTGATCGTCGTGCTCGTCGCGGTCGGTGTGTCGGTCGTGGCCGCCTTCATCGCCGCCGTGGCGCTCGCGAAGTACCGCTTCACCGGCCGCAAATTGTTCATCGTCCTGATGATCGGGATCCTGATGCTGCCTGCGGCCGGGCTCGTGATCCCGCTCTACGTCGTGCTCGCCAAATATCACCTGACGAACACACTGACGGGCGTCATCCTGACGTACATCACGTTCGTTCTCCCGTTCGCCGTCTGGACCCTGCGCGCCTTCGTCCTCGGCATTCCCAAGGAGCTCGAGGAGGCGGCCATGGTCGACGGATCGACCCGCCTCGGTGCGTTCGTGCGGATCCTGCTGCCACTCGTCGCGCCCGGGCTCGTGGCGACGTCCGTGTTCGCGTTCATCCAGGCATGGAACGAGTACATCTTTGCGAGCGTGATCCTCACCGACCAGAAGAACCACACCGTCACGGTCTGGCTGTCGTACTTCCTCGGGACGAGCAGGAACACGGACTGGGGCGCGTTGATGGCGGCGTCGACGCTCACGGCGATCCCCGTGGTCATCTTCTTCCTGATCGTGCAGCGCCGCATCGCGTTCGGGCTGACGTCGGGCGCCGTCCGGGGGTGACGGGCCTCGCGACGCCTGGCACTGGCCGCATTGGTTCTCGGAGTGACCGTGGGCATTGACGCAGGTGTCGCGGCGCAGGGCTCGGCGCCGGGCTACGCCACGGTGATCCCGCAGCCGCTCGCGCAAGCGCCCGAGCGCGGCGCGTTCACGCTGCAGCCTGGAGCCCGGATCGTCGTCCGCTCGACGTCGTCCGAGGCGGCCCGTGTCGCCCAGCTTCTCGCCGCTGCGCTCCGTCCGGCGACGGGGTACCGCCTGCCCGTCGTGACCACGCGCGGCGGGGACGCCGTCGACGACATCGCGCTGTCGCTGACCCCGAGCGACAGTGCTCTCGGGAGCGAGGGCTATGGGCTCCTCGTCGCGCGCGAGGGGATCACGGTGACCGCGGCTCGGCCGGCGGGGTTGTTCTACGGCACCCAGACGCTGCGCCAGCTCCTGCCTGCGGCGATCGAGGCGGACACGCTGCAGCCCGGGCCCTGGCGTATCGCGCTGGGGACGATCCACGACCGGCCGCGGTTCGCATGGCGGGGAGCGATGCTCGACGTCGCCCGTCACTTCTTCCCGCCCTCCGAGGTGAAGCGCCTGATCGACCTGATGGCGCTCTACAAGCTGAACCGTCTCCACCTCCATCTCTCGGACGACCAGGGCTGGCGGATCGCGATCCGCTCGTGGCCGCGCTTGACGAGCGTCGGCGGCCGAAGCGCCGTCGGCGGCGGGCAGGGCGGGTACTTCACGCAGCGCGACTACGCGTCGATCGTCGCGTACGCGCGCGCGCGGTTCGTCGACGTCGTCCCGGAGATCGACATGCCGGGGCACGTCAACGCCGCCCTCATGTCCTACCCGAAGCTCACCTGCGACGGGGTCGCGCCCGCGCCGCGGACGGACTTGGAGGTCGGCCACAGCTCGCTCTGCATCCGCAAGGAGTTGACCTACACGTTCGTCGACGACGTCGTACGCGAGGTCGCGGCGATCACGCCCGGCCCGTACCTCCACGTCGGCGGCGACGAGGCGCACTCGACCGATCCCGCCGAGTACCTCGCGTTCATGGAGCGGGTCGAGACGATCGTCCGCTCGCACGGCAAGCGGATGATCGGCTGGGAGGAGGTCGCGAAGACGAAGCTCCGGCGGACCTCGGTCGCGCAGCACTGGCACGACCCTGCGGTCGCGCGCCGGGCGGTCGACCAGGGCGCGAAGCTGATCATGTCGCCGGCGTCGAAGGTCTACCTCGACATGAAGTACACGCCGCAGACGCGGCTCGGGCTGACGTGGGCGGGTACGACCACGGTCCGCGACGCGTACACGTGGGATCCCGCGACGCAGATCCCCGGAGTGGGCGACCGCGAGATCCTCGGCGTCGAGTCGCCGCTCTGGACGGAGACCGTCGTGACCCGCGCTGATCTCGACTACCTCATGTTCCCACGGCTCATCGGCCAGGCGGAGATCGGCTGGTCGCCTGCAGCGGGGCGCACCTGGCAGCGCTATCGCTGGCGCCTGGCGTCGCACGGGCCGCGACTCCGCGCTCTGGGTGTGTCCTTCTACGCCTCGCCCGAGGTGCCCTGGCGCTGAGCCCGGTCAGGCCGGGCCGGTGACCGAGCCGAGGCCGGTGTTCAGCTCCGCGGCAGGGCACGCGCCCCAGTACCCGGCGCGCTCGTCCCGTGCCGCACTGACGGCGGAGTCGAGCTCGTCCGCGTACTCGCCGCGCTCGTTTCGGAAGTAGTACGGCGATGCCGCGCCGGAGCGGACGAGCTGGACGTTGACGTTCCGCTCTCCGCGGTAGACGTACCGCAACA
This sequence comes from uncultured Actinomycetes bacterium, assembly GCA_963706915.1. Lineage (GTDB taxonomy): Bacteria > Actinomycetota > Thermoleophilia > Gaiellales > Gaiellaceae > Gaiella. The sequence continues at coordinate 143,492 of CAVPOH010000012.1, forward strand.
GGCGACCGTACCGATCGCGCTCGTCCAGCTCCGCGTCGCGAACGAGCGTCACCCGCGTGCCCTTCGGCGTCAGGCCGATCAGCGCGCGGAGGGCGGCTCGGCCGTAGCAGTCGGTCTGCAGCTCGGGCGCGTCGATCTGGACGAGCCGGACCTTCGCACCCGAGCCGAGCGTCAGCGTGTCGCCGTCGTTCACCCACGCCACGGTCGCCTGCTCTCCCTCGCCGTTTGCGGCCGTTGGCGGAGACGCGCCGTCGTCACAGCCGGCTGCGGACCAGGAGCACGGCGACGACGAGCGCGCGGGCGGTCAGTCGCTCGGGACCCACACGACGCGCGTCTCGACCACGCGGACGTCTGTCGCCTCCAGCCGGATGGAGAGCGTGTCGACCTCGTCCGCGGCCGCGCGCCACCGCTCGTCGATCTCCGCGACCTCGTCGAGGATCTCCTGCTCGAGCTCGGCGAGCTCATCCTCCGTCCGCTCCGCCTTCTCCGCGGCAGTCTTCTTCCGCTCCTGCGACCGGGACGTCACGCCTCGCCGGGAGGCAGCACCGCCGATCGCGCTCGCCATCGAGCGGGTGCTGCGCCGCCCTCCGAACAGCGCGCCGAGGACCGCGCCGGCCCCGGCGGCGAGCTCGGTCGCGGCACGCGAGCGGGTATCGGCCTCGAGCTCCTCGACCCGGCGCTCGGCCTGGGCGAGCGCGCTTTCGAGCCGATCGCGCTTCGCCTCGAGCCGGTCGCGGATCTTGGCCGACTCCGCGTCGGCGCGCTCCTGCGCAGCGGCGTCGCAGCGGGCCGCGAAGTCCTCGGGCGACTCGCCGGGTCGCGAGACGAGCTTCAGCGCGCGGTTCCGCGAGAGCTCGAGCGGGCGGCGCTCGACGAGGTGACGCTGGATTTCTTTCGCGGTCGAGCGGTAGAAGCCCGTCTCTCCGAGCGGCGCCTGGGGGAGGACGTACGCCGCGCCGGACGGCGGGGCAGCGCCGAAGTCGCGCTCGTCGTAGTCGACCTGCGTCTCGCTCGCGAGGTCGAGCCCGCCGTCGAGCGGCCCGTAGACGGCCTCGAACTCCTCCTGCTGGTCGATGCCCGCGGCGCTGTCGTCGTAGCGCAGCGAGACCCGGGCCGCGAGGAACGCGCGGTACCGCGTGGAGGCTGCGACGGCGCCGACGCCCGACGCCCACACGGCAGCGGGGTCGAGGTACGAGACGGGTGTGCCGGCCGCGACCGGGGGCGCGACCGAGGACTCGTCGTCGGCCAGTTCCACCGAAGGGGTGGGCGTCGCGGCCGCAATGTCGAGGGGCGTGGCCGGAGCCGGCGCGGCCGGTTCGCCCCGATGCCCGGCGAGGGTCGCGACCTGTTCCTTCGTCAGCGGGCCACGGAGGTACGACATCGCCCAGCGCGTTGCGAACAGGCGCGGCTCGGAGGACTTCGCCGAGACGAGCAGGAACTGGCGCTTCCCGAGCCCGCCGATGGCGCGGTCGAGCACACCGACGTCCGTGTCGCCGGCGGCGGAGCGAAGCCCCTCGAGGACACGGGCCTTGTCGTTCTCGGTCTGTAGCCGGCCCACGAGCCACGTTCCGGCGTTCGCCATCGCCTTGTAGTCGAGGTCGACCGGGTTCTGCGTCGACAGCACGAGTCCCACCCCGAAAGCGCGACCCTGTTTGAGGATCGTCAGGATCGGCTTCTTCGCCGGCGGCTGCGCGGTCGGCGGGACGAAGCCGAAGACCTCGTCCATGTAGGCGAGGGCGCGGAGGTCCGGCGTCCCCGCCTGGCTCCGCATCCACGTGACGAGCTTCGAGAAGACGAGGGTGACCGCGAACTGGCGCTCCTCGTCGGAGAGGTGCGCGAGGTAGACGACCGCGCACCGCGCCTTCCCCTCGCCCGTGAAAAGGAGCGACTGCGGGTCGAGCGGATCGCCCTGGCCCCACGCCGCGAACGTCGGCGATGCCACGAGGGCGTTGAGCGTGAATGCGAGCTTCGTGCGGTCTGCCGGGGGGAAGAACTGATCGAGCTCGAAGACGCCGAGCTTCCGGATCGGCGGAGATTGGATCTCGGCGATGATCGTTCCCAGGTCGAGGTCGCGCCCGTCCCGCCACGCGTTCTCGACGAGGTTGGACAGGAGGACGTGCTCGCGGCTCGAGAGCGGGTCGGCCTCGATCCCGACGAGCCGCAGGAGGCTCGTCACGGTGCCCTGGATCTCGTCGCGGAGCGTCTCCGCGTCGGTGTCCCACGAGAGCTTCGGGGCGCGGAGCGAGCCGATGACGTTGAGAGGCACGCCCGCAGTCGAGCCGGGTGTGTAGATCGTGACGTCCGCCGCATCCCGAAGCGCCTGCAGGCGCTCTCGCCCGATGCCGCTGGACTCGAGGCCCTCGCGCCAGATCGTCGCCTGCTTCGCGGCGTACTCCTCGAGCGAGAGACCGGCCGCGCTCGCGTCCGAGTCGCTCACCCACGGGCGGAAGCTGGCCGGGGAGAGGTCGGGGAAGACGAGCGCGAGGTTCGCCATGTCCCCCTTCGGATCGAGGATCAGCACGGGGATCCCCGAAAGCAGCGCCTCCTCGATGAGGACGATCGCGAGCCCGGTCTTCCCGGAGCCTGTCATACCGACGACCACGCCGTGCGTCGTCAGGTCGCTCGAACCGACGACGACCCTGTCGGCGCCCGGCTTGCCTGTCGCGGGGTCGATCGCGTTGCCGAGGTGGAACGAACCGCGGTCGGCCATGTGCGGCGGAGTCTAGAGTCGAGCCGTGCTCGCCGGACTCCGCGTCGAACCGGGTGCGCCCGCGGGGCTCGCGAAGCGCGACACCGACGACAGGCTCGGCGTCGAGAAGCACGACGGGGAGGAGCGCCTTGCGGCGCTCCGCGAGCGGATCGACGCGCTCCAGTACCGGCTCCACGCCGAGGGCAGGCGCAGCGTCCTCCTCGTCCTGCAGGGGCTCGACGCGTCGGGGAAGGACGGCGTCATCCGTCGCGTCTTCGCCGGTGTGAACCTGATCGGGGTCGAGGTCACCTCGTTCCGTGTCCCCGCAGGCCCCGAGGTCGAGCACGACTACCTCTGGCGCGTCCACGCGAAGCTTCCTCCGCGCGGCAAGGTCGGGGTCTTCAACCGCTCGCACTACGAGGACGTCGTCGCCGTGCGCATGCGCGAGCTCGCGTCGGAGGCGGTCTGGCGTCGCCGCTACGAGCACATCCGCGACTTCGAGCGCATCCTCGTCGACGAGGGAACGGCGGTTCTCAAGGTGTTCCTCAACGTGTCGCGCGAGATGCAGCGCACGCGGCTGCAGGAGCGGATCGACGACCCCGAGAAGCGCTGGAAGTTCAGGCGCGACGACCTGGGCGTGAACGAGCGCTACGACGACTGGGTGGCCGCCTGGGACGACGCACTGACGCAGACCTCCACGGAGTGGGCGCCCTGGAACGTCGTGCCGGCCGACCGGAACTGGGTCAAGGCGCTGGCCGTCGCGGCACTGCTCTCCGCGACCCTCGAGGGGCTCGATCCGCAGCTCCCTGAGCCCGAGGAGGGCATCGAGGGCCTTCGCGTCGAGTAGCACGCCGCGTGGCCATGTCCGCTCCGGGCACGCCCGTCGTGGACAATTGACAGCGAGCCGTGGTCCTGCAATGAATCGAGCGGCTCTCGCTTGCCCGTCGCACGACGAGGAGACGCGCACCGCAGCGCCCGTCTCCCGGGCAAGGAGGGCTCGATGACGATCGGATCGGTAGGCAGTCGCCCGACGGACGGGTGCCGCATCCACAGGAGGGTCGCGTGGCTCGTGTCTGCGCTCGCTGTGCTTGCGCTGGTCGTGGCGACGACGGCAGCGGCGGCACAGGGGAGGGGAGGCGCGGCGGCGACGAGCGGCGTGCTGCCGTCGTTCGCCGGGATCTCCAACGGGACGCTTCGCCTTGGCATCAACCCGGAAGGGCACATTGACGCGATCGTCGACGGCGACGAATGGCTCGGCCTTGAGTACGTGCCGACCGGTGCGGAGGGCCTGATCAACGGGTGCTGGTGCGAGGGCTGGGGCGTCGCGGATCGGAACGCCAGCCTCTCGGGCTGGGCCTCTGTTGCCAACGGTGGCGTGTCGCCCAACCTTGCCGTCACGGCGTTCGACGTCAGCGCCGACACGGCCGACTCGACCGTAGAGATCGGAGGCGCCCTCCGCGTGCGCCATCGCTTCCATCCGTCGTCGCGGGCCGAGCTCTACCAGCTCGACGTCACGGTCGAGAACATCGGCGACTCGCTCGCCGACGTCGTCTACCGGCGGGCGATGGACTGGGACGTCCCGCCGACCGAGTTCTCCGAGTTCGTGACCATCCAGGGGGCGCACTCGCGGCTGCTCGACTCGACCGACTACGGGTTCCAGAACGTCAACCCGCTGCTGCCGCTCTACGACCTCGGGGCCCGCGGGACGTTCGAGGACGTCGGCCCTGGTGACGTCGGGAGCGTGTTCGACTTCGGCCTCGGCACGCTCGCTCCGGGCGCGAGCGCGAGCCTCACGCTTTTCTACGGCGCCGCGTCGAGCGAGGCGGACGCGCTCGCCGCGCTGGACGGCCGTCGGTGCCGACGTCTATTCGCTCGGCCAGCCGAGCACCCCGGACGGGCCGACCCTCGGGACGCCCAACACGTTCATGTTCGGAGCTGCGGACGGCGTCGTTCCGACGGGGCCTGTGATCGCGACGGGACGGCTCGTCGATCCCGAAGGGCGGCGAGGAGCCGCCGCCGATCAGTGGGAGCGTTGCGCTCTACCTGCCGAACCTGGACGGCGCCGCCCGGTCGGAGGACACGCTGATCGCGACGGCGACGACTGCGCCTGGACGGGACGTTCACGCTCCGTGCCGACTCGAGCCCGGCGCTCGAGGCCGCGGCCGCGGCGAACGACGGTCAGATCAACCTCGATCTCGTCGCGAACGTGAACGGCTGGGTCTACCACGAGTCCGTCATCCGTGCGGCGGTCGGGGGCTCGTGGGTGGACGAGAACGGGCTGACGCCATCGGACATCGTCATCCTCCCGACCGGATCGACGGTCGACATGCGTCTCGTTCCCGGTGCCGCCGCGGGCGCGACCAGCGGATCGCAGGCGTACGGCTCGTGCGTGACCTACCGGTTCCCGCTCGCCTCTGCGCGCGCCTGGACGACGATCGGGGAGCTGCACACGCCGGCGGACACCGAGGTCGCGACGTTCACCTACGGCCGGAAGGCCGACTCGTACATCGCGAAGGCGTTCTCGCTCGACGGGAGCTTCTGGGTGATGAAGGGCACGGTCCGCGTTGCCAACGAGACCGGATCGACCAGCTCTGCCACGATCGCCTACTCGACGAAACGGGACCGGTGGGCGCACGAGATCCAGACGGAGTTCGTCTATACGAAGTACCGCACTGAGCTCTGGTGCGCGTCACCTGCGGCGGTCAAGGTGTCGGAGGCGTACGAGATCCGTGCGACGAAGTGGGTCGGGAGCTCACGCCTCGGGACCGGACCTGACGCACCTCGACGACCGGTGCGCCGAGGATCACGCGCAGTACCTCGCGCCGTATCGGCAAGGACTTCCGGTTCTCGCGCGACGAGAACCGATACGGCACCTTCTCCGACGCCGCTTCGGTCACCGTAGGCGGAACGACGCTGTCATTGAACGCGCGAAGCGGGCTGTCACAGGTGGGTGTCCGTCGAGTGGCGAGTTCGGCCCGAAGGCCGCCGAGCACGTGCTCTGCGGGATCGACGAGTTCCCTCCGAGCATCGTCGAGGATCTTCGCTGGCGCGTGACCAGGAGGGTCGCCATCGGTGCCGTCGGTGTCCTCGTCGCCGTGGCTGCGAGCGCACTGGCCATCGTCGAGCGCAACCCGGCTGTACTCGGTCGGCGGATGGGCGGCCCGCTTGCCTGTCAGGACTGCGGCCGCTCTGCGACGGCCCTGCCCGTGAACATCGGCGAGCCCGTCTCCATGGGCCCGCTTCCACTTCGGAACGAAGGCGACGCGGACGTCACGCTCGAAGGCGTCGAGCTACTCGGGGTCGATCGCGGACTATCTCTCGTTGGCATGGTGGTTGTAGAGCCGGATGGGCGTCATCCGCTCGTCGGCGCCGGCCCGGGGTTTCCGCCCGCGGAGCCGGCGGGGGAGGATCCATCCCATACGCGGCTACGTGCTCCCGCCGGCAAAGACGAACGCGGACTACGTCCAGATCCTCTTCGGCCTCCGGCTCGAGGCGCCGGGCCGCGCAGGCGCTCGAAGGATCGCCGTCGACTACCGGGTCGGCGACGTTCCGTACCGCGCCTACTTCGACCACTCCATGTGGCTCTGCACACCGCGCTACCGGAAGGTCTGCATCGACCCGAGCTGGTAGCGACCGGAAGACGGGTACCGCGACGTCGGTATCGCCGCCGAGATTCCGACGTCGCGGGCTTGGGGGAGAGCTAGAGGAGGATGCGCGTTGCGAGGTCGGGCGGGCAGCCGCGCTCGACGAGGTCGACCGCTTGATGGAGGTCGACCTCGACGTTCGCCGCGATGACCGCCGCCGCATCGAGATCGAAACCGCACCGACAGAGGGTGTCGAAGCGCCAGGCCAGCACCTCGGCTGCCTCGTCGATCTGGAGATCCTCGAATTGTGCCGCCGTCATGCCATTCCCCCTCTCTCGAGGGCCTCGCCGCCGTCTCGACCCTCGTACGCCATGCGACCAGAATCGGCGATGCACGGCACCCTGTACTTCCCCCGCGGGACGAGACCTGCCTAGCCCTTAGGCGAGGGCGACCCCGCCGCGGCCTCGAGGGATCAGAGCCAGCGCTTCCAGCGGAAGAAGCCGAGCATGGCGCCGAGGGTGACGCCCAGGCCGACGAGGATCACCCAGAAGGCGTCGTGCGTCCCCTCACCGGGGTAGACGACGTTCATCCCGAACACGCCCGTGATGAGCGTCAGCGGCAGCATCGTGGCGCTGATCACCGTCAGGAGGAGCAGCACGCTGTTCTGGCGGTGCGAGATGACCGACTCGTTGGTCGATTCGAGCGCTTCGACGACTTCCTTGTAGTTGTCGAGCTGGTCCCAGATGCGCTCGACGGCGTCGTTCACGTCGTCGAAGTAGAGCTCCAGGTCCTCGGGGAGGAAGCGGTCGATGCGGCGCTCGAGGACGCGCAACGTCGAGCGCTCGGGCTTGATCACCTTGCGGTACGAGATGATCTCCTGCTTGACGTTCGAGATGTCGCGGACGACGTCCTCGGCCGCCCCGCCGAACATGTCGTCCTCGATGCGGTCGAGCTTGTGGCCGATCTTGTCGAGGATCGGGAAGCAGTAGTCGAAGAGGTCGTCGAGCACCTCGTAGAGGAGACGGCCGGAACCGCGCGCGAGGAGCTGCTCGCGGAACCCCTCGTCGCCCTCGCAGCGTGCAAACAGCCGCGTCACGGGCAGAAGCTCGCGGTTAGGGAGCGTGACGAGGTAGTCCTGGCCGATGAAGACGTCGAGTTCCGCGGCATTCAGCCGCTGGACGGTCTTGTCGTAGACGGGGAAGTGGAGGACAGCGAAGAGGTACCCCTCGTCCTCGTAGTCGTCCACCTTCGGGCGCTGGCGCTTCGAGACGACGTCCTCGACGTCGAGCGGATGCCAGCCGAACCGCTCGGCGAGCGCTTGCGCGGTCTCGAGATCAGGCCCGACTGCGTTTACCCACGTGAGCCCGCCCGCAGAGAGCTCAGAGACCTGCGACGGGCGCGCGACGTCGTCCGCGCCGGGGCGCGTCCGGGTGCTCCTGCGGATGCGGGGCAGGCTCGGCACGGGGACTGAGAGGGTCGTCGGTCGCGTACGCCATCTATTCGTGATTCTACTCGCGGTGCCTGCGACGTGACCTACGCCGGCTCGGGCACGGGGTTGCTCCGTGCGCCCGTCGGGAGCGACCGCTCGAGGGACAGCGACCAGACAGACGCGACGAGACAGATCATCGCCGCCCCGAACCAGACGCCGCTCGGGCTGGCCGCCAGCGCGAAGCCTCCGACCGCAGGCCCGAGCGCGAAGCCGACCTGCCAGGAGAGCGCGGAGAGCGCCATGTAGCGGCCCATCAGCGACGGCTCCGCGAGGTCGGCGACGAGCGGTCCCTGCACGGAGCCGTGGAGGCACTCGCCGATCCCGAACGCCGCCATGATCCCGGCGAGGAGCACGGCCGCCGCAACGCCTGTGACCCACACGCCGGCGAGCGGGACCAGCACCCAGCAGCTTGCCCACAGCACGCCGAGGATTGCGAGCGTGCGCATCCGTCGGTGGCCCTCGGTCAGCTTCGTCACGGGCAGTTGCGCCAGCACGATCACCACGGTGTTCACGAAGAAGACGATCCCGATCATCGTCTCCGTGACGCCGGCCTCGTTCTTCGCATAGACCGGTAGGAGCTCGAACCCGGCCATGCCGGCGAGGATGAAGAGCGTGTTGAGCGCGACGACTCCCATGAACGGGCGATCGCGGAGGACCGGCCTGTAGCTGCCGCCCGCCGTCGCGCCACGGGACTCGTGACTGCTCGGCTCGGGGACGAAGGCCGCGAGCACGCCGAGGTACACGAGGAACGTCGCCCCGTTGAGGAGGAAGAGGACGTCGAACGTGGCCGGACGCGAGGTCGTCGCGATCAGCCCGCCCACCAGGGCGCCGAGCCCGATCCCGAGGTTCATCACGACCCGCTGCATCGCGAATGCGGCGTGGCGGCGCGCTCGAGCGGTCAGCATCGTGATCAGGGTCGACTGTGCGGGCCAGAACATGCCGTTCCCGATACCCGTCACCGCCGCGACGGCGAAGCCCTTCCAGGGGCTGTCGACGAGGACGTAGCCGGTGTAGCCGACCGCGAGGAAGACGAGCGCGGAGGCAAGGACCCGCTTGCCGCCGATGCGGTCGACCAGCGTCCCGGCGACCGGGCCGGCGCCGATGCTGACGAACGCGTTCGTCGCGAGGACGAGCCCCGCCGTGCCGAGCCCGATGCCCTGCACGTTGTGGAGGTAGATGAGGACGAACGGCAGGATCGCGCCGTTCCCGAAGGCATTCGCCAGGCCGCCGAGCTGGAGCAGCTGCACCGCCCGCGGCAGCTGGGGGTTCAGGCTGCGGAGCCACCGGCGCATCACGACAGACTAGGGCGGCGGGGCGCGGAGGAGCGATAGGGTCGGGCCGTGGGGCTGTTCGACGACGTCCGAGCAGCGGTCGAAGCCGCGATCGAGGAGAGCGACACGCCCGGCGTCGCCGTGGGCCTCCTACACGACGGCGAGGAGCACGTCGCCCCGTACGGCGTGACGTCCGTCGACAACCCGCTCGACGTCACACCCGGCACGCTGTTCCAGATCGGGTCGATCACCAAGACGTTCACGGGGACCATCGCGATGGCGCTCGTCGAGCGGGGAGAGCTCGAGCTCGACGCTCCGGTGCGCCGGTATCTCCCGAAGCTGGCGCTGGCCGACGAGTCCGTGGCGGCCGCGGTCACCATGCGTCACCTCCTGACCCACACGGCGGGGTGGGTCGGGGACTACTTCGCCGAGCACGGCGCCGGGGACGACGCCCTCGCGCGGATGGTCGACGAGCTGCGGCGGCTCCCGCAACTCACGCCGCTCGGAACGATGTGGTCGTACAACAACGCCGGCTTCTACCTCGCGGGTCGTGTCATCGAGGTCGTCACCGGCGACCCGTATGAGCGCGCGGTGCAGTCCCTGCTCCTCGAGCCGCTCGGGCTCGAACACAGTCTCTTCGCCGCCGAGGAGGTCATGACGCGGCGGTTCGCCGTCGGCCATCATCGGGCCGAGGACGCTCCGCCGACCGTCGCACGTCCCTGGGCGATCGGTCGCGCGCATCACGCCGCCGGCGGGATCGCGTCGACGGTGGTCGACCTCCTCCGGTACGCGCGGTTCCACCTCTCAGACGGAGAGGGAATCCTCATGCGGGCTTCGCTCGACGAGATGCAACGTCCGCAGCTCCGGGCAGCGCCGAACTTCGGATCCGTCGGCCTCGCGTGGGGGATCGACGACGTCACCGGCATCGTCCTCGTCCATCACGGCGGCGGCACGAACGGTCAGGTGGCGCACCTGTCGTTCGCTCCCGACTCGCGGACGGTGCTCACGGTCCTGACGAATCATCAGAACGGGGGCGAGGTCGTCAGCGCGGCGCTGAACGTCGTCGTCGAAGCGCTCGGCGGCCACAAGCCGGACCGGATCGCCGTCGTCATCGACCCGGCCGAGTACCTCGGCACCTATCGGTCACCGCTGCTCGACGCAGAGCTGAAGAGCACGGACGACGGGCTGCTGCTCGTCATCACGAGCCGCGGAGGCTTCCCGACCGAGGACTCGCCGCCCATGCCGAGCCCGCCGCCGGTTCCCATCGTGTTCTCGGAGCGCGACCGGATGTTCGTCCCCGAGGGCCTGGGCGAGGGGACCGAGGCGGAGTTCCTCCGCGGTCCCGACGGACGCATCCAATGGTTCCGGTTCGGCGGACGCGTCATGCAGCCGGTGCGCTGATCGCGACACGCGCGCGCGTCCTCCGACCGTCGGCGTAACCACAGAGTCACCGATTCGTGCCGGTTGTGTGCCGATGCATCGCGCGCCCTTTCGCCTGATCTGACAACGAGGTATCAGGGATGGAGTCCTTGTTCTCCTCATCGATCGGAGCCGGCATGTCTCGAGTCGTAGCCCTCGTCCTCTTCATCGTCCTCGTCGCGGCCGGCGTGCTCGCCGTGCCGGCCGCCCGTAGCGCCTCCCCGGACGTCGTCGTGAGCCAGGTCTTTCCGGGTGGCGGCAACTCGGGCGCTCCCTTCGCGAACGACTTCGTGGAGCTCTTCAACCGCGGGTCGACGGCGGTCGACGTCAGCGGCTGGACGATCCAGTACGCGTCCGCGTCCGGAGCGACGTGGCAGGCGACCGCGCTGACGGGATCGATCGCCCCGGGGCGGCGGCACCTCGTGCAGCTCGCGTCGGCGGCCGCAGTGGGTGCGGCGTTGCCCACGCCCGACACGATCGGGACGACCAACATGGCCGTCTCGGGCGGCAAGGTCGCCGTCGTTCGCGACGCGACCCCGCTCAGCTGCGGCGCCTCCGCTGGGAGTTGCGCCTCCGTCGCGTCCATCGCGGACCTCGTCGGCTACGGCGCGGCCGTCGACCACGAGGGCGGCGGCGCGGCGCCTGCCCTCGACAACACGACGGCAGCCGTTCGCGCAGACGACGGCTGCACCGACAACGACGTGAACGCGGCCGACTTCGCCGCGGACGCGCCGACGCCGCGCAACTCCACCGCGGCGGTCACGACCTGCGGCACTGCTCCGCCGCCGAGCGGCGGCATCTCGCAGAGCGCGGCGGTCGACATCGACGTCCAGCCGGTCATCTCGATCGCGATCGAGCGACCGACGGTCAGCTTCGGGAACGCGACCTCCGGCTCGACCCCTGCCTCCGTCTCGGAGGGGGTGACGGTGGTCAGCACCAACACGAGCGGATACGCGCTCACCGTCCACCGCACGGCATTTGCGCCCGCCGATCTCCCGCTCGGCGTGGCCGGCACGCCGCCGAGCGGGGGACAGATCGGCCCGTCGCTCGCGGGTGGCGCCATGGCGGCGATCCCGATCGTCCCGGCACCCGACCTCCTGGTCGGCAACACCGCCGCGCGGAGCGCACCGGCAGGCGACATCTGGGACACGCGTCTCGGCTTCGTCTCGCCGCTTCCGGTCGTCGCCGCCGGTCGATACACGGCGACGGTCACCTTCACGGTGATCGGTCGATGATCCGCGCCGCGGCCCTGTTCCTGGTCGCCGCCGTGCTCGTGCCCGCTTCGGCGGTCGCGGGCACGCCGCGGTCACCGCTCGGACTCACGGCATCGCCGGCGCGCGTCGCCCTGGTCGGAGCGGCGCGAGCGGAAGTGCGCGTCACGAACCCCGGCCGGAGCTCGGTCGTCGTCGACGTCGGGCGCGCTGGGTTCTCGCTCGACCTTCGCGGTCGTCCGCGCGTCGTGGAGCGTGGCGTTGCGCGTGGGGCGGCGTCGTGGCTGACCGTCGTGCCTGGCCGGTTCGCGCTCCGTCCCGGCGCGACCCGCTCCCTCACGGTCATGTCCCGACTCCCGCGACACGTCGAGCCGGGCGATCACGACGCCCTCGTACTCCTCACGTCTCGACCGCGTCGCGACGGCGGTGTCGCCGTGCGGATGCGGATCGGAGTCGTCGTCGTAGTTCGTGCCCCCGGCCGGGTCGTGCGTCGGCTGGCCGTTCGCGATCTCCGCGTTCGTCGTGCCGGCCGGGCGCGCGTCCTCGAGCTGCGCCTCGCCAACCGCGGGAACGTCACGGAGTCGCTCCCGCGAGGCCAGGTGCGCCTCGCCCTGCGTCGCGGAGCGCTCGACGTCGGTCTCCGAGCCGGCGGCCGGACGATCAGACCTCGAACAGACGGCGTGGTGCAGATCCCGTTTCCGCGCTTCTTCCGCGGATGGTTCACGGCGAAGGTCCGGATCGTCTCGGAGCCCGGACGTCCAGCGACACGACGCACGTTCCGCATTCGGTTGTGACGCTCGGCCCGACTGCGTGACCGAGTCCCTTCGGATCAGGGCATCGATGGGCTCGCGCACCGTGTTGCTGCGGCTCCCATTCGCCGCGACGGCGATCGTCGCGATCTGCTGATCACCGGGTCGTCTTCGCGCTTCTCCTCGCCGGCTCCGCGAGCCGCGGTCTCGCCCCGCGGCCTTCTCTCGAGCTCGGACCGCTCCGCGATGGATGGGGTGGCGTGGCGGGCCTGCCGCAACGAGGATGAGGGCAGATGAGGCCCGCCGACGTCAACGGGGAACCACGGCTTGCGCTCGCGTTCGTCTTCTTCGCCTGCGCAGGCCTGCTCGAGATGATCCTGATCGCCGAGTCGGGTGCGCTCTGCGAAGAGAGCACGTCGTGGGTTCTGGCCCCGGCCTTCTCCGTGCCGTTCCTGTGGCTGGGCGGCGCTGTGTCGCTCTACCTGGCGTCACGAGATCGCAGGCTTCGCGGAGGCCGATGGACCGGGCTGGGTGGAGTCGTCGCGATCTTTGTCGGGATCGTCTACCTCCCTGCGCTCGGCTCGACGGTCATGGGGTGCGTCTCCTGACGCCTTGCCGCTTCCGAGGGTCGCCGAATCGAGGCGCGCGCCGCGCCGACAGGCGCTGAGCACACGGCGGTCGCGAACGGCCGGCCTCTCTGCTCATTGCGCCCGAGTTCTTGGCGTTCACTCGTGGTCGACAGCGTTTACGCCCGCACGACTTCGGGGAACTCGTCTGTACCGTGACCCGTCACATTCAACTCGGGATGGACGGAAGGCTCCGAGTCAAGTAGTCGTGGCTGGGCACCCCGCGGCGCCGATTCCCAGTCAGATCGGTCGCCCTTGCTCGGCCACCGGTCGGACGTCCACTGTCGAGAGGAGATTCTGGCGATGCTCGGAGACCATGATGTCGGAGCAACCCTTGCCGTAGCGGACTTCGATGCAGCCCGGTCGTTCTACGAGGGCACTCTCGGGCTCCAGCCGGTACTGGAGTTTCCCGATTCGGTCATATACAAGTCCGGCAACACTCGGCTCATGGTGTATCGGTCGGACTTCGCCGGCACGAACAAGGCGACGGCCGCGACTTGGGGCGTCGGCGACGACTTCGACTCGATCGTTCGCGACCTCAAGTCGAAAGGTGTGACGTTCGAGCACTACGACCTGCCGGACACGACCCGCGACGGCGATGTCCACGAAATCGGCGACGGCATGCGAGGCGTGTGGTTCAAAGACCCCAGCGGCAACATCATCAGCCTGGTCAACCAGACCTGACGAATCGAGGCACGCACGAGGGCACGCACCGCGAGTGGTGAAGAGCGGTGGGGTACCTACAGCGTCTCGTCCAAGGCCAATGGGTCGCCTTCGAGCCGACCGATGCACCGAGCGTCGGAGAGGCGATCGACGAAGCAGTCGAGCAGACCGCGATCGGTGAGTGATTCGCGCCCTTCGCGTTGATCTCGGGCCCCGGCGGCTGTGGAGGCGACGCGCCATCAGCGGCGGCGTGTCGTCCTGCTTGTCGATGATCGCCTGAGCGTCGGCGAGCGTCGCCCGCGCCTATCGCCCTTCCTGATGCTGGTCGACCGGACCTGGGATGGCCGTCGGCTTCTTGCTCGGCAGCACGGTGATCACGATGAGGGTGATCACCGAGAAGAGGAAGCCCAGGACCGCCCACACCCATGGGCTTCGACCCTTCCTCTTGGCAATCTCGGCGGGAAGCCAGACGAACACGGCGATGGCGACCACGACGATGAGGAAGCTCCACACCGTTGCGCGACAGGGGCTCCGATTCCGCTGACGCTACGGGCCAAGTCGGATGGCGGCACTCGGTAGGCGGGCTCCTTTCCGGATCGGCTCGCCGCATGGTCAATGCGCCTGCTGCCGCTGTACGGGACCGGCCTGGGCGGCCGGCGTCACCGATGGCACCGCACGCGGTAAACCTCGACAGATTTGGCCGCGGAGAGGCGCTCGCCCGGCCGTACACGACCGCCGGGGTCCTGCGCAGGCGGCGGGGGTCGCCTCCCGCAGTCGAACCCGCCGGGAACGAGCCTGTTCACCGTACCCCGGTATCAGGCGGGCTCGGCGGCCGAGGCGACTCGCTGCGCAAAGACCCATACCTGGCCCTCGAGATCAGTGGCCGTAAACCGGCGGTCGCCCGCCGGGGAGAGTTCCAGATCCATTACGTCCGCTCCCGCGCCGATCGCCCGCGCATGAAGCGCCTTCACGTCGTCGACGTAGACGTGGATCATCGAGGGAGGGAACGAGCCGAGTGTTCGTGGGCTGGAAAACCCTTCGCCTGCCTGGCCGAGCATGACCAATCCGTCTTCGCCGAGAAGAAGCTCGTTATGCGTACGGCCCGCGCCGCCTTTCTCCGAACGACGAAGCTCGAAGCCGAAAGTGCGGTGAAGGTAATCAACGGCGCCCGCTGCATCTTCGTACAGCAGATAGGGCGAGATTCGCGGATACCCAGCAGGTGGATTTGCCATCGAAGCCGAGTATGACGCCGCTCGGGCGGTCCTACGACGACGTTGCCGATCGGCGACATCGCTGCCGCCGGGACGCGCCGTGGGTCGTCCCTGCACCTCCGCCGGCACGGGTCGTCGGCGACAGAGAGCTCGCGCCGATGATTTGACAGATGTGCGGGCAGGCATAGAGGCGAAACGTGGGATGAGCTGAGATATTTTCGACTGCGGGGCTACGCCTGGCGGGTCACGGACGAAGGGTGTCGGGCAGGAGGCCCGACCGATACGGGACGAAGGTCGACCTTGGCAAGTCGGCGCGCACCTTCTCGTACGCCTCTCCCGGGCGCGTCGTCTCACGCTCGACGCTTGCGCCGTGGCGGGCTGCAGCCTCCGAGACCGGATACACGATGCCGCCGCCAACCCCGCGCCCGCGAGCGCCGACGGCCACGATGACCGAGGCTTCGTCTCCTGCTCCGACGATGATGTGTTGCGTCCCGCCAGGGCAGTGAAAGAAGTCCCAGGCTCGCAGTCGACGCTCTTGCTCCTCGACGATCAGCAAACACTCACCGGCCAGCACAAGAAACCCCTCCTGAGCTTTCTCTCGGTGGTACATGCCCATCGCCTGCCCGGGCTGGAGGACATTGATGTTGATCCCAAGCTCGTCGTGTCGGGGGAGGTCGTCGAGGATCTCGTGCCACGGAGCCTTCGAGCCGACGAACATGTGAGCCGTCGGTTTGAGGGCTGGCTCGTCGATGAGTGATCCGTACGGAACCCGGACAAATGTGCCATCGCGGGCAGTCCAATAAAGAAGCGACCCGCACTCCCGGCAGCGCATCGCGTGGTGCGCGTCGGCTTCGCCAACCACCATCAACGAACCTGCACCCTCGTTCACCCTCAGCTTCTCGCGCTCGATCTCGCCCCAGGGCAAGAAAGCGGAGCCGGTCAGCGCACGGCAGTTCGAGCAGTGGCAGTTGAACGCGGCGACGAACTCGTCCGAGACCTCGTACGCGACGGCATTGCATCCACAGCGCCCTCTCAGCACGGCAACACACTAGAACGATGCGCACTTCCGTCCGTCACACGCGGCACCGGACGTAGAGCGTGTACTCCTCTGCTGTTGGTTCGGACGCCCCGTCCTGACGACCCGCGCCGAGAGGGAGAGAGCTACACGGTCTGCTCGAAATGCGGCAAGACGCCACGCGGTGCCGAGAAGTACGTCGGGCATCAGGTACCCGACTCGAGCTACGGCGGTGTCCCGGGTTCCGCTGCCAGCGGTGTCGGTGGCGACGGCGACGGCGGCACCGGCGGCTAGATCGTCAGCCAGCCGGACCATCGCAACGCCGCGGGTCTGGAGGAGGTCCGAGCCGTGCTGCTCCTGAGCACGGCGTCCGAGTGCGAGACGGCCTGGTCTAGTGCGATGACGTTCGGACGTCGCCGGCCCGACAGGCGAAGTCACCGCACGGTTCAGGACACGCGAGATGACGGCGCGTGGTCATCACGCTCTACGCTGCTGCGCCGTGTCACGGTCGGTGCCAGGTGAACGGTGTCGCGAGCGTTACACACGCTGTGCCGCAGACGGCAGCGACGGCGGAGAGGCCGCCTCCTAGGCTCGCTAGATGGTCGAACGGTTGAGAAGGAGGCGCGGCATGTACGACATCACCAAGACACGGATGCTGTTGACGACGGTGGTATTCGCCGCGGTGGCGGCGCTGTTCGCGGCCGGGGCGAGCGCGAGGATTCCGGCGGACACGGGTTCTGCGTTCGCAGCGCAGGAGTCGCTCGGGATCGGCCGCTACGCGGCCCTGCCCTCGGCGACGAACGTCGCCCAGCCCTCCGGGACGAACGCGAGGATTCCGGCAGACACGAGCTCTGCCTTCGCAGCGCAGGAGTCGCTCCGGATCGGCCGCTACCTGTCCCAGGCGGTCATCGAGATCCGCTTCGACGGCCAGTTGGCTGGCACCCAGAGCCGGGTCGGCAGCACGCGTCATGGCTACGTGGTGGGCGGCGAGCTCATCGTCCCTGAGCAATCCAGCGTGCAGCTCTCTTCTGGGTTCGACGGGGTCGCAGACGCGGGCGTGGCCGACGATCGCTTCACGGTCGGCGTCGGTTTCCCGTAGGCCGTTCAACCTCTGCTACGCGTCCGGCCGGGTACGGGACGGGCTCGCCTCCCGGGTGACGCGGTGGCCGGGGACGCTAAAGCGGGCGAGCCGCTTCACGTCCATGTGCAGCAGCGCTCCCGGGCGCGACCACTCGTAGCGGCGATAGCTCTGCCTGTGTCCGCGCGCCCGTCGCGAGAGGCCGTGCCGGTGGAGCACCTTCCAGATCGTCGAGCGGGCGCGGCGGACGATCCCAGCCAGCCGTCCCGGCCCGAGGTTTGTCTCGCGCCGGGCGCGCAAGATTGGCTCCTCCTCGGCCACCGTCAACCGACGCGGCTGATGCAGCGGTCGCGAGGAGCGGTCAACAAGCGCCGAGCTGATCCGGCCTCCCTCCAGCCAGCGATGCCACCAGCGGTGCGCGGTCGCCGGCGAGACGCTAAAGGCGTTTGCCGCCGCCTTCAGCGACGACCCCTGCTCGATCGCGAGCACGAGCTCGCGCCGCCCAGCCAATCCGAGCTTCGCGTTAGCGTGCAGATCCATCACGGCCCTCCTTTGAGATGCAGGTCTTGGAGTCGTCTAGCCGGAGCCCAGGCGAGCGCCGGGGGGACCAGTCCTAGCGTTCTCAGCGGAATGGCGACGAGGTCGGGCGCTTGATCCAACCGAGGAGGTTGGAGGGACTACCGGCAGCGTTCGCAGAGTCACGGGTCGGGATGACTTGCCCGGGCGCGGATGACAGCGCAACATGCCGGGTGAATCGTACGGAGGTGGTGTGGGTGATCGTCTCGCTCGTTCGCTTCAAGTCGAGGCTCTCCGACGACGCCGTACAGGCAACGTTCGAGGAACGGGCCAACCATTACCGCGACGTGCCTGGCCTCGTCGAGAAGATCTATCTCCGCTTCCGTGAGAGCGGGGAGTTTGGCGCGGTCTACGTCTGGGACTCGGAGAAGGCGCTGATGGACTTCCGGGAGACCGAGCTCGCCCGGACTATCCCGGCCGCCTACCAGGTCGAGGAGGCACCGCTCGTCGAACTCGCGGACGTCTGCCTGGTGATCCAGCCGGAGACAGCCCGCGTCCCAGCGTTAGACACGTAGTCGCGTTCTCTGCCTAGGGCGGTGCGTCCTGCTGCTCGATGAGGCGAAGCCGCAGGCGCCCTCGGCGAGCAAGATCATCAGCTCGTGCTCAGGGCTGTCTCAGCGCTGAGAAGCGAGGTCGTGCGAGATCTCGCGCGCGAGCGCGAGCGAGTCGCGCCGGGTCTCGAAGAGGTCGCCGCGCACGGTCTCCCGGAGCCCGATCACGTACAGCCCGTGCGGCAGCCGGGCAGGAGCGCCGCCTGCGGGCGCTCGCGCGGGCTCCCCGTCGAGTTCGACGAGGTCGGCGAGGGTGTTCCGGAATCCCGTGGCCGCGACGACCGCGTCGAACGGCTCGCTACGACCGTCGGCGAAGACAACCTCGCGCTCGGTCAGGCGCTCGACGGCGGGCAGGATCTCGACGCGCCGTGCGCGGAGCTGGCGCAGGAAGCCAACGTCGATGACCGGCGGCCGCCTGGCAGTGAACGGCCCCCACTCGGCCGGCCCGAGGCCGTAACGGCTGAGGTCGCCGATCGTGACCCGCCGTAGCGCCGACGCGATCCGGTCTGCGGCTCGAGGCGGCAGCACGGAGGCTGCCATTCCGAGCAGCTGGATGGGGATGCCGACGACGTCCCGGCGCGTTATCGGAGGCGAGGTTCGGACGGAGACGGCCACCCGATGCGCGCCCGATTCCACGAGGTCGGCCGCGATCTCCGCACCGGTGTTGCCGAAGCCGGCGACCAGCACGTCCTGGCCCGCGTAGTCCGCGCCGGTGCGGTATGCGCTCGAGTGGACGAGCGAGCCGCAAAATGTCTCCCGGCCGGGCCACTCCGGGACGACCAGCGCATCGTACTTCCCGGTGGCGATAACGACGATAGGAGCGCGGAACGCGGCAGCCGGCGCCTCGACGACCCAGCCGTCCCCGTCGCGGCGGATGCGCGACACGTCCGTGTCGAGGCGGACGTCGAGCCCGAGCCGCACCGTGTAGTCGCGCAGATAGCGGGCGAAATCGTCCTTCGCGACGTAGCGCGGCAGCTCACGCGGTAGTGGATGGTGCGCGAGGCCGGAGAAGCGCCTGATCGTGTGGAGCCGAAGGCGGTCGTAGCGCACGGCCCAGCGGGCGCCGACCTCGGCGTCTCGCTCGAGCACAGTCGCACGGATGCCGAGCCACGCGAGGGCGCCCGCGGCCGAGAGCCCCGACGGCCCGGCGCCCACGACGATGACGGGCGCGTCACCTGGCATTCAGCCGGCGACCTCGTGCAGTAGGCGGCACCGCTGGTCGTCCATCAGGGCAGCTCGAGCAGCTCGCCGCGCGCGTCGCGCACGACGCCCGGGAGCATGGACGTGGCCCTCGTTCTCCGCAGAGCCGGCAGGTCGATTGAGCGGACCAGCGAGGCGGGGCGCTTCCCCCGGATCCGCCCCGTCTCGTTCCCGTGTTCGGACGGTCGCTACGGGAGTGCGACTCGGTCGCGATTCCGCGCCGAGAGATAGAGAGCTCCCATCGCCGCCGCAAGCAGTGCCGCCATCCCGGCTCCGAAGCCGACCCACCTCCAGTTGACGTCGGAGTCGCCGTTGCTCGCGAAGGTGGCGTTCGCCTGGAAGACCTGTCCGCGTGTCCGCGGGCTGTCGCCCTCCTCGACCGCTCGACCATCTGGCGAGCCTAGTAGGCTTCCCCTCCGCCGTCGTCGCCGCACGCGACAGAGCATGTGTATTGCCCGCAACAGAGGTCGAATTGACCCAATCGTGTCCCGTACGGCCCCGCCGGCCGCACCTAGCGTGGCCGAGGCGAGCCCGTTGCGGCGAACGACCCTCCCGCGCAGGCGGGGCCGCGCGGGCTCGCCTATCACCGTGCCACGCTGAAAGCCGTATCCGGTCAAGCTGCTACCTTGGCCGCCGCTTAGCGCTTGTGTTCGTGAGGGGCGAGCGTTCTCGTCCCGGGGTCGGAGGTAGGCGATGCGTTGTTTCCGGATCATTCTCGCCGCGTCGATCATCTGCGTTGCGGCGGTCGCGCTCGTTCCGAGTGCCTCGGCCGGGGGGATCCGCGATGAGCCGTGCCCGACGGTTGCGGGTGAGAACACGAATACCTGTCCGGCCGGCGTGGTTGGCGTTCCGTACTCGGTCAGGTTTCGTGCGGTCGAGGAGCCTCCGTGCTCGCCCGGCGACGACAAGTGGACTGTCAGCGCAGGCGCCCCACCTGGGCTGACGATGTCGTCTGAGGGAACACTCTCGGGCACTCCGACGCAGGCGGGGAACTTCTCCTTCTACGTGGAGATGACTCTCCCCGACTATCCCGGGTGTAACGGCGGCAGGGACTCGAGCCAGAAGCTGTTCAGGCTCGCGATCAACGGTTCCGCCCCGCCCGCGCCGCCGGCCCCGCCCCCGCCGCCGGCGCCGCCGGCCCCGCCCGCCCCACGGCTGATCGTCACCACCGCGGGCCTTCCCGAGGCAGCGACCAACAAGGCGTACTCGGTGTCGCTCGACGTATCCGGCGGCAGCGTGGGTTCGTGGTCGGTCGTCGAAGGTGCGCTCCCGGACGGGCTGGGCCTCACATCGACCGGTGTCATCTCCGGGATGCCCACCAAGAGCGGCGGTTTCACATTCCGCGTTCAGGCCAACGGCTCGCCCAACAACGACACGAAACAACTGACCATCGTCGTGCTGGCACCGCTCGTGCTTGGCGGCCCCGGCGGGCGGGCCGTTAAGGCAGAGCCGGTCGCGCTCAACGGCAAAGTCAACACCCCATTGGCCTGGGGCGTCGCCGCGACCGGTGGGAAGCCCGCGTACACCTACACGAGCACGACACTTCCCGCCGGCCTGACGCTCAACCTTGACGGCACGCTCACCGGCACACCAAAGGCCGCCGCATCGTCACTCGTCACCTTCACTACCAACGACGCGCTCGGCGCGAGCGACACGCTGCAAGTGCGGATCACGATCAAGCCGCTCCTCGCGTTCGCGAACGGAACAGTGCCGCCCCGCGGCACCGTTGGGTCGCGGTATCGCTGGAAGGTGCCGGTCACCGGGGCGAGCAAGACCCGTGTGTTCCGGATCAGCGGCAAGATCGTCGCGGGACTCAAGCTCAACAAGAGCACCGGGTTGCTCTCGGGTGTGCCGCTCAAGAAGGGCAGCTACAGGGTCAAGGTCTCGGTCACCGGAGATCCCGGCACCGTCATCACCAAGAGCTTCACGATCAGGATCGCGTAAGACTCGAATCCTCGCCCGGTTGCTCGGGCGGGTGGTTCGGACGGTCGTGAGTTCGACATCGTCAAGCGTTTTTGGGAGCCGGCGTAGCTCGAGCGCGAGGTTGCGGCCGTTGGTGGCGCCTGAGCGTCCGCACGACGGCGAACGGCCACGTCATCTCGGCGTCGGGCACGATGGCTCGCTAAGGAGTCACGACCCGGGCTCCAGGGCCCATGACCGTCGCGAGGCCTTGGGTTCACAACCGGTTGGCACCACCGTTTCGGGCCCTCACGCAGGGGCAAGACCGGCCACATGCGGTTCCTCGCGGATGCGTGGATCGTGGGACGCCGGGCGGTTGCCGAGGCGCGCCGGGATCGCATCACGATGACGGCGCAGGCGATCGCCTATTCGCTGTTCCTCGCGATCCCGGCCAGCCTGTTCGTGCTGATCGGTGTCTTCTCTCTGGTCGCGGACGAGACGCTGATCGACGAGCTGGTCGCACGCGCGCGAACCGTGATGCCCGAGGAGGCGACGACGCTGTTGCGCGACAGTCTGCAGCGAACGAGCGAGTCGTCGGGCTCGGGGATCCTGCTCACGCTCCTGGGACTCGCGCTCGCGCTGTGGACGACCACGTCTGCGGCGACGACGCTGATGCAGGGGCTGACGACGGCCTACGATCGAGACGACGAGCGCAGCTTGGTGCGAAAGCGCCTTCTCGCGCTGGTCATCGTTGTCAGTCTTGTGCTCGGCGCGATGCTGGTCGTCGGACTGTTGGTGCTGG
The DNA here is from genome assembly GCA_963706915.1 of uncultured Actinomycetes bacterium. GTDB lineage: Bacteria > Actinomycetota > Thermoleophilia > Gaiellales > Gaiellaceae > Gaiella. Next base: position 165,525 of record CAVPOH010000012.1, read on the forward strand.
GGCCACACGCGCAGCGTTGGATCGGCGGCGCGCTCGACGCGGAATCCGCCACCGCCTGGATCTGGTGGACGGCCCAGTGGCCCCTGCTCGTCGGTGGCCTCCTCTTCGCGTTCGCCGTGGCCCTCTACCTCGGCCCCGACACCGACCAAGCCCGCTGGCGGCTGCTCTCACCGGGAGCCGTCACGGCCGTAGTCCTCTGGCTCGTGGCGTCCGGTGGCTTCGCGCTCTACACAGCCAACTTCGGCTCGTACAACAAGGCGTGGGGATCGCTGGCCGCCGTGGTGATCACGCTCGTGTGGCTGTGGCTGACGAGCGCCGCGCTGCTGTTCAGCGCCGAGGTCAACTCCGAAGCGCAGCGACTCGCCGATGAGCGCGGCGACGGGGAGGCCCACGAGACAGGGCTGTAGCTATCGCTTTCGGCCAACCGGTCCTGATCGGGAACCGTGACCGGTCGGTCTCGTATTAGTTCATACGGCCAGCGTAGTTCTTGGGGTCGATTCCGCCCTGGGTGCTGGTTAGATTTCCGGGATGTTGGATTGGCTTGAGGCAGCGCAACAGCGGCTGGAGGCTGAGGTGGAGGCATCGGGCGACCTCTCCCTTTCACCGGGTGATATCGAGGCGCTTCTTGAACTCGCGCGCCACGCCGCGCACGGGAGCGGCGACCGGACAAACGCGCCACTGGTCGCGTACTTGGTCGGGCTCACCCACGGTCGCAGCCCCCAAACGGACTTGCGCGTCCTGATCGCCACAGCTCTCGGGCGACAACAGGGCTAGGTCACGCTTACACGATCGGCGCTCCTGGCCGGACGCACGGACGTCCGTCTTGCCCGTTCGGCTGGAACGATCGTGCTTGAGGATCCAGACCCAGGCTCCTGGCACTTCAATCCGCCGGCGCCTGCGCTGGACAGGCTGATCGAGTTGGTCCTCGAGGCGTTCCGGCTGAGTGGGGGCGACTGGGGAGCCTCGCGGCACCACCTCCACCTCCTTCGCGAGTTTGGGATCGAGGGAAACGTCCGCGCCGATGTCGTCGCCCTCCCTCCGGGGCACCCATACCTCGGTCTCCCGCTGCAGTTCGCAACCGCACTCGAGTCCCGGTTGCTCGCGGTTGTGACAGCGGCCGAGCTCGACGCTCTGCGCAAGAACGCAGAGGCAGAACTTCAGGACGAGGCGCTCTGGGGCACCACCTTCACGCTCCTCCAGTGCTGGGGCCGAACTCCTCCCTAGACGGCAAAGAGCCCCGTCGCCCTCCGTCGATGACCTGCGGGCGCGCCTGCGCGCGAGGGAGAATAGGCAGCGTTCGGGACGGGCACGTTTGCCTGTCGTGATCCCGGATCACCCGAGGAACCCTTGGCTGGGCGAGTGTCAGGACTCGAGGTCGCGCCGCACGGCGTGTGGAGGTAAGAGGCGGTGGGCGATCGCGGCCGCTTCGACCCGGTTCGGCGCATCGAGCTTGCGCAGGATGTGCGAAACGTGCACGCCGGCGGTTTTGACGCTGATCACGAGCGCGGCGGCGATCTCGCGGTTGGTCAGGCCGCGGGCGACGAGCGTCAGCACTTCTGCCTCGCGCGGCGTGAGCCCGAGGGCCTCTTCGAGGCTTTGCGTCGCGTGGTGTGGGCCCGCCTCCAGTGGCGTCAGATCGAGCCGCGCTCGCTCGGCAAGCAGCTCGAGCTCGTTCAGCAGCGGCTGCGCTCCGATCCGGGCTGCGACGGCGTATGCCTCCCTGAGCGGAACGCTCGCCTCGGTGCGGGGCGCGCCGGCGGCGACGAGCGCCTCGGCCTCGCGCCACCGGCAGTAGGCCGCGAGAGGCGGGCGCTCGAGGTGCTCCCAGGTCGCTGCCGCTTCCGACCACGACTCGGGCCGTGCGACGCCCCGGGCGCGCTCGTACTCGGCCTCGGCCAGGGCCAGCCAGCCCGCCGCGTTCGGCGTGATCGGCGCGGCATCGGTAGCGGCGCCGCGCGCGATTCCGATCAGCTCGCGTGCGCGATCGAGCCAGCCGCGGAGAGCGTCGCCGTCCCGGCGGGCGCGTGCGAGCGCCGCCAGCTCCGCCTGCGCGCGCAGGCCGGTCGCGCAGAGCTGGACGCGAATCTGGGCCGCCTCGTGCTGGCGCGCGCGAGCCAGCCCTTCGTCGATGGCTGCCGCAGCGTCCGTCCAGCGACGCTCCCACAGCGCGAGATCTGCGCGGTAGCAGTCGTAAAGGCCGAGCGCGCGGTACTCGAACAGGTCGGCGCCCGCCGCCTCGAGGTGCGCCCGCGCGGCGTCGAACTCGCCGCGGCCGATCTCGACCTCCGCGCGGACGGTGAGGAGCGAGGACCGGAAGCTCGAGGCGATGCCGCGAAGCGCGGCGGCGCTGAGCCTGTCGGCCTCGTCCCAGTCGCCGACCGCGAGCAGCGCCTCGACCTGATTGCAGATGAGCAGGGTGCTCGTGATCCCGTACCGGCGAGTCGCCTCGAGCCCCTCCCGCCCCAGTCGCGCCGACTCGCGGGGCCGGCCCAGCCTGGTCAGCACATCGGTGAAATTGCCGTACGCCCGTTCCAGGCCGACGCGATCACCGACCTCCTCGGCGAGCTGCAGCGTCGGACGAATCTGGGCGACACCCTCCTCGGCGCGGCCAACGTGGGCGAGGTCCACGCCGAGCACTGTGAGCGCTCGAACCTCTGCCTCGGGTGCGCCGACACGCCGAGCTAGCGCAAGCGCCTGCTCGGCGATCGGCAACGACTCCGCATGGCGCCAGGCCACCATCAAGACCCCCGCGAGCGACCCCAGCGAGTACGCCCGCTCAGGCGAGGGCGGCTCCGCCGGCACGAGCTCGACCGCGCGCTCTACTGCGGCAAGCCCGGCGTCGTTGCTGCCGGTCTCGTAGAGATACTCGCCGAGCCGCACGTGCAGGAGCGCCGAACGGTGCGGGTCTGCGTCGCCGACGAGCTCGATCGCGCGCCGGCCGAGCTCGTGCGCGCGCGGCGCCGCGCCCGTTTGGCTGGCCAGCTCGCTTGCCCACGAGCAGAGCTCGGCGAGGTCGAGCCCGACGAGCTCGGCCGCGTCCGGCACAGCGTGCCAGAGCGCGAGCGCCCGCTCGAGGTGGGAGAGAGCCTCCGCAAGGCCGAAGACCGCCGCCGCCTGCCGCGCCGCCTCGACCGACGCGGCGAGCGCTTCCGTGCCACGACCCGCCGCCGCCCAGTGGGGTGCCAGCTCCGCCGCCCCTGCCGCTCCACTGCGCGCGAGCTCGTCGGCGATGCGCGCGTGCAATTCCTCGCGCTCACCGGGCAGGATCGTCGTGTAGATGGCTTCCGCGAGGAGCGGGTGGCGGAAACGGAAGCTGTTCGTCGGCTGATCGGCGACGAGGACGCCGTGCTCGACCGCCTGGTGCAGCGATTGGCGCACCTCCGCCTCGCGAAGTCCCGCGACAGCGCAGAGGAGCGCGTACCCGACATCGCGTCCGACGGCCGATGCCACTTGCAACAGGCTCTGCGTCTGACCGTCGAGCCGATCCACGCGCTGCAGCAGCAGGTCGCGCAGACCACGCGGAAGCTCGCCGCGCTGGTCGCTCGCAGCCGCGAGGAGCTCTTCGGCGAAGAAGGGGTTTCCTTCCGAGCGAGCGACGATCGTGTCGGTCAGCGCCGCCGGTAGGGGAGAGTCAGAGCGGGCCGCAAGCAGCGTCGTCAGCTCCTCGGACTCGAGCGGCCCGAGCTCGAGGAGAAGCGCCGAGCCCGAGCGACGAACCCCCTCCGCGAGCCGGCGCATGCGCTCCGCCGAGGAGAGCTCGTCCGCGCGGTAGGTCGCGAGCAGCAGAACCTGCCGGTCGTCGAGGTTGTGCGCGAGGAAGACGAGGAGATCGAGCGACGACGTATCGGCCCAGTGGAGATCCTCGAGCACGAGCAGCACCGGCGCGGTGGCTGCCCGGTCGGTGACCCGCGCGAGCGTGTCCTCGAACACCCGGAGCTGCGAGCCGGGCGTCGACCCATCTGCCCGCAAGGGCTGCCCGAGCGGCCGCAGAGCTTCGACGAACGGTTGGAACGGCAGCTCCGTGCCAACGAGATCGATCGACCGCCCGAGGAGGACCTCGAATCCCGCGTCGCGGGCACGTCCCGCGAGCTCGGACGCGAGTCGGCTCTTGCCGATGCCCGCTTCCCCGGCGACGAGGATAGTCGCACCGCTTCCGGCTCGGGTCGCTTCGACAGCGCGCTCGAGCTCCCCGAGCTCGCGTACGCGTCCGACGAAGACCTCGCTCGCGCGAGCCATCACTTCGGCCAGTATCGCGCAGCCCACCTGCCGCTGGTAGGGCGGCGTCGAGGACCCGACCCACCGAAGATACGCACGTCGAGGGCGGAAGATAAAGCGCTTCGCCCGATGCGCTCCCGCTCGTCGAGGGCGACGATCCGGTCGATCCGACGATGTCGAGAAGGCGAGCGACGACGGCGTTTCACCGAGCGCAGACGCGGACCGGCGTCTCGCCGCCCGGCGAGGACCCGACGCGACGGGCCCAAGGAGGTTGACGATGACGAGAAGACACACGACGATGCCGCGTTTCGTAGCGCTGGTAGGTGTACTCGCGTTCCTCGCCCTCTCGCCTGCCGTCGGCGCTTCGCCGCCCGGGCAGAGCGGCAACTTCCCGACTCGCATCGACTTGCCCAACGGGCTTTTTCCGGAGGGCGTCGAGAGCGGACGCGGCACGTCGTTCTTCGTCGGTTCGCTGCTGGACGGGTCGATCTGGCGGGGCGATCTTCGAACCGGGTCGGGGACGGTCCTCGCGGCCGGCGCGCCGGGGCGCGCGTCCGCCGGGATCGCCTACGAGGCCGGCCGCGATCGGATCTGGGTCGCAGGCGTCGGGCCGCCGCTGATCGGTAGTGCTGACGTTCGCGTGTACGACGCATCGAGCGGGGCGCTGCTCGCGACGTATCAGCCGCCCGGAATGGGGCTCCTGAACGATGTCGCAGTCACCCGTAAAGCGGTGTACGTGACCGACTCGGGCTTCCCGCAGCTGGTCGTGATCCCCCTGGCACGAGACGGCGTGCTCCCGCCGCCCTCGGCGGCGAGGATCCTGCCGGTCGGCGGCGACATGCTCCAGACCCCTGGCTTCAACCTGAACGGGATCGTGGCCGAGGACGGCGTCCTGATCGTGGCGCAGTCTTCGACGGGCAAGCTCTTCCGGGTCGACCCGGCCACCGGCGTGGCCGCCGAGCTCGACCTTGGCGGAGTTGACCTCGGCTACCCGGACGGGCTCGAGCTGCTCGGGCACACGCTCTACGTGGTCCGCCCGTTCCAGAACCGGGTCACCGTGATCTCACTCGGAGTTCAACTGACCGGCGGCGTCGTACTCGGCGACCTGACCGACCCGAGCCTCGACATCCCCTCGACCGCGACGGTCGCGGCAGGCCGACTGTGGGCGGTCAACCTGCGTTTCACGACGCCGCCGGAGCCGACCACGCCGTACTGGATCACGCAGCTGCCACTCCGGCCGTAGGTCGAACGCTTCGGCTCGAAAGGCGCTCGTAAGTACCCCCTTCGATACGACAAACGACGAGGAGGCGAGAGAGATGACAGCGGTTGCACAGCCCGGGACGGAGCAGGAGCTGACCGGTTGGATGAAGACGCACACGGTGCGAGGCGGGGGCGGCCTGCGGCTGCACGTGCGCGAGTGGGGGAAGGTGGACGGGCCGCCGATCCTGTTCGTTCACGGCTGGTCGCAGAACCACGTCTGCTGGGTGAAGCAGTACGAGAGCCCCCTCGCCGACGAGTTTCGGCTCGTGGCATACGACCTCCGCGGCCACGGCATGTCGGAGGCGCCGCTCGAGCCTGAGCACTACACCGACGACAGGCTCTGGGCCGACGACCTGGCGGCGATCGTCGAGGAGCTGCACCTCGACCGTGCTGTGCTCGTTGGCTGGTCGTACGGCTCCTTCGTCATCTGCGACTACGTGCGCGCCCACGGCCAGGATCGAATCGCCGCGATCAACTTCGTCGAAGGCGCGGTCAAGATGGGCGAGGCCGCGTTCGGCACGCTGATCGGCCCGGGCTTCCTCGACCATTTCGTCGCCGCCACGGCCGACGACCTACCGACGAACATGCGGGCCATGCGCTCCTTCGTGCGGACGTGCCTTGTCAAGCCGGTGTCCGCCGACGACCTCGAAACGGCGGTGTGCTGGAACGTCGTCGTGCCGGCCCAGGTCCGTGCCCATCTCGGAGCCCGCGAGCTCGACTACGACGACGTGCTACGGGCTCTCGAGGTGCCGCTGCTCGTCACGCACGGCCGGGCGGACACAGTCGTGCTGCCGGCGATGGCCGAGCACGTGCTCGCCACCTGCCCCATTGCCGAGGCATCCTGGTACGAAGGCGTCGGCCACGTGCCGCATCTCGAGGAGCCCGAGCGCTTCAACCGCGAGCTGACCGAGCTGACCCGACGCGTCCACGTCCGATCATCGGCCGCTGGAGGACGCGAGTAGAAAACCGACAGCTCTCCTTCCACCTGCTCGCTCGGGAGGCCGGCGTACGCCGCCACCGGGCACCGGGCCCCATCCCGAGGATCATCGCGACGGATTGTTAGCCCGGGCTGCCGTCGCCTCGCGCGTGCGTGCGCGTTCGCTTCCCTCGGCGCTCGAGGCTCTCTCATCCGATGGAACACTGGCAAGGTGATGGGCGTCAGATGACTGCGACGTGGCCCGGCGCGTTCCCGCACCAAGGAGAAACGGGGCGCGGCCCGGACGCGCCGTCGCCTAGCCCGCTCGAACTCATCCACGGCTACGCGGGCCGACCAACTTTCGCTGCGCCCTGGCGGGCGTCGTCCTCGGATTCGTGGTCGTCGCGGTCGAGCTTGTCCTTTATCTCGTCGATCTTGTCGCCGAGGTCGTCGAGCTTGTCCTCGGCCTTTTCCAAGGCGTCGTCGACCTTTCCTTTCGTGTCGCCCCACGATTCCTGTGCCTGTCCTTCGGCCTGCTCGGCCTTGCCTTTGACCTGGTCTTCGTTCACGGCTCTGCCTCCTCGACCGGTGGACTCGGGGGATACCCCGCCGTACGCGCGGGCAACCCTCGTTGCCACCTGTATTCATGGTGTTTTTCATGCTGGCAACGTGGACCGACACGAACAACGCTCACAACCGGGAAGCAGGCGCCCGGTGGCGGCGGCGCATGCCGTAAAGGCGGCCAGAACCCGTGCCGCTACAGCGGCCCCTCCGAGGCGGTCTATCGGACGTCGTCGGTACGAAACGGCCGGCGCGGTCGCGATGGCCCATACCTCGACGTCCGGTTTCGTCGCCGGGGCGTTCACCCCACTGTCGGGATCACGAGTGTCCTCAAGAGGTAGGCATGAGCATTCCCGACCCGTCCGGCATGCATGGGAGACGGTTTCAAGCCGTTCCCGTGTAGCCATGCGGCTGATAATGCGCCCGGCAGGAATCGAACCTGCGACCTCGCGCTCCGGAGGCGCGCGCTCTATCCCCTGAGCTACGGGCGCCGGGGGAGACGGGAGTGTACCGCCCGCGCCTTCCGTTCCCGTCCGACCCGCTCTAGGCTCGGCCGGTGCTGCTCGGCGATGTCAGCTCTCGGTACACCGACCTCGTCGAGTCGGTCTTCTCGAGTGCGATCGCCGGCAAGGCGTGGCTCGCGACCGGCGCGGTCGTGCTCGCGATCGTCCAGGTCCTGACGGCGTCGCGGATGTGGGGGAAGCTCCAGGGCGTCGTGCCCGTCTCGTTCGCGACGTCCCGGCGGATCCACCGCTGGTCGGGCCGGATCGCGCTCCTGCTCACGCTGCCGGTGTTCTTCCACTGCGTGACGATCCTCGGATTCCGGACCCCGGACGCGCGGATCGCGATCCACTCGATCGCCGGGTCGTTCGTGTACGGGGTCGTGGCCGCGAAGCTCCTCGTCATCCGGTGGAAGGGCTACCCGCACTGGGTGCTGCCCGTCCTCGGCGGCTCGCTCGCCGCAATTCTCGCGACGCTGTGGCTGACGTCGAGCTTCTGGTACTTCACGAACGTCCGGTTCGGCTTCTGATGGCGCGCCGCTTTGCACCGGTCGTCGTGCTCGTCGCGGTCTCGCTCGCCGTCTTCGGGCTCGCCAAGTGGCACCCGTTCTCCCCGACAGTGCGCGCGGCCGTCACCGCTCCGCCGTCGGGGAACGCGGAGCGCGGAGCCGCGATCTTCGCGACCAGCTGCGCCGGTTGCCACGGCGACGACGCGACCGGCGGCGTCGGTCCGGCGCTCCGAGGCAGCAGGCTGACTGCGGCGGAGGTCGCAGCCGTCGTGGCGAGCGGGCGCGGCGTGATGCCCTCCGGGATCGTCACGGGCCAGGACGCCGCGGACGTGGCGGCGCACGTCGCCTCGATCGCGAAGTAACCTCGGTAACCTCGCCGCGCATGGAGGTGCGCGCCGAGATCGTCCGCCTCGACCTGGCGGAGACGTTCGTCATCAGCCGCGAGTCGCAGGACTGGGCCGACGTCGTGCACGTGACGATCCGTCACGACGAGATGGTCGGCCGCGGCGAGGCCGCGCCGATCGAGCGCTACGAGGAGACCGCCGAGTCCGCCCTCGCGTTCGTCGAGGAACATGGACACCTCGTCGGCGACGACCCGTTCGCGCTCGAGGAGATCGGCGACCGGATGGCAGGCCTCGACGGCGAGCAGGCGGCGAAGTCCGCGCTCGACGCCGCGCTGCACGACCTCCAGGGGAAGCTGCTCGATGTCCCTGTCAACCGCATCCTCGGGTTGCCGCGGATCGGCCCGCCGACGTCGTGGACCGTCTGGCTCGGCGATCCCGACGACATGGCCCGGCGCGCAGCCGACGCCGCGCTGCGCTTCAAGCGCCTGAAGCTGAAACTCGGGGGCGGCGACGGCCTCGACGTCGAGCGTGTCCGCGCCGTGCGCGACGTGACCGATCTGCCGCTCATGGTCGACGTGAACGAGTGGTGGACGCTCGACGAGGCGCTCGACGCGTGCGACGCGCTCTCGACCCTCGGCGTCGAGTACGTCGAGCAGCCGCTCCGGGAGGGCGACCCCGGCGGCGCAGCGTTGCGTCGCCGATCTCCGCTGCCCATCTACGTCGACGAGGACTGCCACACGCTCGCGGACGTCGCCACCTGCGCGGAGATCGCGCACGGCGTCAACATCAAGCTCGCGAAGTCCGGCGGGATCCGCGAGGCGATCCGGATGACACACGCGGCACGTGCGCTCGGCCTCGGCGTGATGCTCGGCTGCATGGTCGAGTCCGGGCTCGGGATCGCCGCGGGCTGCGCGGTGGCGCCGCTCTGCGACCACGTCGATCTCGACGGCAACCTGCTGCTCGCCCACGACCCCGTGCCGGGCCCGTCCTTCGTAGACGGCGTGCAGGTCGCCTCGGAAGGAGCTGGGCTTGGCTGCGGGTGAGCGAACGCTGATCCTCGCCGAGGGATTCTCGGCCGACCACCACTACGGCAAGACCATGCGCGGCGTGCTCCGGTACCGGTCCGACGACGTCGTGGCGATCCTCGACTCTGAGCGCGCGGGGGAGACCGAGGCCGGCGTGCCGATCGTCGATGACGTCGAATCGGCGATGGCGTACGAGCCGGTCGTCGCCCTCGTCGGGGTCGCCACGCAAGGCGGTCGGTTCCCACCCGCCTGGCGTGCGCTTCTCACGTCGTGCATCCGCGCCGGGCTGTCGATCGAGAACGGGCTCCACCAGATGATCCGCGACGATCCCGAGCTCCGGCCGCTGGCCGACGAGCACACGGTCGAGCTTCGGGACCTGCGACGCCCGCCCGACGGCCTCGACTGCCCTACCGGGGCGAACCTCGAGGTCGACGCGCCGATCGTGCTCACGGTCGGGTCGGACTGCGCGATCGGGAAGATGACGGTGTCGCTCGAGCTCGACCGCGCGGCGCACGCGCGCGGGATCGAATCCGTCTTCGTGCCCACCGGGCAGACCGGGATCGCGATCGCCGGCTGGGGGATCGCCGTCGACGCGGTCGTCTCGGACTTCCTCGCAGGCGCCGCCGAGCGCCTGGTCGTCGAGGGCCGGCAGCGTGGGGGCGAGCTGCTCCTCGTCGAAGGCCAGGGCTCGCTCGTCCATCCCGCGTACTCCGGCGTGGCACTGGGGCTCTTCCACGGATCGGTGCCGCACGCGCTCGTGCTCTGCCATCGCGCCGGGACGACCGAGGTCGAGGGATATCCCGGTCATCCGCTCCCCTCGCTGCCGGAGCTCGTCACGCTCCACGAGCAGGCGTCACTCCCGCGCCGGCGTGCGCGGGTCGCGGCGATCGCGATGAACACGGCCGGGCTGGACGACGCCCAGGCGGCTGCCGCAATCGCGGCGGCCGGGGAGGAGACGGGGCTTCCTGCCGGCGATCCGGTCCGGGACGGCGCGGACGCGCTGCTCGACGCGGTGCTCGACGCAACGAGCTGATACGCGCGGCGTGATGCTGTAGCATCCCCGCCCGCTCCGGTGGGGGCGTTCCGAAGCTCGAGCGAACGGGGTTCTGCGGGGAATGGAGAGGCGGGGGTGGGGGGGACTGCTGTGTGCGCTCGCGGTGGTCTCGGCATGCCTGCTGCTCTCGGCAGGCACCGTCGCAGCGGCCGACTTCGGGGCGAACGACGACCTCGGGAAGTGGTCGCCCAACGCCGGCGCGGCGCTCTATTCGGAAATGTCGTCACTCGGCCTTCGACAGGTCGTCGTCACCGTGCGTTGGCAGCCGAGCGACCCGCTCGCACTCGCGGATCGTCCGATCCTCGATCTGACCGTCGGCGCCGCCCGCTCGGCGGGGCTCGCGGTCGTCTTCGCGGCCTATCCGTACCCGACACGCCAAATCGAGGCGGGCCTCGCCCGCCCGGAGGCGTTCGGGCAGTGGCTCTCGGAGCTGGCGCAGCGCTACCCGCACGTACGGAGCTTCGTCGTCGGGAACGAGCCCAACCAGCCGGCGTTCTGGCGTCCGCAGTTCTCGAAGTCCCGCCAGCTGTCCGCGGCGGCGTTCGGCCCATTCCTCGCGGCCGGGTACGACTCCCTGAAGGCGGTCGACCCGACGCTGAAGGTCGTCGGCGTCGGACTCTCGCCTCGGGGGAACGATCGACCGTTCGCTCGGAGCAACGTCTCCACCTCGCCGGTGCGCTTCCTCGCCGCGCTCGGTGCCTGGTACCGGGCGAGCGGGCGCGACCGGCCGCTGATGGACGGCCTGAGCTTCCACCCGTACCCCAACCGCGCCACCGACGCGCTCGCCACGGGCTACCCGTGGCCGAACGCGGGCTTCGTCAACCTCGATCGCGTCAAGCAGGCGGTATGGGATGCCTTCTCCGGCACGGCGCAGCCAACGACGCTCGACGGGCTCCGGCTCTCGCTCGACGAGATCGGCTGGCAGGTCGACACGGCCGCCGTCCAGGGACACGTCGGTGACGAGAACGTGCCGGTGACGACCGAGAGCCATCAGGCCTCCGTCTACGCCGAGGTCGTGCGACGCGCGGCCTGCGACCCCGACATCGACCAGGTGAACCTCTTCGGATTCCGCGACGACGCGTCGCGGGCAGGCTTCCAGGCAGGCCTCTACCGCGTCGACGGAACCGCTCGCCCGTCGGCCGAGGCTGTCCGCGACGCGCTCGCCGAGCCCACGGCGTGCACGGAGTCGGCGTGGACGCCGCTCCGCACCGTCGTGGGAGCTCGACGGCCGCGAGTCGTGGTTGCGCACGACAGCATCGGCGTCGAGGTCATGGCGGCGGAAGGGGCGACCGCGTGCGCGTGCGTGCTCCCGGGCAGCCACACGCTCGCATCCGTGCGTCGTGTGCTGGCGTCGCCAGCGACTGCCGGCGGTTTGTGCGTCACCGCCGCGGTCCAGGCGAACCGCGTCACCACGCTTCGACTCTCACGGTCGTTCGGCCCGCAGACGCTCGCCGTCCGCATTGTCGCCGAGGCGAACGCCTCCCGCTCGACGACGGCGGTACGTGCGCTTCGCTGAGTCTCCAACATTCTCCTTGACACCGAACACATGTTCTGGCAGCATGGGAACACGTGTTCGCATCATCGCTCATCGGTCGGATCCTGCTGGTCGCGCTCGGCGTCATCCTCCTCTGGGCGCTGTTCGCCGGCGAGACGGGGGCGAGCGGGCCGGAGCGCAGCTACCGAGTGAAGCCGGGCGACACGCTCTGGTCGATCGCCGAGCGAACGTTCCCCGGTGACCCGCGGGAGGGCGTCTGGGAGCTGCGGGAACGGAACGATCTCGCGTCGGCCGTGATCGTGCCGGGCCAGGTGCTCGTTCTCCCCGCGTAGCTCTCGCTGGCGCAGCCGCGAAGCGCGAGATATATCTCGCCCAACCGAACCTCAGCGCGACGACTGGAGGCCCGATGGCGAGCGAGCGCATTCTCGAGCTACTGCGACGGCCGTCCGATCCGGACGAGCACGAAGCGATCCGCGAGCTCTGGAAGACGCACTCGATCGCGGAGGACAATCGCGACCTCCCGGGGCTCCTGTCGACCCTCACCGAGGACTGCGTCTACACCGTTGCGGGCACGGGCGCCCGCTGGGAGGGCCACGACGGTGCCGCCCGGTTCTACACCGAGCTCCTGACCGCGTTCCCGGACATCCACTTCGACCTCGACTACATCGTGATCGGGCCGCAGGGCGTCTGCGAGGAGGCGATCGTGACCGCGACCCATCAGGGTCGCTGGCTCGACAACGAGCCGACCGGCGAGAAGCTCACGTGGCGGAACGCGATCTTCTTCCCCTGGGATCCCGAGGCGCGGCTCTTCAAGGGCGAGATGGTCTACACCGACCTCGCATTCCCGCCGACGCCGACTTGACCGCTGGCCTCCGCGAGCGGCGACACGGTCAGCTCGACAACGACCCCAAGGGGGCATCGGCGCCCCTGATGCCACGGTATCCGCGGTTCTGCGACGTGGGGGCGTCGTGTTCGTGCCGCGTGTGTGACGAGGGCCCGGGCCGCGCGCGCAGAGCGCAGCGGATCGTGGCAGCCGGCGGCTCGATGCCCGCCACGCCGAGCAGGGCTAGGATCGGCGCCCGTGGATCTCGACCTCGTCTTCCTGGGCACGTCGGCGTCCGCCCCGACCGCTTCGCGCGGGGCGTCGGCGACGCTCATCCGGCGGGGCGGCGACCGGCTCCTGATCGACTGCGGTGAGGGGACCCAGCGGCAGCTGCTCCGCTCGGATGCGGGGCTCGTCGACCTCGAGCACGTCTTTCTCACGCACCTGCACGCCGATCACGTCCTCGGTCTGCCCGGGATGCTGAAGACGTTCGCGCTCCGCGGACGCGAGCTCCCGATCACGGTGTACGGCCCCCGGGGCACACGATCGCTCCTGGGCGCGCTCGGGGTCGTGATCGGCCGGCTGACGTACCCGCTCGTGATCGACGAGCTCGGCGCGGGGGACGGAATCGAGTTCGACGAGTACCGCGTCGAGACGTTTGCGGTCGCGCACGGACGGAACGCGCTCGGCTACGCGTTGCGCGAGGACGGCCGTCCGGGCCGCTTCGACGTCGCCGCCGCGGATGCGCTCGGCGTCCCCGACGGCCCCGCCCGCGGCGCGCTGCAGCGGGGCGAGCCTGTGAGCCTCGACGACGGTCGCGTCGTTCAGCCGGAGGACGTGCTCGGGCCGCCGCGGCGCGGCCGGACGGTGGTCCTCAGCGGCGACACCGCGCCGACGGCGTCTGTCGCGGCCGCGGCGGCGGGCGCCGACGTGCTCGTCCACGAAGCGACGTTCCTGGCCGACGAGCGCGATCGGGCGCGGGAGACGGACCATTCGACGGCGGAGGACGCGGCAGGTGTCGCGCGCGACGCCGGCGTGCTGCTGCTCGCGCTCACGCACTTGTCTGCCCGGTACGCCGGGTCCGAGGTCGCGGACGAGGCGACGAAGGTGTTCCCGGCGACCGTCGTACCGCGTGACTTCGACCTCATCGAGGTCCCGCTGCCCGAGCGCGGGCAGCCGCGAGCTCGTCGAGCGCGGCGGTCGGCGGCCACGGCATCAGGATGTAGGGTCCGGCGCATGACCGAGCTCGTCCAGGTCACAGTCGCGGGCAGCGTCGACGAGGCAGAGGAGCTGCAGGCGCTCCTCGGACGCGCGGGCATTGCAGGCGACGCTCGAGGGCGCGGTCGACGAGCATCCGGGTGAGCACGGTGACGCACCGGTTCGCCTGCTCGTGCCGGCAGGCGAGCTGGACGCGGCGCGCGACGCGATCGAGGCGCTGACCGAGCCCGACGACCCGTTCCCGGGCTAAACCGGGTCGCGGCGTCACGACGCGCCGGGCGTGAACTCGATCGTCGTCGTCCCGGCGAAGCCCGGGTTCTCGAGGTCGAAGATGCACGGCCGGCTGCCGTCGGCGTACGGCGGCGCGGGAATCGAGTGCAGCACCGCCTTCTCCGCCGGCGTCTCGAGCGTGGCGACCGCGAACCCGTCCACGTACGCCGAGATCGGATCCCCCGTCTTCCCGAGGATCGTCACGTCGAGCGTCCCCGGCTCGCAGGCGAAGACCGTGATCCGAGCCCGGCCGCTGAAGTCGCCATTCGGGAGCAGCCCTTCGATGCGACGGGTGATACGCACCGGGCTGTCGGTCCGCCAGGCGGTCATGCCGTACGTCTCGCTGTTGTCGACACCGCGCTCGGCGACCTTCTCTCCCGCGAGGACGACCGTCGACGGAGCGACCACGACCTGCCGCTCGAGCGTTCTTCCGTCCGCCGTCCGGAGGATGCCGTCGTCTCCGACCTCGACCGACGGCGTCACGGGCGGGAACGGGAGTGTCTCCGGGGCGACACGCAGCACCTCGGCGATCGCGCGGTTCCAGAAGACGGTGCGCGCCGTCGACGTCCACAGGCGGTCAGCCGTGACCAGGAGGGTGGCATCGTGGACTCCGTCGTCGTCGAGCCACCCGCCGGGGGCAGACCCCATCGAGACGCGGTCCTCATGCTCGGACGCGTCGGCGACGCGGTGCCCACTGTCCGCCGAGGCGAGCGCGAGCCCGACGCCGACGACGACCGCGAGCGTCCATGCCAACCGCCGTGGTACCGCGACGAACAGCGCTCCCGCGACGACCGCGGCTGCGACGAGTGCCGCCCGAGCCTGGTCGCCCGAGAGGTCGACCAGGCTCGACGGCGTGAGCGTGTTGACGAGCGTCTCGGGCCCGGCGATCTCCGCGAGCGGGATCGTGGCCGCCCCGACGATGAGAAACGCCCACGCGGGAACGA
The DNA here is from genome assembly GCA_963706915.1 of uncultured Actinomycetes bacterium. Lineage (GTDB taxonomy): Bacteria > Actinomycetota > Thermoleophilia > Gaiellales > Gaiellaceae > Gaiella. The sequence goes on from CAVPOH010000012.1 coordinate 180,659, forward strand.
CGACGGCGTAGGCGCGCGGCGCCCCGCGGGAGATCCATGCGCAGAGCCCGATCGCGAGCACGGGCAGGGCAGTGATCAGGTACCGCTCGGCCACGTGCCCGACGTACTCGGCCGAGAAGAGGCCGACCTGGACGACGAGGAGCGAGACGTACGCGAGCGCGACGGCGACGAACGCGCGCAGCGCGGGATCGGTGTCCTTCCGCGCGAACACCACGTGGGCCAGCACCGCGATCGCGAGAACGGGGATCGCGAGCCCGAGGATCGCGATGTCGAGGGCGTGCCAGGCCACCGCGCTGAGGCGGGCCGCGTCGACCCCGGTGCTCTCGCCGACCGGGGTGTAGGCGCCGAGGATGCTCTCGGCCGACAGCTCCCCGTGGCGGGCGACGACGATGCCGAGAATCGCGACACCGACGAGCGCCGCGACGGCAGCGAGCGCCACGAGCGGTCGGAGCCGTGCGCGGTCGCGCGCGGCGAGCGCATCGAGGGCGACGGCGAGCAGGAAGGCCGGCAACAGCACCAGCGCCTGCAGGCGAACCGCCGCGGCCGCGGTCGCCCAGCCGGCGAACACGCCGTAGCGCCACATCGTCGGCTCCTCGATGGTGCGTGCGAGCGCCAGGAGCGCGGCGGCGACCACCGTCAGCGTGAGCGGCTCCGTCATGAGGAAGCCGGAGTAGTGGAGTGCCGGAGCGGCGAGCGTCAGCGCTGCCGCTGCGAGCGCCCACCGGGTCGACGTCATCCGGACGGCCCAGCGATACGTGGGCATCGCAACGAGCGATGCGGCGAGCGCCTGCAGGAGACGCGCCCACTGGATGCCCTCGGCGAGGTCGAAGAGCGCAAGCGGGGCGCCGACGAGGGCGGGGGTGAGAATGCTGTAGTAGGGCGTCGGGAGCCCGCGGATCTCCAGCGTCCCGTGCGACCAGAGGGACTCGCCGATGAGGCCGTAGACCATCTCGTCGGGCGCGATCCACGGCGTCGTGAACGCCTGGGCGGACGCGAAGCGGATCGCCGTCGAGAGCACGACGAGCCCGGCGAGCGCGAGCGCGGCCGCACCGACGCGGCGGCGCCGCGTCATACCGGGCGCCGCCCTCTCCGAGCCGGTCACGCCGAGGATCCTCCCCATGGCACGTGAGGCACGTGTGAAGACTCGCAGGCCCGTGCGCTCGACGTGCACACCACCCGCCGGAAGGGACCGAAGCGCCCCGTCGCGACCCCTCGCTAGACTCGCCCAGACCCTTTAAGCCGGTCCAGCGAGGCCGGAAAGGAGCTCGGGATGGAGAACGGAACGGCGGCGCGCGAATCGGCGCGCGAGATCCTCGACGCGAACGCCCTGGCGCGCACGGTGGCGCGGCTGGCGCACGAGCTGATCGAGCGGAACGACGACCTCGAGCGCCTCGCGCTCGTCGGCATCCACACACGCGGCGTGCCGCTCGCACGGCGGCTGCAGGAGCTCGTCGCGGAGCGGAGCGGCGTCGAGCTCGCCCTCGGCGCGGTCGACATCTCCTTCCACCGCGACGACGTCCTCGTCCGCGGGCGCGCGGCGCCGATCCACACGCAGCCGGTCGTCCGCGGCACCGAGCTCGCGTTCCCGCTCACCGGGACGACCTGCGTGCTCGTCGACGACGTCCTCTTCACGGGGCGCACGATCCGGGCTGCGATCGACGCGCTCCTCGACTACGGGCGGCCCGAGCGCGTCCAGCTCGCCGTGCTCGTCGATCGCGGCCACCGTGAGCTTCCGATCCGGCCGGACTACGTCGGCAAGAACCTGCCGACCGCACTCGCGGAACGCGTCCGCGTCGAGCTGCAGGAGACCGACGGGATCGACCGGGTCGTCCTCGAGACGGGAGGCTCGCGATGAGCGCCCTCCCGGAGACACGACACCTTCTCGCAGTCGGCGACCTGACGGCGAGCGACGTCGAGCGCATCCTGGACACGGCCCGCGCGTTGTCGCGGTCGCTCGACCGCGAGGTGAAGAAGCTGCCGACCCTCCGCGGCCGCCTCGTCCTCAACCTCTTCTACGAGTCGTCGACGCGCACGCTTGCGAGCTTCGAGCTCGCGGCGAAGCGGCTCTCGGCGGACACGATGACCCTTCGCGCGGCCGGCTCCTCGGTGGACAAAGGCGAGTCGCTCCGGGACACCGCTCAGACACTGGCGGAGTACGAGCCCGACGTCATCGTCGTTCGGCATCCGCACATCGGCGCGCCGAACCTCGTCGCCTCGGCGACCCGCGCGCACGTCGTCAACGCCGGGGACGGCAAGCACCAGCACCCGACCCAGGCGCTGCTCGACCTCTTCACGATCCGGGAGGCACTCGGGCGGCTCGACGGCGTCTCGGTCGCGATCGTCGGCGACGTGCTCCACTCGCGCGTCGCCCGCTCCCTCGTCGAGGCGCTGCTCCTGGTCGGCGCCGAGCCGGTGCTCGTCGGGCCGCCGACCCTCATCCCGCGCGGGATCGAGGAGCTCGGGTGCTCGGTCGTCCACCGGATCGAGGAGATCGCGGACGCCGACGTCGTCTACGTCCTCCGGATGCAGTCCGAGCGAATGCAGGCCGGCGCCGCCTTCGTCCCCTCCCTCCGTGAGTACACGGCCCTCTACGGGATCACGCCCGAGCGCGTGCGCCCGGGGCAGGTCGTGATGCACCCGGGGCCGATGAACCGGGGCATCGAGATCGACCCGCGCGTGGCCGACTCCGGTGCGTCGCTCGTCACGACGCAAGTGCGCTCCGGTCTCGTCGTGCGGATGGCGATCCTCTACGACCTGCTCACGGCGCCCGGGGTCGGCGTCGCGGCGGTCGCGCTGGAGGTCGCGTGATGCTCGCGAGCCGCAACGGGCGCCTCGACTCGCTCACGGTTCGCGCCCGCGTCGTCGACCCCGGGGCGGGACTCGACATGCCCGCGAGCGTGACGATCGAGGACGGGATCGTGACCGCCCTCGAGCCGGTCGCGTCCGCGCCCGCCGGGCTCGTCCTCTCGCCCGCGTTCGTCGACCCCCACGTGCACCTGCGAACGCCGGGCCGCGAGGACGAGGAGACGATCGGCTCGGGCACGGGGGCTGCGGCCGCGGGTGGGTACTGCGCGATCGTCGCAATGCCGAACACCGATCCGGTCGTCGACACGGCCACGGTGCTCCGGGCGCTCGTCGAGCAGGCGCTTGAGGAGGCGATCGTCCCGACCGGCTTCACGGCCGCGATCTCGAAGGGGCAGCGTGGCGAGGAGCTGACCGAGATGGCCGAGCTCGCGGCCGCGGGTGCGGTCGCGTTCACGGACGACGGCCGGCCGGTCGCGTCCGCGGGCCTGATGCGCCGCGCGCTCTCCTACAGCGCCGTCGCCGACCGGCCGCTGGCGCTGCACTGCGAGGAGCCGACGCTCTCACGCGACGGACAGATGCACGAGGGCGCGGTCTCCGCCGAGCTGGGACTCGCCGGATGGCCGTCCGTCGCCGAGAGCCTGATGGTCGAGCGCGACCTCTCGCTCGCCGGCTACGAGCGGCGGCCGATCCACCTACAGCATCTCTCGGCCCGCGCATCGGTCGACGCCGTCCGCCGAGCGCGTGCGCACGGCGTGCGCGTCAGCGCCGAGGCGACGCCGCATCACCTCTGCGCGACGGACGAGCTCGTCCGCACCCTCGACGCGAACGCGAAGATGAACCCGCCGCTCGGGAGCGAGGACGACCGTCGTGCGCTGGTCGAGGGTCTTCTCGACGGCACGATCGATTGCATCGCCACCGACCACGCACCCCACGCGCGGCACGAGAAGGACGTGCCGTTCGAGCAGGCGCCGTTCGGAGTCACCGGGCTCGAGACGGCCTTCGCCGCCCTGAACACTTTCCTCGTTCGCGAGGGCGAGGTTCCGCTGACGGTGGTCCTCGACCGGCTCTCGGCCGGGCCGGCGAGGGCGCTCGGACTGCCCGTGCCGCGAATCACGGTGGGCGAGACCGCCAACGTCGTCCTCCTCGACCTCGAGGCGGAATGGACGGTCAGTGAGGACGGCTTTCGTTCGCGCTCGGCGAACTCGTGGCTCCTCGGGCAGACGCTCGTCGGCTCGGTCGTGAAGACCGTCGCCGCGGGCCGGGTGGTGTTCTCGGCGTGAAGGGCGGCGGTCAGGGCTACCTGCTGCTCGAGGACGGGACCGTGTTCCGCGGGCGCTCCGTCGCCGCCGAAGGGGCCGCGTTCGGCGAGGCGGTCTTCACGACCGGGATGACGGGCTACCAGGAGACCGTCACCGACCCGAGCTACGCGGAGCAGCTCGTCTGCTTCACCGCGCCGATGGTCGGGAACTACGGCGTCGACGAGCGCCGCCTCGAGTCCGGCTTGCCGCACGCGCGCGCGGTGCTGATGCGGCGGCTCGGCGGCGAGGACTGGGCCCTGTGGCTCGCCGAGCGCGGGATCGTCGCGATCGACGAGATCGACACCCGGTCGCTGACCCTGCGTGTCCGCGACGGCGGCGCGATGCGGGCCGTGGCCGTTGCCGACGAGCGCACGCTCGCGGTTGCCGACGCGCTCGAGCAGGTACGCGCGCAGCCGTCGATGGAGGGCCAGGCGCTCGTCGCCGGTGTCTCGACAGCCGAGCCTTATACGTACGGCGACCGCGAGGACGCACGCGTGTGGGTGGCGGTCGTCGACTACGGGGTCAAGAAGTCCATCCTGCGCCGGCTCGTGAAGGCCGGCGCGGCGGCGACGGTGTTCCCCCACGTCTGCGATCCGGACGAGCTCGCGTCGTTCGACGGCGTCCTGCTCTCGAACGGGCCGGGCGACCCGGCGCCGCTCGTCGAGGAGACCGCGGTCGTTCGGGCGACGCTCGGGCGCGTGCCCGTGCTCGGGATCTGCCTCGGGCACCAGCTGATCGGCCTCGCGACCGACCACGAGACCACGAAGCTGCCGTTCGGCCACCGGGGCGCCAACCATCCCGTGCTCGACCGCCGCACCGGGCGGGTCCTCGTGACGAGCCAGAACCACGGCTTCGCGGTCGTACCTTCCGAGCGGGCCGAGGCGACACACGTCTCGCTGTACGACGGGACCGTCGAGGGCTTCGATTTCCCGGAGCTTCGCGCGCAGAGCGTCCAGTTCCACCCCGAGGCCGGGCCTGGACCGCACGACGCCTGGCCGATCCTCGAGCGCTGGGTCGACGCCCTGGAGCCGGAGCGCCGCTGATGCCCGCGCGCCGCGATCTCCGCTCGATCTGCGTCATCGGCTCCGGCCCGATCGTCATCGGGCAGGCGTGCGAGTTCGACTACGCCGGCTGCCAGGCGCTCAAGGTGCTGCGCGAGGACGGGTACCGGACCATCGTCGTCAACTCGAACCCGGCGACGATCATGACCGACCCCGGCTTCGCCGACCGGACGTACATCGAGCCGCTCGACCTCGAGGGCGTCGCCGACGTCCTGCGACGCGAGCGGCCGGACGCACTGCTGCCGACGCTGGGCGGCCAGACGGCGCTGAACCTCGCGATCGAGCTCGAGACGGCCGGTGTGCTCGAGGAGTTCGGCGTCGAGCTGCTCGGGGCGGCCGTGGACGTGATCCGTCGCGCCGAGGACCGCGAGCTCTTCCGCGACGCCGTCCAGAGCTGCGGCCTCGAGGTCCCCCGGTCGCAGATCGTCGAGTCGCCCGACCGGCTCGACGATGCGCCGATCCCGGCGGTCGTCCGACCGGCGTTCACGCTCGGCGGGCACGGGGGCGGCTTCGCGGACGACCTCGACGCGCTCCGCCGGCAGGTCGAGCGCGGCCTCGCGGAGTCCCCGATCGGCCAGGTCCTCGTCGAGGAATCGATCCGCGGCTGGGACGAGTTCGAGCTCGAGGTGATCCGCGATCGCGCAGACAACGTCGTGATCGTCTGCTCGATCGAGAACCTCGACCCGATGGGCGTCCACACCGGCGACTCGGTCACGGTCGCCCCGCAGATGACGCTCTCCGACGAGGCGTACCAGGAGCTCCGCGACGCGGCCGCCGCGGTCATCCGCGCCGTCGGCGTGGAGACCGGCGGCTCGAACATCCAGTTCGCGCGCCACCGCGAGACCGGCGAGCTCCGCGTGATCGAGATGAACCCGCGCGTCTCGCGCTCGTCCGCGCTCGCGTCGAAGGCGACGGGGTACCCGATTGCGAAGGTCGCGGCGAAGCTCGCCGTCGGCTACACGCTCGACGAGATCCCGAACGACCTGACGAAGACGACGCCGGCGAGCTTCGAGCCGACGCTCGATTACGTCGTCGTCAAGTTCCCGCGCTTCGCCTTCGAGAAGTTCCCCGGCGCCGACGCGACGCTCGGCACGCAGATGAAGTCCGTGGGCGAGGCGATGGGGATCGGCCGCACCTTCACCGAGGCGTTCCTCAAGGCGTTCGGCTCGCGGGAGCTCGACCCGGGTCGCCGACGCCCTGGGCGACGATCGACGATCTCCCCGACGGCCTGCACCCGTGGTTCGTCGAGCAGCTCGAGGCGGCGAAGCGCGAGCTGCGGACCGGCGACATCCGGCGCGCGAAGCGCGCGGGGTGGGGGGACGACTCGATCGGCGCCGCCTGGGGGACGTCCGGCGACGACGTGCGCCGTACGCGCTACGCGCGCGGCATCCGGCCCGCGTACCGGCGCGTCGACTCGTGCGGCGGCGAGGTCGACGCCGGCTCGAACTACCTCTACTCGACCTGGGGCGAGGAGGACGAGGGACCCGAGCCCGGGACCAAGCCGCGCGTCGTGATCCTCGGCTCGGGACCGAACCGCATCGGGCAGGGCATCGAGTTCGACTACTGCTGCGTCCACGCCGTCCAGACGTTTCGCGGGCTCGGCTACGAGGCCGTGATGGTCAACTGCAACCCCGAGACGGTCTCGACCGACTACGACACGTCCGACCGGCTCTATTTCGAACCGCTGTCGCCGGAGGAGGTGCTCGCGGTCCTCGACCGTGAGCGGCCGGTCGGGGTCGTCACGCAGTTCGGCGGCCAGACGCCGCTCCGGCTCGCCCGCCACATCGAGGCGGCCGGCTACAAGATCCTCGGCACGCCGCACGCGGCGATCGATCTCGCGGAGGATCGCGAGCGGTTCGGCGCGCTCGCCAGCGAGCTCGGCGTGCGCTGCCCGCCCGTGGTCGACGGTCGAGGGCGACGACGAGGCGCTCGCGGCCGCGCGAGAGATCGGCTACCCGGTGCTCGTGCGGCCGTCGTACGTCCTCGGCGGCCGCGCGATGCGCGTCTGCGACGACGAGAACGACCTGCGGGCCGCGATGGCGGCGGTCAGCGGGCCGGTGCTCGTCGACCGCTTCGTCGAGAACGCGATCGAGATCGACGTCGACGCGCTCTGCGACGGCGAGGAGGTCTTCATCGGCGCCGTGATGCAGCACGTCGAGGAGGCGGGCGTCCACTCGGGCGACTCGTCCTGCGTGCTCCCCGCGCAGTCGCTGACGCTCGCGAACGCCCTCGAGGTGGAGCACGTCGTGAAGCGGCTCGGGCCGGCGCTCGGCGTCGTCGGGCTGCTCAACGTGCAGCTCGCGATCGCCGACTCGACCGTCTACGTCCTCGAGGCGAACCCGCGCGCCTCGCGCACCGTGCCGTTCGCGAGCAAGGCGACCGGCGTGAACCTCGTCGACGCCGCGTGCCGGCTCGCGCACGGGATGACCCTCGCCGAGCTCGGGCTGACGCAGCCGCGCCCGACGGCGGTGAGCGTGAAGGCCGCCGTCCTGCCGTTCGCCCGCTTCCCGGGCGCGGATCCCGTGCTCGGCCCGGAGATGCGCTCGACGGGCGAGGTGATGGCGACGGCGTCCGACCTGCCGACTGCCTTCGCGAAGGCGGAGCGGGCCGCCGGCAGGCCGCTGCCGACCGCAGGGACCGCGTTCCTCTCCGTCCGCGACGCCGACAAGCCGAGCATCGCGCCGATCGCGGCCGCGCTCGCGGGCCTCGGCTTCGACCTCGTCGCGACCACGGGCACCGCGACGACGCTTCGCGCGGCCGGCCTCGAGGTGGAGGAGGTCGGCAAGGTCGCCGATGCCGGCGACGGCGAGCCGACGGTCGTCGACCTCATCCGCCAACGCCGCTGCGACCTCGTCGTCAACACGCCGCAGGGCTCCGGCGCCCGCGCGGACGGCTACCTGATCCGGGAGGCGGCCCTCATCGGACGGGTCCCGTGCATCACGACGGTCTCGGGCGCCGCAGCGGCCGTGCACGCGATCGCGAACGCCCGCGCCGAGGCGACGCTGTCCCTGCAGGAGCGGATCGCCGTCGTCGTCGCCGCCGGAGCCGGCTGAAGCGATGCGCCGCGAGCTGCTCCGCGTCGTCGGCAAGGAGTGGGTCGGCCCCTACGCTCTCGTGCGGCTCGCCCGCGGCGACCTCGAGCCGGGAACGCCGGGGCAGTTCTTCATGCTCGAGGCGCCCGGTCGCGTGCTCCCGCGCGCGTTCAGCCTCTGTCTCTCGCTGCCGAACGAGCTCGGGTTCCTGCTCGAGCCGATCGGCCCGGGGACGAGCGCGATCGCCGCCCTCGAGCCCGGTGAAGCGATCCACGTCGCGGGGCCGTTCGGCAACGGATTCGACCTCGACGTCGCGCGACCGCTCCTCGTGGGCGGCGGGATCGGCGTTGCGCCCTTCCCGTATCTCTCGGAGCGCCTCGGCGGCGCGGCCCCGGCGCTCCTCGGCTTCCGGTCGGCGCACCATGCGCAGGCGGCGGCGCTCGTGCCGAACGCCGAGGTCGTGCTCGACCCGAAGCTCGTCACCGACGCGCTCCCGGCGGATCCCGGTGACGTCCTCGCCTGCGGGCCCGAGCCGATGCTCGACGCGCTCGAGGCGCTCGTCCCCGGCGCCCAGCTGGCCCGCGAGGCGCCGATGGCCTGCGGGTACGGGGCCTGCTACGGCTGCGTGGTCGAGCGAAACGGGCATCGCGTCCGCCTCTGCCTCGAAGGACCGGTTCTCCGACGTGGGGGAACCCATGGTTCCCGCACGAGCCGCCTCCTTCCGGCCCCGACATCGCGGGAGCAGAACGGGGCTCCCGCCGGGCAAAGCCCGGCTCCGCCCGCGACACCGAGCGTCTCCGACAGCGATGTCAGGCGGCAGACTCGATGAACAATGTTCCCGTCTTCAATGCCTCGGGGTGCCTCGATGCGCTCGCGGCGCCCGAGGTGGCCGGCTCGCTCGACGCCTTCGTGACGAAGACCATCACGCCGTTGCCGCGCGAAGGAAACCCGCCGGTGCGCATCGCCGAGACGGAGCTCGGGATGCTCAACTCGATCGGCCTCCAGGGCCCCGGCATCGAAGCTTTCGTCTCGGAGCACCTCGCACGGCTGGCCGAGGCGACGTCACAGCTGTGGGTCTCGGTCGGCGGCTTCTCCGCCGACGACTTCGCGACCTGCTGCGAGCGGCTCGACGGCGACGACCGCATAGCCGCGATCGAGCTCAACCTCTCGTGCCCGAACGTCGAGGAGGCGCCCGAGACGGCTGCGCAGCTCGTCGCGGCCGCGCGCGCCGCGACGAAACTGCCGCTCTACGCGAAGCTCTCGCCCGCCCAGTGGGACATCGCCGAGGCGGCCCGGGCGGTCGTGGACGCGGGAGCCGACGGTCTGTCGCTCGTCAACACGATCCGCGGCCTCGCCCTCGACCCGGCGACGCTTCGCCCGAAGCTCGCGCGTGACGCGGGAGGCTACTCCGGCCCCGCGCTCCGGCCGATCGCCCTCGCCTGCGTCCACTCCTGCGCCTCCGCGGTCGACGTCCCGATTGTCGGAATGGGGGGAATCCGTACGGGCCTCGACGCGCTCGAGCTCGTCGCGGTCGGCGCGAGCGCGGTCGCGCTCGGGACGATCCTCTTCTCGGACCCGTTCGCCGCGGTCCGGGTCCGGCAGGAGCTCGACGCCGAGGCCGCAGCTCGCGGATTCGCGACTCCGCGCGACGCAAGGACCGTTGTCAGTTCAGGAAAATACCTGGAAATCTCCACAAACAGTAGTGCTTGATTCACCGTGGGAGCTTGCTAGACTCGTGCGCTCATGGTCACGTCGAAGACGCACGCCCAGGCGCCCGCTCGATCGCTCGATCAGCGGATGGAAGCCCTCCAACGTGCGAACGACATCCGGGTTCGGCGGGCCCAGCTCAAGAAGGACCTGAAGGACGGTCGCGCTCAGATCGAGTCGATCCTGCTCGATCCACCCGATTACGTCTCGACCGCGAAGGTGTTCGACATGCTGATGGCCGTCCCGAAGTTCGGTCGCGTCAAGGCAGCGCGGCTGCTGAACCAGTGCCGGATCAGCCAGTCGAAGACCGTCGGCGGGCTGTCCGAGCGTCAGCGGGCCGAGCTCGTCAACCTCTTCAACAACCGGTGATCTCCGGCTTCGCCGGCGATCATCCGGGACGCCCGCCGTGGATGCTGTGAGACCCGTCTTCGTCGTCACGGGCCCCTCGGGCGCCGGCAAGGGGACGCTGATCCAGGCGATCCTCGAACGCGTGCCCGAGCTCGCGGTCGCGGTCTCCGCGACGACCCGCCCGCAGCGCCCCGGGGAGGAGGACGGGCGCGAGTACTGGTTCCTCTCCGACGAGGAGTTCACCGCGCGCGTCGAGGACGACGCCTTCCTCGAGTGGGTCGCGTACGTGTCCCACCGGCGGTACGGCACGCTCCGCTCCGAGATCGACCGCATCGCCGCGCTCGGGCGCGTGTGCGTGCTCGAGCTCGAGACCGACGGCGCGATGCGCGTCCAGGCGGACGTGCCCGGCGCATGCACGATCTTCATCGTCGCCGACGTCGACGAGCTCGAGCGCCGACTCCGTGAGCGCGCGACCGAGTCGACCGGCGAGATCGGCGAGCGGATCGCGATCGCGCGGCGCCAGCTCGAGCAGGCGCACCAGTTCCGCTACATGGTGCGGAACGACGACGTCCACCGCGCGAGCGAGGTGCTCGCCGCCATCGTCGAACGCGAGCTCGCGTTGGCAGGTACCATCCTCCACCGATGATCGAACCGCGCATCGACGATCTCCTCTCGCACACGGGCACCGAAACCGACCCGCCGTCGCGCTACGCGCTCGTGATCATGGCGGCGAAGCGCGCCCGCCAGATCAACAACTACCACCACCAGCTCGGTGAGGGCATGGGGCTCGAGGACGCGCCCCCGCCGCTCGTCGAGTCCCGCTCCAAGAACTACCTCACCATGGCGATGGAGGAGATCTCGAAGGGCAAGCTCACCTTCTCCTACGCCGCCCCCGGCCAGTAGGAGAGGGTTCGCAGGGCTCCTCGGCGCGGGCACACTATGCCCGTGGCGCGCATTCTCGTCGGCGTGACGGGCGGCATCGCCGCCTACAAGGCGTGTGAGCTCGTCCGGCTGCTCGTCCGCGCCGGCCACGACGTGACGCCGGTCGTCACGCGCGGGGCGGAGGAGTTCGTTGCCGCTCGCACGTTCTGGGCGCTGGCACGCAAGGAGCCGCCGGCCGACCCGTACCCGCACCTCGCCGACGCCGACCTGCTCGTCGTCGCGCCGCTGACGGCCCACACGATGGCCCGCCTGGCGCACGGACTCGCCGACGATCTCCTGACCGAGACGGCGCTCGCCCACCGCGGCCCGCTCGTCCTCGCGCCTGCGATGAACACCGCGATGTGGGAGCACGCGGCGACGCAGGCCAACCTCGCGCTGCTCGTCGAGCGCGGCGCGACCGTCGTCGGCCCGGGCTTCGGCGAGCTCGCGGAGGGACTCGTCGGGGCGGGGCGGATGTCCGAGCCGGACGAGGTCGCCGCGGTCGTCGAGCGCGCTCTCGCGCCGACGCCGACACAGCGGAACGGCTCGCTCGCGGGCCGGCGCGTGCTCGTCACGGCCGGAGGGACACGCGAGCCGCTCGACGCGGTGCGGTTCCTCGGGAACCGCTCCTCCGGCCGGATGGGCGTCGCGCTCGCGGAGGCGGCGCGCGAACGGGGTGCCGAGGTGACGCTGCTGGCGGCGAATCTGCACGTCACGCCGCCCTCGGGCGTCGAGCTCGTCGCGACCCCGACTGCCGCAGACCTTCGCCGAGAGGCGCTCGCACGGGCCGACGCGGACGTCGTGCTGATGGCGGCGGCCGTGGCCGACTACCGGCCGGCGGAGCCGGTCGAGGGGAAGCGTCGGAAGGACTCCGAGCCGTGGACGGTCTCGCTCGTGCCGACCGCGGACGTCGCTCGCGCACTCGGCGCCGCGCGGCGCGACGCGCAGATCCTCGTCGCGTTCGGCGCAGAGCACGGCGAGGGGGGTCTCGCGCGCAAGCGGGAGATGCTGACCGAGAAGAACGTCGATCTGGTCGTCTACAACGACGTGGGCCGCGACGACATCGGGTTCGACAGCGCCGACAACGAGGTCGTCCTCGTCTCGCACGACGGCGAGCGTCCCGTCTCGAAGGCGTCGAAGCCGGCGATCGCGGAGGCGATCCTCGACGAGGTCGAGCGCCTGATGACGAAGGAGGGAGGGATCGTGAGCGAGCCCGCGGCCACGGCACAGCCGGGCACCGATGCCGTCGTCGCCGCGGCGCTCGCCGACCGCGTCGTCGCCAACCTCGGCTCCGCCGTCCACGCCTCGCCCGGAGACGCTGCGGCTGCCGCTCCTCTGCCTGTTCGCCGAGGGGCACGTCCTCGTCGAGGACGTGCCCGGGGTCGGCAAGACGGTGCTCGCGAAGGCGCTCGCGCGGTCGCTCGAGCTCACGTTCCATCGCGTGCAGTTCACGCCGGACCTGCTTCCGGCCGACGTGACCGGCGTCAACGTCTTCGACCGCCAGAGCGGCTCGTTCCGCTTCCGGCCAGGTCCCGTGTTCGCCAACGTCCTCCTCGTCGACGAGATCAACCGAGCGTCGCCGAAGACGCAGTCGGCGCTGCTGGAGGCGATGCAGGAGACGCAGGTGACCGTCGACGGCACCACGCACGTCCTCGAGCGGCCGTTCCTCGTGATCGCGACGCAGAACCCCGTCGAGTACGAGGGCACGTTCCCGCTGCCCGAGGCGCAGCTCGACCGCTTCGCGGTGCGGATGACGATCGGCTATCCGCCGCACGCCGACGAGGCGCGGATGCTCTCGGAGCAGACGACCTCGCCGCCACTCGACCACCTCCGACCCGTGGCGAGCGCGAGCGAGCTGCTCGCCGCCATCGAGGCCGCGCGCAACGTTCACGTCGAGGACAGCGTCACGCGGTACGTCGTCGCGCTCCTCCGGCACACGCGGGCGAGCTCGCGGCTCGCGCTCGGGGGAAGCCCGCGCTCGGGAATCGCCCTCCTGTCGCTCGCGAAGGCGCGCGCGCTCGTCGAGGGACGCGCGTTCGTCGTCCCGGAGGACGTGCAGGCGCTCGCAGTGCACGTGCTCGCGCATCGCCTGATCCTGGCTCCCGAGGCGCGCGCGACCGGCACGACGGCGGAGGAGCTCGTCGCGGAAGCGCTCGACGGGACTCCGGTGCCGGTGTGAGTCGTCGCCCTCGCACCGCCGGTGTGAGGGCCGAGAGCGGTGTCGGCGTCCTCGCACTCGCCGTCCTCGCCGGCGCATGGATGATCGGCTCGACGGCGCTCGCGGTGCTCGGCGTCGGCCTGCTGCTCGCCGTCCTCGCTCGCGCGGGGCTGGGCGCTCCTTGCCGCGCGGATGCTCGTGCCCGAGCGCCAGCCGGCCGCCGTCCCGCCGGTCGAGGGCGGACAGCTTCGGCTGACGGTCGCCGTACGCGGTGCGACCTGGCTCGCGTCGCGGCTCGAGTTGCGCGACCGCGTCGGTCCGCTCGGGGAGCTCGAGACGACCGTCGAGGCCGGAGGACGCGCCCGGCTCGCCGTGGACGGCGTGCCGCGCGGGCGCTACGAGCTCGGCCCGGGAAGGCTCGTCGCCCGGGATCCGCTCGGGATCGCGGCCGTCGAGATCGAGCTCCCGGCCGGGCCGACCGTTCTCGTCCGGCCACGTGTGCCCGAGATCGGCGCGCTGTTCACGGAAACCGGCGCACGCGGCGAGGGCGGACGGCGAGCGCACATGCGGAGTCCGAGCGGCCTCGAGCCGCACGGCGTGCGCGAGTACGTCGAGGGCGAGCCGCTGCGCGCCGTCCACTGGCCGACGTCCGCCCGCCGGGGGCAGCTGATGGTGCGTGAGCTCGAGGACGCCCCGCGGGACAGCGTCGCAATCGTGCTCGACGTCGATGCGGCCACCGTGACCGGGACGCCCGGGAGGTCGAGCCTCGACGACGCCGTGCGCGCCACGGCCGGGCTCGTGCGCGCGCACGCGGGGCGGTCTCGCCGCGGGCTCCTCGTCATCGCATCGCCGACACCCGGCATCCACCGCGTGCAGAGCCTCGGCCGTGACTGGGACGCGGCGCTGGACGCGCTCGCCGCCGTCGGGCCTGCCGAGGGGGCGCCGCTGCGGGAGCTGACGACCGCGCGAGGCGCGCTCGGCCTCGTGCCGGAGCTCGTCGTCGTGACCGCCCGCCCGGAGGTCGTCGAGGACGCGCTCGTCGCCCGTCGTGCCGTCGGGCGCTCCTGCGGTGTCGTCGTCGTCGACGCACCGACGTACGCCGGTCGGGATCCGGCGACGTCGTCCCGGACGCTGCTGCGCCTCGCCGGCGCCGGCGTCGCGCTCGCGATGGTGCGCAACGGCGATCGGCTCGAGGATGCGCTGGGAGCGCTCAGGGAGCGGGCAGTTGGGTAGCCGGATCCGGGTCCGCGACGCGGTCACGGCCGTCCCTGCGGTCGCGACGGTGCTCGTCGCCTGGTCGATGCTGGAGGAGCCCGTCGCCTGGCGGACGTTCGCCGTCGCCGGTGCCCTCGCCGTGCTGCCGACGCTCTTCGGTGGCGCCTGGCGTATCGGCGTCGCCGCGCTCGCCGCGCGGGGCGATGCTCGCAGTCGCGTTCTCCACCTGGCCCCACTCCGCCCTCGGGGACGCCTGGACGGCGCTGCACGACGCGCCGGCGGTGCGGGCGCCGTTCGACCCGACGCGTATCCGTCGCTCGCACGGCCTCGTCGTGGTCGCCGCCTTCGGGCTCGCGCTCGCCGCCTCGCTGGCTGCGGCCACGCGCCGCATCGCCCTCGTCGTCGCCGCGGTCGCGGTCGGGGTCGGCTTTCCCGGCGCGCCTGCTCGACGACGTCAACGCACTCGCGCTCGGAGCCCTCGCGCTCGGCGCCGTCCTCTGGGCGCTGCTCGTGCCCGGTCTCCGCAGCGTGCGTCGGACGGCGCCCGGAATCGCGGTCGGAGGAATCGTCCTCGCGGTGGCGGTGACCGCCGCGACAGCGGGAGTGAGCCCGAGCGAGGCGCGTATCGACTGGCGCGGGTGGGATCCCTTCGCCGGGAGCGGCCGCACGACCAGCCTGCGCTACGTCTGGGACGCCACGTACGAGGGGATCGAGTTCCCCGCGCGGCCGACCGTCGTGCTTCGCGTCCGAGCGCCGAAGCGCGCGGAGTACTGGCGCGTCTCGACGCTCGAGACGTTCGCGGCCGACCGCTGGATCGAGAACCTGTACCCGGTCGACATCGGCGGTCCGAGGCGGACGCTTCCCGCCGACCCGCTCGTGCCGCGCCGCGATGCGAAGCCGGGACAGTGGCTGCGCCAGGTCGTGACGGTCGAGGGTCTGGACGACGACCGCGTCGCGGCCGCGAGCCAGCCCGCGCGAATCGACGCGCCCTCCCTCGGGCGGCTGTCGTTCCTCGCCGGCGGGGTGATGCGGGCCGGTCGGCAGGTCCGTCGAGGCGCGCAGTACACCGTCTGGAGCTACGCGCCGCGACCGATCCCTCGCGCGCTTGCGGCGTCGAAGCCGCGCTATCCGGACGAAGCCGGGCGATACCTCGAGCTCGGTCGCGCGCGGTTCCCGGGCTTCGGCGCGAGCGAGAGGGAGCGACAGGTCGATCGGTACTTCACGGACGACCGGTACCAGCCGCTGTGGGCGTACCAGCCGCTCTGGGAGGAGGCGCGACGGCGCACCGCGAGGGCGCGCTCCCCGTACGAGGCGACGCTGCTCCTCGAGCGCTGGTTCCGGCGTGACGGGGGCTTCCAGTACGAGGAGCGGCCGCCGCTCACGGCGTCCGGCGCGCCGCCGCTCGTCGACTTCGTCGAGGTGACGCGCCTCGGGTACTGCCAGCACTACGCCGGGGCGATGGCTCTCATGCTGCGACTGCTCGGCATTCCGTCGCGGGTCGCCGTCGGCTTCACCGCGGGGACGTGGAAGGCGGGCGTCTGGACGGTGACCGACCACCAGGCGCACGCCTGGGTCGAGGCGTGGTTCGACGGCTTCGGCTGGCTCGCGTTCGACCCGACCCCCGGGCGGGGCACGCTCTCCGCCGTCTACACGCTCGCCTCCGACTCGGCCGATGCCGTGGCGGCGCTCGGGACCGGGCGCTTCCTCGACTTCAACCCGTCCTTCGAGCCGAACGGAGCGGCGGCGAGGCCGACGCCGATCCCGACCGAGACGCGGTCGTTCCCGTGGTGGCTGCTCCTCATCCCGCTCGTGCCCGCTCGCGGCGGCGGGGGCGCTCGTCGCCGTCAAGTGGGTGCGACGAGCGCGACGCCTCCGGCATCGCGACCCGCGTCGCCTGGCGAGCGGCGTGCGCGCGGAGCTCGTCGCCACGCTGCTCGACCGGGGCGCTCCGATCGCCGCCGTGTCGACGACGACGGATCTCCAGCGGACGACGGAGCGGCTGCTCGCGATCCCTGCCGGCGCGCTCGCCGAAGCGCTCGCCGAGGCGCGCTTCGGCCCGCGGCGACGGCGCACGCACCCGCCGCGGTGCGCGCCCGCACCGAGCTGGCGCACGCTGCTCGCGGCGGCGCAGTCGCGGGCGACGCCGTCGCTCGCGACTGCGCGCTGCCCTGTCGCTGCGCTCCTTGACACGGGCGGCACGATGACGGGATGACGTCCGCGTACGACCTGTACCAGCAGGGGTGGAGTCATCTTCGGGACGGCATGCCCGCGCAGGCGACGGTCGCGCTCGAGAAGGCGAAGCGGCTCGAGCCGGACAAGGCGTCGATCCGCGAGGCGCTCGGGATCGCCTACTTCCGCATCAGCCGCTGGGCGGAGGCGGAGGCAGAGTTCCGCAAGGTGCTCGAGCTCGCCCCGGCCGACGACTACGCGCACTACGCGCTCGGCCGCGCGCTGCGGAACCAGGGCACGGCACGACGAGGCTGCCACGCACCTCAAGCTCGCCCGGTCGCTGCGTCCGCGCCGCTCCGGCGAGCCGGGCCTCGACGACGATCAGGGCTCGAGGTCGGCGACGAGCGACGCGTAGCGGCGAAAGCGCCTGGCGACCGCAGCGTGGAAGGCGAGGCGGTACGACTCCGCCGCCTCGTCGTCGAGCGTGGAGGCGTAGCCGTCGCGGATCTCGAGCAGCCGGTCGGCGATCGCGTCCACGACGAGCTGGAAGTCGCCGTACGCCTCCTCGGCCTCGTCCCGCCCTGAGCGGATCCACGCCTCCTCGGCCTCGGCCGGCCTCCTCGAGAAGCGCGGCCTCGTCCTCGTCGAAGAGCGCGAGCTGGCGGGCGACGAGCTCGTCGAACGCGCCACGGCGGCGCCTCACACGAGCTCCCGGTAGAGGGCGAGGTGTGCCTGCGCGGCGGCGTCCCAGGTGAGCGTGTCGCGGGCGCGCTCGGCGCCGGCGCGCGCCGCGGCGAGCGCGCCCGCGTCCTCGAGCAGCTCCCGGAGAGCCCCGGTGAGCGCCTCGACGTCGTCCGGCAGGGACGACTCGGCCGGCCGCGAAGCGCTCGACGACCTCGCCGAGCCCGCCGACGTCGTAGACGACCGCCGGGACGCCGGCTCCGAGCGCCTGGAGCAGCGCCCCGGACTGGTCGAGCTCCGCGCGGTAGGGGAAGACGGCGACGGTCGCCTCCGAGAGCGCCTGCTCGAGCTCCGCGCGGTCGAGATACCCGAGCCGCCATTCGGCGCGCTCGGCGGCCCGTGCGCGCAGCGTCGTCGAGGGGGATGCGCGGGTCGCCCGCGACGAGCAGGCGCGCCTCCGGGAGGTCGAGGACCGCGTCGACGGCGTCGGAGAGGCCCTTGTACGGCCGGATCACGCCGAGCGAGAGGACGGTGCGGCCGTCGTCGCGCCGAGGCGGGTCGCTTCGGAAGACGGGATGCGGGATCACCGCGAGCCGCTCGGGGGCGACGCCGAACCCGGCGAGCGTCGCCCGCCCTCGCTCCGAGTGCACGACGACGCGGTCGAACCGGGCGAAGAGCGACCTCCACGTCCGTGTGCGCCGCGCCGTCCGTCGCGGCAGCAGGTCGTGCGCGGTGAAGACGAGCGGTGTCTGCGTCCGGAGCAGCGCCCGGTCGACCTCGGGTGCGGCGAGCCACTGGAAGTGCAGCACGTCCGCGTTCGTCCGCGATGAGTCGGCGCATCCCCCGCGGATGCTCGAGCGCGCGTACCGCGAGGCGCAGTCGACGGCGCTCGATGCCGCTCGAGCGCGGGTAGAGGGTCTCCTGGAGCCCGTAGCCGTCGGGCGCGGGACGGGTGCCGAATCGAAACGGCGCCGTGACGAGATCCACGGTCGCACCGGCCCGCGCGAGCGCCGCGGCGAGCTCGTGGTCGTACGGCGGAGTGAACGCGGGTGGATCGGCGAGCACGACGTGCATCGGGCCGACCGTACCTAGATGATCGGGCCGTGCGACTCGTCGTCCGCAGCTGGAACGTCTTCCACGGAAACGCCGATCCGCCGCGCCGCAAAGGGTTCCTGCGGCGGATGGTGGAGCTCGCGAGCGCCGACCATCCCGACGTCCTCTGCCTGCAGGAGATTCCGGTCTGGGCGCTCCCACGAATCGACAAGTGGTCGGGCATGCGCTCCTTCGGCGCGGTGACGCGGGCGCCGTTCTGGCTCGGGCCGGTCTCGACGTGGGTGACGCGCGCCCACCAGGGCCTGTTCCGCTCGGGTCTCGCGGGTCAGGCCAACGCGATCCTCGTCGCCTCGCAGCACGAGGCGAGCGACCTCGGCCACGAGAAGATCAGCCTCGACGGGCGCGAGCGGCGCGTCGTCCAGGCCATCCGCCTCGACCGCGCCCGCGTCGTCGTCGGGAACCTCCACGCCTCGAATGAGTTCCGCGACCCGTCGGTGCCGCGAGGCGAGGTCGACCGGGCGCGCACGTTCGTCGAGTCGGGCGCGCAGCCGGGTGACGCGATCGTCCTCGCGGGAGACTTCAACCTCCGCTCGCCGGTCCTCGACGGCTACTCGGAGGGGGGCGACGGCATCGACCACGTGCTCGTGCGGGGTGCTCGCGCGGAGGTCGCGGTGCCCTGGGCGAAGGAGCGTCGAACGACCGACGGGGTCGTGCTCTCCGACCACCCCCCGGTCGACTGCGTCGTGGAGGTCGAGGCGGGTTGACGTTCGACGAGGCGCGCGCGCTCTTCCCGGTGCTCGAGCGGATCGCGTACCTCAACGCGGGCACCTTCGGCCCGCTCCCGCGGCCGGTCGCGGAGGCGATGACGGCGGGGATCGCCCACGACCTCGCCGACGGTCGCAGCGGCGTGCCCTCCTTCGAGGAGACGATCGCCGCCCGCCACGAGCTCCGAGTGGCCTTCGCGTCGCTCGTCCACGCCGAGCCGGAGCAGGTCGCGCTGACGTCGTCCACGAGCGAGGGATGCGCGGTCGTGCTCCGTGGGCTCGGCCTCGAGGCGGGAGACGAGATCGTCACGACGACCGACGAGCACTTCGGCCTCCTCGGGCCGCTCGGCGCGTCCGCCGCAAGGGTCGTCGTCGTGCCGCCGGAGCCCGATCGCATCCTCGCGGCGGTGACGCCCAGGACGAAGCTCATCGCCGCGTCGCAGGTGCTCTGGACGACCGGCGCCGTGCTCCCGCTGCCGGCGCTTCGCGAGCGGACCGGCGTGCCGGTTCTCGCGGATGGAGCGCAGTCGGTCGGCGCGATCCCGACCACCGCTCGGGGCGTCGACTTCCTCACGATCTCCGGCCAGAAGTGGCTCTGCGGGCCCGATGCGACCGGTGCGCTCGTCGTCGGCGACCCCGAGCGCCTCGCCATGGTGTCTCCGAGCTACTTCGCTCAGACGCGGTACGAGCCGGACGGGAGCTTCGAGCCCCACCCGAGCGCTCGCCGGTTCGACACCGGCTGGTGGGCGCCGGGCGTGCTCCGCGGGATGCTCGCGGCGATCGCGCTGCGCCCGGACTGGGCTCACGAGCGGGCCGCTGAGGCGGCATCACGCTGTCGAGCGCTCCTGGACGGGCGGTTCGAGCTCCTGACGCCGCCCCTGCCGGCGCACACTCGTCGCGTTTCGGCCGGAGGAGGAGCCGGCGGCGGTGGTCGAGCGGCTCCACGTGGCAGGCGTCCACGTGCGAGAGCTCCCGGGGCGCGGGCTCGTCCGAGCGTCCTGCGGTTGGTGGACGAGCGACGAGGACCTCGACCGGCTGGTCGCCGCGCTCGGCTAGGAGCGCGGCGGCGCTAGGCCGCGTCGACGGCGGTGCGGAGCCCGAGCTCCGGGGCGATCGGCTGCAGCGCCGCGATGACGTTGGCGATGTGCTCGTCGAGCTCGACGCCGAGCAGCTCGGCGCCCGCGTAGACCTCGTCGCGGTGTATGCCGGCGGCGAACGACGGCTGCTTGAGCTTCTTCTTCACCGACTTCGGCTCGAGCCCGTCGAGGCCCGTCGGGCGCACGAGCCCGCACGCATGGACGAAGCCGGACAGCTCGTCGCACGCGAAGAGCGTGCGCTTGAGCGGCGTGTCCCGCGGCATCTCGAGGTGCTCTGCGTGCGAGAGGACACCCTCGATGACGACCTCCGGGTACCCCTCCTCGCGGAGGATCGGCGCGCCGTCCTGCGGATGCTTGTCGAGCGTGGGGTGGATCTCGTAGTCGAAGTCGTGGAGCAGGGCGACGCAGCCCCACAGCTCCTCGTCCTCGCCGAGCTTCCGCGCGTAGAGGCGGGTCGACGCCTCGACCGCGAGCGCGTGCCGCAGCAGCGACTCGCTCTTCGTGTAACGAGTCAGCGTCTCCCAGGCTCTGTCGCGGGTCACCTCCACGGGGCCGGGTACGATACCGCCCCGCATGCTGTCGTTCGTGATCGAAGGCGGGCGTCCGCTGTCGGGGAGCGTTCGCGCGGCGGGCAACAAGAACGGCGCATTGCCGATCCTCGCCGCGACGATTCTCGCGTCGGAGCCCGTGGTTCTCACGAATGTCCCGCGGATCCGCGACGTCGAGACGATGGTCGAGCTGCTCGCCGACCTCGGCGCCGAGGCCGCCTGGACGGGCGCGAACGAGGTGACCGTCGATTCCGCCGGCGTCTCGAAGACCGAGCTGCATCCGACGCTCGGGCGCGAGATCCGCGCCTCGTTCCTTCTTGCCGGCCCGCTTCTGGCGCGCTTCGGGCGCGCGACCGTGCCGCCCCGGGCGGCGACGTCATCGGCCGCCGCCGGCTCGACACACACATTCACGCGTTCGCCGAGCTCGGGGTCGACGCCGAGCTCAACGGCGCCTACGACCTTCGCACCTCGGGGCTCGTCGGGAAGCGCCTCTTCCTCGACGAGGCGAGCGTCATGGCCACGGAGAACGCGGTCATGGCGGCGGTACTCGCGCAGGGCGAGACGATCGTCGGCCATGCGGCCTGCGAGCCGCACATCCAGGATCTCTGCCACTTCCTCGTCTCGCTCGGCGCGCGGATCGAGGGGATCGGCTCGAACATCCTGCGCATCGAGGGCGTCGACTTGCTCGGAGGCGGGTCGCACCGGATTCGCTCCGAGCACGTCGAGGTGGCAAGCTTCGCCGCTCTCGCGGCGACCACGGGCGGCGAGGTGACGATCGAGGACGTCGAGCCGGACGATCTCATCTCGATCGTCCCCGCGTTCCGGAAGCTCGGGATCGCGCTCGACGTGGGGGAGACGACGGTGCGCGTCCCGCCCGCGCAGGACCTCCACGTCGTCGACGACCTCGGCGACCAGATTCCGAAGATCGAGAGCGGCATCTGGCCGGCCTTCCCCGCCGACCTGACCTCGATCGCCGTCGTCGCGGCGACGCAGGCGCGCGGGACGGTGCTCGTGTTCGAGAAGATGTTCGAGAGCCGGCTGTTCTTCGTCGACAAGCTCGTCTCGATGGGGGCGCGGATCATCCTCTGCGACCCGCACCGGGTCGTCGTCACCGGCCCCGCTCGGCTCTACGGGCAGCGGCTCGAGAGCCCCGACATTCGCGCCGGGATGGCGATGGTGATCGCCGCGCTCTGCGCCGAGGGGCGCTCGACGATCGGAAACATCGGCCAGATCGACCGTGGGTACGAGCGGATCGACGAGCGCCTGCAGGCTCTGGGCGCGTCGATCGAGCGGGCCGACCTGTGAGCGGCGCGCGCATCACCGAGGGGACGGGCGCGTCGAACGTCTCCACCGGCGTGCCGGTCCTCGACCACCTGCTCGCCGAGCTCGCGCGCGCGGCGGGATTCGACCTCGCGCTCGAGATCGAGCCGGACGATCCCGAGGCCGAGGTCGACGCCGCCGGCATCGCGCTCGGCCGGGCGGTCGCGCCCCGGCTCGCCGACGGCGCCCTCGGCGTGGCGACCGCACCGGCCGACGAGGCGCTCGCGATGGTCGTCGTCGGAGCGCTCGGGTCGGCCGCTCGTCGCCTCGAACGCCGATCTGACGGGCGCCGGCGGTCTCGGCACCGACCTTGCCGCACGCTTCCTCGACCGTCTGTCGGAGGAGGCCGGGCTGACGGTGCACGTGCGCCTGATGGAGGGCGAGGACACCGGGAACGCCCTCGCTGCGATCTTCAAGGCGCTCGGCGTCGCGCTCGCGCGCGCGTCCGGCACCGCCACCTGACCGCACCGACGTCGGAAGGAGACGAGATGGAGAAGCGCGTCGTTCGCACCGAGGCGGCGCCGGCGCCGTTCCAGGGCGCCCCGTACAACCAGGCGATCGTCGCCGGGGACTTCGTCTTCGTCGCCGGGCAGCTCGGCCTGAAGCCGGGGGACACCGCGGTCGAGGGCGACATCACGCAGCAGACGGAGCAGGTGCTCGCCAACCTGGAGGCGATCCTCGAGGAGGCGGGAAGCTCGCTGGACAAGCTCGTCAAGACGAGCGTCTTCCTGATCGACCTCGACGACTTCCAGGCGATGAACGCCGTCTACGCGGCACGAGTCGGAGACCGACCTCCCGCCCGGTCGACGTTCCAGGTCGCGAAGCTGCCATCGGGAGCGCTCGTCGAGATCGAGGCGATCGCGCACCTGTAGGAGGCCTCGTCGGCGCGCGCATGGCAGAAGACGCCACAATCCGCCCGTGCCGACCGCCGTCCGCCGCTACATCCGCTCGCTCGGGCTCGACGCGTACGTCGTCGGCGGCGCGGTCCGGGACGAGCTCCTCGGCATCAAGCACCACGACGAGGACTTCCTCGTGCCCGGGGTCAACCAAGCGGGGCTCCGCGCGGCGCTCGAGCCCCATGGGCGCGTCGAGGACATGGAGGTGCACGGCCAGCTCGTCGGCGTCCGCTTCTACCCGCGCGACCGCGAGATCCGGCCGCTCGTCCCCGCCGGGATCGAGCTGACGCCGCCGCGCGCCGAGCGCAGCGTCGGCCCGGGACACCGCGACTTCGAGATCGTCGCGGACGGCTCCGTCTCGATCGAGGCCGACATGGGGCGACGCGACTTCACCGTGAACGCGATCGCACGGAGGCTCGAGACCGGCGAGCTCGTCGACCCGTTCGACGGCGTCGCCCACCTCGAGCGCCGCGAGCTGCGGACCGTGTCGCCAACGAGCTTCGGCGAGGACCCGCTGCGCATCCTGCGCGGGCTCCGGCTCGTGTCCCAGCTCGGCTTCACGCTGCCGCCCGAGACCGTGGAGCAGATGCGTGCGGACGCGCATGGGCTCCGTCACGTCTCCGGCGAGCGAATCGGGGGCGGGGTCGCGGCCGACGGGCTGGGGGAGCTGTCGAAGCTGCTGCTCGGGATCCGGCCGCTGGACGCGCTCCGGATCGCGCGCGACACCGGCGCACTCCTGGAGGTGGTGCCGGAGTTCGCGGCCGTGATCGGCTACGACCTCGGCTCCCCACGGCAGCCGGTGCCGCTCGACGAGCACCTGTTCGGCGTCGCCCAGGCGGCGGCGGACGCGGGATGCGCCGCTCCCCGTTCGCCTGGCGGCTCTCCTCCACGACCTCGGCAAGCCGGAGGCGGACGCGAGCCAGGGCGACCACGCACAGCTCGGTGCGCGCATCACCGGCCGGGTCATGCGGCGCCTGCGGTACCCGAACACCTTGCGGCAGGAGGTCGTGCGGCTCGTGGCGGGCCACGCGTTCTGGCTCGATGGGCCGATCGACGGCCTGTTCGCGCGACGCTTCCTCGCCTCGAACGGCCTCCATCTCGCGCGCGAGCTGCTGCTGCACAAGCGGATCGACCTCGCGATGAAGCAGGTCGAAGCCCTGGGAGCTCGAGCATCTCGCGTCGCTCGAGCACGCGGTCGAGGAGCAGCGCGATGCCGCATACCGGCTCGCAGACCTCGCCGTCGACGGCCGCGACCTGCTCGCGATCGGCTACCAGGAAGGCCCTCCGCTCGGGGCCGAGCTGGCCCGCCTGCTCGACGTCGTGATCGACGACCCGTCGGCGAACGACCGCGACGCGCTCCTCGGGCTCGCGCGCGAGGCTCTCGGGTGAACGCCGCCACCGTGCGGGAGCGGTACCTCCGCCTCCGCGACGAGGCCGGGCCGGGGGTGACCGTCGTCGCCGCGACGAAGTACGTCTCGCTCGACGACCTGGGCGTCCTCGCGGAGGCCGGGGTCGAGGTGGTGGGGGAGAACCGCGCCCAGGACCTCGCGGCGAAGCACGCCGCGTACGGCACGGCGTTCCGCTGGCACTTCATCGGGCGGCTGCAGTCGAACAAGGTCAAGGTCGTCAACGGGATCTGCGAGCTCGTCCACTCGCTCGACTCCGACTCCGCCGCCCGGAGGCTGACCGTGCCCGCGCTCCTCGAGGTGAACCTGACCGGGGAGGCCTCCAAGGCGGGGGTGGCGCCGGCCGAGCTGCCCGGCTGGCTCGAGCGGTACCCGTCTATCCGCGGGCTCATGACGATGCCCCCGCTCGCCGACGATCCAGAGGCCTCGCGCCCGTGGTTCCGCCGGTTGCGCGAGCTCGCGGAGCGGCACGGGCTCCACGAGCTGTCGATCGGGACGTCGCAGGACTGGCGCGTCGCGGTGGAGGAGGGCGCGACGCTGATCCGCGTCGGCTCGAGCCTGTTCCGTTGACGCGCGCCGCGGGGCTCGACCGGTGGGACACCGTCTCCCGCAGGGGCTACGATCCGGCCGAGCATGGGCCTCGGAGACGTGTGGAACCGGACGCTCGTCTACTTCGGCATCGCCGAGGACGAGGAGTGGGACGACGACCTCACAGTGACGAGCGAGGAGGAGGTCGACCGCGACTACCGCCGCCGGGAGCGCGCGAACGTCCGCCGGCTCCCACGCCGTCGAGACGCGGACTCCTGGTCGGAGGACAGCGTCTCGGAGCCCGAGCTGACGGCCGAGCCGACCTCGCAGCGTTCTCAGCGGCGATCCCGGTTACGCGGCGTCGAAAGCGGCTCGTCGCAGGTGCGCGTGCACCTGGTTCTCCCGCGGAGCTTCAACGACGCGCAGCAGATCGCCGACCGGTTCAAGGACTCCGTCCCGGTGATCCTCAACCTCCAGAGCGCCGACACCGAGCTCTCGAAGCGGCTCATCGACTTCGCGAGCGGCCTGACGTACGCGCTCGACGGGAGCATGCAGCGCGTCGCCGACAAGGTCTTCCTGCTGACGCCGCGAAACGTCGAGGTGTCCGCCGAGGAGCGCGCCCGCGCGCTCGATCCGGCGGGCGCCTTCTTCAACCAGGCCTAGGAGCGTTTGGCGAAATGGTCCCCGTCTCCAGGGTGCCGTCGGTCGTCGTGAGGCGAGGACGCAGGGAGTGTCCATATCCGTGGATACGGGCGCGACCGAGGACGCCGCATCACGGCGATCCGGCGACATCCTGGGAACATGGCGTCTCTTTGGCCACGTCCTCCTAGAGCGCAACAGAGGAAGCCGCGCGCAGGGCGAGAATCCCGCGCCATGGGCGGCGGGAACGTCGGAGTACTCGTGCTCGCCGACGCGGCGACGTCGGTGCAGCGCTTCGTCTCCGTCTTCGTCGGCGTCTACGTCCTCCTGATCCTTGCGTACGTGCTCACGTCGTGGATCCGCGCCGGTGCGTCGCCGACGCTGGAGCGCGTCCGGCAGTTCCTCTACGACATCTGCGAGCCGTATGTGCGCCTCTTCCGGCGCATCATCCCGCCGATCGGTCCGCTCGACCTGTCACCCATCGCCGCGGTCTTCTCGCTGTACATCCTCGAGCGCCTCGTCAACGCGCTCATCGAACGGCTGCTCTGAAGAAGGAGGGTTGGAGATGTCGCTTACACCAGTCGAGGTGAGGCACCTGTCGCTCAGGCGGGGCTTCATCGGCTACCGGCGTTCGGACGTCCACCGGGAGATCGAGGAGGTCGCCGACAGCTTCGAGGCCGTCTGGCGCGAGCGGGCCGAGCTCGGCGAGCGCGTCCACGTGCTCGAGACCGAGGTCGCCCGTCACGTCGAGCTCGAGACGCTCCTCCGGTCGACGCTCGTCTCGGCCGAGCGGGCCGCGCACGACATGAAGGAGCAGGCGCGCCGCGAGGCGGAGGTGACCGTCGCAGAGGCGAGCGCCGAGGGCCGGCGGCTCCTTCGCGACGCGATCGCCGAGAAGGAGCGGCTGCTCGCGGAGTCGCGACGGGTCGAGTCGATCCTGCGCGCGGCGCTCGCGGTCGTCACGGAAGGCGATTCGGCGGACAAGGAGCCCGAGGAGGTGAAGCGGCCGTCGTTCGAGGCAGCGACCGAGATCGGCGCGGATCGACTCGCAGGGTAGGTCTCCCGGCGGGGTAACTATTCTTCGGGCGTGCCCGTCGCCGAGCGCACCCGATCTCCGATCCGCCTCCGCGTTCGCGTCGTGCCCGGCGCGACGACCACGCAGGTCGTCGGCCGGCTCGGCGACGTGTGGAAGCTTCGTGTCCATGCGGCGCCCGAGCGCGGGCGCGCGAACGACGAGGTCGTGGCCTTGCTCGTCGAGACCCTCGGCCTCCGCGCGCTCGGACGTCCGGCTCGTCGCCGGCCACACGACGCGCGACAAGGTCGTCGAGCTCGGAGGGATCTCCCGCGACGAGGCGGAGCACCGCCTCGAGTCGGTCCGGAAGGATGCGGCATGAGCGTCGACCTCGATCAGCGCCGTGCGGAGCTGCTCGACCTCCGCACGCAGGTCCTCGCCGCGGCCCACGACATCGTCTCGGACGACGACGACCAGAGCGAGCTCTCGAGCGCGGCGGGAGACCAGCACCTCGCCGACCATGCGAGCGACATGTTCGACCGCGAGGTCGACGAGTCGCTCGAGGAGAACGCCGAGCAGCTCGTGCACGAGATCGACACGGCCCTCACGCGGATCGAGGAGGGGACGTACGGCACCTGCGCCCGGTGCGGCGGGGCGATTCCCGAGGAGCGCCTCGCAGCGGTCCCGTACGCGACCCTCTGCCTCGACTGCAAGCGGATCGAGGAGCGCGTGTGAGCGAGCCCGCACGCGTCGACACCGAGCGCGCGTCCCGTCCGAACCTGGAGGTCCGGGTCGGGTCCGCGACGAACGCGCTGCAGCCGATCCCCGGCGCCCAGCGCTCGCTCGCCGCTGGGCCGGCGCAGTGGGCGGAGCTCGCCGTCGTCGCCGTCGCGGCGGCCGCGGCCGACCAGCTCACGAAATGGATCGTCTCGAGCCAGCTCGCCCTCGGAGACGCCGTCGACATCATCGGGCCGTTCTCGATCCATCACGTCCGGAACACGGGCATCGCCTTCGGGCTATTCGCAGACGCGACCTCGATCGTGATCGTGCTCACCGCGTGCGCAATCGGCGCGCTCGTCCTGTTCTTCGCCCGTTCGGCCCGGCGTCACCCGCTGCTGCCCGTGGCCGTCGGCCTCGTGCTGGGCGGGAGCGTCTCGAACCTCGTCGACCGGCTGCGGCTCGGCCACGTGACGGACTTCCTCGACCTGGACTACTGGCCGGCGTTCAACCTCGCGGACACGTTCATCGTCGTCGGCGTCGGGCTGCTGTTCCTCTCGTTCGTCGCGGCCGACCGCACGAGCGCCGCCGTTGGCACGTCACCGCTCTCGCGTTTCTGACGCCGACGCGGGGCGGCGCCTGGACGCCGTCGTCGCCGAGCTTCCCGGCGTCGGCTCGCGCACCGCGGCCGAGCGCCTCGTCACGGCGGGTGGCGTCCTCGTCGACGGGCAGTCCCGTCCGAAGAGCTTCCGGCTCGGGGGTGGGGAGGAGCTCGACGTCACGCTGCCCGAGGCCCAGGAGCTGGTCGCCGAGTCCATCGCGCTCGACATCGTCCACGAGGACGAGCACCTCCTCGTCGTGGACAAGCCGGCCGGCCTCGTCGTCCATCCCGCCGGCGGGCAGCAGACGGGGACGCTCGCGCACGGCCTGCTGGCGGCCGGCGCGGCCGGCGGCGACCCCGACCGGCCGGGCATCGTCCACCGGCTCGATCGCGACACGTCGGGCCTCCTCGTCGTCGCCCGCTCGGACGAGGCGTACGCCCGTCTGTCCGAGGCGATCCGCGAGCGACGGATCGACCGCCGCTACGTCGCGCTCGTGCGCGGCACGCCGCGCTCGCGGACAGGACGCATCACGGCGCCGATCGGCCGCGACCGGCGCGACCGCATGCGCCACTCGCTCGACACGGACACGCCGCGCGAGGCCGTCACGTGGTTCGAGGTGCGCGAGCTCGTCGGCGACCGGACGCTGCTCGAGGTGCGGCTCGAGACGGGGAGGACGCACCAGATCCGCGTCCACCTCGAGGCTGTCGAGCTCCCGGTCTCCGGCGACCCGGTCTACGGCGTCCGAGGCGATCTAGGCCTCGAGCGGCAGTTCCTCCACGCGTACCGTCTCGCATTCGAGCACCCGTTCACCGGCGTGTCGATCGACGTCGAGTCCCGGCTTCCACCCGATCTCGACGCGGCGTTGGCCGCGGCACGGGGCGAGGCGAGCCGCTAGGCGCCCTTCGCGCGGGCGAATAGCCCGACGGCTACCATGCCGCAGTTCGAGACCACCTACCCGGCGACGCCTCCGGACGGGGGTGCCGGCGCTCTCAGCCCGGTTCCGTCTGCGCCCGCCGGCGCACCGATACGACAACCGAAAGGACCAACGTGGCAGTCGTCTCCATGAAGGAGCTGCTGGAGGCCGGGGTGCACTTCGGCCACCAGACGCGCCGCTGGAACCCGAAGATGAAGCGCTTCATCTTCGACGAGCGCGGCGGCATCTACATCATCGACCTCCAGCAGACGCAGGCGCTGCTGCAGGATGCACACGACTTCGCGCGGAACATCGCCGAGCGCGGGGGCACCATCCTCTTCGTCGGCACGAAGAAGCAGGCGCAGGACGCGATCGTCCGCGAGGCGACGCGCGTCGGCCAGCCGTACGTCTCCAACCGCTGGCTCGGCGGCCTGCTCACGAACTGGCGCACGATCGCCGACCGGATCTCCTACCTGCAGGAGCTTCGCCGCCTGAAGGAGGAAGGTCAGCTCGAGCTCCTGCCCGCGAAGGAGCGGATCGCGATGAGCGGCGAGCTCGAGAAGCTCGAGTCGAACCTCGGCGGGGTCTCCACGATGAAGCGGCAGCCCGACGCGGTCTTCATCGTCGATCTCCGCAAGGAGCAGCTCGCGGTCCGCGAGGCGCAGCGTCTCGGCCTGCCCGTGATCGCGCTCGTCGACACGAACTGCGACCCCGACGAGGCGACCTTCATCGTCCCCGGGAACGACGACGCGATCCGCTCGTGCTCGCTCGTGATCCGCGCGATCGCGGACGGCATCGCCTCCGCGGAGTCGAAGGTCACCGAGGCCGAGCTCAGCGCGCCGCGCGCGGAGACCGCGGCGCCCGGGGTCGAGGCAGCCGAGCCGGAGGCCGCCGCGGAGCCCGAGGTGGAGGCGCCTGCCGAGGCCGAGCCGGTCGCCTCGGAGAACGGGGCGCAGGCGTGACCGAGATCAGCGCGAGCCTGGTCAAGGAGCTCCGAGACCAGACCGGGGCGGGGATGATGGAGTGCAAGCGGGCGCTGCAGGAGACGGACGGCGACATCGACGCCGCGCGCACGCTGCTGCGCGAGCGCGGGATGGCCGCCGCCGGCAAGCGGGCCGACCGCGCGACGACGGAGGGCGTGGTGCTCGTCCAGCAGAACGGCGACACCGCTGCGATCGTCGGCGTCGGCTGCGAGACGGATCCCGTCTCGAAGAACGACGCGTTCCAGGCATTCGCCGGCAAGGCGATCGAGCAGGTCGCCGGCGGCGGTGACACGTCGAGTCTCGAAGCGGAGCGGGTCGAGCTCATCGCACAGCTCGGCGAGAACATCGTCGTCGTCGGCGAGAAGCGGCTCGAGGGCGGCACGCTCGGCACCTACGTGCATCCGCCGGCGAACAAGATCGGCGTGCTCGTGCAGCTCCAGGGCGGGACGCCCGAGCTCGCGCGTCAGCTCGCCATGCACATCTCGTTCGCGGCGCCCGAGTACACGTCGCGTGACGACGTTCCCGAGGAGACGCTCGCCGCGGAGCGGCAGATCTACCTCAACTCGGACGAGGTCCAGGCGAAGCCCGAGCAGGCGCGCGAGAAGATCGTCGAGGGGATGCTCGCGAAGCGGTTCTTCGCGGCGGCGCCCGGCGGCGCGCTGCTCGAGCAGGCGTGGATCCACGACGCCGGGAAGTCGGTGGCCGCGGCGCTCGACGAGGCGGGCGCGACCGTGAGCGCATTCGAGCGGATCTCGGTCGCCGGCTCGTGACGACACCGCGCGAGGAGCTGGCCGAGCGCCAGGCGCCGGTCGCCGCGTTCGGTCGCGCGCTGCTGAAGCTCTCCGGCGAGAGCCTCATGGGCGACCGCGAGTACGGGGTCGACCCGCGCACCGTCGCTGCCATCGCGCGCGAGGTCGTCGCCGTCCAGCAGGCGGGGACGGAGATCGCCGTCGTCGTCGGCGGCGGGCAACTTCTACCGCGGCATGAAGGCTGCGGCGGAGGGGATGGACCGCGCGACCGCCGACTACGCCGGGATGCTCGCGACGCTCCTCAACGCTCTCGCGCTCCAGGACTCGCTCGAGCGGCTCGGCGCCCAGACGCGCGTCCAGTCGGCGGTGACGGTGTCAGAGGTGGCGGAGCCGTACATCCGCCGCCGTGCGATCCGGCACCTCGAGAAGGGGCGGGTCGTCATCTTCGCCGCCGGGACCGGCAACCCGTTCTTCACGACCGACACCGCCGCCGCGCTCCGTGCGCTGGAGATCGGCGCCGAAGCGATCCTGATGGCGAAGAACGGCGTCAGGGGCGTCTACGACGGCGATCCGCGCCTCGATCCGGACGCGAGGTTCCTGCCTGAGCTGACGCACCTCGAGGCGATCGAGCGCGGGCTGAAGGTGATGGACACGACTGCCCTGTCGCTCTGCATGGACAACGGGCTTCCGATCCACGTATTCGAGCTCGCCGACGGGAACATCGTGAAGGCCGCCGCTGGTGAGAGAATCGGCACCATCGTGTTCACTCCCGTCAGCGGCGAATGATGTTCGGACGTTCGAAATGGCGCCTGCCGAACGCGGGCGGAGCCGGGCCTCGCCCGGCGGGAGCCCGGGCGCGGTTGACCTGGGCGGAAACCGGAAGGAGGGGGTCCGTGGGGGAACCATGGGTTCCCCCACGATCGAGGAGGCTGGGCGAGTGACGGCGATCGAGGACTTCCTGGCGGACTGCGAGCGGCGGATGGACTCGTCGATCGAGCACACGCGCACCGAGTTCAACGGCGTCCGGACCGGGCGCGCCTCGACCGCGCTGCTCGACAGGATCACGATCGACTACTACGGCGCGCCCACGCCTCTCTCGAACATGGCGACCATCAGCGCCCCCGAGGCGCGGCTCCTCTCCGTGCAGCCGTACGACCCGACGCAGATCAAGGCGATCGAGAAGGCGATCATGGAGTCGGATCTCGGGCTGACGCCGTCGAACGACGGGAAGCTCATCCGGCTGCCGATCCCGGCCCTGACGGAGGAGCGTCGCAAGGAGCTCGTGAAGGTCGTCCGGCGCTACGCGGAGGACGGCAAGGTCGCGATCCGGAACGTGCGCCGGGACGTGATGCGCCACCTCGAGGAGCTCGTGCGAAACGGCGACGTCGGGGACGACGAGGAGCGGCGCGCCGAGACGCAGGTGCAGAAGCTCACCGACGACCACGTGAAGCGGATCGACGAGCTCCTGAAGCACAAGGAAGCGGAGATCATGGAGGTCTGATCGTCCTGCGATCCGACCTCTGAGAGCCCGTGACAGACGATCCGCCCGGCCCGTCGAGCGAGGAGGCGCGCGTTCCGCGCGTCGTCGCGATCGTCATGGACGGGAACGGGCGCTGGGCGGAGGCGCGCGGGCTGGACGTCGCGGAGGGGCATCGTGCAGGCGCGCGCGCGCTTCGCCGCACGGTCGAGGCGGCCATCGAGCTCGGGATCGAGTCGCTCGCCGTCTACGCGTTCTCGACCGAGAACTGGTCACGACCCGCCGGCGAGGTCGCCGACCTGATGGAGATCCTCTCCGAGTCGATCGACCGCGAGCTCCCCGACCTGGCGGCGCAGGGCGTCCGCACCCGCTTCTTCGGGCGCCGCGACCGCCTCGAGCCGTGGCTCGAAGGGAAGATGGCGGCGCTCGAGAAGGCGACGGAAGGGCTCGACACCCTCGAGCTCTGGATCGCGTTCGACTACGGCGGACGCGCCGAGATCGCGCTCGCGGCCCGGCGGCTCGTGGAGGACGGCGTCGGCGTCGACGAGGTCGACGAGGACGCGCTAGCCGACCGGCTCTACGCGCCCGACCTGCGCGAGATCGACCTGCTCGTCCGGACATCGGGCGAGCTGCGGCTCTCCAACTTCATGCTCTGGGAGGCGGCGTACGCAGAGCTCGTGTTCACGGACACGCTGTGGCCCGACTTCGGCGAGGACGACCTCCGCGCCGCGGTCGACGAGTTCGCGGCCCGCCGTCGGCGCTTCGGGGCCCGCGCCCCGTCGTGAGCCCGCTCGTCTCCCGGATCGCGATCGCGCTGATCCTGCTGCCCGTCGTCCTGGGCATCGTGTGGCTCGGCGGCTGGTGGCTGTTCGGCCTCGCGCTCGTCGGGGGCCTGGTCGCGCTGCACGAGCTCTACGCCATGGCGCGGAGCCTCCGGCCGATCGTGCTCGGCGGCTACGCGGGGCTGATCCTCACGCTCCTCGGCGCGCAGCTGGGCGGGACGACCTGGGTGCTCGCGGGGATCCTCTCGACGGTCGTCGCCGCGCTCCTCGTCTTCTTCGTCTCGAGCGCGAGGCAGAGCGCCGTCGCCGGCTTCGCCGTGACGCTCCTCGGCGTTGCCTGGGTCGGTGGGGGCCTCGCGCACCTGATGCTCGTGCGGGACGTCCCCGGCGACGGCCGCCTGCTGATCTTCACCGTCCTCCTCACGGTGTTCGCCGACGACACCGCGGCGTTCTTCGTCGGCCGCGCGATCGGGAGGCACCGCCTGGCTCCGGCGATCTCGCCGGGCAAGTCGGTCGAGGGCTTCATCGGCGGCACGATCGCCGGCGTCGCGGTGGCGTTCTTCGCGCTCTACGAGCAGGACGTCGTCAGCACCGGCGAGTCGCTGATCCTCGGGCTTGTGGTCGCGGTCGCCGCGACGCTCGGCGACCTCTTCGAGTCGGCGGTGAAGCGCGACCTCGGCGTGAAGGACTCGGGAACCCTGCTCGGGGGCCACGGTGGCGCGCTCGACCGCGTCGACTCGCTCCTCTGGGCGGGGCCGGCCGCGTACGTGACCCTCCTCGCCCTGACCTGACGCCTTAACGCAAGAACCATCGGCCAGAGGCCTCGCGAGGCCCGTGTTCGCCAGAGCGACAGGCATGCTTCCTCGGATGCGACGCGTCGCGCTGCTCGGGGCGACCGGCTCGATCGGCCGTCAGGCGATCGAGGTCGTCGCCGCGCACCCGGACCTCGCGCTGTGCGCGCTCCAGTCGGGGTCGACCTCCCTCGACGCCCTCGCGGCGGAGCACGGCGTCGAGCACGTGCAGGTCGGCGGCGACGCCGTCGAGCTGCTCGAGCGGAGCAAGCCGGACGTCGTCCTCAACGCGATCGTCGGCTTCGCAGGCGTGGGAGCGACGCTCTGGGCGCTCGAGCACGGCGTGACGCTCGCGCTCGCGAACAAGGAGAGCCTCGTCGCCGCGGGCGAGCTCGCGATCCGCGCACGGCGGAGGGGAGAGGGGCTGCTCCTCCCGGTCGACAGCGAGCACTCTGCCCTCTGGCAGTGCCTCGAGGGCCGCGACCCGGAGACCGTGGCCGGACTGGTGCTGACGGCGTCCGGTGGCCCGTTCCGCGGCCGCTCCCGGGCGGAGCTGACCGACGTGACCGCGGCCGACGCCCTCGCCCACCCGACGTGGAACATGGGGCCGAAGATCACCGTGGACTCCGCGACGCTCGCGAACAAGGGCCTCGAGCTGATCGAGGCGCACTGGCTTTTCGAGCTGGCGTACGACCGCATCGAGGTCGTCGTGCATCCGACGTCCGTCGTGCATGCGCTCGCGCGATTCCGCGACGGAGCGCTGCTCGCCCACGTCGGCCTCCCGGACATGCGCGTGCCGATCTCCTACGCCCTCACGTACCCGAACCGCGCCGCCACACCCGTCCCGCAGCTCGACCTGGTCGGCCTCGACCTCTCGTTCGAGGCGCCCGATCTCGACGCGTTCCCGCTGCTCGCGCTCGCCCGCACGTGCGGCGAGCTGGGCGGGACGGCGCCGTGCGCTTTCAACGCCGCGAACGAGATCGCCGTCGAGGCGTTCCTCGCCGGCCGCATCGGGTTCCTCGAGATCTCGGCGATCGTCGAGGAGACGCTGTCCCGCGTCGACGGCGCCGCCGCTCGTGACCTCGGCGACCTGATCGACGCCGACGCAGAGGCGCGCCGTCTCGCCGCGAGGGGGCTACAGCCGGCATGACGATCTTCATCGCCATCGTCGGGCTCGGGATCCTGATCCTCGTCCACGAGCTCGGCCACTTCGTCGCCTCGCTCGCGCTCGGGATGCGCCCACGGCGCTTCTACATCGGGTTCCCACCGGCGATCCTCAAGACGACGCGAAACGGCATCGAGTACGGGCTCGGCGCGATCCCGCTCGGCGGCTTCGTGAAGATCCCGGGCATGCACCGGCCGGCGCCGGTGGACGTCGACGCGGGCCTCTCACGCGCCCTGGAGGAGGAGCCCTCGCTGAGCGGCTCGACCGGCCGGCTTCGCAACGCGCTGGCCGCGGGCGACCACGACGCGGCACGTGACTCGCTGCGCGTTGTCCGCGAGCTCGTCGCGGAGAAGGAGCTCTCACCACAGGCCACCTCGTCCGCAGAGCGCGCGCTCGGCGACCTCGAGGACGCGCTCGGCCCGGACGCCTACTGGCGCGCCGCGACCTGGAAGCGCGTCACTGCGATCGCGGCGGGGCCTGCGGCGAACATCCTTCTCGCGCTCGTCCTCTTCACGGGGCTCTACATGACCTCAGGCGGGGTGACGACCAAGGTCGAGATGGTCTCGCCCGGGTCGCCGGCCCAGTCGATGGGCATACGGGCGGGCGACCGGATCCGCTCGATCGACGGCGGCGTCGTGCAGGCGGACGACGTCTCCGCCGTGATCTCGGGCTCCGACGGCCGCCCGCTCACGGTGGTGGTCGTCCGCAATGGACAGCAGGTCACGCTTCCCGCGACCGCGCCGAAGCTGAGCGACGGCGCCTACCGGCTCGGGATCGTCCTCGCCGGCGAGGGGCTGCCGCCGCCGCAGGCCGCACAGGAGTCCCTGTCCCTCAGCTGGCGCGTCACCCGTGAGATCGGCGCCTCCCTCGGCCGCCTCGTCCAGGGCGATGGCCGGGACGACATCTCGAGCCCCGTGGGCATCGTCCAGGGGTCGTCGGACGCGGCGAAGCAGGGCGCGGACAGCTTCCTGTTCGTGCTGGGGCTGATCTCGCTCTCGATCGCGCTCCTGAACCTGCTGCCGCTGCTGCCGCTCGACGGAGGGCACATCGTCTTCGCGATCGCGGAAGGCGCCCGCGGCCGGGTCGTGCGCCGGGAGATCTACGAGCGCGTGTCCGTGATCGGCCTCGGGATCGTGCTCCTGCTGTTCTTCATCGGCCTCTCGAACGACATCGGTCGACTCTCCTAGCCGAACGGGGACGTCAGTGTCAGGGCGGCCTCGAGCCGCGCCCGGTACTCGGCGCGCGTGATCTCGACTGCGCCCAAGGTCTCGAGATGCGGGGTGAGCCACTGGACGTCGAGCAGCCTTCGGTCGGCCGCACCGGCGACGCTGAGCAGTTCGACGAGGCCGATGAAGGCAGCCTTCGACGCGTCGGTCCGCGCGTGGAACATCGACTCGGCGGCGAACAGTCCGCCGATCGAGACGCCGTAGAGGCCGCCGGCGAGTCCCTCGTCGTCCCACGCCTCGATCGAATGCGCCCAGCCGCGATCATGGAGCTCGCCGTAGGCGTCGACGATGTCGTCGTCGATCCAGCTCTCGGGCTCGCCCGGCCGCACGCATCCGTCGACCACGGCCGAGAACGCGGTGTCGAGGCGGATCTCGTACCGACGGCGCGCCCGCTGGAGGGAACGCGACGGCGCGAAGCCGTCGAGGGGTACCACCGCGCGATGGGCCGGCGAGAACCAGCCGATCGTGCCGCGGACCGGCATGGGAAAGAGGCCCAGGCGGTATGCGGCGAGGAGCGTGCCCGGCTCGAGGTCGGCGCCGACCGCCCAGAGGTCGCCGGGGTGATCGTCGGGCGCCGCCCGCAGCTCCCAAATCGTCGGTTCGGGATCGCCCGCCATCAAGGGATCGTGCCGGTGATCGCGTCGCAGGCGGGAGGTGCACGATGTGAGCAACCGAACAGTGGAGGTGCCATGAAACCGCGGTCGGCCCTCGTCATCGGCGGCGCACTCGTCGCCCTCTGCCTCGTGTCCGTCGCGTCGCCGGTGTCTGCTTCCCGGGGCGCGCGGACAGCGACGTCGCCGTTCCTTCCCGCACCACCCTTCCGCCCACCGCGTGTGCTCGTGTTCTATGGAAACGTCGCGACTCTCAACCGCACGGCCGGGCGCTGGATCCTCCGCGTCGACCCGGCGGCGTTCCTCTCGGGGCTGACGGCGCAACGGGCCGCGGTGGAGGACGGGGCGATCGGCCCGGGCGAGGCTGTGCCGAATGACTTCTATCTCCGCAACGAGAGCAAGAAGCTGCTCACGTACATCGTCGCCCCGAACGCGCGCATCACCGTGATCACGGCGGGAATCCGCGTCACGCGCGTCCCGGTCGCCGAGTTCGCCGCGCTGGTCAAGGGAAAGAACCCGCGAAAGCGGAAGCTCTTCGGCAGCCCGACGGAGGGCTACTGGGCCCAGGTGCGGGGCGCCACGGTGCTCTCGATGGACCAGCAGTACCGGCCGTAGGTCACGGCGGTACCCTGACCCGCGAATGGCGAGCGCACACCAGATCCGGGTCGGAGGCGTCGCGATCGGCGGCGGCGCTCCCGTCGTCGTCCAGTCGATGACCCTCACGAAGACGCACGACGTCGAGGCGACGACCGCGCAGATCGCGGCCCTCGCATCGGCGGGCTGCGAGATCGTGCGTGTCGCGGTGCCGAAGCTCGAGGACGCGAACGCCCTGCCGCGCATCGTCCGCCTGTCGCCGGTCCCGGTGATCGCGGACATCCACTTCAACGCGTCGCTCGCGCTCAAGGCGATCGACGCCGGTGTCCAGGCGGTCCGCATCAACCCCGGGAACATCGGCGGCCCGGACAAGACCGAGCAGGTCGTCAAGGCGGCCAAGCGCGTGGGCATCCCGATGCGGATCGGCGCGAACGCCGGCTCGCTCCCGAAGCACCTCGAAGAGCTCGCGCGCCTGGACACCGCCGAGGCGCTCGTCGTCGAGGCGCTCGAGCAGGTCGAGATCCTCGAGCGGCTCGACTACCGCGACTTCAAGATCTCGGTCAAGGCGTCGCACGTGCCGACCATGATCCGCGCATACCGGATGCTGTCCGACCGCGTTCCGTACCCGCTCCACCTCGGGGTCACGGAGGCCGGCACGCCCTTCGCAGGCTCGATCAAGAGCGCCGTGGGGATGGGCTCGCTCCTGATGGACGGGATCGGCGACACCATGCGCGTCTCGCTCACGGCCGATCCCGTGAAGGAGGTCGAGGTCGCGTGGGAGATCCTCAAGGCCCTCGGGCTCCGCGAACGCGGGCCCGTGATGATCGCCTGTCCCTCGTGCGGCCGCGACAACGTCGGGGTCGAGAGCCTCGCGGTCGTCGTCGAGGATCGCTTGCGCGACTATCCGCAGGCATTCGAGGTCGCGGTCATGGGTTGCGCCGTGAACGGCCCGGGCGAGGCGGGTGACGCGGACTTCGGGGTCGCCGGGGGCCGCGAGGTCGGCTTCGTGTACGCCCACGGGCGCGTCCTCAAGAAGGTCTCCTCGGACATCCTCATCGACGAGCTCTTCCACGAGATCGACCGCTGGATCGAGGCCGGGATGCCGCGTCCGAAGCGGCTCAGAATGGCGAAGCCCGCCGCGCTCGCGATGGCCGAGGCGAGCATGATCCCGCTCGAGTAGCGATCGTGCTCAGGGAATCCAGGCGCGCGCCGATACCCCTTTCGTGATGCGGCTGCGGTCACTCCACGCTCTCGTTGCGATCGCGTTCGCGCTCGTCGTCGCAGGCTGCGCCGCCGCGTCGGAGGATACGGGCTCCGTCCCCGAGACGGCCGCGCTCGCACCGGCAGACGCGACCGCCTTCGTGACCGTCGTCACGGACGCGTCGTCCGAGCAGTGGGAGAACGCCGACCGACTCCTCGGCCTGTTCCCCGATGCACGCTCGCAGCTCCTGGAGTCGATCCGCGCCGAGCTCGCGCAGGAGGATCTGACCTGGGAGAGCGACGTCGCGCCCGCGCTCGGCGCCGAGCTGGTCGTCGTCGTCACCGCGGATCGGAAGCCGATCGCGCTGCTGCAGCCCGAGAGCGACGAGCGCCTTGCGGCGCTGATCGCGAAGTCCGACGAGCCACTCGTGCAGGGCACGGTCGACGACTGGACGGTGCTGGCGCGGTCGCAGGCAGACATCGACGCGTACCGCGCCGCTCTCGGGCGTGGAACGCTCGAGAGCGTCCAGTCCTTCGAGGATGCGATGACCGGGCTTCCGGTCGAGGCTCTCGTCCGCGGCTGGGTCGACCTGAAGGCGCTCTCGAGCGGGCTCACGTCGGTGTTCGCGCAGCCGGTCCGGGGCGACCTCGGCGTCGACTGGCTCGCGGCCGCGCTCGCGGCAGAGGAGGACGGCGTTCACCTCTCCCTCGGCGTGCGCACGCCGGACGACAACGGCTCGAGCTACGCGCCGGAGCTCGTCGGCCGCGTGCCGGCCGATGCGGTCGCCGCGTTGTCCTTCGGCGGCACGCAGGGCGTCCTCGACCGGGTCGAGGGCACCGTCGACGTCGGCGAGATCTCGAAGGTGCTCCAGGACACGATCGGCGTGTCCCTCGACGGCCTCCTCGACGCGCTCTCCGGCGAGGGCGTCCTCTACGTGCGCAAGGGCGACTCGGAGGTACCCGAGGTGACGCTCGTCCTCGCTCCGCCCGACGCGGACGAGGCGTTCGACACGGTCGACCGCGCCGTGCGCAAGCTCGCGCTACAGGCGGGAGAAGAGGTGCGGACGCGCACCGCGGGTGGCCGAACGATCAACGAGCTGACCATCGAGGGCTTCACGCTCGCGTACGAGCGCCTCGGCGACGACATGGTGATCCTGACCACCGCGCCCGGAGGCGTGGCCGACTTCCTCGGGGACGGCCCGAAGCTCGTCGACAGCGACGCCTTTCAGGCCGCGGCCGAGCGCGTCGATCTGGGTGAGCGGACCCGCGGCTTTGCATACGTCGACATCGACGGCCTCATCCCGATGATCGAGAGCACCGCAGGCCCGGATGCTCTTCCGGCGGAGGCGCGGGACGTCCTCCAGACGCTCGACTCGTTCATCCTCGAGGGCAGCGGCGACGGCCCGACGACGGAGCTCGACGGCTTCGTCCGCGTTACGCGCTGAGGTCGCAGCGGCGCATCGCCTGGACGGGCAACGCACCGACACTCGCTCCGCGCGCCTCATCTAGGCTGGCAGGATGCTCCAGCGCCAGTCCCAGCTCTTCCTGCCGACGCTCCGCGAGGACCCCGCGGACGCCGAGGCCGTCTCGCACAAGCTCCTCGTCCGCGCGGGCCTGATCCGTCAGGTCGGGGCGGGGCTCTGGACGTACCTCCCCGCCGGGTGGCGCGTCCACGAGCAGGTCATGCACATCGTCCGCGAGGAGATGAACGCGATCGGCGGCCAGGAGATGTCGATGCCGGTGCTGACGCCCGCGGAGCTCTGGAAGACCAGCGGCCGGTACGACACGTTCGACGTCCTCATGAAGGTACGCGACAGCTCGGAGCGCGAGTTCGTCCTCGCCGCGACCCACGAGGAGACGATCACGTTCCACGCGCGCGAGCTCCGTTCGTACCGTGACCTGCCGAAGATCCTCTACCACTTCCAGACGAAGGAGCGCGACGAGTCGAGGCCGCGCGGGGGCCTGTTGCGCGTGCGCGAGTTCGTCATGAAGGATGCGTACTCGTTCGACCGGGACGAAGAGGGACTCGACGTCGCCTTCCAGGCACACGCAGGGGCGTACCACCGGATATTCGAGCGTAGCGGCCTCGAGGCCGTGGCGGTGCAGGCCGAGTCCGGGATGATGGGGGGAGCGAGTCGATCGACTTCCTCGCTCCGGCTGGGTCGGGCGAGAACACGCTCGTCACGTGCGAGCGGGGCGACTACGCAGCCGATCTCGAGATCGCCCACGGCGTCCCGCGGCCTCCCGAGTTCCCGGCGCCGCTGGGTGCGCCGGAGGAGGTCGAGACGCCCGGAGTCATAACGTGCGAGGCCCTCGCGGCCTTCCTCGGGATCGACCTCGCCGCGACGTCGAAGGCGATGCCGGTCGTCGCCGACGGGCAGGTCGTGCTGGCGCTGGTGCGCGGCGATGACCGCCTCGACGAGGCGAAGCTCGCAGCGGCGCTCGGCGCCCCGTCGCGGCCGGCTCAGGCGGACGAGATCAGCGAGCAGTTCCGGGCGGAGCCCGGGTCGCTCGGACCTGTCGGCTTCCGCGGACGGATCGTGCTCGACGACGCACTTCGCGAGGGGCAGTTCGTCGCCGGCGCCAACCGCACGGGCTACCACCTGCGCGGCGTCGAGCGAGGACGGGACTTCGAGGCCGAGGTCGCCGACATCCGCCTGTCGCGCGAGGGCGACACGTGCCCGCGCTGCGGGGGCGCGCTGCGCTTCCAGACGGCGATCGAGGTCGGTCACATCTTCAAGCTCGGCACGTTCTACTCGGTGCCGCTCGCCGCGATGTACCTCGACGAGCAG
The DNA here is from genome assembly GCA_963706915.1 of uncultured Actinomycetes bacterium. Lineage (GTDB taxonomy): Bacteria > Actinomycetota > Thermoleophilia > Gaiellales > Gaiellaceae > Gaiella. The sequence goes on from CAVPOH010000012.1 coordinate 221,919, forward strand.
TCGGTCGAGCGGCCGATCGTCATGGGTAGCTACGGGATCGGCCCCGGCCGGGTGCTGGCGGCGGTGGTCGAGCAGGGGCACGACGCGCGCGGGATCGTCTGGCCGCGGTCGGTCGCGCCGTACGACGTCCACGTCCTCGCGCTGACCGGAGGGTCCGCCGAGGTCGAGGCGCTTGCGACGTCCGTGGCGCAGGAGTTCTCGGACGGAGGGCACGACGTTCTCCTAGACGACCGAGATGCCCGACCGGGCGAGAAGTTCGCCGATGCAGACCTTCTCGGCTGCCCCTCGCGGGTCACGATCGGGCGGAAAAGCCTCGAGGACGGCGGCGTCGACGTCCGCCGGCGCTCGGACGAGTCGGACGCACGCGTTGATCGGGCTTCTGTGATTGACTGGGCGAGGCACGACTGATGGCGGCCAAGAAGCGCACCTACTCGAGCGAACCGCTCGGCCCGACGATCGAACGCCTGATGGCGGAGACCGGCGTCACGTATCGCGCCCTCGCCGAGAAGACCGAGCTGTCGGCCGGCTACCTGAATCACATCGTCCACGGAAACCGGCCCGTGCCCTCGAACGAGGTCCTCGCGAAGATCGCGAAGGCCCTCGGCGTGCAGCCCGACCACTTCCGCGAGGTACGCGTCCGCATCATCACCGAGAAGCTCGAGCAGACTCCCGCCCTCGTCGAGCGGCTCTACAAGCGCCTCGCCTGAGCTCGCACCGTAGCGGCATCCAGCTAGCCGCGCGGCTCGTTACGTGGCATGGTCCAGATCGGTCTTGGAGGGCCACACCGCCCACGACGAGGGAGGCACGTATGTACGCGGTGGTCGGCAGAAGCACGATTCAGGACTTCGACCAGGCGAGGAAGTTCTTGCGGGAGGAGGGCATCCCGCGCCTCTCCCAGATGCCTGGTTTCGTCAGCGGTCATTGGGTGCGACTTGGCGAGAACGGCGGTGCCTCGATGATCATCTTCGAGACGGAAGAGGCGGCCCGGGCGGCGAAGGAGCGGTTCGAGTCGGACCCACCGCCTTCGGTGACGCCGGTCAGCATCGAGGTCGGCGAGGTGCAGGAGCGCGCGTGAGCCCGGCCCGCTGCCGGGTCCGGTGCGCTGGTCGACGCCCGGCCGTCGGTAGAGGGACGGCCTAGACCAACGACCCGTGTGGCGCGTGCGGCGTTCGCTGGATACTGATCGCGCGTTGCCCGGGGGATGGGGACGCGTTTACGGCCGCGGGGCCCGCCGGACAGCTCGGGGGAGCTGGTCGCCGGCGGGCCCGTGCGGCGACGGTCGCCATCGTCGTCCCGGGGGAGGGGAACGGAGGCATCGCCGCCGCCCCTATTCTCGCACCTCCATCTGGTCAGGCGGCCCGATCGCTGACACCCCTGCTCGCGGCGCCGCAGGTCCGCGACCCCCATGTAGCGTTGCCGCATGCCCGCGTTGAACGCCGTCGGCATTGGAGTGGCGGATCTTTCGCGTTCGATGCAGTTCTAGGGTTGATCGGACTCAACTTCCCGAAGATCCCACAGAAGGCCATGTCGAAGCGATGATGGCGAACGGGACCGGTTGATGTTCGACACGGAGGAGATCGTGCGAAAGCTTCCTACCCGACTGGACGCGCAGGGAACGGAAACCAGGGTTCGCTCGCGTTCGAGTGCGCGAGGCCTGCCGAAGTCGACGAGGTGTACGCGCGAGTCGTCACAGCGGGCTTCGAAGGCGAGAAGGAGCCGTGGGACGCGTACTGGGGTCAGCGGTAGCCCTGCTCGGTGACCCGGACGGCGTACGCGTCAACCTGTACGCGGCACTCACATAGCGGTGTCACGCGCGGGACCCGCAGCCTCTCCGACAGTTGTCCCCGCATCACCCGGGGAGAGAAATGGTGAGGGCGCCGTCCTGGCTGTCGCCTAAATGGGCGTTCGTTCGTCGTTCGCGCAGGCAGCTACGCGCCCCGCATGACCGCTGCCGGCGGGCGACATCGAGGCGGGCCTGCCGCACCTGGCGGACGAACTGCAAGGACTCCGGTTGGCCCGCCGTTGCCGTTTCGGTGCGTTGCGCGGCGAGATGGTCGAGCACCCGCGGAGGCCGAGACGCCGGTTTCGGGATGCCCGCTAGGATGGCGCCGTCGCGGGGCGTGGCGCAGCCTGGTTAGCGCGCTAGTCTGGGGGACTAGAGGTCCCGAGTTCGAATCTCGGCGCCCCGATAATGAAAGCCCCGCTCATGCGGGGGTTTCGTCGTCTCACGGGTTGCGGAGATCCTCGCCGGACTCCCGAAAGTCCCCAAACGCCTCGACGCGGGGGCGAGAAACGCGTCGAGCGCCATCCGCGCCCGGTCGGCCGAGTCGGGCAACAGGTGCGCGTAGGTCTTCGAAACTGCTCAGAGACGTGCCCATTGTGGCGGAGATCTCGAACGTGGGGAGCCCCGCCGCGATGGCCCACGACGCGAACGTGTGCGCGTCGCGTACGGCCCGCGATGGGGCGAGGCCCCGCGGCCCGCAGTGCCGACGGAGATGACGCGAGTTTGTCCTCTCTCCTTACGCGCGCGCGCATAGAGAGACTTTCCAAACTCGCGTCGCCCGCGGCCCCTTGGATCGATTGCTACCCGATCGGGTGCAGGTTGAAGTTGCGGTGCGCTCCCGGAACTCGTCGTCCTTCGTGACCTGGAGGCGGTTGGTCCAGGAGAAGTGCCATGTCCCGCCGCTCGCGTCTTCGACCGTCCCCTGTCCTCTGATCCCGAAAGAGTTCATCCGAGTGAGGCTCACATCGAAGTCGTTGTCGTTCGCCTCGACGTGGGCTGACCCCGTCGCCCAGGGTCCGCTCTGTGCGTCCGTGTCCACGCAGGGATCGACGAGCGGCGGCACGTCTGGATCGAATCTCCAGAGCTCGATCGAGAGATCGGCTTGGAAGGAGGCGACAACCGCTCCCTTGCCGGTCTCGTTGAGCTTGACCGAGATGGTCTGGTCGACCGGGGGCGGACCGACGAATCCGCTGTCAACCCACTCGCAGTAGTCGTCTCTGCCGATGTTCACGAACAACCCCAGCCCATGCTCGACATCCGCAAAGAGCGGGAAAAAGTCGTCCAACTCCACCTGTTCCGGCGGAGCGGCGGACGTCTGAGCGGTCAGTCCCAGCGCCAAGACCGCCAGTGCCGCAACTAGCACAGCGCGCCTTCCCATCGCTTCCCTCCCCCTGAGACGCCACCTAATGCGCCTCCCCATGAGCCGCCACCTAGTGCGGCGATTCTCCCGCCATCCGGCCGGAGGTTCAAGGCCCGCGATCGCCGCGTTCCGCGCCTGCTGGTGCTTCCCGCTCGGAGTTGCGGATCAGGCTTGGTGAGCGGGCAAGGAAGTTGAACGAGAGCCACGTCGGCCGAGTCCGGGACGGCCTGGGTCTGAGTCTCGTCAACGCCCGGTCGTGGGTAGAGCAACGGCCTAGACCAACGACCCGTGTGACGCGTGCGGCTTTTGCCGATACTTGCCGCGGCGGTGGGCGTGATTGACGGGGCCGTCGATTACCGAATTTGTGGGGAACCGGGAGGGTGAGGTACTCGGCATGAGCGGAACTGTCTTCGCGCCCGCGCGCGAACAGGCGAGGGAACCCAGTCCTCTTGTCCACTCATGATTCTTGTCCTCGGACTCGCCGTCGCCACGATGTGGTTCGTCGTCCTACCCACGCTTGAGAAGCCGCCCCCGGGACGGACTTGCGAGGTGGTGTTCCTGACGAACGGAAACACCCGGTGCATCGAGCCTCCCGTGCCGGGAATGCGGGCGATGCCGCCGAACGTCAAGCGATCCACTCGCTGAACCTCACCACCCCCGGCTCGTCGGTACGCCGGTGGGCGCAACATGGCTTCCAGCACATTGTCTGGGCACGGTCGTGGTCTTGCGCCTCCGGCCACGAAGGAGCTCCGCGGCGTCCTGCTTCGCGAGCACGTCTGGCGGCAACGCGAAGGGGCTCTGGCTCACTCAAACGAGGGGCTTCGCGCACCGCTGCGCCGGGTACCCATGAGCACCATCGAAACTCCAACCCGCAGGGGGAGAAAGTGAGCTCGAAAACCTTGCTGAGCGCGCCGGACGTTCACACCACGCTCCGGGCGGGCGGTGGTCAGCGCACACGGGTTAGCAGGACAGCAAAGGAGGCCATGATCCTCTTCGCCCGCGCGGGAGTGGTTGTCAGCGTCGTCCTCTACCTGAAGGGCCGCGGCTCGGCAGACGCACAACAGGCCGTCGTCGTGACGCTCACGATCTATTGGACAGTCGTGGCGGTGACGCTCATTTGGATGATCGACGGGTTCGTCCGCGCCCTGCGCGGTCATTTCGGCAAGGGCCCTTAGCCGCGCTTCTCGCGAGCGATCGTCCGCGGGCCAGAGACCGGCCGAGCTTCGCGGCGTCCTGCTGCGCGAGCACGTCTGGCGCCAGAGCGCGGTGCTCACCTAACCGCACCTTCGGGGTTCGACTCTCCAGATCTACGGGTATGCCACTGTCGATGTTGCGGTGTGAGGACTGCAAGCGGGAGTACCAGCGGGGAAAAGCTGGATCGGGTTCGTACGTGAGTACGGCCGGCAGGTGAGTGGCTCTCCAATAGCCCCTGTTGTCCTTTTCTACTGCCTGGATTGCGCGACGGCCGGTTCATGGACGGTCGAGGCAAGACGAACGGCACGCCGCCGTCGGCTGCGCACGGTGTAGCCGCTCGCTCACCAGTCCACCGACCACAACCGCGCACCATCCGCCGCCGGCGGCCCACCGGAACACGGCTCACGCTCGCACACCTCGTGCTGGGGGCCGTTATCACCGACCGTCCACTCGACGCCCTTCTTGATCAGCCAGCCACAGGCACTGCACCACCGGCTGGGCTTGAGGAGTTGCGCGGCATTCTGCTGCGCGAGCACGTTTGGCGGAAGCGCGAAGGGTTGTAGGCATCCACGAAAGCCAGCAAGGTAGGCTCGCGCCCGCGTGACCGCCGATCCTCAGACCCTCGACATGCTCGCGCGGCTGCATGCCGTCCTGGAGATCTCCGACAGGCTCGACGACATAGCGTTCAAGCTCGACGACTCAACAACAACGTCGGCGAGTCCAACGCACACCTCGTCGGCATCGACCTGAACCTGAGTCAGATCGAGGGCCACGTCGATCCTCTGACCTAGGCCCATCCCGTCCGTAAATGGGTGGAGAACCGCCGCGTGCGTCTGCCGGCTGACAGTGTCGCGACCGTTACAAACGCACTGTCGCAGACGACGACGACGGCGGAGAGGCCGCCTCCTAGGCTCGCCACATGGTCGAACGGTCGAGAAGGAGACGGGACATGAACAACATGACCACCATGAGGATGTTGCTGTCGACCGCGGTACTCGCCGCAGTCGCGGCGGTGCTCGCCGGCGGGGCGAACGCGATGCTGATGGACGTCGAGGGAGGATCCGGCGGTGAGGCGCAGTTCGCAACGCCGCTGCACGCTGCGCTCGCGAATCGCGCGGCGACCCCTGCCGCCGTGGACAACACGCTCGATCCCGCGATCCGGACGGCGATCGCGGCACGCGAGTCCGATCGGAACGTCCAGCAGGCGCTGGCCGAGAAAGGCCCCATCCCGTACTTCAGCCACGGGGCCACGGCAGTGACGCCGCAGCCGGACCCGCTGGCCGAGAAAGGCCCCATCCCGTACTTCAGCCACGGGATCGGCGCCGATCGGAGCCTGTGGGGGGGCCAGGTGTCGCTCGGGTTGACCGGTGACTCGCCGATCACCCGGGTCGTGGGCCAGGAGCCCGCCGGCCTGACAGGCGACAGCCCGCGGACGCGCGGCCAGGTCTTCCAGGCGAACGCAACGTTCGCGAGCAGCAGCGACTCCGACGTCAACTGGACGTGGGTCGGCTTCGGAGCCGGGATGGCGGCACTGCTTGCGGCGGCGATGGGCGCTCTCTATCTCTCGGCGCGGCATCGCGACCGAGTCGCTCTCCCGTAGCGACCGTCCGATCACGGGAACCGAGGCGGGGCGGGTCCGGAACGACCGCCCCGCCTCGCTGGTCCGCCTGACTCGACGTGACGAACAACGTCTACGGGCACTTGGAGAAGGCGACGCGGAGACGGGAGGCCGAAGCGATGGCAAGAGTACGAATCACCGAAGCGCGAAACGACAACGTCCGTAACGAAGGCTTCGGTGTGCCCTGTAGAACAGGCGGCGAGGACCGTCGCCCGGTAACGGCGGTCTGGTCGGCACACGGTCGAGGTCGAGCAGACGGTCGGGGAGCTTCGGATCCGGCTCGGGCGACTGAGACTCGACGACGCCCGGATCAGCTGACTCCGTGGTCTCCCCAGAGCACAGAGCAGCGCCGACGCATGAGGCGAAGGTTACGCAAGCAACCCGTCACTGCACTTACTGAAGAAACGGGTAACCTCAGGGAACTACGTTAGGGGGAGGGGAAAGTGTCAGGGGAAGGGAATCCGGGCGTCGAGCCCGGCGGCGCCGTTGCGCTACAGCAGCGCACGTACGGCGACACCAAACAGCAGCCACGCATCGAGCGAGAGCATCAAGGGCGCCAGGAAACCGAACGAGGCGCGGTCGGACTCGGCCGCGGACTGCACCATCGAATTGGAATCCTAACCCTGATTCTCGGCACGAGCGCGCTGCAAGTGCTGTGGGTCATCCTGCTCGGCTGGGTGACGCTCTGGCTCTGGCAGGCGCTACCCGTCTAGACGCCAGCCTGAAGTCAGTGAACGCCCGGAGCCCTAGACGATGCGGGGAGCCGACGCGGTTGACCGCCAAAACGAAGGACGAGCGAAATCGTCGGGGGTTTCAGACGATGAGGACGACGGAAAACGAGCAGTGGTGAACACGAGCCTCAACCTCACGGGCGAGACGGTGAAAGCGGGGTACCCAGACGTGAGTGAGCATTCAGCCGATTCCACGCCGAAGGAACACCCGTACCCGATCTGCGAGGGGTGCCGCAGACGCGTAGACCCTGCTGATGCCCACGTCCTTCGTGCCGTAGAACTCGTCAAAGTCGGAACCAGATGGGAGACAACCGTCGCGGAGGAACGGGGCGCCTACTTCCACCTTTCCTGCTGGCCCGGGGAGGGCTCCGGCTACCGTCTCAAGCCTCGAAGCAAGTGATCGAGCGAGGCCCTGCCCTCAGCAGGGCGGCTACGCGGCGACGGTGCGGCGCCCGTAGCCCGCGACGTGGTACACGCCCTCACTGATGTAGGGGGCGAGAGCATCGGAGCGGTAGTCCCCGGAGGACGTCAAGCGGGCGCCGCTAGCCCTCGGCGGGCACGGTGGCCCGGCCAGGCGGCGGGGCCACCCGGGCGGTCTTCAGGTACGGGTCCTGGGCGTCGAGGGCGGCGCCCATCTGGTAGACGCCGACGATCCCCAAGACATTCCCGCACCGAACATCGTGGTTGCTTTCAACCTCCTTTCCAGCGTCGCCTAACGGGGCTGGAACAGCCGATTGACACCTGGTTTGTAACGGGAGACACTTGCTCGCTCAAGCCTGGGGTGGGGATAACCAGGAATCTGCGGCAACAGGGGGAGGATCTTGTGAGGGCGAAAATCCTCGCTGTGGGCATCGCACTGGTTGCGATGTTTTCCACACTCGTCGGCACGGCCACTGCGGCACCGAACACTCTTTACTGCCTGAACGGCGTGACGACCACGCTCCCGGCGGGTGTGGGTTTCGTGGGAGGGAGCGCCACGCTAGGGGAGGGCGCTGCAACCTTTATCATCGCCAACAGGGGAGGGGTGTTCTACGCCGGGTCCATGGAGGGCCAAGCGTTCATCTTTATTGCCGATTTCCCGGGGCAGACGCCGGAGCTTGATCCGGGGTTTTCCACGAACTTCGTCGGGTTGGGCGCCTGCACTGGAGGCTTTGTTCCGGCCGTGACCCACGTCAGTGTCTGCAAGTACCTCAAGCGATCAGACGGACAAATCGGGCTTTTCCAGCAAATCACCGTGCCCGCCTGGAACGACAGCAAAGGACAGTATTTCGACGCTCCTGCTGCCAACTGGGTCGAAGGTCTTGGGCTCACCTGTGACGACCCTGTCGCGCTCGGGTACAAGGCCACGAACACCTTCGTCTCCTGGGGAGGTAAGGCTGCTCCGGACCATGACCCCAAGGGGGTTCGTGCCTCGGGCTTCAACAACATCTATCCCTACTTCACCAAGTAATAGATCGGGACGGATCGTCGACGGGGGCGGCACGCGAACGTGCCGCCCCCGCGCAGCAGCAGCCGAAGGATGGCCTGCCCCCGAGTTGCCTGCCGGGTTCGCCCGCCCCCTCACGAAAGCTTCTGTACCCCACCACCGGTACCACGCGGCGCCTACGCGGGCCTTATGCGAAAGGTGACATGGTGCCTCCTCACTTGGCGATGTCGAACAGGAGGCTCTAGGTGGACATCCGGCGGCTGCTCCCGCTGAGCGGGATCGTGTTCGTGGTGCTGGTGGTAGTTCCCGTTGTCGTGCTCGGCGGCGACCACCCCGAATCTGACGGCTCAGCGGCTGAGGTCGTCGAGGCTTATGCGGACGACGTTGTCCAACAGGGGATCGCCGCGTTCCTGCTTGCTGCGTCGGCGCCATTTGTCGTCTTTTTCGCCTCCGCCCTCGCCGCACGTCTCGGACTCAACGGCGGATATCAGCACCGGCCGATTTGGGAGCGCGTCGTCCTCGCTGGCAGCGCGATCACGGCCTCGGCAGCAGTCATCGCAGCCCTAATCCACTTCGCCCTCGCCGACGGAGCCGACCAGGAAGTCTCCCCGACCGCGCTGCAGACGCTGAATGTGCTCGACAACAACGTCTGGCTTCCCTTCAACAGTGGGCTCGGCGTGATGATGCTCGGCGCCGCCGGACTACTACTCACAGAAAGAGTGCTGACGCGGTGGATGGGCTGGATCGCGCTCGTGCTGGGGATCGCGCTGTTCATCCCCTTCGCCGACTTCATCGCCCTGATCGTCACCTTGCTCTGGATCATCGTCGTCTCGGTGATGCTCTATCGAGCCGGGGAAACCGGACGGGCTACGCCCTTGCCTCAGGGAGGGTCGTAACCAAGGCGCGGCCCTCTTCGAGTCCCCACAAAGTCCACAAACGTCCGCGATCGAGGGCTTTTGGGCGCGCGGAATGATCAAGCCTGATCCCGACAGGGAGGAACTGCACCGTCGGATGGATTGGATGGGCCGCAGCGGCCGTCCACCGACATGGAGACCGTGTTGACGGGACTGCGGCTCGAGCTCGAGGGGCGAGCTGGGGATCCGGCTCGGTGAGCGGGCACGGAAACTGAACGATGGATCGGTCGTCTAAGCGATCGATCCCGCACCCCAAGTTTGCGGTCACGGGGGGTAACCTGCGCATCGCAACCATAAGGAGGCGGATATGCGCGCAAGACGCGTCGCGGCGCTTCTGGGGGGAGTCACGCTGGCTCTGGCGATGGCGGTTGGTGTGCGGGCGGCAGCGTTCACGCTCGGACCGCTCGTACAGGTGTCGGGCGGCAGCCCACTCGCAGGCTGCACCGCGGACAACGTCGGCGGCCAGAGCGGCACGGTCTTTCAGGCAGCGAGGTGGAGCCGTGGATCGACGTCAATCCGACGAACCCGGCCAACATCGTCGGGATCTGGCAGCAGGACCGCTGGTCGAACGGCGGCGCTCGCGGCCTAGTGGTCGGCGCTAGCGCGAACGGCGGCGCGAGCTGGACGGCTGTCACGACCTTGAAGACGACCCTGTGCACGGGGGGCACCGCCGCGAACGGGGGCGGCTACCAGCGGGCGACCGACCCGTGGGTCTCGTTTGGGCCGAGCGGGATCGTCTACCAGTTGAGCTTGTCGTTCAACGACGTCGCACCGCCGTTCACGACGTTCGACTTCGACCATGCTCTGTTGGCGAGCAGGTCGACAAACGGCGGACTGACCTGGAGCGATCCGGTCGTGGTCATGCGTGACACGGCACCGACCGTGTTCAACGACAAGCAATCGATCACCGCCGACCCGACCAACGCGAGCTACGTCTATGCGGTCTGGGACCGCCTCGTCTTCCCTGGAAGCGAGCGAGCGAGCGTCGTCGCCTCGTTCCGGACGAGCTCTTTCAGCGGCCCGGCCTGGTTCGCGCGCTCTACCGACGCGGGTCTCACGTGGGAGGCGGCGCGTCAGATCTGGGATCCGGGCCAGCAGGATCAGACGATCGGCAACCAGATCGTCGTCCAGCCGAACGGAACCCTGGTCGACATCTTCACCGAGTTCAACAACGAGAACGCGAAGAAACACCGGGGCGGGTTCGTCCGTGTGCTGCGCTCGACCGACAAGGGCGCGACATGGTCGGGCCCGTACGACATCGCAAGGCTCGGGACGATCGGTGTCACCGATCCCGAGACGGGCGATGACGTCAGGACGGGCGACATCATCCCCGACATCGCCGTCGATCCGGCGAACGGCCGCCTCTATGCCGTCTGGCAGGACGCGAGCTTCAACAACAACCAGGCAGACGCGATCGCGTTCTCGCAGTCGCTCGACGGCGGCCTCACCTGGTCGGCGCCGATCAAGGTCAACAAGACCCCGACGACGATCCCGATCGGCGACCAGCAGGCATTCACACCGTCCGTCGACGTCTCAGCGAACGGCACCGTCGCGGTCACCTACTACGACTTCCGCAACAACACCGACGCGCCACCACTGCTAACCGACTACTTCATCGTGCACTGCCACCCGACAACGGCAACAGCATGCACGAGCGCCAACAACTGGGGCAACGAGGCGACGTTGACGAATCAGTCGTTCGACATGCGTCAGGCACCGGATGCCGGTGGATTCTTCACCGGCGACTACGAAGGTCTCGCCAACGCAGTGCAACGACTTCACCGCGTTCTTCTCGCAGCCACACAACGGCGACCCGTCAAGCACATTCTTCCGGCGAGCCGGCTAAAGACAAAGACCTAGGCGGGACAGCGCGGGTCTCATTCTCCCCACGGGGACCCGCCGTCCCGCCCACCGGGCTAAGCAGAGGGGCGCCTCGCAGTCCGCGTTCAGCCCGGACACCCCGTAAGCCCGTAGCCGGAGATCAGTCGATCGGCTTTGGCAAACGGATCGGGTCCGCTGAGAAGTAAACGCGGGTTCCCTGACGTGGCGTCGGTGGCCCTCTGCATTTCCTTCAGGATCGCTGCGACCTGATCCTCGTCTCCCTCCGGAACCGCCAGCTTCGCCAGGCCGTCATGTGCCCGCTGGACGGCTGGAAGCACCTCCCCGAGAACGAAGTTCTTCAGCTGCTTGACGGAAGGCGTCTTCTCTTTGGAGATGGCCTTCGTGGCGGTGGCTACGGCTTTGCTCTTGGCGCATAGGATCGCGTCACCCTTATCGACGAACGCGGCCTTCATTGTCTTGGGCGTGGTCGCTGTGTTTGAGCCGCAGAACGCCTTCTGCATGAGGCGGACATAGATCGCGTACGCGGGCTTGGCAAGCGTCGTCGCGTCTTGGTTCATCATCAGGACGGCTTGGCGCCGACCGTCCGCGGTGAACGCCATGCTGGTGTCGTAGCCCGGAAGCTCACCAGTGTGACCCCAGCCAGCGCAGGAGCTTCCGGTCCGCCCGATGCCGAGGCCGGATCCCGAGCCACTGGTGGCGAGCTTGCCGGTGCGCTCGGAGACTGTCGTCTTCATCGCCTGCAACTGGGCGGGCTTGAGCAACCGTCCCGAGAACAAGGCCCGGTAAAAGTCCGCGATGTCCCCGACGGTCGAGACGATTCCGCCCGATCCCGGCGCCAGAGACGGGCTCAGCCTGGTCACGTCGGTCAAGGGCGGGTTGCCGAGCAGCATGTAGCCGTGCACATACGGGTTCGGCAGGCCCGGGGTCGTCGGGTAGGTGGTCTGGTCAAGGTGGAGCGGCCGGAAGATCCTGCGTCTCAGCTCGGCGCCGAGGGGCTTGCCGGTCGCCCTCTCCACGATCAGCTGAGCGACGACGTAGTTTGTGTTGGAGTACGACCAGCCGCGACCGGGTGCAAACAGCGGCTTGTGCGAGACGCCAATCCGCACAAGCTGGCGAGGCGACCAGTAGTGGGCGAAGTTTCCGGCCAGATACGGCTTGAGGTAGCGCGGATCTGCTTCGAAGTCGGCGAGGCCGCTCGTGTGGTTGAGCAGCTGACGGATCGTGATCTTGCTCGCCGTTCGGCACGACTCCGGGCAGCCGCTGCTGCACGCTGTCGTCGAGACTGAGCTTGCCTTCGCCCACCAGCTGGAGGACGACGGTCGCCGTGTAGGTCTTGGTCAGGCTCGCGATCTTGAAGTGGTCGCCGGCAGCGCATCGGAGTCTTGTGAGCGATGTCACTCACTCCGGCCGTGAGCTGAACGGTGTGAGTTCCGTCTCGGACGAGCAGGATGGCTCCGGGCGCACCCGCGGCCACGAGTGCGTCGAGGTCCTGTCTGGAGTCCGGTCGCATGGGTGTCTGTGGTGGTCGTCGACTGTGCCGGCGCCGACGCGGCGACGAGCGCGGCGGCTGCGAGACACGCGAGGATGAATGCGGGAATGGCCAATCGTCGGCGCAGGCCTCGCGACGAGTACTGGCGTCGGTTCATGCGGGTCATCGATGTTCCTCCGTTCAGGATCGGTGAAATGGGCGCACCGAGTTGAAGGGGTTGCGGGCCAACTCCTTCTCCGCCCGGCAAGCGAGGCTGAAGAGCGCCCACGACGCACGGCGACCTGCGCCATCGTGCTCGCAGTACTCGAACATGCTCGGCTCCTGACGGTTGCGTTGGAGCCGACGATCAGTCAGCTCACAACCCGACTGGTTGCTGGAGCCGGTAAAGACCCCCGCCGAGGGGCTAGGCGGGATCTGCCCACCCTAGCACTTCACGGCTCCGACCCTGGAGCACCCATCCCTCGCCCACGGACGCCGAGCGCAGGAGTCCCACAAGGTCCCCAAACGTCCGCGGTCAAGGGCTTTCAGCGATGCGGAGCGATGCCCGGAATCGACGAGGACGCCACGTCGCGCCACTTCTGGACGGGAAGGCGAAGCTAACGCGGCCGAAGAGCGGTCGTCAAAGGGGCCTCAATCGGCCCGATGCTGCCCAGCGCCTCATTCTGAAGCGAGTTCTAAGTCCGAGAAGGCGACACTCGGCTTGAGGCCGAAGCGATGGCCGGAGTGTTCGGTGTCTGAAGTTCCCTGCGGCGTCGCCCATGCAGCAGCCGCGCTCGCTCCTCACCACACGTCTGGGTCGACCTCGCGACAGTGAAGCGTTCTACTGATCAAGCCGGTCTCGGTCTGCGAGCCCGTGTCGGCATCCTCGACTAGCTCTACGGACAGACGACGGCCGGCACGCTCGAACTCGTCCCCGACCTTGAGGTCGTCGTCCGACTCAAAGAGGTATTCCGCATCCTCGGGAATCAGCGAGGCGGGCACGATCTTGTAGACGAATCTCGGCACTTCTTGATCATCGCATCATCGGGTCTCCGCCCGCGCATCCCACGTCGATGAGGAAACGGCGCGCCGGGCGTGCAGTTCACGACCCGATCCGGCGGAATCTCTTCGAGATCCCGACTGAGCCTGCCGCGCTCTCCGACCGCCGAAACGACAGTCGGGGATGGTCACAGGTCCTGTCCCACCGGGCCGTCGGTAAGGAAACCGTTCGGGGTGGAAACCGACGTGGTGCCCTCGACGTCTCTAGAGATATGACGGAAAGCAGCGAGCGGTTTGCACCCGGGGGAGACGGTGTACCTGATGAGAGAAGTGCGCGCGGGACACCAGATCCACGAGATCGGCACGCGCGCGCATGTGCTCGCCGACCACGGAGCCGTGATCGTCCTCCACCTCGACGGCTCGAACGCCGAGGTCGTGACCTGCCCGACCGACCACGTTGCCCGCGCCGTCGAGAGGGTTGCGCGCACGCCTGTCCCGCGGGCTGTGCGCCCATGGCTGCGTCCGTCGATGGGCTAGGCCCGTCTGGATCCTCGCGTACGCCGCAGTAGATCGCGGCGAGGCCTTGGCACGGCCGTAACGAATCTCGGCTCGGAGACGTGCGCCGAGACCGCGACGCCATACATCCTCCACTGTCGAACGACGGGCTATGTTCACCGGCACGCTCGACGACATCGCCGGAGCCGGCACCCTGACCTGGGTGCTGCACCTCGAGGGCATCTTTGCAACACGCTGAGTCTCGGCTCGTGCTCGGGGCGCGGCGAAGGCAACGTGGGCACCGGGGCATTCGAGGGGCGTCACACGACCGTCGACTTCGGCTACCGACAGCTACGACCTGACGATCCGCTGACCTCGGCGTGGGGGCACGCCGCCAGCGGCGGGCGCCCCCGCTCACAGGCCGTCGCCCAGGCTCCGCGCGGGTGGGCCGACGCAGCGGTACGCAACGAGCGGATCAGCCGCTCGCGTCCCTGCACCTTGTCGCCGTCGGTTCTCCCGAATCGGTAGAGAATGCGGTGCAGACGCGACGCGAATCGTTCGCGCCGTCGATCACAAGGAGGCAGCAACCATGGCATTCGCCCGTGTCGTCACGTTCGAGGGCGTCGGCAAGGACCGCATCGACGAGATGCGAAGCGACATGGCAGGGGACCCGCCCGAAGGGCTACCGGCGAAGGAAATCATCGTGTTGCACGACGCCGAGGCCGAGAAGTCGCTCGTGATCGTGTTCTTCGACACCGAGGACGACTACCGGCAGGGTGATGAGACGCTAAACGCGATGCCCGCCGGCGACACACCCGGCCAGCGCACCTCGGTCACGAAATACGAGGTGCCAATCAGGATGACGACCTGAGGGGGTTGCGAATCGTCGCTTCGAGCCAAGCCTCGGTTCGAGCGAACACGGCACACGTCGGCTCCACGAGCACGTCGAATTCGTCTCGAGCGCAATGCAGAGGATTGCGTCTCCGATCGTCGAACCCACGCGCCGCACACTTGTCGCCGCGTATCGAGATGGAGTAGGGTCGATCGAACAGGTGTTCTGATGTTCTTGGCAGGCATACCCATCCGCGACGAGCTCGTCCTCGAGGTGGCGAGGCTCGTCTCCGACCCCGAGCTGAACGCCAAGCTCGAGCGGGCCGTGGACCGCGACGTGTCGGTGCTCGCGCTGACGCTCGAGGAGCGGATGGCGATCCTCGCATCCCTCGGGGAGCATCCGCCGCCGGGGCTGGGGGAGCTTCGGGCGACGCTGGACAGGCAGCTCGAGTGGCGTCGGGCCTCCGGGCTAGTAGCCGGCCGATCGCGAGGTCAGGCGATTCCGATCCCGATCGCAATGTTCACGAAGGACGCGACGAGCGCGATCACGAGCAGCGTCGACGACACGTCCTGACGCTAGCGGCCGCAACCGGAAGTGTGGCGCAGGGACAACCGCACCTTGGGCCGCGCACTGCGTCGCCTGAGGCTCTATCGCACAGCCGTTCGTCCGAGTAGGATCCGCGCGGTTCCGTGCGGTGGGCGGCCTCCATTGTGGCGATCGTCGCCGCGCTCGTGGGAGCGGGCGTGGGGGATGCCGCGCGCGACCGGAGCGGCGCCCCGGCCGTCACGCCGCAGGTCGCGGTCTTCTACTACGCCTGGTACGGCACACCGCGGCTCGACGGCGCGTGGCTTCACTGGGCGCAGGGGCGCAACCAGCCGCCGCAGGAGCTCGGCTCGACCTATTACCCCGCTCGCGGGCCGTACTCGTCGGCCGATCCGGCGCTCGTCCGCGCACAGATGCGGGAGATCGCCGATGCGGGAATCGACACGGTCGTCGTGTCCTGGTGGGGCCCGGGGTCGACCGAGGACCGGCGGCTTCGCCCGGTCGCCAAGGCAGCGCGCCGCGCCGGGCTCAAGGTCGCTCTCCACGTGGAGCCGTGGGACGGTCGGACGCCCAGCGGCGTCGTCGATGCGCTTCGCGGCCTGCGCGGCCTCGGGGTCCGAGACGTCTACGTCTACGACTCCACAGGGATCCGACGACGCATGGCGGGCCGCGCTGGCGCGTCTCGGCGGCGGGATGCGGGTGTTCGCGCACACGAGCATGGCCGGAAAGGCGGCGAAGGGCGGCTTCCAGGGCCTCTACACGTACGACGTGCTCATCCACGACGGGCGGTCGTTCCGGCGGATGTGCGCGAGCGCCCGCCGGCTGGGGCTCGCATGCGCGCCGTCGGTCGGCCCGGGGTTCGACGCGTTCCGGGCGACCGGGGAGCGCCCGGCTTCGCCCGCGGCGGACGGGCGCTGGTACGACCACATGTGGCGGCGCCTCCGTGCCGCACCCGACGTCGTGACGATCACGAGCTACAACGAGTGGCACGAGGGCACGCAGATCGAGCCGGCGCGCGCGCTACGCCGGGCCGTACGCGACGTACGACGGCGCCTGGGGGCTGGCGGGCAGCGAGCGCCGAGCGCGCGTACTCTCGACCGCACGGCCTACTGGGTCAGAGCGCGCTCCGCGGCTGGCCGCGTAGGAGCTCCGGCGACGCGTCGGTACCCGGGCGCTACGCGCAAGCGCGCCGCGACGGAAGCTCGAGGCGACGAGCGGATCGTCGTGGCCGAGCTGCTCGAACAGGGCGACCGCCACCTCGCGCAGCCGGTCGCGCTCCTCGCCGTCGGCGCGCGGAACCGCGTCGACGATGAGCTCGAGCGCCCGCTCGATGTCGCCGGCGTCGAGCGCCTCGACGACGTCGGGCAGCTCGCCGACTCGCGCGCAGCTCGTCGAGGAGCGCGTCGGCGCGCGGCGGCGCGAGGAGCGTCGTCGAGGAAGCGCGACGACGGACGGCCGCGACTGCGCGCCGACGAACTCGCTTGACGACGCGGCCGTCGCGGAACGCCTTCACGGCCGGGATCCCGCTGACGCCGAACTGCGGCGCGAGCGCCGGGTTGGCGTCGACGTCGACCTTCACGAGCTCGACGGCGCCGTCGCGCGCCTCGACCTCGCCCTCGAGCACCGGCGCGAGCGCGTGGCACGGCCCGCACCACTCGGCCCAGAAGTCGACGACGACGGGCACCTCGTGCGAGCGCTGGATGACCTCGTCGTCGAAGGTCTGCTCGGTGACGTCCACGCTGCTGAGCGTACCCGCGAGCGCGGGCGTGCGCTCAGCCGGGCGGCGACGACGACGTCGGCGGCGCACCCGGCGACGAGCGCGGCCCGCGAGGTGCTCCGGCGCGACACCGTCGAGCGAGCGGATGCGTCGAGGTCGACTTCGATCGCCGTCGCCGCGCGTCGAGCCCGAGTGACGCGCGCGCCGTGTCGCCGCCGATCTCCCAGAGCTCGTCGGTCGAGAAGCACGCCGCGCCGGCCGCTCCTGTCGCCGCGCGATGCCCTCGAGCTCGCGCAGCTCCTCGAACGGGTCGATCCGGACGTTCGAATCGGAGCCGATGCAGAGCGGGATGCCGCGATGGCGCACGCGCACGACGGGGAGGAAGCCGTCGCCCGAGATCGGCCTCGGTCGTCGGGCAGGCGCAGATCGCGCGCCGCTGTCGCGGAGCAGGTCGAGCTCGGCGCCGTTGGCGTGCGTCGCGTGGACGACGGTCGTCCGCTCGCCGAGGCAGCCCGCGCGCGCGAGCAGCTCGATCGGGCGGCAGCCGTGCTCGGCGAGGCACTCCTCGATCTCGCGCGGCTGCTCGTCCGCGTGGACGTGGAGCGACGAGGCCTTCCGCTTCCGCGTAGCGGCCGATCTCCTCGAGCCAGTCGCGCGGGCAGGCGCGCACGGAGTGGGGGGCGACGCCGACCGCGATCCCGCGGTCGCGCAGCGCCTCGACCTCGGCGAGGTACGCCGCCACGGACGGCTGGCGCATCCGATCGAGCCCGCCGCGGCGCGTACGCGACGTGCAGGCACACGAAGCCGATCCCCGCCTCGCTCGGCCGCCTCCGCGGCGGCGAACGCGGTGTCGAGCCCGAGGTAGTGGAACTCGCCGACCGCCGTGTAGCCCGCGGCGCGCATCTCCCGGTAGCGTGCGCGCGTAGAGCGTCGCGGACGGTGCGGGGGTGTGCCGCTCCGCCTCGGCGAGCATCCCGTCGCGCCACGCCCAGAAGTCGCCGCCGGCGGCGCGGCCGCGGAGCGCGCGCTGGAAGGCGTGGCTGTGGCGTTGACGAAGCCCGGAAGCGACAGCGTTCGCGGCACGGGCGACGACACTAACCTACGGGCGATGGCGTCAGAGCACGGTCTCCGCGCCGCTGCGTCAGATCCCGAACGCGCTGACGCTCGCTCCGGTTCGCCGCGATCCCGCTGTTCGTCGTGCTGCTCGTCCAGCGACCGGACGGCCCGAGCTGGCCGGCCGGGATCGTCTTCGCGGCTCGCCGCGATCACCGACCAGCTCGACGGCTAGCTCGCGCGCCGCTGGCACGTCGAGTCGGCGTTCGGCAAGGTCGCCGACCCGCTCGCCGACCGGCTGATGATCGACGTCTGCGTCGTCCTGCTCGTCGTCTACGACCGGCTGCCGTGGGTCGCGCTCGTGATCCTCCTGCGCGACCTGCTGCTCGTCGGCGGCTACAAGCTCGTCGTGCCGCGCGGCTACGAGTTCGAGGTCTCGCAGGCTCGGCAAGATCGCGACCTGGGGGCTCTACGCGTCGCTCGTGCTCGTGCTCGTGACGGAGCGGGACACGTGGTGGCCGCTCGCGCTCTTCTGGGTCAGCCTGGCGCTCGCCGTGCTCGCGGCGGCCCAGTACCTCGTCAAGGCGCTTCGCGAGGTGGAGCGGTGAAGGCGGTCGTGATGGCGGGTGGGGAGGGGACGCGGCTTCGGCCGCTGACGTCGAACCAGCCGAAGCCGATGGTGCCGATCGTCGGCAAGCCGTGCATGGAGCACATCCTCGACCTGCTGCGGCGCCACGGGATGGACGAGGTCGTCGTCACGCTCGCCTTCATGCCGCAGGCGATCCGCACGTACTTCGGGGACGGCGAGTCGCTCGGGATCGACATCGACTACTCCGTCGAGGAGCAGCCGCTCGGCACCGCCGGCTCGGTGCGGCTCGCGCACGAGCGGCTCGACGAGACCTTCCTCGTGATCTCCGGCGACGCGCTGTGCGACGTCGACCTCGGCGCGCTCGTCGAGGCGCACCGCGCGAAGGGCGCGGCGGTCACGATCGGCCTCAAGTCGGTCGACAACCCGCTCGAGTTCGGGATCGTGGTCACCGACGACGACGGCAGGGTCGAGCGGTTCCTCGAGAAGCCCTCGTGGGGCCAGGTCTTTTCGGACACGATCAATACGGGCATCTACGTGCTCGAGCCGGAGGTGCTCCGGCACGTGCCCGACGACCGCCCGTACGACTTCTCGAAGGAGCTCTTCCCGCTCCTGCTCGAGATGGGCCGGCCGTTGTACGGGCACGTCCTCGAGGGCTACTGGCAGGACATCGGGAACCTCGACCAGTTCCGGCAGGCGAACTTCGACGCGCTCGACAGCCGCGTGCAGCTCGAGGTGCCGGGCCTGCGGCTGCGCGGCAACGTCTGGGTGAGCGAGGAGGTCGACATCGACGAGGTCGAGCCGGTCGAGGGGCCTGCGTTCGTCGGGGCCAACTGCCGGATCGCCGACGGCGCCTCGATCGGGCCGTACTCGGTGCTCTCGCAGGGCGTGATCGTGCGCGAGGGCGCACGGGTGACGCGGAGCGTCATCGACGTCGGGCACCTACCTCGGCCGCAGCGCCGTCGTCGAGGGGGCGATCCTCGGCCGCGGCTGCGACCTCCGCGACCACGTGCGCGTTCACGAGGGTGTCGCGATCGGCGACCAGGTCACGATCGGGCCCGAGGCGAGCATCTACCCGGGCGTTCGGGTCTACCCGTTCAAGGAGATCGAGACCGGCGCCCAGATCCACGAGAACATCGTCTGGGAGACGAGAGCGGCCGGCTCGCCATTCGGTCGCGACGGCGCGACTGGCCTCGTCAACGTCGACCTGACGCCCGAGACGGCGGTGCGGCTCGCAGCTGCGCTCGGCACGGCGTTGCGCCGCGGCGACCGCGTCGTCGCGAGCCGCGACTCGGCGGACGCGTGCCGGATGATCCAGCGCGCGATCATCGCCGGGCTGACGTCGACCGGCGTGCACGTCGCCGACCTGCGGATCTCACCGGCGGCCGTGACGCGTCACGTCCTGAAGAGCCAGGCCATGCAGGCAGGCATCCACGTCGGCCGTCTCGAGCGCCGACCCCGAGATGATCCAGGTTCGGGTCTTCGAGTGGCCTGGCAACCAGATGACGGGGCGCTGCAGAAGGAGGTCGAGAAGCACTTCGGCCGACAGGAGCTTCGGCGGGCGACGTTCGCGGAGGTGGGGGAGACGACCTATCCGGCACGTGTGCGCGAGAGCTACGCCCAGGACATCCTCGACGTGCTCGACGTCGCGTCGATCCGCGAGCGCGGTTCCGGCGTCGCGATCGACTACGGCCACTCCCCGGCTGCGTTCACGCTGCCGCTCGTCCTCGGCCCGCTCGGCGTCGAGGCGATCGGCGCGCGGGGCACGTACGCCGACGACGTCGCGTCCGAGCTCGAGCCGCTCGACGCGAGCAGGATCGTGACGGGCGTGCGGAGCCGATCTCGGTGTCGTCCTCGACCGCGCGGCGGAGCGACTGCTGCTCGTCGACGAGCGCGGCGAGGCCGTCCGCCCGACGTGGCGCTGCTCCTCGTCGTGCGGCTGCTCGCGCGCGCGGGCCGCTCGGGTCGGATCGCGGTGCCGGTGACCACGACCGGGCTCGTCGACGAGCTCGTCGCAGGGTCGGAGCTCACCGTGATCCGGACGCAGCACTCCGTCGAGCGAGCTGACCCGCGCCGCGGCGGAGGACGGCGTCGTGCTCGCGGCAGCGCCGACCGGCGGCTTCGTGTTCCCGGACGTCGTGCCCGGCTACGACGCGGCGACGGCGGTCTGCAAGCTCCTCGAGCTCCTCGCGCTGCAGGAGCGCCACGTCTCCGACGCTCGTCGCGCGAGCTGCCGCTCCGACGGCTCGTCCAGCGCGCGCTCCCGTGCCCGTGGAGTCGGAAGGGCGCTCGTGATGCGCCTGCTCAACGAGCAGCTCGCGGCGAGGCGCCTCGATCTGATGGACGGCGTCAAGGCGTTCGACGAGCGAGGCTGGGTGCAGGTCCTGCCCGATCCCGACGAGCCGCTCGTGCGCGTCTATGCCGAAGGCGGAACCGACGAGCAGACGGAGGAGCTCGCTGCGGAGATCGTCGCGCTCGTCGAGGCGATCGTGCAGGGAGACGTCACCGAAGAGCGAACTGTGGAGCAAGCCTCAAGCTGAGGTTGACCCCTCGGCCTCCGGGCTGCTTCAATCGACGTCCCCGGACGAATGGTGGCCACTTGACCATGGATCCACTGCCCGACTTCACAAGCCTGAGCGACGACGACCTCGAGCGCCTCCTCCGCGACGCCGAGGCCGCAGAGGAGGGCATCTCGGTCCGTCGACGCTAGCTGCACGAGCAGATCGACGCGCTGCGCGGCGAGCGGGTGGGCCGCCTTCGCACCCAGGTCGAGACCGGAACGCTCGGAGCGTGCCGGCGTCGCCGTCGCTCGAGCGATCGCTCTTCGAGGGCACGGGCGACGTCCCGACGAGCACGACGCTGCGCTCCCGGATCGCTCCGGCGACGCTCTCGGACGACGAGTTGCGCGCGTCGATCGTCGAGCTCGAGCGCGAGGAGGACGACCTCTCGCTCCGCCGGCGCATGCTCCACGGACGGATCGACATCCTGCGGGCCGAGCGGGAGCGGAGGCGGCGCGGGGCCTCCATGTCGACGCCGACGGATCTCGGGCCGATCCTCGGCGGCTCGCCTCGATGAGCCACGTCTACTGCCCGGAGTGCGGCTTCCAGAACCCGGAGGTCGCGAACTACTGCGCCCGCTGCGGCGCGTACCTCCGTCGGGACGAGCAGGGGGAGACGACCCTGAGCCTCGGCCCGGACGAGCTCGGGCGAGGAGGGCGTGCACACGGCGAGGTCCGCGGTCCCGCGCTCGTCGTGCGCGCCGGAGGGGGGAGGCGGGCGAGAGCTTCGAGACGGCGGGGCTGCGAACGCTCATCGGCCGCTCGCCGGACTGCCACGTCTTCCTCGACGACGTCACCGTCTCGCGGCGCCACGCGGAGATCGTCCGCGAGGGCGAACGACCTTCACGATCCGCGACCTCGGCAGCCTCAACGGCACGTTCGTCAACCGGCACCGGATCGAGAGCGCCGTGCTCGCCGCCGACGACGAGGTGCAGATCGGCAAGTACCGGATGACCTTCCTGCTCCCATGAGCACGACGCGCCGAACCAGCCGCGCACGACCCCGCGGCTGCACACGATCGGCGCGGTGTGCGAGCTGCTGCGGGCCGAGTTTCCGGACATCTCGATCTCGAAGATCCGCTACCTCGAGGATCAGGGGCTGCTCACGCCCCCGGCGGACGCGGGGCGGGTACCGGCTCTTCTCGGAGTCGGACGTCGAGCGGCTCCAGACGATCCTGCGCATGCAGCGGGACGAGTTCCTGCCGCTGCGGGTGATCGAGGACGCGATCGACGCCGGCAGCGCGGCGCGAGCCCCGAAGCGCGCGCCCGCGCTCCGCGAGCAGGGCGGCGAGCTCGACCTCGCCGAGCTCTGCGAGCGCGCCGGGATCGCCGCCGAGTTCGCCGGCGCCTCGAGGAGTACGACCTCGTGACAGCGCGCATCGAGGCCGGCGAGCGCTACTACCGCGAGGGCGACGCCGAGATCGCCGCCGCCTGCGGGCGGCTCGCACGCACGGCCTCGACGCGCGTCACCTGCGCGCGTTCCGCACGGCCGCCGGGCGCCAGTCGGCGCTCCTCGAGCAGCTCGTCGCGACCGGGCTGCGGTCGCGCGACCCGCAGCGGCGGCGGGCGGCGCTCGAGGATCTCGAGGCGCTCGCCGGCAGTCGCGACGGAGCTCGCCCAGCACCTCCTCGTCCGCGACCTCCGGGACGCCTCAGAGCGATGACGACCGACCAACTGAAGGCGCTCGTGCCGCGACGTGCCCGACTTTCCCGAGCCGGGGAACATGCTTCGAGGACCTGATGCCGCCTGATCGGCGAACGCCGCACGCGTTCCGCGCGCCCGGTGCGATCACCTCGCCGACTGGGCGACGTTGCCCGCGACGACCGGACGTCATCCTCGTCGCGGAGGCGCGCGGGCTTCATCTTCGGCGGCGCGCTCGCGTACGGGCTCGGCTGCGGCTTCTGCCTGCGCGGAAGCCCGGGGCTGCCCTGGGAGACGGTCGCAGCGAGACGCTACGCGCTCGAGTACGGGCACCGGACTCGGTCGCGGTGCACGCCGACGCGTTCGCGAACGGCGCGCGGGTGATCGTGCTCGACGACGTGTCGCGACAGGTTGAAGACCGCGATCCGCACGTAGGTGCGACCTCGAAGAGCGCGGCGGGTCGTCGTCGACGCCCTGTTCGTCATCGACCCGACGTTCCTCGCACGGTCGGCACGATGCGGGCCGGAGTCTACGCGCTGATCGGACTACCCGCAGCCGGGGTTGAACCGTCCGGCGCGGTCGAGTACACCTAGACCATGGGCGATGTCGACGCGCTGACGGCGAGCTACCGGTTTCCGTGCCCGCGATGGGACGGGCAGCGTCCGACTGTCGTCGTTCCGCGAGATCGAGCGGCTTCCCGGCCCCGCGCATCCGGCGCGTCTACCGGATCGTGTACCGCTGCCCGTGCGGCGACGAGCACGTCGCGCTCGTCGGCCACGACGACCTCGACTGGGCGCCGCTCGGCCTCGACCGCGCTGTCACCTACGTCAACCTGATGACCTCTCGGCGCGACGATCTCGTCGACGGAGCTCTGCCGACTCGCCTCGTCGCAGGATCGGCAGGGGGGAGTGGCCCTGGAGCTTCTACTGCTACCTCGAGGACGTGCCGCGGCCCGTGACGCCGTCGTCGTTCCGGTTGCTCGAGCCGTCGGCCGGGCCGTGCGCGGTCGCGGTCAGCTGCCCGGTGTGCGGCTCGACGACGATCAATCTCGTGAGCTCGTCCCACCTCGACGTCCCGTTCCACTCGGACGCGCACGGTCGGGCGTCGTCGCCGCACGTCTTCGCGGACGACGCGCTCGGGACGATCGACGCGTTCCGCGCCGAGCTCGACGCCGCCGAGATCGATTCGCGGCGGCTGGCGCTCCATGGCCGATAAGCGGGTTCCCTCCCGGGAGGGATCACGCGCTGGCGCTCCGGCTGTCGATCACTCGAAGCATGGAGTCAGCCGTCGAGCGAACGTCACCAAGAGACACGCGCGACCGACCTGCACCTGCTGCGCGACTGCCTCGCGCTCGGTCACCCGGAGCGGCGCCGCCTGCCCGCGAAGGTGCGGCTCGAGGAGGAGCTCGGGCCGGAGCTCGCGCGCAAGCTGCTCGCGAGCCTCGAGCGAGCGCCGAGCAAGCCGAGTAGCCGCCGCGCTACGCGTCGCGACGGGTCGTCGTCGCCCCGCGTCCGCACGAAGAGGAAGACGAGGAACGCGACGACGAGCGAGAGCACGAACGCCGTCCCCTTCGAGACGGCGATCAGCACCATGCCGAAGTAGAGGAAGAGGAAGAAGACGACCGCCCAGACGAAGCTCTGGACGCCGCGGTCGATGCTCGGCATGCGCAGGTGCACGTCGCGATCGTAACGCGGCAGGCGCTGGCCGAGAGCGGCAGCCGTTCGGCGCCGAAGCACGCTTCAGGGGTGCATCCCGCGCTCGCGGGGACCAGACCCCGCGGAATCGCTGCTTGCGAACAAAAGATTCACCGAGCCGGTGGCGCTTTCGTCCACCTGCCTCGTCGACCTTCCGCTTCCGCGTAGAGCCTCCGTGACGGGCTTCGACCTACTCGCGCTCCGTGCTCGGTGCACGGCAAACCTACGATCGGGACGCGGCCGGGTCAAGCGCTCCGTACGGCGCGAAGGACGCAAATTTGCGGACGATCGTTGCCTCGGCGTCACGGCGAGTCGCGGTCCGGGACTACCATGCGCCGCGTGCGTCGCTCCGTCGTGTACGCGTCGGCCGGCGCGGCGCTCTCGCTCGCCGTGCTGCTCACGGTGCTCGGAGTGGGGGACGATCCCGGAGAAGCTCGCCGAACTGGCAGGCGCTCGTGCTCGGCCTCGTCCAGGGCGCGACGGAGCTGCTGCCCATCTCGTCCTCGGGCCACCTGATCCTCGTTCCGTGGCTCTTCGAGTGGGAGTACCTCGAGGCGAACGACGCCTTCAACCAGACGTTCGACGTCTCGTTGCACCTCGGGACGCTCGTCGCGGTGGGGGCCTACTTCTGGGGCGATCTGAAGGCACTCGTCGTCGCGTGGCTCGGGACGCTTCGTCGTCGCTCGATCTCGACGAAGGACGAGCGGATCGCGTGGGTCGTCGTCGCGGCGACGATCCCGGCGGGGCTGATCGGCTTTGCGCTCGAGGACGTCATCGCGGAGCAATCTCGGCGAGCCGTGGCAGATCGCGATCTTCCTCGCCGGCGTTCGGTCTCCTGCTCGGCTGGGCCGATCGGCGGCCGGCGACGCGGACGATCGGCGATCTCACGCTGCGGCAGGGCGTCGCCGTCGGGCTCGCGCAGAGCCTGTCGCTCATGCCCGGCGTCTCACGCTCCGGGATCACGATCACCGTCGGCCGGTTCCTCGGGCTCGACCGGGACTCGGCGGCGCGCTTCTCGTTCCTGCTGCTGCTCCCGATCACGTTCGCGGCGGTCGTCTTCAAGGGCCTGACCGACGTCGTCCTCGCCGACCTGCCGAGTGGGATGACGGGGCCGTTCGTCGTCGGCGTGCTGGCGTCGCTCGGGAGCGGGCTGCTCGCGATCGTCGTTCCTGCTCGACTACGTGCGAAGCCACAACTACGACGTCTTCGTGATCTACCGGCTCGTCGTCGCGGCCGTCATCGTCCTGCTGATCGCACGGGCGTACGCGCGGCGACGTTCTGACGCGCGTCGCCGCCGGCGACGTCGAGCTCTACGGGCAGAAGGGGGAGCGCCTCCGGCATGCTCGTTCGCCAACTTGACATAACGGGCATTATCGTGCGTTCGATTTGGCAATCCCTCTCGCTAAGCCAAATCGTCTTCGTCGGAACGCACGACTTGCATTTTGGCGAGGGCCTCTGAGAGATCCTCGCGGCTCGGATGCAGGTAGCCCTGCGTCGTCTGCACCGACGCATGCCGAAGCAACTGCTGCGCAAGCAGCAAGTTGCCCGACTCTCGCCACAGGTTGTCCGCCGCCGAGTGCCGAAGCTCGTGCGTCTTGATCGTCGCGGGCAACCCCGCCTCATCGAGACAGCGCTTCAGCCAGCGATGCATGCTGGCCGGATCCAGCGGCCTCATCGGATCCTTCTTCGGGTAGAGCAGATACTCGGCCGGATCGCGGCCGACCATGTGATCTCCTCCTTGCCGTTCGTGAACGTCGGCACCGCGCCCAGCTCGTCGGGGAGGCTCGCCAGCAGGCGGCGGTGGATCAGCCGCGCGGTGTCGGCCCGGTGTGCGGTGTAGAAGACCGTCTCGCCCTTGAGCGCATGCAGGAGCGCGTACAGCTCGCCGACGAGGCTCTTTCCGCACTGACGGCAGACGAGCATCACCGCCTCGAACGCGGCGAGCTCCTCGATCTCGTTCGTGGCGAGGATGTCGTTTGCGCCGAGCTTCTGCCAGCCGTCGAGCGTGTAGCCGAGGCTCTCGGCCGTCGCGATCAGCTCGGCCCCGCGTGTTCCGAGCGCCGCCGGGAGCACCCGGATCCGCGGTTTGACGATCATCGCCTTGGCTTCGGGGCGGCGGAGTTGTAGATTCGGGCGGCGGGGCCGCTCACCTGCGAACGCCCGAACTCGTGGTCACCCCTCGGGTGAGAGTGGCCCCGCCAGCTCGAGCAGCTCACCGCGGCGCCCACAGCCGCGACGGCGACGGCCCTACGGCGTGCCGTGCTCTCCCGCCGGCTGAGCGATTGCAATGGGCGTGCTCCGCCCCGGCGTACTCGGTGTGCGAGCCATCTCGATGCCCCAAGGCTCGCCGGGAAGGATCCGCCGGCCGCAGCGCCAGCAGACGACGAGCCCCGCAACGACCGCCGGCTCGAGCGACCGGCGCCGAAGACGATGCGACTCCGGGTATCGGACTCGTCGTCGGTCAATCCGGCTCATTCGGCCTCATCTGACCGGGCATTTACCGGCGAGTAAATGTCCGCGGCGCGGATCGGGGTCGGGGGGTATGCGGGCTTGCAGGGGTTGCGGAAAGGGGGTCGTTTCTTAAAAAGGGCATGAACACAGGCTTTGCGGGCTATCTGACCCCGAGCACCGCGCCAATGCCGCGCCTAGTGATCGTCTGGCCGCTCGTGTCGACAGCCTCGCCGGCGGGCGAGCGAGCCATGTGCTCGCGGAACGCCTTGTCGAGCTTGGTCTCCTTCGCGGCGATGACGAGCGCCTCGATGTCGTCGTCGTCACGGAGATGGCGGGTGCAACGTTGCTCGTGCTCGGAGAGCGGTGGTGGTGGCCGGAAGCTCGTCGTGTCGATCCCGAGCTGCTCGAGCCTGGCCTTGGTCTCCTCGTAGCGGATGCGTTGCAGACCGTTGATCTCGATGTCGATGCGGTCGAGCTTGATGTCGCACAGCCCGAGGACACCCGGCCGTGAGGATCGGCGTGGTCACCGAGCAGGTCGACCCACGCGCCCGAGCCGAACTCAGACGACAGCAGCGGATCGCCGTCGCCCACCGCGGCGGATGGCCCGAGATCCCCCGCCGGCACCTCACCTTCGGCCCTTTCGGCACCATCACCGACGAACGCGACGGCACCGGATATCGCGTTCATCGAGGCGAGGTCGACCAGGCAACCCCAGCCGTCGCCGCCTACTACCTCACCGCCGGTCAGGAGATCGTGTTCCTCGAGAAGCGAGCGAAGCGATGAGCGCCAGCATCCGCCGCGACAGCTCTGGTACTGGCTCAACGACCGCGACGGCCAGGTGGCCGCGCTCGTCGCGCCCATCGGTGTAGCGCGGCTGGCTCGATCCCGCCACGCGCCTCGCGGTCCGAGCCGATACGCCTCGAGGTCACCTCGCGCGGCCGCTCGTCGCATGGTGCTCGCGTCGCAGCCGAGGAGGCGGGCCGCGGCCCCTGTGAGAACTGGCCGCGACCCGCCGCTCTGCGACGGAGCCACCGGAGATGCGGGCACGTCACGCACTGCGAGCAAGTCTACGCATTGTCTACCGAATTGGTAGGGATTAGGCTCGGGGCATGGCGCGACCGCTGCCCAGGGCCTACCGGCTTCAGCAGATGGCCCGGGACGCGGCGACGGTCGACCGGATCATCCGAGCCGTCGGCGGGCTCGAGGCGCCGACGAGCGCGGCCGGTGCGACCGCGGCCGGTGACCCGGCGCGGCTTCGGGGTCTGCCGGCTGTGTCGAGAGGCACGAGCGGCGCGATAGCCGGGACCGATCCGCTCCGGGCGCTGCTCTCGAAGGAGCGCTGACGGCCGTGTAGAGGCGCCGGTCAGGTTCAGGTTGCGTCGACTTAGACGTCAGCTGGAAAGGAGCGAGGCGCGCGCGCGTCGCTCGCGCTCGGCGGTGAGGAGCGCCGCGAGGTTCTGGAGGAGCTTCCACGCAAAGTCCGGGTTCTCCTTCGCGAACTTGCGGAAGTCCCAAAACGCGATCTCGTAGCAGCGCAGGCGGGTAACCGCGGTCACGGTCGCCGACCGCGGGTCGTCGGTGATCAGCGGCGAGCTCGCCGAAATGGTCGCCGGGCCCGATGCGCGCGACCTCGGACCCCTCGACGCTCACCGACGCCTCGCCATCCACCAGGATGAAGCAGCCGACATTGCCCGTCGTTCCCTCCTTGACCAGGACGACGCCGGGCCGAATGTGCCGCTCCTTCGCGAGGCGTGCGAGCTGGTTCAGCTGCCGCTGGCTGAGCCCGCTGAAGAGCCTAATGCCGCGAAGCTCGTCCACGATCGATGCCACGCGGCGATCATATTCCTGCCCGGCGAAATCGCCGACCCCGCGCGGGCGCTGCCCGCGAAGGAACGACGCTCACGCTGCTTAGAGAAGACGGCCCGAGCGGTGCACGCAGTCTTGGGGAGAGGATCGCCCGGGCCGTCTTTGGGGGGAGGGGCGCTTCTCTCACGCGAGGCCGCGTTGTGACGACGCTTCCACAGGTGGGCGTAGAAAACAGTGCGCAAAGTGCGGAGATTGACGGTCACTTGTCCACACGGTTCCACAGGGAGCTCGTACGGCTGGGGATGATTGCGCGGGGCCGGGTGGGCTGCCTGAACGCCGGACGCCTCGGCTCTTCGCCTGTCGGTTGACTTGTCCGGGCGCGGATGAGAGCGCAACATGCTGGGTGAATCGATCGGAGGTGATGTGAGTGATCGTCTCGCTCGTTCGCTTCACGTCGAGGCTCTCCGACGACGCGGTACAGGCAACGTTTGAGGAACGGGCCGACCAGTACCGCAACGTGCCGGGCCTCGTGGAGAAGCTCTATCTCCGCTTCCGTGAGGGTGGAGAGTTTGGCGCGGTCTATGTCTGGGACTCGGAGAAGGCGCTGATGGACTTTCGGAAACCGAGCTCGCCCGGACGATCCCGGACGCCTACCAGGTCGAGGAGGCACCCTCGTCGAACTCGCGGACGTCTGCCTGGTGATCCAGCCGGAGACAGCCCGCGTTTCAGCGTAGACAGGTAGTCGCGTTGGTACGGCCGGCCGTGGCCGGCACCGACGCGCTCAGGGCGCTGATGGGCGCGGGCTACGGCGTTACGGCGGGCCGCGCCAGCATCGTGAGCGACCCCACTGCATTCCCGCTTCGGAAGGTCAGCTGCCAGCAGCCGACACTTGGGGGATCAAGGATCGAGGGGAAGACCCAGCTCCGGCCGTCGTTACCGCCATAGGCCAGCGCCACCGTCTGCCGGAACGATCGTGGCGAGGCGCCGAGCCGTCGCCCTGTGACGACCAGTGAGTTGCCGACCTTGTAGCGATGCGGGACGAACCACGGAATCTTAGAGGACAGGGTCTCGGTCGCATCCCGCCGACGCGAAGGCTAAAACGCCCGCCGACGGCGTCGTATTCGGGCACGGCGTAGCCCGTGAACGGCCCGGCCCGCACACGTCCGCCGTCGAGACGCGTCGCAGGGCATTTGCCTGCGGCCGCGATCGTCTGCGACGAGACGAGGCTGAACGCGAACGCGGCCATCAGAGCGACTATGGCTGCGCTCTTCCACGCCACGACGATCACGACCTCTAATTAGAGCGACGCTGGGCCAGCTCGTCTATCTCGGCCCGCGGGCCGACGGCGTCGGCGGGGCGGGCTCGGCGTGATACGCCCTCGGCGAGCTCGAGCCGGTGGGCGTGGCGCGAGAACGCGAGGCTCTGCAGCCTTCCATCGACGGCACCTCGAGCTCGTCGAGCTCGTCGTGCAGCACCGCGGCCAGCATCACGATGTCGTCGACCCGGCCGCTGGCAGCTGAGTCGCTTGAGCGGGCCTTGCTCGAGATCTCCGTCGAGCCGCTCGAGGTCGTCGACAGCTGCCCCGACAGCCGGAACGCACTGGTTCGGGCATCTCGTCGGGCGTGGAGACGTGAGGCCGCATCAGGCCTCAGCCCGTCACGGACCCGGCAAGCGAACTGCAGGGCGCGGCACCGGGGCTCGGAGCTCGCCGAGCGAATCCGGGAAGAAGCGCCAGCCGGACTCCTCCGCGACTGACTCCGACTCGATCGTGTCGCCGCAGTCGGCACAGCGAACGAACCAGTCGAGCATGCGGAGAGCCGACGCGCAGCGCAGGCAGAAGCCGCCGGGGACGGCTGCGCTGAGCGGGCTCGCCGACCCCACCCGTAGCAATGCGTC
>CAVPOH010000013.1:0-11227 GCA_963706915.1 uncultured Actinomycetes bacterium
CGGGAAGCCCGCGTCGATACTCCGGGAGTGCCCCTCGTGGTCGTCGACGCGGAGAACGTCCGCCGCTCGCGCTGGCCGAACCTGACGCGCGAGGAGCTCGTCGCCCGCACGCGTGAGTGGGCGACCCGCGAGGGCCACGAGCTCGTGATCGTGTTCGACGGCCCGACACCCGAGGAGGCGCCCGACCTCGTCGGCTCTGGGAACGCGGACGACGCGATCGTCGAGCTCGCCGGCGACCATCGATCGGCCGTGGTGGCTCGTCAGCTCCGACCGGGGTCTTCGCCTGCGGGTGGGGGATCGGCCCGAGCGGCTCGTGGGCGGCGGCTCGTTCGTCCGCTCGATCTGAGTGCGGGAACCGTCCGGAACGCCGGCGGTCGGCCACTAGAGTCGACGGGGTGATCGAGCGATACCGGGACGGGAGCGCCTTCGAGGCCGTCGCGAGCTACTGCCGCGCCGTGCGCTCCGGGCCCGCCGTCGCCGTGAGCGGCACCGCCGCGATGGGGCCCGAGGGACGCGCCCTGCATCCCGGGGACACGTACGCGCAGACGAAGGACGCCTTCGAGCGCGCCGTCGAGGCCGCAGGAGAGCTCGGCGCCGACCCCGAGCACGTCGTCCGCACCCGGATCTACCTCGGACCCGGCAGCGACTGGCGCGACGCCGTCCGCGCCCATCACGACGTGTTCGAGGGCGTCGACCCCGCCAACACGACCCTCTATGTCGCCGGCTTCATCCCGGAGGGCGCGCTCGTCGAGGTCGAGGTCGACGCGTGGGTGCCCGCGTGAGCGAGATCCTCGTCGTCGGCCTCGGTGACTCGATCACCGCGGGCAACCCCGGCTGGGACCCCGACCCCGCGCGGCGCGAGCTCGAGGACCCGGGCGACGACGAGACGAGCCAGTACCTCCACTGGGCGGCGCTGGCGCACCCGGGCATGCGCTTCCGCAACCACGGCGTCGGCGGCGAGCGCACCGACGAGATCAGGAGCCGCCTCGAGGCGGCGGTCGAGGGCGCCGACGTGATCGTCGTGCAGGGCGGGATCAACGACGTCGTGCAAGGACGCGCGATCGAGCTCGCGGCCGCGGACCTCCTCGCGATGGTGCGCCGCTCGAAGGAGATCGCGCCCACCGTCCTGCTCGCGGACGTCCTGCCCTGGAACAACGGGTGGCCCGGGGCGGAGCCGTCGATCCGCGCGCTCAACGAGCTCGTCCACGGCATCGGCCGGTCGGAGGACGTGCCGGTGCTGCCGTTCCACGACACGCTCGAGGATCCCGAGCTCCCGGGCCGGATGAGGGCCGAGTGGACGCCGGACGGCAATCACCCCTCGGTCGACGGGCACCGGCGGCTCGGCGAGCTCGCGTTCCGGCTGCCCTAGAGGTTCGGCGGCGAGTCGACGCAGATGATCCGCAGCGGCGCGGTGTCGCTCGCGTTGCGGAAGAGATGGGGGCGCTCGGCGCTGTAGTACGCGCTGTCGCCTGCCTTGAGGATTCGCGGCTCGGAGCCCTCGAGCTCGAGCTCCAGCCTCCCCTGGAGGACGTGCACGAACTCCTCCCCGGCGTGACGGCCGTACTCCGCGAGGTGCGCGCTCGGCTCGAACTCGACGATCATCGGCATCATCGAGCCGCGGGTGTTCGGCGCGAGGAGGCGGAACTCGATCTCCTCGGCCGGCGACGGCAGCGTCCGCTGCTCGCTCTTGCGCACGACGTCGGGATCCGCGGCCGGGTCGGTGGGGAGGAGGTCGGCGAGCGAGAGCCCGTAGAAGGCGACGAGCCGTACGAGGCGGCCGATCGTGATGTCGCTCTTGCCGTTCTCGACGAGCGAGAGAAACGACGCCGAGATCCCGGTCGCCGAGGCGACCTCGTTGAGCGACAGCGACCGGTCACGGCGTGCCGAGCGGAGCGCGGATCCGAGGCCGCTCGGTGCGTCGACGATCGTCATCGCGTCCAACCCTACCGCGCTCCTCGGCGTTTGACTTCCCCTTCGCGCCCAATAAACTGCATGCTCCGTGCACAATATTGAACACCCTGGGAGGGTCCGAGCGGCGTGAAGGTCGCGGTGATCGGCGCGGGGATCACGGGGCTCTCCGTCGGCTTCCACCTCGCCGAGCGCGGCGCCGACGTGGTGGTGCACGAGCGCACCGGCGTCGCGGCGGAGGCGTCCGGCGTGCAGCCCGGCGGCGTCCGCCAGCAGTGGGGCACCCGCGTGAACTGCCTCCTCGCCCGCGAGTCGATCGCCTTCTTCCGGGATCTCGACCGGCGGCTCGAGCCGCGGACGAGCCCGACGCTCGAGGCGGGCGGGTACCTCTTCCTGGCGCACTCCCCCGAGCGGCTCGAGACACTCGCCGCCGACGTCGCGCTCCAGAACGAGGTGGGCGTCCCGTCGGTGCTCGTGACCCCGGCCGAGCTCGAGGTCCTCGTGCCCGGCATGGACGTCGCCGGCGTGACGGGGGCCGCGTACTGCGCCGAGGACGGCTACTTCGACCAGCCGCAGGCGGTCGTCGAGGCCTTCGCGGACGCATGCCGGCGCCGGGGCGTGGCGATCGAGCGGTCGAGCGTCACCGCGATCGCCGGCGGGGCAGGCGGCTGGTCGCTCGAGCGCTCCGAGGGGCCACCGGCGCAGGCCGACGCCGTCGTCGTCGCCACCGGGTACGACACGCCGTCGCTGCTCGCCGGGCTCGCGGTCGACGTGCCGATCACGAAGCAGGCGCGCTATCTCCTGCTCAGCGAGCCGATCCGCGAGCGCCTGCTGGAGCCGCTCGTCGTCTCCGCGGAGCGCCGGTTCGCCGCCAAGCACCTCGGCAACGGCCGGATGCTGGCCTCCGACCTCGCCGCGTCGGGCGATCCGGAGGAGGGCGCCCCACGGTGGCGCGCGCACGTGGCCGAGACCGTCGCGGAGCTCCTGCCGATCCTCGAGTACGTCACCTACCCGATCGTCGTCGAGGGCTTCTACGACGTGACCCCCGACCACCAGCCGCTGATCGGCCCGGTCCCCGGCCACGAGGGCCTCTGGCTCGCCGCCGGGCTTCAGCGGGCACGGCTTCATGATCGCGCCGGCCGTCGGCCGGATCGTGAGCGAGGGCGTGCTGGGGCTCGGCCGCGACTCGGCCCTCGAGTCCTTCGCGCTCGACCGCTTCGAGCGCGGCCACGTCATTCCCGAGCTGCAGATCGTCTGAGTGAACAGGTGTTCAACCCCACCACCCCCAAGGAGGGACCACATGCATAGGGCGGCCAAACCACGACGCCGCATCCTGACGGCCGTTGTCGGAGGGCTGGCGCTCCTGGCTCTCGTGGCATCGGCCGCACTCGCGCAGCCGCAGGCGAAGAGCGCACAGGCCGCGGGCACGCTCGTCGTCGACACGTCGTTCGTCGTGCAGACGATCGACCCGGCCCGGATGTTCGAGCCGACGTCCCAGATCGCCGTGAAGGGCATGTACGACACGCTGCTCACCTTCCGGGGCGGCGACACCACCCCGCGGCCCTGGATCGCCCGGTCGTGGCGCGTCTCGGCCGACGCCAAGACGTTCACCTTCAACCTCCGCCGGAACGTCCGCTTCTCCGACGGCACGCCGCTCACCTCGGCCGACGTCGTCTTCTCGTACCGGCGGCTGATCAACCTCAAGGGCTCGCCGTCGTTCCTGCTCGCCGGCGTCCGGGTCTCCGCCCCGAACGCGTACACGGTCGTGCTGCGCTCGTCGAAGCCCAACCCGGCCCTGCTGCGGATCGTCCCGAACCCGTCGCTGGGCATCGTCAACTCGAAGGTCGTGAAGGCCAACGGCGGCACCGACGCCGTCGGGGCCGACAAGACGGACAAGGCGGAGCCCTACCTGCTCGCCAACTCCGCCGGCTCGGGGCCGTACGTCCTGAAGAGCTACAACAACAAGACGCAGATCGTCCTCGACGCGAGCCCGAGCTTCTGGGGCCCGAAGCCGACGTTCCAGACCGTCGTGATCCGCAACATGCCCGCGGCGACGCAGCTCCTGAACGTGCAGCGGGGGACGAACGAGGTCGCGCTCGACCTCTCCGCCCAGCAGGCGTCCACGCTCCGCGGCAAGTCGGGGCTCCGCGTCGTCACCGACGCGTCGGCGAACCTGTTCAACATCGACATCAACACCGATCCGAAGATCTCGCCTGTCGCGGCGAACAAGGACATCCAGACGGCGATCCGCTACGCGCTCGACTACCAGTCGTTCGTGAAGCTGTCGGGGCCGGGCGCCGTGCAGGCCCCCGGGATGATCCCGACGCGCTTCCTCGGGCATCTGCCGCCGTCGGCGGCGGTCAAGCGCAGCCTCCCGAAGGCACGGGCGGCCGTGCAGCGGTCCGGGATCCAGGATCCGAAGATCACGCTGACCTATCCCTCCGAGCTCACCGTCAACGGCGTCTCGTTCGCGACGCTCGCGCAGAAGACGAAGGCCAACCTCGAGGAGGTCGGCATCGAGGTGGAGCTCGTCGGGAAGCCCGTCAACGCGTTCCTCGAGACGTACGCCGCCGGGAAGCACGAGATGAGCCAGTCGTACTGGGGCCCGGACTATCCCGACCCGAACGACTACCTCGTCTTCACGCCGGGAGGCCTGGCCGCGAACCGCGTCAACTGGGGCGCGGGCGACGACAAGGCGCTCGCCGCGCTGGCGAAGCGGGCCGAGCGGACCGTGAACGACGCGCGTCGCGCGGGGCTCTTCCGCACGATCGGCCGGATCATGAACCAGCGGGCGCCGTTCTACCCGCTGTTCCAGCCGGCGCAGGCGATCGTGTCGAGCGGCAACCTCACGAACGCCACCCTCGGCGTCATCTGGCCGCTCGACGTCAGGGCGGTTGGAACCCGGTAACACAGCCGCGATCGAGCCAGGGCGCCCGCGCTCGCGGGCGCCCTGGCCGTTCCTCCGGTTCCTCGGGAGGCGCCTCGCGGCGCTCGTCGTCCTCGCGCTCGGCATCACGCTGATCGCGTTCGTCCTGACACAGCTCGTGCCGGGCGACCCCGCGCTGTCGGCGCTCGGGCCGGTGACCTCCGCCGACCCCGAGGCGGTCGCCGCCTACCACGAGCACTGGGGGATGGACGAGCCCCTGCCCGTCCAGTACCTGACCTACCTCGGGAACCTCCTGCAGGGCGACCTCGG
This sequence comes from uncultured Actinomycetes bacterium, assembly GCA_963706915.1. Classification (GTDB taxonomy): domain Bacteria; phylum Actinomycetota; class Thermoleophilia; order Gaiellales; family Gaiellaceae; genus Gaiella. The sequence goes on from CAVPOH010000013.1 coordinate 5,105, forward strand.
CGTCTCGCAGCTCTCGCACCAGCCCGTGCTCACCGACCTGCGGGAGGTGATCCCCGCGACCGCCGAGCTGGCGTTCCTCTCGATCGCCTTCGCGATCCTCGTCGGCGTGCCGCTCGGGGTCGTCGCGGCGATCCGGCAGAACAAGGCGACGGATCACACCCTGCGGGTCGTCTCGCTGGCCGGGATCTCGATGCCGACGTTCTGGCTCGCGCTGGTCGCGCTGTACGTCTTCTTCTTCCGCCTCGACTGGTTCCCGGGCGGCGGGCGGCTCGACCCGGGCGTCCTGCCTCCGGATCAGGTCACCGGGATGTACACGATCGACGCCGTGCTGCAGGGCCAGTGGTCGGTCGCCCGGGACGCCCTCCACCACCTGATCCTGCCGGCGCTCGTGCTCGCCGCCTTCAACGTGAGCCTGATCATGCGCTACACGCGGTCGGCGATCCTCGAGGTGCTGAACGACGACTACGTGCGCGCCGCCCGCGCGAAGGGGCTGCCGGAGCGGACGGTGGTGCTGCGCCACGTGCTCCGCGCCGCGCTGCCGAGCATCGTCACGGTGCTCGGGCTCGTGTTCGCGAACGTGCTGACGGGCGCCGTGCTCGTCGAGAACATCTTCTCCTGGCCGGGCGTCGGGCAGTACGCCTACCAGGCGTCGATCGAGCTCGACCTGCCGGCGATCATGGGCGTGAGCCTCTTCGTCGCGATCGTCTACGTCACCGTCAACTTCATCGTGGACGTGCTCTACGGCGTCATCGACCCGCGTCTCCGGCTGCAGTGACGAGCGCTCCCGCACCCACGCCGGTCGCGCCTCCGGTCGCCGCGACGCCGCGCCGTCGCCGGCGCGGGCGCGAGGTGCTGCGCCAGCCGCTCGCGCTCGTCGGCCTCACGATCGCGCTCGCCTGGTTCGTGATCGCGGTCGCGGCGCCGCTGATCGCGCCGTACGACCCGCTGGCGCAGGAGTTCGAGCTCTTCCAGTCCCCGTCGCGCGAGCACCTCTTCGGCACCGACGAGCTCGGTCGCGACGTCTTCAGCCGCGTCGTCTACGGCTCGCGGCTGTCGATCCCGCTCGCGCTGCTGCTCGTGGCGCTCGCGACGCTGCTCGGCGGCGTCCTCGGGGCGCTCGCCGGCTACTTCCGCTCGCTGGGTCGACCCCGTCGTCATGCGGAGCACGGACCTCGTCTTCGCGTTCCCGGCGATCATCCTCGCGATGGTCGTGACGGCGTCGCTCGGCCCGAACATCCGGAACGCCGTGCTCGCCATCGTGATCGTCGCCTGGCCGGCGTACGCGCGCGTCGTGCGCGGGCTCGTGCTCTCGCTCGGGGACTCCGAGTTCGTCCAGGCGTCACGGCTGCTCGGCTCGTCGTCCCGGCGCGCGCTCGTGCGCGACATCCTCCCGAACGTCGCCGGCCCCGTCGTGGTGCTCGCGACGCTCGACCTCGCGAACGCGATCCTGCTCCTCGCCGGCCTCTCGTTCCTCGGCCTCGGGGCGCAGCCGCCCGATCCGGAGTGGGGGTCGATGGTCGCCGTCGGCACGCAGTACTTCCAGTACTGGTGGATGGGCACGTTCCCGGGCCTCGCGATCTTCAGCGCCGTGATCGCCTTCAACTTCCTCGGCGACAGCCTGCGGGACTGGCTCGACCCCCGCGGGTTCTCGCGCGACCGCGGGCGGGGAGCGACGTGACGCTGCTCGCGGTCGACGACCTGCGCGTGAGCGTGCCGACGAGCGACGGGCCGCTCGAGGTCGTGGGCGGCGTCTCGTACGACGTCGGCGAGGGACGCGTGCTCGGGATCGCCGGAGAGAGCGGCAGCGGCAAGACCGTGTCGGTGCTGGCGCTGATGGGGCTGCTCCCGCGGGGTGCGTCGGTGAGGGGCGAGGCGCGCTTCGCGGGCGACGACCTCGTCTCGATGCGGCCCTCGCGGCTGCGGCGCATCTGCGGGCGCGAGATCGGCCTCGTCTTCCAGGACCCGATGACGTCGTTCCACCCGATGCTCTCGGTCGGCCGCCAGCTCACCGAGCACCTGCGCTACCACTACGACACGAGCGTGGCGGACGCGCGCGCCCGTGCGACCGCCCTCCTCGAGGAGGTGCGGATCCCCGATCCCGAGGCCGCGCTCGAGCGATACCCGCACGAGTTCTCGGGCGGCATGCGCCAGCGCATCGCGATCGCGAGCGCGCTCGTCTGCGAGCCGAGGCTCCTGATCGCCGACGAGCCGACCACGGCGCTCGACGTGACCGTGCAGGCGGGGATCCTGCGGCTGCTCGACCGCCTCCGGCGCGACCGGGCCCTGTCGGTGATCCTCATCACGCACGACCTGGGCGTCATGTCGGCGGTCGCCGACGACCTGACGATCTTCTACGGCGGACGGATCGTCGAGGACGGGCCTCGCGCCCGAGGTCCTGCGCGCGCCGCGCCACCCGTACACCCGGGCGTTGCTCGACGCGCTCCCGCATCCCGAGCTGCCGCGCGGCTCGGTGCTCCGCGGCATCCCCGGCCCGCCGGCCCAGCCCGGCCACCTGCCGCCCGGGTGCGTCTTCAACCCACGCTGCGAGTACGCGGTCGACACGTGCCGCACCGAGCGGCCTCCGACGATCACCGAGGGGACGCGGAGCTTCGCGTGCCCCGTCGACCCCTTCCGACCGTGAGCGCGCTCGAGGTCAACGAGCTCGCGGTCGAGTACGCGCAGCGCGGCGGCCCGCCCGTGCGGGCGGTCGTCGACGCGACCCTCGCCGTCGCCTCCGGCGAGATCGTCGGGCTCGTCGGCGAGAGCGGGTGCGGCAAGTCGACGCTCGCGCGCGCGGCCGTCGGCCTCGTCGCGCCGAGCGGCGGCTCGATCGTGTTCGACGGCCGCGAGCTGGCGCCGCTCGGGCGCCGCGCGCGCAGCCGCCACGACGTGCGGCTGCAGATGGTGTTCCAGAACCCGTACGCGTCGCTCAACCCGCGGAGGCGCGTGGGGCGCCAGATCGCCGACTCGCTCGCGACCCTCGGCCAGGGAACCGCGGCGACCGGCGACGCCGCGTGGAGGAGCTCCTCGAGCAGGTCGGGCTCTCCGAGAGCGCCGCCTCGCGGTACCCGCACCAGTTCAGCGGCGGCCAGCGCCAGCGAATCGCGATCGCGCGAGCCCTGGCGGCCGAGCCGTCGGTGCTCGTCCTCGACGAGCCGCTCTCCTCGCTCGACGCCTCGGCCCAGGCGCAGATCGCGAACCTCCTCGTGCGGCTCGCGCGCGAGCTCGGGCTCGGCCTCCTGCTCATCTCGCACGACCTCGGGATCGTCCGCCAGGTCGCCGACCGGGTCTGCGTGATGTACCTGGGCGAGATCGTCGAGAGCGGGCCGACCGAGGAGCTCTGGACGCGGCCGATCCACCCGTACACCGAGGCGCTGATCCGTGCGATCCCGCACGCCGACGGCGCCGGGTTCATGCCGGAGGCGCTGCCCGGCGAGGTGCCCGATCCCGCCCGGCCGCCGCAGGGCTGCCGCTTCCACCCGCGCTGCCCCCTCGCCTTCGACCGCTGCAGCACCGAGCACCCGCAGCTCGAGGCGGTCGCGGCCGGGCGGCTGAGCGCCTGCTGGCTCAGCCGCGAGCGCGCCGCTCAGGCCGCGCCGGACTGAGACAGCTCTTCGAGCAGGCGCAGCGTGAAGCGCACGTGGTCGAGGTAGTCGGCCACGGCGCCGTGCTCGTTCGGCCCGTGCAGGCCGCTCGTCAGCCGGGTCGTCCCGGCGGGTGAGACCGTCGTCGCCCCGAGCACGTCGAGCATGACGCGCGCCGGGCCTGCGCCCGGGAGCTGCGGGTAGACGACCGGCTCCCCGTAGACGGCGGCCGCGGCCGCGAGCGCCGCGTCGCCGAGCGGCGTGCCGAGCACGCCCGGGGCGGGGCGGATCCGTCCGCCCACGCGGAGCTCGACCTCGCCGAAGCCGTGGGCGTCGAGGTGGCGGCGCACCTTCGCCTCGACGTCGGCCGGGTCCTGCTCCGGCACGAGGTGGAAGTCGACCCGGGCGCGCGCCACGGCGGGCACGACGGCGTTCTCGCTCTCCGCGTCGCCTGCCGCGAGCGCCGAGACGTTCGCGTTCGGCGTGTACGAGAGGCGCAGAGCGAGCTCCTCGTCGGTCAGGCCGGGCAGCGACCCGGAGGCTCCGCCCGGGCCGAGCCCCGGGCCGGGTGCGACGAGGCAGCGGGCGACGTCGGCCGCAGCCGGGCTCGGTGCCACGACGTCGTCGTGGAACCCGTCGACGAGGACGGTGCCGTCCTCGTCGACGAGGCTCGCGAGCGCCCGCGTGAGCGTCCACGGCGCGGACCGCAGCACCGGCGAGAACGCGGCGTGCTGGTCGGTCTCCAGCAGGCGCACCGAGAGCTCCACGGCGAGGAGCCCGCGACACCCGAACGCGACCTCCGGGCGGCCGTCGTCACGCCGGACGAAGCTCTCCCAGAGGCAGTCGCCCGCCGAGAGCCAGTCCGCGTGGCGCTCGAGCACGGCGGCCAGCCCGGGGCTGCCGACCTCCTCGGCGCCCTCGCAGACCCAGAGGAGCGTGACCGGCGGCGCGCGCTCGTGGCGTCGAGCCAGAGGTCGATCGCCTGCAGCCGCGCGGTGATGTCCGCCTTGTCGTCGCAAGTGCCCCGCGCGAAGACGGCGCCGTCGCGTAGGTCGGCGCCGAACGGATCGCTGTCCCAGGCAACAGCATCGCCCGGCGGCTGCACGTCGTAGTGCGAGTAGACGATCAGCCGCGCCGGCCCGTCGCCCCGGAGCTCGCCCAGCACGACCGGGACGCCGTCGGGCGTCCGCTCGACGACGACACGGTCGAACCGCTCCGTGACGCGACGCTCGACCCACGCGGCCATCTCCTCGATCGGCCCGCGGTCGCCGCTGACCGACGGGATCCGGCACGCGGCGCGCCATTCCTCGACCAGCCGGTCCACCTCCGCCGCGATCGGGTCGGCGCTATGGCTCAAGCGAGAAGGGATACGACGTGAGCACCTCTGCGCCGTCGTCCGTGACGAGGACGATGTCCTCGAGCCGCACGCCCCCGTAGCCCTGGCGGTAGACGCCGGGCTCGACCGTGACGACGTCACCGGCCTCGAGGACGCCTCCGGACAGGTCGAGCTGCGGCTCCTCGTGCACCTCGAGCCCGACACCGTGGCCGAGCCCGTGGAAGAACCCGTCGAGGAGCACCTCGCCCGGCGCCTTCGAGAGCTGCGAGCGGTAGCCGCCCGCCTCGACCACCTCGGAGGCGAGCACGTGCAGCTCCTTGCCCGTCACCCCGGGGCGGATCGCCGGGATCACGCGCTCGTGCACCTCGAGGCACAGCCGGTGGTAGTCCGCGAGCTCGTCGGAGACCGGGCCGACGACGAACGTGCGCGTCATGTCGGTGTGGAAGGTCGAGGCGACGTCGCGCGGCCAGATGTCGATCGTGATCGGCTCGCCCCAGCCGACCGGGCCCGAGCCCATGTGGTGGCCGATGCAGGTCTGGGGGCCGTGGGCGACGATGAAGTCCTCCGCGACGGCGCCGTGCTCGAGGAACGCGACGGAGACGGCGCGCTTCAGGCGCTCCGAGGTGAGCGGCTCGCCGTCCACGTGCAGGATCCCGTCGACCGGCTCGGCGCGCCGGAGCAGCTCCGCCGCGGCGCGCGTGCCGGCCTCGGCCGCGCGCTGGGCCCGCCTGATGCCCTCCACCTGCGCCGGGGTCTTCGTCCGGCGCCGCTCTACGAAGAGCCGGCGATCGACGTCGAGCCGGATGCCGTCGGCGCGCAGGCGGTCGGCGAGCTCGGTCGGGAACCCGGCCGGGATCGTGGCGGCGTCCACGCCGAGCTTGGCGCAGGCGCGGGCCGCGATCTCGAGCATCGCGCTCTCGCCGTCGCTGCCCGCGGCTACGAGCTCGTCGAGACCGAAGTCCTCGAGCGGCAGCACGGTCATCCGCTCGACCTCGCTCATCCGGGCCGCCTCGAGCGAGCGGACGACGGCGTACCGGTCGCCCTTTCGCTCCACGTAGAGGAAGGGGTCGGCGACGGAGTGCGGGACCTCGATCCGGAGCTCCGGGCAGTGCACCGTGTCCCCGTAGATGAGGATGCTGCCCACGTCCCGAGCTTATCGACGCGCCGAGCCGGCAGCAGCCTCGGGCTCCGCCCGAACCCGGC
>CAVPOH010000014.1:0-21550 GCA_963706915.1 uncultured Actinomycetes bacterium
GCGAGGGACGGTGCGCTACCGTGCCGCGGATGATTGAGGCGCGACCGGACGCCGTCGTCCCCTCAAGGCGTCCCCGCCGGTTGTGAGCTTCGTCGTCGAGGCGACGGACGGCGCTGCCCGCGCCGGCGTCATCCGCACGGGTCACGGTGAGATCGCGACGCCCGCGTTCATGCCCGTCGGGACGAAGGCGACCGTCAAGACCCTCCACCCGGACGAGGTGCGCGCGCTCGGCGCCCAGGTCGTGCTCGGGAACACGTACCACCTCCACCTGCGCCCCGGGGAGGACGTGATCGAGGAGCTCGGCGGGCTCCACGCGTTCTCGGGCTGGGAGCGGCCCGATCCTCACCGACTCGGGCGGCTTCCAGGTGTTCTCGCTGCGCGACACGCTCCTCGCGGTCGACGACGGCGGGGTCACGTTCCGCTCGGTCTACGACGGTCAGGCGGAGCGCTTCACGCCCGAGCGCGTCGCCGAGATCCAACGGCGGCTCGGCTCGGACATCGCGATGTGCCTCGACATCTGCCCCCCGGCCGACTCCCCTCTGCGCGAGCACGAGGACGCGGTGCGCCGGACGACGCTCTGGGCCGAGAGGCAGGTCGGCGCACCGCGGGCTCCCGGCCAGCTCCGATTCGGCATCGCGCAGGGTGGCGCCGACACGGAGCTTCGGACGCGCTCGATCGAGGAGGTCACCGCCCTTCCGTTCGACGGCTTCGCTCTCGGCGGGCTCGCGGTCGGCGAGAGCCGCGAGCTGATGCTCGACACCGTCGGCTGGGCGGCGCCCGCGCTCCCGGCCGAGCGGCCGCGGTACTTCATGGGGCTCGGCGACGCGGAGGGGATCGTGGAGGTCATCGCGCGGGGGATCGACATGTTCGACTGCGTCCTCCCGACGCGGACCGCCCGGACCGGCTCGGCGCTCACGGCCGGCGGCCGCCTCAACCTTCGGAACGCGCGCTTCGCCCGCGATCCACGCCCGCTCGAGGAGGGGTGCGGCTGCCCGGCCTGCGAGCGCTTCTCCCGCGCGTTCGTGCGCCACCTCGTCAACCAGCAGGAGCTTCTCGGCCTCCGGCTCCTGACGCTGCATAATTTGTTCTTCACATTGAGACTGACCGCCGGTGCGCGGGACGCGATCACGCGCGGCGGCTTCGATGCCTACCGGCGCGACGTGCGTGCCTCGCTCGCCGCCGGCCCGAAGGAGGAACCTTGGCAAGCCTGATCCTGCTCCTCGCAATGTTCGTCCTGCTGTGGGTGCTCCTCATCCGACCCCAGCGCCAACGCCAGCAGAAGCAGCAGCAGCTCCTCTCGTCCGTCGAGCCGGGCGACGAGATCCTCACGGTCGGCGGGCTGTACGGGATCGTCCGCGACATCGACGAGGAGGACGACCTCATCGTCGAGATCGCCGAGGGCATCCAGGTGCGCGTCGCGCGGCGAGCGGTCGGCGGCGTCGTCAAGCCGGACGAGGAGGAGGACGAGGACACCGACGAGGCCGATGAGGCCGACAAGGCGACCGAACATGAAGACCGTGTTGTCGACTCCGAAGATTCCGTGAGCGAGGCGGCTCCCGAGGATACGCCGGCGCTCGACCACCGCTAACCTGAGCGGCCCGAAATGACCCGCCGCGCAGCAGTCATCGTCGTCGCACTCGTCGCCGCGGCCCTCGTCGGGGTCGGGCTGCTGGCCATCCCCGGGTCGCCGTTCGAGCAGCGGCCGACGCTGGGGCTCGACCTGCAGGGCGGGCTCGAGGTGACGCTGCAGGCTGTCCCCCCGCGCGGCCGCGAGCTGACGAAGGACGACCTCGATCGCTCCGTCTCGATCATGCGCGACCGGGTCGACAAGCTCGGCGTCGCCGAGCCCGAGATCCGGACGCAGGGCGACGACCAGATCTCGATCCAGCTGCCGGGCGTCAAGGACCCGGCCGCTGCCGCGGCGATCATCGGCAAGACGGCCCAGCTCGAGCTGTTCGACCTGCAGGCGAACCTCGTCGCCCCGTCGATCGACGTCCGCACGCGTCAGCCGATCGCGACGCCGAGGCTCTACGACCTTCTCGCCGGCCAGCAGTCCCTCGCTGCGAAGGGAGAGCCCGACTCGTACTACGTGTTCCGGACCAAGGGGAAGAAGCTCGTCATCGGGCCGGTGAACTCGAAGCAGGCAGCGCTCTCGAAGTGGGACGGGAAGCTGCCGGCGGGGCACAAGCTGTTCGCGGTGCCGCCGAACACGGTGGTCGTCAGGTGCGGCATCGGCGAGGAGAGCTGCCCGGGCGTCGGGGAGCTGAACCCGTCCCGCGACTACTGGTACCTCTTCCGCTACACGCCGCCCGAGGTGCCCGAGATGACGGGCGAGGACCTCGACCTCAGCGGGACGAGGCAGGACTTCGACACGAGCACCGGCCAGCCGATCGTCCTGATGGACTTCACGGACAAGGGCGCGGACAAGTTCGAAGACATCACCCGCGAGATCGCGCAGCGCGGCAAGCTCCTCTTCAACACGGTCGGCGGCGGCCAGGGCGACTACCAGAACTGGCTGCAGAGCTTCGCGATCGTGCTCGACCGCGAGATCAAGTCGTTCCCGACGATCGACTTCGAGGAGTACCCGGGCGGCATCACCGGCTCGAACGGCGCGCAGATCTCCGGGATCGGGAGCATCGGGGACGCGAAGGACCTCGCGCTCGTCCTCCAGACCGGCGCGCTCCCGGTCGAGTTCCGCACCCTCGACCAGACGGCCATCTCCGCGACGCTCGGCAAGGACTCGCTCGAGGAGGCCAAGACGGCTGCGCTCGTCGGCCTGCTCGCCGTCGCGATCTTCCTGCTCGTCTTCTACCGCTTCCTCGGCGTCGTCGCCGTCGTCGGGCTTGTCGTCTACGCGGCGATCCTGTACGCGGCGATCCTCCTCTTCAACGTGACGTTGACGCTGCCGGGCATCGCCGGGCTCGTCCTCACGCTGGGGGTGGCCGCCGACGCGAACATCGTCATCTTCGAGCGCATCAAGGAAGAGGTGCGCGCCGGGAGATCGGTCCGCGCCGCGATCCAGACGGGCTACACGAAGGGCTTCGCGACCATCGTCGACGCGAACGTCGTCACGATGATCACTGCGCTCGTGCTGTTCGCGGTCGCCACGGCGAGCGTGCGGGGCTTCGCGCTGATGCTCCTCGTCGGTACGGCGATCTCGATGCTGACGGCCGTCGTCGCGACGCGCGCGCTCCTCGCCGTTCTCGCCGGCCTGAAGCTTCTCGACAGCCCCCGGCTGATGGGCGCGGCCGGCGGCGGGATCCCGCGCTGGCTGAAGCTCGACTACATCGGCCGCCGGAACACGTGGTTCGCGATCTCCGGCGTGGTCGTGGTCATCGCGCTCGGCGCGATCGCCGTCAAGGGCCTGAACCTCGGCATCGACTTCCAGGGCGGCACCCAGGTCGCGTTCGAGACGCCGCAGCCGGTCTCGCTCGACGAGGTGCGCGCCCAGGCAGCCCGGATCGGCGAGGCGAGCGCGCAGATCCAGGGCCGCGGGACGGCGACCGGAGGCGAGTCGTACCGCAACTTCACCGTCCGCACCGAGTCGCTGACGACGAGCGAGGTGCAGGCGCTGCAGGCGAACCTTGCGAACTCCGTGCAGGCCGAGGCCTTCGGGGTGAAGAACGTCTCGGCGAGCTTCGGCCGCCAGATCGCACGCGGGGCGATCCTCGCGATCATCGTCTCGCTCCTCCTGATCGTCGGGTACATCTCGCTGCGGTTCCAGTGGAAGTTCGCGGTGCCGGTACTCGTTGCGCTTGCGCACGACGTCCTCATCACGATCGGCATCTACGCGCTCCTGGGCCGGGAGGTGACCACCGCGACGGTCGCCGCGGTGCTGACCGTCCTCGGGTACTCGATCTACGACACGATCATCATCTTCGACCGCATCCGGGAGAACATCCCGCTGATGAAGCGGGCGTCGTTCCGGGTCGTCGGGAACGTCTCGCTCTGGGAGACGATCCCGCGCTCGCTGGCGACGACGTTCATCACGCTCGTGCCGATCGCCTCGCTCTGGCTGTTCGGCGGCGACACGCTCAAGGACTTCGCGTTCGCGCTGCTCGTCGGCATCGGGGCCGGTGCCTACTCGTCGATCTTCATCGCCGCGCCGCTCCTGGCGATCTTCAAGGAGCGCGAGCCGGAGTACGCAAGGCGCCGCGACGACGAGCACGCGGTCGACGTGTCGGTCGGCGGCGCCCTGCTCGAGACGCCCGCCGCCCCGGAGGCACCCGTCGCCGCGGCGACCGCGGCTCCTGCGCCCGCGCCTGCACCGGCGGCGCCGGTCGAGGCCCCGGTCTCGGCGCCGAGCTCCTCGGCTCGCGACCGTAGGCGCCAGCGGCGCAGCGGTCGCAGGCCGCACGGCCGCGCGCGCTGAGCGGCGGCCCTCGATCTGAGGGGCGCTCTAAGATGAAGGCGTGAGCGCCGAGGCCGACGACGGGACGCGCAGCGTCTCCGAGCTCCTGCTAGCCGGGATCGGCTTCGCGACGCTCGGGCTCGAGGCCGCCGACGAGCTCGCCGACGACCTCGCGCGGCGCGTCGGCGTCGAGCGCGATGCAATGCGCGGTGCGGTCCGGGACACGCTCCAGGCGTGGCGGGCCGAGGCGGAGAGGCTCGGCGTCCGCCGCGACGAGGCGTTCGAGCGGGCGTACGCGAAGGCGGGTCTCGTCCGGCGCGAGGAGATGGACGATCTCGCGTTGCGCGTCGCACAGCTGGAGCACCGGATCCGGCTCCTCGAGCACGATCCGGCGAAAGTCGCGCACTGACCCAAAGGGACATGGCGGAGTCCCAACGCAGCCTCAGCAGGGCGACGGAGATCGGCCGCGTCGCGACGCGCCACGGCTTCGGCTACCTACTCGACCGGCGGCGCCACACGGACGGCGAGCCCGACACCGACCGGGGGCGGAGGCTCCGGGAGATGCTGGACGAGCTCGGGCCGACGTTCGTGAAGTTCGGGCAGCTGCTCTCGACGCGGCCGGACATCGTGCCGCCGGACGTGATCGTGGAGCTGCGGAGGCTTCAGGACAACGTGACCCCGTTCCCGATGACCGACGTCGAGCGGGTCGTCCGGGAGGAGCTCGGGCTCACGATCGAGCAGGCCTTCGTCGACTTCGACGAGCAGCCGATCGCGGCCGCCTCGATCGGTCAGGTGCACCGCGCGACGCTGCCGAACGGGAGCGACGTCGTCGTCAAGGTGCAGCGGCCGTCCGCGCCGCGGCAGATCGAGTCCGATCTTCGCCTGATGGGCTCCGCGGCGGGCTTCGTCCGCGAGCGGGTACGGCAGCTCGACTTCGTCGACACGCACGAGCTCGTCGACGAGTTCGCGCGGTCGATCCGGCAAGAGCTCGACTACCACCAGGAGGCGCGGAACGCCGAGACGTTCCGGCGCAACTTCGGCGGGGACGAGCGCGTCGCCGTGCCTCGCGTCTGGTGGCGGTACACGACCGGCCGCCTCCTGACGCTCGAGCGGCTGGAGGGCAAGCACGTCCGCGACCTCGACCTCGATTCGTGGACGGACGCGGAGCGGCGCGACCTCGCGTACCGCCTGACCGACGCGTGGATGACGATGATCTTCCGCCACGCCTTCTTCCACGGCGACCCGCACCCGGCGAACATCCTGCACCTCGACGACGGCCGGCTCGGGCTCGTCGACTTCGGCCTCGCGGGGCGACTCACCGACGCCGACATGGCCCGGCTGACGCGTCTGTTCGTCGACGCCGCGACGGAGAACGTCGGCGCGCTTCCGCGGCGCCTCGCCGACCTCGGCGTCCGATACTCCCGCGACCGCGAGGACGAGCTCCGGTCGCGGCTCGAGGAGCTCTACTACCGCTACTACGGAACGCGCCTGGCCGACATCGACCCGATCGAGGCGATCCGAGAGGGCCTGCAGCTGATCTATGCGATGAATCTGCGCCTCCCGACGCGATTCGTGATCCTCGACAAGGCAATCGCGACGCTCGGGTCGGTCGCGGCCGAGGTCTATCCCGACTTCAACGTGTTCGAGGTGGCGAAGCCGTACGCGAAGCGGCTCATCGCGGACCGGCTCTCCCCGAAACAGCTGGCCCTCCGGACGCGGCAGGAGCTCTTCGACCTCGGCGAGATCGCGCTGGACATGCCCCGGCAGGTGCACGACGTCCTCAACGAGCTGCGCGACGGCGAGTTCCTGGTCAAGATCTCGAACCCCGGCGTCGACGATCTCGCGCACCACATCGACGTCTCCGTCAACCGGATCGCCGTCGCTCTCGTGATCCTGGGCGGCCTCGTCGGATCGTCGCTGATCGGCGTGCTCGCGGAGGACGGCCCGCACCTCCTCGGGCTGCATCTCCTGTCCGTCGTGGGCTTCGTCATCTCGGGCGCCTTCGGTGTCTGGCTCCTCTGGGGCGTGATGCGGAGCGGACGCCTCTGAAGCCTGCTCGCCAGGCAGGATCCGGCAGGTGCCGAATCCTGCGGCTTGATCCCCGCCTTCGGCGGGGCACATCCCTGAAGGCGACCGCTCTCGCGGTCGCAAGGACAGCGATACTCACCCGTCGATGACGCGTGGGTTGGTGCATGGCGAATGGGTCGCGGGTCGCGGGTACCTCAACACGGCGTCCTACGGCCTGCCGCCGACGCGCGCCTTCGACGCGTTGCAGCGCGCGCTCGCCGACTGGCAGGTTGGGGCCACGAGCTGGGAGCCGTGGGCGGACGCGGCGGACGTCTCCCGCTCGCTGTTCGCCCGGCTCGTGCACGCGGCCACGGTGGACGTCGCGCTCGGAGCGAGCGTATCCCAGCTCGTGACCCACCTCGCGACCGCGCTCCCGGCGAAGGCGCGAGTCCTCGTGCCGGACATCGAGTTCACGTCGATCGTGTTCCCGTGGCTCGTCCAGGGAGCGCGCGGGATCGACGTCCGGTTCGTCCCTCCGCGCGAACTCGCCGACGCGATCGACGCGGGCACCGACGTCGTCGCGTTCAGCGCCGTCCAGTCGTCGACGGGCGAGGTGGCGCCGATGGACGCGATCGTCCAGGCGGCCCGCCACCACGACGCGCTCGTCGTCGTCGACGCGACGCAGGCCGTCGGCTGGCTGCCGGTGGACGCGCGAGAGGCCGACCTGTTCCTGTGCGCCGGGTACAAGTGGCTCCTCGCGCCACGGGGAGCCGGGTTCATGGTGGTCGGCCCGCGGCTCGCGGACGAGCTCGCGCCCGTGATGGCCAACTGGTGGGCGACAGCCGACTACCGGAACGGCTACTACGGCCCGCCGCTCCGTCTCGCCGAGACCGCGCGGCGGTTCGACATCTCGCCCGCCTGGTTCTCCTGGGTCGGCGCGGCCCCGGCGCTCGAGGTGCTCCTCGAGATCGGGGTCGACGAGATCAACGAGCACAATGTGCGGCTCGCGAACCGGTTCCGGGACGCGATGGGGCTCGCGCCGTCCGACAGCGCGATCGTCCCAGTCGAGGCGGAAGGCGCCGCGGATCGGCTCGCGGCGGCGGGTGTTCGCGCGGCGGTGCGGGCAGGCAACGCGCGGCTCTCGTTCCACCTCTACAACACGGAGGACGACGTCGAGCTGGCGGTTGCCGCGCTTCGCGGCCGGTGACCGCCGTCAGGGGACCGGAAGCGACTCGACGGCGCCGCTGACCGTCAGGCCGGGCTGCGGCCCGCCGCCGATCACCCACACGCGCCCGCGGAGGGAGACGACGCCGAGCCCGTGCCGTGGGGTGGGGAGGTCGGGCAGCGGCGTCCAGGCGCGGGCGCCCGGCCGCAGCGCCCAGACGGTGCGGTTCGTCCCGGGCGGCGACTCACCGCCGACCGACACGACGCGCCCCGCGATCGCGGCCGCGCCAGTGCCGCCCCGCGGGTCGGGGAGGTCGGGCATCGTCGTCCAGCGGTTCCGCTTCGGGTCGTACGCCTCCACGGTGCCGAGGTTCGTGTCGAGGCCCGCGAGCCGGCCGCCGACCGCGTAGACCCGGCCGCCGAGCGCGGTCGCGGCGAGGTGCTCGCGCGGACGCGGGCCGGGGATGGTGCGCCAGCGCATCGTCTTGAGGTCGAGGGAGAGCGCGCGGGTCGCGAGCCCCGAGCGTGTTCGCCCGCCGACGACCAAGACGCGGCCGTCCGCGGTCGCAGCGGCGGCGGCCGCGGCGCGCTCCTCCGGGAGCGACGGGATGCGGCGCCAGCTGCGACCGTCGTAGAGGAACGCGGTGCGGAGCGGCGCGCGATCGGCCCCGTAGCCGCCGAGGATCACGACCCGGCCGCGCCATGCGGCACCGGCGGCGTGGTCGACCGACACGGGGAGATCCGGGCCGCGCGTCCACGTGTCGCGCGCGGTGTCGTACACGTCGACCCGCCTCGAGTTGGCGCCGCTCGCGAGGAAGCCGCCGGCGACGAGGATCCGGTTCCCGAGCGGCGCCGCGGCGACCTCTGTCCGGGGCTCCGGGAGCGGGCTCCCGCTGACCCACGCGGCGGTCGCGGCCGCGACCGCGGCGACGGCCGGGATCAGCGTCGTGCCAACCAGCGGAGTAGCTCCTCGTTCACGCGATCGGGCATCTCGTTCTGGACGAAGTGGCCGGCGTCCTCGATGAACACCACCTCCGGAACGTTGCCCTCTGTCAGCACGCGGCGCAAGACGTCCGGTGCGACCAGCTCCCGCCCGAGGAAGCGATCCTCGACACCCCAGAGGACGAGCGTGGGCGAGGCGACGCGCCGCGACGGACTGTTCGAGCGCCGCGGCCGGACGGTTCGCCGGAAGCTCGCGCGGTACCAGTCGATCGCTGCCTTCGCCCGGCCGGGGCGCGCGAACGCCGCGCGGTAGGCGTCGAGCTCCTCGGGCGGCCAGGCGTCTCGCCGGTGCGAGCCGCCCACGAGGGCGCGGGCGACGACGGCGGCTCCGTCCGCCGCCATGCGGCGCTCGGGAAGCCAGGGCAGCTGGAAGAAGAGGATGTACCAGGACTTCCTGAGCTGAGCGCGCGAGTGCCTCATCGCGTGTGCGAGCGCGGAGGCCGGGGGGCAGTTGATCGCGACGAGCCCCTCGACGAGCTCCGGGTGACGGGCGGCGACCGCCCAGGCCACGGCGCCGCCCCAGTCGTGACCCACGACGACCGTCCGGTCGCGGCCGAGGGCCTGGACGAGCCCGGCCACGTCGCGGACGAGGGTGCCGACGTCGTATGGGCCTTGCAGGTCGGTCTCTCCGTAGCCGCGCATGTCGGGGGCGACCGCGCGGTAGCCGGCCGCCCCGAGCGCGGGCAGCTGGTGGCGCCACGAGCGCGCGAGCTCGGGGAAGCCGTGAAGGAAGAGGACCAGGGAGCCGTCCTGCGGGCCGGACGCGAGGGCATGGAAGCGGATGCCGTTGGCGACGAGGTCGAGGTCCTCGATCGCTGGCTCGTCGGGACGCATGTGGGCGAATCGTCACACAACCGCTCCAATGGACATCTGGCGTCCGGTTGCGCACACCTCTAGCGTCGCGGCGTGGCCACCAGCGCCGTCCTTCTCGCAGAGCACGAGCAGGAATCGAGGGAGTACCTCGAGCGGCAGCTGCGCGAGGACGGCTTCGTCGTCTTCGAGGCGGCGTGGACGGCGCGGGCGCTCGACCTCGCCGAGCGGCTCCTCCCCGACCTCGTGATCGCCGGCGAGCCCGAGCTCTGCCGCCGGATCCGAGCAGGCGAGCCCGGGCGCTCGTGGAACCGGAACGTCCCGGTGATCGTTCTCACCGAGCCGGGGGCCGAGCCGATCGTCCGCGTTCGGGCGCTCGAGAGCGGTGCCGACGATGCCGTGCCGCGGGACGTCTACCTCGAGCTGCTCGCGCGCGTCCGCGCTCTCCTGCGACGCTCGACGATCGGCCAGGCGGACGTCGTCGAGGCAGGGCCGATCGTCGTCGACCACCGAGCGCGGCAGGTGCGCGTGGGAGACGTCGCCGTGAGGCTCTCGGGACGCGAGTACGAGCTGGCGGCGAAGCTCGCCAGTGACCCGCAGCGAGTGTTCACGAAGACCGAGCTGCTCCGCGACGTGTGGGGCATCCGCGGCAACGGGATCCGGACCCGCACCGTCGACTCCCACGCCTCACGCCTGCGGCGCAAGCTCCAGGCGGTCGGCGTCGACGGCGTCGTCGTGAATCACTGGGGCGTCGGCTATCGGTTGCTCGCGTAGGTCGTGAGACGGTCGAATCGTCGACGGGGTGGCCGGTGGAACCCCATGGCGCGGATTCCCGTCGCGTGCTCGATCTCGTCCACGACCAGCTCGAAGCCGCGCCGGAGGTAGAACGGCGCGTTTCGCTCGGAGAACGTCCAGAGGAAGCACGGATGGCCCGTCCTGTCCGAGCGAGCGAGGCCGTGCTCCAGAAGCCGGGATCCGAGACCGGCGCCCTGGTGCGACGGGACCACGGCCAGCAGATCGAGATACCAGTGGGCGTCGGGCGCAGCGCGCGCGTGCCAGGGCTCGATCGAGGTGAAGAACGAGTCGAGCCGTTCGAGCGGGATGTCGCCGGGGAGCCCGCCGAAGCCCGCTGCGGCCAGCCGCTCGGGTGTCTGGCCCTCCGCATCGGGCGGAAGCCAGGTTGCCACGCCGGCCAGGTCCGGAAGGCGGTCGACCTGCCCGTAGAGACTGTCGTAGCGCACGATCGCCTCGAACATGAGCGTGGCCGAGCGGGATCGCGCCCCCTCGTCCGGATAGAGGTGAACCGTGAGTGGATCGTCGTGGAACGCGCGCGCGACGACCGACGCAGCCCTGGCCACGTCGCCGCTCTCGAGCGTGGCTATGCCAGCCTCGTCCACGGCGCCCAAATCGGCCCGAAGAGGAGCACCGGGTCACAGTAGAGACTCCCTGAGCGCGCCGCGAACCGCGCGGCCGACGTGGCCCGCGCCGCTCCGTGGGTGGGGATGGCTGGTTCGAGTACCGCCCGAGGGCTACAGGATCGCGCCCTCGAGGCGGAGCAGCTGCTCCTTGCGCTCGAGGCCGCCGCCGTAGCCGACGAGGCTGCCCGACGCGCCGACAATCCGGTGGCAAGGAAGCACGATCGGGATCGGGTTGCGGTTCATCACCATCCCGACCGCGCGGGCGGCACGCGGGTTCCCCGCCCGGGTCGCGAGCTCGCCGTACGTCGCGGTGTGCCCGTACGGCACCTTCGCGAGCTCGCCGAGCACGGCGACCGCGAACGGCGCCTGGCCGCGGAGGTCGAGGTCGAGCTCGAAGGCCTTCCGCCTGCCGGCGAAGTAGTCGTCCAGCTCGCGGCGCGCATCGTCGAGCGCGCGCGGGGCGCGGAGCACCCGCGGGCCGGCGATCCGCGCGATCCGCTCGAGCTCCTGCTCGGGATCCGCGTCGTAGGTGATGCGCGCGAGGCCGCGATCCGTGACCGCGGCGAGCAGCGGCCCGAGCTCGCTGTCGATGACGTCGTACGCGGCATCGAGCGAGCCCGACCTGACGGCGGCGTCACGGAAGCGGCGGTCGAGATCGGTCGGAACGGTCACTGTGCCCTCCTTCGCAGCCGCCGGATCCCGGAGGACGCCGCCTGGCGGGCGGCATCCGGGCTCGAATCGAGCGCGGCGGCGATCTGCTCGTAGTCGAGGTCGTAGCCGTAGCGAAGGACCACCGCCGCGCGCTCCTTCGGCGGCAGCGAGTCGGTCAGGAACGCGAGCTCCTCGTACGCGGGGCGCCCGTCGAGGTGCGGAAGCTCGATGAGCTCGTCCGCAGGCTCGCCGGCGCGCCGATGCGCGTCGATCGCGACACGCTCCGCGATCGTGAGCACCCAGGCGCGGAGGTGCTCTCCGTGCCGAAGCCGGTCGTAGGCGCGAAGCGCCCGGAGGAACGTCTCCTGGAAGGCGTCGTCCGCCCGGTCACGGCCGAGCCGGCGGCGGAGAAGCCGCAGCACCTCGGCTGCGTGCGCGGTGTAAAAGGTCTCGAACGGAGGGATCGTCGCCACGGCATCCATCATCTCTGTGAAACGCGGGTCCGTGCGCGTGCGTGAGATCGAGGTGCCGAAGCGGTTGCGGCGCGGAAGGCGACGCCTTCATGGATGCTTCCCGCCGAAAGGCGGGGATCGAGCCGCAGGGTTCGGCTCCTGCCGAATCCTGCCTGGCGGGCAAACTCTCTGCATGCGCGTCGCTGTCATCGGGCACGTCGAGTGGATCCGCTTCGCGCGTGTCGACAGGGTCCCGAGCGCCGGGGAGATCGCCCACTCGTTCGACCAGTGGGAGGAGGCGGGGGGCGGTGGGGGTGTCGCGGCGCTGCAGCTCGCGCTCCTCGCCGACGAGGCGCACCTCTTCACGGCCCTCGGCGACGACGACCTCGGGCGCCGTGCCCGGGCCGAGCTCGAGGCTCGGGGAGTCGTCGTCCACGAGGCGACCGACGAGCGTCCCCAGCGCTGGGCGTTCACCCAGGTCGACGAGCGGGGCGAGCGGACGATCACGACGGTCGGGCCGAAGGCACGGCCACGCGGCCACGACGACCGCCTCCCGTGGCACGACCTCGCGGGGATGGACGCCGTGTTCTTCGTCGCGGGGGACACCGACGCGCTCCTCCATGCGCGGCGAGCGCGGGTCCTGACCGCGACGTCGCGGGAGCTCGACACGCTCAAGCGAGCGGGAGTCGCGCTCGACGCGCTGATCGGCAGCGGCAATGACGAGGCCGAGCGCTACCGGGCCGGCGAGCTCGATCCGGCGCCGAGGCTCGTCGTCACGACGTCGGGCTCGCTCGGCGGCTGGTCGCGTCCCGGCGGGCCGTTCACGGCCGCCTCGCCGCCCGGCGAGATCGTCGACACGTACGGCGCGGGGGACACCTTCGCGGCCGGGCTCACGTTCGCGCTCGGCTCCGGGCTGTCCGCCCAGGACGCCGTCGCATTTGCGGCACGTTGTGGCGCCGCGACCCTGACGGGACGGGGCGTCTCGCCGCGTCACGTCACCATCGCCTGACCTCCCTCTGGTCGCCAGGCCGCTTCGACCGGCCCGGCCGATTCGCGCCTCGATGGGTGATTAGGCCGCTGAAGGGCTTGACAGTGGGAAAAAGTGGCGTAAAGTGGGGCATCGTGGAGATCGGAACGAGGATCGACCTCCCGCGCGGACGATGTTCATCGGCACCTACGAGCACACGATCGACGAGAAGAGCCGGCTCACGCTGCCGGCCCGGTTTCGCGACGCGCTCGGCGACGGTGTCGTCCTGGCGCGCGGGCTCGACGGCAACGTCGCTGTCTATCCGCGGGAGACGTGGAAGGTGACGGTCGAGGCCCGCATCTCGGTGCTCGACCCGCTGTCGCGCGAGGCGCGTGACCTCCGCCGGTTCTTCTTCTCCGGCGCCGCCGAGGCCGACCTGGACCGCTCGGGACGCATCCTCGTGCCGGCGACCCTCGCGCGCCACGCCGGTCTCGACCGCGAAGTCGTCGTCACGGGCAACTACGACCACCTCGAGCTCTGGCACCCGCCCGCATGGGAGAAGCACCTGAACGCCGTCGAAGGGAGCGTCGAGCATGCTGCCGAACGTCTTGCAACGCACGGAAGCTGACCACATCCCCGTCCTCGCGGCCGAGGTGCGCGAGCTCCTCGCCGTGCGCCCGGGGGAGACCGTCGTGGACGCGACGTTCGGTGCGGGGGGCCACGCGCGCCTGCTCGCGGCGGATCTCCAGGGTCGCGGCAAGCTGGTCGCGATCGACCGCGACCCCGGCGCGAAGTCGTACTTCGACCGCTTCAAGGCGCGCGCCGGAGTCGACGTCCGCTTCCTCCGCGGCGACTTCGCGCTCGTCCTCTCGCAGCTCGCCGCGAACGACGTCAAGACCGACGCGATCCTGCTCGACCTCGGAATCTCGTCCATGCAGATCGACCGGCCGGAGCGCGGATTCTCGTACGCGACCGACGCGCCGCTCGACATGCGCATGGACCCGACGTCCGAGCCCACCGCGGCGGCAATCGTCAACACGTGGGACGAGCGCGAGCTCGTCACGATCTTCCGGCGCTACGGGGAGGAGCGGTTCGCCGCGCCGATCGCGCGGGCGATCGTCGGGCGACGCCAGGAGACGCCATTCACCCGCACGGGCGAGCTCGTCGACGTGATCAAGCTCGCGATCCCGACCCCGGCCCGGTTCGGCGAGGGGCATCCGGCGAAGCGCGTCTTCCAGGCGCTCCGCATCGCCGTCAACGACGAGCTGGGCGCCCTCGAGGCGGCGCTTCCCGCCGCGCTCGAGATGCTGCGGCCGGGCGGCCGGCTCGCGGTGATCTCGTTCCACTCGCTCGAGGACCGGATCGTGAAGCGGTTCGTCGCGGAGCAGGCGAAGGGATGCACGTGCCCGCCCGACTTCCCGGTGTGCGTCTGCGGCAAGGAGCCGACGCTCCGGATGCTGACGCGAAAGCCGGTGCGGCCGACGCAGCGCGAGATCGACGCGAACCCGCGGTCAGCCTCGGCGCGCCTCCGCGCCGCGGTGAGGGCGTAGCGCCGCGATGTCGACGATCGTCGAGGCTGCACCGCGCCGTGTCCGCGCCGCCCGGGGCGCGTTCCGCGGTGGGATCCTCTGGATCGTCGTCGTCGGCTCGCTCCTCGCCGGCGTCGTCGCGATCAACGTCCTCGTCCTCAGGCTCAATGTCGAGCTGGACGAGCTGCGGCACTCGCGCGCCGAGCTGAAGGCCGACATCGCAGCGACGCGGGCGCAGCTCTCGAGCGCGTCGGCGAACGCGCGCATCGAGGGCGAGGCGGCGACGAAGCTCGGCCTCGTCCCCGCCGACCCGAACGACACGACGTACGTTCCGCTCGAGACACCGTGACCGAGAAGACCGTCAACGCGCGGATCCGGTTCCTCGTCCTCGCCTTCGGCGCCGTCTTCGTCGTGGCGCTCGCCCGCGCGGGCTACGTCCAGATCGTCGAGGGAGGCCGCTACGAGCGGATGGCCTCGCGCCAGCACCGCGAGACGATCGAGATCCCCGCCGGCCGCGGGACGATCTACGACCGGACGGGCGAGCCGCTTGCGATCGGCGAGCAGGCGACGACCGTCTACGCGGACCCCCGGAACGTCGTCGCGCCGATGAAGGCAGCGGTCAAGGTCGGCGAGGCGCTCGAGCTCGACCCGGACGAGCTCTATCCGGCCCTGCACGACCGGTCGAAGCGCTTCGTCTTCGTCCAGCGGAAGGCCGACCCCGTCAAGGCGAAGGAGCTGGAGCAGATGGGTGTCGCCGGCCTCGGCTTCTACCCCGAGGAGCGGCGCTCGTACCCGCAGGGGCGTGTCGCATCGCACGTGCTCGGGTTCGCCGGCACCGACAACCGCGGCCTCGACGGCCTCGAGAGCTCGCTCGACAAGACGCTCGCCGGGCGGCCCGGATTCGAGATCGTCGTCCGCGATCCGGCAGGCCGCGCGATCGACGTCGTGACGTCGCGTCGCGAGCGGGCGGGGCGCAACGTCGTCCTGACGCTCGACCACCAGCTGCAGGCGAGCGCGGAGCAGATCCTGTCGAACGCGGTCGCGCGCTGGCGCGCCCGCGGCGCGACGGCGATCGTGATGGACCCGCGCACCGGTGCGATCCTCGCGATGGCGAACGCGCCGACGTTCGACGCGAACGACTTTTCGACGGCACCCGCCGACGCCCGCCGGAACCGGGCCGTGACCGATCTCTACGAGCCCGGCTCGACATTCAAGATCGTGACGATCGCGGCCGCCCTCGAGGACAACGTCGTCTCGCCGGAGACGACCTTCCGGCTCGCGCCGAACATCCACGTCGCGGACCGTGTCATCCGCGAGGCGCACACCCGCGGGACGGAGACGATGACCGTGCGGCAGATCCTCTCCGAGTCCTCGAACGTCGGCACGATCACCATCGCCCAGAAGCTCGGCGGCCCGGAGCTCGCGTCGTGGATCGACCGGTTCGGCTTCGGCAGGCGCACCGGCGTCGACTTCCCGGGGGAGAGTCCCCGGCATGGTCCTGCCGTATGCGGACTGGTCGGGGTCGACGATCGGCACGGTGCCGATCGGTCAGGGCATCGCCGTCACGCCGCTCCAGATGGTGAGCGCGTACGCGGCGATCGGAAACGGCGGCGTCGTGCCACCGGCGCACCTGATCGGGAAGATCGGCGGCAAGAAGGTGCCGCACGGCAAGGGACGGCGGATCGTCTCGCGCCACACGGCCGACCGGATGACGGCGATGTTCCGCGACGTGGTGGTCGAGGGAACCGGTACCGAGGCGGCGATCCCCGGGTACACCGTCGCCGGGAAGACCGGTACCGCGAACAAGGCCGAGAACGGGCGTTACGTCTCGAAGTACGTCGCGTCCTTCGTCGGGCTCGTGCCGGCGCGCAAGCCGCGCCTCGCGATCCTCGTCATGGTGGACGAGCCGCGAGGACAGATCTTCGGCGGCGTCGTGGCGGCGCCGATCTTCCGCGACATCGCGCGCTTCGCGCTCCAGTACCTCGAGGTGCCGCCGGATGCCCCGGAGTCGAAGCGCTCGTCGTCTCTCCTCGCAGCGTCGATCGGGACACCGTAGGGGCGGGACGGCCGGGCACCCATCCTGGGCGCGGCGGCCTCGCCCCTACAATCGCGCCGTGGAGCTCGACGCGCTCATCCGCGCGCTCGCGCCGTGGGACGTGATCGGGCAGCGACCTGTCGAGATTCTCGACCTCGCCTACGACACGCGTCGGGTGCGCGAGGGCACGCTGTTCTTCTGCGTCGCGGGCGCGACCCGTGACGGCCACGACCTTGCGCCCGAGGCGGTCGAGGCAGGCTCGGTGGCCCTCGTCGTCGAGCGTCCACTGGACGTGGACGTGGCTCAGCTCGTCGTCGAGAGCGTCCGGGCGTCGATGGCGGTGGCGGCGGACGCGTTCTTCGAGAGCCCGACCGAGAGCCTCGCGGTGGCGGGGGTCACGGGGACGAACGGGAAGTCGACGACCGCGTACCTCCTGCGCTCGATCCTCGAGGCGGCCGGGCAGTCGACGGGCCTCGTCGGAACCGTCGAGTGGATCGTCGGCGGGCGGCGGCGCGACGCGCCGCACACGACGCCCGAGGCGATCGACCTCCAGCGCCTGTTCCGCGAGATGGTGGATGCGGGGAACGACGCGGTCGCGATCGAGGCTTCGTCTCACGGCTCCCACTACCGGCGGCTCGACCGCGTCCGGTTCGACGCCCTCGTGTTCACGAACCTCACGCAGGAGCACCTCGACCTGCACGGCGACATGGAGGAGTACTTCCAGGCGAAGCGCCGGCTGTTCACCGGGGTCATGGCGCCGCCCGCGGCCGTCAACCTCGGCGACCCGTATGGACGGCGGTTGGCGGACGAGCTCGAGGCGGCGCAACGCGCGCCGCTCGTCACGTTCGGCCTTCGCCCGGAGGCGGAGGTGCGCGCCGACCGGCTCGAGCTCGGGCCGCACGGGTCGACGTTCACCGCCGTGGGTCTCGACCTCGAGACGCACCTCCCGGGGATCTTCAACGTCGAGAACGTGCTCGGCGCCGTGGCCGCGGCGATGCTGCTGGATGTCGCCGACGGCGCGATCGTCGAGGGAATCGCGGCGGTGCGAGGCGTCGCCGGGCGGTTCGAGGCGGTCGACGAAGGTCAGGGGTTCGCCGTGGTCGTCGATTACGCGCACAAGCCGGACGCGCTCGCGGCGGTGCTCCAGGCCGCGCGTCCGCTCGGCGACGGGCACCTGACCGTCGTCTTCGGGGCGGGAGGCGACCGCGATCGCTCGAAGCGCTCCGAGATGGGACGGGTCGCGAAGCAGCTCGCCGACTCGGTGATCGTCACGAGCGACAATCCGCGCTCGGAGGATCCCCTCGAGATCATCGGCGAGGTGCTGCAGGGAGCCGGGACCGACGTCGAGGTCGATCCCGACCGCCGCTCGGCGATCGAGACGGCGATCGGCCGCGCCGCCGACGGCGACGTCGTCGTCATCGCGGGCAAGGGCCACGAGCAGGGGCAGGAGATTGCCGGCGTCGTGCATCCGTTCGACGATCGCGAGATCGCCCGCGCCGCCCTCCGGAGCCGCCCGCGGTGATCCGGCTCGGCTGGGAGGAGGTCGAGGCGCTCGGGCTCGGCCGGCTCGACGGGCGGCCGGACGACGGCGTGATCCGGCGCGTCCACGACGATTCGCGCCAGGCGCGCCGCGGCGACCTCTTCGTCGCGCTCAACACCGGCACCCGATTCGTCGACGACGCGCTCGAGCGAGGCGCCGCGACGCTCGTCCCGGACGACCAGGAGCGGGCGCTGGCAACGCTCGCGGGCCTCGTCCGGGAGCGCTCCGACGCCGACGTCGTCGCGGTCGTCGGGTCGACGGGGAAGACGACCACGAAGGACGCGCTCGGCGCGCTCTGCTCGGCCGTGACGCCGACGGTAGCTGCCGAGGCGAGCCGCAACAACGAGCTCGGCCTCCCGTTGACCGTCCTCCGGCTCGAGCCGGAGACGCGCGTCCTCGTCGCCGAGATGGGCATGCGCGGGCTCGGGCAGATCGCCGAGCTCTGTGCCGTCGCGCGGCCGACCGTCGCGCTCGTGACCTCGATCGGCCCCGAGCACCTGGAGCTCATCGGGAGCATCGACGACGTGGCACGGGCGAATGCCGAGGCGCTCGACGCGCTCCCGCCGGCGGGAATCGCGGTGGTCCCCGCCGACGAGCCGCTGATCGAGCCGTACCTCCGCGCCGAGCTCGACGTCAGGCGGTTCGACCGCGGATGCGTCGAGCGGCTCGACCGCGGCGACAACGGACGGGCGCGCTGGCGATTCGGCCTCGCGTCCGGGTCGGTCGACCTCGAGCTGCGCTTCGACCAGCGCCACCTCGCCGAGAACGTCCTCGCGGCGCTCACCACGTACGAGGCGCTCGGGCTGCCGCTCGAGCGCGCGCACGAGGGTGCCGGCTCGATCGTCCTCAGCCGCTGGCGGGGCGAGGTCCGCGCGCTTCCGGGAGGCGGCTTCGTCGTCAACGACGCCTACAACGCGAATCCCACGTCGATGCGCGCCGCGCTCGTCGACCTCGCCGAGCGAGCCGAGGGGCGTCGCCGGGTCGCGATCCTCGGGGAGATGGCGGAGCTCGGAGTCGAGAGCAGCCGGTACCACGACGAGATCCGCTCGCTGCTGCAGGAGCTCGGCATCGAGGTCGTCATCGCCGTCGGCGAGCCCGCCCGCTCCTACCTCGACGAGCCGACGAAAGGCACGGTTGTCGCCGACGCCGCGGCGTTCGCCGAGGTCGTGAACGTGCTCGAGCCCGGCGACGCGATCCTCGTCAAGGCGTCCCGGGCCGTCGGGCTCGAAGGCATCCCTGCGCTGATCGAGAAACACTCCCGGGCATGGTGAGAGTCCTCGTCGCGGGGCTCGTCGCGATGGTGATCGCCGTCGCGGTCGGGCCCACGTTCATCGCCTGGCTGCGGCGGCGGTCGATCGGCCAGCAGATCCGCGAGGAGATGCCGGCGGGCCATGCGGTCAAGCAGGGAACCCCGACGATGGGCGGCCTCCTGATCCTCGTCGCCGCGCTTGTGCCCGCGCTCGCCGTCTCGCTGTACACGATCCCGGGCGTCACGATCCTGCTCGCCACGCTCGCGTGCGCGCTGATCGGCTTCTCGGACGACTACCTCAAGCAACGGCGCCGGCGCTCGCTCGGGCTGAAGGGCCGCTGGAAGATGCTCGGGCTCGTGCTCATCACCGCCGGGGTCGCCTGGGCCACGACGCGAATCGGCTACATGGACACCGAGATCTACTTCCCGCTCGTCGACGTCAACATCGACCTCGGCTGGGCGTACTACCCGTTCCTCTTCCTCGTGATCGCGGGCACCTCGAACGCCGTCAACCTCACGGACGGGATCGACGGCCTCGCGGCAGGAACGTGTGCGATCTCGCTGATCACGCTTCTCGCGATCGCGTCGATCGACTGGATCCGCTCCGCCGATACCGTCGCCGCACGGAGCGAGGAGTACCTCGACCTCGCGATCGTCGCGGCGGCGCTGATCGGGGGCGTGATCGGGTTCCTCTGGTTCAACGCGTTCCCGGCTGAGATGTTCATGGGCGACACGGGCTCGATGGCGCTCGGCGGGGCGATCGCGACGCTCGCGATCCTCACCGAGACGGAGGTGCTGCTCGTCTTCATCGGCGGCGTGTTCGTGATCGAGGCGGTCACCTGGATGATCCAGATCGCGAGCTTCAAGCGCACCGGCAGGCGGGTTTTCCTGATCGTGCCGATCCACCACCACTTCGAGATGAAGGCGTGGTCGGATACGAAGATCATGGTGCGCTTCTGGATCGTCGGCGCGATCCTCTGCGCCATCGGCTTCGTCCTCTACTACCGCTACTACCTCCGCTTCCAGCTCTAGGAGCGCGGGACGTGTTTCCCCGCGGCCGCCCCCTTCTGCTGGCGCAGGCTCGCCCGACGGCAGTCGGACGGCGAAGCCGGCTTCGGCGGCCAGCCATGTGCCCGGTCACCGTAGCTGTCTCCTCATGGTAGCCTGGGGTGGCGGAGGTCGTCGCCGATCGCGCCTCGCCACCGACGGGCTTCCCGACGGCGCTCGTCGTCGCCGTGCTCTCGGTCGTGCTGCGCCGGCGCCGATCCTCGCATGCCCTCGGCTGACTCGCGACATCTCGCGGGGCTCCGCGCGCCGCCCTCGACCGGCCGGCAGCGCCCGCGGCGCTAGCTCGCCATCTCGGCCGCTGCCGCGGGTTCGTGCTGTTCCCGGTCGTCTACACGATCGGGCAGGAGCGCACGTCGGCCTGCACGGGTGATGATCCTCGCGGCGCTGCCGATCTTCACGGGGCTCTACGCCGCGGCGTCGCGCGTCGTCGACCCGGCCCGCGGTGGCTGGTCGGCTGCGTGATCGCGCTCGCCGGCGAGGCTGCTGATCGGTCGCGCGGCGGAGGTGCCGGCGACGCGACGCTCCTCGGCGACCTCCTCGTGCTCTCCTCTGCGCTCGCGTCGTCGGCCGGTTACGTCGCGGGCGCCTTGCTGCTGCTCGCTCGGCTTGTCGAGCGTGGCCGCGACGTTCTGGGGCGTCGCTCCTCGGCGCAATCGTGCTCTCGCCGCTCGCGGCGCGCTCCTCGGTCGCGATGGTCTGCCCGAGGCGGGGTGGAAGGCCTGGGGGCGGTCGCATCCTGGCGATCGCCACCTCCGTCGTCGGCTACATCGGGTGGTACTGGGCGCTCGACCGCGGCGGGATCGCGCGCATCTCGCCGGTGCAGTTCCTCCAGCCGCTCTCGGGCTTCGCGCTCGCCGTCGTCGTGCTCGGCGACAGGGTGACGCCTGTCGTCGCGGTCGGCGCCGTCGCGATCCTCTGCGGGATCGTGATCGCGCAGCGCGCGTGACGGCCCAACCGGAACCGATACGGCGCCTACGATCCTTCGCGTGACGATGCTGCCCGACCGCGTCCTCGTCGTCGGCCTCGCGCGGTCCGGCCGTGCAGCGGTCGCCGCACTCCGGCGGAGCGATATCGAGGTCGTCGCGTACGACGCCGACCCGGGCATCGATGCCGAGGGAATCGACGCCGAGGCTCGGCGGGCAGCTGGGGCGACGCGTTCCTCGACGGCGTGGGCCTCGTCGTCAAGAGCCCGGGCGTCCCGTCCGGTGCGACGCCGGTCGCGGGGGCGCGCGCTCGAGGTGTCCCGCGTCATCTCTGAAATCGAGCTCGGCGTCCGCTTGCTGCCGAACCCGCTGATCGGCGTCACG
>CAVPOH010000015.1:0-72225 GCA_963706915.1 uncultured Actinomycetes bacterium
GGCCAGGCGACGGTCACCCCCGAGCACGTCGAGGCGCGGAGGCATAGGCTCTCAGAAGCCCGTGCGCAGGTGTACGGCCATCTGATCGGAAGGAGCGGCAATGCCTACCGTTATTGGCTACCACGACGTCAAGGACACGGACCACTGGCTCGCCTCGCCCAAGCGTGAGGAGTTCTTCGGGCCTCTCGGCGTGACGGGCATCCGGACGTTCGTCGATCCACAGAACCCCACGAGAGTCGGCTTGCTGATGGACGTCCCGGATATGGACGCCGTCATGGCGGCGATGGAGACGGAAGCGGCCGCCGAGACGATGGCGCACGACGGAGTCGTCTCGGAGACGCTTGTGATCCTCGTCGAGGCCTGAATGACCCGGCGTTTGCTCGGCAGCAGCGCCGCCATGCTCTACGCGGCTCACCTTTACGAGTAGAGCCTCGCTCGGGGGACATTCCCGAACACTGGCCCAGGTCAGCAGTCTGTCTGTTGATCGCATCGACGACTCCGGTCGGCCGCCGCGGTCTGGCGAACCAGCGAGATTACGAGCCGCGGTGTGTCAGCCTGCGCTGTCCGCTGCCGTCGGCGTTCATGACGTAGACCTCGTAGGTGCCGTCGCGGTCGCTGACGAAAGTGATCTTCCGCCCGTCGGGGGACCAGGCAGCACCCCAGCCTTGAGGGCCGTCGTTCCCCGGGTTGCGCGTCAGATTCCGCTTTCCGCTGCCGTCGGGGTTCATGACGTAGACCTCCCAGTTGCCGTCGCGCCGGGTCACGAAAGCGATCTTTCGCCCGTCTGGCGACCAGGTCGCAGAGCCGTCGCTCCTCGGGTTGCGCGTCAGGTTCCGCTGGTCGCTCCCGTCGGGGTTCATGACGTAGACCTCCCAGTTGCCGTCACGCCGGCTCGAGAACATGATCTTCCGCCCGTCGGGCGACCAGTCCGGGCTGTGACCGCCGGCCGGCTGCGGTGTCAGCCTTCGGTTCGCGCTCCCGTCGGCGTTCATGACGAAGACCTCGCTGTTGCCGCTGTTGCCGGGCCTGACGCTCGAGTAGGCGATCTTCCGCCCGTCGGGCGACCAGGCAGGCGCGACGACCGTCGAGGCCCGCGTGAGCCTCCGCTGCCCGCTTCCGTCGGCGTTCATGACGTAGATCCCGACCTTCGCGCGGCCCCAGACCGTAAGGGTGAGCTTCCGCCCGTCGGGCGACCAGGCCCCGACGCTCCAGCTCCCGGGTCTCGACGTCAGCCTCCGTGCTCCGCTCCCGTCGGCGTTCACGACGTAGACCTGGCCGTCGTGCCGTCTGAAAGCGATCATCCGCCCGTCGGGAGACCAAGAGAAAGACCCGTCCCCCAGCTCGAGCAGCGCTCGCTTCCCGCTCCCGTCGGGGTTCATGACGTACCCCTGATACTGACCATTCTTCGGTGTCCCGATGCGGCCCCCGAACACGATCTTTCCGTCGGGCGACCAGAAGGAAGGTCCCCCGACCGCGGTCACGCGGTGCGGCGGCTCCCCCTGGGGGCCGCCCTTGAGGAGGTCAAGGAGGCTGGTGCCGATGCCGAGCGCCGGCGTGACGAGAAGCCCGCCGACCAGGATCGCGGCAGCGACGGCGACGACCCGCCAGCGCGGGAACGTCCAGCGGCGGGGTCGATGCTCTGCTCCCGCCGGGTGGAGCACGTCGTCCAAGTCTTCGGGGCGGGGCTCGGCGGCACGCCGGAGAACGTCATCCCAGCTTCCCATTTCATCCTCGAGCGGTCCGATGACGCGCTCGAGCACGGCCGTGACGTCCTGGTCATTCACCGATGTACCTCCGTCATCGCAGTTCTGACCTTCCCGTGAGCGGCGTGGAGCGTGGCCGCGACGGTGCCGCGCTCGATCCCCGCGACCTGCTGCGATCGTGTGGTAGTCGAGGTCGGCGTAGTGGCGCAGGAAGAGCACGAGCCGCTGCCGCTCCGGGAGCCCTGCAATCACGGCTCGTACTTCGAGCCAGTCGCCGGGACGGCCGTCCGCCTCGAGCTCGTAGCTGTCGTCCAGCCCTATGACCGGATGTCGCTTCTCCACACGGCAGACGTTCACCATGATCCGCCAGAGCCAGGCGTTGAGGCTCTCGGCCTCCCGTAGATCGCCTCTGTGTCGCAATGCGTGGGCGAAGGCCTCTTGCACTGCGTCCCGCGCACGGTCGACGTCCCCAAGCATCCCGAGCGCGAGCGAGAGAAAGCGCCGGTACCCGTCTCGATACGCCTGTTCGATCGCGGCGACGCGCTCGACGTCCGAAATCGTGCTCACAACTCCTATTGATTCACGAGATGCCGAGAACGTTTAGCGAGACCTTCAGCAAGAACGGTCCTCCCGCTTTGTGTTCAAGTTCGTCAAGGGACATTCCCGCACACTCGCGCAGGCGAGGGTGCTCTCTCTAACTACAGAGTTGCCCCAGCGATCGCAAGAAGCCTGGCAAAAGGCGTACGATCGCAAAGGCCGGTGTTGCTCGCAGGACTCGAGGATCCCGACCGTCTCGTGCTGGATCTCGCGCGGTGCCTCCGCATGGACGGGCTCGACGACACCGCCGAAACCCTCGAAAATGCCTTCGAAGACGAACGCGCGATCGTCGCGCTGACAATCGCCGACAGGGACGCAATCCTCCGCGCACTCGCTGAATGCCCCTACGGCCTCTCCGAGCTGCGAGGTGTCCTGCTCCTCGAGCATCAATGGCAACTGACCGAAGGGCTCGTCAGTCACGCGTGACCCGTAGGCTGACCGCCCGCCCGGCTGCTTGCACCGCTTGAGCCAAGCGTTACGTCCGCTCGGTCATAGCGCCTGTACCGGCCGAGTTCCACGCACGGCATCGCGCCGGATCGCGTCGACTCCCGTACCCACGACACGGGCACCCCGAGCCAATCCCGACCTCGCGCGCGTCGAGAAGCCGCTCGCTCATGCGATGATCCGTACGTGCCGAGCTTCGTCTACAAGATCGAGCCCGCCTCGCTGATCCCGGACGATGCGGAGTACATCTTGAGTCGGAGGAAGACCTCAAGGCTGGGGACATCTTCGAGCGGGTAGGTCGTCGTCTGATCGTCGAGCGAGTCGAAGACGACGACACGACTGGGAGACCGAGACCGCTCGATTAGCAGAACGCTTCACTGTCGCCTCGAGGTCGACCCTGACGCGTGGTGAGGAACGTTTCTTGCGCTCGAGACCGACGAACGCGAAGCGATCCTCGCCGCACTGGCCGACCCGCCCGCCGGCCTCGAGGACTCCGCTCGACGCTCCTGCAGGAGCACGTCTGGCGGCAAGCCGAAGGGATCTAGCCGGCGTCGCCTGCTTGCGCAACAGACGCCCGAGGCGCACCCTAGTGTTCGGCGGCTCCGAGCCCTCCAGCTCAGGCACCGTCTCTTCCCCTCGGAGCGGTGCGGGGACTGGCGGCAGGGTTCGCGAGCCGCCGGCCGGACTCGAGGAGCTGCGCGGCGTCCTGCTCCGAGAGCACACCTGGCGCCAGCGGGAGGCCTCTGACAACGCACCAATACGTACACTGGGAGTAAGCAACCGACTCTTCCTCCGCCTGACCATTCCCGGCCACCGCGCCGGTCGAGCGAAAAGAGGAAGGGAATGACCCGATTCCAACTAGTGTTCCGCCGCAACGGCGAAGTCACACAGTCGGAGCTCCGCGGCAGCAGCTTCGAAAATGAGCCCCATGTCGACGGCCGGCTCGGGGATCGATGGCGAGACGTACCCGATCCATGGCCTCGAATGGCTGGTCAGACGCGAGGACACCGGCGACGACCCGCGGTTCGTGTGCACGCACCTCGCCGAACCAACCGCAGCGTGATCCTCTCCGGCTCGCTGGTACGAACCGACAACGTGCAGCTCCTCGCGACGATGCTCCAGGGCGACGAGCCTGCAGAAAAGCTCGAACGGGCCATCACGAACAACAACACGATCGTGGCACTGAGCGTCGCCGACCGAGAGCGGATCGTGGCGGTGCTCGCCGACGGGCCGGCGGGATTCGCGGAGCTGCGCAACGTGCTCGTCACGCAGCTCAAGAAGCACCACGAGCGCGAGGCACAGGTGTGGCGGTTGAGGCTTGATCGCGAGCGCCTCGGGCCCGACGTGAGAGCCTCGGATAGGGCGCCCACGGTCACCATATCCGTCTCGTCCCCGGGAACCGACCCGCCGTCGCGCGATCCACCGCACGTGCTCCGGCCCCGAACACGACCGCGGGCCACCACCATCGACATGCCCGAGATCCACACGTCCCCTGGACGAATCGACTCACCGCACCTCGCGCACTCAACACCACCCGCCGCCACCCGCCGCGCCCAATCCACCCGCAACCGACGATGCGCAATCCCGTACCGGACGTCATGCGACGCATCGCGCGGCTTCGCCTTTCGGTGCTGCAGGCGGTAGCGATTCCGGTCGACTTGGGCCGAACCTGTCTCGAGCAGCCCGGTTCCGCACACGTTCTCGACTTACCCATCGAGCGTCACGACCTGGGTGGGGAGAGAACCCAATGCGGGGGTCACGGCCCATTCGTCCGCTAAGAAGGCTGCGCGGGACTCGCCCCACCACGAAGGTGGTCGGCCACCTTGATGCCGCGGGGTAGTTCGGCACCGGGCTCGCATGGGCCACGGGCCAAACCCGTCGAGCGAGACCGTGACTGTTACTGGACGGTCCTCGACGCCGCCCGTGTGTCACTCGGTGCGGGTGCCGCGCATCACAACCGTCCTCTCCCGTTGTCTGACTTCCGCGACCGCGCTGAAGGGGAGGACACGCCTCCGCCTCGCGAGGAGACGGCGACTGCGGACGATGATCTCGTCGGGGTGATCGGCGTGGCGCACGTAGCGGACGTGATCCAGCCACCCGAGGTGCGTGCCGTCGCTCGCGAGCACTCGGTAGCCTCCAGCGACGGTGAGAAGCCGGCCGAGTTCCGCGTTTGTTCTGTCGCTCCGCTCGCCCCCGCCAGCCTCCTGCACGGAAGAGAAGAGTAATGACGGCTCCGGCAGGCTCTCCTCTCAGGCAAGTGCACCGCGAGCACTCGTTGTTCAGGCGCGCATGAACCCGTATGTGGGGCAGGACGTACTCGGTCCGCTGTCAGGAAGAGGGCTCCGGGCAACGCCGCGCTTCCTCGACTTCTGCCGCGCCTGCCCGGAGGAGGCGAAGGCGATGCGCGCACGGGCTCGTCGGGCGCTCCTGCGAGTTCGGGACGGACGCTTCGCTCGAGGGGGCCAGTGGTGATAAGACGGGGCGACCCGCGCTAGCCTTGGGTTGACGAGATCGAACCGCGGGAGGCCGAATATGGACGCGCGCGTGGAAGACAGGGTCGTCGTCGAGTCGGAGCGGGCCGCTCAGTCGGGTCGGGCGGGCGTCATCGAGGAGGTTCTTGCCCAGGATCCGCCGCGCTTCCGCGTCCGGTGGGACGACGGGCGCACGAGCATCTTCGCTCCCTCGGCAGGTGTCGCGAGGATCGAGCCGCGCAAGAGAGAGCGCGTGAAGGCCTGACCGACTGGGAGGCCGCGCGGCGCTACCACGAGCGCACCGGCAGCGGAGCCCGCTCTTGGTCAGCCGAGGCCCCGCTGCGTGCTACTTCCCGCGCGACCTCTTCTTCTGCTTCTTCACCTTCAAGCTGGCCATCGACGCGTTCGCCCCGGTTCCTAGGGAGACAGAGTTGGGCACAGGTTGCTTCTTCGACCTCCCTGCCATGGCGATCCTCCTCGGTCTAGCGAGTGGCAACGGACGATCCCACCGTACAGGCCGTGGACGGATGCGCTGACCTAGGCCTGATCGCGGCCTAAGCTGGCGGTGCGGAGGAGTGGATGTCGCTGGCCCTGCGGCAGAACACTGGCCGAAACGGCGTCAACGTGCGTCTAGCGCGCGAGACGATGGAGCCTCGGCAAACAGAGTTCAAGTGCAGGGCCAGTACTCTTGCCAGAGGACCGACGCTGCTGCTGGAACAGCGGTTCGTCTTCCAGGGTCAGCGCGAAATGCGACTCGTTTCGCTTGGGGTTGCAGTATCAGCGCCCAGCGCGGGTCCTTTCGGCTCTAGCTGGCGATCGGCGTGAGCTGCTCGTCGATCCAGGCGTCCGCCTCCGCCGGCTCGAGCCCGCGCGCTAGGCCGATCTCTCGTGATAGAAGCTGTCTTGACTTCAGGTAGAGCTCCTTTTCGCCCCGCGACAGCTGCGACTTGCTGCCTTTCCCGCTCAGCATCCGCTCGCGACGCGCCCCGTCACGCACGACCTCTGCAAGCTCCAGCGGATCGCCGCCCCTCAGTTTCGCCTGCCCCAGCTTTAGACGCTTCATCCAGCCGTCCGCGCTGAGCGCGCCATCCTCGCGCAGCGTCTCCTGCACACGACGCACGTCCGCCTCGCTGACCGGCGGCCGCAGCTGCTCGCGTGCCCGCTGCATCGGCAGCGTCACCGAGAGGCCGCCTGCGAACTCCAACACGACGATCTCCTGCTCCACACCGAGAACCACCGTCTTCCCCCTAGCCGCGACGCGGCCCGCCCCATACGACGAATACACGACCACGTCCCCAACGGCCAGCCTCACGACATCAAAGTAGCGGCCGTGGCGATCGGTCCCCGCCCTCCCGCGGCTGGGCTTCCTCACCTGTCGACGGTCGGGCCACGCTGCGTGTGCGCCCGCTCGACGTTGGCGTCCCGGTGCCACTGGTGCCTATCCCACGAAGCGACCAAATACGACGCAGGCGTTGTGCCCGCCGAAGCCGAACGAGTTGGAAACGGCGATCTGGATGTTGGCCTCGCGGGCTTCGTTGGGGATGTAGTCGAGGTCGCACTCGGGGTCCGGCGTGTCGTAGTTGATCGTCGGCGGCAGCACGCCCTCGTGGATCGCGAGCGTGCAGAAGATCGCCTCGACGGCGCCGGCGGCGCCGAGGCAGTGCCCGGTCGCGCCCTTCGTCGAGGAGACCGGCGTCTTCCGGGCGTTGTCCTCGCCCAGCGCCCACTTGATCACCCGCGTCTCGCTCGCATCGCCGAGCGGCGTCGAGGTGCCGTGCGCGTTGATGTAGTCGATCTCCTCGGGGCTGATCCCGGCGTCCGCGAACGCCATCTTCATCGCTCGCGCCGGATGCTGGCCGGTCGGGTCGGGCTCGGTGATGTGCTCGGCGTCGGACGAGACGCCGTAGCCGAGCAGCTCCGCGTAGATCCTCGCCTCGCGCTTCTTCGCGTGCTCAAGCTCCTCGAGCACCAGGATCGCACCCGCCTCGCCCATCACGAATCCGTCGCGGTCGGCGTCAAACGGCCGACTTGCAGCCGCGGGGTCATCGTTGCGGCGCGACAGCGCCCGCATCGCCGAGAAGCCGGCGATCCCGGCACGCGTGATCGCCGCGTCGGTGCCGCCGCAGAGCATCACGTCGGCGCGGCCGAGCCGGATCGCATCGAGGCCGTCGCCGATCGCCATCTGCGAGGCGGCGCAGGCGGTGCAGGGCGACGAGAGCGGGCCGCGCGTGCCCAGCTGGATCGAGACCCAGGCGGCGCCCATGTTCGGGATGATCGCCGGCAGCGAGAACGGACTGACGCGGTCGGGCCCCCGCTCGATCAGCGTGTCGCAGCAGTCCTCGAAGGACTTCAAGCCGCCCATCGCCGTCGCGACCGAGGCGCCGACCCGGTCGGACTCCTTCTCGATCACGATCCCCGAATCAGACTCTGCCTGGCGCGCCGCCGCGACGGCCAGCTGCGCAAAGCGATCCATCCGCCGCGCCTGCCTGTACTCGATCCACCGGGTTGGGTCGAACTCCTTCGCCTCGCAGGCGAAGCTGACCGGGAAGCCACTCACATCAAAGGCACTAATCGCACCGGCGGCGGAGCGGCTGCCGATCAGGCGCTCCCAGCTCGTCGCAACGCCGCTGGCCAACGGCGTCACCGCACCCAGCCCCGTGATCACCACCCTCCGACGTCCGTTCGCAGCCACCAGCCCTCCGATCCCCAGTCTGCCCTCGACGAGGAGCACCAAGCGCGTGATGACCAACCCGGTGCGGCGACGGCCGGGCAGCCTTACGCCGGCACTCGCTCCGCCTCGCGCAGCTCGACCCCAGGCCGGCGCGCGATGCCTTCTCAACCCTACCCGGCTTTGAGCTGGTCGCGCAGCACGACGGTCGCGTGCCAGCATGGAGTCTTCCGGGCTTGCCCGCCCGTTATCGTGGCGCTTTGGACCTAGACTCCAAGCAGGGACATGCGCGAACTTCGCCGCGAGATCGACATCGACGCGCCGCCCGCCGCCGTCTGGGCCGTCCTCACCGACACCCCGTCCTACTCGGAGTGGAATCCGTTCATGCCTCACCTCGCAGGCGAACTGCGCGAAGGAGCCAAACTCGAAGTGCGCATCGAACCCCCCGGCGGACGGGCTATGACCTTCAAGCCCACGGTTCTCGCCGTAGAGCCTGATCGCGAGCTTCGCTGGCGCGGCCGACTCCTCCTCCCCGGCATTTTCGACGGCGAACACATCCTCCACATCGAGCCCCTCGACCAGACTCGCAGCCGCTTCACTCAGGCAGAGCGGTTCAGCGGCATCCTCGTCGGCCTCTTCGGGAGCACGCTCGACAAGACCGAACTCGGCTTCGAGGAGATGAACGCCGCGCTCAAGGCCCGCGCCGAGCGCCGCTAAATCACGCTTCGCGGCGGGCAGTTGACCCGGCTATCGGGAGAGGCTCACCCTCCGCGACTACGCGCGGGAGTACCCCCGTGGCAGCCAAGCGGACACCGAGTGCCATCGGCCGCCCGCTCGTCGGAGAGTCATCTCGGCATGTCGCGCTTCTCGTGACGTCCGCAACCGACGAGGTGCACCTAGAGGTCAGCCTCGAACTGGCGTGAGGGGACTGTTGCGGGTGCTGGTCCCCAAAGAACGGAGAGGGCCCGGCAAGCCGGGCCCTCTCCGTCGAAGTGCTTCCGTCGAGCTAGACGGCGACCAGGACGCGGTCGCTGTGAGCGACGACCTTGCCGCTCGTGATCTTGGGCTCGTTGGGGATCATCGTGTCGAGCTTCTCGTCGCGAATCCAGCTGGCGACGAGCTTCGTCGACTCCTTGCTCTGCTCAGGAGTCTCGAAGAGGCTGAGCGAGCTGACGACGCCGTTGTCGGCCTCGATCAGCCAGTAGCCCGCGAACCCGGAGAGCTTCTCGAGCTTCGGGACGAGCGTCTCGTTCACCTTGCGGGTCAACTCGGCCGAGCGATTCTGGTCCACACCGTCGTAACGGCGAATGGTCGCAAACATGTGGTGCTCCTTCGTTCCGTGCAGGACAGGGAGTCCGAACGAACCCTCTGCTGCGCTCAGGCCGGGGGTGACAATCGAAGAGGAACCTAAGAGCCCTCGACGCCGTCAAAGACAACCAACGCGCTCGCAGAGTCTAGCTGCGATTCCCGAGCGTCGTTTGTGTCCTCCACCCCGACAGGGTTCGCGGTCGGAGGCTGTCGTCACGGATCACGAGCCCCAAGAAAAGGCTTCGCCGAGCCCGAGGCCATGGTCGCGCGCCGATCCCGGGCGCCTCGTTGTCCCGCCCGTTCGCTTCGCTCGACACGGTTTCCCGTCGCATCGACCGTCTCGTGGTACGCCGTCGGTTGTCTGTGCCGACCCTGCGCGAGCCTCCTCTCAGGCGCGAGAGGCTCCCCCGGAGCCCGCGGCCAACGCGAGCGTTCGCGGTCGCTCGTCTGCTGAGAAGAGCGCTCGCCACGCGTAGATCTTGAGAGCACCGGCAAGCAGGAAAAGGAGTCCCGCCGCGGCCAGGATGCCAGGGTGACCGTCGACGAGCGGCCACGAGGTCTCGGCAAAGCGACGAGCCGCCACCATCGTGAGGGCGATGACCAAGAGGCCGCCGCCGGCCGCGAGCGCCAGACGTCGGCTCCGTCAGCAGAGGAGTCCGCCGACACCGACGGGGCGCCGACCGTGAAAGACGTCGTCCGCGAGCACGGTTGCCGTCGTCGGCACGGTGATCATCCCGCGCTCGCGATCATCGGATCGCGCCCCCTTCGTCTTCCCAGTCCTGCAGCCCCGGTGATCCCGCCGCGCCGCTCTCCGCTTCTTCCATCTGGGTCGCCTGTCTGGATGGACGCTCGTCGAGCGTGCGCGAGCGCCTGTACGCGCCGTACGCGGTTAGCGCCTCGAGATCGTGCCGGTGTCGCCCGGGAAAGTAGGCCGCCGAGAACGTCTGCCAGTCAAGCCCATCCGGTGCGTCCGCGCTGCTCGGGACGGCGGATACGGCACTCTCGGTCAGCGGGCGCTTTCTCTCCGCGTCGAACATGCCCGCGCCCGCGAAGCCCGTGTGGCGTCGCGGTTCGGCCTTAACCCGCACGATGCCGGGGCTCCGGGCCCCGGTGTGTCCGGTGGAGGTTGACGACGCGCAGCTGCCCCCAGCCCGGCTTCACGAAAATGCCGCGCAGGCCGCGACCCTGTTGGAAAAGCGGCTGCGTGGCAAGCCAGAGCAAGCTGAGGAAAATCATGCCCGCGACCCACAGCACGCCGACGCGTGTCGCGTCGATGCTTCCGGTCAGAATCCATGCGGTCATGGCGGCGCTCCAGGCCAGGAGCGCCCAGGTCATCCTGCGCCAGTGGAGGAAGTTGGTCATCTGCAGTCACCTCTTCCCGACCGGGCAGCCGCGCTGCCGATCGAATCGCTCGAACGGGTTCCCTGCTCCGCTCGGGCCAAAGGGAACAGCTGAAGAGGAGTGCTAGGCCTCGGCGGCTACAACGCTCGACCGGACGCTCATGCAGCATACCACGTTTGTGCGATCTGTCACATTATGTGATAGCCTCCGTGGTCGGCACTCTCGGTAGCCGAGTGCCAGATCCTTAGTCAGAGTCCGAACGGAAGTGTTTGGGAGGCGTTTGATGAACTTGCAACCGCTCGGTGACCGGTTGATCGTGGAGGTGCTCGAGGAGGAGGCGATCACGGTCAGCGGCATTGTTCTGCCGGATACGGCGCAGGAGAAGCCGCAGCGCGGCAGGGTTCTGGCCGTTGGCCCGGGCCCGCGGGATGAGGATGGGGAGTACATCAAGATGGATGTGGAGGAGGGTGACGAGATCATCTTCTCCAAGTACGGCGGTACCGAGATCAAGATCGGTGCCGATGAGGTCTTGATCCTGCGCGAATCGGATGTGCTCGCGAAGGTCGTAACCACGGGTGGTAAGGGCAAGCGCAAGCTCGCCGGTGCCGCCGCCTAGCTCGTTTCGCTCAGGAGGAAGAGGAGATATGGCTCACAAGGAGCTGAAGTTCAACGAGGACGCGCGCCGCGCGCTCGAGCGGGGGGTCAACACCCTTGCCGACGCGGTGAAGGTGACGCTTGGCCCGAAGGGTCGTTATGTCGTCCTTGACAAGAAGTTCGGGGCGCCGACGATCACGAACGACGGTGTCACGATCGCCCGTGAGATCGAGGTCGAGGACCCGTTCGAGAACCAGGGCGCGCAGCTTGTCCGCGAGGTCGCGACGGCGACCAACGATGTCGCCGGTGATGGCACGACGACCGCGACGGTGCTTGCCCAGGCGATCGTCCGTGAGGGTCTGAAGAACGTTGCCGCGGGTGCGAACCCGATGGGGCTCAAGCGTGGCATCGAGCAGGCCGTGGAGAGGATCGTCGAGGATCTGAAGAAGCAGTCGGTCGAGGTGTCGCGGCAAGGAGGACATCGCCCGGGTCGCGACGATCTCGTCGCGTGAGCGGGAGATCGGCGACGTGATCGCGGACGCGATCGAGAAGGTCGGCAAGGACGGCGTCGTGAACGTCGAGGAGGGGCAGACGTTTGGTCTCGAGCTCGAGTTCACGGAGGGGATGCAGTTCGACAAGGGCTATCTGTCGCCGTACATGATCACCGACGCCGAGCGCATGGAGGCCGTGCTCGACGATCCGTATGTGCTGATCGCCAACCAGAAGGTCGGTGCGGTCAAGGATCTGCTCCCGATCCTGGAGCAGGTCATCCAGGCCGGTCGGCCGCTGCTGATCGTGGCCGAGGACGTCGAGGGCGAGGCGCTCGCGACGGTCGTCGTCAACAAGCTCCGTGGTGTCTTTACCGCCGTCGCCGTCAAGGCGCCGGGCTTTGGTGACCGGCGCAAGCGGATGCTCGAGGACATTGCGATCCTCACTGGTGGCGAGGTGATCACCGAGGAGATGGGGCTGAAGCTCGAGAACACGAAGCTCTCGCAGCTTGGCAAGGCCCGCAAGATCGTGATCGACAAGGACTCGACCACGATCGTGGACGGGGCCGGCGACTCGGAGGCGATCAAGGGCCGCATCAAGCAGCTGAAGGCGGAGGTCGAGAACACCGACTCCGACTTCGACCGCGAGAAGCTCCAGGAGCGCCTTGCGAAGCTGTCCGGCGGCGTCGCGGTCGTCAAGGTCGGCGCTGCGACCGAGACCGAGATGAAGGAGAAGAAGCACCGCGTCGAGGACGCCCTCCAGGCGACCCGCGCCGCGCTCGAGGAGGGCATCGTCGCCGGCGGCGGCGTCGCGCTCCTCAACGCCGCCAAGGCGGTCAAGCTCGAAACGATGGACGGGGACGAGCGCACGGGCGCGGCAATCATCGTGCGCGCGCTGGAGGAGCCACTTCGCCAGCTCGCCTACAACGCGGGCCTCGAGGGCTCGGTCGTCGTCAACCAGGTCCGCTCGGCGAAGAAGGGCCACGGCCTGGACGTCGACACCACAGAGGTCGTCGACCTCGTGGCCGCGGGCATCATCGACCCGACGATGGTAACCCGGTCGGCGCTGCAGAACGCCGCGTCGATCGCGAAGAACATCCTCATGACCGAGGCGATCGTCACCGACGCGCCCGAGAGGGCCACTGCCGGAGCAGGCATGGCCGGCGGAATGGGAGGCATGGGCGGCATGGGTGACTTCTAAGATCCCACGCCTGGCCTAGGACGAGGGCCGGCCAACGCCGGCCCTCACGCTTCGTCAGAGCACGCCCCGCTCGACCTCGCTCGACCCGCGATGGCTTACCAGCGGTAGCCGGATCGTTATGGTCGGGTTAGTGACGACGCGAAAGAGCGACCGATCGGGCGTGGTCGCCCCGCTAGATGTGAAGACGCTGCTCGCTTCCGTGGAAGCGGCTCCGCCGGTCGATGCGGCAGAAGTCGTCGCCGCCGCCTTGACCGATGCTCTCGGGGCGCGCGATGTCAGCTTCCTGATCGCCGACTACAGTGGCCGGTCACTGATCCGGCTGAGTCACGTCCGCCGCATGAACGCTGACGATGATGAAAGCCGCGAACGCGGACAGGCGGTCCCGCTGGCCGAAACACCGCATGGTCGTGCGCTCGCGGAGCAGGACGTCCAGATCGTGAAGGACTCTGATGGATTCCGGGTTTTTGCTCCCGTGACGAGTCGAGGCGAGGCGGTCGGCGTGCTGGAACTCGGACTTGAGGCCGAGCCTGACCAGCCGGCGCTCGCAGTCGTGTCGGCTGGGGCCCACGCGCTTGCCTACATCGTGATCGCCAACCGCCGCTTCACTGACCTGTTCGACTGGGGTCAGCGTTCAGTGCCGCTCTCGTTGGAGGCAGAGCTCCAGCATCGACTCCTGCCCGCCTCGTACACCTGCGAGGGGGGCCAATTCACGCTGGCCGGGTGGCTGGAGCCGGCAGGCGATGTCGGCGGAGACACGTTCGATTTCAGCGTCGAGCGAGATACCTTGCATCTCTCCATCACTGATGCGATGGGCCACACGCTGAACGCGGCCGTGCTGGCAACAGTCTTCGTGGGCGCGTTGCGAAACGCTCGCCGCCGCGGCGTCAATCTCGCGCAACAGACCCAGCTTGCCAATGAGGCGTTATACGGGTTCGGCGACGATAGTGACTTTGTGACTGGGCAGGTCGTACGGGTCGACCATGCCTCCGGTCTCGCACGAATCGTGAACGCCGGACATCCCTCGCCGATCCTGATCCGGGAGGGCCGCGCCGAGTCCGTTGAGTTGGCCCCTGGACTCCCGTTCGGCATATCACTCGATTACGAATATCGCGTCCAAGAGCTGGAGCTGGAAGTCGGAGACCGGCTCGTCTTCCTGACTGACGGAATCCTCGAGCGCAACGCGGCCAAGGTGAACGCGATGGAGATCGTCACGCAGACACGAGACCTTCACGCACGCGAGGCAGTACAGGCGCTAACACAGGCC
This sequence comes from uncultured Actinomycetes bacterium, assembly GCA_963706915.1. GTDB lineage: Bacteria > Actinomycetota > Thermoleophilia > Gaiellales > Gaiellaceae > Gaiella. The sequence goes on from CAVPOH010000015.1 coordinate 14,080, forward strand.
GTGGTCGATGCCTGCGGTGGCGTGCTTCGAGACGACGCAACAGTGCTGTGTGTCGACTGGCACGGCGGCCCAACAGGAGAACGGGACGCAAGCTCGGGTGCAGATCAGTAGCAGTAAGCCCGAGGCCCGTGCCGCCCCGCTCTGGTGACATTCGCGAACTCTGGCGCACACCGACGTCCTCTTGCGAGGCGGAGCTCTTGAGCTGACTCGGCGACGCTAGCCGAACGACCTCTACGTCGTCCCGAACGCTCGCCGCCGGCCGCGACTACTCGGTCGCCGAGCCGCCCGGTAGCTAATAGGGCCCGCTCAGCGAGAGCTACTTCGTCCTTGGCGACAACCTCACGATGTCCTGCGACTCGCGCCGTTGGGGCGTCGTCCCTCGGGACAACATCGGGCAGGGCAGAAGTTACCTATTGGCCTCCGAACCGGATCGGAGAGCCCTAGCGCGCAGGTTCGTCAACGCTGGCGCGAGGGCGCATGTGCGGACTCAGAGGCGACGTGCGGCCGCTCGTCCTCAAGCAGAACGCCCCCCGGCTGCTGGGGCCGACGGAGTGGCGCCCGGGCGCCGGGCGCCGCGGACTCTCTCCCAGACGCCTGCGGTTGCGTCGCCGAGCGCCGGAAGCAGCCCGCGTGGGAAGAAGAGCATGATCGCCATCAGGATCAGCCCGAAGACGCCGAACGAGAACACCGTCGGAGCCGCGTCGGGCAGGTCCCAGCCGAACAGGTCTGGCCGCGTTCCCAGGTCGCGGAGCTTCTGCTCGAGGTAGAGGATGGCGACGGCCCCCGCGACCGCGCCGTAGATGTTGCCGAGGCCGCCGACGGCGACCATGACGACGAACTCGATGCTGAGAACGATGGGGAACGCCTCGGGCGAGACGATCAGGAACGAGAAGGTGAACAGCCCTCCGCCGAGCCCGGCGAGAGCCGCCGCGAAGACGAACAGCCGCAGCTTGTAGCTCGCGACCGGGATGCCCGACGCGGCCGCCGACGCCTCGTCGGTGGCGATCGCCTGCAACGCGCGCCCAACCCGCGAGTGGACGAGGTTGGTCGCGAGGAGCAGTGCGACTGCGACCACGCCCCAGACGACCGCTGCATGCAGCGGTCCGCGGAGGTCGTGACCGAACACGGTGAGCGGCTTTGTGACCGAGATGCCGTACTGGCCGCCCGTGAACCGGTCCCATGCTGAGAGAACCGAGAACGCGATGAGGTGGAGTGCGAGTGTCGCGAATGCGAGGTAGTGGCCGTGGAGGCGCAGGAGCGGGACGCCGATCACGGCCGCGAGCACTGCCGCGACCACGGGCGCAGCGAGCACGGCGAGCACCGGCGAGACGCCGGCACCGGGGTCGACGAGGCGCGTGTCCGGGTCGATGCCGACGGTGAGGATCGCCGATGTGTAGGCGCCGATGAGGAAGAAGGCTCCCTGCCCCAGCGAGATCTGCCCGGCGTACCCCATGAGTAGCGTGAGGCCGATCGTCACGAGCGCATACAGGCCCATGCGGTCGTACAGCGCCACGTCGAACGTCGAGAGCTGGTACGGAAGCCAGCAGGCGAAGAGGGCTCCGGCGAGGATCAGCCCGAATCGGACGGGCGCCGGCCACGGCACGCGGGCGCGCTGGATCGCAGCGTGCGCCTCGTGTGACGCGCTCGCGATCTCCGCCCGCGAGCGCCAGCCGATGAGGACGAGCATGACGATCAGGGCGATGGTCAGGCTGTACTGCGGATCGACGTAGCCGACCACAAGCTGCTCGAGGATCCCGAGCGCATAGCCGCCGAGCAGCGCGAGGCGGATCGAGCCGAGGCCGCCGAAGACGGCCGCGGCGAAGCCGTTCACGGTGATCTGGACGTCCGAGCTGTACGTCATCGGGGCGCTCGGCGCGAGCAGCGCGCCGCCGAGCGCGCAGAGAGCGCCCGCGCCGGCAAACGCGACGACGCGCGAGCGAGCGGATGTTGAGGCCGACGAGCTCGGCGGCGCGCCGCGAGTCCGAGCACGCGACGAGCGCCTGTCCGACGATCGTCCGGCGGAGGAAGAGCGTCAATGCGACGGCGCACAGGAGCGCGACGCCTGCGATGAGCACGTACTGCGGCTGGACGAGGACGCCCCCGATGCTCCACGCCCGGTCGGAGATGCCCGGATAACTGCGCGGGATGTCGCCGAACTTGAGCAGGAGCAGCGCCTGCGCCAGAAAGGCGGCGCCGAGGGTGATGATCGTGCTCGCGAGACTCGTCGTCCGGTCGCGAAAGCCGACGGCGACCACGGCGAGGAGCGACGACAGGAACGCGGCGAGCAGGACGGACACGAGCGTCGCGAGCGCGAGCGGCATGTCGTCGGAGAGCTGGAACGTGAACAGTCCGCCGATCACCGCGAAGACGCCTTGCGCGAAGTTCACGATCCCCGTCGTCCGGTAGACGAGCACGAGGCTCATCCCGACGAGCGCGAACGCGGAGCCCGTCGAGAGCCCGACGACGACGAGCTGCAGGAACTCGGTCATCCGGGGCCGCCTCCGAGGTACGCGCTGTGCACCTCCGGGCGGTCGCGGATCTGCGTGCTCTCGCCCTCGAGCACGACCCGGCCCGTCTCGAGAACGTACGCGCGCTCGCAGAGGTCGAAGGCGAGCAGCGCGTTCTGCTCGACGAGGAGGATCGCGACGTGCTCCTCGTCGTTGAGCCGGTGCAGGAACTCGACAAGCTGCTCGACGACCATGGGCGCGAGGCCGAGCGAGAGCTCGTCGATCGCGAGCGCCCGCGGCTCGGCCATCAGCGCGCGACCGATCGCGACCATCTGCTGCTCGCCGCCCGAGGTTCGTCCGGCAGGTCGGTCGCGCAGCTCGTGCAGCTTGGGAAGCAGGGTGTAGACGCGCTCGAGACGCTCGCGCGCCTCCGCGCGGCGGCGGAGGTAGCGGATCGTCGAGGTCGCGATCTCCGTCCGGAACGAGCGGCCGAATGCGCCGAGGAGGAGATTGGCCTCGACCGGAAGGCTGGGGAAGACCTGGCGGCCCTCCGGAACCTGCGTGAGCCCGCGGCGCACGACGTGGTTCGGCGTCCTTCCGGTGACGTCGTCGCCCGCGACCCGCACCCTCCCTCCCGCCGGCCGCACCACCCCGCAGACGGCGTTGAGGAGCGAGGACTTGCCCGCACCGTTGGCCCCGATGAGCGCGACGCGCTCACCCGCTCCGAGCGTCAGCGAGACGCCGTCGAGCGCCACCGCCGGCCCGTAGCGGACGACGAGGTCGTCTACCTCGACGAGCGCGCTCATAGCGTCGTCGAGCCGAGGTACGCGGCGACGACCTGCGGATCGTTGCGGACCTCGGCCGGCGTGCCGTCGGCGATCACGTGCCCGCGGTCCAGCACGACGACGCGTTCTGCGAGCGCCCCCACGAACTGCATGTCGTGCTCGACCAGCACCATCGTGAGCCCGCGGCCCGAGAGCGTCCGCAGGGCGTCGATGAGGTGCGCCTTCTCGCCTGCGCGCAAGCCGGCGGCCGGCTCGTCGAGCAGCAGCACGGACGGACGCTGCGCGAGCGCGCGTGCGATCGCGAGGAGCCGGAGCTGTCCCAGCGGGAGCACCGCGGCCGGGTCGGCCGCGCGCTCGTCCAACCCGATGATCGCGAGCGCCTCGCGAGCCTCCTCCCGCACCCGCTGCTGCTCGCGCCACTGCCAGGGCGGCCGGAGCATGTTCTCGACGAAGCCCGTGCGGGAGCGAACGTGTGCTCCGACGGCGGCGTTGTCGAGCACGTCGAGCTCGGCGAGCGGGCGCGTCGTCTGGAACACCGTCGCCAACCCGTGCCGGGCGCGGCGATGCGGAGGCCAGCGGGTGACGTCGTGCCCGTCGATTCGCACGACGCCGCTGTCGACGAGGTGGAACCCCGAGATGCAGCCGAGCAGGGTCGACTTTCCCGCGCCGTTCGGACCGATGAGGCAGGTCAGCGAGCCGGCGGCGACGTCCAGCGAGACGTCGTCGACCGCCCTGACCGCGCCGAACGCCTTCGTGACGCCCGCGAGCTCGCAGGCGAGCTGCTGCTCCGTCTCGGGTGCGAGCGGGAGAGAGGCCGCCGCCACGTATTCAGGTTACCTGAAACACGTGGCGGCTTCTAGTCACTCGGAAAGCCGCCGCCGAGATTGCGGACCGCCGCCTTGACCATGTCGAGGAACGCGGCGCGGTCCTTCTCGGAGAAGCCCTCGAGCATCGAGTCCTCGAACTCGGAGACCGCCTCGTCGCACGCAGCGAGCACGCGACGGCCCTTCGCCGTGAGCGTCGCCGGCAGCGTCCTGCGATGGTTCGGATGCGGGTTTCGCTTGATGAGGCCCTTGCGCTCGAGCGCGTGGATGACCTCGCTCATCGACTGTGGAGTCATGAACGCGCGTCGCGCGAGCTGCGACGTCGAGAGCGGCGCACCGTGCCGGCTGAGCACGCTGAGCGTCGTGAACTGGAGCGTCGTGAGACCGTACGGGGCCACGCGCTCGGTGATGCCCGCGAATATTCGCTGATGGAGGCGGGCGACGGCGTACGAGACGCCGGGCTCCGTGCGAGCCGTCGCCTCCTCGACTCCAACGGCCCCGGTCATCGGCGCATCGTTTCACATCGCGCGGAAGGCTCAGGCGGACGGCCGGTCGCCCCGCTGCCCGCCGCCACGTGGCTCGCTGCGGCTGTCAGCTCGACGTCAGCGTCCATTCCTCGCGGGGTCGAACGAGCCGTTGTCGCCGGACAGCGCCGGGGGCTCATAGTGCACGAACGCTGCGTCCCCGAGGCCAAGCGCGCTCGCCGACGCCTGCAGCGTCTGCGGCTGCGCGACGGAGTCCCAGCGACCCGTCTCGACCCGATGCCTGAGCGCCTCGACGCCCGCCACCAACTCGGCCGGCGTGAAGCTGCAGTGGCCCCAGCGGTCGACGTATGCCTGCCGCAGCAAGCTGTTGGCCGCCGGCACGCCGGACGACGTCCGCGTAGACGCTCTCGTGCTGGACGGGGACGAGCGGGTCTGCGGTCGTGTGCAGCGTGAGCTGTGGAACCTGGAGCTTTCCGGTCGGCACGGACGTCTCCTCGAGCGAGGCGATGGCGTCCGGATCGGCCCCGATCGCGGCGCCCGCGTCGAGCGTCTCCAGATCGGCCTTCAGGTCGAGGCCGGCGGTGCGATAGAGCTTCCGCACGACGTCGTGGTAGGGCGAGTGGCTCAGGAGCTCGGCGAAGTCCTCACCGCGCGTCCACGATCCGTTGCCGCCGGCCGCGAGCTCGATCCAGTACCGGCCGAACTGGATGAAGTTGAGCAGCGGGAACGACTGAACCGCGCTCGCGTATTGCGCGGCCTCGATCGCCGCGGCGTCGTTCGGCGCCGGCTCGGGAACGCCGGGCGCGACGGGCACGACGTTGAGGAGCGCGAAGACGAGCGAGAGGCGTGCGCGGCCTTCGGGAGTCGTCTGGGCGGCCTGCACCGCCGCGGTTAGCGCGGCTCCGGACGCGGCGCCCTCGCCCGGGTTCGCGAAATCGACGAGCTTGGGTCCGGGAGCAGGCATGAGGAGCTTCGCGATCGCGTACTCCGCGTCGAGCTGGTAGTTGTTGAGATGGATCGCGCCGGCGACGAGCCCGCATGTCGAAAGCGCGCCGTCGATGATCCCGGCTCCCTGTTCGGCCTCGAGCGCGCTCACGAGCCCGCCCATCGAGGTGCCGAACGCGAGGACGCGCTCGGGCGCGTGCGGGAGGGCTGCTGCCGTCACCGCGCCGATCGTGGCGAACTGGTCGTTGACGGCGGTATTCAGCGCCCACCAGGAGCCGGCGGGGTCGTACGACGAGCCGGCGAGCGCGTAGCCGCGCGCAAGAAGCGCGTCGCGCGTCGCCGCATCCGGCGCATTCGCGGGCAGCGGCGGCCCGAAGCCATGGCTGTAGAGGACGAGAATGCCGTTCCAGCTCGACGGAACGTCCGCGACCCACGCGGCTCCGTTCGGGAGCGTCCCCGTGAAGTGGGCGGTCGACGCCGACGCCGACGGGCCCGTGCCCGCGACGAGCGTCAGGACGAGGACGACGACGAGGAGCGTGTTCCGAAGCCAGATGCCGAGACGGTTCACGATCGACCTCCCTGCTCGTGCCGGCATCTCGGCCCCTCTGCCCGCGCCGGCAGATGACGATGGGAGTATCGAACGTTGAAGCCTACCTGTCAACCACCCTGATATTGCTCCCGGGACGGGGCGGACTCAGGTGCGGGGCGGCGGGGCAGTCTCTCGCGGAGCGAGCCGAGGTCAGATGCTCCGTTCAGGATCTTCCCTGTGGCGCTCTTCGGGAGCTCGCGGTACGAGACCTGCTGCCCTCGAACAGCAACACCGTCCGCTCAGGATCGTGGGACGGCGCCGTCCGCGAGGACGTGCGCGAGATTCACGAGCGCCGCAGCCGCCGGGCGACAAGCGTCTGCGGCGCTCGCATCGCTACTTCTTCTTCGTGAAGGCCGGGCCGAAGAGCGGCCTCACCTGGCAGTCCTGGATCCTCCCGACCCACATCGAGTCGAGCTGGAGGCCCTGGTGGTTCTTTCGCGAGAGGTAGATCCTGCCCGCCGGCGTCACGAGCCCTCGCAGCTTCGTCTCGAGCGCGTCGTTGATGCCTGCTCGCGTCGCGCCGCCTCTCTCGATCGCCGCCTTGTACGCCCAGAGCGCGCCCGCCGCGTCGCCGTCGAAGTTGGAGACCGGTCGCTTGAGGATGCTGCGGAGCAGCGCGGCCTCCTTGCGCACAGGGTTCGTCTTCGGGAGGAACGTCCACGCGGTCGCGAGGAACGAGTTGACGATCGCGCCGTTCACGTCCCCGCACGTGCCCTGGAGGAACTGCGGCGAGACGTTAGCGCCGGTCAGCACGAGCCGCTGTGGCAGCTGCAGCTGCTTGAACTGCTTCACGATCGTTGCCCCTGCCGGCGTGGCCGTCCAGAGCCACAGCGCCTGGGCGTTGGAGTTCTTGATTCGCGTCAGCTCGGCCGAGAAGTCCGTCGACGCGGGCGAGAAGATCGTCGTGTCGACGATCTCGAGGCCATACCTCTTCGCCAGCTTCGAGACCTGGTTCGGCCCGTCGCGCCCGTACCCGCCGTTGTCGCCCATGAGCCACACGCGCTTGACGCCCAGGCTCTTGAGGTACGCCGCCTCGCTGTACGCGTAGAGCCGGGCCGTTGCCGTGAGGATGTAGGCGTACGGCTGCGGCGGCTCGACGAGCGTCGTCGGGGGCGAGAGCGCGATGAACGGCATCTTCGCCTGGCTCGCGATCGCCCCGGTCGCCACCGCGGCGGCGGCGTTCCCCGAGCCGAAGATGCCGACGTACTTGGGGTCGCTGATGAATTTCTGGACGTTCTGGACGGCCTGCGACGGATTCGATGCGTTGTCGAGGACGTCCACTACGACTCGCCTGCCTCTGATGCCCCCGCGGGAGTTCCAGTACGCCACCACCGCTTCGACGGCCTGCCGGTCGCTCTGGCCGACGAGCTGCGTCGGCCCGGTCAGCGGCGCGTCCATGCCGAAGTAGATGGCGCTTGCCTGCGAGGGGCTCGTCGCGGACGCCGACGCGAAGACGAGGGCGAGAACCGCTGCACCGGCAGCCACGACGACACCGATCTTCCTCCTGCTCATGAAGGGCTCCCTTCGGGATCGATGAGACAGCGTCGCCTCAACGAGGTCGAGTTTAAGGGAGCCTGCAAATGATGTCTAGAGGCTGTCCCGAGCTCGACGAGTCGCTCGGCGGCGCGGCGGTGCTCGACGAGCGGTGTCGAGTCGGCGAGATGCTCGAGCAGGATCGGCGGCAGCGGCGCGAGCAGCTCGCGCCCATCTCGGCGCCGTCGATCGCTTCGCAAGTAGCGCGGCAGCGTCTTAGTCATCGCGAGGGCCTCCTACGTCGTGTATCGCTGCCAGAGGTCGCCGCTGCCGTCGCCGTGGCGCAGCCAGTCGTCCGGCGACGTTTCGGCTCGGGCGGCGCCGGGCTGCGCGCGCCTTGCGTAACGATCGGGCGCGGCGTCTGCTCGTCGGGCTCGCTCGGTCGCGACGGCGGTCCAGTCTCGACGGTCAGCCGTCGTCGACCGTGTCCTCGTAGCCAGCTATCGGCGCTGCTCATCCCCTCAAGGGTACGCGGACGACCGTGCGACTTAGCAATCGATTTCGCCCTCGCCTGCGAGCCAACCGAGGTCATGATCGGCCCGGACAGGTCCGAAGTTTGGCGGCGAATACGATGGCTCAGGTGATTCGCATTGTTCCCTTGTTCTCGCGGCCGCGGCCTCTTTCGCGGGTTGCGGCTCTGGCTCCGCAGACGAGGGGGCAGTCCGGATCCCGTACACGCATGAGTGTGAAAAGGAGCTGTCTGGACGGCCACAGTCCGCCGGAGAGGGTACGGGGGGTGTCTGCTTCGAGCTTGTTGGCCCGGGCAAGTGCGAGGCTTGGGTCGAGAGTGGCGGGAAGGTGACGCGCGCCGAGGCGCCCCTTCATCGCCAGCTTTGTGCCGAGCTGCTGGATGCCGATCGGCAGGGAGGTTGACATCCGCGCTTACGCGCGTTGTGACCTATGGCGCCGCGAGGGCGGCGACGGCTCTCGGATGCGAGCCCGTGTCGCCGCCGGTAGCGGCGTATCCGCGTTTGAACCGTCCGCGAGGATGAGCACGTTCCCCGCTCGCAGCTCGAACGTGTCCGGGTCTCCGTCTCGTACTGTCGAAATGCCTGCCGAGCTTGGTCGTCTGTCCCAAGTACAAGGACAGTGAAACTCTCGTCATGTGGCATGAGGACGGCACCTGCGTTCGTCAGAACGGCTTTGCCGCTCGGCGTGACTGCGTTGATCTCGTTCACGTCCAATCCCTGCGATCGGAGGGCATCGGCGACCTCGGCGGGCTTGAATGACCCGTGACCGTCGCGCGTCGCCGCCACGACCGCCAGGCTCACGGCCGCCGCGACAACTACGGTCGGCGATCACGTCGCCAGTGTTGCGGGGCTCGCCCTCCGCTGCGGACATTTTGCGGACACGGCGCCTGCTGCGTTGTCGCTCTTGAAACGCGAAACCCGCCGTTTCCAGCGGGTTTCGGTGTGGAGCGTGCCGGGCTCGAACCGGCGACCCCCAGCTTGCAAAGCTGGTGCTCTCCCAACTGAGCTAACGCCCCGGAGCAAGGATTCTAGCGGGATCGCCGGTTCGCTCGACTTCGTGGAGGAGCCGTCGAGGGGGCTGTCCCAGAGTTTTCCCGCACGGGAGTGGCGACCTCGAGGCCGACCGGCGCGGCCAGAGCGAGTACCCCGTCGTCCCCCAACGCGCCTGAATATCACCGCCCGGCCGATCGGAGGACGGCGGATGACGATGCGGAGTTGAGCCGATCACCACGCTCAGATGCGCAGGATCGTCGTGCGGAGACGTGGCAACCACGACACGGTCGGCGGCGTCTAGGGCCGGCCAGCTCTCGTATCGCGACAGCCGATCCCGTGTGCAAACGGACGAACGCGGTCGGTGATCAGATCGCAGACGGTCAGATCCTTTTGCTCGAAGGGCGCCACTGGCGCGAGCGTCACGAGCGTTCCGGGCACACGGCTGGGCTTGGCGACGTCCCCGACGCTGAATCCGCCCACATTGTTGAAGACATTGTCGAACTCGTCTGGCGGCAACTCCGGATATAGGCGGCGCCAGAAGTCGAGCGCCGGGGCAAACGTCGAATACGTAATCGACGGGTATCCGAGGCCGACAAGCGGTAGGCCGGTATGGGCGAAGAAGCTCGAGCCCCAAGGAAGCACGAGATACCCTCGGCGTTCCACCCGCAGCCGCCGCTCGAGGTCCCGCGTGACGGGCGTCTCGTGCCTGGCGAAGATCGGATCGGCCGACTGGATCGGGTTGTAATTGCCGAATGACGCCGCAGCGAGTACGGCAGCGGACGCGAGGAGTGCGCCGTTTGCGTTCTTGGGGCTCAAGGAGCCTCGGTGCACGAGGAACGCGATCACAGCCACTGGGGCGAGGATCGCCCAATCCCGCCACGCCGCGAGCAGGTCGATCCCGTGAGGACGCTTGTACGCCGTCCACACGAGCAGCAGGATCGTGCCGAATGTCGCAAGTCGTAGCCACGTGAACCGGAGCGGCCGCGTGTGGCCCAGAAGGAAGGCCAGCAGTACGAGAAGCAGGCCGCCGGCAAGCACCATCCGGCCCGGCGGCACTCGGTGCCAGAGCAGCGGATAGCCGGCCCAGGCCGGCAACGAAATCATCATCCAGGCTTGCGTCGCGATAAGACCGACGGCGATAGGAGCCAGGCGCTGCAACTCCGAGCGGCTCGCGTCGGCCGTGAACTCGCGCCAAGGGAAGAAGCAAGCGATCGCCAGCACGTAGACACTCCCAAGCGTGGCCAGTTCCCCGACGTTGATTCCCGCGACAAGCGACGTGTGGCCGTCTATCTGCGAGGTGGGGACGAGCTGGGACAGCCATCGATCGAATCCGAGCCCGCCGCCAGCGTTGACGCGCTGCCCCGGATAGACGGTGTCGGCCAACGCGCGAAGAGCGTCGCGGAGATAGAAGACCGAGGTTGCAACGGCGGCTCCCGCGGTCAGTGCAAGCAGAGCCAGCCGGCGAGGACGCAATAGCGCTGGTTGCAGCGACACGATGAGTACAAATCCAACGAATCCCAGGGCAATTGCGTTCGGAGGATAGAAGTATGTGAGAAGACCGCAAACAATCAGCCAATAGAAGATAAGTAGTCGCCATGCCAGACGGATCGGTAACAGAAGAGAAAGTACGATCCACGGAAAGAACGGAAAGAAAAAGTTTGCAGCCGCGTTCCACCAGTATTGGGTGTAGGCTGCGAAGAAGAGAGCTAGCGCGCCAAATAACGACTCGAAATTGTTGCCGCCGAGTCGGATTAGAAGAAGCGTAAACCCGATGATGAACATGCTGATCATGAAGTAGTGATAGAACGAATAAGCAGCCGCAGGGGATGCGATGTGAAACATCCATAGCTGAGGCTTGAACGCTAGTCCCCAGTCCGTGATCGGTAGTGCATACAGAGTCCGTAGATCCTCAAAGTACGGCGGCGTCCGGTCATGACGCTCGAACTCACTCCGAATCGACATCTGCAACAGCGGCGTGTGCCATCCGAACTCGTCGCCCCGCTCGACTCGCGGAGTGCCGGCAACCAGACCTCGGTTCTCGACGCCGAGCGCCTCGAGCACGATGGCGTAGCTCGATGGAGTCCAGCGCGAGCCGACGTATAGGCACCCGAAGGCGACGACCCCCACGGCAAGAGCGGTGTAGAACCGACGTTGTGTCGCGCGGGACGAAACTCGCGCTCGTGTCACCGACTGCTCGCGGGGGGTATGGATCGTGATGTCTCCAAGTCGTGCGCTCTAGCCGAGGAAGAGCGCGCGTTCAGCCTAGACGGCGCGACATCGACAACCCGCGTACGCAGCGAGATCGACCGCAGGGAAGCGCGGGAATCGCGCTTCTCGCTCCACCGCAAGTCCGGGGTGACTCCGAACTGCGCGCAGAATGCCGCGATGGCCCGACGGATGGATCTCGCGCGGGTTGTAGCCAACGGCTCGAAAGAAAGTGTCGGTGATTGGATTCCGGACGGGGAAGCCGAGAACCACGACGCCGCCGGGTCGCAAGACGCGTCGGAATTCGCTCAGCGCGGCGTGGAGATCTGTGATGTGCTCGAGGACGCTCAGGCAGACGAGAGCATCGAACTTTCCGTCTGCAAAAGGGAGTTCGAATAGCGATGCCTCACGTAGATCGACTGAGATGCCGAGTTTCCCGAGCATCTCGTCAACCCGCTCCGACTCCCGGTGAATGTCGACGCCTGTCAGTCGACGCGATCTGCGTGCCAGCTGTGGAAAGAAGATGCCCGACCCATAACCAACCTCGAGCAACGAGTCGTAGTAGCCGTCATCGAGCAGTGCATCGGCTAGGCGAAGCCGAGCGCGGTAGAGTCGTGCGGTGAGTGGTTTGAAGTAGTAATCGACAGGGTCGTCTGGCGCAGTCTTGGGAACCAGGGCGCGAGGGGGTAATGTCAGGCGTGTTTTTGCTGCGTTTGGGTGCGGAGACACAGCGGGCCTACTATACTCGGCTGTCGTCGATCCACTCCAACCCGACCTGCTCAGACTCACGCCCGTTAGTGGACAGCGTCCGACGGCTGCTCGGGCCGAGGCAGAGCATCTCTGCGCAGTTGGTTCCTTCTTCGACGGCTTCGTGAGTGTTGAGCGCGATTGGCGCGAGCGCAATCGAACGTATTACCGGCTGATCGAGTCGATTCACCGCTTTCTCGTCCCTGAAGACGCGACCGTCCTCGAGCTTGGATCGGGCGCTGGCGATCTGCTTGCGGCGCTCCGCCCTTCCCGCGGAGTCGGCGTCGATGTGAGCGCCGCCATGGTCGAGTTCGCCTCGTCACGTCACCCCGGGCTCGAGTTCGTCGTGGAGGCTGGGGAGCGATTCGTTCGCGACGAGCAGTTCGACTACGTCATCATGTCCGACCTCGTACCGTTCGCCTTCGACCTCCAAGCGATCCTTCACAACGTGCGCGCGATGACGCACGAGCGCAGTCGGGTCGTCATCCACTCCTACAGCCAGCTCTGGCGGCCGGCGATCCGGATCGCGGAGATGCTCGGACTCAAGCCGGAGAAGCCGATTCGCAACTGGGTCACGCCTGACGACCTCCGAAATCTGCTCGAGCTGGCCGACTTCGAGGTCATCTCGACGTCGAAGCGGGTCATCCTCCCGAAGAAGGTTCCGGGACTCTCGACATTCGTCAACGGCGTCGTCGCAAACGTCTGGCCGCTGTCCCACCTCTCGCTGACCTGGTGGGTCGTCGCTCGCCCGAAGCCGTCACGTTCCGCGCGAGAGCTCGGAGTCTCGGTCGTCGTCCCCTGTCGAAACGAGGCCGGCATGATCGAGGAGATCATCGAGAGGACGCCCCAGCTCGGGACGACGACTGAGCTCGTGTTCGTCGAAGGCGGGTCGACTGACGGCACGCGCGAAGAGATCGAGCGGCAAATCGACCTGCATCCGGAGCGCGATATCTCCTTGCACGTCCAGACCGGCGCCGGGAAAGGCGACGCCGTGAGACTGGGCTTCGAGAAGGCCCGCCACGAGCTGCTGATGATTCTCGATGCCGACCTGACCGTCGCGCCCGAGGACCTCCCAAAGTTCTATCGCGCCGTATCCGAGGGCCATGCCGATCTGGCGAACGGGTCCAGGCTCGTCTACGACCACCAGTCCGGAGCCATGCGGTTCCTGAACCTGGTTGGGAACAAGTTCTTCTCGTCCGCGTTCAGCCACCTGCTCGAACAGCGCGTCAAGGACACGCTGTGCGGGACGAAGGTGCTTCGCAGAAGCGACTACGAGGTGATCGTACGCTCCCGCTCGTATTTCGGCGACTTCGATCCGTTCGGCGACTTCGACCTCTTGCTCGGCGCCGCGCGACGGACGATGAAGATCGTGGACCTGCCCGTGCGTTACGGCGCGCGTCACTATGGCCAGACCAATATCTCGAGGTTCCGGCACGGACTACTGCTCGTGCAAATGGCCGCCATGGGTTTCTACAAGCTGAAGGTGAAGCCCGTTCGCCTCTGAGCAGTGGGCTTCGAGCCGAATCTAGTCGCCTCGGTCATCGCCGGCCCGAATCAGGGTGACTCCAGTGTGGAGCCGAATGCCGACGCTTGGTGTCGGCGGCGCGGCGCTCAGCCGGGAGGCTTGCGAGTGCCCTGCTCCTCGAGCCGGCGGAAGCCGCCGCTGAAGCTCCGGGTCTGCTCGCCCGCGTACCGCTGCGTCTCGAGACGGCGGAGCCGGGACTCGAGGTCGCGGATTTCCGGCCCACCCCAGCCGTCCTCGCGCTCGTCGAGCTCACGCTCGCGTTGCGCGAGGAGCTGCTCGCGGGCGGTGATCGCGTCCGAGTGCTCGGCGAGGTCGCGTCGGGTACGGAGGAATGCCTCCTCCGCGGCGCGGAGCTCATCGAGCCGTGCCTCGATCTGCGCGAGCCGTGCCGCATCGGGATCGACCGGGATGAGCTCGCGCTCCTGGACATCGCGCTCGCGTGCGTCGAGCTCCCGCTCGCGAGCCGCCAGGGCCGCCTCGCGCTCGCGAACCGCCGCGTCACGCGCAGCGAGGGCCGGATCCCCGGAGCCGTTGGCGGACGCCAGCGCGACGGCTGCCTCACGGGCTGCCAGCGCGCGCTCGCGTTCCCCGAGCGCCGCGGCCCGCGCAGCGAGTCGATCGGCCTCGGGATCCACGAGCGGTGGGAGGGAGACAGTCGTCTCCCGGCCGGACGCGATCGCCGCCATGGCGGCGCGCAGCTCGGCCTCGCGCTCCTGAACGGCGGCGACCCGTTCACCGAGCTGGCGCTTCAGATCCTCGACCGCGACGCGCTGATCGGCGAGCGCCTGGCGCTCCTCCGCGACTGGATCCTCATTGGCATTGGCGACCTTACGACCGAGCACGGCCACATGGTACGGGGTAGTGGCCGTGTTCCCTGCTCGGAGGTGTGTCAGGCGGCGCGCTCGAGCCGCTCTTCGGCGCGTGCGCGACGGACGATGTCCTCACGCTCGCCGAAGCGGAGTCGTGCACGTTCTGCTCGATTCTGCTCCCAGAGTTCCTGGAGGCGGACATCGAGTGCCTTGATCTCGTCGACCACTGCGGGGTCACGCTCCTGGGACAGCGAGTTCCAGAGGGCTACCCGGCGCTCGCTCAGCGCGTCGATCTCTTCGTGGAGTTCCGGGTTGATGATCATGCAAGTGTCAACGAACGGCGTGCCTACCCCATTCCCACGACCGATAATCGATCAGCGACGCGAAAAGAGAAACACGGCGATCACCGCCGCCCCGACGATGAGCGCCGCCCACGTGAGGAGATCGAGCGCGGACGTCACTCGTAGCCCAGCTCCGAGAGCCGATCCTCGTCGAGCCCGAAGTAGTGGCCGAGCTCGTGGAGCACGGTGACTCGGATCTCCTCGCGCAGCTCGTGCGGGTCGGGGAAGTCGACCTCGAGCGGGACGCGGTAGACGGCGATCCGGTTCGGCAGCTCGCCCGGACCGGGGCCGCCCTCGGTCAGCGGGATCCCCTCGAACAGCCCGTACAGATCGGGGTCCTCGGCGTTCTCGTCCTCGACGACGACCGCTACGTTCCGGAGCGCGCTCGGCGATGTGCGGCGGGAGCGAGTCGAGCGCGGAGCGGACGACGTCGTCGAACGACATCAGCGGACGGTGAGCGCGAGCACCGCCTTGTAGACGTGCAGGCGGTTCTCGGCCTGGTCCCAGACGCGCGAGCGGTCGCCGTAGAGGACGTCCGCGGTGATCTCCTCGCCGACGTGGGCGGGCAGGCAGTGCATCGCGATCGCGTCGGCACCGGCGACCGCGAGCTTCCCGCCGTCGAGGCGGTACACGTCGAGGTCTCGGAGCCGCCGCTCGTGCTCGTCCTCTTGGCCCATGCTCGTCCAGACGTCCGTGTAGAGCACCTGCGCGTCGCGGGACGCCTCCTCGGGGTCGGTCGTCACGGTGATGCTCCCGCCGCACGCCGTCGCGTCCTCGGTGCAGGACGCGACGATCGCCGGGTCGGGCTCGTAGCCATCGGGGCACGCCGCGACGAAGTGCATGCCCGTCCGCGCGGCGATCCGCATGAGCGAGTGGCAGACGTTGTTACCGTCGCCGAGGTAGACGACCCGAACACCCTCCAAGCCGCCGAACCGCTCGCGGATCGTCATCGCGTCGGCGAGCGCCTGGAGCGGATGCGACGCGTCGGTGAGGCCGTTGACGATCGGGATCGTCGCGTGCTCCGCGAACTCGTCGACCTCGGACTGGTCGAAGGTGCGGATGAGGATCGCGCTCAAGAACCGGGAGAGGACGATCGCCGTGTCGCGGGTCGACTCGCCGCGCGACAGCTGCAGGTCGGCGGAAGGCACGTACAGCGCCATCCCGCCGAGCTCGGCGATCCCCACCTCGGAGCTGATCCGCGTCCGCGTCGACGGCTTCCGGAAGATCAGCCCGACGGTCCGCCCGGGAAGGATCCTGAGCTCCTTCCGTCGCGCCCGCTCGACCTTCAGCTCGTCGGCGAGGTCGAGCGCCATCCGGAGCTCCTCGGGCGACCAGTCGGCGACGCGCGTGAAGCTGCGTCCCTTCAATGTGTCTGGAATCCCCGCCACGCGCCGATGCTACTCGGCGGCCGAAGGGCGCTACGGGCGAGCGATCGAGACGCCGAAGGTGCCGGGCATCCCGCCGAAGGGTGACCCGCAGCGTCAGGGTCCGCCGGCCGCAGACGACGAAGGCGAGGCGCTTCGACGAGGAGCCGGCCCAGAGGCCGCGCGCGAGCACCCGCCCGTCGGCGGCGAGCAGCTCGAGCTTGTCGGTGCGGCCGCGCGGCAAGCCGGAGCTCCGCGGTGAACGTGCCGTCGAGCGGTGTGGCAACGTCTTCTGCCATCGGCGCGGGCCGCCGGTGCGGAAGCGCGCGGTGATCCGCGACGTCGTCGGAGCCGTCCAGGGCGTCGTCACGTCCGCCTCGGCGGCGCGAAGCACCGTGTCGTCCGGGATGAAGCTGTCGTCGACGATCGACCACGTCAGCGACGCGAGACCGGCGCGGCGGTCGTTCACCACGCGGTAGACCTCCGCCCACGCCTCGCGCGGGGAGAGCTCGTAGTTCGTGTAGTCGTCCGGCTCGATCGCGCCGGTCGCGGCGCGGGGGCAGATGCCCGCCTGGGTCGCCCAGCGCTTCGGTCCCCAGGTGCCCGCGTTCCACGGCGGGTTCGCCCGGCTCGCGGCGACGTGATGGCCGTACTCGTGGCGGGCGATCTCCGCCGGCTCGATGCCGCCGGTCTGCTCGCCGGGGATCACGAGGAGCCCGCTCGTGTAGCACCCGAGCGCCTGAGGGCCGCAGCTCGACTCGAGCTCGTCGGGCGTGCACGATCCGCACCGTCACGTGGCCCAGCTCCTCGCCGTGCACGAGGCCGCCGAAGAACTCTCCCCAGGAGCGGGCGAACGTCGGGTCGGACGCGTACGCGTCGGAGAGCTCGATCGCGCACTGCTCGCCGGACGACGTGGTGATCGTCTCCTGTCGCCAGAGGCTCGAGCCGCGGGCCAGGCCGGCGTCCACGGTGCCCGCCCGCCGCGCGCGGGCGGCGCGTCGTCGGCCATGGGCGGGGCATTCGCCCCGCCCATGCTGCCGACGGCTCCCCCCGCCAGGAGCAGCGCTGCCGCCGCTGCCCCGAGTCGCCGCTCATGTCGCCGTCCGGCCATCTCAGCGCAGGCAGATCGCGTAGACCGTGCCGGTCTGCTGGCCCGTTGCGGAGCTCGGCAACGTGATGAACGTTCGCCAGCCGGCGCCGTCACCGGTCGGCCGCGTGTCCCACGCGTGGCGCCCAGCCACCCGGATCGTCGAAGCCCCCGCCGACCGCCTTCTGGCCCGAGTCGCACACGACGACGAACTCGTTCTCGCCGTCGGGCGCGAGCGACCACTGCGACGTCTTGACCGTGACGAGCCCGGCCGCCGAGCTCGCCGGCCCCGGCCGCGCCGCGGCGCTCGCCGCGATCGCGTCGGCCGTCTGTCCGCCGAGCTTCTTCGCGTTGTCGGCGCTCAGCGCGCGCTTCGCGAGCGGAACCACGCCCGCCGCAACGGCGGTCCCGCTCAGTGACACGAAGAGCGCGATGAGCGCGATGACGAGCGCGGGGCTCGGTGTGTGCTTCCTACTCATCGTCCTTCCCCCTTGGTGATGGACTGCATGCGAAAAGGGTCGGGACGGGCGGTAACGGGGCGCTAACACGAAGCTCACGCGGATCGTCCCGCGCGCGGCCGTGCGTCCGCGCGTACCCGGGGCGCGGTCGGCCGCCGACCGTCTAGAGTCCCGCCCGATGGGGAAGTTCGCGGTAGCCCTGAACGAGCAGATCGCCTACGAATTCGGCGCGTCGCAGCAGTACGTCGCGATCGCGGTGCACTACGACGCGCAGACGCTGCCGCAGCTCGCCGCGCACTTCTACCGGCAGGCGCTCGAGGAGCGGAACCACGCGATGATGATGGTGCAGTACCTCCTCGACGCGGACGAGCGCCTGGAGATCCCGGCGGTCGCCGCGCCGCAGATCGAGTTCGCCGACGTCGTCTCGCCGGTGCAGCTCGCTCTCGACCAGGAGAAACGCGTCACCGGTCAGATCCAGCAGCTCGCGCTGACCGCGCGCGAGGAGGGCGACCTCGTCGCCGAGCAGTTCATGCACTGGTTCCTGCAGGAGCAGCGCGAGGAGGTGTCCTCGATGTCGGCTCTGCTGGACGTCGTCTCGCGCTCGAAGGACAACGTGATGCACGTCGAGGACTTCCTCGCCCGGGAGTCGGGCGGCGAGAACCCGCTCGAGGCCGGCGCACCGCCTGCCGCGGGCGGCGCGCTCTGAGCCGGTGCGGACGCTGAGCGTCCGCACCGAGCGGCAGAGCGAGCTCGTCGACATCACGCGGCTCGTGCAGGATGCCGTCGCCGGCGAGACCGGATCGGCGGTCCTGGTCTACGTGCCGCACACGACCGCCGGCGTCACCATCAACGAGCACGCCGATCCGATGGTCGCGCGCGACTTCGAGATGGCGCTCGAACGCGTGGTGCCCGAGGACTGGGGCTGGCAGCACATCGAGGAGGGGGAGGAGAACGCCCCGACGCACATCCGGGCGTCGCTGATGGGCCCGAGCATGCTCGTACCGCTGCGGGACGACGGCGCGCTCGCGCTCGGGACGTGGCAGGGCATCTTCTTCTGCGAGTTCGACGGGCCACGTGAGCGCTCGGTGCACGTCAGCGTCCTCCGCTAGCGACCGCCGCGGCGCGCTGCCGCACCGCTTCGAAGAGGACGATCCCCGCTGCGACGCCGACGTTGGGACTGTCCGACGGGCCGGGCATCGGGATCGCGACCCGCTCATCCGCCGCGCCGAGCCAGCCGTCCGAGACGCCGTGGCGCTCGCTGCCGACGACGAGGGTGACGGGGCGAGAGAGGTCCGCTTCCCAGAACGGCCGGCCGCCGCACGGGGTCGCGACGACGATCCCGACGCCATGCTCGCGGAGCCACGGGAGCGCGTCCTCGGTGGCGCACTCGGCGAGCGGGAGGTGGAACAGCGTGCCGACGGCCCCGCGAACGGTGTCCGGGTGAAAGACGTCGATGCGCGTGTCGCACGAGAGGAGCCCGGTCGCGCCCGAGGAGCAGGCCGTCCGCACGATCGTGCCGAGATTGAGCCGGAAGGGCGGCTAACCGAACCATCGCGATGGCGTACCCTCAGCCGATGGCCGCGCCAGTACGCAAGGGGGAAGAGCTCGAGGTCAGGATCGACTCGCTCGCCTACGGCGGCAACGGCGTCGGCCGCGTCGAGGGCTTCGTCGTCTTCGTCCGCGGTGGGCTTCCCGGCGACCTGGTCCGGGCCCGCGCGACAAAGGTGAAGCGCGGCTTCGCGGAGGCGATCCGCACGTCGCTCCTCGAGCCCGGTCGCGATCGCGTGGAGGCGCCCTGCCGCCACTTCGGTACCTGCGGCGGCTGCCGCTTCCAGGACTTCGCGTACGAGCGGCAGCTCGAGGCCAAGGAGCTCCAGGTACGCGACTCGCTCACGCGGATCGGCGGCTTCGTCGGGCCGCCGCTCGAGCCGATCGTTCCGGCGCGCTCGCAGTACGGGTACCGAAACAAGCTCGAGTACTCGTTCGCGCCCGGCCCGGACGGCCTCGTGCTCGGCTTCCACCGCGCAGGACGCTGGGACGAGGTGATCGACGTCGAGGAATGCCTGCTCACGACGGAGGTCGGCAACGCGATCCGCGAGGCGGTCAAAGCGTGGGCGCGCGGCGAGGGGCTCGAGCCCTACGACCAGGACACGCAGACCGGCTACCTCCGTCACCTCGTCGTCCGGGAGGGCAGGAACACGGGGCAGGTCCTCGTCGTCCTCGTCACCGCGCCGGGGGAGCGCTTCGACGCCGACTTCCTGATCGAGACCCTCACGCGCTTCCCCGAGGTTCGCTCGATCCACTGGGCGATCAACGACCAGCCGTCCGAGGTCACGAACCTGCCGACGCGCCTCCTCTGGGGCGAGGAGTTGATCGAGGAGGTGCTGCTCGGCCTCCGGTTCCGCATCCGGCCGAACGCGTTCCTCCAGACGAACACCGAGATGGCCGAGACGCTGTACGAGCTCGCCCGCACGGCGGCGGGGCTCACCGGGGACGAGGTCGTCTACGACCTCTACTGCGGGACGGGGACTATCGGCCTCACGCTCGCCCGGGACGCGGCCTCGGTCTGGGGCGTCGAGATCTCGGAGGAGTCGGTTGCCTGCGCGATCGAGAACGCGGAGCTGAACGGCGTCGCGAACGCACGGTTCTTCGCCGGCAACGTCGGCCAGTCGCTCGAGGAGCTACGCGAGCGCGCGGGGGCGCCGGACGTGGTCGTCGTCGACCCCCCACGAGCGGGGCTCGCGGGGAAAGCCCTCCGCCGGACGGGAGCGCTACAGGCGCCGCGCGTCGTCTACGTCTCGTGCAACCCGACGACGCTCGCGTCCGACCTCGCAGTCCTCCGTGACGAGTACGGCTACCGGCTCGAGCGCTGCACGCCGGTCGACATGTTCCCGCACACGCCGCACATCGAGAGCGTGTCGCTGCTGCAGCTGACGGACGATACTGCCGAAGGACACGCGACAGACGGCCCCGCACGGGCGGGAGCGACCGACGAGACGAAGGCGGACGGATGACGGGACGAAGGATTGCGGTGCTTCTGCTGGCGGCGCTCGCGCTGGTTGCAGCAGGATGTGGGGGGGACGACAGCAACGAGGCGGCCGACGACACCGAGACCGCGATCGTCGAGGACTCCGGTACGACGACGGAGTCGGATGACAGCGGGACCGAGACTGAGGACGCCACCGACGACAGCGGCGTGCTGACGGGCGAGTGCGCCGAGTTCGCCGGGCTGTCGGCGAAGCTCTCGCAGGCGTTCGCAGGCTCGTCCAGCGACCTCGACTCCGCGACCGAGGTCTTCGACGAGCTGGCCGACCAGGTCCCCGAGGAGATCCGGGACGACTACGAGGTGCTTGCGAAGAACATCAAGGAGTTCGCCGACGAGCTGAAGGAGCTCGGTCTGGCGGCCGGTGAGACTCCGAGCCCCGAGGACATCGCGAAGCTCCAGGAGATCACGCAGTCGCTCGACTCCGCCGAGGTGCGGAAGCATCCCGGAACATCGAGGCCTGGGCGCAGGCCAACTGCTGATCGCGTCGTGGGCACGGGGGCGTCGTCGCCCCCCGTGCCCACGCGCTTCACTCGACGCTCTCGCGCACTCGCAGGGAGCGCCAGAGCAGATCGGCATTCGGAACGAGGAATCCGAGCGCGATCCCGGGCAGGCCCGGAAGGCCTCCCAGGTCGAAGGCGTAGGTAGCGACGAGCGTCAGGGCGAGCCCGGCGGTCATACCGAGCCACGTCGCGTCGACGCGAAGGTCGAACGTCCGGGCGGCCGCGAGGAAGAGGGCGAAGAAGAGCACGTCGGGCGGCCCGAGCCGGGCGGCGGCGTCTTCGCCCGGGAGCGCGAACGCGACGGCGATCCGCTCGAACAGACCGGGCTGCTCGTCGACCACGACCCGCGTCGGGCCGCGGTACACGGAGGCGATGTCGACCCAGGGGATGAGCACCGCCACGAGCACGACCCACGACAACGCCTCGAAGAGCTGCAGGAACCAGAAGCCGACGAGCGTGAACGCGACGAGCTTCGCCACGTTCGCCCCCGCGTCCAACCCGGCGAGGTCGAGCAGCAGGGCGAGCGCGCCCGTCGCAACGGCGATCGGGAAGAGCCCGCGCGCGTCGGCGACGGGGAGGAGGAGCCAGACGACGCCGAACGTCGCCGGGATCAGGACGAGCGCGACGATCGCGACGTCCCAGCGGTCGCCGACCGCCGGGCAGCTCGTTCGCGAGCGCGTCCCAGGCGCAGAGCGCGGCGAGCAGCGCCCCGAGGCCGGCCGCTCGTCTCGTTCCTAGTACGGCGGCAGCTCGGCCCACCACGTGCCGAGCGTCTTGAACGCGGACCAGAAGCGCGTCTTCGCTCCCTGCTCGTCCAGCGAGTCGTCGATGTCCGGCGTCACGAGCGCCTCGATCGTCGGCGTGAACCGCTGGAGCTCGCCCAGGCGGTCGGCGTCGAGCGGCTCCGAGAGGGGGAAGTCGAGCTCTGCGAGGAACGCGACCGTCGGCTCGCCCATCGCGACCACGAGCCGCGGCTGGACGATGTGCAGCTCGCGTGTCAGCCATCGGCGCGCCTCCGCCGGGTCCTCGGTGCCGAACTTGAGGCAGTTCGTCCCGTACACGGCGAGCGGGTCGACGCCGAGTCGCTGCAGGGACTTGAGGAGTGCCTGGCCCGCCCGGCCGAAGAACGCAACGCCCTCGTGGATCTCGTTCTGCGTCGGGTGATGCTTGAGGAGGAACACGTCGCCGAGCGGATGGCCGCTGCCGAGCACGGGGACGTGCAGCTCGTCGCCGAGGGCGAGGAGCTCGTCGCCGAGCTCGTTGATCTCCGCGATCGCGCGACGGAGGTAGCGCTCCTGGATCTCGTCGGCGTTCGCGGCCTTCGCGATCGAACCGCTCTGCTCTCCCGCCCTTGCGGTCGGGACGCTCCTCCGCTCTCGCCATCGCATGCCTCATTCGTTGGCGCGAGGGCTGCTTCCTCTACGAGGCAGCTCGCCGCTCACCGACCTTCTCCCGCATCTGCGCGACCCACTTCAGCGACTGCAGGTACGCGAGCGACTTCGGGCGCCGAAGGACGGTCGCGGTGCGGAGCGCAGAGGAGGAACTCCTCCGGCCCGTCGAACCGGCGCATTCGGAGCGCGCCCGTGCCGACGCCCTGCAGCACATGCGCATCGGAGCCCGCGCCCGCGAGGAGCCCGTACTTCCGCGCGAAGCGGAGCGCCTCGTCGTTGTACGCGTCGAACAGAAGCCGCGCGTTGTAGACCTCGAGCACGTCGATCTCCGGGAGATGACGGTGCAGCGTCGCCGGCGACGGGATCGAGTGCATCCGGTCGAATGGATGCGGGACATACACGACGCCCTCCTGCTCGCGGATCGCCGCGAGGGTGTCGGCGAAGCTCATCCCGCGCGGGATCTCCTCGTGGAGGAAGAGGCCGATCACCTCGCCGTCGCGGTCGGTCTTCACCTCCTCGCCGGGGATCACGATCAGGTTCCGGTCGCGCGCCAGCTCGACCGTCTCGAGCGCGCCGCCGAGGACGTTGTGGTCGGTCACGGCGATCGCCCCGAGGCCGTCGCCCTCGGCGTGAGCGACCAGGTCGGACGGCTCGATCGAGCAGTCGTGCGAGTGGCTCGTGTGCATGTGGAGGTCGGCGACGATCCAGTCCCGGTCGGCGAGCGGCTCCGTCTCGTGCCGTCTCTGCGGCCGCCGCCGACGGCGTGCGTCGTCGTACAGGCGATCGAGGCGCTCGGCGACGTCGTCGAACGAGGAACCGGAGGTCGCCGCCCGTCGTGCGTAGGCGTCCTTCTCGCGCGCCTTCTCGTCCTCCGCGAACCGGAGCAGCGCCGCCGCGGCGAGCTCGGGCTGCGAGGAGACGTCGGGTGGGTCGACGATCGCGCAGCCCGCGGCCGCGGCCTCGTCGCGCAGGCGCGGGAGGCCGTCCGGCGACGGGACGACGATCGCGGCGGCCGGAGGATCTCCGCCCGCGCCTCGCCCGTGATGCCGGTTCGCACATGGACGCGGTCGCGCAGCCGGATCGGGATCGACGGCCGCGCGGCGAGCCTGGCCGTCCGGAGGACGATCGCCTCCCAGCCCTCGAGGCGGCGCAGAGCGCGCAGGGCTGCGCGGACGACGGGGAGTCCCGCCGGCCGAGGTCTCGATCACGACGCAGTTCGTCTTCGTCGCGGGTGCGAAGAGCTCGGGGTCGACCCCGGCCGGGACGACGGTGAACGCCCCGGGGAAGCGCTCCCCGGCGCGGGCTGCGACGCCGTCGTCCGTCGCGATCAGGGTGTCGATCCGCGCGAGCAGACGGTCCCGCTGCGTCTTGCGGGGCGGGAAGCCGAAACGCTCGGGGTCGACGAATGTCGCCGCCGTCGTCGTCTCGGCCTCGAGGAGCGCCACGTAGGACAGACCCGGAACGCCGGGGTCGAAGCCGTGGACGACGTCGAAGTCACCGGCACGGAGCGCCGTTGCGACGCTCGCGCGCACGCCCATGGGGACGCCGACTGCGGAGCGCGGGGAGACGGGGACCGTGCGCGACAGCGCGACGACGCCGTCGAGCTCGCCCGACTGCAGCGCTCGGCGGCCGGCGAGGAGGTCGGCCGACCGAGTGGACGGCGCGAGGACGACGACCGTGTGGCCGCGTCGTCGGAGCGCCTCCGCGACGCCCGCGACATGCTCGTTCGTCGGGTGCGGCACCGACCACGCATGGGGTGTCACGAGGCAGAGGTGGAGCGTCACGGCCCTGGATTGTAGGTCGCCCGCATCTCGAGGCCGTGCGGCGGGCTACGCTCGCCGCATGTCCGAGGTGACGATCACCGTCCGGCCGAACGGGCCCTGCAAGGTCACCGGGCCGATCACGGTCGTCGACGGGGAGGGGCGCGAGTTCGCGCTTCCGGAGGGCACGTCCGTCGTGCTGTGCCGCTGCGGCCACTCGTCGACGAAGCCGTTCTGCGACGCGACGCACAAGCGGATCGGGTTCGTCGCCGACGACGTGTCGCCGCGAATCGACCGGCGCGAGCCCGATCGGCCGGCGGTGTAAAGTCGCGCCGTGCCCGAGGCGCGGCTCGAAGACACCGGATCCGGCCTCGCACCCCCTCCGACGGCTGGTTCGTCGTCAACGTGCGGGATGCCGAGTGGTGGAGGTCGACGACGTTCGGCGCGGGCTGCGGGTTCGAGACCCGCGAGCACTTCTTCCCGCAGTACGGGATCAACGTCTCCGTCCTCGAGCCGGGCCAGTCCAACCGTCTCTACCACTCCGAGTCGCGCAAGAGGGCTTCCTCGTGCTGTCCGGCGAGTGCCGGCTCCTTGTGGAGGGCGAGGAGCGGCTCCTGCGTACGCGCTGTTCGAGCGGCCCGAGCGCGGGCGGCCCGCGTACAGGGACCGTCTCCCCGGGGAGTAGCGACCGCCTAGAGCCGCAGCACCATCTCGTGCTGGCGGACGTCGACCTTCCCGCCGAGCTCGGCGAGCACCGGGCTCGCGGCGTGACCGGACGGGAGATTGAGGATGCCGAGCGTCTCGCCGAGCGAGCGGGCCGCGATGAGGAGCTCGCGGAGCCCATCCTCATCGCCCGCGAGCTGGACGAGTTGCATGCGCGTGCCCGCGACACGGACCACAGCGGCGGCCCCGTCGACCAGCAGGCCGCGCGGCTCCGCGATCTTCGCGAGCGAGGCGTCGTCACGCTGCCACGGCTCGCGCTCGGTGCGGTGCTCCCGGATCCAGGCATGCGCCTCGGCGGCGTCGACCTCCTTCGCCTCCGGCGCCTGGCCGTCCGTGCCGCCCGCGAGCGACCAGACGTCGAGATCACGGACATGGCCGTAGCCGAGCTGCTCGTAGAGGGCGATCGCCTGCGTGTTCTCGACGATGACCTCGAGCCAGACTCGCGCGACTCCCCGCGCGCGCGCCTCATCCTGCAGAGCACGCATGAGCGCCCGGCCGGTGCCGCGCCGCCGCTCGGAGGGGACGACGCCGACGCCGCCGATCCAGGCGTCCTCACCGCGTAGGCCGATGTTGGCGAGAGCGACCGGCTGTCCGTCGCGAAGCGCGATGCGCGAGGCGTCCCGGTCGAGGTCGTACGACTCGGTCAGGGAGCGGACGGCGTTCTCGTCGACCACGAACGGGACGAGGTACCCCTCGTACGCGGCCGTGAAGAGCGCGGCGAGCTCCGCGTCGTCGAGGCGCGAGGCGGAAACGAGCTCCGGCTCGGCGGGCATGGCGCGAGCCTAGAGGCTCGTCACGCGCGCCGGCGGAGCAGCAGGCGCTCGCCGGGAGCGAGCTGCGGGTCGAGCGTTCCGACGCGGCTCGCCACGAGCTCGACGTCTCCGAGCGACGCGAGCACGCGCTCGCCGGAGGTGAGAGCGGCGCGCGAGAAGCGGTCGACGACGGGTACGAGGACGTACGCCAGGACGGCAAGGATCCACAGCGCGGCGATGAGCTGGGCCCAGCCGTCGCCCCCGTCCTCGGTCCAGATTGCGGCGAGGGAGAGCGTCGCCGCGATGCCGGCGACGCAGCCGGTGACGAGCGCGAGCAACCGCGCGCCGTCCGCGCGCGCAAGGAGAAGCGCCGTCGCCAGCATCAGCAGCGCGAGGAGCGCGATCACCGCGCTCCAGGCCCAGCGCCAAGCGGCGTCGTAGGCGCTCTCGTCGAAGACACTCCAGATCGCGGGCAGCAGGAGCACGAAGCAGATCGGCGCCGCGGCGGCGACCGCCCAGCCCACGCCGCGATGACCTCGCTCGAGCACGCTCAGGCCCGCGAAGAATGCGCCGCCGGTGTAGAGGACGGCACCGAGCGTGCCGAGGATCTTGACGTCGGTGTCGGAGAAGTCTCCGCGCAGGATCGCCCCGAGGGCGACCAGGGCGGCGACGACGAGGATCGCCGCCGCCCCGAGCCACGCGATGCGTGGAGCCGCTCGGCGCGTCACGCCTTTGCAGCCGCCTTCGCCGTCTTCTCCGACTTGAGCGCGTTCGCCTTGATGAAGCGCTCGGTGTTGTCGTGCGCCTCGCTGTCGACGATCTGGACGGGCGGCGACTTCATGAGGTAGCTCGACGGCGCTTCGAGCGCGCCCGAGATGCCGTTGTTGAGGGCCAGCTTCGCGAGCCGGACCGCGTCGATCACGATCCCGGCCGAGTTCGGCGAGTCCCAGACCTCGAGCTTGAGCTCGATGTTGAGCGGCACGTCGCCGAACGACGAGCCCTCCATCCGGATGTACGCCCACTTGCGGTCGGTCAGCCACGGCACGTAGTCCGACGGGCCGACGTGGACGTTGTCGGCGCCGATCTCGTAGTCGAGCATCGACGTGACCGCATTCGTCTTCGAGATCTTCTTCGACTCCAGCCGCTCGCGCTCGAGCATGTTGCGGAAGTCGGAGTTGCCGCCGACGTTGAGCTGCATCGTCCGGTCGAGGTGGACCCCGCGGTCCTGGAAGAGCGTCGTCAGGACGCGGTGGGAGATCGTCGCGCCGACCTGCGACTTGATGTCGTCGCCGATGATCGGGACTCCGGCCTCCTCGAACCGCTTCTGCCAGTAGCTCTCCCGGGCGATGAAGACCGGCATGCAGTTCACCATCGCGCAGCCGGCCTCGAGGATCTTCTCCGTGTACCACTTCGTCGCGGCCTCGGAGCCGACGGGCAGGTAGTTCACGACCACGTCGGTGCCGGTCTCGCGGAGGATCTTGACGATGTCGGCGGTCTCGCCGGGCGCCTTCTCGACGACCTGCGCGAGGTACTTCCCGATCCCGTCGTGGGTCATACCCCGCGACACCTTGACGCCCGTCTTCGGTACTTCGGCGAACTTGATCGTGTCGTTCGGGAACGCCCAGATCGCGTCGCACAGATCCTCGCCGACCTTCCCCTTGACGACGTCGAACGCGGCCGTGAACTCGATGTCCGACACGTGGTAGCCGCCGAGGTCGACGTGCATGAGACCCGGGACGCCGTCCTCGGCCTTCGCGTCCTTGTAGTACTCGACGCCCTGGAGGAGGGAGTTGGCGCAGTTGCCGACGCCGATGATCGCGACGCGCACCTTGTCCTTGGAGCGCGCGGTGCCGTTCTTTGTGCCGTTCGTCTCGGCCATGGTGTCCTTTCGATTGCTCACTCGTGGGATGCCGAGCCCGTCGGTGAGCGCGGCGAGAATGACGTCGTTCGCGTTGGTGTCGCGGCGCGACGCCTCGGCATGGATCTCGTCCTTCAGTTCCTGAGGGACGCGGAGCAGGAGGACGGGACTCGATCCTGCTAGCACTTTGCGACGGCGCCCGCTCGGCCGGTAGGAGACGCCGAAGCTCTCGGCGAGGATTCCGGCAGCCACGTCGTTGACGTTCGATCCGCGGCGTGCGGTCTCCCGGACGAGGGCGCCCTTCAACGGGGCGGGCATGCGGACGAGAATGGAGGTTCTTGCTGTTTTGCTAGCAGACAAAGTGCTATCACTTTAACAGGGATCCGATCCGCGCGCCAGAGCTGGATTCGTCTAGCGTCGCCCTGTGCGACTCCCGGCGGACGCGCGCGTAGCGGTGGTCGGCGCGGGGCCGAGCGGCCTCGTCGCTGCCAAGCACGCGCTCGAGGCGGGGTTCGACGTCTCGGTGTTCGAGGCGAGCGATGCGCTCGGCGGCCAGTGGCACACGACTGCTCGGCACAGCGGCGTGTGGCCGGGCATGTGCACGAACACGAGCCGCGCGATGACGGCGTTCTCGGATCTGCCGTCGCCTGCCGACCATCCGCTCCACCCGGAGGCAACGCGGATCGAGGCGTACCTGCACGACTACGCGGCGCGATTCGGCGTGACGCAGCGGATCCGGCTCGAGTCACCCGTGCGCGACGTCCGTCCGGGGTGGACGGTCGACGGCGAGCCGTTCGACGCGGTCGTCGTCGCCTCGGGCCGCTTTCGGCGCCCGCACGTGCCGCCCGGGATCGACGCCTTCGCCGGCGAGGTGCTTCATGCCTTCGACTACCCGGGCGCCGAGTCGTTTCGCGACCGGGCGACTCTCGTCTACGGCAACGGCATCAGCGGGATCGAGATCGCGTCGGACATTGCGCCGGTCCGCCGGTCGTCTCGGCGTTCCGGAAGCAGCGCTACGTGATCCAGAAGGTCGTCGACGGCGTCCCGTCCGACTGGCAGTGGTACACGCTCTTCGGCGCGCTCGAGCGGCGCCTCCTCCCGCGGGAGGAGCTCGGGCGCCGGCTTCGCGACCGCGTGCTCCGCGTGGCAGGGTCGCCGGCAGACGTCGGCGCACCGGCACCGGACCCGGACATCCTCGTCGCCGGGCTTGCGCTCTGTCAGGACTACCTCACGCAGGTCGGACACGGCGCGATCGCGTGCCGGCCCGCGATCGCCGCGATCGACGGCCACACGGTCACGTTCGAGGACGGGACGTGCGCGACGTTCGAGGCGATCGTCTGCGCGACCGGGTACGACGTCGACGTCCCGTACCTCGACCCGCGTATTCGCGAGGTTCTCGGGTCCGAGCTCGCACTCGTCCATCGGACGCTGCACCCCGACCTGCCGGGACTGGGCGTCGTCGGGCAGTTCCTCGCGCAGGGGCCGTACTTCCCGCTCCTCGAGCTTCAGGCGCGCTGGCTCGTGGGCGTCTGGGCCGGGAACATCGCGCCACCGGAGGAGGCGGCCATGCGCCGTGTGCTCGGCGAGCCGGCCCCCGCCCTCGAGGCGCACAATGCCCTCGCGGCGACGCTGGCCGAGCAGGCAGACGTGGCGCCCGACCTCGAGGCCCGGCCGGGCCTCGCCGAGCCGCTCCTGTTCGGGCCGATGCTCCCGGCGCGGTACCGGCTGGACGGCCCGGGAGCGCAGGCGGAGGCCGAGGCGCGCTTCCGCGAGCAGCTCGCGGCGGCGCCGCGGCCGCCGGTCGACTCGGAGCAGATCGACGAGCTCCGCGACTTCGGGCTCGGCGCCGTTGCAGCGGCGCTCGAAGCTGCGCGCCTCTAGGAGAGTTTGGCGGAATGGTCCCCGTCCACAGGGTGCCGGCGCTCCCTGGGGACATGGCGTATTTCGCCAAACCCTCCTAGTTCACCTTGCAGCGCGGGTCGGGCCCGAGCACCTCGTGCTGCGCGGCGTTCGCCTCGGCATCGCGTGCCGCGTCGTACGGGCCGGGCGCCGAGCCCTCCCACGTCACGTCCGGCGTCACACCGGGGCCGATCACCGTCGCGCGGTAGCGCGTGCCGTTCCCCACCGGGCGCGCCCCGTGGGGATAGAAGCCGTAACAGAAGCCGCCGCCCGGCCTGTGGGTGAGGAAGCTGTTCTCGCGCTTCCAGCCAGCGCCGTACGTGCTGCCGAACGTGTCGACGAAGACGTTGCGGCCGTAGGTGTCGAGGGGCACGCCGAACCGGGTCGACCTGAAGCCGAACACGCCGCCGTCGCGGTGGGTGAAGCGACCGTAGAGGTGGTGGAAGCGGCGATACGACCAGTCCGTCCCGATCTCGAGACTGGCGAGCGGCCCCGACCAGTGCGAGAGCCGGAGCTCCCAGGCGGCTTGCCGCGCGTTCGGCGCGACGCCGTAGTTCGGGAGCATGCGCTGCCAGGCCTGGAGCGCCCAGTGGTCGCCCGCGGGCGTCGTGCACGCGGCGACCCGCCAGGCGAGTGGCGGGCCCTTGTACGGCCCGCAGACGTTCGGCCCGATGGAGCCGCCGTACTGGAGCTTGAAGGCGACCTGTGCCTGCGCCTGGGTCGGTGCCCGCGCGTCGATGGCGCCCCAGGCGAGCAGCTGCCTGGACTGCCCCTCCGACCGGAGCGAGACGAGCGCGCGGCCCTGCGCGTCGGCCTGGAGACGGACGCCCGTGGCGTTACGCGCGATCAGCTCAGAGCCCGAGGCTGTCGGCGGAGCGAGCACGGTCGCGAGGGCAGAGCAGACGACGACGGCGACCCTTCGGTGTGGCGATGCCACGTGCGCAAACCTCCCCGGATGGGACGTACGGCCGTTCGGAAGCGGTAGAAGAGGATGGTTCCACCCCGGCCGAGGCGCGACAAGGCCCGCTTCGGGCGATCCTGGCTAGGCGGCGGGCTCGGCGAGCTCGCGCAGCTGCCGCCGCACGAAGAGGATTCGCTGCGCCACGGTGAGCCACGCAAGCGCCGCGAGCACGTAGATCGGCCACTGGAGCCAGCCCCACGGCGCGAAGAACAGCCCGACCGAGACGAGGACGACTCGCTCGACGCGTGAGCCGAAGCCGACGTCGCCCCGCAGGCCGAGCGCCTCCGCCTTCGCGCGGGTGTACGAGACGAGGAACGACCCGATCACCGCGGCAAACGCGGCGACGAGCGCGACCTCGTTCGAGTCGCGCATGAACGCGAGCCCGATCGCTGCGAGCATCGCGGCCTCCCCGAGACGATCGAAAGTCGAGTCGAGGAACGCGCCGAAGACGGTCCCCTTGCTCGCGGCGCGCGCGAGGGCGCCGTCGAGGATGTCGGCGATCGAGCCGACGACGAAGAGGACGCCGCCGAGCCAGAAGAAGAGCTTCTCGTTCCGCGCTTCGAAGCCCACGAGCACCGCCCCGGCGAGGCAGAGCGAGACCCCGGCGAGGGTCAGCATGTCAGGCGTCAGCTTCGTCTTCGCGACGCCGCGCATCGAGCGGCGCAGGATCTCGCGCGCCGCTTGCGTGTACTCCTGCTTGACGCGGTCGAGCTGACTGACCCGCGGCCCGTCGCCGGGCTCGCTCACGCGGCGCCCGGGAGGAACTGCCGGAGCCGGCCGCGGAAGAGCACGACGCCGACCAGGACGGCGACGCCGAACCCGGCGACGCAGTCGAGCCAGTAGTGGTTGCCGGTCCCCATCACCGCGAACGACACCCAGAGTGGCCAGGCGAGCCAGAGGACGCGCGCGACGCGCGTGCGGCACACCGATGCCATGACGATGGCGACGATCAGCGCGTCCATCGCGTGGAGGCTCGGCATCGCGGCGTACGGGTTCGACGCGAACGCGATCAGCCCGCTGTCGTGGTTGACGGAGGCGAACTCGGCGAGGGTGTCGGAGAAGCCCCACTCGGGGAACATCCGCGGCGGCGCCGTCGGCATGAGCACATAGCCCAGGAGGCCGACGAGATTCGCGCCGATCAGCCAGTTGCGAAGGTCCGCGAAGCGCTCGTGGTGGCGGAAGTAGACCCAGAGGAGCGTGACGCCGACGACGGCGAACTGCGACAGCCAGTACGTGTACGTCGTCGCGAAGACCAGCAGCTGGGACTTCTCGACGAAGTTCTGGATTCCGGGCTCGATCAGGGCCTGGAAGCGGTTCTCGGCCTCGATCACGAGGGTGCCGTTCCAGAACGCGTCGGCGACGCCGCCGCGGTCCGCAGCGCCACGAGCCACCTGGTAGGCGGCGTAGAAACCGAACCAGACCGCGAACTGAAGCGCCAGATGCGCCCATCCGCGAGGTAGCCGGCGCGCCTCCGCGTAGCCCGTCACCGTGGCGGATTCTACCCGGCCGGGGCGCTGGATACGCCGCGTACACCATGGCAGGATCCCTCGATCGGACAGGAGGCGGCATGGAACGGTTCACGATCAAGCACGACGACGAGCTCGAGCGCGCCTACGGGAAATGGGTTCTGGTCCGGCGTTCCCTGGGCGTGCGCTCCTTCGGGCTGAACGCGGTGGAGCTGCCTCCGGGCGAGTCGATTCCCGAGCACGACGAGACGGGCCGCGCGCACGAGGAGGTCTTCCTGGTGCTCGAGGGCGAGCCGACGATCGTGGTCGACGGCGTCGACCATCCTCTGCGTGAGGGCTCGTTCGCCCGGCTTGCGCCGGAGCCGAAGCGGACGGTCCGCAACGACGGCGAGTCCCTCGCCCGGATCCTCATCGTCTCGGCGCCTGTCGGCAGCGGCTACGAGCCGATGGATTGGGCATAGCCCGAGCCCTCGGCCGGCGGGCTGTGCGTCGCGGCGGCATCTGCGGTCGCGGCCGGAGGCCGGCTTCGCCGGCCCGGAGGCCTGGTGCGCTACTTCGGGACGCAGCGCTGAAAGAGGGGCTCGTGGGGGAACCATGGGTTCGCCCACGTCTTAGCCGCCGATGTAGCTCATCTCGATGCGTGGCAGGTCGGCGGTTCCCTCGGTGCGGATCTCCGAGTAGCGGTCGGCGCGCTTCGCCCAGACGTCCGCAACGGCCTCGTGCAGCTCGTCGTCGGTGGCGCCCGAGCGGATGAGCGCGCGGAGGTCCGTGCCGCGGTTCGCGAAGAGGCAGGTGTAGAGCTTCCCCTCGGCCGAGATGCGCGCCCTGGTGCAGTCGCCGCAGAACGGCTGGGTGACGGAGGTGATCACGCCGATCTCGCCTGCGCCGTCGCGGTAGCGCCAGCGCTGCGCGACCTCTCCGCGGTATGCCGACTCGATCGGCTCGAGCGGGAAGACCGCGTCGATGCGTTCGACGATCTCGGCCGCAGGCACGACGTCGTCGAGCCGCCAGCCGTTCGTCGTGCCGACGTCCATGTACTCGATGAAGCGGAGCGTGTGCGCGGTGCCGCGGAAATGCCGCGCCATGTCGACGACCCCGGCGTCGTTGACGCCGCGCTTGACGACCGCGTTCACCTTCACCGGCAGGCCGACGTCGGCCGCCGCCTCGATCCCCTCGAGGACGCGCGCGACGGGGAAGTCGACGTCGTTCATCGCCCGGAACGTCGCGTCGTCGAGCGAGTCGAGGCTCACGTTGACGCGGTCGAGCCCGGCGTCGCGGAGTGCCTGCGCCTTGCGCGCGAGGAGCGACGCGTTCGTCGTCAGGGTGAGGTCGAGCCCCTCGATCGCCGCGAGGCGCTCGACGAGGCCCTCGATCTCCCGGCGGAGGAGGGGCTCGCCGCCGGTGAGTCGGATCTTCTCGACGCCGAGACCGACGAATACGCGCGCGACGCGCTCGAGCTCCTCGAAGGACAGGAGCTCCTTCCGGTCCATGAAGCGGTAGTCGTGGCCGAAGACGCTCTTCGGCATGCAGTAGGCGCACCGGAAGTTGCAGCGGTCCGTGACGGAGATCCGCAGATCGCGGACGGGCCGACCGAGGGTGTCGACGGGGTGCACACCCGAAGGGTACGGAACCGTGTCCGTCGCGCGTCGCTCCCGGATAGCGTGCGCCGATGCCGCGCGCGGTGACCTCGCCGCTTCTCGCCCTCGTCGTCGTCACCGCGATCTGGGGCTACACGTTCGTACCCGTTCAGAAGGCCGTCGCGGTGTACCCGCTCTTCGCGTTCCTCGCGGTGCGCTTTGCGATCTCGACCCTCGCGCTTGCGCCCTTCGCGTGGGGCTCGCTCCGGGCGCTGCCCCGGGCCGGCTGGGCGGCCGGTCTCGGCGCGGGGACGCTCCTCGCCGCGGCGTACGGGCTCCAGACGGCGGGGCTCGAGCTCACGACGGTCACGAGCACCGGCTTCATCACGGGCCTCTACGTCGTCTTCACCCCGTTCATCGCCCTCGCGGCGTTCCGGACGCCGGTGCCCGCCCCGGTCTGGGTCGGCGTCGTGCTCTCCCTCGCCGGGCTCCTGCTGCTCAGCGGGGCGCCCGGCGGCTCGTGGGCCGGGAACCTCCTCGTCCTCGGGAACGCCGTCGCGCAGTCGCTGCAGATCGTCGCGATGGAGCGCTTCGCCCCGCGCTACGACGCACGGGCACTGACGTTCCTGCAGATGACCGTCGCATTCGTCGGGGTTCGCGGTGGTCGCCGTGGCGGCCGGGCAGGTGGAGGCGCCGCCCGACGCGGCCACGTGGTACGCCCTCGTCGTGACGGGCGTCTTCGCCGGGGCGCTCGGATATCTCGTCGCGACGTGGGTGCAGTCGCGCACGACCGCGGCGCGGGCCGCGCTCGTCTTCACCCTCGAGGCGCCGTTCGCCGCGCTCTTCGGCGTGCTCCTCCTCTCGGAGCGCCTCGGCTGGGCCGGCTGGCTCGGCTGCGCGGTGATGCTCACCGGGATCGTGCTCGCCGAGCCGGCGGCAGCCTCGGCGTTGCGCCGCTTCGTCCCCGCGCGGTCCGTAGATGGACGCCGTCCTCCTCGCATTCGTCTCCGCCGCCCTGTTCGGCGCGATGCCGGTGGCGGTCCGCTTCGCGCTCGTCCCGCCCGTGGTGCCCGCGGCGGTCGGTGCGCTCCTCATGCAGATCGGGACGTTCGCGGTCCTCTGCGTCGCGGCCGCGATCCAGGGAGGCATCACCCTCGAGGGGGTCGCGCCGTTCGTGATCGCCGGCGCGATCGCGCCCGGCCTCTCGAACCTCTTCATCACCGTCGGGATCAGAGAGGCAGGGTCGTCGCGGGCGTCCGTCGCGTTCGGGATGGCGCCGCTGTTCGCCGTGACCATCGCCGTGCTCGTGTTCGACGAGCGGCCCGGCACCGCGGTGCTGTTCGGCGCCCTGCTGATCGTGTGCGGCGGCGTCGCGCTCGCGCTCGAGCCGGAGCGGCCGCGTCACGTGCGCCGGATCGGGATCGCGTCCGCGCTCGTCGGCGCCGCCCTCTTCGCGCTGCGCGACAACCTCGTGCGCGACGAGTCGCTCGAGACGCGACGTCCCCTCGATGACCGCCGGCGCCGTGATGCTCGCCACGAGCCTCGTCGTCACGTCCTCGTTCGTGCTCGCCCGCCGGCACCGTGTCGTGTGGCCGGCGCGGGTCGTCGGGCGGTGGCTGCTCCCGGGCACGTTCGTCGGGCTCTCGTACGTCGCGCTCTTCGAGGCGTTCTACCGGGGCACCGTGTCGGTGGTGGCGCCGATCGTCGCGACGGAGTCGCTCTTCGGTGTCCTCTTCTCCGCCGTTCTCCTGCACAAGTCGGAGCGCGTTGGCGCGAGGATCGTGCTGGGCGCCGCCCTCGTCGTCGCGGGCGGCGCCCTCATCGCCGTCTTCCGCTAGCGCGCGACCGGC
Organism: uncultured Actinomycetes bacterium; assembly: GCA_963706915.1. Taxonomy (GTDB): domain Bacteria; phylum Actinomycetota; class Thermoleophilia; order Gaiellales; family Gaiellaceae; genus Gaiella. The sequence goes on from CAVPOH010000015.1 coordinate 49,470, forward strand.
GCGCACGGAAGCTGGGTGGAGCGGCCCGAAGGCCGCTCCCCCATCCGCTCATCTCAATGCGCGGCTGCGAACCAGTGCGTGTGGATGTACTGCGGGATCTCGCGGCCGAGGTCGGCGGACTGGACGTCGGGAGTCCGGAAGTGGATCCCTGCCCAGATGCGCGCTTCGAGGACTCGTTGGGCACGCCGGAGAAGCGTCTGAGGGCTGGGAGCCAAGCACCTTCCGGGCGAACGACTCGCGGGCGCGCTGCCTGTCCGCGGGCGCGACGCGTGAATCGGCCGAAATGTGAGAAGGCCCGCTGGAGCGGGCCTTCTCGGACTTGCCGCACATGCGGCGTCGTTGCAGGTCAGTGGTTGCCCACGGGCTGGAAGTAGTTCGCGGCTGCGAAGTTCGCGAGGGTCGTTCCGAGCTGCCGGGCCTGCACGTCCGCGGTGCGGAAGTGGAGGCCGGCCCAGATGCGGGCCTCGACAATCTCGTCGAGCGCCTGCGAGAAGCTGGTGAACGGACGCGCAGCAGGACCTCCGGGATTCACGGCGCTGCTCGTGATCTCGTAGCCCCCTGCGGGTGCGTTGCCGAAGAACATTTCCAGCACGCCGGTATGCGCGCCGTCCAGGCCGAGGTGTCCCGACACGTGATCGGGATAGGGCGCCGAGATCAGCGGCGTCCACGTCAGGTCAGGCGAAGTCGCGGGGTTGCCGTCCTGTGCCGCCCTGCGAATCGCTTGAAACGGCCGCCAGAAGTCGAAGTGGTACTTGTCGTTCCAGTCGTTGATCGCTGCGTCCGCCGCCGCAAGGTTCTGCATCGCGAGGAGACGAGAGCTGTCGGCGGCGTCGAGGTGGTTCCGGGCGATGAGCTGGCGGGCAACGTCGTTCCAGCTCGCGACCGGCGTGCTCTGCCACCACTTGGCGATGTAGGTCTGGGTTGCCGTGCGGGCCGAGGGCGTCACCAGGCCGTCGCCGCCGAGCGCCTTGACCTCGAGGAACTCCGCCGTGTAGGCGGCACTCGTCAGGGCGTTGGGCCCCTGGCTTCGGAACTGCGACGAGCTCTGCATCAGGAACGGCGCGACGCCGCCCGCCCACGGAGTGGGGTCTTGCACCGTCGTCCCGTTCGGCGCCACCGGGTCCCAGTGCCCAGGGTTCGCGTTGGGCACCCACTGGGACGGCCCGAAGCGTCCGTCACCCTGTCTCGCCTCGATCATGGCCTGCGCAGCCGCGGTCCCGGCCGCGATTCCCTGATCCTTGAACGGCGAGTCGGGTACCGCGTCCTTCGCCGCCCCGTACTGCAGAGCGAGTGACGCGAGCAGCGTCGCCTTCGTGGGGAGCAAGTTATCGGGAACGGTCTCGACAATGTTCCTGAGAACTAAGTACGCGGCTGTCGCGACGGCGGCTTCATCGGACGCTCGGTTGCCGAACCGTCTGCCCAGGAGGTACGGCCGGGAATGCTTCGGCGTGATCGCATTAACCGCGTCGTAAACGGCCCCCTGGACCATACCCACGTGGATCTGAGCTGCTGGCGGTGCTCCGCCCGCTGGTCCTGGAAGCCCGGTGAGCGTGTTGACCGCGATGAGGTTCCACTGCATGACCGCACTGGCGTCTGCTTCAGCGGGTGGTGCTGCGGATGCGCCGATGACGCCGAGCGCCCCTACCAGCCCACCGACTGCCGCCGCGATGAGCCAGACGAATCGTTTACGTCCCATGTTGCCCCCTTCTTCTGCCCGCCTTGACTTTGTTACGTGTGTAGCAAACCACTTCTCGGGCAATTTACAAGCTGCCGGCTGCCCGAACCGCCATCCCGACGTTCCCCCTCCACCGCTCGAGTGACCAACAGGTTCCTCCTTCGGTTTTCGAAGTCAACTTCGCCAGAAGTCATGTGTGGTGGATCTCCCTTGCACGGAGCGTCGGGGCGGCGACGCCGCCCCGACGCTCGGCTCCGTCAGGGCCGAACCGGCTGGAAGTAGTGCTTCTGGAGCCAGAAGCCCACCTTCTTGCCCATCGTCGCCCCCTGGACGTCGGCGGTACGGAAGTGGATCCCGCCCCAGATCCGGGCACCGACGACCTCCTTCAGGGCAAGGGAGAAGCGCTCGAAGTGCCGCGGCTGGTTCGGAAACCGCCCGGAGTACATGTCGAACGGGACCTTGTCCCTGCCGAGGAACTCCCGGAACGTGCGCAGGACGGAGCCGCTCACGCAGCCGTGCCCCGACGGGTGGTCCGGGAACGGAGGCGTCGCGAGCGGCGGTGTCGTCTGGGTCGCAGGGCTGAACAACGACTCCCAGTTCGGGTCGGCGATCGTCGCCGGGTTGCCGTCGTTGTCGGCCTCCCGGATCGCCGCCCGCGGCCGCCAGAAGCCCCAGTGGTACTTGTCGTTCCAGCAGGAGATCGCGGCGTCGGCGGCGGCGAGGTTGACCATCGCGTAGAGCCGCGCTTGCTTGTCGGTGTCGAGGTTGAACCGGCCCGGGGCCGCGAGATCGCGGGCGAGTCGGTTGTACAGCACCGCCGGGGCGAACTGCCAGAAGATCGCCGCCGTCGTCTGGTCAGCGGTCCGTGTCGTGCTGCTCAGCGCGCCCAGGGACTTCACCTCGTTGAAGTCCTTCGCGTACGCCGTGCTCGTCAGCGCGTTCGGGCCTTTCGAGCGGAACTGCGACGGGCTCTGGATGACGAACGGCTTCAGGTTGCCGACCCACCCATCGGGGTCGAGTCCCGTCGTCGCCGGCCAGCCGAGCGGCCGCCAGTCGCCCGCATCGGGGCCGACCGTGGGACTGAACGTCGCCATGTACCCGTCGCCCGCACGGGCGTCGAGCATCGCCTTCGCAGCCGTCTCGCCCGCGTCGACGCCGCCGTCCTCGGCTGCGCCGTCCGGGATCGCCGCGAGCGTCGCCGCGTACGCGGTGTCGAGTGCGGGCACGCGGGCGGGTGCGACGATCGCGACGAGGACGTGATGCGCCGCGGTGGCGACAGCCGCGTCCTGCGAGGCGAACGGCTGGGCGCCGACGTCGTCGACGTCGAGCAGGTACGGCTCGTGCTTGCGGGTGATCGCGTTCACGGCGTCGTACACCGCGCCTTGGACCATCGCCATCCCCCGAGTCTGGCCGTGGGCGGTCGGCCTGATGAGGACGGCCTCGTTCTGGGCCAGGACGTTCCAGTCGCCGATCACGTCGGCGCGCGAGACGCCCGGCGCGACCAGAGCGGCGATGAGGGCGACGCCCGCGCAGAGCGCGCCCCGTGTTGTGCCGATCATCGAGCTACCTCCTGTCGGTCGTGTGGTTCCAGGATCTGTCGGGTGGCGGGGCACGACCATGTGAGATACGACACATGGTTTGTCACGAACGCGACTCGTCGTCCGTGCGCGTGGGAGTCGAGCTTCATGCGCGCCTCCTCTCCACGAGGCGGTCCTCGGTCGCTCCGGCCTCGTAGATCGGGACGATGTTGGGATGATCGATCCACGCGGCGAGCTCCGATTCGCGCAGGAACCGCTCGCGGAAGGAGGCGTCCTGGCCGAGGTCGAGGGCGAGCAGCTTGAGCGCGACCTTCCGCCTGAGCCGGAGGTCCTCCGCCAGGTACACGATGCTCATCCCGCCGATCCCGAGCAGCGACTCGATCCGGTAGCCGGCGAGCTCGGTGCCGACCCGCAGGTCGTCGGTCACGTGCACGTGCGGATCCTCGGTTTCGGAGCCCTGCGGGAACGACAAGGACGACTCCGACTCAAGCTCTAGCGCGGAGACGTTTCAGCCGGGTTCAGGCCCGCAACCCGGGTCCGCACCGCGAACGGCCCATCGGGAGAGTCCCCCATTTCTGGGACGCTCGCAATGTCCAACTATCTGATACGATCAGACTTAGATTTTCGACTCTGTCAGGCCTCAAGCGAAGGAGCAACACGGTATGGCGAAGACCATCGGCATCGATCTCGGCACGACGAACTCGTGCATGGCCGTCCTCGAGGGCGGCGAGCCCACGGTCATCCCGAACGCGGAGGGCGGGCGCACGACCCCGTCCGTCGTCGCGTTCGCGAAGGACGGTCAGCGGCTCGTCGGCGTCCCCGCGCGGCGGCAGCAGGTGACGAACCCCGAGAACACGATCTTCTCGATCAAGCGGTTCATGGGCCGCAAGTGGGACGAGGTCTCCGAGGAGATGACGATCGTCCCGTACGCGGTGGAGAAGGGAGAGAACGGCGACGCGCGCGTCTCCGTCGAGGGCAAGCAGTACGCCCCGCCCGAGATCAGCGCGATGATCCTCCAGAAGCTGCGGGCCGACGCCGAGGCCTTCCTCGGCGAGACGGTCACCGACGCGGTGGTCACCGTGCCCGCGTACTTCAACAACGCCCAGCGCGAGGCGACGAAGGACGCCGGCCGGATCGCCGGCCTCAACGTGCTCCGCATCGTCAACGAGCCGACCGCGGCCGCACTCGCCTACGGCCTCGACAAGGAGGGCGCCGACCAGACGATCCTCGTGTTCGACCTCGGCGGCGGGACGTTCGACGTCTCCGTGCTCGAGCTCGGCGAGGGCGTCTTCGAGGTGAAGTCGACGAACGGCGACAACCACCTCGGCGGCGACAACTTCGACAAGGCGATCGTCGACTGGATGGCCGCCGAGTTCAAGAAGGACCAGGGCATCGACCTGTCGCAGGACAAGATGGCGCTCCAGCGGCTCTACGAGGCCGCGGAGAAGGCGAAGATCGAGCTGTCGTCGACGATGACGACGCAGATCAACCTGCCGTTCATCACGGCGACGGCCGAGGGCCCGAAGCACCTCGAGCTGCAGCTCACCCGCGCGAAGCTCCAGGAGCTCACGCACGACCTGCTCGAGCGGACCGTCGGCCCGACGAAGCAGGCGCTCGCCGACGCAGGCCTCGAGGCCTCGGCGATCGACCACGTCGTGCTCGTCGGCGGCATGACCCGCATGCCAGCGGTGCAGGAGAAGGTCAAGGAGCTGATCGGCAAGGAGCCGCACAAGGGCGTCAACCCGGACGAGGTCGTCGCCGTCGGCGCCGCGATCCAGGCCGGCGTCCTCAAGGGCGACGTCAAGGACGTGCTCCTGCTGGACGTCACCCCGCTCTCGCTCGGCATCGAGACGAAGGGCGGCGTGATGACGAAGCTGATCGAGCGCAACACGACGATCCCCACCCGCAAGGCGGAGACGTTCTCGACCGCGGAGGACAACCAGCCCTCCGTCGAGATCCACGTCCTCCAGGGCGAGTCGGAGATGGCGACGTTCAACAAGACGCTCGGCAAGTTCCAGCTCGTCGGGATCCCGCCGGCCCCGCGCGGCATGCCGCAGATCGAGGTGTCGTTCGACATCGACGCGAACGGGATCATCCACGTCAACGCGAAGGATCGCGGCACCGGGAACGAACAGCAGATCCGGATCGAGGGCGGCTCGGGCCTCTCGGAGGAGGAGGTCTCGCGCATGGTCACCGAGGCCGAGTCCCACGCCGACGAGGCGCGGACGTTGAAGGAGCTCGCCGACACGAAGAACCTCGGCGAGACGCTCGCGTACCAGACGGAGAAGGCGCTCGCGGAGCACCGCGAGAAGCTCGACTCGGCGGACGCCGGCACGATCGAAGGCCGCATCATGGAGCTCCGCCAGGCGCTCGAGACCAACGACGTCGCGGACATTCGCACGAAGACCCAGGCGCTCGAGCAGGCGGCCCAGCCGCTCGCCCAGGCCCTGTATGCGCAGGCGAGCCAGCAGGCGTCGTCGCAGCCCGGTGAGGGCGCCGGCCCGACCGAGACCGACGAGGTCGTCGAGGACGCCGACTACGAGGTCATCGACGAGGACGAGGCGGCGAAGACGACGTGACGGACGAGCGTCGCGACAACACGGGCCTCGAGGAGGGCGGCGTCACGCCGCCCTCCGAGGCCGACGCGGAGGCGGATGCTTTCGCGGAGGAGGTCGGTGAGCTCGAGCTCGACGTCCAGGAGCTGCTCGCGCGGTTCCAGGATGCGGAGCGGCAGCGTGAGGAAGTCCTCGACGACCTCCGTCGGGTGGCGGCCGACTTCGACAACTACCGCAAGCGCGTCGCCCGCGAGCAGGCGCAGCTCTTCGCGCGGGCGGGCGAGCGGCTCGTCGCGAAGCTCCTGCCCGTCCTCGACGACCTCGAGCGCGCGCTCGACGCCGCCGAGCACCACGAGGAGGCGAAGGTGTTCGAGGGCGTGAAGATGACGAAGGACGCCCTCGCGGGCGTACTCGCCTCCGAAGGCGTGGAGGAGATCGAGGCCGACGGCCCGTTCGACCCGCACATCCACGAGGCGCTGCTCACGCAGCCGGCCGAGGGCGTCGAGCCCGGGCACGTGATCCAGGTCGTCCAGCGCGGCTACCGCATGGGCGACGTCGTGCTGCGTCCGGCGCGGGTGGTGGTGGCCGAGTGAGAGTGCCTCCCCAGGCAATGCCCTCCATGCCCCTCGTGCGAGACCAGCGGTGCCATGCGTCGTCCTCAGTCGCGTCCATATCTCCGGATATGGACGCTCCCTGCGTCCTAGCCTGGCTTGCTCCTCGCGCACGAGGAGCGTGGCCGCATCACCCGGGGAGGCACTGATGCCTCCTCGCGACCCGTACGACGTCCTCGGCGTCGCGAAGACGGCGACCGACGACGAGATCAAGAAGGCGTACCGGAAGCTCGCGCGCGAGCTGCACCCGGACCGCAACCCGGGCGACGACTCGGCCGAGGAGCGGTTCAAGGACGCGCAGGCCGCGTACGACATCCTCTCCGACCCCGAGAAGCGACAGGCGTACGACAGCTTTGGCGCGGCCGGGGCGGCCGGTCAGGGCTTCGGCCCCGGCGGCGTTCGCTTCGAGAACGTCGACCTCGGCGATCTCTCCGACCTGCTCGGCGGGTTCGGCTCGTTCTTCGGCCGCGGCCAGCGCGCCGCGCGACCGCGGCCCGAGCGCGGTGCCGACCTCGAGTCGCGCGTCCGGATCTCGTTCGACGATGCGCTCGAGGGCGTCCAGATCCGCGTTCCGGTCGAGATCGAGACGGCGTGTCACGTGTGCGGCGGCAGCGGCGCCGAGCCCGGCACCGCACCTCGCACGTGCCCCGACTGCGGCGGGAGCGGTGTGATCGCCGACAGCCAGGGGCTGTTCGCGCTCTCCCACCCCTGTCAGCGCTGCCGCGGGAACGGCGTCATCGTCGACACGCCGTGCAAGTCGTGCCGCGGCTCGGGGCGCGAGCGCGTCACGCGCCGCTACCAGGTCAAGGTGCCCGCGGGGGCGAAGGACGGCACGCGGATCCGGCTCAAGGGCAAGGGCGAGCCGGGGCGGAACGGCGGGCCGGCCGGCGACCTCTTCGTCCGTGTCCAGGTCGACCCGTCGCCGCTCTACGAGCGGCGCGGCGCCGACCTCGTGCTCGACGTCCCGGTGACGTACCCCGAGGCCGCGCTCGGCGCGACCGTCCAGATCCCGACGCCGCAAGGCCCCGTCGCGCTCAAGGTGCCGTCGGGGTCGGAGAGCGGCAAGCTGCTGCGGGTCAAGGGCCGTGGCGCGCCGAAGCTGAACGGCGGCGGCAAGGGCGACCTGCTCGCGCGGCTCAAGGTGACGGTTCCGTCCAAGCTGTCGAAGCCCGAGCGGGAGGCGCTCGAGGCGTACCACCGCGTCGCGCGCGAGCAGCCCCGCGAGAGCTTCGAACGGATCGTGTGATGCCGGAGCGCGGCCGCTACATGATCTCCGTCGCCGCCGAGCTGGCGGGGCTCCACCCGCAGACGCTGCGGATGTACGAGGCGCGCGGCCTCGTCCGTCCCGCGCGCACCGCGGGCGGCACGCGGCTCTACTCCGAGCACGACATCGAGCGCCTGCGGCTCGTGCAGCGGCTGACCACGGAGCTCGGGCTCAACCTCGCGGGTGTCGATCACGTCCTGCGGCTCGAGGACGAGCTCCGGCGCATGCGCAACCGGATGGAGCAGCTCGAGCAGGAGCTGCGCGAAGAGATCCGATCCACGCACAAGCAGTACCGGCGGGAGATCGTGGTGTACCACCAGCCGCAGCCGCCGGCCACGAGGAGCTGAGACATGGACTTCGAGAAGCTGACGATCAAGAGCGGCGAGGCCGTCGCCGGAGCGCAGGAGCTCGCGCGGCGGCTCGGGAACCCCGAGGTCACGCCGGACCACCTGACCATCGCGTTGCTCGACCAGGAGCTCGTCCGCACGCTGGTCGAGCGCTCCGGCGCGTCCACCGATGCGCTGCGGAGCGAGGCGGAGGCGCGGATCGGGCAGCAGCCCGCCGTCTCAGGCGGCAGCGCGCAGCCGCAGGCGTCGGCGTCGTTCCGACGCGTCCTCGACACCGCCTTCGAGGACGCGCGCGGGCTCGGCGACGAGTTCGTGTCCGTCGAGCACCTCCTGCTGGCGCTCGGCGTCGTCCCGCGCGAGGCGCTCCTCGCCGCGCTCCAGCAGGTGCGCGGCGGGCAGCGCGTGACGTCGCAGGACCCCGAAGGTTCCTACCAGGCGCTCGAGAAGTACGGCCGCGACCTCACGGCCCTCGCCGAACAGGGCAAGCTCGACCCGGTCATCGGCCGCGACGAGGAGATTCGGCGGACGATCCAGGTCCTCTCGCGCCGCACGAAGAACAATCCGGTGCTGATCGGCGAGCCCGGCGTGGGGAAGACGGCGATCGCGGAGGGGCTCGCCCAGCGGATCATCGCGGGCGACGTCCCCGAAGGGCTGAAGGGCAAGCGCGTCTGGGCACTCGACGTCGGCGCGCTCGTCGCGGGCGCGAAGTACCGCGGCGAGTTCGAGGAGCGCCTGAAGGCGGTGCTGCAGGAGATCACCGCGAGCGAGGGGCAGATCATCCTCTTCATCGACGAGCTTCATACGATCGTCGGTGCCGGCGCGGCGGAGGGCGCCGTCTCCGCCGGGAACCTTCTCAAGCCGATGCTCGCGCGCGGCGAGCTCCGCGCAGTCGGCGCGACGACGCTCGACGAGTACCGCACGCACATCGAGAAGGACGCCGCCCTCGAGCGGCGCTTCCAGCCGGTGTTCGTCGGTGAGCCCTCCGTCGCCGACACGATCGGGATCCTCCGCGGCCTGAAGGAGCGCTACGAGGCGCACCACGGCGTCCGGATCCGCGACGCGGCGCTCGTCGCCGCGGCCGTGCTCTCCGACCGCTACATCTCGGACCGCTTCCTCCCGGACAAGGCGATCGACCTCGTCGACGAGTCGGCGTCGCGGCTCCGGATGGAGATCGACTCCTCGCCGGTCGAGCTCGACGAGGCCGAGCGGCGCGTGACGCAGCTCGAGATCGAGCTCGCCGCAATGGCGAAGGAGTCGCCCGCGACGCGCGAGCCGCTCGAGAAGGAGCTCGCAGAGGCGAAGGCCCGGCGCGACGAGCTCGCCGCCCGCTGGGCGGACGAGAAGGACGTGCTCGACCGCGTCAAGGAGATCACGCGCCAGATCGACGACCTGCGCATGGAGGCGGAGCGCGCGGAGCGCCACGGCGATCTCGCGCGCGTCGCCGAGATCCGCTACGGCCTCCTGCCCCAGCTCGAGCGCGAGCTGTCGGAGCGCGAGGCGCCCGCGACCGCGCCGATGGTCAAGGAGGAGGTCGACGAGGACGACATCGCCTCCGTCGTCGCGCAGTGGACCGGGATCCCGACCGACCGGCTCCTCGAGGGCGAGGTCGAGAAGCTCGTGCACATGGAGGAGCGCCTCCACGCGCGAGTGGTCGGCCAGGATGCCGCGATCGAGGCGGTGTCCAACGCACTCCGGCGGGCGCGTTCGGGCCTCCAGGACCCCAACCGGCCAATCGGCTCGTTCGTCTTCCTCGGGCCGACGGGCGTCGGGAAGACCGAGCTCGCCAAGGCGCTGGCGGAGTTCATGTTCGACGACGAGCGAGCGATCGTCCGGCTCGACATGTCCGAGTACCAGGAGAAGCACACGGTCTCGCGCCTCGTGGGCGCGCCGCCGGGCTACGTCGGGTACGAGGAGGGCGGCCAGCTGACCGAGGCGGTGCGGCGACGCCCGTACTCCGTGATCCTGCTCGACGAGATCGAGAAGGCGCACGGCGAGGTCTTCGACATCCTCCTCCAGCTGCTCGACGACGGGCGCCTGACCGACGGCCACGGCCGCACGGTCGACTTCCGCAACACCGTCGTGATCATGACGTCGAACATCCGCTCGACCGAGGACATGGCGGAGCGCTTCCGGCCGGAGTTCCTCAACCGGATCGACGAGATCGTCGTCTTCGAGCCGCTCAGCCGCGAGCAGCTCGGCGAGATCGTCGAGCTGCAGCTCACGCGCCTCAACGAGCGCCTCGCGGAGCGGGGGATCGCGCTCGAGCTGACCGACGGCGCCCGCGAGCTGATCGCCGAGGCGGGCTGGGATCCCGCCTACGGGGCGCGGCCCCTGAAGCGCGCGATCCAGCGGCTCCTCGAGAACCCGCTCGCGCTCCGGCTGCTCGAGGGCGAGTTCTCCGAGGGAGACGTCGTGCGCGCGTACGCGGACCTCGGCGAGATCCGGTTCGCGCGCGCCGAGGAGAACTCGCACCGCGAGGCCGAGCAGCCCGAGGCGGTGGGCGCGGAGTCGTAGCCGTCCTCCGCGTGCCGGGCACGTCTACGGCACGCGGAGGGCGCGTAGGCGCGTCGTCTCCCGGACATCCGGCGGCGTCCCGCGGTCGTACTACCGGGAGGAGATCCACCGAAGGAGGTTCCCATGCGCACGATGCTCGTGCTGGGACTCGCTCTCGTCTCGGTGTTCGTCGCGGCGGCCGTCGCGCTCGCAGGTGGGGGCTACGGCAACGAGACCACCGCTGCGAAGGCCGAAGACGTACTCGTACCGCGCGACGCTGACCTCGAAGCAGGAGGTCCCGGCGCCGAAGGCGGCGGCGAAGGCCGCGGGCGTCTTCAGCGCGACCGTCACCGAGAAGGGAAACAAGGCGACGATCCGCTGGACGCTCACGTTCCGGCGCCTGAGCGGCAAGGCGATCGCCGCGCACATCCACACCGGCAAGGTCGGTATCGCAGGGCCGGTCATGCTCGGCCTCTGCGGCCCGTGCAAGACCGGCATGAACGGGCGGGGCACCATGACGCACGCCCAGTCGGAGCTGCTGGAGGGCGGCGGCGCCTACGTCAACGTGCACACGCCGAAGAACCCGAACGGCGAGATCCGCGGCCAGCTGCACCTGGTCGGCAACCACTAGCCCACTTCTTCGAGGGCGTCCTCGATCCGCTCGAGCATCCGCTCGATCGCGTCGAGGGCGTCCTCCAGCCCCTCGCGGGCGTCGCCGACTGCGTCCTCCACCTCTGGCCGGAGCTCGTCGCGTGCCTCTTCGAGCTCGTCGCGCGCTTCCTCGAGCTGCTCGCGGGAGGACTCCTCGAGCTCGTCGAGGCGGTCGCCCGCCTCGTCGAGCGCCTCCTCGACATCGTTGGACACGTCGTTGCGGACCTCGTCGACCTTGTCCTCGAGATCGTCGCGCGCCTCGTCGAGGCGTGCCTCCGCCTCGGTGGCGACCGAGTCCGCGGCCTCGGAGAGGTCGGAGTCGTCGTCACACCCGGCAGCCGCGAAGACGAGGACGAGCGCGGCGAGCAGCGCGAGAAACGAGTGGCGGCGCATGGGCACACGCTAGCCCGGGCACGTCAACGATCGAATGTCACACCTGCGACAGAGCATTCGTCGCGTGCGTGACCGACACGCCGAGCAGGCGGTCGTATCGTCGATGCGACCCGACGAAAGGAAGGCGATGACGACCGTCACGACAGTGAGGCTCGCGGGCGCGCTCGTCGGCGCGGCTCTCCTTGCGGCCTTGGCCGGCTCGGCCGCCGAGGCGCGGATTCCGGAGGGCGGCTGGAAAGCCCGCCCGTCGTCCTCGACGGCGCCGGCGCGGTTCCGGACGTCTTCGAGCGCGCGGTCGCGCGCGGCCCGCAAACCCGCCTCGGGGCGAGGACGTCGGCCTCGGGCGCGGCGACACCCGACTGGCTCGAGCGGGCGGCGCTGCGCGCGACACGTCGCTAGCGCTCTGCCTGCGCGCGTCCCCGTAGGATCGCTTCGATCCCGGAGCCGCCCGGAGCCTTGTCCAACATCCTCGTCGTCGCAGCCACCGACCGCGAGCTCTCCGGAGCCGACGGGCTCGTATGCGGCGTGGGCCCGGTCGAGGCGGCGAGCGCGACCGCCCGGGTGCTCGCGCTCCGGCGGTTCGGGGCGGTGCTCCACGTCGGCCTGGCCGGGGCGCGGGGGCTCGACATCGGGACGCTCGCCATTGGAACGGAGTCCGTCTACTGCGACCTCTCCGCCGGGTGGCCGGTCGTCGACCGCGTCGCTGCGGACGCGACGCTCGTGGACGCCGTCCACGCAGCGCTTCCCGACGCACCGGCGCTTCCGATCCACACGTCCGCGGCCGTCGGCGGAGCTCCTGACGATCACGTGAAAGCCACGCTCGTCGAGGCGATGGAGGGCTTCGGCGTGCTGCGGGCAGCCGAGCGGGCCGGCGTGCCCGCCCTCGAGGTGCGCGCGATCTCGAACGTCCTCGGCGAGGACGATCGGTCGCGGTGGGATCTCGACGGCGCCCTCGCCGCGCTCGAGCGGGCGCTGCCGACCCTGCGCGAGGCCGTCGGGAGCGCTACGGCTCGCGGATCGTGACCGCGACGTCCAGCGTCTCCGTGGCCGTCCCGCGGTAGACGCCGCGCGACGGCGGGACGTCTGCGTAGTCGCGGCCGACTCCGACCCTGACGTAGCGCTCGGTCTGCGCGCTGTCGTGCGTGGGGTCGAGAGAGATCCACGTGTCGCCGACGTGGACGTCGACCCACGCGTGGGACTCTCCCTCGCCGCCGTTGGCGCGCGTGTCGTACAGGTACCCGCTGACGTAGCGCGCGGGGATGCCGCGAGCCCGGCACGCGGCGATCATCACGTGGGCGAAGTCCTGGCAGACCCCGCGCCCGTCGCCGAGCGCCTCGGCCGCGGTGGTGTGCACGTTCGTCGTCCCGCGCTCGTACGTCATCGCGCCGCGGACGGCGCGCATCAGCTCCCAGGCTGCCTCGACCGGGTCGGCGGGCGTTCCCGTGGCACCAGCCACCTCGATCACCTGGTCGTCGAGATCGACGTAGCGCGTCGGGGCGAGAAGTCCCAGCGGTCGAGCGGCGACAGCGTCGGCTCCTCCGCCACGTACGCGGCCGTCGTCCATACCTCGCTTCGCACCGTGACCGCCAGGCTCTCGTGGACCTCCAGCAGGTCGAAATGGTGGACGGTGTTGCCGTAGCGGTCGAGGTACTCGTCCACGGTCGTCCCGCGCGGCTCGGTCGAGAGCACGAACGAGGAGCAGCGTTGGCCGTCGCGATGCAGCGGCTTCAGACGCACCTCCGTGTACGCCTCGTTGATCGGCTCGTCGTACCCGTAGCGGGTGATGTGCTCCACCGTCAGCCACATTGCTGCTGCTGTGCCTCCTGGCTCGCGAGCGCGGCAGCGGGGACCGCACGGGTCGAGAAGAACGCCTTCGCGACCGTGTCGCCGGCGCGGTTGATCCCGCCGAGCAGCTCGCCGAGCGTCGCGGCTACCGCGGGGCCGGACACGTCGCCGACCTCGCCGTACTCGAGGTCGGCGCAGAGCCGGCCGAGCACGCGCTGGGGGGTGCCCGACGTCCCCGCGATCCGGTCGACCGACGTTGCGCACGTGCGCAGGCAGTAGAGCGCTGCGCGCGGGAACGCCGCGGAGCGAACGAGCTCCTCGGCGATCGCGAGCGGCTCGAACGACGCGCCGTAGCGGCGCACGTACGCCTCGAACGCGCTGCAGGACTTGAGCAGCGCGATGAGCTCGTGGGCGCGCATCGGGTCGTCCTCGGCGAGGCCCACGGCGACCGGGTAGCGCGTGCGGACGACGCGCACGGTCGTCGAGGCGCGCTCGAGATGGAGGCCGACCTGGAGGAACTCGTACGGCTCGCCGTGCGTCATCGTCGCGTCGGCGCTGCCCTGGAAGCGGTGCGTCCCGTTCCGGAGCTCCTCGAAGAACGCGTGCGGCCCACGAACCGCCGCGCGGCGGTTCGCGCGGCCGACGACGAGGAAGAGCCCGTTGATCGCCTCCCACATCTCGCCGGAGATCTGCTCCCGGACGGAGCGCGCGTTCTCGCGCGCGAGGGTGACGCAGCCGGCGACGGCGCTCGGGTTGCCGTCGTGCCAGAGCACCCACTCGGCGACGTCCTGGGCGGTGTACGCGTCGTAGTGCTCGCGGTACGCCGCCTCATCCCCGAGGAGCGCGACGATCCGTTGCCACGACTCGCCGTGGTCGGCCACCTGGGCGTCGAGGAGGGCGTGGTAGTGGACGTCGAGCAGGCGCGCGCTGTCCTCCGCGCGCTCGACGTAGCGCCCGATCCAGTAGAGGGACTCCGCGACGCGGCTGAGCATCAGCCGAGCACCCAGGTGTCCTTGCTGCCGCCGCCCTGCGAGGAGTTCACGACGAGCGACCCCTCGCGCAGCGCGGTGCGCGTGAGGCCGCCGGGGACGATGCGCACGCGATCGGCTCCGCTCAGCACGAACGGGCGCAGGTCGACGTGGCAGCCGTGGAGCGCTCCGCGCACGAAGGTCGGGTGCCGCGAGAGCGAGATCGTCGGCTGCGCGATGTAGTTCCGCGGATCGGCCGCGACGAGCCGGCGGAACTCGGCGTGCTCCTCGGCCGTCGCGGCGGGGCCGATCAGCATCCCGTAGCCGCCCGACTGGTCGACGGCCTTCACGACGAGCTCGTCGATCCGGTCGAGGATCACCTCGAGGTCGTCGGGTCGCGCGCCGACGTACGTCGGGACGTTCGGCAGCTCCGGCTCCTCGCCGAGGTAGAAGCGGATCATGTCCGGGACGTACGGGTAGATCGCCTTGTCGTCCGCGACGCCGGTGCCGATCGCGTTCGCAAGCGTGACGTTGCCGCCGCGGTAGGCGTTGAGGAGCCCGGGGACGCCGAGCAGGCTGTCGGGCCGGAAGGCGAGCGGGTCGAGGAAGTCGTCGTCGATCCGCCGGTAGATGACGTCGACGCGCTGGAGCCCGCTCGTCGTGCGGGTGAAGACGCGGTTCCGGTGGACGACGAGGTCGCGGGCCTCGACGAGCTCGATCCCCATCTGCCGGGCGAGGAACGAGTGCTCGTAGTACGCCGAGTTGTAGGCGCCGGGGCTGAGCAGCACGATCGCGGGGTCGCCCGTGCCCGCCGGCGGCGCGACCGAGCGGAGCGTCTCGAGCAGCTCGCGCGGGTAGTGGTCGATAGCGCGGACGCCGGAGCGGTCGAAGAGCGAGGCGAAGATCCGCTTCAGCGCCTGGCGGCTCTCGAGCATGTAGCTCACTCCGGACGGCGTCCGGAGGTTGTCCTCGAGCACGAGGTAGCGGCCCTCGTCGTCGCGGATCAGGTCGACGCCGGAGACGTGCGCGTAGACGCCGCCCGCGGGCTCCACGCCGATCATCTCGCGGCGGAAGTTCCGCGAGCCGAAGACGAGCTCGGGCGGGACGATGCCCTCGGCGAGGATCCGCTGCTGGCCGTAGAGGTCGGCGAGGAAGCGGTTGAGCGCCGTCACACGCTGCTCGAGGCCCCGCTCGACGTGCGCCCACTCCTCGGCGGGGACGATCCGCGGGATGAGGTCGAACGGGAAGATCCGGTCGGTTCCCTCGTCGTCGCCGTAGACCGTGAAGCCGATGCCCTGCGTCAGGAAGAACGCGTTGGCGGTCCGGATCCGCTCGCGCAGCCCGTCGTCCGTGAGCGCCCGAGCCGCTCGTTCAGCTCCCGGTAGTGCCGGCGCGGCTGTCCCGCGCTCTCGAACATCTCGTCGAAGAACGGCCCGAGGTCGTAGTCGGCGGCGAGGCCGGAGGAGCGCTCGGGCGCCGGCTCGATCTCGGTCACGGGTCGCACGCTATCGCGGTTACCGTGTGCCCGTGCCGAGCGCCCGCAGCCGCGAGTTGCCGCCCGCGTTGCCGCCCGCAGTCGCGCCCGGTCGGTCAGGTCGTCGCGGAGGCGATCGCGCTGTACCAGCGGAACTTCTGGCGCGCGCTCGCGCTCGGGGTCCCCTCGCGGTGGTCGACCAGCTCGTCGTCGACCGCTCGGCGGAGACGCAGATCGCGGTGCTCGCCGCCGCGTCGCCGGCCTTCAGCCTGACGTACGCCGCGGCATGCGCGATTCGCCAGGGCGACCGGCCGCCGGCGCGCGTCTGGCTCCTCGCCGTCGTGCTCGGCGTCATCACGTTCCTCCCGGCGGCGGTGCTGTTCTCCTGGTTCGCGATCGCGGCCGTGCTCTGGCTCGGCGTCGCCGGGCACGCCGTTCCCGCGGTCATGGCCGAGCGGCTCGGGCCGGGGGCGCGCCCTTCGCCGGACGGTCAGCTCGGCCGCGCCGACTACGTCCACGCAGCGGGCTCGTTCGCGACGCTCGTGATCCTCTTCGGCCTCACGCAGGTCGCGCTCGGGCTTCGTGCTCGGCGGGCAGGCCGACGCGACACTTCGCGCGTCGACTCTTCCTCGCGGATCTCGTCATCTCGCCGCTGCTGTATCCTCGGCGGGGCGATCGTCTACGTCGACCTCGCCGCGCGGGTCGGCCTCGACCGCGAGGAGCGGAAGCGGCTCCGTCAGGCGGCGCTGGGAACGCGGCGCCCGGCGAAGTAGGGTTCGTCTCCCCGACGCGAGGAGGCGAGCCGCGTGCCGACGTACCTGATGCTGACGACGCTGACCGAGAAGGGGACGCAGACCCTGAACGCGAACCCGGCGCGGCTGCGCGAGGTGAACCGCGACGTCGAGGAGCTCGGGGCGACGGTGCTCCACCAGTGGGCGTCGCTCGGCGAGTACGACTTCGTGAACGTCGTCGAGGCGCCCGACGAGCTCACGATGGCGAACCTGTCGATCAAGCTCGGCGCGCGCGGCAGCGTCGAAGTTCGAGACCCTCCCGCTGCTGTCGGTCGACGAGCTGCTGAAGACGCTCGAGGGCTAGGCGGCTACAGCGCGGCGAAGCCCGTCTCCCGCGGCTCGACCGCGAGCGGGCTCGATCGGGAGGTCCGGCTGCGGCTCGGCGGCGTTGTAGCCGCCGGGCGCGACGTCGTTCGGCGTGTCCGGATGGAAGAGCGCCGCGAGCAGCTGGATGTGGCCGCGGCCGACGCCCGAGCTCCCACTGGCCGCCGCCGTACGCGCCGATCCCGTTCGCGCTCGCAGTAGTCGTACGCCGCGAAGAGCCGCTCGATCGAGCCGAAGCGCGACGGCTTCACGTTCACCGTCCGCGGTGGCCAGCGGCAGCGCCTCGATGTCCTCGACGGAGTGGATGATCGCGTCCCACGTGACGCGGTCGGCGTGCGGCTCGAGGAGCGGACGCGTCTCCGGCGTGAGCGCGGGGTCCTCGAGCCAGGCGTCGGGGAACGCCTCGATCACCCGCCGGTAGAGCTCCGGGTCGGGCGGGTTGTCGACGACCGTGCCGCTGTACTGGCCCTTGAGGTCGATCGAGTCGACGCAGCCGAGCTCCTGCAGCTCCGCGAGGATCTCGTCCGTCCAGTCCGGGCGGGCGTCGAGCTTGAAGCGAAGCGCCGGGTAGCGCGCGAGGAAGGCCCGCATGCGCGCCGTCGTCGGAGGATCGCCGAGCCCGCCCGAGGCGACGAACGTGACCGGTCGCGCGTCCCGCCGACGCACTCGCCGAGGCGAGCGGCCGGCCTGACGGAGCGCGAGGTCGAGCGCGGCGCTCTCGAACGCCCAGCGCCGGTAGTCGACGTACGCGTGCTGCTCGGGCTCGCGCTCGAAGAGCGGCAGCGTGTCGAGGTGGCGCGAGAAGCGTCGAGCGTCCACTCGCCGGCGAGCGGCAGCACGGCCCGCGCGCCTGCTGGGCGTCCTGCTCGCCGCCGTCGTAGGTGACGTCCTCGCCGAGCCCTTCCTCGCCGGCGCCCGCGAGGCGGATCACGGTCGTCTTGCGCGTGAACTCGGGCGAGATGACGTGCGCGTGCCCCTCCAGCTCGTACCCGTCGACCGCGAGCGGGAGGTCGCGGACCGCGTCGTAGAGGCTCACAGGCGCGGCGTAGGCGACCGCGATCTCGGCGGCGAGCCCGGCGTTGGCGACGATCAGGTCGCGGTTGACGCGGCGGGTCTCGCCGTCCGAGTCGCTCGTGGAGCGCGGCGAGGACGAACGGGGTCACGGCCTGGCCGACGATACCCCGCTCGTGCGCCTCCGCGACGGTCTCCTCGATCAGGTCGGCTCACGTCGAGGCTCTCGTCCGGCGGGCGGCCGACGAGGATCGCGTTGCCGCCGAGCCGCCAGTGCGCGTCCGCGACGCGCGCGGCCTCGGTCGGCGTCCTCGACGCGGGCGGAGACCGGCGGGCCGCCGTCCGCGGCGTAGAAGAGCGGCAGCGTGTCGACGCGATAGCCGAGCACCGGGACGACCGAGCGTCTCGAGCAGCTCGACCGTCGAGCCGACGTCGAGGAGCGACTTGACGCCCGACGAGACGATCAGCGCCGGGATGCGCGCGCAGGCGCCGAGGTCGGCCGAGACGTCGGGTGGGGTCGGGAAGCCGCGGTGGACGCCGCCGAGGCCGCCCGTGCCCATGAAGCGGATGCCGACCGCCTGCGGCGGCGGCGAGCGTGCCGCCGACCGTCGTCGCACCGACCGCTCCCTGGACCGCGCAGACCGCGAGGTCGCGTGGGCCGAGCTTGCGCGCCTCCGGCGTGAAGCGGTCGAGCTCGGCTCCGGTCGAGGCCGACGACGATCTCCCGTCGAGGACGCCGATCGTGGCCGGGACCGCGCCGGCCGCGCGGACGGCGGCCTCGCTCGCCAGGCCGACCTCGACGCCGTCCGGCGCGGGAAGCCGTGCGCGACGAGCGTCGTCTCGAGCGCGACGACCGCGCGCTCTTCCGGCGAGCGCGGCCTGCGACCTCGTCGCTGACGCGGATCAGGTGCTCCACGCCGGGAGCGAGGGTAGTTGGCGCGGTCCGTCCGAGCGCCGGCGCAGTGCCGTGGCCCCGACCGAGGCGCACGTGCTACGACGACCCGCGGCGCGACCGTCGCTCCAACCGACCCCCAAGGGCACCCGCCCGGTGCCCTGATGTCACGCTAGCGGGAGATTCGCCGACGTGTCTGTGCCGGGTCCGTGTGCCGGGCTCGTGCCGGATCGCTCGTCCCGACGGCCGGCGCCGACGGCGTCCGAACTGCACCGCGGATCAGCGGTCGAGTCCGCGACGGCAGCTCGTGCCTCGAGCCCGACCTGCGATCCGCACCGCGGCGCCACGCCTACGGCATCGACCCGACCCGCTGCACGCACCGCGCCGCCGCCTCGAGCGCGAGGTCGGGCCCGCCGACGATCCAGCCCGCGGCGAGCGCGTCGCCCGCGCCGGTCGTGTCGACCACTCCCGGACCGGGAGCGCGGCCGCTCGTCGCCGTCGAAGGAGCAGCCGCGCGCGCCGCGCTTGAGGATCCAGGCGACGCCCGGCGAGCCGGCCGCCGAAGATCTCGTCCTCGTCCTCGTTGGCGAAGACGACGTCGGGCGCGAGCGCCTCGACGCGAGCGCGGAACGCGCTCGGGCCCGAAGTCGCGGATCGTGCTCCACGAGGAGAGGTCGACGCTGACCCGCGCGCCGCGCCGCACGCGCGAGCTCGATCGCGCGCTCGCGCGGCCGCGGCGACCGGCTCGCGAGCAGCGCGTAGCCGGAGACGTGGAGGTGGTCGCAGTCGCGAGCCACTCGGGCTGGAGCTCGTCCGGCCGGAGCTCGACGGCGACACCGCGGTCGGGGAACATCGTCCGCTCGCCGGCGAGATCGACGAGCGAGACGATGACGCCGTTCCCGGCGGCGACGACGGGCCCGGCGAGCTCGACGCCCGAGCGCGCGACAGCGCGTCGCGCGCGAGCCGTCCGGCCGTCGTCGTCGCCGCGCTTCCCGAGAAATCGCGCATGCCGCACCGAGCGCCGCGACCCACGCGGCCACGTTCGCCGCCTGCCCGCCGGCCGAGAGCGCGTGTGCGACGGCGCGTCGGCGCCGGGCGCGAGCGGCGGATCGAGCCGCACGACGACGTCGAGCAGGAGATCTCCGAGCGAGACGATCCGCATCGGCCTACGATCGTCCCATGGCCGGCGGAGGCGAGCAGCACGACGACGGTCGCCGTCGCGGCCGCATGCGCTCGTTCGTGATCGGCGGCGTCATCGGCGCGTCCGCGGTCGCCGCGGCGCCTGCGACGTGCGACGGCGCCGCGCCGGCAGACCCGTCCAGGCGGGCCTCGCCGCGTTCGAGAGCGCGCCCTGCTACCGCGAGTTGCTCGAGCGGGAGCGCAGCGACGGGCCGTAGCCGCGCAAGCTCGCGCGTCGGCGCGCTCGACCGTGCGAGGTTGACGTCGGCGTCGCCGATCCCGAGTGAGCGCCCGACGAGCAGCGCGCGCGACCGGCGAGGCAGAGGTAGGGCTCCGGCGTCGCGATGGGCTCGCGGGTGCGGAGGACGAGGAACGGGCCGAAGACGCGCGCCTCGAACGGCGCCGCGGGGTCGGGGAGCGCGCCGCTCGATCTCGAGGCGCGGCTGGAGGTTGTTGCGCTCGCTCGCGTCGAGGACCCAGACGCCGCGGCCGAGCGGCGCGGCGCCGCTCGAGCATCCGGAGCGCGAGACTGTCGTCGGCGCGCGGGACGCACCGTCGTGGGGAATGTCGCGGCTGCGCTCCCAGGCGCCGAGGAAGAGCGGCTCGTAGCCGAAGAGCAGGTCGTCGGGCCGGCTCGTCGCGCGCGAGCCACGCCTCCGCCTCCGCGCGCGCCGCCTGGCGCTGGCGTCCGGCTCCCACTCGAAGAGCGGCGGCGTCCGCTGCCAGGCCCAGGCGACCTCCGACGACGACGAGCACGCGCACGACGGCGACGGCCGCGAGCGGGGACCGCCGCGCCGTGCGCAGGAGGCCGGCGGCGACGAGCGATCGAGAAGAACGGGAGCGACGAAGATCAGGTGGCGTGACTCGGGAGAGGTCGAGCCGCCGAGCTTCGCGTGCGAGGAACGCGGCTGCCGGCGACGCCGACGCGGCAGAGCGCGAGCAGGCGTGCCTCGCGGCCGACCGGACGACGAGCCCGAGCGCCAGCCCGAGGACGACGGCGAGCACCGGCCACCAGCCCGCGGAGAAGTCGCCTGCCGATGCGCCACAGGTAACGCGCCATTTCAGCCGGGCCGCCGAGCTTCTCGCCGCCGCTGCCCACGCCGACGTCGAAGCGGCCCGCGAGGACGAGGTCGGTGAGCCAGAACGGGATACCGAGCACGAGGACGGCGGCGCCGGCGGCGGCCGCTGCGCGGAGCCGGTCGCGTCGCGGCGAGCAGGACGTACGCGCCTGCGCGGCGAGCACGAGCGCGCCGTACGGGTGTGCCGCGACCGTCAGCGAGGATCGCCGCGGCCCAGACCGCCCAGCGCCCACCCGCCGCGGTCGAGCGCACGGAGTAGGGCGAGGAACGAGCAGGCAGAGAGGAAGAGGAACAGGCTGTACATCCGTCCGTAGACGCCGTGGAAGAGGAACATCCAGCTCGGCGGCGAGGATGCACGACCGCGAGGAGCGCTGCCCGGCGGCCCGCGAGCCGGCGGCCGAGCAGCGCGACGAGCGGCAGGCTGGCGACGCGCGAACGCGGCGGAGACGAGCCGAAGGCCCCGAGGCCGAAGCCGAGATGGGCGACGGCCCAGGCGAGCAGGAAGTGCAGCGGCGCACCGCCGCGCTCGCGGGTGACGTGCTCGACGACGCCGCGCGAGCGAGTCGCGGCCGACGAAGAGCGCGAGCGTCTCGTCCTCGTGCGGCGGCCAGGCCATCAGCTGGTGGAGCAGGAACGCGCGCGGCCACGAGCGTCACCGCCGCCGACCCCGAGCCAGCATCGCAGTTCCGCGCGGCCCGCGACGTCACCGATGGCGCAGCTGCGCCGCGTGGCGGGCGGTTAGAGGCTTCGCTCGATCCCATGTGTCATCTGGTTCCGTCATCTTCGCTGCTAGATTGGCCGCCCATGCCGATCTACGAGTACCGTTGCCCGAACGGGCACAAATTCGAGGTCTTCCAGCGGATGAGCGACGCCCCGGCCGGCGCTGCGAGATCTGCGGTGCAAGCCCCGTCGAGAAGGTGCTGTTCCCGGTCGCGGTCCATTTCAAGGGCTCCGGGCTTCTACTCGACCGACTACGGTCGCGGATCGCGCAAGGCGTCGAAGGACGGTGAGACCAGTCGGCGGCCTCGACGGACGGCAGCGGCACCAGCGAGAAGAAGGCCGAGGTCCGGCGCCGCGACAAGAAGGCCGAAGTCGTCGGACTCGTGACTCACGCCGCCGGTCTCCGACAGGTGCATCCCGGGCGCGTACGGGAGGCCCTCGGCGGAGAAGTGGCGCGGAGCGTCCCGTGAACATCGCGATCGTGCCGACATTGTCCTCGGAGCCGAAGATGACGGACTGGCCGCCGGCGCGTCGCGGGCTCACCCCCGAGTCGGCAATGCAACGCGCGTCCCGTGTCGGCGCGGAAGTAGGCCCAACCGAGCTGCATACCTGCCGGCGCTGAGGTCGGTCGCGAGCGGCTTGACGAGGTCGTCGCCGATGAACGGAAGCTGAGGGCGCTCCGACGCAGGTCACCTTGTCGCGCGTCGCCTGCATCACCTGCTGCTGGCGCTGCGCGCGGTCGAAATCGGTCTCGCACGGGTCGAGCCGGTTCCCGCGGATCCTCGAATAGACGAGCGCCCGCCGACCGTCCATGTGCTGCATCCCCGCGCTCGAACCGCCACCCGTGCCATTCGGCGCATCGCTTCGCGGTCCTATAGGGACAGTCGAATCGGTTCGAGAGGATCGGACGGGGGAACGACGACATCGATCCCGCCGACGGCGTCGATGAACTCACGGAAGCGGTCGAAGTCGACGAAGGCGACGTGGTTCACGTCGAGGCCGGTGA
>CAVPOH010000016.1:0-27478 GCA_963706915.1 uncultured Actinomycetes bacterium
GTGGTGGGACCGCCGGCGGGGCCGCGGCGTCCTGGCGTTCTTCCGGCGGCGGGCCCGACGACGCGGGCGGCGCCGGTGTCCGTGAGCCGCGCCGGCCCCGTCAGCCGAGCCTGTCCGGCGCGGTCGCGCTCGACGAGCCGCACGACCAGCATCGGGCTTGAGCCCCCCACCGCCACCTGACGGCACCCGCGAATGACGGACGGGTCTTGGGGTGTGCCTGCGTCGCTGGAAGCGCTTGGCCGGCTCGGCGTCGTCAGAGCTGCGACAACTCGACGGTCGAGGGGGCATGCCGGAAGCGCCTGAGGTGCCCTGGCTGGAGGGCATCGCGCTGATCGTAGTGCTGGCGCATTTCGGTCGGCCGGGAGGCTCTGGACCATGGGTGGGTCGCCGGGAGTGCTCGAGCTCGATCTGCGGCGCTCGGTGGCGAGCATGTCCAATCGGCGTCCGAGCTGGCAGGCCGACATCGAGAGGGTGGTGCTCCCAGCGGCGGGCAACGGCTAGATCATCTGTGGTCGGGACGCATGCCGCGTGACGTCCCTACAATCGCCCGCGTGATCCCGTCCCACGACGCTCTCGTCGCCGAGCTCGCCGAGTTGATCGCGATCCCCTCCGTGAGTGCCGACGCGGAGCGGGCAGGCGATGTCCGCCGTGCGGGCGAGTGGGTCGCGGAGCGCATCCGCCGCGCAGGCGGCACCGCGGAGCTCCAGGAGCGCGGCGGCCGTCCGCTCGTCATCGGCGAGGTCGCGGCCTCGACCGGGGACGCGGCGCCGACGGCACTCGTGTACGCCCATCTCGACGTCCAGCCGCCCGAGCCGCTCGAGCTGTGGGAGTCCGATCCGTGGCAGCTCGTCGAGCGCAACGGCTCGCTCGTCGGGCGCGGCGTGGCGGACGACAAGGCACACCTGTTCATGCTTCTCCGTGCGACCGAGCTCCTTGCGGCGGCGGGCGAGCTCCCGGTCAACGTCCGCTTCGCGATCGACGCGGAGGAGGAGATCGGGGGGCATTCGATCGTCGACTGGGTCGGGGAGGACACGGGGCCGGCCGACGTCGCGCTCGTGCTCGACGGGGGGTACGCGACGGAGACGCTGCCGTCGATCTGCACGGCGCTGCGGGGCATCTGCTACCTCCACCTGACCGTCCGTACGGGCGAGCGCGACCTGCACTCCGGCATGTACGGCGGCGCGGCACTGACCGCGACCCACGCGCTGGTCCAGATCCTGCAGGCGGTGCTGCCCGGGCCCGACGGGCTTCTGGCGGAGCCGCTCCGGGCGGGCATCGTCCCGCCGACCGACGACGAGATCGCCGGCTGGGAGACGCTTCCCCCGGGCAGCGCCGAGCTCGCCTCGCAGGGCGCCCTCCCGGTCGACGCGAGCGCCGCGGAGGAGTTCTATGCGCGGACGACCGCGGAGCCGTCGATCACCGTGAACGGGTTCGAAAGCGGGTCGCCCAGGCTCCAGAAGACGGTCCTGCCGGTGGAGGCGCACGCGAATCTCTCCATCCGCCTCGCGCCGGGCCAGTCGCCGGCGGAGATCGCACCCGTGCTCGAGCGGCTCCTCCACGAGGCGAAGCCGGCCGGCGCGACCCTCGACGTGGATCTCTGGTCGACGGGGGAGCCGGGGTTCGTCGATCCGGCGGCACCGGCCGTGCGGATCGCGCAGGACGCGTTCGAGCACGTGCTCGGCACCCGGCCCGTGCTCACGCGGTCCGGCGGGTCGATCCCGGTGGTAGCGGCGCTGGGCGCGAGGGGCGTGCCCGCGATCGTCACCGGGTTCGCGCGCCCGACGGCGCAGATCCACTCCCCGAACGAGCACATTCCGGTCGGTGCGCTGCGCGACGGCCTGACGACGACGGTCGAGCTGCTGCGCCGGCTCGCGGCGCTTGGCTGACGCCCGCTACGCGAGCCCGCTCGCCGAGTCGCTCGCGGAGGAGCTCCTGGAGCGCTTCCTCCGCTACGTCGTGATCGACACGCAGGCGGAGGTCGACTCGCCGACCTACCCGTCGACGGAGAAGCAGCTCGATCTCTGCCGACTCCTGGCCGACGAGCTCCGAGGGCTCGGAGTCGCCGACGTCGAGCTCACCGAGCCGGGCTACGTCCTCGCCACGCTTCCCGGCACCGTCGACGGAGCGCCGACGGTCGGGCTCATCGCGCACGTCGACACGACCCCCGACACTCCGGGCACGGGGGTCCGCCCGGTCGTCCACCGCGCCTGGTCGGGTGAGCCGATCCGGCTCGCGGGCGACGAGACGCAGGTGCTCGATCCCGCCGACATGCCCGCCCTCGCCGAGCGGATCGGACAGGACCTGGTCACGAGCGACGGCACGACGCTCCTTGGCGCGGACGACAAGGCTGGCGTCGCGGCCATCATGACCGCGGTCGCGCACCTCCTCCACGACGACGCGCCGCGCGCCACCGCGCGCATCGCGTTCACGGTCGACGAGGAGGTCGGCAAGGGCACCGACCACTTCGACCTCGACGCCTTCGGCGCCGACTTCGCCTACACGTTCGACGGGTCGGGCCTCGGCGAGCTCGAGATCGAGACGTTCTCCGCGTACCAGCTCCGGCTCACCATCAAGGGCGTCGGCGTCCACCCGGGGACGGCGAAGGGCAGTCTCGTGAATGCGGTCAAGCTGGTCGCGGACGTGGTCGCCGCCCTTCCGCGGGACGCGCTCTCGCCCGAGACGACCGAGGGACGCGAGGGGTACGTCCACCCGATGCGGCTCGCAGGCGGGGCGCCGGAAGCATCGGTCTGGTTCATCGCGCGCGACCACGACGACGAGCGCCTCGAGGAGCACGTCGAGCTCGTCCGGCGGCTCGCGACCGAGATCGTCGGCGCGGAGCCGCGCGCCTCGTTCACGCTCGAGGTCGAGGAGCAGTACCGCAACATGCGAGCCGCGCTCGACCGGCACCCCGAGATCGTCGAGGTCGCAGAGGAGGCGATCCGTCGCGCCGGCGTCGAGCCGGTGCACACGATCATCCGCGGCGGAACCGACGGCGCGCGCCTCACCGAGAAGGGGCTCCCGACCCCGAACCTCTTCACCGGCGGGCAGCACTACCACTCGCTGCGCGAGTGGGCCTCGCTCCAGGATATGGCCGCGGCCGCGGCGACCTGCATCGAGCTCGTGAAGCTCTGGGGGGAGCGCTCGGAAACCTAGGACGAGCCGCTCAGGCCAGTTCGGTCGAGTGGACCTCGCAGCCGAGCCACTCGTGGCCGAAGCGCCGCATCTCGTCGATGATCGGCAGCAGTGCCCGACCCTTCTCGGTCAGCTCGTACTCGACCCGCGGCGGCGACTCCGCATAGCTCCGCCGGACGACGATGTCCTCCGCCTCGAGCCAGCGGAGGCGCTCGGCGAGCGTGCGCGGGCTGATCCGCTCGCACGCGTGCTCGAGCTGGGTGAAGCGGCGCGGGCCCTCCGAGAGGTCGTGGACGATGATCACCGTCCACTTCGAGCCGACGATCTCGCTCGCCGCCGCGACGGAGCACTGACCCGCCTGGTGGACCGGGAGCATTGTGCGCGCCGTATCCGTGGCCATGTCCTCAGTGTACGGAGTGAACCGGCCTTCGGGTGACGGATTTTCAGTCCCAGGGAGGCGGGTTGTGCACCCAGCGGCCCCCGACCATCGTCGCGACGACCGAGATCTCCGGCAGCTCGTCGGGCGCGCATGGCACAGGGTCGCGATCGAGCACGACGAGATCTGCGAGGAACCCCGGCAGGAGCTTCCCGCGCCGTCGCTCGTCGCCCGCCAGCCACGCCGGCGCTACGGTCGACGCGTGCAGCGCCTGCTCGACCGTCAGCGCCTGCTGCGGCCGCCACGCCGGCCGGTCGTCGATCGTCCGGCGCACCCCGGCCGCGATCCCGGCGAGCGGATCGAGCTCCTCGACCGGCGCGTCGGAGCCGTTCACGACCACCGCGCCGCTCTCGAGGAGGGTCGCGAACGCATAGGCGCCCTCGACCCGCTCGCCCCAGAACCGCTCGGCGAGATCGCGATCGGACGGTGCGTGGCTGAACTGCACGGAGCACGCGACGCCGATCTCCGCGAAGCGATGGAGGTCGGCGGGATCGACGCACTGGGCGTGTTCGACCCGCTGACGCAGTCCCAGCGGCTCCCAGAGCTCTCTCGTCGTCTCGAAGGCGTCGAGCGCCTCCCGGTTCGCGCGGTCACCGATCGCGTGGACGGCGACCGGCCACCCGGCGGCGGTCGCGTCGCGCACGATCCCGGCGAGCTGCGCACCGCTCGTGATGCAGACGCCGCTTCCGTCGAGCATCCAGGCGGTCTGCGAGCCGAGCGTCCCGTCCATGAACGCCTTCAGGTAGCCGAGCCGGAGGTAGTCGTCACCGAGGCCGGAGAGGAGCCGGAGCTCCGCGAGGTCGCCGACGGCGTCGTACGGGAGCGACTGCCACACGCGAAGCGTCAGCCCGTCGCGCTGGTGGATCCGCGCGAAGATCGCCTGGGCGCCGAGCCAGCCGTCCTTGTCGTGGATCGCGCCGACGCCGCGCTGGTTCGCGAGCCGGATACCCTCGCGTGTCGCGGCGACGCACTCGTCCTCCGACACGACGACGTACCGGTCGCGGAACCGCCAGGCCGACTCCTCGCGAAGGATCCCGGTCGGCTCGCCGGCGGCGTCCCGCTCGACGACGCCTCCATCGACCTGAAGGTCGCCACCCGCTCGGGCGAGCGCCGCGCTGTTGAGCCACAGCGAGTGGTAGTCCTTCGACCACAGCGCGGCAGGCGCGTCGCCCGTGACGGCGTCGAGGCTCTCGCGCGACGGGTGCTCCGACCAGAGTGCGTCGCGCCATCCGCGGCCGTGGATCCAGTCTCCGTGCTGCGGCCGGGACCTGACCCGGTCGAGGGCCTCCTGCAGCGACTCGACGCCTTCGAGTTGGATGTCGCGCTGGGCGAGCGACCAGCTCGGGAAATGCACGTGCGAGTCGGTGAAGGCGGGGAGGACGCAGCGGCCGCGGAGGTCGACGCGCTCCGGTGTCGGCAGCGCGCTCTCGTGGGTGCCGACCCCGCCGACGATCCGATCGCCCGCGATCGCGAGGGCGGCGGTGGTCGGCAGCGAGGGGTCCATCGTCCGGACGACGCCGTTCGCGATGATCACGCGCGGAGCCTAGACGTGGCGCGTTTCCGCCCGCCGGAAGGGGCGAGCGCCCGTTGACCCAAAGGGTGCGCGCGGTACGATCGGACTCTCCGATCGGAGGGCCGACTTGGGGTTCGAGAGTCCGCTTGCACTCCTGTCGCTCGTGGTACTCCCGCTCGCCGCGGGCGCCTATGTCCTCGCGCGGCGTCGTCGGCCCCGGTACGCAGTCCGCTACTCGAACCTCGGTGTGCTTCGGGGAGTGGCGCCCCGGATCGCGCCGATCCGCGAGCGCGTCGTCGCCGCACTCGTCCTCGTCGTGCTCGGCCTCCTGTGCCTCGCCGTCGCGCGGCCGCAGATGACACGGTCGCAGCCGGTCGAGAACGCGACGGTCGTCCTCGTGCTCGATACGTCCCGTTCGATGCTCTCGCGGGACGTCGCTCCCACGCGGCTCGGGGCGGCGAAGCAGGCGGCGTTGGGGTTCCTCGACCGCGCCCCCGGCCGGCTGCGCGTCGGGCTCGTCACGTTCGCCGGCGACGTGAGCGTCGCAGCTTTCCCGACGCACGACCGCGAGCAGGTCCGTCAGTCCGTCGCGCAGGTCACACAGTGGCAGGCGGGGGGAGGCACGGCGATCGGCGATGCGCTCGTGCGCGCGGTGGAGGTGAGCCGCGACGCGTTCGGCGAGGAGGCGCTGCCGCGGCGGAGGTCGCCGGACGACGTGAGCCCCGTCACGATCCTGTTCCTCTCCGACGGTCGCCAGAACCGCGGGCTGATCCCGGCCGAGCAAGGCGCCGAGGCGGCGAAGGCAGCGGGAATCCCCGTGTACACGGTCGCGCTCGGCACCGACAACCCGGGCGGGGCCGGCGGACAGGGTGGGTTCGCGTTCGGCGGCTTCAACCGCGTCCCTGACCGGGCGACCCTCCGCGCGATCGCAGAGACGACCGGGGGCGAGTACTTCGCTGCCCGTTCGACAGAGGCGCTCTCGTCGGCCTACCGCGACCTCGGCTCGCGGCTCGGCCACGAACGTCGGCGGTCCGAGGTCACGCACTTTCTCGTCGCGGCCGCAGGCGTCACGCTTGCCGCCGCCGCCGGTCTGGCGCGCATCTGGGCGCCGGGGCTTCCCTGAGCCCAGGGGCCCGGCCCACGCGCCGGGCCCCCGAACGGTGGCCTATGCGGCCGGGAGGATGTTCTGGTTCACCCGGAAGGCGTTGTCCGGGTCGTACGCCGCCTTCACGCGGGCGAGCCGATCGTAGTTCGGGCCGTACGTCGCCTTCACCCGTTCCCTGCCCTCGTCCATCATGAAGTTGACGTAGGCGCCGCCCGCCGAGTAGGGGTGCAATGCCTCCCAGTACCCGATCGTCCAGTCGCGGAGCGTGTTCGCGTTCGCCGGGTCGCCGTCGACGCCGATGAAGACCTGCGACCACGTGGCGTCACGGAAGCGGAACGCCGTGTCCTCGGGCGCGACGTCGTGAACGGCGCCGTCGATCGGATAGACGTGCGAGCCCGACTTGAACGTGGGCATCTTGGCGTTCCACTCACGGTTCAGCGGGATCGCTTCGTCCGGGATCTCCCGGACGAAATCGGCGCGTGCGTACCACTGGTCGCCCGGCCCGTAGAGCCCGTCGAACGCGCTGTTGAGATCGGCGATCGGCATGCGCCCGACGCCGTGCATCAAGGGCTCGGCGACGCCGAGCAGCGGGGCCATCGCCTGCTCCGCCTCTTCGTCCGACGCGTCGATGCACCACACGACCCCACAGACGAGTCGCATGTGGAGCTCCGGCGGGAACGGATCGGCCGGCGGGATGGTGTGCCAGTTGAAGAAGCCGCTCACGTTGCGCGGCGCAGACGGGAGCCACTCGCGATAGACCGACAGCAGCTCGTCCGAGTCTTCGAGCGCCCAGAACGTCGGGCCACCGACGATGGTCTCGAGGGGGTGCGCCTGGAACGTGAACTCGGTGACGACGCCGAAGTTGCCGCCGCCGCCGCGAATCGCCCAGAAGAGGTCCGGGTTCTCGTCGGTGCTCGCGGTCACCGTCGAGCTGTCCGCGAGCACCATCTTCGCCGAGAGCAGGTTGTCGATCGTCAGCCCGCGCCGGCGGGAGAGGTACCCGTGGCCGCCGCCGAGGGTTAGCCCCGCGACGCCGGTGGTGGAGATGATCCCGGTCGGCACGGCGAGGTTGTGGGGCCCGGTCGCCGCGTCCACCTCGCCCCAGACGGCGCCGCCTCCGACCCGAACCGTCGCGGTCTTGGAGTCGACGACGACCGCGTTCATCGGCGAGAGGTCGATCACGACGCCGTCGTCGGCGCTTGCGAGCCCGCCCCAGTTGTGGCCGCCGCCGCGCACTGCGAGCGGCACGTCCTGCGCGCGGGCGAAGCGGATGGCCGCGGCGACGTCGTCGGCCGTCGCGCATCGTGCGATTAGAGCCGGGCGCTTGTCGACCATCGCGTTGAACAGGGCTCGGGCTTCGTCGTACCGCGTGTCGTCCGGGCCGATCAGCCGCTCGCCGAACGAGCTCAGCTCGCCGCGTGCGGCCTCGGTGACCGAGAGAGTCGTGCTCATACGTCATGTCCTCCGTCTCGCAGGGGTCGCCATCCACCGTAGGGAGGTCGCCGTCCCGCTGCCATGACCTGGGTTGACCGAATTGCGCACGGGGCCGTCCGACTGCGCAATGATCAGAACTGATCATGGCCCAGGTGGCTCATCTCCCGGGCCCGCTTCGGCTCCTGCCTGCGTACGCATTCGCCGGCCGGGCCCGTGAGCTCGCCCAGCTGCGCGCGCTGCTGCCGCGGACAGTCGGTGAGGGCCGTCGCGCAGCGCTCGTCGCCGGCGAGCCCGGCTCCGGGAAGAGCAGGCTCGTCCGGGAGCTCTCCGCCGAGCTCGCCGAGGAAGGGGCGACGGTGCTCTATGGGGACTGCGACGCCGTCGTCGGCTCGCCCTACGCGCCGTTCGCGACCGCCCTCACCGAGCTGGTCCGGGCGGGCGGCGTCACGTCGTCCGTTCTCGACGCCCTCGGCGCCTCGACGGTCGACCTCGCACGGCTCGTCCCGGAGCTCGGCACGCGTCCCGCCCGCTCGCGGCGACGGTCGTCCTCCGACGCGGACGCCGAGCGGTTGCGCCTCCACACCGCGGTGACCGAGCTCCTCGTCGGTGTCTCGACCGAGTCGCCCGTCCTGCTCGTGCTCGAGGACCTGCACTGGGCCGACTCGTCGACGCTGCTCCTCGTCCGGCACCTCGTCCGCTCGGGCGCCGCGGCACGGATGCTGATCGTTGCGACCTTTCGCGACACCGAGGCGGACGTCGCCGCCGAGCTCTCGGAGGCGCTCGTCGACGTCTATCGAACGGAGGGTGTCGTTCGGATCCGGCTCGGGGGGCTCGCCGACGGCGAGCTCGCCGAGTTCATCCGGCTGGCGTCGGGTGCCGAGCCGACGACGGAGCTGACGGAGACCGTCCGCGAGCTCACCGGCGGCAACGCGTTCCTCGTCACGGAGCTCTGGCGCGAGCTCGTGGACGAAGGCGCCGTGTCCGTCGGCCTGACGGGGGTGCGCCTCGTCCGGCCCGCGTCCGAGCTGGGGACGCCGGCGACCGTCCGCGAGGTCGCGAACCAGCGCCTCCAGCGGCTCTCGCCCTCGACGATCGAGCTCCTCGAGCTCGCGGCCGTCGCCGGCGCCGACTTCGAGCTCGCGACGATCCGCCACGCGGACGTGCTCGAGGAAGGCGCCCTCCTCGACGCGATCGACGAGGCGGTGCACGCGGGGCTCATCGTCGAGCGTCCGGGTCACGGGCTCGCGTATCGCTTCACGCACGAGCTCGTTCGGCGGGCGGTCGTCGGGCGACTCTCCGCCGTCTCGCGCCGCCGAGCTGCACCTCCGTGTCGCGCGCTCGCTCGAGCGCGACGGTGCCAACCCGCTGCGGACGGCGGAGCTCGCCGCGCTGGCCTACCACTACGCGGCGGCCGCGCCGCTCGGCGATCTCGGGCGGGCCGTCGAGGTGAATCTCCTCGCGGCCGAGTCCGCGCTCAGCGCGCTCGCGTTCGACGAGGCGAGCCGCCGGTTCCGGGCCGCGCTCGAGCTCGGCCTGGAGGACCCCGCCGAGCGCGCGGACGTCCTCCTCCGGCTCGGCGACGCGCGTCACCGGGCGGGAGACGCCGAGGAGGCGCTGCACGCGTTCCGCGAGGCGGCGGCCATCGCGCGCGATCTCCCCGATGACGAGCTTCTTGCGCGCGCGGCGATCGGGTTCGAGGAGACGTGCTGGCGACCCGCGATCCACGATGCCGGTGCGCGCCCCCTGCTGGAGGAGTCCGCACGCGCCCTCCCGCCGGACGACTCGCCCCTCCGCGCGCGGGTCATCGGGGGCCTCGCCCGCGCGCTGACGCTCCTCGGCGACACGGACGGCGGGGCCCAGGCGCGCGAGGCCTCGATCGCGATGTCACGTCGGCTCGGGGACAAGCCGAGCCTCTCCGAGACGCTCGCGGCCGCGTTCTGGTCGCGTGGCCCGAGGACGAACGAGCAGGTGAACGAGATGCTGCTCGAGTCGTACGCTCTCGCCCGCGAACTGGACGACCTCGATCTCGCGGGCGACGCGCTCGCCTGGCTCGTCCCGTCGGCGGTCGCGCTGTGCGACCACGACGAGGCGCGGGACCGGCTCGACGAGGCGGCGGAGACTGCCCGGCTGCTGAGCGAGCCCTTCCTGCTCCACGTCACCGAGCAGTACCGATCCGCGCTCGAGCTGTGCGACGGCCATCTCGACGCGGCGGAGTCCGCTGCGATGCGGTCCCGCGAGTGGGGGCGGCACCTGACCGGGCGCGACGCGTCGGGTGTCTATGGCATCCAGATGTTCGGCCTGCGGCGCGAGCAGGGCCGCCTGGCCGATCTCGCTCCCGTGGTACGGCTTCTCGGCGGCTCCGCGCGCGACAGCGCCTGGCGGCCCGGCTTCATCGCCGTCCTCGCCGAGCTCGGCATGATCGTGGAGGCGCGCCGCGAGCTCGACCGTCTGCTCGCCGACGGCATCGGCACGTTACGGCCGTCGCTCTGGACCGCCGCGCTGCTGTATCTGACGGACGCCTGCGCCGTGCTGCGCGACGAGTCGCTGGCGGAGACGCTCCACCGTGAGCTCGTACCGCACGCGGGCTCGAACACGATGGTCGGGCACCTCGTCGCCTGCTACGGCGCCACCGACCGGTACCTCGGGATGAACGCGACGGTCCTCGGCGAGTGGGAGCGCGCCGAGCAGTACTTCGAGGCCGCCCTCGCCCTGAACGCGAGGCTCGGCGCGCGGACATGGCTCGCGCACACCGTGTACGAGTACGGGCGGATGTTGCTCGCGCGCGACGCGGACGGCGACCGCCAGCGCGCGAGGACACAGCTCGGCGTCGCCGTCGGGCTGGCGCGGACGATCGGGATGCCGACGCTTCTCGCGCGGATCGACGAGCTGCGCACGGGCGTGGAGCCGGCCCCGGCGCTCCCCGACGGGCTGAGCCGGCGCGAGCTCGAGATCCTGACGGAGCTCGCGCGCGGGCGCTCGAACCGTGAGATCGGCCGCCTCCTCCACATCAGCGAGCACACCGCCGCGAACCACGTGCGATCGATTCTTCGAAAGACGCAGAGCGCGAACCGGACCGAGGCAGCGGCCTACGCGCATCGTCGCGGCCTCGTTCGGGACTGATCCACCCGCTACCATCGCTCCATGCCGCTCTACGTGATCGAGCGCGAGTTCGCGGAGCAGCTCGAGCTCCTCAACGACGACGTCCGGCTGATCGAGGAGGTCAACGCCGACGAGGGTGTCAGCTGGCTCTTCTCGTTCATCTCGGCCGACCGCCTGCACACGTACTGCCTCTACGAGGCGCCCTCGGCCGACGCGATCGTCGAGGCGGCGCGTCGGGCGAACGTGCCGGCGGACAAGATCGTCGAGGTGAGCAAGTTCGTGCCCGCCGAGGCGCTCGCGAGCTGAACCTGCTCGCCATTAGGAATCCGCAGCAGCGGATTCCTACGGCTTGATCCCCG
The DNA here is from genome assembly GCA_963706915.1 of uncultured Actinomycetes bacterium. Classification (GTDB taxonomy): domain Bacteria; phylum Actinomycetota; class Thermoleophilia; order Gaiellales; family Gaiellaceae; genus Gaiella. Next base: position 11,079 of record CAVPOH010000016.1, read on the forward strand.
CCTTCGGCGGGGCAGATCCCTGAAGGCGTCGCCTTTCGGCGCCGCATGAGCGTCGACTCCAACGACTCGACTCGTAGACTTCGAGCGTGCCCTGGGACGTCCTGACCGACGAGCAGCGGGAGCTCCGCGACCTCGTCCGCACGCTCGCGCGCGAGCGGATCGCGCCGCGCGCGGCGGAGATCGACGCGACGCACGAGTTCCCCTGGGACGTCGTCGAGCTCTTCCGGGACCAGGGCGTCTTCGGGCTCCTGTTCGCCGAAAAGCACGGCGGCACCGGCACCGGGACGCTCCTTTCGCTGATCGCGATCGAGGAGGTCTCGAAGGTCTGTGCGACGAGCGGGCTCATTCTCGCCGTGCAGGAGCTCGGCTCGCTCGGGCTCAAGCTCGGCGGAAACGACGCGCAGCGCGCCGAGTGGCTTCCGCGGCTCGCCTCCGGCGAGGTGCTCGCGGCGTACGCGCTCACCGAGGCGGGCTCGGGCTCCGACTCGGCTGCGATGCGCACGACCGCCCGCCGCGACGACGGCGAGTACGTGCTCGACGGCTCCAAGCGGTTCATCACGAACGCGGCGGTCGCAGGCCTCTACACGGTGTTCGCGAAGACCGATCCGGAGGCGGGCCACGACGGCATCTCGGCGTTCCTCGTCGAGTCGGACACGCCCGGCTTCGAGGTGGCGCGGCTCGAGGAGAAGATGGGCATCGCGGGCTCGACGACGGGTGAGCTCGTGTTCGACGACTGCCGGATCCCGGAGGCGAACCGGCTCGGGGACGAGGGCACCGGCTTCAAGCTCGCGATGCGGATCCTCGACCGCTCGCGCCCCGGGGTCGCCGCGCAGGCGCTCGGCATCGCCCAGGGCGCGACCGACTATGCGCTGGAGTACGCGCGGACGCGGGTGACGATGGGGAAGCCGATCGCCGAGCACCAGCTGATCGCCGCGAAGCTCGCGGACATGGAGACGAAGACCGAGGCGGCGCGCGGCGTCCTCTACCGCTTCGCCCAGATGGCGGACGCCGGCGTCCCCGAGGGCGAGCTGACCAAGGCCTCTGCCATGGCGAAGCTCATCTGCGGCGACGTCGCGATGGAGGTGACGACCGAGGCGGTGCAGATCCTCGGCGGCTACGGCTACGTCAAGGAGTACCCCGTCGAGCGGTTCATGCGCGATGCGAAGATCACGCAGATCTACGAGGGCACCCAGGAGGTGCAGCGCCTCGTGATCGCGCGCGAGATGCTGAAGGAGAGCCGCGCCTTCCTGCTCGCCGGCGTGAGCTAGTCCATCGGGACGACCGGCGCGCCGAGCTCGATCGTCCCTCCGGCGAGGATGTCCGCGCGGAGGCCGGCACGGTGGACGAGCGGGCGGAGCAGACCCGGCCGCACGAGCCGCTCGAGGTGAGCGCACGGCTCCGCGAGGCGCCTGCCGACGCACTCGACCTCGCCCACCCGGAATCGCCGGCCGACGAGGGCGTTCAGCGCGATGCCGTGCGTGACGACGTTCCTCCTCGCCTCCTCGCCCGTGAGGCCGACGTCGTCCAGCGCCTCGGACTGGACGAGTGTCAGCTCGTAGCCGCGCCCGAGGCCGCTGAACGTGCCGTGCCCTGCCGCGTAGCGGTCACCCTCGAGGCCCTGGCCCGCGATCGCCGTCGCGCTCGCGAGGCTCGTGAGCGGCGCCTCGGCGTCGGATGCCACGAAGAGCCCGACGACTGACCCGGCTCCCGGCTCTGTCTCGGGCGGCACGATCGGGCGCCCGATGTCGAGCGGCGCGACGAGCCAGCCCGCCTCGATCGTCCCGCCGCCGGCGACCGCGTCCGCCCGGTCGACGAGCGGCCCCGAGGGCGATCCGAACATCACGACGGCGTGGTCTCCGTCCGGGCCGCGGACCTGCGCGAGCCAGCGGCCGGGCCAGTCGAACCGCGCGGCATCGGCGATCGGGACGAGCCCGAGGTTCCGCTCGGCGAGCCAGTGGCGATAGAACGCGAGCGCCTCGTACTCGGGCTCCGGCGGCCGCGTGCCGAGCACCTCCGCGAGGCACTCCCGCAGCTCGTCCTCGAAGGCCGACACGCCGGCCATCGTGTCAGAGACGCGACGCGAGCACACCGCCGATCCCGCGGACCGCCTGCCGGATGCGGTGCTCGTTCTCGACGAGCGCAAAGCGGACGAAGCCCTCGCCGCCGGGGCCGAAGCCGACACCGGGTGACACGGCGACGCGGCCTTTCCGCGCGAGAAGCTCGGCGAAAGCGAGCGAGCCCAGGTCGGCGAACGCCTCCGGCACCGGCGCCCACGCGAACATCGTCGCGCGGGGACGCGGGAGGTCCCAGCCGACGCGTGCGAGCCCGTCGCAGAGCACGTCGCGGCGCGAGCGGTAGACCTCGGCGACCGCGGACGGCGTGTCCGGCGCCTCGTTCATCGCCGTGATCGCCGCGATCTGGATCGGCTGGAACGTCCCGTAGTCGAGCCACGACTTCAACCGCCCGAGCGCGCCGACCAGGCGGTCGTTCCCGCAGAGGAAGCCGACCCGCCAGCCCGCCATCGAGAAGGACTTCGTGAGCGTGTAGAGCTCGACCGCGACGTCGGCCGCGCCGGGCACCTGGAGGATGGACGGCGGCTCGTAGCCGTCGAATGCGAGGTCCGCGTAGGCGAAGTCGTGGACGACGACGACGTCGTGCTCCCGCGCGAACGCGACGACACGCTCCATCACGTCGAGGTCGACCGTCGCCGTGGTCGGGTTGTGGGGGAACGAGAGGACGATCACGCGGGGTCGCGGCCGCGCGCGCTCCCACGCCTCCCCGAGGTTCGCGAAGAGGTCCTCGTCGTGACCCATCGGCACCTGGAAGACGCTCGCGCCCGCGAGCATCGGGCCGTGGATGTGGATCGGATAGCTCGGCGCGGGAACGAGCGCCGCGTCGCCCGGCTCGAGCAGCACCCACATCAGGTGGACGAAGCCCTCCTTCGCGCCCATCGTCGCGACGACCTGCGTGTCCGGGTCGAGCTCCACGCCGAAGCGGCGGCGGTAGAGGTCGGCGCACGCGAGCCTGAGCTTCGGGATCCCCCGCGATGCCGAGTAGCGGTGGTTGTGCGTCTTCGCCGCGGCCTCCTGCAGCTTCGTCACCGCGACCTCGGGAGAGGGGAGATCGGGGTTGCCGAACCCGAGATCGACGACGTCCTGTCCTGCGCGACGCAGCTCGAGCGTGAGCTCACGGATCGTCGCGAAGACGTACGGCGGGAGAGAGTCGATGCGGCGGAGCTCCATCGCGATGTTCTACCCGTGCGGTCCGCGGGCCCGGCGCCTTCACGTCCGAAGGTACCACCTGGAATCGTTTCCTGGCAGGGCCGCCGCAGAGGCGTATGGTCGCCCGCCATGACGACACTCGAGCACGTCCTGTGGATCGGCGGCGCGAGCGGCGCCGGAAAGACGACGCTCGCGACGCGGCTCGCGCGACGGCACGGCCTTCGGTGGTACTCGGCCGACGCGCACACGTGGGAGCACCGCGACGCGGCCATTCGCCACCGCGCCTTCCACGAGGCGAACGGGATGGAGCACCTCGTCGAGTACAGGAGGTCGAGCGCCAGGCAGCGGCGTACGACGCAAGAACTCTCCGCGTCGACGAGACGCTGGGGCCGGACGGCGCGCTCGCCAGTGGCCGTCGACGACCTGCGGCGGCTCCCCCCGGCGCCGCTCGTCGTCGCCGACGGATCGACCGGTCGAGGCGCTGTTCGCCGACGCGATCGCCGCCGGGCCGCGCGCCGAGACGCCCGACCAGCGGCGCGCTCTGCTCGAGTATGCGAACGAGCCGCGGTGGCTCAAGCCCGCGGCTTCCTCTCCCGCCCGTGGTCGACCGGCGACGAGACGACGTTCGTCCGGCCGTTCCGCTGCGAGTGCGACGACCCCGAGTGCCAGGAGATCGTCGCGATCCCGGTGGCCGAGTACGCACCGGGGATCTCGGCGCACGCGTGACGCTCAGCCGGTGTTCCGGAGCGCTGCGGCGATGCCGGCGATGGAGCGGAGGAGCGGTCGGGTCGCCGTCTCTTCCCCGGCACGGTGCGCGGCGAGGAGCTCGACCTGGATGGCGTTCATCGGGTCGACGTACGGGTTGCGGAGCTGGATCGAGCGCTGGACGACCGGGTGGCGGTCGAGCAGCTCGCGCGACTCGACGATCGCGAGCACGGTCGCCACCGTTCGCCGGTGCTCCGCCTCGATCAGGCCCCAGATGCGGTCGCGTCCCGCGCCCTCCTGCACGAGGCGCAGGTAGCCGCGCGCGATCTCGATCGACGACTTCGCGAGCGCCATCTCGAGGTTCTCGACGAACGCGCGGAAGAACGGCCAGTCGCGATGGAGCCGACGCAGGTCGGCGAGCGCGCCGCCGTCGACGGCCGTCGCGAACGCCGTGCCGCAGCCGTACCAGGCGGGGAGGAGGCAGCGGTTCTGCGTCCACGCGAACACCCAGGGGATCGCGCGGAGCGCGGCGAGCTCGTTCCGGGCCGGCGCTTCCGGGCGCGATGCCGGGCGCGAGCCGATCTCCAGCAGCGCGAGCTCGTCGACCGGCGTGAACGAGCGGAAGAACGCCGGCAGCTCGTCGTCCTCCCACACGAGCGCCCGGTACGCGGTCCGCGACGTCTCGGCGAGGGACTCGAGCAGCGCTCGTGCCTCCGGGGCCGGCGACGTCAGGCCCGCGGCCTCCGGGGAGAGGGTGAGGAGGGTCGCCGCGACCGCAGCCTCGAGGTTCCGCTCTGCCAGTCCGTGCAGCCCATACTTGAACGAGATCGTCTCGCCCTGCTCCGTGAGCCGGAGCCGGCCCTGTACGGAGCCGACGGGCTGCGCGAGGATCGAGGCGTGGGTCGGCCCTCCGCCGCGCCCCGTGCTGCCGCCGCGGCCGTGGAAGAACGTCAGCTCGACCCCGCGGTCTCGCGCGAGCCCGACGAGCCGCTCCTGCGCGGCGTAGATCTCCCATTGGGCCGCGAGCGCGCCGCCGTCCTTGCCCGAGTCCGAGTACCCGACCATCACCTCGAGCGAATTGCGCGGGCTCGCATCGAGGAGCTCGGCTACGAGAGCGGGGGCGCCTTGGAGGTCGGCGATCGTCTCGAGCAGGGGGACGACCTGGACGCGGCACCCGGCCTCGGCCGCGAGGCTCTCCGCGACGAGGACGTCGTCCGCCGACGAGGTCATCGAGAGCACCAGCCTCCCGACGGCACCGCCGCCGAAGCGCTGCTGCACCCGAGCCGTCTCCTCGAGGGCTGCGACCAGCCTCGGGCCACGGTCGCGGACCTCGGTCACGTGCGCCCGGAGGTCGAGTGACGCGAGATGGAGACCGAAGACCTCGACGCGGGAGCGGAGGTCCGCAAGGGCGCCGTCGGCGATGGCACCGGCCCGGTGCGCGCGGAGCGCGCCGTCGATCCGCTCGAGGTCGACCGCCAGCTCGTCGCCCGTCCGATAGCCGTCCCCGCGGAGCCGCTCCCAGATCCGCGTCAGGAAGGCTCGGTACGGCTCGTCCGCCTGCGCGTCGAGCTCCGGGACCGGCCCGGCGACCTCGGAGGACATGCCCCAGGCGACGGCGAGCGCGCGGACGTCGCGCATGAGCAGCTCTCGCGCGAGCTCGCGTGCGCGCTCCGCCGCCGCACGCACCGTCTCGGCGCCCGTCGACGGGTTGCCGTCCATGTCGCTTCCGATCCACGAGCCGAAGCGGAGCGGCGCCGGCGCATCGGGAATCTCGTGGCGGATCGCGCGGACGACCGCCGGGACTGCCTGCCAGAGCGACGTCTCGAAGAACCAGAGACCGGCGCGGATCTCGTCGATCACACGCGGGCGCGTCGTGCGCACCGGGTCGGTCTGCCAGAGCGCCGTGATCTCGGCGTGGAGCCCGGCAACGACCCGCTCGCGGCGGAGGGGCGTCAGCCAGGGGTCGTCGAGGGCGCGGAGGCGGCGCGCGATCCGCTGGTGCGCAGCGAGCACCGTCCGACGCGTCGCCTCGGTCGGGTGCGCGGTGAGCACGCCCTCGACGTGGAGCCGCGTCGACAGCGCGGCCAGCTCGTCCCCTCCGACTCCGGCGCCCGAGAGCACGCCGACGGCCTCGGCGATCGACTCCCGTGCGACCGCCCCCTCGCGCTCGTAGTCCCGGCGCCGTCGGACACGGTGGTGCTGCTCGGCGATGTTGGCGAGCTGGAAGAAGAGGGAGAACGCCGCCAGCACCGTCGCCTGGGTCTCCACGTCGAGGTCCGCGACGGTCGCGTGGAGCACGGCATGGTCGCCGCCTGCCCGCGCGTCGCGCGCGAGCGCGCGGATCCGCTCCTCGAGCGCCAGCAGCTCCTCGCCCTGCTGCTCGACGAGCACCTGCCCGAGGAGGTCCCCGAGGAGGTGGACGTCGGCGCGGAGCCGCTCGTCGGCGGCTGGCGGGCGGGCCATGCCGCCAGTTTCTACGCGCTGAGGACGGCCGTGGGCGCCAGTGAGGCGGCGAGCGCGACCACCTCGCCGACGACGACGAGCGCCGGGCCCGGGAGCTCCGTGGCGAGGTCGGGAAGGTCGGCGAGCGGTCCGGTGACGACCTCCTGGTCGACGAGCGTGCCGCGCGAGACGACGGCGGACGGCGTGTCGGCCGGGAGCCCGGCTGCGATGAGGCCGGCGGTGAGCTCGGGGAGTCGCGCGAGGCCCATGAAGAGGACGAGCGTGCCGCCCGCGGCTGCGAGCCCGTCGTAGTCCGGCTCGGAGCCGTCCGCCGCGTGCGCTGTCGCGATCGTGACGCGGTCGGAGAGGCCACGGTGGGTCACGGGAATCCATGCCGCCGCGGGAACCGCGGCGATCGACGACACGCCGGGCACGACCTCGTAGTCGATCCCGGCCTCGCGCAGCACCTCGATCTCCTCGCTCCCGCGGCCGAAGACGAACGGGTCGCCGCCCTTCAGGCGGACAACATCCAGGTCGCGCCCGAGCTCGACGAGCAGCCGGTCGACCTGTGCCTGCCCGAGGCCGTCGCGGCAGACGCGGAGCGCGTCGGCGGGCGCCTCGTCGACGAGCTCCTCGGAGACGAGCCGGTCGTAGACCACGACGTCGCAGGCGCGAAGGCGCTCCAGCCCGCGCACCGTGATCAGGCCCGGGTCGCCCGGGCCCGCACCGACGAGCGTGACGCTCACGGAAGCTCCGCCTTGTCAGCGCAAGGTGAGGATCCGCTCACGCGGATCCTCGCCGCGCGAAGATCCCTGAAGCGGCCGCTGCGCGGCCGGTGCCTCGCTGGGCGCTGGAGCGGGATGCTCACGGAAGCTCCGCCTTGTCAGCGCAAGGTGAGGATCCGCTCACGCGGATCCTCGCCGCGCGAAGATCCCTGAAGCGGCCGCTGCGCGGCCGGTGCCTCGCTGGGCGTTGAAGCGTCAGGTTCACTCGAGTTCCGCCTTGACGAGCTGCTGGAAGTAGTCGCGGCGCTCCTCGTACGTCGGGAACCGCTCCTTCGCCCACGGGCGCAGGTCGCGCAGCCGCCGCGCCAGCGTCGCGTGCTCGGGTCGCACGACGGCGGCGATGTCGTCGCGGAGCCGCTGGGCGAGCGCGGGGGAGGCGCCACCGGTCGAGATCGCGACCGTGATCGGGTCGACCCGGTGTACGGCGGGAAGGATGAAGCTGCACAGCTCGGGCACGTCGACGACGTTGCAGAGGAGGCGGCGCGCCTCGGCGTCCGCGAAGACGCGGCGGTTGACCTCGGTGACGGAGGTGGCGGCGACGACGAGGAAACGCCCGTCGAGGTCGTCACTGTCGTACTCGCGCCGGCGGAGCTTCACGTCGAGGCGCTCGACCTCGACGGAGATCTCCGGCGCGACGACCGTCACTCGGGCGCCGCAGGTGAGGAGCCCCTCGACCTTCTCGAGCGCAACCGACCCTCCGCCCACGACGAGGACGTCGCGGGCCTCGAGGTCGAGGCAGGCCATGTAGTAGCGCTTCTCGGGGGTGGAGGACATTGGGCCTACGCCTCCACGCTCGCGAGCCGCGCGCCCTGCCGGTCGAGATGCACCTTCAGCTGGACGCCGCCGGCGGTCACCGTGAGGCTGAAGGCGCCTGGCCCGACCGCGCTCAACGAGACGCCCTCGAGCGTGCGTCCCTGGAGGCCCGACAGCGCCTCGCCGACCGCTGCGGCGCTCTGGGCGAGCTCGACCCCGCCCGGGAGCTTGCGGTAGAGGCGAAGCAGCGCCTGCTCGCCCCCCGGTCCGTAGACGGCGCGGATACGACCGGACTGCAGCGCGATGGTGACGAGCCGCTCGAGCTCGACCGCGTCCTCGGTGCCGACGGTGCCCTCGTCCTCGATCGCCTCGCGGAGCGCGTCGAGCCGCTCGCGGTAGCCGTCGTCGCGCGCGGCGGCGCGGACGGCGTCGACCTCGGCGAGAACGACCTCGCGCTCCTCGCCCCGAAGCGCCACGGCCGTCACTCGTGCGCCTCGTCGCCGAGGATCGCGTGCAGCTCGTGCTCGAAGCCTCCGGTCTCGATCGCGCAGTGCATGCCGCACTCCTTCGGCGCGTCGGACTCCCACCACCAGCGGCCGGCGCGAACGGGCTCGCCCGCAGCGACCGGTCGCGTGCACGGCGCGCAGCCGATCGAGGTGTAGCCCTTCTCGTAGAGCGCGTGCACCGGCACGTCGTTGTCGCGGAGGTAGTCCCAGACCTCTTCCTCTGTCCATTCGGCGAGCGGGTTGAGCTTCACGATCGCGTCGTGGTCGTGGTCGATCTCGACCTTGCGGATGTCCGAGCGTGACGCCCACTGGTCGCGGCGAAGCCCGGTGACCCACGCGTCGAGCCCTGCGAGCGCCCGGTTCAGCGGCTGCACCTTGCGGACGTTGCAGCAGAGGAGGCGCAACTCGACGGACTGGCGGAAGAGGTTCGGGCCGTTGCGGTCGACGAGCCGCTGCACCTGCTCCGCCTGCGGCGAGAGCAGCTCGAGCCGGAGCCCGGGGTACTTCTCGCGGAGTGCCTCGACGAGGTCGAACGTCTCCTGCGGGAGGCGGCCCGTGTCGATCGAGAAGACCCGGATCGAGGGGTCGATGCGGTACGCCATGTCGATCAGCGCGACGTCGCCCTCCTGGAACGCCGTCGAGATCGCGAGTCCCTCGCCAAAGCGGTCGATCGCCCACTCGAGCAGCTCCCACGGCTCCCGCCCCTCGAACTCGACTGACAGCTCGCCGGCCTCGAAATCGTCGAGCAGCTCCACGATGCTCACGCCGCCGCCTCCTCTCTCGCCTGGCGGCCCTTCGCCGGCTCACGGCCCGCGAGGACGCCGAGCGCCTCGTCGTCGATGCGGTCGCAGAACGACCGGAAGTCCTCGCCCGCCTTGCGCTGGTCGAGCCAGCCGGTCACGAGACCGGTGACGACCCCGTCGAGCTCCTGGGTCGGCACGCGGCGGAAGACCGGACGGCCGATCGCCGCCCGTGGGCCGAGCGCGCCGCGCAGATAGACGTCGTACGCCTGCTGCCGCTTCCCTTCCTCGTCACGCGCAGTAGTGCCCTGGAAGCCGAGGTCGCCGACCCAGTGCTGGCCGCAGGCGTGCGGGCAGCCGTCGAGGTGCAGCCGCAACGGCGCGACGTCGTCGCCGAACCGGTCCTCGAGCGTGTCGACGAGCGCCCCCAGGCGCGTCTTCGTCTCGGTCACGGAGTAGTTGCAGTGCGGCTCGCCGGTGCAGGCGATGGAACCACCGCGGATCGGGTTCGTGTCGAGCGGGAGTCCGAGCTCGACGAGCCGTGCGACCGTCCGCTCGACGTCGGCGTCCGGCACGTCGGCGAGCACGAGGTTCTGCTGGCGCGTCACGCGCGCCTCGCCCCCGAGCTCCTCGAGGTGCTCGCCGATCGCGAGCAGCTGCTCGCCGGAGATCAGCCCGAGATGGACGGGGATGCCGATCGCCGTCAGGCCTTCCTGCTTCTGGTGCTGGAGGCCGACGTGGTCGCCGAACTGGCCCTCGAGCGGCGGCAGCGGGAAGTCGGGGAGGGCGTAGCCGAGCCGCTTCTCGACCTCCGCGCGCATTCCCTCGGGGCCGATGTCGTCGACCATGAACTTCATGCGGGACTTGACGCGTGAGACGCGGTAGCGGAGGTCCTCGCGCCACGCGTCGAGCAGCGCGCGGAGCACCGGGATCGCTTCGTCGGGGCGGACGAAGACGCCGAGGTCGCGTGCGATGCGGGGGACGGAGGAGAGCCCGCCGCCGACGAGGACGCCGAATCCGGGCTCGCCGTCACGCAGGACGCCGACGAGCGAGATGCAGTTGATCTCAGGCCCGAAGCAGCGGTCTGCGCACGCGCCGATCGCGATCTTGTGCTTCCGCGGCAGGTCGACGTAGTCCGGGTGGCCGGTGAAGAACGCGTGCGCCTCCTCGACGACGGCACTGGCGTCGAACAGCTCGTCGTGGGCGATGCCCGCGACGGGGCAGCCGGTGATCGCGCGCACGGCGTCGCCGCAGCCGCCGAGGCTGGTCAGCCCCGCGGCGTGGAGCTTCTCGAAGACGTCGGGGAGCTCGGCAAGGCGCAGGTAGTGGAGCTGGACGTTCTGCCGCGTCGTCAGCTCCGCCTCGCCCTTGCCGTGCTCGAGCGAGAGGCGGCCGATAGCCTGCAGCTGCCCCGCCGTCAGCCGTCCGGCGGCGAGCTTGATCCGGAGCATGAACGTCCCGATCTTGGGCTTGTCGTGGTAGAGGCCCCACCACTTGAGCCGGACGATGTCCTCCTCTGGCACGTCCGCGTAACCCGCGGCGATCAGCGCCGGGAGCTCGTCGAGCATGCCGAGCGGGCTCTTCTCCCGCTTGAGCCGCTCGACGCCGTTCCGCTTGAGGACCAGCTCCAACGTGGGGGGCTCGGCTGTCGCGCCGCGGCCGGGTGCCGTGCGTGCCACTCCGCTCCTCCTCTCGGTCGCCTGCTCGGTCGTCCCGGAGGGTGGAGCGGTGCGGCCGCCCACTCGGGCGATCGCGTCGCGGTTGCCATCTACCCGCTCGCCGCTCCGGGGGGAGGCTCACGGCTGGACGTCGCACCTGACAGGCCGGAGCCCCGGTTGCGGCGGTGTCTTCGGGCCAGATCCCTCGACCGCTCGCGATGGCTAACGCTTCAATACGTATAGCAACGTTACTTCAGCTGTGCAAGTAACGAAAAGGGTGGTCGCGCACCACACACACAACCACCCCCAGGGGGCACGCCCGGTGCCCTGATGTCACGCTATCGCCGAGGTCGTGCCGGATGGGTGCCGGGTTTGCGCCGGGTTCGTGTCCACGCGCCCGCCGCCGCCGTCGCGCCCGCCGCCGTCGCGCCGGCAATCGCGAACCCGCGCCGGCCGCCCCGGCGCCGCGGCCTCGCGGACTACGCCATCGCCGGGACCGGCGCCGACCCCGACTTGCTCGCCCAGTAGCGGTTCAGCGCCCCCTGCACCTTGATGAACCACACGAAGGCCCCGACGATCGGGAGCAGGATCCAGAGGCCGGTCCACCCTGTGAACGGCGCCTCGCGGCCGTCCGCCTTGAACATCTTCCCGACCTCGGACGGGATCAGGAACCACGTGATGGGCGAGATGAGGATGTAGATCACGAGCCCCAGGACGCCGCCGACGCCGGTGCCCGAGTGCTCCTTGACCTCGTCCTGGGTCTTGAACACCCAGTAGAGCGAGTAGATGCCGAACGTGATGATCGTCAGGACGATCGCGAAGGCGATGCCCCGTTGCTGGCCCAGCGGGCCCGTTGTGGACGCGTGTGTGCTCATGGCCCGGGATTCTGCGCCATCGGCTCGACGCCTGCGCGTGTCGTCGGCGGCGTCGCCGACGGGTAGCGGCCGCGGACCTCGTCGACGTAGCGGGCGAGCGCGTCGGCCGTCTCCGGGTCGACGATCTCGACCACGTCCTCGGCGTTCCGCTCGCCGGAACGGGAGAGGTTGAACGAGCCCACGAAGGAAACGTCGTCGGCGACCACGACCTTCGCGTGCATGAAGTCCTGCACGCTCCCCGGCGACCACGCCGTCGACGGCTTGCCGGAGAACGAGCCCGCCGTGACGATGGCGTCGAGCAGCGGGATCTTCCAGGAGCTCACCCCGTTTCGTGACCACTGCCGGAAGACGTCGTCGGACTGGGTGTCGTCGACGACGCCGGCGACGTCGCAGCGGCGCTCTTTCACGACCTCCGCGAGCGTGCCGAGGATCGGGCCGGCGGTCAGGACAGGAGAGGCGATCCGAACGCGGTGACGGGCCCGGCCGATGTGCTTCGCGATGCGATGCGACAGGGCCTCCCCGTGCCCCGGCGTGAACCACGGGCGGACGGACACGCCGCCGTCGAGCTCGACGGGCCGCGGCTCGACCGTGCCGCTGCCGGCGACGGCGCCTCGCGTCCAGAGCTCCTCGAAGGCCAGCGTGTAGGCGAACGCGAGCTTCTCCGCGCCGAGCACGCGGATGACGACGTTCTCCTGCCGCGTCCACGAATCCTCGGTCCAGTTCATCGAGCCGGTCCACACGTCCGTCCCGTCGCGTACGCAGAGCTTGTGGTGCATGAGGTCCGGAATCCCGGGGATCCCGCGCGTCTCGACGGGGAGCGCGTCGATTGCCGCGGGACGCGTCTCGGGCGGCGGCGGGACGGGGATCGGGCCGGGATGGTCGACGTTGTAGAGCAGGCGCACCCGAACACCGCGCTGGTGCGCTGCGAGGAGGGAGGCGAGCACGAGCGCGCCAGCCTCCGTCTCGAGCCGGACGTCGTACAGCGCGAGGTCGAGCGTCTGGTGCGCGCCGTGGAGGTACGCCGCGATCTGGCCCGCGACGCGCGCGGCCGGCTGGCCGCCGTCGGTGAGCGTCATCAGTTCGACGGACATGTCGGGATGTTCTCGCTCCCCCGTCGGCCGAAGCCCTATTGACGTTTCCGCCGGCTCCACCGTAAATGAGGCGAGGCGGCTGCGGCAGTTCGTTGCCGCAAGAAGGAGGGGGAAAACTTGAGAAGCGCACGCGCCTGCTACGGCTCCCGCGAGAACTGTGACCGGGCAGCGCAGACGAACGCTCGACGTGGCGTCCGGCAGTCGCTGACGGCGCGGCCGAGAGGATCCTAGACCTTCGGGGAGGTTCGCTCGTTGGCGTGGCAGTCATGCTTTCGATAGCAGGAACCGACGCGGCACGGGCTGTCGTGCGGAGTGTCAATTGGGGGAGCTAGGGCAGGGGAGCCCTACTTCAGAGGGGACTTGGCGACGCTTTGGGTGGCCGCGTGCGGTCCGCCTGTCGGCGACTGCGGGGCCCAGGGGGGTGAATCTGGTGGCACGAGGGAAGCATGCTCGGCCAGGGCGTCTCGGCTTGGTCTTTGGCGCCGTGCTGGCGGCGTTGATGCTGGCGGCTGTTGCGTACGCCGACAACGTCGTGAATAGCCTCGATACGACTGTGGACGCGACCGCCGAAACAATGAATCTCACGGTCGGAGGCGGCTCAAAGACGACGGTGATCTACGTCGTCGCGGTGAACGTCGATGGTGAGAACGGCTGCAACCTCAAGAACGATGCCTCGTTGACCGTCAACGTGAGCTCGTCGGATACCACCACGGCGACCGTGAGCCCGAGTCAGGTGACGATCGACAGCTGCGATCTGGCAAACGGAAAGACGATCACCGTGACGCCGGTTTCGGCCGGGTCGGCAACGATCACGTTCAACCAGGCAGCGTTCACGGGCAGCAGCCCTCAGGGGACGTTCGCGTACAACACGGCGACGTTCACCGCCGTTGTTGCCGGGCCGGCGGATGGGACTGCTCCGAATGGCTCGGTGACGATCGACGGCAACGCCCCCTACACCAACTCCGTGGCAGTTGAGCTCGACCTGACGGCCACGGACGCGGTCGGCGTGACCGGCTACCGGGTTGCAAACGGAGCAGACTGCTCCGCGGCGACCTGGGTCAGCGTCACGGCCTCCAGTTCGTTCAGCGAGTCCCTCGGACACACGCTGGCAGCGAGCGACGGGAGCAAGACCGTTTGTGCGCAGTACCGGGACGCAGCCGGCAACGTCTCGGCGATGTTCACGGATTCGATCGTGCTCGACACGACCGCTCCGTCAATCCAGAACGCTGGTGTCCAAAGCGGTACGACAGGGTCGAACGGCTGGTACGTGTCGGCCGTCGTCAACCGCTTCACGGCCAGTGACACTGGCTCGGGTCTTAGCGCGGCGTGCTCCTCGAGCTTCCCGAAGGACGTTTCGACCGGGTCGCACGAAGGAACCGCGGTCACGGTCTCATCCGGTGCTTGCTCGGATCTGGCCGGCAACACGAACCCGGGGATCAGCAGTGCGCCGTTCAAGATCGACCTGACGGACCCGACCGCAGTGCTGGTGATTACAGCTGGGGTGCCCGGCACTGATGGCTGGCGCGTCAGCGATGTGACGGTCACGACGAGTGGCACGGAGAGCGTCAGTGGGCCACTCACGTGCACCGCCGACCAGTTTCAGACGACCGAGACGACCGGGCAGGTCTTCACTGGCTCATGCACCAACCAGGCGGGCCGTACGACAAACGCGGCCCCGTTGACGGTGAAGCTCGACAAGTCCGCGCCGTCCGCAGCGCTTGCCGTGACCGCCGGCACCGCAGGAGCGAACGGCTGGTACACGAGCGACGTCACGGTTTCCGCGAGCGGGACCGACAGCATCAGTGGCCCGGTCAGCTGCACGGGCGAGCAGACGCAGACCGAGGAGACGAGCGGTGCGGTCTTCCAGGGCTCATGCACGAACCAAGCAGGGCTGAGCGCCGACGCGACGCCATTGACGGTGAAGCTGGACAAGGCAGCCCCATCCGCGGCGCTTGCCGTCACCTCCGGCACAGCAGGCGCGAACGGTTGGTACACGAGCAACGTCACTGTCTCGACGGACGGGAGCGACAGCATCAGCGGTCCGGTCAGCTGTACGCCCAACCAGTCCCAGACGGCCGAGACGACTGGCCATGTCTTCAACGGTTCTTGCACCAACCAGGCGGGACTCGTGGGACACGCGGCCCCTTTGACCGTGAAGCTCGACAAGACAGCCCCGTCCGCGGCACTTTCGGTCACCGCCGGCACAGCCGGGGCGAACGGCTGGTACACCAGCGACGTCACGGTCGCCACGAAGGGGAGCGACAGCATCAGTGATCCCGTCGACTGCACGGGCGAGCAGACGCAGACCGAGGAAACGACCGGTGAGGTCTTCGATGGCTCCTGTACCAATCAGGCGGGGCTGACCGCCGACGCCGCTCCACTGACGGTGAAGCTCGACAAGACAGCCCCGTCCGCCGCGCTTGAAGTCATTGCGGGGACCGAAGGGGCAAACGGCTGGTACACCAGTGACGTGACCGTCGACACCAGCGGGGCCGACACGATCAGCGGCCCGGTCACCTGCACCGCAACCCAGTCGCAGACGGCCGAGACGACGGGCCACGTCTTCAACGGCTCGTGCACCAACAAGGCGGGGCTTGTCGGGCATGCGTCCCCGCTGACCGTGAAGCTCGACAAGACGGCCCCAACAGCCACGCTTACGGCGACCGGAGCGCTCGGCACCAACGGCTGGTTCCTCGACGACGTCACAGTGGAAACAACTGGCGCCGACACGATCAGCAGCCCGGTCACGTGCACGCCAAACCAGTCCCAGACGGCCGAGACGACCGGCCATGTGTTCAACGGGTCTTGTACCAACCGGGCCGGCCTCATCCGGAACGCCACCGCGCTGACGGTCAAGCTCGACAAGACAAACCCCGCAGTCGCGGTCACATCTCCAGTGGCAGGCAGCACCACGATCGCGTCCTCCGTAACCGTGAGCGGGACAGACGCGGATGCGACGAGCGGGATCGCAAGCGTCAAGGTCAATGGCACGGCAGCCACCCTGGGCTCGGGCACGTTCTCGAGGTCGGGTGTCGCGCTCTCGTGTGGAAGCAACACGATCAACGCCGTCGCCACAGACAACGCCGGCCGAACCGAGAGCCACTCGATCACCGTCACCCGACAGTGCTTCGGGCTCCAGTTCCTCCAGCCACTCGACCAGTCGACGTCCGTCCCGCTCATGAACAAGGGCAAGTACGGACGCGTGATCCCAGTCAAGGTGGTGCTCTCGCTAGCCAGTGGGACGGCGCTCGACAGCGCAGCCCTCGCCGCCAACGGCTGGACCCTGCAGATCGGAGTCAATGGAGCCTCGTGCCAGAGCGGCGCCGGCACCGACGACATCGAGGCCTACGCGGACGCCGGACAGTCGGCCGCGGGGTCCAACCTCTTCCGTTGGGACTCCAACGCCGGGCAGTGGATCTACAACCTTGACACCAAATCGCCGCCAGGGATGACGATGACCATCGCGAGCTGCTACAGGCTCGACGTCTACGTCAGCGACGGCACCAGCAAGGTCATCGTCTCGACCGCGGCATACGCCCTCTTCCAGCCGACGAAGTAAGGCGCGGTTGCTCGCTGAGGGGAGCGGTGCGCTCCCCTCAGCGGCCATCGACGAGCGGAGTTCTG
>CAVPOH010000017.1:0-14427 GCA_963706915.1 uncultured Actinomycetes bacterium
AGCGAGAGCATCCGGGCGTGCAGGTGTGGAAGCGCCGCCCGGCATGAGTGGCCGCGTGCCGACAGCCGGCCTCGACGCCGCCGGTCGAGCGGCGTGGCGCTGGCGCGCACCACGGCGCGTCGCGTCGGGACCGAGCTCGACTGGCTCCGCTCTCGCCGCGGGCGCGCCGACCTCGCGCTCTTCCACGAGTTCGCGCCGCCGCCCTCGGGCGGCGGCCACCAGTTCCTGCGGGCCTCGCGCGCGAGCTCGAGCGCCGCGGGCTCGCCGTCGAGCAGCAACCGCATCTCCGCCGGGACACCGGCGTGCCTCTTCAACTCGTTCAACTTCGACTTCCCGCGGTTGCGGCGCTTCGCGCGACCGCGGCGCGCGGATGGTGCACCGCGTCGACGGCCCGATCGGCGTCTACCGCGGCTTCGACGACGGCACGGACGCGCGGATCGCGCGCGTCAACGCCGAGCTCGCCGCCGCGACGATCCTCCAGTCGCGGTTCTCCCTCGAGAAGCACCGCGAGCTCGGGATCGAGCTGCGCGACCCGGTGGTCGATCCCGAACGCCGTCGACCCGGCGATCTTCCATCCGCCCGCGAGCCGGGAGCCGCTCGAAGGGCGGAGAGTCCGGCTGATCGCGACGAGCTGGTCGGACAACCCGCGCAAGGGCGCCGACACGCTCGCCTGGCTCGACCGCAACCTCGACCACGCGCGCTTCGAGCTCACGTTCGCCGGGCGCGCGCCGATGGCGTTCGAGCGGATCTCGCGTCGTCGGCCCGCTCGACTCGAACGCGCTCGCCGCGCTCCTGCGGACGCAGGACGTCTACCTCGCCCCGAGCCGGGACGATCCCTGCTCGAACGCGCTCCTCGAGGCGCTCGCGTGCGGTCTTCCGGCGGCGTACCGCGACAGCGGCGGCCACCCGGAGCTCGTCGGCGACGGCGGCCTGCCGTTTCGCGAGGACGAGGAGCTCGGCGATGTCCTCGAGCGGCTCGTCGTCGAGCTCGACGAGCGGCGAGCGGCGATCGCGACCCGCCCGATCTCGTGGGTCGCGGACCGCTACCTGGACGTCCTCGGGCTCCGACGTCGAGACCTAGAATCCCGCGACCGTGGAGAACTACCTGCGACGAGGCGTGCGCGGCGTCAGCTACCGCGTCGGCAAGCGGCTCGACCGCGCCGCCGTCTCGCGCGCGCACGACGTGCTCTACCTGTCGGATGCGTGGACCGAGGCGACGTGGCTCGGCGCCCAGGCGCTCAAGAACCCGCTCGACCTCTGGGTCTACCAGGAGATCATGGTCGAGACGCGGCCCGAGCTCATCGTCGAGACCGGCACGTACCGCGGCGGGAGCGCGTTCTTCCTCGCCTCGATCTGCGACCTGCTCGGGGCTCGGCGAGGTCGTCTCGATCGACATCGAGCCGGTGCGCGACGACTATCCCGCCGCATCCGCGGATCACGTACCTCGGCGGGCGCTCGTCGACCGACCCCGACGTCGTCGCCGAGGTCCGCGCACGCGCCGAGGGGAAGCGGACGCTCGTCATCCTGGACTCGGATCACTCGCAGGCGCACGTCGAGGCCGAGCTCGCCGAGTATGCGCCCCTCGTGCCGGTCGGCTGCTACGTGATCGTCGAGGACTCGAACATCGGGCAGATCCGCAAGGACCTGCTGCCCGGCCCGCTGCGAGGCGATCGAGGCGTTCCTCGCCCGGACGGACGAGTTCGAGATCGACCGCGAGCGCGAGAAGTTCCTGATCACGTGGAACCCGAGCGGCTACCTGCGCCGGGTGCGCTAGGCGCAGGCGATCCGTCGCAGCTGCGTCGTTCGACGACGCGCCGACGACGCGCACGGGGCCGCCGACGTCGCCAGAGCACGAGATCGGCGGTGGTCCCCTCCGCGACGCGTCGACCGGCGAGCTCGATGCCCGGCTGCGTGAAGACGTAGTCCGCGCGCAGCGGATTCCCCGGCGAGAGCTCGAGCGCACCCGACGCGGCCACGTCGACGCGCTCGATCGGGAGGCCGTCCGGAACCGAGTCGCCGATGTACGCGGCGCGGTCGACGGACGAGTTGAAGAACTCGGTCAGGAAGAGCGCGTGCCGCTCGAGGGCGGAGCCGCAGTCGTGTCCGAGTAGAGCTTGGTCACGGAGCGTCGATCGCGCGAGCCGCTCGTCGATCCAGGCGCGCTCGAGGCCGCCCGCGAAGACGCGGTCCTCGGGCGCCTCGATCAGGCGCTCCCACGCGAAGGCCGACATGGCGGCGAAGACGACGGCGACGGCCGAGCGGGAGCGCCACTCGGGCAACCCTCCGCGGCAGGAGGAGCGTCGCCGCGAGCAGCCCGATGACGAAGAGCGCGAGGGCGAGGCGCGCCGGAGGCCGGCCCGGGCCCGGCGAGCTCCGCCTCGATCCGCACCCAGAGCGCGCCCGGGACGGTGTCGATACCGGCCTCGTTCGCGAGCTGGCGGAAGGGCAGGACGCAGGGGAGCACCAGCGCCGCGACGGCTCCGAACGCGGTCGCGACGAGCGGTCGCGGCAGGCCGGAGGCGAGCCAGACGACGAGCCCGATGAGCCACAGCGGGAGGAGGTAGAACCCGTAGCGGTCGTGGAGCCGGTCGTAGCCCCACGGGGTGCTCGTGAACGCGGCGACGACCAGGAGCCCGGAGACGTTGGCCGAGGCGAACAGCGCGACGAACGCGGCCGCCGGGCGCGATCCCGTTCTCCCGGCCCGCGCGAGCTCCCAGAGCACGATCGGCGCGACCGCGACCGGCACGATCGCGAGGTAGACGGCGAAGTCGCCGAGGTGGTAGACGACCCACTTTCCGACCTCGAGCGGGTCGTAGCCGCGCCAGAGCTCCCAGTAGGCGCCGAGCGAGTCCGACGCCGACGCGCCCGAGGCGAGCCTCGCGGCGAAAGCGAGCACGCCGAGCACGAGCGGCAGCGCCGTCGGCCAGAAGCGCGATCAGGTCGGCGCGCGTCCGGGGCCTCGCCCGCGGCGCGATCAGCCAGACGGCGGCGAGGGCGCCGACCCACGTCGCGTACAGGATCCCGAACTGCGGCCGCGTGAGGAAGGCGGCGGCGATCGCTGCGAGGAGCGCGAGCTGGCGGAGGACAGTCGGCCGCTCCAGCGCCATCGCGATGGCGTAGAGGGCCCAGGCGGCGGCGAGGTACGAGAGGCTCTCGGTCATCACGGTCGCGACCGAGATGGAGGAGGGGATGGCGACGGACAGAGCTGCCGCGAGCACGGCCCACCAGGCGGAGACGAGCCGCCGCGCGAGCAGGTACACGGGCACGGCCGTCAGCGCGAAGAAGAGCGCGTTCGCGGCCTTGAACCAGTCGTACGCCGCGTCGACGCTCCCCGCGAGGCGAAGGATCGCCGCGAGCACGAGCGCGAGGAGCGGCCCGAAGCCGTACTCGTCGCCGCGGAGCGCTGAGGCCCTCGCCCTCGACGAGCGAGGACGCCGCCGATCACGTAGAGCTCCTCGTCCGGATGGACACGCGGCCCGTCGACAGCCCGTCGCGAGCAGGGTGTAGAGGGCAAACGCGCCGACCACGACCAGGCCGAGCACCACCGCCGGCCTGCGGTCCTTGCGCGTCGCGCGCGGATGCTCCGCTCGGCCGGCGCTCGGGGCCGACGCCGTCTCGAGGTCCGTCGCCACGCTCGCGCGATGCTAGCCGCCGCGGCGGGGACGCTCCGCGTCCCGCGCCGGCTATCCTCGCGAGCCGGTGAACGTCACTGAGACACGCGCGGCGCCTCGCCGCGCCCGTCGCGCGGCCGCTCCGACGCGCCGCGGTCGGGGTGCGGACGCGAGACTGGGCGCCTCACTCGCGCCTGTTCGTCCTCGGGGACACGTTCGGCTGGGCGCTCGACGACGAGGCGGCGTACGTGTCCGGCGTCGCGGGTCGGGCCGGCTACCGGCTCGGCCCGCCGGGCTGGGCCCGTTATGCCCGCGAGCCAGGTCGTCTTCCACACGAGTCACTTCGCAGCGCTCGACCCGCTCTGGACCCGGCTCATCTCATCGGCTCGGGCTCGCGTACTTCCACGGCCGCCCGGGCACGCCGGGCTACCCCGAGTTCGACCGCGCCTTCGCGGCACTCGAGCGCGACCCCGCCCGGTTCGACCGCGTACAGGTGACGCATCGCGAGATGGAGGAGATCGTCGTCTCGGCGGGCGTCGCGCCTGCGAGCGTCCACCGGATCCCGATCGGGATCGAGCTCGACCGCTTCCCGCTCGGCGACGACGCCAGACGTCGGGCGGCGCGAGGGGCGCTCGGCCTTCCACAGGACGCGTTCGTCGTCGGCTCGTTCCAGAAGGACGGTGTCGGCTTCGAGGACGGCCTCGAGCCGAAGTCGATCAAAGGCCCCGACGTGCTCGTGGAGGCGCTCGAGGCGGCCGCGACGCGAGCTCGACGACCTCGTCGTGCTTCTCACCGGCCCCGCGCGGGGCTATGTGCGCCGGGAGCTCGAGCGACGCTCGGTCCCGCACGTCCACCGGGTGCTCCCGACGCGCGACGAGCTCACGACCGCCTACCACGCGCTCGATGCGTACGTCGTCGCGTCGCGACAGGAAGGCGGGCCGAAGAGCATCCTCGAGTCCATGGCGACGGGCGTTCCGCTCGTCACTACGCGGGCCGGGCAGGCCCCAGACCTCGTCGTCGACGGCGAGAACGGGATCCTCGTCGACGTCGAGGACGCCGAGTCGATCGCGGCCGCGCTCGTGCGCATCCACCGCGACAGCGCGCTCGCGACGACGCTCCGCGCGGCCGGGCGGCTGACGGCGACCGAGAACTCCCACGAGCGCCTCGCGTTGCGTTGGGAGGCGCTGCTCGACGGGTTCGCGGAGCGACCCGGTGGATAGCGAACGCGTCGCGCGCTACGGCCGCGCCGCGACCCGCTGGGGAAAGCTCGTGGTCGGCGGCCGTGCACGACCCGGGCTCCGCGTGTTCTACGGCTGGGACCGAATTCCCGCGCCCGGCGAGCAGGTCGCGGGCGGCACCGCGAAGCTGCAGAAGCTCGCCGAGCGCTGGCCCAACCACCCCACGGACTTCTCGCTCCTCTACCTCGGCACGACGTACCTGCCGCGCGACCTGCGACCGTTGCTCTGGCTCGCGCGGAAGCGCGCGCGCGGATCGTCGTCAACCAGGACGGCGTCGCCTACCCGGGCTGGGCGGGCGACCGGACAGACGAGCTCAACGCGCCGCTCCGTCGCGCGGTGCTCGCGGCCGACCACGTCGTCTACCAGAGCGCGTTCAGCAAGCGTTCCTCGGACGAGTTCCTCGGTCAGCCGAGCGGATCGTGGGAGATCCTGCCGAACGCGGTCGACGTCGAGCGCTTCACGCCTGGCACACCGCCGGTCGACGGCCCGGTCGTGCTGCTCGGGGGCGACCAGACGCAGGCCTACCGGCTCGAGCTCGGCCTCGAGACGTTCCGGCACGTCGTCGACGAGCACCCGAGCGCGCGCCTCGTCGTCAGCGGCGCCTCGTCTCCGATCCGGAGCCGACACTGCGCCGCCTCGCGCTCCGCGACGCAGTCGACTTCCTCGGCGGGTACACGCAGGCCGACGCACCCGACGTCTTCCGCCGCGCGCACGTCCTGCTCCACACGAAGGTCAACGATCCGTGCCCGACGATGGTGATCGAGGCGATGGCATGCGGCGTCCCGGTCGCGTACGCCGCGAGCGGCGGGACAGCGGAGCTCGTCGAGGACGAGGCGGGCATCGGCGTCCCGCATGACGACGGCTTCGACCGCGACGAGCCGCCCTCGCCCGGAGGCGCTCGCCGCCGCCGTGTCCGGGGTGCTCGCCGAGCGCGAGCGGTTCGCCGCGGCCGCGCGGCGGCGGGCGGTCGAGCGCTTCGCACTGGCCGACTGGCTCGACCGCCACGCGGCGATCTTCGCCGAGCTCGTCGGTCAGGAGGAGCGGCGCGCCCAGGTAGCCCTGGACGCGGCCGCGGAGCGTCGCGGCGTGGAACGACGCCCGCGTGAGGTCTCCGTGGGCGAGCGAGGTGCCGATGCCCCCGAGCGGGCGGAGCAGCATGCGGGCGGTCGTGCGCGCCCCGTACCCGTGGCGGCGGAGAATCCAGCCGACGCTGGCGCCGTCCCGGAGCCCGACCGACCGCAGCTCATCGGGCGTGTAGCGCTTCACCGCGTGCGTGACGACGAGCGTCGGGTCGTACTCGATCCGCGCGCCCGCGCGCAGCGCGCGGACCACGTACTCGATCTCCTCGCCCGACGACCAGAGCGACCCCGAGCCGAGCCCGAGCCGCTCGTCGAAGGCTCCGACGCGCTCGACGAGCTCGCGGCGGAGGAAGACGGTGAACGAGATCACGCGGTTCCAGAGGTTGCTCGGCGTCGAGAACGGCAGCGTCCTCGCTCCCACGAGGCGTCCGAGCGTCCCGTCGCTCGCGACAGCGCGGCCGGTGAGGCCGTCCAGCCCGCCGTCGTCGGCGAAACGAGACGCAACACGCTCCAGGAGATCCGGCGCATAGGCAGCAGTCGTCGTCGGGGAACGCCACGAGATCGGCGCTGAGCGAGCGGCAGCGCAACGTTCCTGGCGCGGGACAGACCGCGCTCCGAGCGTAGATGGAGCACGTCGAGCCCGGGGTGCGCGGCGAGCAGAGCCGCGACGCGGTCGTCGGCGTTCTGGTCGACGACGACGAGCCGGAACGCCCGATGCGTCTGCGCCTCGAGCGAGTCGAGCAGCGCCTCGAGGGGCTCCGTGCGGTCGACCGTCGCGACGACGAGGTCGAAGCGGAGATCTCGAGCCGCTTCCGCCACCGGCGCAGGCTACCCTCAGCCGGCCGTGGCCACCCCGCTCGTCTCGGTCCTCCTCGCCGCCCGCGACGCGGAGACGACCGTCGCGGAGGCCGTCGAGAGCGTGCTCGGTCAGACGAACGCAGATCTCGAGCTCCTCGTGGTCGACGACGGATCGGTCGACGGTACGGGGGACGTGCTCGGCGCGGTCGACGACGCGAGGCTTCGCGTGATTCGAAATCGCGAGCCGCTCGGGCTTGCGGGCGCGCTCAACGTCGGTCTGGACGCCGCGCGCGGGTCGTACGTGGCGCGGATGGACGCAGACGACGTCGCGTTGCCCGGCTGGCTCGAGCGGACTCCTCGGCCGCATCCGCTCGGCTCCGACGGCGGCCGTGGTCGGCACGGGGATGATCGACCTGCAGCCCGACGGCGGACGCTCGGCACGGTGCATCGGATGCCCGTCGGCGCGCGGGCGGTCCGGTGGGCGGCGCTCTTCTCGTCGCCGTTCTTCCACCCGACCGTGCTCGTCGATCGCGCCGTGCTCGATCGGCATGGGCTCCGCTACGACACGTCGTTCGCCGAGAGCGAGGACTACGACCTGTGGGCGAGGCTGCTCTCTGTTGCTGAAGGTGACAACGTACCCGAGCCGCTCGTCTGCTACCGCAAGCACCCCGGCCAGGCCTCGGCCCGGCGGGCTGCCCTGCAGCGCGAATGCCAGCAGCGCGTCGCGCTGGCACAGATCGAGCGGCTCTGCCCTCAGATGCACGCCGAGCGAGTCGAGCTGGCCTGGCTGGTGGGTGCGCGTCGCGCTTGCCCGACGGGTCCGAGGCCGACGCCGCGGCGGCGCTCAGCCCAGCTCGTCGACGCGTTCGAGCGGAGCTTCGGCGGCGACGAGGCCCGTCGTGCCGCCGCCCGGGCGCTCGCGGCGGCGCGTGGGAGCGACCGCGATGTGCTCGTGCGGGCCGCGCTCAGGCTCGACCCCGGGCTGCCACGCCGCGCGATCGCGCGGGCCCGCAGCCGGCGCGCCGATCGCGCCGAGCGCAGAGCGGCCGAGCGCTGGCTCCGGCGCCGGTCCGGCGCGGCGCCGATCGCGCTCACGATTGTGCTTCCCGAGCCGACGCCCTATCGGAGCCCGATGCTCGAACGACTGGCCGAGCGGCCGGAGCTCGACCTGACCGCGATCTACGCGGGAGGCTCGGTTCAGCGACGAGTCGTGGGCTCTCGAGCTCGGGCACCGCGCCGTGGTGCTGGAGGGCCACCGGGTTCCCGGCGCCGGGCGTGTGCTCCGGCACGACTACCCCATCTCCTTCGACGTCTTCGGCGCGCTGGACAAGTGCGGGCCGGAGGTCGTCGTGGTGTCGGGGTGGAGCACATTCGCCTCGCAGGCCGCGATCGCGTGGTGTCGTCTCCGGCGGGTGCCGTACGTGCTGCTCGTCGAGTCGAACGACCGCGACGCACGACCAGTCTGGCGTCGTGGCGTGAAGCGAGCCCTCGTCCCCTCGGTGGTGCGAGGCGCCGCCGCATGTGCTTGTGGTCGGCTCGCTCGCGCGAGAATCGGTGCTCGCGCGTGGCGCCGACCCGGCGCGGATCGACGTCTTCGCGGACACGGTCGACGTCTCCGCCTTCGCGCGATCGGGTCGACGCGCTCCAGCCGCGGCGCGACGCGTTTCGCGCGGAGATCGGGCTCGGCGCCGACGACGTCGTCGTTCTCTCCGTGGCGCGGCTCGCACCGGAGAAGGGTCTCGACACGCTGGTGCGGGCCGTCGCAGCGGCCGATGATCCGCGGCTGGTTCTCGTTGTCGCGGGCGCAGGCCCGGAGCGGGAGCGCCTTGCCGACCTCGCCCGGCGCGAGGGTGTCCGCCTCGAGCTTCTTCCGCACGTCGAGTGGGAGCGGATCGCCGAGCGGTACCTCATCGCGGACGTGTTCGCCCTCCTGTCCACGCACGAGCCGTGGGGCGTCGTCGTCAACGAGGCCGCGGCATCCGGGCTGCCGCTCGTCCTCTCCGATCACGTCGGGGCGGCGTACGACCTGCTCGAGGACGGACGGAACGGGCTGCTCGTCCCTGCCGGCGATCCCGCCGCTGCAGGGGAGGCGATCCGCGCACTCGCCGCCGATCCC
Source organism: uncultured Actinomycetes bacterium (assembly GCA_963706915.1). GTDB lineage: Bacteria > Actinomycetota > Thermoleophilia > Gaiellales > Gaiellaceae > Gaiella. The sequence goes on from CAVPOH010000017.1 coordinate 8,843, forward strand.
GAGGCGACGTGCGGCGATGGGCGCGGCTTCGCGGGAGATCGTGAGCGGCTGGGGCTACGAGCCGAGCATCGAGAACCTCGTCCGCGTCGTCAGCCGGGTCGTCGGCGGTCAGGACACCGCGCTGACTGCCTCCCGGTAGATAGCGACCTGCTGCGCCGTCACGTCGTCCCACGTCGAGCGTGACGCCGCCCGCAGCGCTCCCTCGGCGAGGCGCGCCCGAAGGCCGGCGTCGCCCAGGACGCTCTCGATCGCGCCGACCGTGGCGTTCGAGGTCGTACGGCACGACGAGTGCCTCGCCGTCCTCGAACATGGACGCGACGCCCGTCCGGTCGGAGACGATCACCGGCGTGCCGACCGCGGCGGCCTCGGCGGCCACGAGGCCGAAGTTCTCACCGCCCGACGCGAGCACGAACACGTCCGCCCTCCGGTACAGGTCGTACGGCGGCCCCGGGGTCGCAGGGAGGAGATGGACGCGCCCGCGGGTCGTCGGGTCCACCAGCGCGCGCGCGCACCGCGCTCATCGTCCCGTGGCGGTCGTCGGGGCCGGCGAGCACGACGTGGAGCGCAGGCGCACGGCGTGCGGCCTCGAGCAGGTGCTCGATCCCCTTCTCCGCGGCGATCCGCCCGACGTACAGGGCGACGGGCGCCTCGACGGGCACGATCCCGTCGAGCGGGTCGACGCCCGGTGGGCGGCGGCGGATCGGGGAACGCGTTCCCGCGCAGTCGGACGCGCTCCGGGCTCCACGCCGCAGTCGATCGCGTCCTCACGCTCGCGCTCGGACGAGACGATCACGAGCCGCGCGTCGCGCGCGACCCCGCGCGCGACGGTCGCGTCGAAGGCGCGCTTGAGGGTCACTTTCCGCAACCGGGGGCGGAGCATCCCGACGGGCTCGAACACGTACGGGACGCGCCTGCGGCGACACCAGGCCGAAGCGAACGTCGTCACGGGATCCCGGAAGCCCATCAGGTGCGCGACGTCCGGCCGCTGGAGGCGCCGGAGGTGAGCGGGCAACGTCGGCGTGATGCCCATCCAGCGATACCGCACCGGGGTCGCGAGGTACGTGACGCGCGCGCCCTCGATCGTCTCGACCTGTGTGCGGCGCGACGGACGCTCGCCCACGTCGCGGAGCGTCGTGGTCACGACCTCGACGTCGTGACCGAGCCGCACGAGCCGGGCGACGAGCTCGTGTGCGACGACGACCGGGCCGCCGAAAGCGTGCGCGGGCCAGTACGCGGGGCTCGCGAACAGGATCCGGAGCGAGGCGCTCACGCGCGGGAGCCTACGTCGAAGATCGTCTAGCGTCCTCGGTCGATGCCCGCAGACGCGCGCCCCAGGATCCTCGTCCTCAACCAGTACTACTGGCCCGGCGTCGAGGCCACGGCGCAGCTGCTCGCCCAGCTCTGCGAGGCGCTCGCGCGCGACTACGAGGTGACCGTGGTGACCGGGCCCCTCCGTGGCTTCGAGCTGCCGGCCGAGGAGTCCAGGAACGGTGTGCGCATCGTCCGCGTCCGCTCGACAGCGTACGAGCGCTCGCAGATCCACCTGCGGGCTGCGAACTACGCCAGCTATCTCGGCGACACGGTGCTCACCGCGCTCCGCGGCGCGCGACCCGACCTCGTGCTCTGCATGACCGACCCGCCGATCGTCGGCGACGTAGGGCTCGTTGTCGCACGTCGTTTCGGCGTCCCGCTCGTCGTGATCAGCCAGGACGTCTTCCCGGAGATCGCCGAGCGTGTCAAACGGCTCGAGCAGCCTCTCGTCCTCGGCGCGCTCCGCGGGCTCGTGGCTCTCTACCTCCGCCGCGCCGACCGTGTCGTGGCGATTGGCGACACCATGAAACAGCGGCTCGAGCAGAAGGGGGCACCTGCCGATCGAGTCGCCGTGATCCCGAACTGGGTGGACACCACCGAGCTGACCCCAGGGCCGCGCTCCAACACGTGGTCGGCGGAGCACGAGCTCGACGGTCGGTTCGTCGTCATGCACTCGGGCAACATCGGCCACGCCCAGGATCTCGACACGCTCGTCCGCGCCGCGACCTTCCTGCGCGACCTGAGTCGCTTCGGATCGTCGTGATCGGCTTCGGCGCCCGCCACGGCGAGGTGACACGTCTCGCACAACGGCTCGAGGTGACGAGCACGGTGCAGTTCCTGCCCTACCAGCCTCGAGAGATGCTCCCGCTCTCGCTCGCCTCCGGCGACCTCCACTACGTCGGCCTCGCGCGCGGCCTCGCCGGGTACGTCGTCCCGAGCCGGGTCTACGGGATCCTCGCCGCCGGCCGGCCCGTGCTCGTCTCGGCCGATCGCGAGAGCGAGACCGTCCGGCTGGTGGAGGAGGCCCGATGCGGGGTGGTCGTGCCTCCCGGACGGCCGGAGCTCGTCGCGGGGGTGATCCGCGACGTGGTCGAGGGGCAGGTGTCGCTCGACGGGATGGGGGAGCGCGGCCGTGCGTGGGTCGAGCGAGAGGCCGACCAGGAGGTCGCGTTCGACCGCTACCGCCGGCTCATCGGCGAGCTGGCGGTGCCCAGCAGCTCGCGGTAGAGCGAATCGATGTCGTCCACCAGGCGGCTGACGGCGTAGCGCTCGAGCACGCGCTCCCGTCCGAGCCGACCCATCTCGGCGCGCCGGGCGGGATCGCGAGCGAGGATCTCGAGCCGTTCCGCCATCGCATGCGTGTCGCCCATGCGGACGACGAACCCCGTCTCGTGGTCGTCGATCAGGTCGGGGATCCCGCCGACCTTCGTCGCGACCACCGGTCGCCCGGCTGCCATGGCCTCGATGATGGTCACGGGTGTGCCCTCGTTCGCGGAGCTGATGACGACCGCGTCGCACACGGCGTACCACGCCGCCACGTTCTCCTGGTAGCCGAGGAAGAGGCACGACTTGGCGATCCCGAGATCGTGTGCGCGCTGCTCGAGGCGTGGCCGGTCGTCGCCGTCGCCGACGAGCACGAGTAGCGCGTCGATCCCGCGCTCCCGGGCTCCCGTGAGCATCGTGAGCAGGTCCTCCGTCCGCTTGACCGCGGTCATCCGGCCGAACCAGCCGACGACGAACTTCTCGGCCGGGATCCCGTGCCGCCGACGCACCTCCGCCGGGTCGCCGTCGAAGTCGACGCGCGGCTCGAGCTCGATCCCGAGTCGCACGACCGAGAACTTGCTCTCGGGTGCCACCCGAAGCCGCACGAGCTCGTCTCGCACCTCGGGGCTGACGGCGATCAGTCGATCGGAGATTCGCGCCAGAGCAGTCTCGATCGCGCGGAACAGGAGCGTTCCCGCGCGCTCCGAAGTACCCCCGGAGCACGTGGCCGTGGAACGTGTGGACGATGATGGGCCGCCGGCCCGACAGGAGGGCGCCCACTCTCCCGACCGCGCCGGCCTTCGCCGTGTGCGTGTGGACGATGTCCGGACGAGCCTTGCGGATGATGCGCGCGAGGCGCCACGCCGCGAGCGCGTCGCGTACCGGCGACAGCTCGCGCGACAGCCCGCGGCAGCGGAACGACCTGGACGCCCGGCCTGCTCCGCGACGAACTCCATCGACTCCTCGCCGGGTGCGACGTCGCCCGCGACGAGCATTGTCTCGTATCCGCGGTCTGCGAGCCCGCGGGCAAGGTACGTGACGTGGAGCGCGGGCCCCCCGACGTTGAGTCGCGCGATCACCCGCACGACCCGGATCGGCCGCCCCTCGACACGCTTCTTCATCGCGGGCGAGCGTAACTACACTCGCCCCGTGGCCGTGGCGAAAGCGCTCTTCTGGGGCTCGCTCGGCGCGCTCGCCTGGACGCACGTCGGCTACCCGCTCGCCGTGGGGACGCTTGCCCGCGTTCGGGAGCGTCGCGTCGCCAAGGACCCGTCGTGGGAGCCGCGGGCGGCGGTGATCGTCGCTGCCCACAACGAGGAGGCCGTGATCGAGCGCCGGCTCGAGAACCTCCTCGCGCTCGACTACCCGCGCGACCGGCTCGAGATCGTCGTCGCCTCCGACGCCTCCACCGATCGCACGAACGAGCTCGTCGAGGCCGTGGCCGGACGCGAACCGCCCGTGCGGCTGCTGGACTGCCCGCGCGGTGGGAAGGTCGCGGCGCAGGATCGCGCCGTTCGCGAGACGGCGGGCGAGGTGGTCGCGTTCTCGGATGCGAATGCGACCTGGGCGCCCGACGCCCTCCGGAAGCTCGTTGCGAGCCTCGCCGATCCCGACGTCGCGTACGTCTGCGGCCGTCTCCGGCTCGAGGACGCCGACGGTTCGAACCGCGAAGGCCTCTACTGGCGCTACGAGCTCTGGCTCCGCGACCAGGAGTCCCGGCTGGGATCGGTGACCGGAGGAAACGGCTCGATCTACGCCCTGAAGCGGGACGACTACATCGAGGTCGATCCACGTTGGGGACACGACCTCGCGTTCCCCTACCGGATGGTGCAGGCGGGGCGGCGCGCGGTCTACGAGCCGGCAGCGCTCGCGTTCGAGAAGCCGACGCCGACCAACGAGGCGGAGTACGCCCGCAAGGTGCGCATGTTCGAGCATTGCTGGGAGATCACGCTCCGAGGCTCGATGCTGCGGCGCCTGCCGCCCGGCTACCTCGTCTCGGTCATCTCGCACCGGGTGCTCCGCTACGGCAGCGGGCTGCTCCACGTCGCGCTGCTGGCGACGAGCGTCGTCCTCGCGCCGCAGGGGTGGCCGTACGCGCTTGCGCTCCTCGGTCAGCTCGCCCTGCTCGCCGCGTTCGCGGCGGGCGTCCCGATCGCGCGGTACTACGTCTACGTCACGTGGGCGACCGTGGAAGCGCTCTGGAACTACCTTCGCCGCGGCGTGCCCGCCACGTGGGACGCAGCGGAGGGCACCCGGTGACGGCTGCGCGGGGACTGGCCCCGAAGGGGCCTGTCCCCGGTGACGGTCGCGAGGCGCTCATCCGTCTCAGGTACCGGTCGGTCGCGTGCAGGGAGAGCGTGTCATGAACCGCGCAGCCGACGTCGCGCTCGCAGGGCTGGGGCTCGCCGTCGCGAGCCCGCTGCTCGCAGCGGCCGCGGTGGCGATCAAGCTCGAGGACGGCGGTCCGATCATGTTCCGCCAGACGCGCGTCGGAAGGAGGAGCGCGACTTCGGCGTGCTCAAGCTGCGCACGATGGTGGTAGGCGCCGAGGGCCAGGGCGCCGGGTTCGCGGTCGACCGCGGCGACGCGCGCATCACCCGCGTCGGCCGGATCCTCCGCCGGACGTCGATCGACGAGCTGCCGCAGCTCTGGAACGTCGTCCGCGGCGACATGTCGGTGATCGGGCCGAGGCCGACGCTCCGCTACCAGGTCGATCGCTACACCGACCGTCAACGCAAGCGGCTCGACGTCCGTCCGGGCCTCACCGGCTGGGCGCAGATTCACGGTCGCGCGACGCTGCCGTGGGACGATCGGATCGAGCTGGACGTGTGGTACGTCGAGCATCGCTCCGCCCGTCGTCGACCTGAAGATCCTGCTCCGCACGCCGCTTGCGCTCTTCGGAGGCACGTACAAGGGCTCGGGCGGTGGCTGGAGAGCGCGCGAGTGACCGGGCGACGGCCCTTCTGACGCCCGGCTCGCGCCGCTACCCTCCCGACGTCGAGATGACGGCG
>CAVPOH010000018.1:0-10088 GCA_963706915.1 uncultured Actinomycetes bacterium
TGCACTCGCAAGGTGACACCGTAGTGCCCCCGGCCTCGCGGTCCTAGCCTCGGAATCTCCACCTACAGGGGGGTATGGAGATGCTGAGGAAGAGAATCGCCGTCCTCGCCGGGATCGCGACGTTGGGCCTCGCTGCGGCGCTGGCGCTCGGCCCGGCGACGTCGTCGTCGGCGACGGGGGACAACGCGGTCGTCCACTGGAGCGAGGTCGCGGAGGCCGCGATCTCGGCTCCGCCGCCCGGCACGACGGCCCTGCGGCCGCCGGCGTCGAGCGCGGTGCTCGCCGGGATGGTGCACGGCGCGATCTACGACGCCGTCGCTGCCATCGACGACGAGCTCGAGCCGTTCGCGACCGGCGTCAGTGCCCCGCCGGGTGCGTCGGTCGATGCGGCCGTCGCGCAGGCGGCCCGCGACGTCCTCGTCGTTCGGGTGCCCGGCCAGGCCTCAACGGTTCAAGCGGCCTACGAGGCGTTCATGTGGGGGATCCCCGACGGGCCGGCCAAGAACGCCGGCAAGGCCGTGGGTGCCGCCGCCGCCACGGGGATGCTGGTGTTCCGCATGGGTGACCACTTCGATGACGTCGTCGCCTACGTGCAGCCGGCTCCCGGGCCGGGCGTGTTCGAGCCGATCGCGCAGGGCGTGATCAACCCGAGCCCGCCGCCGAAGCCCGTCAACGTGGAGCTGCCGAACGTGCGGCCGTTCACGTACCAGACGCCCGCCTACCGGCCGGGTCCGCCGTACGCGCTGACGAGCAAGAAGTACGCGGACGACGTCGCCGAGCTGAAGCAGCTCGGCGGTCTCAACAACAGCGCGCGGACGGCCGCCCAGACCGAGACCGCACGCTTCCACAGTGCGCCGACGTACGTGCAGTTCAGCCGCGGGCTGCAGCGTCTCGCCCGCGAGCGAGGGCTCGGTGTTCGCGAGTCCGCACGGCTCCTCGGCTACACGTGGGTCGCGGTCGGCGACACGATGATCGCGTGCTGGGAGGCGAAGTACCACTACATGTGGTGGCGACCCAACCATGCGATCCAGCGGGCCGACACGGATCCGAACCCGGCCACGACACCGGATCCGACCTGGCTCCCCTTCCTCACGGGGAACCACCCCGAGTACCCGTCGGGGCACGCCTGCTTCACGGGCGCCGTGGCGTCGTCGCTCCAGAGCTACTTCCACACGAAGCACGTGACGCTGTCGCTCACGAGCACCGTCACCCAGACGACGCGCACGTACGAACGTCTCGACGACCTCGTCGAGGATGTCGAGAACGGGCGTGTCTGGGGCGGCCTCCACTACCGCACGACGATGGAGGAGACGGCGAAGCACTTCCCGCGGATCGCACAGGACGTCGGGAAGCGCTACTTCCTGAAGCGCGCGCGCTGACCCGCGCACGTTGCCGGGGGGCGAAGCGGAGGGTGGGCAGCAGCCCACCCTCCGCTTTCACGTCGTCAGAAGGCGAGCACCCGCCGTGCCGCGTCGACGACACGCTCGATCGACGGCATGTACCAGTCCTCGAGCTGCCAGTACGGGTACGGCACGTCGAAGCCCGTCACGCGGAGCACCGGGCCGTCGAGGTCGAGGATCGCCCGCTCCGCGAGCAGGGCCGCGACCTCGGACGCGAATCCGCACGTGCGCGGCGCCTCCTGCACCACGACGCAGCGGCCGGTCCGCCGCACGGAGGCGAGCAGCCCCTCCTCGTCCAGCGGCTTCAGCGTGCGGAGGTCGAGCACCTCGACGGACGCCTCGCCGGCCAGCGCCTCGGCCGCGCGCTCGCAGACGTCGACCATCGCGCCCCACGCGACGAGCGTCACGTCGGTCCCGGTGCGGGCGATGCGCGCGCGCCCGAGCGCGACGACGTGCTCGCCCTCGGGCACGGAACCACGCGCGGTGCGGTACACGAGCTTCGGCTCGAGCACGACGACGGGATCCGGGTCGCGGATCGCCGCCGCGAGGAGGCCCTTCGCGTCCGCGGGGGTCGCCGGGACCGCGACCTTCACGCCCGGGGTGTGCACGTAGTACGTCTCCGGCGAGTCGTCGTGGAGCTCCGGGGCCCGGACGCCGCCGCCGTAGGGCATGCGGATCACGAGCGGGAAGCCCATCCGGCCGCCCGTGCGCCAGCGGTACCGCCCGACGTGCGTGATCAGCTGGTCGAGGCCGGGGTAGGAGAATGCGTCGTACTGCATCTCGACGACGGGGCGCCACCCGGCCATGCAGAGGCCGACCGAGGCGCCGAGGATCCCGGCCTCCGAGATCGGAGTGTCGACGCAGCGGTCGGGGCCGAACCGGTCTCGCAGCCCGACGGTCGCGCGGAACACGCCACCGAGGCGCCCGACGTCCTCGCCGAGCACCATCACCGTCTCGTCGCGCGCGAGCTCGACGTGGAGCGCGTCGTTGATCGCCTCCACCAGCAGCAGCTCGCGGGTTGCCACGGCGGTGGCGCTCACAGGGCGTGCACCCGCCTCAGCTCGTCGAGGTCACGGGCGAGCGTCGGCGGCGGCTCGGCGTACGCGTGCGCGAAGACGAGCTCGGGTCCCGCCGCAGGCTCGTCCTCGGCGGCCTGAATCCCCGCCCGCATCATCGCGAGCGCGTCTTCCTCGACGGCGGCCTTTCGGGCGTCGTCGAGCACACCGAGCCGCCCGAGGTACGCCTCGAACGTCGTGACGCAGTCGCGCTCCTGCTCCGCCGCGACGCGCTCGGGATCGATGTAGAGGCTCGGGTCGTCGGCGGTCGCGTGCGGGGCCGAGCGGTAGGTGACCGCCTCCACGAACGTCGGCCCGTCCCCGGCGCGCGCCCGCTCGACGCCCTCCCTCACCGCCTCGTACACGGCCAGCACGTCGTGTCCGTCGACGCGGAGCGCGGGCATGCCGTAGCCGATCGCCTTGTCGGCCAGCCGCGCAGCGGCGGTCTGGGCGCTGAGCGGCGTCGAGATCGCCCACTGGTTGTTGTTGCAGAGCAGGACGAGCGGCGCCTTCATGACGGCGGCGATGTTCGCGCCCTCGTGGAACGCGCCCTCGGAGGTCGCGCCGTCGCCGAACAGCGTGACCGCCACGGCGTCCGATCCCCGAAGGCGCATGCCCCAGGCGAGGCCTGCCGCATGCGGGACCTGCGTCGCGATCGGCACACAGATCGACGCGACGTTGATCTCCTCGGGGTTCCACCAGCCGGAGGGGTGGCCACGCCACCACTGGAGGATCGTCGCGGGAGGCAGCCCGCGGAGCAAGCCGATGGCCGAGTCGCGGTAGCTCGGGAAGATCCAGTCCCTCTCCTCGAGGGCATGCACCGCGCCTGCCTGGATCGCCTCGTGGCCGCGGAAGATCGCATACGTGCCGATCCGTCCCTGCCGGTGGTAGACGACCGACCGCTCGTCATACGTCCGGAGGAGGACGAGCGATCGGTGGATGGAGAGGAGCGCGTCGTCGTCGAGCCCGTCGAGCCGGCGATCCGGCTCGCCGGCGACGCCGATGACGCGCTCCAGCCCCTCCTCGACGGCCGAACCCTCGGTCATACCTGAAGTGAAACAGCGTTTCTGTTTTGCTGTCAAGCCTTTCTGCAGCGATCCTGCGAGACTCTGGCGCCATGGCCGACTCCGCGCGCTTCGCGGTGGAACCGATCCGGGCGACCCGGACCTTCGAGGCCGCGATCGAGCATCTGACGGAGGCGATCGAGCGGGCAGGGCTCCGCTCGGGCGACCGCCTCCCGAACGAGGGCGCGCTGGCGGCGGAGCTCGGGATCTCGAAGCCGACGCTGCGCCAGGCGCTCCGCGTGCTCGAGCTCTCCGGGCTGGTCGAGGTACGCCGGGGCAAGGCAGGTGGCGTCTTCGTCGTGACCGATCTCGTTCCCGCAGTGGCGATCTTCTCCGCGGTGAAGGTGGAGGAAGGCGCTGCGATCGACGTCCTCTACGCGCGCCGTGTGCTCGAGCGGGCCGTCGCGCACGAGGCGATGCGCACCGCCACCGCGGCCGACATGTCTGAGCTCCAGCGGACCGTCGACCTGCTGGAGCGGCACCTCGGCGAGCGCTCGAGCGTGATGCGAGCCGACGCGATGTTCCACCGCGCGCTCGTCCGCGCGTGCCGGAACGAGACGATCCAGGCGGCGATGCGGGGCGTCGCGCGAGGCCTCGCCCCGATCCGGGACGCGTACTCGGGCGGTGTCGCCTACGACCGCGAGACCCTGGACGTCCATCGCCGCCAGATCCACGCGATGGAGCGCCGCGACCCGGCCGGGCTCGAAGAGGTGCTCGACGACCACTTCCGGATGCTCGAGACGCAGTTCGCAAAGGGCATCGGCCGCCGTTGGACGGATCTGTTCGGCCCGCGCGCCCGCCGACCCGGCTGATCGGGCTCAGACGGCCGGGACCAGTGCGGTCACGGCGCGCGGCTCGGACTCGAAGACCGCGGACCTGACGTCGCCGAGGTCCTCGCCGTCGACCTGCAGCGGCATCGGCTCGTCGCACCGGACGACGGCGTGCTCGACGTCGTGGAGGACGACGAAGCCCTTCCGCGGCCGGGCGCCGCGGAGGAGCGTGGCACCGACCCGCGGGATGTCGCGGGCACGGACGGCGGAGGGCGCGACGAGGTCGAGCCCGAGGTCGAACGAGGCGCCGTGGGAGACCCGGACGCCGAGCCTCCCGGCGTAGGTGTAGGGATCGCAGTTCGCGACGAGAGCGAAGGCGGCGCGCCCGGCGCCCTCGACCTCGAGCGCGTCGGGGAAGCGGCCGCGGCGCGACGAGACGAGGCGGATCGCCTCCCGAACGAACGCGATGTCCCCGGGCCGCTTCCCGTCCTCGCGCCGGCCGCGCGAGTCGATGCGCCGGACGAGCTCCGCGTCGAGGCCGATTCCCGCGTTGAAGGCAAAGCGGCGGCCGTTCACCCTGCCGAGCCCGATCATCCGGGTCGTCGCGCCCGCCAGCAGCCGGGCAGCGCGGACCGGGTCGCGCGGGAGCCCGAGAGCGCGCGGGAGCACGCTCGTCCCGCCGCCGGGGACGAACCCGAGCGGGATCTGGCCCGTGACCCCGTTCAGCACCTCGTTGTAGGTCCCGTCGCCGGAGAAGACGTGGATCGCGTCGACGGCCCCCTCGTACGCCTTGGCGATCTCACCGGCGTGCCCGCCTCGCTCGGTGAGCACCACCTCGATCGGGCCGTGGAGCGCGTCGCGCACCTGCTCGGTGAGCGCGTCGGTGACGCCGCTCGCCCTCGGGTTGACGATCAGGAGACCGCTCATGCGGCCGATGGTAGTGCGCCTTCCATCGATGCCCGCGATGTCCCTGGCGCGGGCCGCATCGCTGGAAGGCGCGCTAGGCGCCGCCGCGCGGCCCCGGGGCGTAGCCGCGGATTCCGTCGACGAGAGTCGCGAAGAAGCGGTCCGCGAGGGCGTCCGTGTCGGCACCCGGCCGGAGCCAGGTGTATGCCCAGTTCGCGGCCGAGAGGACGAGCAGGACGGCGGCGTCGACGTCGAGGTCGGCGCGGAGCGCGCCGCGTTCGGACGCCTCACGCAAGAGCTCGTGCCAGCGCGACTCGTAGCGGCGCCGCTCCGCCCGGAAGACCGATCGCTCCGGCTCCTCGAGGAACCGCCACTCGCGGGTGAACACCGTGGCAGCGTCGACCTGGGCCGCGACCGTGGCGAGGTGACCGCGGAGGGCCGTGTGGATCCGCTCGAGCGGCGACGCATCGTCGGGCACCCGGTCGAGCGCCGCGTGGAACGCTGTCGCTCCGTCGCGCGCCACGGCGACGAGCAGCTCCTGCTTCGAGTCCGTAAGCGAGTAGAGCGACCCTTTCTGGACGCCCATCGCCTCGGCGAGATCGGCCATCGACGTGCCGTGGTAGCCACGTTCGGCGAAGAGCCGTGCAGCGGCGTCGACGAGCTCGTCCCGTCGTGTCGCCATGTGGACGATGCTACCGATCGTTCGGTAGCATCGGAAGCGTGGACGCGCGCACCGCGGAGTTCCTCGAGCACGTCCAGTCCGGCGGGCTCGTCGAGACCGGAGACTGGATGCCGGACGAGTACCGGGCGCGCCTCCGGAAGTTCGTCGAGATGCATGCGAACTCGGAGCTGATGGGCGTGCTGCCCGAGCGCGACTGGATCCTTCGCGCGCCGACGCTGCAGCGGAAGCTCGCCCTCACCGCGAAGATCCAGGACGAGGTCGGCCACGCGCAGCTGCTCTACCGCGTGGTCGAGGACCTCGGCAAGCCGCGCGACGCCTGCCTCGACGACCTCATCGCGGGCAAGTCGAAGTTCCACAACGTCTTCCACTACCCGACGAAGACCTGGGGCGACGTAGGCGTGATCGCGTGGCTCGTCGACGCGGCGGCGATCATCTCGCAGAAGGCGCTTCTCAAGTGCTCCTACGCGCCGTACGCCCGGATCATGCGGAAGATCTGCTGGGAGGAGTCGTTCCACATCCTCCACGGCCGCGACGTCGTCCTCACGCTCGTGACGGGCACCGACGGGCAGCGGGAGCTGGTCCAGGAGGCGCTCGACCGCTGGTGGGAGCCGCTGATGATGTTCCACGGCAACCCGATCCCCGCCGACGAGGACCCGATGGTCCACTGGCGCATCAAGAGCCAGGCGAACGAGGAGGCGCGCCAGCAGTTCCTCGAGGGCTACGTGCCACAGGTGTGGGAGCTGGGTCTGACGGTCCCGGACCCGAAGCTCCGGCGCGGCGACGACGGGACATGGACGTACACCGAGCCCGACTGGGACCGGCTGATGGCGGTCGTCTCCGGTCACGGCCCCGCCTCCGCGGAGCGCCTCGCGTTCCGGCGGCTCTCGCGCGACGAGGTCGACTGGGTCGCACGCGCGGTGCTCGCCGAGGCGGCGTGAAGGTCGCTTGCCTGCGGCTCGCTCCCGTGGGGGAAACCATGTTCCCCCCACGAGCCCCCTTCTTCTGGAGATCGTGGGGAACCTCCCGGCTCCCCACACCCCTCCCCGCTCGTGGGCCAACCACGGTTGGCCCATGAGCATCGTCTGGGAGGTCTTCCGCCGCGAGCGCGCCGGTGCCCCGATGCAGCACGCGGGCTCGATCGCCGCGCCCGACGAGCGCTTCGCCGAGATCTACGCCCGCGAGCAGTACGGCCGGCGCGGCGAGTCCGAGGCGCTCTGGCTCGTCCCGCGCGAGGCGGTCGCGGAGATCGACGAGTTCGTCGACGAGTTCGACCTCAAGTACCGCCGCGTGGACGGCTACTCGATCAAGGAGCGGCTGAGGGAGGCGCGGGCAGCCGCGGAAAAACACCAATGACGGGTCGCGTCGATCTCCTGCTGAGCATGGCGGACGACGAGCTGATCGTCGGCTGGCGGAACTCGGAGTGGACCGGGATCGCGCCGTTCCTCGAGGAGGACGTCGCGTTCTCGTCGATCGCGCAGAACGAGATCGGCCACGCCCGCGCGCTCTACGAGCTCGTCGCCGACGAGCTCGGCTCCACCGCGGACGCGCTCGCGTACGACCGGCCCCTCGACGAGTACCGGTGTGCGCCTCTCGTCCAGCTCCGCCGGATGGACTGGGCGGCGACGATCGCGCGCCACGTGCTCTACGAGACGGCCGACGCGATCCGGATCGAGGCGCTCGTGGCGTCCGACGACCCGGTCGTTGCGGGCATCGCAACGCGGATCGACCGCGAGGAGGTCTACCACCGCATGCACGCCGAGATGTGGCTCGGCCGGCTCCTCACCTCCGCCGACGGGCGCGACCGGCTCGACCGTGCCGTCGACGAGCTGTGGCCCTACGGGCTCGGCGTGCTCGAGGACGGCCAACGGGCGGAGCTGCGTCGCCGGGTGGAGGAGCGGCTCGACCGTGCGCTCCCGGATGTCGAGCCCGTCACCCGAGGACATCACGAGCCCGAGCTCGCGGAGCTGCACGACGAGATGACCTCCGTCCGCCGGACGGCGCCCGCCGGAGCGCGCTGGTGACGCCGACGCACACCACGCTCTCGGAGGCCGAGGTCTGGGAGGCGCTCGCGCGGATCCCGGATCCCGAGATCCCCGTGATCTCGCTCGTCGACCTCGGCGTCGTGACCGCGGTCGAGGTCTCGGACGGGGCGGTCCTCGTCGAGCTGACGCCGACGTTCCTCGGCTGCCCCGCGCTCGAGGCGATGACACGGGCGATCGTGACCGAGCTGGACGGGCTCGGCGTCGGCGCGGACGTCCGCGTCCGGACGGACCGGGAGTGGTCGACCGACCTGATCACGCCGGCCGGGCGCGAGAAGCTCCGCTCGGCGGGCTTCGCACCGCCGGCGCCGCGCGCGGCCGACCGGACCGACCCTCGTCCAGCTGAAGCGCGGCCCGTTCCGCTGCCCCTGGTGCGGCTCGACCGACACGAAGCTCGAGAACCTCTTCGGCCCCACGCCGTGCCGCTCGCTGCGTTACTGCAACGCCTGCCGTCAGCCGTTCGAGCAGTTCAAGACGATCTGACTGTTGTCCGACGTTACCGGACTTCCTCGCCACGAACACGAGGAATACTCGGTCTGATGACGACGAGCCCGGGTTTTCGCCGCGCCAACCAGCCACCGCCCCTCGCGGGATACGACCTCTTCTCGGAGAACCGCCCGCTCGTCGACGCGCTCCGGCGTGAAGGGGCCGCGGCTGCAGAGGATCGCTGCGCCGCGTTCGGCCGGCTCTGCGGCAGCGAGCCGCTCGAGCTCGGGAGGCTCGCGAACGAGCATCCGCCCGTCCTCCGCACGCACGACCGGTTCGGCGCGCGGATCGACGAGGTCGAGTTCCATCCGGCGTGGCACGAGCTGCTCGGGCTCGGCGTCGAGCACGGCCTGCACGCGCTCCCGTGGCGCGAGCCGGGCTCCGACGCCCACGTGACGCGCGCTGCGCTCTTCATGACCCTGGCGTACGCCGAGGCCGGGGTCGGCTGCCCGCTGTCGATGACGTACGCTGCCGTGCCGGCGCTCCGTGCAGGCGCACCCGATCTCGCCGCGGCGTGGGAGCCGCTCCTCGCGTCGACCGACTACGACCCGGGTCTCCGTCCGCACGCCGACAAGCGCGGCGCGCTCTGCGGGATGGCGATGACGGAGCGCCAGGGAGGCTCCGACGTCCGCGCCAATGAGACCGGCGCCGAGCCGGACGGCGACGAGTACCTGCTGACCGGCCACAAGTGGTTCTGCTCGGCGCCGATGAGCGACGCCTTCCTCGTGCTCGCGCAGGCGCCCGGCGGGCTGACGTGCTTCCTCCTCCCGCGGATCCTCGAAGACGGAACGCGCAACGGCTTCCGGATCGAGCGGCTCAAGGACAAGCTCGGCAATCGCTCGAACGCCTCCGCGGAGATCCGGCTCGAGCAGGCCTCGGCGCAACGCGTCGGCGACGAGGGTCGCGGAGTCGCGACGATCATCGAGATGGTCGTCCACACGCGGCTCGACTGCGTGCTCGGCTCGACGGCCCTGATGCGCAGGGCGGTCGCGGAGGCGACGCATCACGCCGCGCACCGCGCCGCCTTCGGCCGGCTCCTCGCAGAGCAGCCCCTCATGCAGAACGTCCTCGCCGACCTCTGCCTCGACTCCGAGGCGGCGACGGCCACCGCCGTGCGGCTCGCGCGCGCCTTCGACGAGGGCGACCACGCGTTCCGCCGCCTGGCGACGGCGGTCGCGAAGTACTGGGTCTGCAAGGTGACGCCGCCGCTCGTCGCCGAGGCGCTCGAGTGCCTCGGCGGCAACGGCTACGTCGAGGAGTCGGGGCTGCCCCGCCTCTTCCGCGAGAGCCCGCTCAACTCGATCTGGGAGGGCTCCGGGAACGTGAACTGCCTCGACGTCCTCCGCGCGCTCGAGCGGGAGCCGGCGAGCTTCGAGGCGTTCCTCGCCGAGGTCCGGCTCGCGGAAGGCGAGAACGCGCACCTCGACGCAGCGGTCCGGGAGGCCGAGCGTGAGCTGGCCGATCCGACCGGACGGGAGGCACGGGCCCGACACGTCGTCGAGCGTCTCGCGCTCTGCCTGCAGGGCTCGCTCCTCGTGCGTCACGCGCCGACGGAGGTCGGCGACGCATTCTGTGCGACGCGCCTCGGCGGCGCCGGGGGGCGCGCGTACGGGACGCTGCCGGCCGGGATCGACGCCGCGCGCGATCGTGGAGCGGCACCGTCCACGGCTCGGATAGGGTCTCCGT
>CAVPOH010000019.1:0-311362 GCA_963706915.1 uncultured Actinomycetes bacterium
CACGGCCGCGAAGAGCGCGACGATCGAGCCGATCTCGAGCGCGGTCTTCGCCGTCCGGATCGACGTGAGCCCAGTCCAGTCGATCGGACCATGCTCGCCCGTCTTCGACGTGTCGTCGAAGGTGGAGACCTCGTCGCGGAGCTCTCTCCGGACCTCGCTCCTTCGACCTCCAGTCGGTCGCCGCCACCCGACTCACGATCCGCTTGATCTCCTGGATCTGCGCGATGAATCCCGGCTCGAACGTCATCTCGATCGTCCGCGGCCGGGGCAGGTCGATCTCGAAGATGCGGGCGAGCCGCCCGGGACGCGGTGTCAGGACTATGACGCGGTCTGCGAGGAAGATCGCCTCGCTGATGTTGTGCGTGACAAAGACGATCGTCTTGCCGCTCTCGGCCCACAGCCTGAGCAGGAGGAGGTTCATCTCGTCGCGTGTGAAGGCGTCGAGCGCTCCGAACGGCTCGTCCATCAGGAGCACCGCAGGATCCTGAGCGAGGGCGCGCACGATCGACGCCCGCTGCTGCATCCCACCCGACAGCTCGCGGGGGTACGCATGCTCGAACCCGTCGAGCCCGGTCTCTCGCAGGAGCGAGTCGATTCGCAGCGTGTCCGCTCTGGTCCGCCTGATCTCGAACGGAAACCGGATGTTCTGCTCGAGGTTCCGCCAGGGAAGCAAGTTCGCCTCCTGGAAGATCAGCCCGATCTCGTTGGGTCGAGGGCCTGTTACCGGGCGCCCGTCGAGCATTATGCGCCCGCGTGTCAGTGCGTGGAGGCCCGACATGGCCCAAAGCAGGGTCGTCTTGCCGCATCCGCTCGGGCCCAGGATGCAGACGAACTCTCCCTCGGCGATCGAGACCGAGACGCCCTCGAGCGCGTAAACGGGCCCGTTCTTCGTCGTGTAGACCTTCGTGGCGTCGCTGACGCTGATCTTCCGCGCGTCGCCACGGCGGTGGAGCTCAAAACCATCCCGCCTCGTCAGGGTCGGCGTACTCCATGAACTCGACGACTGCCCCGTCGATGTCGACGAACGCCACGCGGACGAAACCGTCGCCGACATCGAACGGCTCGGCAAGCACCGCGTACCCGCGTATGGATCGCTCCACGTCGTCCACCCGGTAGGCGACGTGCGGCTCGGTTCTGAGCGGTCCGATCACCGGGCTGTCTGGCTCGAAGCGGAGCCACTCGACGTGGTAGGGATGCGCGCGAGGGCTCGTCACCCAGCAGCGCGTGGCCTCGACCCACCTTTCGCCTGTCTGCACGCGATCGGTCACCAACCCGATGTGATCGAACCGGGCGCGGTCGAACTGCATGGAGGGTTGAGAGTTCGTCAGCGATCTTCGGGTCGAATGTGACCTATGTACCACCAGCCCCCACGGCGGTCAACGATGGTCGCGTTTCGGCGCGAGGGCTTGTTGCGGATCCCGGCCGGTGGACGTCGGCATCGCGCGATTCTCCAAATCCTTTACGTCCGGTCGAGCCGCACTTGTGGCGTTGCGAAAAGCCGCCGGGTGGTGGGTGCTCCGGCGTCGGGTGGGCCGACCGTCAGTCAGCCTCCGTGCCGGTGCAAGTGGCCGCCACGAGCTCGCCACCACGATTGCTCCGACACCGCCACGAGCTCGTTCATCTCCTCTGAGTCGATCGCGCGAGTCGCACGCGGACTCAATGGAGAATCACGTCGGAGTGGTCCGGCAGCGAGAGCTTCTCGGGCTCCGATCGACGAGTGCGTCACGCCATTCCGTCGGGAACAGAAAGCCCGGCCGCCGGGGCTCAGGTCAGCTTGCCGCGGGCCGCTGTCGGCACGACGTCGACGATCTCGCCACCGCGATGCAGGACGGCCTGGTCGTGCATGTTGGCCGTCGTACAGGCGTGGTTCGGGATCACCGTCACGCGCTCGCCGATCTCGGGCGGCTGGGCGCAGGCGCTCACGTCGACGTAACCGTGCTCCTCGTTGAGGGCGTAGATCGCTGCCTCCGGGTGTTCGACGAGCTGGCCCAGGCCGGTCTGGTCGATGGCGAGATCCGATGTCAGTGTCTTCGAGCCGGCGTCGATGATCGCTCGACCGCGCGTCGGCCTGCTCACGACGGTCGCGACGACGCGAAGCGCACAGTCCTCGAGCGGCACCGACCCGTTCGCGATGCAGGCCCGGTCGCCGTAGACGTACGTCCCAACGCGGAGCTCGTCCACGACGCCGAGCTCATGCGTCCGCTTCGCAGTCGGTGTGCCGCCCCCCGAGACCCGCTCGACGGGGATACCCGCTGCCTCGATCGCCTCGCGCGCGGCGCGCAGCCACTCTCCGGTGTCGGGGAGCGACGGGTACGTCATGAGGCCGGCGAAGCGCAGCCCGTCGAGCCGCGTGACGAGCGCAGCCAGGGCGACTGCCTCGTCGAGGCTCTGGACACCAGTCCGCCCGAAGCCGGTGTCGCACTCGACGAGGAACTCCACGTGGTCCCCGTTGCCTGCCAGGACCGCGGAGAGCCCCTCCGCGACGGCGGCCGAATCGCCCACGACCGCGATGCGTACGCGCCCGGCGAGCGCCGCGAGGCGCTCGCCCTTTGCCTGCCCGACGAGTGGGAAGCTGATCAGGATGTCGTCGAAGCCCGCATCTGCGAACACCTCCGCCTCGCCGAGCTTCTGGCACGTGATCCCGCGCGCACCCGCGTCGACCTGGAGCCGAGCGACCTGCGGCAGCTTGTGCGTCTTGATGTGCGGCCGCAGGGCGATCCCGTGCCCGTCGCAGTACGACTGCATGCCCGCGATGTTTCGCTCGACCGCGTCGAGGTCGACGGTGAGCGCCGGGCTCTCGAGCTCGTCGAGCCGCATCAGCGGGCAGCCGCGGCCGCGCTCGATCCGTCTCGCGCCGCGGACGTCGCGCGGGCGGCCTGCGACGCGATCCACTCGAGGTCAGAGTCGGTGCGCGGCGCCGAGCGCCCCACCAGTTCGCCGCCGAGGGCGACGACGGTCGCGCCGGCGTCGAGATATGGCCGGATCTCGTCGATCCGGACGCCGCCCGTCGGGACGAGCGCCGCCGTCGGGAACGGCCCGCGCAGGGCGCGGAGGTAGCCGGGACCGCCGCACGACGCCGGGAACAGCTTCATGATGCGCGCGCCCGCTGCCTCCGCCGCGAGCAACTCGGTGGCCGTGAAGATGCCCGGGATGGGCTCGAGGCCGAGCTCGTGGGCCCGCTCGATCACCTCGACGCTGAGGCCGGGGCTGACGACGAACCGCGCCCCGGCGGCGGCGCACTCGTCGACCTGCGCGCCCGAGACGATCGTCCCGACACCCACCGTGCGCCCGTTCCCGGCCGCCAGTTCGACGGCCGCGAGCGCACCAGGGGTGTCGATCGTGATCTCGAGCAGCTCGATCCCGCCGCGCGCGAGCGCGTCGACCGCGCCGGAGACGTCTCCACCGTCGTGGAACCGCATGATCCCGATCAGCTGGCTCGACCCGAGCACGGTCGTCGCCGCGTCGCCCATTGCACGCGAGCCTAGACTAGGAGATGATGTAATACAAGCATGTTGTCATTACAGACCGCCTCGGGGGGCGCATGAGCGAGACGGAAGCCCCCCTCCCCCTCGACATCCGCAGCGACGGCGAGATCGGCGGCGTCATCGACAAGACCTCGCCGGTTCCCTTTTACTACCAACTGCGGCAGCTGCTGGAACAGGCGATCTCGAGCGGCGTCCTGGGCGCCGACGACAAGATCCCGACGGAGGCCGCTCTCTGTGAGCGCTACGACGTGAGCCGCACGGTCGTCCGCCAAGCCCTGTCCGACCTGGAGCGCACCGGCCTTGTCGTACGGCAGAAGGGGAGGGGCACCTTCGTCGCCGCCCCGAAGCTGTCGGAATTCGTCGCCCAGACGCTCACGAGCCTCCACGAGGACCTGAGCGCGCGAGGCGAGCGCCTCGAGACGACCGTTCTTCGCCTCGAAGTCGAGCCCGTGTCGCCCCACGTCGCGCGCATGCTCGACCTCCCCGACTCGGAGCAGATCGTGCTTCTCGAACGCCTCCGCTACCTACGCGGCGAGCCGCTGGTCGTGACGACGGCGTACATGCCGTATGCGCTCTGCGCCCCATCCTCGAGCTCGACATGAGCGACCGCTCTCTGTTCGAGACGTACGAGCGCGAGCTCGGCTACCGGCTGCACCGCGGCACGCGGGCGATCGAGGCCCGTGCGGCGAGTGCGGAGATCGCGGAGCATCTCGGCGTCCGCGAGGGGGCGCCGGTGCTCGCGTTCAGCGGCGTCACCTACATCGAGGGCGGCAGGGCGATCGAGTACTTCGTCGGCGTCCACCGCGGCGACCGGAGCCGCTTCGAGACCGAGCTCTTCCGGCCTTCGGCGCAGGCCGAGGGCGCGGCCCCGCGCTCAGAGCACGTCGCGACATGATCGAGCTCGGCCTGATCGGCTCGGCGTGGCACGGCACCGGGCTCACCGTCGTCGAGGGAATCCGCAAGACGAAGGAGCTCGGGTTCGACACGTACGACGTCTTCGAAGATCCGCTCATGATCTCGCGCGAGGAGCAGCAGGCGATCAAGCACACGTGCGCGGAGGTTGGGCTGCCCGTGCGGTCGGCCGTCTGCATCGCGCTCGGGCTCGTCGACTTCGTTCCCGCCGTCCGGCGTTTCACGCTCGACCGGTGCAGGGCCTACGTCGACCAGCAGGTGCTCCTCGGCGGCCGCAACCTGCTGCTCGTAGCGGGCGAGTACTACTGCGATCTCCAGGTGTACTCGGCCGACCAGATCTTCGGGCTCGTCGTCGAGAACGTCCGTGAGCTCGCCGAGTACGCGGAGCCGCGCGGCATCGAGCTCGTGATCGAGCTCGAGCCGTTCGAGAACGCGATCGCCGGGAGCGTCCACGCCCTCGCGCGCCTGATCCGCGAGGTCGACCATCCCGTCGTGAAGGCCAACGCCGACGTCTCGCACCTCCAGTTGTCGGGCGCGTCCTTCGGGGACGTCCGGGTGCTCGAGGGGATGATCGGGCACGTCCACGTCTCCGACTGCGACGGCAAGGTGCACGGCGACTTGCCCCCGGGGCGAGGCGTGACGCCCATCAAGGAGTACCTCCAGGCAATCCTCGACACCGGCTTCGGCGGAACGATCTCGGTGGAGCTCGAACGCACGCCCGAGCCCGAGAACATGGTCGAGCTCGTCGACGAGGCGTATCGGGAGACAGCCCGGATCCTCGCCGAGCTTGGCGCGCGTGACGCTGTGGGATGGCAAGCAACCCCTTCGACCTGACCGGCCGCCGCGCGCTCGTCACCGGCGGGAGCGGGGGCATCGGGCGCGGCCTGGCTGACGCGCTTGCACAGGCGGGTGCGACCGTCGCTGTGCTCGGGCGCTCCGATCGGACCGACGAGGTCGCGGCGGAGATCGGCGGAGTTCCGATCCGCGCCGACCTGGCCGACCGCGACGACCTCCGCCGCGGCTTCGACGAGGCAGTCGAGCGGCTCGGCGGGCTCGATGTCCTGGTGAACTCGCACGGCATCGGCCGCCCCTCGGAGGCGGTCGACCACGACCTCGCCGACTGGGACGACGTGATCGAGGTCAACCTCACTGCGTCGTTCCAGCTCTGCACCCGGGCGGGCCGGATCATGCTCGACCAGGGACGCGGCAAGATCGTGAACATCGCCTCGATGCTCAGCTTCCAGGGCGGAGTCCGCGTGGCGTCCTACGCGGCGAGCAAGGGAGGCATCGCGACGCTGACCATGGCGCTCGCGAACGAGTGGGCACCGCACGGCGTCAACGTCAACGCGATCGCACCCGGGTACGTCAAGACCGAGCTGAACGCACGCATCTGGCGAGACGACCCGGTGCGCACGGCGCAGATCGATGCTCGGATCCCCGCCTGCCGGTGGGCCGACCCCGCGGACCTCGGCGGAGCCGTCGTGTTCCTCTCCTCGTCGGCGTCCGACTACGTCCACGGCATCATCCTCCCCGTCGACGGCGGCTGGCTCGGGCGGTAGCCGTAGACTCGTCGATCTTCTGCTTTGCGACCGACCTCGCCGACGAAGGTGTCGAGAAGGTCCTCGGCAACATGCAGGAGCGCGGCGGCCTCGGCGGCGTCACCGTCGCGGCGTCGTACCACGAGGGCCGGGACCTCTTCCCGCACAACCCGGTGCGTCGCATCCGGTTCCTCGAGAGCGGGGCAGTGTTCTTCGAGCCGCGCGCGCTCCGCGGCGTGAGGCTCACGCCGCCGGTGAGCGAGACGATCGGCGCCCTGCCCGAGGCGATCCAGGCGGCCGGCCGGAGGGGCATGCAGGTGCGCGCCTGGGTGGTGTTCCTGCACAACGGCGCGCTCGCCGAGGCGCACCCGGGCTGCGCGCCCGAGAACGCGTTTGGCGATCGCTACGTGACCGACCTGTGCCCGGCGCATCCGGACGTGCGAGCCTTCGCGCGTGCGCTCGCGGAGGACGTGGCGCGCCTCGGGGTCGAGCGGATCTGCGCGGAGTCGCTCCATTACCACGGCCTGGAACACGGGTACGCCCACGAGCGGTACTTCGTGCCGCTCGGCCCGCGCGTCCGGTATCTCCTCGGGTTGTGCTTCTGCGAGCACTGCCTCGCAGCGGCCCGGTCGCGAGGTGTCGACGGCGACGAGGCTCGTCGTCGGGCACGCGAGGAGATCGAGCGTGCGTTCGCGGGCGATGCCGACGACGCCGCCGAGCCGGAACGGGACGAGTACGCGGCCGTGCGGGAGGAGGTCGTGACGTCGCTCGTGGCAGACGTGGCCGACGCCGCGTCGCCGGTGCCGCTCGAGCAGATCGAGCTCTCCGGCGCTGTGCTCGGCTACGCGGACGGGCGCCCGAGCGGCCCACCCGCGCCGTCGATCGCATGGCGGGTCGGACTGGACGTGGAGGGCGTCTCGCGGGTGTGCGCGGGGATAGAGGCGATCGGCTACGCGGCCGACCCGGAGCGCGTACGCGGGGATCTCGCCGCGTACGGCGACGCCGCGGTATCCATCATCTACCGGCCCGCGATCCCCGACTCCACGTCGGCGGACAACCTACGCGCGAAGGTCGACCTCGCACGCGAGCGCGGTCTCGGCCGCGTGGACTTCTACCACTACGGGCTGATGCGGCTGGACGCGCTCGACCTCGTCCGTGACGCCCTCAGCGCCCGTCCCGCGAGCGCTCCGGTGTGACGCCCGTCGTCGACGACGACAACGCCGTTCACGATCACGTACGGGATCCCCTCGGGGAGGCGACGTGGGTCCTCGTAGGTCGCAACGTCGCGAACCGTCTCGGGATCGATGCACGTGACGTCGGCCGCCATGCCCGGTCGGAGCAGCCCGCGATCCGGGAAGCCGAGCCGTTGCGCCGAGAGCGACGTCATCTTGCGCACCGCCTGCTCCCACGTGAGGATCCCGAGCTCCTTGACGTAGACGGCGAAGTAGCGCGGGAAGGTGCCGTACGAGCGCGGATGCGGCAGCTCGCCGACGAGGATGCCGTCGCTCCCGACGGTGTGTGCGGGGTGCGTCATCGTCATCCGCACGTTCTCCTCGTTGCCCGAATGGGATACACAGGACACGCCGAGCTCCTCCGCCGCGAGCAAGTCGCAGAAGAAGTCGATCGGGCGGGCGTCCGCCAGTGACGCCGCGTCGCCCACGCTGAGACCGATGTAGCGCCTGTTCTCCGCGAGTCGTGCGCCGCTGATGACGACGATCGACCAGTCCATCGGTATCTCGTGAAAGCCGTCCGAGCCCTCGTCCTCCATCTCGACCCGCAGCCGCTCCCGGAGCTCCGGGTCGCGGAGACGCTCGATCGTGGCGCCCGAGCCGCCGACGTTCATCCAGCTCGGGAGGAACGCGTGGAGGTAGGTCGAGCCCGCGAGGTAGGGGTAGGTGTCCATCGTGACCTCGACGCCGTCGTCACGCGCCCTGTCGATCATCGCGAGCAGCTCGGGTGCACGGCCCTTGTTGATCGCGTAGCCGAGGTGCGCGTGCGCGAAATGGAGCGGGACGCCGGCACGGCGCGAGACCTCGATGCAGTCGGCGTACGCCTCGAGCGCGCGGCGGCCGTAGTTGCGGTGGTGCGGCGCGTAGAAGCCGCCGTGCTCCCGGACGACCTCGAGGAGCGCGACGAGCTCGTCGTCGTCCGCGTACATCCCGGGCGTGTAGGTGAGACCCGTGGAGAGCCCGACCGCGCCGTCCTCGAGCGCCTCGGCCAGCAACCGCTTCATGTGGGCGAGCTCGTCGTCTGTCGGCGCCCGGTCGTCGTAGCCCATCGCGCACATGCGGATCGTCCCGTGCGGCGCGAGGTACGCGGCGTTGACGGCGATCCCGTCGGCGTCGAGGCGGTCGAGGTACTCGCCGACGGTGCGCCAGCTCCAGTCGAACCCCGGTGGATCGTCGTTCCAGCCCGCGAGCTGGCCGCGGAGCTCCTCCAGCACCTCGTCGGTGACGGGCGCGTAGCTCAGGCCGTCCTGGCCGAGCACCTCGAGCGTCACGCCCTGATGCACCTTCGCCTCGTGCGGCGGGCTCGCGAGGAGCTGGAGATCGGAGTGCGTGTGCATGTCGACGAACCCGGGGCAGACGAACAGGCCGTCGGCCTCGATCGTCCGCGCAGCAGGCTCCCCGGCGAGCCGTCCGACCGAGGCGATGCGGTCGCCGGCGATGCCGACGTCCGCCGTATACCAGGGGTTGCCGGCGCCATCGATCACGCGCCCGCCGCGGATCAGGAGATCGAACATGCTCTAGCCCTCCGTGTGACCGTGGGAGCTCCACCCCTGCAGGCCCCGGGCTCTGGCTCCGGTCAGAGCCCTCCGCACGTCGGCGCAGGGCATCCGCGTCGTCGCACTCGCCGGCACGTCAGGCCTCGTCGTCGTCGAAGTTGGCGACCAGCTCGCGCGACATGCGCTCGTTCCCCGCCAGCAGCCCGCCGTCGACACGGAGAACCTCGCCCGTGATCCACCCCGCGTCGTCCGAGGCGAGGAACGCGGCCGCCGCGGCCACGTCCTCCGGCTCGCCGACCCGGCGCAGCGGGTACCAGCGCACGAGGCGCTCGAAGATCGCCGGCTCCTTGTCGACGCGCTCCTGCCAGATGGGCGTGCGGATCGTGCCGGGCGCGATCGCGACGGCGCGGACGCCGTGGCGGCCATACCGCGTCGCCATGCTCCGCGTGAGGCTGATGAGCCCGGCCTTGGCGGCGCTGTACGGCTCGTTGGCGAAGAACGCCAGGCCGTTGACCGAGACGATGTTGACGATCACCCCCGACCCCTGCTCGATCATCCCCGGCAGCACCGCCTTCGAGCACAGGTAGGCCGACTTGAGGTTGCGCTCCACGTCGGCGTCCCACTCGTCCTCGTCGATCTGGAGCAGGTCGTCGGCCATCCCGCCGCCAGCGTTGTTGACGAGCACGTCGACCCGGCCGGCCTCGGCGGCCATCCGCTCGACGTCCACCGCGGCCGTGACGTCGGCTTGGACGGCGCGTCCGCCGACCTCGGCGGCGACCTCCTCGGCGCGCTCGCCAACGAGGTCGGCGACGACGACCGAGGCGCCATCGGAGGCGAAGCGGCGGCAGATCGCTCGGCCGATCCCCGAGCCTCCGCCGGTCACGAGCGCCGTCCTACCGTCGAGGCGGCTCATCCCTTGAGCGCTCCTTCCTGGAGTCCTCGCATGTACCAGCGCTGCACGAAGATGAACGCGATGAGCCCCGGGAGGATCGCGATCACGAACATCGCTGCCATCGTCGGCCACAGCCACTGACCGAACCCCGCGTTCGCGGAGGCGAGGACGACGGTCAGCGTTCGCTTCTCTTGATCGTTCGTCAGCGTGTTCGCCAGCAGCCATTCTCCCCAGGCGGCGATGAAGTTGGTGATCAGGACGACGATGACGCCGTTCCGGACGAGCGGCAGCATGATGCGGCGCAGGATCATGAACGACCCGGCACCGTCGACCCGCGCCGATTCTGCGAGCTCCTTGGGGATCGTCTCGAAGACCCCGCGCATGATGAAGATGCTCACTGCCAGTGCCAGCGTTTGGTACGGGAGGATCAGCCCCCACGTCGAGTTGATCAGCCCCAGTCGGTCCTGGATCTCCCAGATCGAAATGAGCCCGGTCACCCGGCTCGGCACGAAGAGCGAGCCCACGAGGATCGCGAGCACGATCGCCTTCCCCGGAGTCGGCAGGTGCACGAGCGCGTATCCAGCCAACACCGCCACCGAGGACGTGATGACCATCGTTGCCAACGTGAGCACGATGCTGTTCTGGATGTTCTGCGGCAACGTGTCGATCGCGGTCAGCGCCGTGCGGTAGGAGCCGAAGTCGAAGTTGTGTGGCCAGATGCGATTCGTATACGCGTCCGGCAACGACTTGATCGAGAGGAGGAACACCCACAGGAGCGGGAACAGGATCACGAGGCACGTGACGACGAGAATGCCGTGCTTCACGATCGAGCCCCACGGGGCGCGTACGCGCCGCCGTGCCCGCAACGGACGTGTCCTTGCGATCGTCTCGGGCTCAGCTCGGGTCGCCACGTCTAGTCCCTGTTCCTGAAGGCGTAGAAGAGCCCGAGCACGACGACGAGCATCCCGAGGGTGCCGAGCCAACCCACGGCGGCGGCGTATCCGCGGTTCTGATCTCCGACCTGGAACGCCGTGTCCCACATGTACACGGTCCACGTGTAGGTCGGCTTCGAGCGATCGAAGCCTCCCGTGAGGATGTACTCGTCGATCAACGCGTAGGCCGTTCCGAAGCGGAGCACGACCAGGACGAGCAAGATCGGTCGCAGCCGCGCGAACGTGATCTTCCAGAAGATGCGCCACTCGCTCGCGCCGTCGACGCGCGCGGACTCGTACAGCTCCTTCGGGATCGTCGAGAGACCGGCGAGGTAGAACATCGTGTGGAACCCGAGGCCCCACCACCACTCCATCATCGCCAGCGACAGGAAGGTGAGATCGGTGGAGCCGAGCCACGTCGGCTGGTTCGCGAGGTCGTAGACGCCGAGGACGTCCACGAGGACGTAGTTGATCGGGCCGATCCCGTTCGAGTACATCCACACCCAGAGGATGAAGATGAGCGGGCCCGGGATCATCGCAGGAACGAGCAGGATCACTCGATAGGTCGCCGCGAGCCGCTGGTTCGCGACACGGTCGACGAGCACCGCGATCACCATCGGGAGGAAGATCATTCCGGGCAGGAAGACGGCCGTGAAGATCGCGGCCTTCAGGAGCCCGTCCCTCACGAGCGGGTCCTGGATCGCGTCGACGTAGTTGTCGAACCAGACCCACCTCGCCGACTCGGGTGAGTCGTCGAGCAGGAAGCTGAAGCTCGTGAACGAGATCCACGCCGCGCGGACGATGGGCAACAGCTGCCAGCCGACGAAGAAGAACAACGCCGGCAGCAGGTACGGCCATGTCCGCGCGAAGCGCGTGGTCGACCGCCAGAGGACAGCTGTCCCGGACGGCGACCGGGCAGTGACGGCTCTGCTAGCCACCGCCCGGCCGCCTCACGTCAGGAGGGAACACGTGCTCCGGGAGAGACCACTACTTCTTTCGCTGCTTCTTCACCTCGGCGAGGACGATGGCCTGCGCTTTCGCAAGCGCCCTCTTGGGGTTCTTCTCGTCCCCCTTCAGGTACGCCTCCCACGCCGGCTTGCCCAAGACGAACTGCGTCAGGCCGAAGCTGTGCGTCCGGATCGCCTTGCTCGTCCTGAGCTCGTTCTGGACCGTGAACGCCCAGTCGGCCATCCATGTCGGCGGCGACTTCTTCCATTTCGCCCAATCCGACTTGTAGGGCGACAGCTGGCCGGACGCGCCGCGCACGTCCTTGCCGAGCGCGTGTTGCCAAATGCGCACGTCGTGGGTCAAGAAGCTCATGTAGTCCGCTGCCTGCTTCTTGTTCTGCCCGTACTTGAACAGCGCCGCGCCCGTGTTCCAGAACACCGTGCCACCTGCGCCGCCCGGCTTCTTCGGCAAACCGGCGATGTGCAGCACCGACGGATCGGGCCATGTGCCGGCAAACCGGGTCGGGGCGTTTTGGTACTTGATGTAGTACGCGGCTTGGCGTCCTGCGAAGGCCTCCTCGTCCGGCGTCGTGTTGACGCCGCCGTCGACCTTCCCCTCTTCGAGGATGTTCTTCGGCGCGACCTCCATCAGCTGCTTCATCACCTCGAGCGCCTGGACGACCGCGGGGTGGGTGAAGTCGAACAGCCCGTCCGGCCTGTAGACGTTCGTGTTGAACGTGTGAGCGATCGGGGCGAGCGAGCGCCAGCCGTGCGCATCGAACACGGCGCCGTACGGCGCCGCTCCCGAGCTGACGACCTTCTTCGCGTTCGCGATGAGCGCATCCCACGTCTTCGGCGCCCTGTCGGGGTTGAGCCCGGCTTTTTCGACGAGCTCCCCGTTCCAGGCCTGGATGATGATGTCGAGGAGGAACGGAAACGACCAGATCTTGCCCTGGTAGGTCGCCTCCGCGCGGATCGAAGGGATGAGATCGTTGACCACTGACTTCGAGATGTACGGATCCCACGGCTCGATCGTCCCGGAATCGATCAGCGAGCCCATCTCGACGAACGGCGTCATCCCGACGTACACGTCCCAGGTGCTCTTCTTCTTCTTGGCCTCGGCAACGAAGCGGTCGATCCCGAAGCCCTGGACGGGAGCGATCTTCGCGTCGAGCTTGACCTTCTTGGCGTAGTCCTTGTTGATCTTGCTCGGGATGTCCGGATACAGCCCGTAGATCCATTGGTAGAAGGTCGGCGTCAGCGCCCGCGCCTGCATCCCGGCGAACGCCGCGCCCGCACCGAAGAGCGCCGAGACGCCCCAGATCGCCGCACCTGCGCCGGCGCCGCGCTTGATCAGCTCGCCGCGCGTCAGCCCCGGCGCGACCTCCTCGTCGAGGAAGTCTTCCAACTCCACTCGGTCGTCCGTCGTCATGTCGCTCCCTTCGCTCGGGCCGGGAAAGCGCGCCGATGCTAACACGGCAACGTGATGTAATACAAGCATGTTGTAATTACAGGTAGGCCGAGGCATACTCTCGCCTGGTGAGCGCCTCCGGAGCCGTGTCAGCCCCCGTCCGGTTTGACAGGGTGACGAAGGTCTACGACGGGGTGACGGCGCTCGACGATTTCTCGCTTGAGATCAGCGACAGCGAGTTCATGGTGCTCGTCGGCCCGTCCGGATGCGGCAAGACGACGGCGCTGCGGATCGTCGCGGGTCTCGAGGTGATCACCGAGGGCGAGATCTTCATCGGCGAGCGGAGCGTCGGCGACCTCGACCCTCGCAGCCGCGACGTGGCGATGGTGTTCCAGAACTACGCGCTCTACCCCCACATGACGGTGTTCGAGAACATCGCCTTCGGGTTGCGGGCCCGGCGCGCGCCGAAGGCCGAGATCCGGCGACGCGTCGAGACGGCCAGCCAGGCGCTCGGGCTCGCGGAGCTGCTGGAGCGCAAGCCGCGCCAGCTTTCGGGCGGCCAACGTCAACGCGTCGCGATGGGGCGCGCGATTGTCCGCAACCCGAGCGTCTTCCTGATGGACGAGCCGCTCTCGAACCTCGACGCGCGCCTGCGCGTGCAGATGCGCGCCGAGGTCGCTCGGGTGCAGCGCGAGCTCGGAGTGACAACGATCTACGTGACGCACGACCAGGTCGAGGCGATGACGATGGGAGACCGCGTGGCGGTGATGCGCGGCGGCGTCCTCCAGCAGACGGGCGAACCGCAACTCGTCTTCGACCGGCCTGCCAATCTCTTCGTGGCGAGCTTCATCGGCAGTCCTCCGATGAACCTCGTCCAGGCCGACCTCCAGGAGGCGGGCGACGGGATCGCCGCGCGCGTCGGGCACCAGGTGCTCGACGTACCGGACGACGTCGTGGCGGAGCGCCCCGGCCTGCGCACGCACGCGGGTCGCACGATCGGCCTCGGGATCCGGCCGGAGCACCTGCATGCCGCTCGCGACGGTGACCCGGCGCGACTGCGCGGCGTCGCGCGCGCGACGGAGGCACTCGGCTCCGAGCTCCTCGTGCACGTCGAGGTTCCGGCGGAGCCCGTGCTCACGGAGGAGGTGCGCGAGGTCGCCGGGGACGTCGATGCCGCCGCGCTGCAGCGGCTCGAATCGGAGGCAGAGGGCCGCCGCACCGTGCTCATCGCGCGGTTCCTGACCCAGGAGCGGCCGATGGTCGACGCGCCGATCGAGGTCGGCGTCGACACCAGGCGGCTGCACTTCTTCGACCTCGACACTGGGCTCGCGATCGACCGCTGACCTCTGCGCAGGTCGCGGCGGCGTGAGCGGCGATGCCTGGACTCCGAGACGTGCTTCCGTACTGACGGTCGGCGAACGATGGCGCTCCTCGATCCGCTCGAGCGACGGCGTCCCGCAGCTGCGAACGCGGCTGGAGCTGCGGGTCGCCGGCGCCGAGTCGAACGTCGCGCTGGCGCTCTCGCGGCTCGGAGTCGGCGTGCGGTGAGCCCTGCCTGCGATCCGAACGAGCTGCTTCGGATCAGGGCGACCGGCCTTGTAACGCAGATCGAGCAGGCGTAGGCTCGACGCTCCACCGGGGGGGTGGAAGGAGTCTCGTCGTGCGGCGCACTTTGAGTGGTTACGCGCTCGTGTTGGCTGCGCTTGCACTCGCGGGCGATTTGGCTGAGGCGGCCAGCCCGCGGGACACCTACGGGACAAGCTCACTGCTCCCTCGGCTGCGTTTGTATCCCGCTGTCGTGGTGCGGGACCAGGCAGTGAGGATCAGGGTGACCGGAATCGATGTGCCGTCCCTGGAGGTGAACGTGGTCGGGGGGACGTCGGTGCTTGGAACGCCGCTGCACTGGAGGCGGTTGCGCTTCAGCGACGCCGCGTGGCGTGGGGCGCTACCGCTCCCCTCCCGTCGCGGCATTTATGCACTCGAACTCCGTGTTGGAGCGGGCGGGCGTGTCCTTTCTTCCGATCGATGGCTCTTGCGCGTGTTTGCACGCGGGACGCAGTCGAGGCCGACGTTCGGGGATCTGCGAGGCGTGGCGGCGTGGTGGGTTCGAACAGCGCATCCCGGCGGAGTTCTCGTCGCAACCAGGCGTTGGCGTCTCTCGGTTGACGACCTTCGCGACCCCCGCCGACACCAGAAGCTCGTGATCGCATACACCCTCCCCGGGCACCGCGGCGTCGACGACCGACTTGGGGTGTTCGTCACAGCGGTACGCGCGAGCGTTAGCGGTCGGTGGAGACTGCTCGAAGCAAGCGTCGCGCCCTAAGCGGTTGACTCTGCGCCGTCCTGCTCCGCGACCAGTCGAGTGCGGGACGGCTCGTCAAGCCGGAACGGCGAAACGCCGTCGATGCCGACCCGTCGTCCCCGCGGCGCGCCCATAGTCGGCGAGTTCCCGGCTTAACGACGATCCGCCGCGGCTTGCCCACGAAGCGGTGCGCGAAACGAAGATCCGCCCATCGGATGATCCGCTCCCCCAGGCGATCGAGACGCCGATGTAGACGGCCGCGAGCGCGTGCGGGAGCCCCGCCTCGCCACCGCGGCGTACGTCGATCGTGGTGGCGGCAAGCAGGGCGAGCGGGTCCGCACGCCCCTCGATGCGGTGATCGTGGTGGGGCATGCTCGCAGGGGCCAGAATGTGATCGTGGCTCGCGAGTCCACCTACATCATCCGGGGCGGGCCAGAGGGGCGCGAGCGGCTGCGCCTCGTCGCGCGGGTGATGGCGCCCAGCACCAGCGAGTTGCTCGATCGCGTCGGAATCGCGCAAGACGCAGACTGCCTCGATGTCGGATGCGGAGGGGGCGACGTCACGCTCGAGCTCGCCCGGCGAGCCGACGCCGGACGTGTTGTCGGAATCGACCTCGACGAAGCGAAGCTCGAGATCGCCCGCGCGGAGGCACGCGAGGCCGGCGCCGACAACATCGATTACCGCTGTCAGGACCTCCGGAACCCCGATCTCGGGTCCGCATACGACGTCATCCATGCGCGCTTCGTCCTGAGCCACCTGGTCGACCCACAGGCCGCCGTGGACGGCCTCGCCCGGGTGCTTCGCCCGGGAGGCGCGCTCGTCGTCGTCGATATCGAAAAGGCGGCCACGCTCTGCGAACCGCCACACCCTTCCTTCGAGCGATACATCGAGCTCTACACGCTCGCGGCGCGAGCACGCGGCGTCGATCCGGACATCGGCCCGCGGCTACCCGCGATCCTCGCCAACGCGGGCTGCCGGCCCGTGCGGGTGAACGTCGTGCAGCCGGTCGGCAGACAGCCCAAGGGCTATGAAGGCGACGTGAAGCTGACCGCCCCGGTCACGCTGGAGAGCATTGCCGACGCGATCCTCGCGCTGGATGTCGCCAAGCGCAGCGAGCTCGACTCGCTCGTCGACGATCTCTACCGGCTCGCGGCAGACGACGAGACACTGATAAGCACGCCGCGGATGATGCAGACGTGGGGCTACCGGCCCGTGGAGGACACGAAACTCCGGGAGCCTCGGCGCGAGACCCCGACGTAAGTACAACGCAGCGACAGCAACGCCCGCTTCGTTTGCAATCTCGTCATCGGGCCGACCCAAGAGTGAACGACAAAGGTTGCGCTCACCAGTAGGAGAACTGGGAGGTCATACCGCTTATGGATGACGACATCGTCAGTGTCCGTTACATGGTTGACGATGTCGATGCTGCCGTCGCGTTTTACACGACGCACTTCGACTTCAGGCTGATCTCCAACCCTGCGCCCGCCTTTGCCGATGTGATCCGAGGGAGGCTGCGACTGTTGCTCAGCGGCCCCGGAAGCTCAGCCGGACGGCCCATGCCGGACGGGCGTCAGCCGGTGCCCGGGGGCTGGAACCGAATCCATCTGATCGTGGCTGATCTGGCCGCTGAGGTAGAACGGCTACGGGCCGCCGGCCTTCAGTTCCGCAACGAGATCGTCACCGGGCCCGGGGGTTCGCAGATCCTTGTCGACGATCCATCCGGGAACCCGATCGAACTCTTCCAGCCCGCTCAGGGATAAGTGATTCAGCGTGTCATCGAGTGGTCCCATTCGCCGTTGCCGAGGTAGATGACGCGACCGGCGCCGAGGACGATGCCCCGATGGGCGTGTGGTCGTGCCAGCGTTGGCTCCACCGATATGGCCGTTCGACGCAGGCGGGTTGGCGTTGGCCGTTGGTCTTGACGGGCGGCGCGCCAAGCCGTACGGCCGGGTTGGAGTCGCCGCATGGATGGGGGCTACGGTCGACGAGTTGTTGGCCGAGCAGCGGCGGTACTACCGCGAGCGGGGCCCGAGCACGACGACTGGGTGGTTCCGCCGCGCCGCTTACGCACTCGACGCCGAGACCGAATCCCGCGGGTTTGCCGATGTGCGGGAGCTCGAGGCGGCGCTCGAGGCGTTCGGGTCGCGCGGCGACGTCTCGGGCTCGCCGCGGGGACCGGAATCTGGACCCGCATCTCCCTTTCGACCGCCCGCCGCGCAGGCGGCATGATCCGATGGTGCGCGAGACGGCCGAGGAAATGCGATGGCTACAGGCGCTGATGGATGCGACTCATGCGCGCGCCAACGCGCACATGGCCGCGATCGTCACGCCCGAGAGACAGCTGAGCGCGGCGCAGGTGGTCAGGTACCTGCACGGTCTCAAGCACGTCGCCTTCGGCACCGTCAACGCCCGCGGCGAGCCGCGCGTGTCGCCTCTAGACGGGCACTTCGTCCACGGCCGCTTCACGCTGAGCACCGGGCGCGGATCGGCACGCTGGCGCAACCTCGAACGCAACCCGGCCTGCAGCGCAGCCCACTACGTTGGCGACGACGTCGCGGTGGTAGTCAATGGGCACGTCGAAGAGCTGACGCGTGAGCACCCCGACCACGAAGAAGTGCACGACGTCTGGTACTCGCACTACGAGTCGAGCCCCTACAGCTGGGGCGACGTCGTCATCTTCCGCGTCGAGCCGGTGTCGATGTGGGCGTACGCGATGAAATCAGCGGACTACCCAGAGTAGAGTCGCGGCGCGGGATCGGCACGGGATTTGGCGGGGCTCACCCGGCGACCGACGACGTACCAGGTCTCCATCTCGCCCTTGCCCTTGACCGGGACCGTCCCCCTTGGCTCGCAGACGAACTCGTCCTCGAGCAGCTCTTTCGTCGCCCGGGTGATCTGGATCCGCCCCGAGGTCCCGTGGGATTCCATGCGACTCGCCGTGTTCACGGCGTCGCCCCAGAGGTCGTACAGGAACCGCTTCCGGCCGATCACGCCGGCCACGACCGGTCCCGAGTTGATCCCGACGCGTAGCTCGAGCCCGAGATGCCCGACCTCGTCGGCCGAGCGCATCGCTGCCTGCATGTCTAGCGCCATCAGGGCGAGCGCACGCGCATGGTCGGGCCGGGGTGAAGGCACGCCTGCGGCGACCATGTAACAGTCGCCGATCGTCTTGATCTTCTCGACCCCGTGGCGCTCGGCCAGCACATCGAAGTGGCTGAACAGGTGGTCGAGCATGCTGACGACCTCGGCCGGCGGCAGGTGCTCCGTGACAGGGGTGAAGTCGACGACGTCGGCGAACAGGATCGATGCCGAACTGAACTGGTCCGCAATCGTCTGCGTCTCGGCCTTGAGCTTGTCGGCGATCGACCGCGGCAGGATGTTGAGCAGCAGGCTCTCCGACCGCGCCTGCTCCTCTCGCAGCGCCGCGAGCGCCTTCCGGCGCTGGGCGGCGAACACGGCCAGCAGCGTGAACACGATCGTGCCGCCCACCGTGACGTTGAGGGCGAGCATCGTGCTCGTGAACCACTCGGGGACAGCCGGCGACACGCCACCCAGCAGCTCGCCGGCGATCCCCGAGCCGAGGAACACGACGAGGTACGCGACGTACCAGCGAGCCGCGGTTCGGACGTCGCTGAAAACGAGCGCCCCGAGCGGGGCGAGGATCCCCCACAGGCCGACCCCGCCGGAGTCGAGGAAGCCTCCCAGCGGAACCATCGACAGCGTCGGAGCGAACAGGATGGCGAGCTGGCCGGTACGCAGGAACCGGCCGAAGTCCCGTGTCCGAGAGAAGACGACGATCGCCGCCAGCAGGATCGCGAAGTACACGAGCGGCACCCAGCCCACCGGCGACCCGAACGCGAGATACAGGGCCGCCCAGAGCAGCGCAATCGGCAGGATCAGCACCGAGATCAGCACGAGGAGCGCCTTGCTGGCGCGCGTGTCGTCGTCGTCCTGCGGATCCGTGCCGATCCGCGCCAGGCGCGCCAGCACCCGATCGCCGACTCTCCGGATTCGGCTCTCCCCGCTCATGCAGGAGACGGTACTCGCGAGACCGTTCGTGCTCTGACGACGTCCAGCTCGACGAGCTCATGGATGGGCTCGGGGCTAGTCGCGGCGCGCCGGGCGGCCTCGTCTTCTGTCAGGACCACGCTCGACCTACCGCAGGAGCGGGTCCACGCGCGCCCTCAGCTCGCGCCGGTACTCGTCGGTGTCGAACGCGTGCAGCGGATGCGGCGGCAGGATGTGCTCGACCAGTCGACCGCCGCGCCGCACGTAAAGCACAGGGACGATCGTCCCTGCCGCGTCGTACTCGACCGCTACGGCACAGGCATCTCCGTGGTCATGATCTACGAACTGAGCGAGCGGCACGATCCCTTCGTCGCGAATCCCGTGGGACGCGTCGAAGCCGACGACGCGAGCGAGATAGGACTTCTGGCTCCAGAGCTCGGGCGCCCGCGCGAGCTCGTGGGCGAGGAACGGAACGACCTCGTCGCGGTGGAGGCGCGGGCGCTCGGCTCGTCGACCGAAGTGCGTCTCGGCGATGCGCTGGGCGAGGAGGCGGGCGTTGTAGCGGAAGCCGAGCACTGAGCCCGAGCTCGATGTCGCGCCATGCTTGCGGAGGCCCGGCGAGGCTTGGGTGACGTTTCCGGCGAAGTAGATCCCGGGCACGGAGACACTCTCCCAGTACGACGTCTGTGCCGGAAGACGGCCGTCGTTGACGGTCGCGACACCGAGGCTCGGGAGGTCCTGCAGCGGGGCACGGAAGCCGGTTGCCGCGATCACCTCGTCTGCCTCGAGCTCGAGCTCGCCATGCCAGCTCGTGCCACTCGCGTAGATCCGATATCCGCCGTTGCGCCGTTCGACCCGCTCGATCGCCGCGTCGATCACATGGCTCCCCGATCCACCGCGGACGTGTTCGTCGAACGGCTGGAGATAGCGGAGACGAAGCGGCGAGAACGCGAGCACGGCGGTGTCGACCGGACGCGGCGAGGCCAGCACGAGCCGGCGGGCCCAGGGCAGCAGACCCTGGGCGATCTCGAAGCCGGAGTTGCGCTTGCCGACGATGAACACGGTCTTGCCCGCGTAGCGGTCCGGCAGGACTGTGTCCGCATAGTGTGGCGCGTTCTCGAGGCCGGGGATCGGTGGCCTCCACGGCTCCGTCATCCCCAGCGCGAACACGCACGCCCTGCAGCGGTAGTGCCCGTCCGACGTGCCGATCACGAACCCGTCGCCGTCGATCCGCGTCGAGAGCCATTCGCATCGGTAGCGGACGTCGATCGCGCCGCGTGCCGCGAACTCGGCCAGGGCGGCCTCCATCTCGCGACGCGCCGGAAGGTCGAACTCGCGGTTCATGAACATCGGTGTCAGGGCCTGGTGGCTCTCGACGTCGCCGACCAGGCTGTTGTGGTCGTACCACTCGTACTCCCGCGTGCCACGCGCGACGGGTGCGTCCGGCTTCGTCCAGCTGATCAGGCGCTGGTAGACCGGAAAGCGTCGAAACATCCCGCCCGGCGCGTCGTCGCGAGAGATGACGGCGCACCGCTCGATCCCCGCCCGGGCGAGGGAATACGCGACCTGCAGCCCACCGGGCCCGCTTCCGACGACGACGACGTCGAAGTCGCCGGGTGGGAACGGGCGCTCGTCTACCTGCCCCATACGTTCGCAGCCCGCAGTCGCCGCGCCTCGACCTGGAGCATCCGATACATGACGCTGGGGCGGCCGGTCAGAAGGGGCTTCAACGCGTTGGCCGGAATCACGAGGCACCGAAGCACTGACGCGGCGACGACGTCTGCCGTGGGCGACGTGTCGGTCAGGACCGAGATCTCACCGAAGAAGTCACCGCGCCTGAGCCGTGCGCGCTCCTCTCCGTCGATCACGACTCGCGCGTCCCCGTCGAGGATCACGTAGAAGCCCCCGCCCGACACGTCCTGGCGGAGAACTCGTTGGCCCTCGGCGAACACCTCCTCGCTGAACGTGTGCGCGAGCGCCTCGAGCTCGGCGTGGCCCAGGTCGCCGAAAAGGCTGAGGCCGGCCAGCGTCTCGACGACGTTCTCCGTGTGCGCCTCCATGGGCTACGAGCTCCCGCGTGCTCTCGTGATCAGTCCGGTCGATGGTGCTCCGGACAACCCTATTGGGTTGCCTCAGTCCGTCCTCGAAGGACTCGACGAGCACGGGTGCGAGCTCGCGACGTACGACGTCGCGAGCTGGGCCACTCAGGGTGCACGCGGGATTACCCCTCGTCGGCGCAGCCGCCGCACTCGCGGACGTGACCCCCGGGCCGCAGGCGATAGCCTCACGCCATGACCAAGGTCCAGCCGGCGGTGAACGAGTACACCGTCAAGCCGCTCGGGCCTGGCACCTGGGACGCCTTCGCCGCGCTTGCCGAACGACACAACGGCGTGTGGGGCGGCTGCTGGTGTACCTGGTTCCACACCCCGCATAGTGAGAAGACGTTCAATGCCGAGGACAACCGCGCCCTCAAGGAGCGGTTGGTCAACGAGGGTCGTGCGCATGCCGCGCTCGTGTTCGACGGTGACGTTGCCGTGGCCTGGTGCCAGTACGGCGCGCCTGACGAGTTGCCGAACATCAAGCACCGAAAGGAGTACGAGGCCGCTCTCGACCGGTTGCCCGACTACCGAATCACCTGCTTCTTCGTGGACAGGAAATACCGGCGCGTTGGAGTGGCGGCGGCCGCACTTCGCGGAGCCCTGGATTTGATCGCTCAGGCGGGCGGTGGCATCGTCGAGGCGTACCCGCAGGACACCGGCGGCAAGAAGATCTCGGCCTCCTTCCTCTATGGCGCCACCCGGAGTCTCTTCGAGCAGGCCGGCTTCAGCTATCACCGCCCCCAGGGCAAGAACCATTGCGTGATGAGCAAGACCGTGCCACAGGCTTAGTCGTCGTCCCCACCGCCTCCTCCGGTCGATCATCCGGAGTCGCGGGATCATGTGCGGGTCAAGGGGTGCGGAGCGGGCGTAGCGCCCGCTCCGCAGGCTCGTTCTCAGTCGGCGAGCGGTTTGCCGGTCTCGAGCAGCGTCTTGAGTCCGCTGAGGATGAACATCCAGCCGCCCGTCACCGACTCCGCCGTCTTGGGGGCGCCCTCGAGCTGGTCGTGGACGAGCGTCAGCTTCGTGACGCCGCCGTCCTGCGGCTCGATCTCCCAGGTGACGCGGCTCGGTTCCTCGGCGGCGAGATCGGTGTCGTAGAGGCCCTGCCACTCGTGGACGAGCCGGCGCGGTGGGTGCTCCTCGAGGATCGCCGAGTCGCCCCAAAGCTCGCCGTTGGGGCCGTATGCGCGGCGCCTGCCGTCCGCCATCTCGATGTGGGAGGCGTGGAAGTACTTCGTCATGAACTCGGGCTTCGTGATCGCGTCCCACACCTGCTCGGGCGTGGCCTTGATGAACAGCTGGTAGACCTGCGTGGTGGTTGCCGTCGCAGTTGTCATGCGCTCTCCTCCAACTGGGTCTTGAGGTCGACGAGCGCCGAGACGCGGCGCTCCCTGTACTTGTCGATCCAGCGGTCGTGGATCAGGCCGATCGGGACCGGGTTGAGGAAGTGGAGCTTCTCCCGGCCCGATCGGCGGGTGACGACGAGACCGGCGTCCTCGAGCACGCGCAGATGCTTCATCACGCCGAAGCGGGTCATCTCCAGCTCCGACTCGAGCTCGGTGAGCGTTCGGCCGTCACGCGCGAAGAGCCGGTCGAGCAGAAAGCGCCTCGTCGGGTCGGCGAGCGCTTTGAAGACTCGGTCGTCGTCGGACACATCCCCACAATATGTGACCAAAGAGTCACATGTCAAGTGCTGTCCGTCCGCCGGGACTCTCGCGCGATCTGACATCCGTCTGACACGCCGACCAGCTCGACTCGAGCACGTCGCTACCGGCGGGTGCCGACTACTAGGCTGGGTGGCGCAGAGCCGGTGATGGTGACCCTCAAGTGAGAGGAGCCGACATGGCGCAGGCCGAGGTTGGATTCGAAAGAGACATCCGCCCGCTGTTCCGCGATGAGGACGTAAAGGCGATGTCGTTTGCCCTCAACCTCGCGTCGTACGACGACGTACGACAGAACGCCGAGGCGATCTACGAGAAGCTGGCGGACGGCAGCATGCCCTGCGACGGTGCCTGGCCGGCGGACCAGGTGCAGCGCTTTCGCGCCTGGATCGACGCCGGAACTCAGATGTGACACGGGAAGCGGGCCGGGGCGCGCAGGGACCACGCGGCCGCGACTCCACAGCGACTCCACAGAGGGCGGCCGCCCTGCCGTCGGCCGAGCACCGCGACGCGTAGCCTGCGTTCTGCAGGCCAGCGGGCACGAAGGGAGAACGCCCATGTCGTTCGTCTCACGCGGCTTCCGAGGTCGCCGTCGCCAGGACGCGGATCCATCGCGCGTCCCTCCCGGCCAGTATGTCACGGGCGACTTCCCTGTCCTCTCTGCGGGGCCGACACCCCACACCTCGCTCGAGGAGTGGACCTTCTCGATCGCCGGCGAGGTGGACGAGCCGCGCCGCTGGACGTGGGAAGAGTTCCGCGCCCTACCGAGCGAAGAGGTCACCGTCGACATCCACTGCGTCACCAAGTGGTCGAAGCTGGACACCACCTGGGAGGGCGTCTCCGTCGACACGCTGCTCGACGGGATCGAGACGAGCGCCGAATACGTCACCGCATGGTCCGACGGCGGATACACGACGAACCTTCCCCTGGCGGACGTGCGCGACGGGAACGCGTGGGTCGCCTTCGAATACGACGACGAGCCGCTCGATCCGGAGCACGGCGGCCCTGCGCGTCTTCTCGTCCCGCACCTCTACTTCTGGAAGAGCGCGAAGTGGGTGCGCGGGCTCGAGCTTCGCGAGGACGACGAGCCGGGTTTCTGGGAGGGCTACGGGTACCACAACTACGGGGATCCATGGCGGGAGCAGCGGTACTGGGGCGACTGACTTGGCGGCTCGGGACCGTGCTCGAGCTCGTCGACGAGACGCCACGTGCCAGGAGCATCGTCCTCGACGTCCCGGATTGGCCGGGCCATCGGGCGGGCCAGCACGTCGATGTCCGGCTCACCGCCGAGGACGGGTATCAGGCGCAGCGCAGCTACTCGATCGCATCGGCGCCCGAGGACGGCGGGCTCGTGCTCACCGTCGAGCGGCTGGAGGATGGTGAGGTGTCGTCGTACCTCGTCG
Source organism: uncultured Actinomycetes bacterium (assembly GCA_963706915.1). Classification (GTDB taxonomy): domain Bacteria; phylum Actinomycetota; class Thermoleophilia; order Gaiellales; family Gaiellaceae; genus Gaiella. The sequence continues at coordinate 24,316 of CAVPOH010000019.1, forward strand.
ACGAGCTCCGCCGGGGCGACAGCCTCGAGCTCCGAGGCCCGGTCGGGGGGTTCTTCGTCTGGGAAGCGGCCTTCGGCGGGCCGTTGCTCCTCGTGGCGGGCGGGTCGGGTGTCGCTCCGTTCCGGTCGATCGTGCGCCACCACCTCGCAGTCGCGAGCGATGTGCCGCTCCGCCTCCTCTACTCCGCGCGCACCCTCGACGATGTGCTCTACCGCGACGAGCTCGACCGATTGGCGGCGTCCCGCACGGTCGACGTCCGCTTCACGCTCACCCGCGAATGGCCTGACGGGTGGTCGGGATACCGTGGACGCATCGACCGTGATCTGCTCGCGGAGGTCGGCTGGCCGGCGGACGAGCGTCCCCTCGTCTACGTCTGCGGACCGACGGCCTTCGTAGAGACGGCCGCGTCGAGCCTCGTCGAACTCGGGCACGACCCCGGCCGGATCAGAACCGAGCGGTTCGGCCCCACCGGAGGTCCATCATGACGACGACCGTCAACAGTGCATCTACTACGCGCCGCCCAAGCCTGCCGCCGTTGCCCCTCGAGGGGTGGGAGCAGACGAAGGAGACCCTCCACCTCTGGGTGCAGATCGTCGGCAAGGTCCGTATGGCGACCTCTCCTCCGAGAAACCACTGGTGGCACGTTCCGCTCTACCTCGACGTCCGTGGGCTCACAACGCGACGGCTCCACGCGGCGGACGGGACGAGCTTCCAGATCGACTTCGATTTCGTCGATCATCGGCTCGTCGTTCGCACGAGCCGTGGCGAGACGGAATCGTTCGCCCTCGTCGACAACCTGTCCGTCGCTGCATTCGACCAACGGCTGCACGCGACGCTCCGCGACCTTGGCGTCGACGTCGCGATTCGAGAGACGCCGTACGGGATCCCGACGACGACACCGTTCCCGCAGGACGTAGAACACGTCGCCTACGACCCCCACGCAGTCGAGCGCTTCTGGCGGATCCTCGACTGGACCGACGGCGTGTTCGAGACCTTCTCCGGGTGGTACTGCGGCAAGACGAGCCCCGTGCACCTCTTCTGGCACTCCCTCGACCTCGCGGTGACACGCTTCGACGGCGAGCGCTCGCCGGACGCACCGGCTCTCGGCCCAGTCGACCGGGAGGCGTACTCGCACAACCTCGTCTCGTTCGGCTTCTGGGCGGGCGACCGGAACGTCCGCGAGCCGACGTTCTACGCCTATGCGGCCCCGGAGCCTGCAGGTCTCCGCCAACAGGCGCTCCGTCCAGATGAGGCCCAGTGGATCGAACGAGCCGGCGGATCGCTCGCGCTCCTGCCCTACGATGCAGTCAGAACCGCTCCCGATCCGAGGACGGCGCTCCTCGCGTTCCTCGAGAGCGCGTACCAGGCGGGCGCGGCTCTCGGCGGGTGGGATCGGCGCGAGCTCGCGTCGACGTGGTGCCCTCCGCCCCGCGAACTCCACGACCTCCTGGGCGGCTGACCGTGGACGCGCTCGACGGCAACGCGATGGCGGGTGACCTCCACGCCCTCTTTGGAGGGGAGCTGACGACCGCGAGCGCCACGTGCGCGGGCTGCGGCGCCAGAGCTCCGATCGCCGAGCTCACCGTCTACGCCTCGGCGATCGGCACCGTGGCGCGGTGCAGTTCGTGCGACGCCGTCGTCATGGTTCTCGTCACGGTCCGTGATGCCACTCGCGTCGACCTGCGCGGGATCGCCGCCCTGGATGTCACCTAGGCTTGACTCGCGTTCGCTCCCGAGCGTGCTCGACGGCCGGCTCCGGGACACCGTACAGCTGCCCTCCCGAACATCTCTCGGCCTCGACCGCTCGTCTCGGGTTGGTGATGCCGATGACGCCTGCGATGCCTCCGGCCGCCACGAGTGCCGTGCAGACGAGGACGACCTCGTGGAAGGCACGGACCGATTGGTCGTTTGCGGCGAACGTGTCGCCGAGGAGCGTGCCCGCGACGACAACACCGACCAGCGAGACGCCGACGAGCCCTGCGACTCGGGCGACCGCGTTGTTGATCGCGGACGCGATCCCGGCGTCGCTCTCGTCGGCGTCGGCGAGCACCGTTGCCACGAGCGGCGCGACGGTCAACGAAAGGCCCAGCGAGAACAGGAGCAGCGCCGGAAGAAGCTCGGCGACATAGGACGGCTGCATCCCCACCCTGAGCAAGAGCAGGATGCCGGCCGCGGCGATCAGCGGCCCGGCCCCCATGAAAAGGCGCGGCCCGTAGCGATCCGCGAGCGCGCCGAACCGGCGTGAAAGGGCGAACATCGTCAGGGTCACCGGCAATGTCGTCAGCCCACTCTCGAGCGCCGTGTAACCAGCGACCTGCTGGAGGAAGATGACGAGATAGAAGAAGAGAATCCCCAGGCCCGCATAGACGGCGAGCGTCTCGGCGTTCCCGACTGCGAAGTTGCGGCGCGTGAACAGCTCGAGCTTCAGCATCGGCTCGGGAGCGCGCCGCTCGTGGACGAGGAACGATGCGAAGGAAACGATGCCGGCGATGAGAGGAACCAGGATGACCGGGCTGCTCCAGCCGTAGTGCGGCTGCTCGATCAGGGCGAACACGACGCCACCCAGCCCGAGCGCGCACAGACCCGCGCCGACGAAATCGACCCGCCGACCTTCGAAGTGCGTCGTCCGTGGCACCGCAGAGCGAATCAGCGGCAAGGTGACGAGGACGACCGGCACGTTCACGGCGAAGACCCAGCGCCAGGAGACCTGATCGACCATCAAGCCTCCAACAAGCGGTCCCACGACCGCCGAGATCCCTCCCCAAGCGGTCCACGAACCGATCGCGGCACCACGCTCGGCGGGACCGAACGCGGCGACGATGATCGCCAGCGAGCTCGGCGTGACCAGCGCTCCCGCGGCGCCCTGGAGTGCACGCGCGCCGATCAGCAACTCGATGTTGGGGGCGAGAGCGCAGGCAACCGAGCAGACACCGAACGCGACCAGGCCCAGTTCGAACACGTGCCGCTCTCCGTAGATGTCACCGAGTGAGCCGCCGATCAGGATCAGGGAGGCGAGCGCCAAGAGATAGGCGTTGACGACCCACTGCTGCGCCGAGAGCCCCCCACCGAGATCCTGCTCGATCGCGGGCAAAGCGACGTTCACGACCGACCCGTCGATCGTCACCACCGCCGAGCCGAGGATCGCTCCGAGCAGGGTCAGCCGCTGGCGCCGTGTCATCTCGGTCACCGCCTCGATACTGATCCACGCGAATGTCCGGCGCCAGCGCCGCTCGAACGTGCCCGTGTCAGGTTCGTGTCAGATCACGCCGACGAACGATGACCAACACCGACCCCGAGTCTCCCCTCGGGCGACTTGTTTCCTAGTTCCGGCCGCCGACGGAGCCCACCGTGGGACAGAACTGTCACGTCGGGGGTCGCGGTTCGAGTCCTGTCGCTCCGGCCCGCGATCGGTCAGCCGAGTGGCGCGCCGTCCGCGATCTCGAACGCACGCCTGACGGCAACCGCGCCGGAGACGACGCTGAGCATGAGGACGACTGCCACCAGCCCTCGGCCCCATCGCGATCCCGACGCCGTGCGAGGCGCGCGTTCCTCCTTCAGCGCGAGTCGCTGCTCGATCAGCTCGAGCCACTCCAGATCGGCCTTCAGATGCAAGATCGCTCCCTCGACAAGAAGCTCGGCCACAGGTCCTTTCCCATTCGCTTCGAGCAGCGCGTTCAGATCGCGCAGCGCCTGCAGGTACTCGCGCCGCTGCCCCTCGAGCAGCTGCCTCGGCTCCGCGAGACGTGCTGACGCGAGAACGACGAACTTCATGAAGAACTCGTCCTTGAGCCGCCCGCGCGAGACAGGTGCCTCGATCCAGGCCGCAAGCGCCTTCCGACCCGACCTCGGTCAGTTCGTAGACACGCTTGCCGCGGCTGTCACCCGGTACCGCGTGACCGATGACGAGGCCATCGCGCTCCAGCCGCCCCAGCGTCACGTAGATCTGGCCGGCATTCAACGCCGGCAACAGATCTCCGAACTCCTGCTCCAACGACTGCTTCAGCTCATACCCGTGAGCGCGCTCACCACTCAGCAGTGCGAGAAAGAGCTCCCTCATAGATAGATTGCACCGCTCGCGGGGGCCAGCAAGCTCATGCGAGCCATCTACGAGCACCATCAGCACGAGTACGTCGCGTTCGCCCACGGCAGGGTCTCGCCGGGATTCGTCCCGCTCGACATAGAGGCGATCGCGAAGCGGCTCGGCTTCGACCCACCCCTCGGCGGAGCGGATGACGGTGGAACCTCGTCTGCGGGGCGCTCGCCGGAGAGCGGCTGCGTCGGCTGGGGGGTCACGGCTCCGACCGTGGTCCTGCGAGCACGGACCGCGCGAGCCCCCACGCGCCGGGGCGGATCGAGTGCGCGAGGACGTCGTAGTCGACCGCCTCCGCGCGGTCGAGGACGGAGAGGTACGCGGCGCGCGCGAAGCGCATGCCGCGCCGCGCCGCCGGCAACGCAGCGGCGACGGCGGCCGCCGTCTCGCCGAAGAGCGCACGCGCCCGGCCGACCTCGACCGAGAGCAAGGCGCGAAGCTGAGGCGTCGCCGACACGAGGCCGAGCGCGGCAGCATCCACGCCGAAGCGCTCCAGCTCCTCCGCGGGAAGGTAGATCCGGTCGAGCTCGTAGTCCACCCGGACGTCCCGGACGAAGTTCGTGAGCTGGAACGCGACACCGAGCCTCCCGAACGTCTCGGCCTCTTGTCGCGCACCGAGGATCGCGGCCATTACGCGGCCGACAGACGCCGCGCTCCCTTCCATGTAGCGGTCGAGCTCGGCTCGCGTCGCGATGCGAACACGGCCACAGTCGACCCGCATCGACCGCATATAGCCTCCCAGCTCGTCGAGGGGGAGCTCGAGGCGTAGCCCGGCGTCGACGAGCGCAGCGATCACCGGATGATCCGACGTCCCTCCTGCCAGACCGCGTTCGAGCGCGCGCTCCCACACGTCGAGGGCGGCGAGGCGCGCGGCGGGTTCCACAGCGCGGCCCGCCCCGTCGACGATCTCGTCCGCGCCGCGCACAAACCCGTACAGCGCATGTACCGCGGGTCGAACGTCGGCCGGAAGCCGCAATACCGCCAGGTAGTAGGTGGGGTCGTGACGGCGGAGAAGGCGCCGGCATGCGGCGTAAGCCGCGACGGGCCGCTCCCGGGAAGCGGTCGCCGCCGCCGTTGACGCCGTCATAGCGGGATCGTACGCCGGCCCGCGTCGAGCGACGGCTGAAGATGGGCCATGCGCCCCTGCCCCGAACACGTCCAGCTCCACCTGTGAACGTGCGCGCGCACGCGAGGCGCCGGAAGGTACCCCAACTCCCTCGACGAGGCGACCACGGTGGGGCCTGGTCGTGGGGGTCGTGGTGGGATCCATGGCCACGGCCAGGATCCCGGCGGTGCCAGGCCGCTGGCCGATTTCGGTCCGGTGAAGATTCGGTTACGTGGTTGCGGTGCCGTGATCTGACGAGGCGATCACGGGGAGTAAGACGTATCGTCGAAGGATCCGAGGCTCGACGGAGGGGGCGAAGGCTGAGCCCAACACCGGAAGGAGTCACAGGATGAGTGGTCGCCCGAACATCGTTCTCGTGCACGGCGCCTGGGCCGATGGGTCCTGCTGGAGCGGGGTGATCGAACGCCTGCAAGCCGACGGTTTCAAAGTCCAAGCGCCACAGTTCCCGGAGAGCTCGCTGGACGCCGATGTCGCTCGGCTTCGCCAGGTGCTCGAGCTCCAGGAAGGCCCGACTATCGTCGTCGCACATTCCTACGGCGGCCAGATCGTCACGGCCGGCGCGGACGCGGCAAACATCGTGGGCCTCGTCTACGTCGCTGCGTTCGCTCTCGACGAGGGCGAATCCGTCGGTGCGCTCTTGGCGGACGCGCCGCCCTCGCCAGCGCTTGCGAACATGGTCACAGACGAGCACGGCTTCGCCTGGCTGGCGGAGGACGACTTCCTCGAGCATTTCGCGGCTGACGTCGATCCGACACGGGCACGGGTGATGTACGCAGTGCAGCAGCCCCTCACGTTGTCCGTGTTCAACGATGTGATGGGCGCCCCGGCGTGGAAGTCGCACCCCACCTGGTACCTCGTCGCTGAGCACGACGAGGTCATCCCGCCGGACGCTCAGCGGCTGTTCGCCGGGCGCATGGGTGCGACCACGACCGAGCTTGCCTCGAGCCATGTCGCGATGGTCTCGCACCCTGCCGAGGTGGCCGAACTGATCGAGACAGCCGCTGCAACAGTGGGAGCCGCCGCAACGACCTGACCGCGGCGGACCGCCGCATGGCGCAGATCTCCACGGTCTGCGACATGCGGCGGACGTATGTGGCCGCGGACATCGACGCGGTCACGTTTAGAGCCCGGCACCCTCCATGGTCGAGAAACACCGCGATGGGCCGTGACCAGAGGGCCCGGCGATGCGCGCCTCCCGTGCACCCCGCGACCGACGCGACCAGCCCGAGCCATGCGATTCGGCGCAGCTCACGAGCGAGGCGTCTGCTGAGCGGCGCTGCGGCCTGGCAACCGCAGCCGTCGGCGTCGCCGGCCGTCGCCGATCACCGAGACGACGGTCTGCGCGAGATGCGGGCAGCCGGTCGAGGGGAACGCATCCCGCCGGTGCCGGTGGAGAACGAGGAACAGGTCCCCGGGCGGTGTGTGACGGTCGAGGCGGTCGAGGCGCAGGCGGTCGATCGCGGCGAGCGTCGGCGTGTAGATCGCGTCGTACCAGTTCACCGCGATCTCCGCGTTCTCGAGCACTCGTCCGCGTTCTCGCATCATGTGGTAGCCGTGCACCTGGATGTTCTCCAGCAGCTCGAGGTAGTGCGCGGGCCGGCTCACCGAGACGCGCACGCCGGGACGCGCCTCGGCGAGCCCGCTGTCCTCGAGGAAGATCCGCTCGAGCTCCCGGAGGACGACCTCGAGCATGTCCGCCCCGGCTGGGAGCGGGACGCGCGCGATGAGCTCGGTCACATCGGCGTCGATCATCTCGGCGCCGCGTCGCCGCGCGAGGGCGGCACGGTGGTGACCGTCGATCACGAAGTACGCCTCACCGAGCTTGACCGTCACGATCGGCGGGAAGGCGCCGTCGGCGAACGCGCCCGCGAGCGAGCGCAGCCGGTCGCGGCTGAAGGCGTGAAGCGGACGGAAGTCGCGGGTGAACGAGCTGGCGCGGCCGTCTGTGCCGACGAGCGCGTCGAGCGGGATCTCGCGGACGCCCACGTACCGGCGTCCGAACGGCTTCAGTCGCCGCTCGACCTCGTCGAGCTCGAGCAGGCGATCACCGCGGCGGGCCTTCAGCGCATTCATCTCGATGCGCCTGAGTGCTCGAACATGCTGGGCCAGACGGCCGTGGCCTCGGCCTGGAAGTCCCGCAGGGACCGCGCGCTCCGCGACCGCGTGCCGCCGTCCCGGAACTCACAGGAGAGGTCTTGGAGTCTGCTTCGTGCCGTCGCGTGTCGACCTGGAATTTCCTGTCATTGGGGAAGGGCCGAGGATTCATTGGGTTCTCCAAGGTGCGTCGCGTCGGATGCCTCAAAGAGAACGCGAGCCGCCCGAGGATTGCCGTTCGGTCTGCCGTACAGTCGCGGTTCGGCTCTCCCTTGCGGCGGCCGCCTGCGGAGCCGCCGGCTGCGGATCTGACCGGTGGGAGATCGGCCCCCGGCTCCCGTTTCCCACCGGCCCGCCCACCGCCTCGGGCGGCCGTGAAGGTGCCGACTCCAACTAGCGCAACTTCTTCAGGGCACGTCCGAGCGCCTGACCGCCCGCGAGCACGGGCTCGAATATGTCCCCACGCTGTTCGACCCGCTCGAGCGCCTCGCGCATCCCAAAGCTGCGCGGCGTCACGTCATCCGTGAGCTCGTCCCAGCGAAGCGGCGTCGAGACCGGCGCGCCCGGTTTCGGCCGCACCGAGTAGACCGAGGCGATCGTCTTTCCCCGCGCGTTCTGACGGTGGTCGACGAGCACGCCCTCGCGCTTGCGCTTCAGCCATTCGGTCGTGACGAGCCCCGTGTGCTGCGCTTCGAGCCTGCGCGCCACTCCCTCCGCGAACGCGTACGTCTGCTCGAAGGTCGCTCGGCGCGCAATCGGGACGAGGACGTGAATCCCGTCGGCGCCGCTCGTCTTGACGTAGGACTCGAGCCCGAGCCGCTCGAGCTCGTCGCGGATCAGGTGAGCCACACGGATCGCAAGCCTGAACCCGCCCTCGGGTGGATCGAGGTCGAAGAGCACGAAGTCTGGGCGATGCGGCTTGTCGACGCGCGAGTACCAGGCGTTCATGTCGATGCAGTTCATCTGCACCATCCAGAGCACCGCCTCCGGCGAGTTGACGAGCGGGAAGTCGACGAGCCGCGACTCGCCTTCGCGCGGGTACGTGCGGAAGGTGCGCGTCGGGATCCACGAGGGCATCCCCTTCGGCGCCTGCTTCTGGAAGTACGCGTCACCGGCGACTCCGTACGGCGAGCGCTTCATCGTGAACGGCCGATTCCGCAGGTGCGGGACCAGCACCGGCGCGATCGCGCGGTAGTACTCGAACAGGTCCTGCTTCGTGACCCCTACGTCGGGGAACAGAACACGATCCGGGCTCGACAGGCGGACCGACCGCGGCGCCACGCCAGGGGTTCTACCGGTCCGGTGCTGCGCACGTCGACGCTGAGCTGCGCGATCACGTCTCGCGACGCGACCAGCGCTTCCGCATGGACGGCGGTGGTGCGCTCTAGCCTCGCCGAGCTCTGGGCCAGGTTCCCGGAACGGCAACTCGAGAGGTTTAGGGAATCGTCGGGTTGGGCGACGCTGGCCGGAGCCGGTCGCTGGGATCTCGCCCAGACGGTTGGACTGGCTGTCGACAGCAACCGCCGCGAGGTTGAACTCAACGAGGCGGAAAGACACGCAGTGCTTGCCGTTCTCGAGCAGTGCCCCGAACGCCTGATCACGCTGCGGGATGCTCTTCGCTCCCGCGAGGTCGTTCGAAGCGGTGGAATCGGCGTTTGAGCTAAGCAATCGCTCGCCCGGCGGCGGGACATGGGTGATCGGGTACCGGGCTCCTCGGACGTGGCACCACCCGAGGCCTTGGCACGGCACTGTCCTAGAACGCGATCTGGAACTTGAGCACCTCGCGAGCGTTCATCGCGCGGTAGCCATCGGGCACCTCGTCGAGCGAGCCGGTCGTCCGCCGTGAAGACACTCGCTCTGCAGGCCCTCGCGACAGAACACACAGGTGCCGTCCGACCACAGAAACGATGACAGCACCAGGTGTGGCAGCGAACCTACCTTGTTTCTCTCGCGCGCACGCCCGGCCAGACACCGCGATCACGGGTGGAGCGAGCGCAGTCGCGGCCAGAGCCTCGACCATGGCTCGGTGGTCCTCGCGCAGGTCCAGATCGGGGCACCTTGCTCTTCGTTGTCGAGTGCCACCCCGTTGTCGACCCGCGCGGAGAGCACGCAGTCGCTGAAGTCACCGCGCAGCGTTTCTGGGCGGTGGTAGCCGACCACGATGATCGGGCGCGCGCCGTCCGGTGGGCGGCCGAAGCGCCAGAAAGCGTTGTGCCCGGAGTAGGCGCGCGGGATGCCGTGGGCGCGGCCGTACCGGTCGATCGCGCCCGCCTCCCCGTAGTTGCTCGCATAGACGACCGCGGTCGAGCGCTCGGACCGCGGCAATTCGTTCCACACACGACCGACGGTCGCCGCGAAGGTGGGCCAGCCGATCGTTTCGATGGCGTCCTCGTTGATGTCGGGGATCGGCGTCGCATGTACGTCCTCGACCGGCACGAGCGGAAGCGTAATGAGCGCCGCGACCGCGGCAGACAGGGCGATCGTGATCCCGAGCGCCAACTTGCGACCTCGCCGATCGCGCAACCAGCTTTCTGCAACGACACCGCCGGCGCCAAGCAATGCGAGGAGCAGACCCATCGTGTAATACGGCTTCGCTCCCGTCACCAGCGCGATCACGAGCAGAACGACGTAGGCGAGACCGAGCGGACGGAACAGGCGCGCCTCGGGCCTGCGCAGCAGCCACCAGAGACCGCCGAGCCACAGCGGTGCCAGGAGAGGGCCGATCAAGAGAAACTGGAGCGGCACAAGCTCGACGCGGTTCGCTGCCGCCTCTTGCTCTGCGATCTTGGCGGCGAGCTCGAGCTGGGGCCAGCCGTGGCGAGCCTGCCAGAGGAGGTTCGGCAGCCACAACACCAAGGCGAGGACGGCTCCGGCCCAGAGCCAGGAGCTGCGGGCCAGATCCCAGCGGCGCGCCAGAAGGCAACCACAGCCAAGAGCCAGGACGAGAAGAAGCACGAGGTGCTTGTTCTCGAGACCGATGCCCACGACGAGACCGACGAGCAGCCACTGTCGCTCATCCCCACCGCCGAGGATCCGCGCCACGACGTACACCAGTGTCACCCAGACCAGCACGTCGAAGGTCGTCGTCGAGAGCAGGTGCCCGACCGCCATCGCCACCCCCGACGCGGCCGTTGCCAGCGCAGCTACCGCTTGTCCCGTCCGTCCTGCGCCCAGCTCTCGAGCGATCAAGGAGACGAGCACCACCACGAGGGCCATCGCAACGGCCGACAGCATCCGCAGTCCGCGCGGGTCAGCGCCGAACACCCATTCCGAGAAGCGGCCAAGCAGCGGGGTCAGGGCCGGCTGGTCGTCGTACCCCCAATCGGGATGTCGCGCCGCAACGCGGAAGTACAACTCGTCACGGTGATAGCCGTAGCGGTTCGACGTCCCAACCAGTAACAGGAGCTCGGCGGCTGCGACCGGCAGTACGAGCAACCAGGCGACTCGATACCGCCCACGACCCATATGCGGCCGACAGTATCTCGCCGCCTCGGAGCAAGCCGAATCCGTTGAACCCAAATGCCGCCCGGTCGACGTCGATCGTCGGGCCCCCGCGAGGATCCAGAGTGTGGCGATGGACTTTACTTTGTATAGTTTTAGGATTAGGCTGGGGTTCCGCGGCCCGTCGCCGCAAACAATCCAGAGGAGGAGCAGTTGATGTCGGGTCGCGAAGAGATCACCGCCGACGGCGAGGCGCAGGTGAGCACAACCCCCACTCCGCAGCCGACCGGCCCTGTCGGCGCCACGCTCTCGACGGACGAGCTGCGGCTCCGGCTTGGTTCCCCCGACGTGACGATCGTGGATGTGCGACCGCTACATGCATACAACGGTTGGCTGTCGAACGGCGACGCAAGGGGCGGTCACATCCCCGGTGCGGTTGCGTTCCCCAGCCCGTGGTTGGCGAGCACCGACGAGGCCGAGATCGTCCGGCTCCTGGACGCGAAGAACATCGTCCCCGGCCGCGAGATCGTTCTCTACGGCGACCCCACCGACGTCGCGGCGGTCGGTAGCAGGCTTGCGGCGCTCGGTCACACGGCGCCTCATGTCTACGCCGGCTGGTCGGAGTGGGCGGCGGACGGGAGCTTGCCGGTCGAACGTCTCCCGCGACACCACTCGCTCGTGCATACAGACTGGCTCCGGCTCGTGCTGGCGGGCGAGCGGCCGGAAGCCGCGCCGACGGGACGGTTCCTTCTCTTCCACGTCAACTTCGGGGTCCCGGAGGAGTACGAGGAGAACCACCTTCCCGGGTGCGCTCTACCTCGACACCAACCAGCTCGAGAACCCGGTCGACTGGAACCGGCGAACGCCGGAGGAGCTCGAGGCGACGCTGGCCGCGCTCGGCATAACGCACGACACCACCGTTGTCGTGTACGGCCGCGACACGGAAGGCGACGCGAACGAGAAGTGGCCGGGTCGCCGGGCCGGACAAATCGCCGCGACGCGCGCCGCCATGATCCTCCGCTACGCCGGTGTCGACGACATCCGACTGCTCGACGGTGGCTACGACGCGTGGGTCCGGGCAGGGAACGCGGTCGAAACGACACCGCGCACGCCAACGGCGGTGGAGTCGTTCGGCGTTCCGATCCCCCTCCGGCCCGAGGTGATCGTCGACCTCGACGAGGCAAAGCAGATCCTCGACGACCCCGACGGCGCCGCCCTCGTCAGCGTCCGAACCTGGCGCGAGCACATCGGCGAGGTGAGCGGCTACAACTACATCGGCCCGGCGGGCCGCATCCCAGGTGACGTCTGGGGCAATTGCGGCAGCGACGCGTACCACATGCAGCACTACCGCACCGTCGACAACACGATGCGCCCGTACCCGGAGATCGCCGCCAACTGGGAGCAGGCGGGAATCACCCGGGACAAATGGGTCGCGTTCTACTGCGGCACCGGCTGGCGGGCCAGCGAGACGTGGTTCTACGCGTACCTCATGGACTGGAAGCGCATCGCCGTGTACGACGGCGGCTGGTTCGAGTGGAGCAGCAACCCCACCGAGAACCCGATCGAAGTCGGAGAACCGGCCGACGAAGTCGCCGCATAGCCTGACGAACGCGCCCTTCGCGATCGTCAGGGCGACAGGGCCTGCGAACGAGATAGACACGCGGCGTCCGCTCGCAGAGGTCGCGGACGAGCCCGAGCAGACGCGACCGGGACTCCGCCTGCGGAGAACTACGGCAGGGCGCACGGCGCGAACGGCCTCAGCCGCTCCGGCGCCCGAGACCGCAGGGCGCCGGAGCGACAGTTCGCCGCACTAGGGACGGAAGACGACTCGAGCTGCGACTCGTCCGGCCTCGACGTCCGCAATCGCCTCGTTGACCTCTTCGAGCGGACGCGTCTCACGCGTGACCTCGGTCTTGCCGGCGGCATGCAGCTCGAAGACTTCACGCAGGTCTGTTCGCGTTCCGACGATCGAGCCGACGACGGTGATGCCGTTGAGGACGGTCTCGAAGATCGGCAGGGTCACGTTGTTCTCCTCGGGAAGCGCGACGAAGACGAGCGTGCCGCCTCGGCGCAGCGAGCCGTACGCCTGCTCGAACGACCTCGGCGACACGGCCAGGGCGATCGCCTGGTCAGCTCCGCCGAGCTCCTGGATCGCAGCAGCGGGATCTTCCTTCGCCGCGTTCACCGTGAACTCAGCGCCCAGCGTCCGAGCGAGAGCGAGCTTCTCGTCGTGAAGGTCGACGGCGATCACTTTTCCCCCGGCGATGCGGGCGTACTGGATCGCCATATGCCCGAGGCCGCCGACCCCGAACACGGCGACGAGATCCGAAGAGCGAGTCCCGGCGACCTTGATCGCCTTGTAGGTCGTGACGCCCGCGCACGTCAGCGGGGCCGCGTCGAACGGATCGACTCCGTCGGGAACCCGGACGACGTAGCGCGCATATGCGGTCGCGTACTCGCCGAACCCGCCATCGATCGAGTAGCCCATGTTCTTCTGCTCGAGGCAGAGCGTCTCCCAGCCGGACACGCAGTAGTCGCACGTCCCGCACGCGTAGCCGAGCCACGGAAGCGCGACGCGATCGCCGAGTCCGACCTCGACGACGCCCAGGCCCAGCTCCTCCACGATCCCCACTCCCTCGTGCCCCGGGACGAACGGGGGCGACGGCTTCACGGGCCAGTCGCCGTGAGCCGCATGGATGTCGGTGTGGCACAGGCCCGAAGCCTCGATCCGCACACGGATCTGACCGTGCGCGAGTGGACGCCGCGCGACCTGCTCGATGCGAAGCGGCTCCCTGAAGTCGTGCACGACCGCGGCACGGTACGAGCTGGTCGCGAGCGCTTTGGCGGCGTGCTGCACCTCTGTCGCCGACATGGCCGTCCTCCTTTCGAGGGTATGACGCCATGCTCCGTCCTTGCACGCCGTAACCGCATCGTGGGCTCCACGGGAGGCGCTCCGTAGTTCGCCGCAGATACGTACTTTCGGGCAGCCCTGACCGGTCTCGTCGCGGATGCCGCCCGGTCTCGGAAGTGCCAGCCTCGATTCAGAAAGGAGGTGTCCCATGTCGAGCCTCTCCAACCCACCTGCTCAGTCGACACCCGAGCACAGCTGGTTCGAGCTGCTCCATGTCCGCGAGATGTGGGCCTCGCTGGCGATCGCAGCGATGTGGATCGCCGTCGCCTGCAGTGCGGCCTGGGGGCCGGACTTCGTCTCCACGACCGGTAGTGGAACGAACAGTACGACCATTCCATCGGGAATCGCCGTCGCGCTGTTCGCTTCGATCGGCACGTGGGCTGTCGCGAAGTACGGCCTCGGTCCCCAGAGGAAGAACAGCGATCGATAGGAGCTGGTGTTGCCAGAACAACATACGGACGACGGAGGCGCTGGAGTAGCCCGGCGCGTCCTGTCACCGGGGGCACCCCCCACCGTGCGTGATCGCGTCATCCGCCTGTCGCATGCGTGGCCGGCGCGCCGGGGCCGGCTTGCATCGGCACGGACAGACGTGCTCGTATTCTCGGGCGCGACGGCAGTCCTCGCCGTGCACGTAGCCGTCGACTCGTTCATCGCGCCTGAGCCGGGGACAGCCCCCGGTGACCACGTGGTAGGCGGCGCGGCGTCGCTCGCCGTGCTGACGTTCGCGGCCGTCGTCTACCCGCGGCTTCCGAAAGGCGGCCGCGGCGCGCTCGCAACCGTGCTCGGTGCGCTGGCGCTCGAAGGAGCCGCGCTTGCCGTCGCGGATGCCCGCGCAGTCGGCCCCCGGGGCGAGGACTGGACCGGGTTCCTCCTCTGCCCGATCGGCGTCCTGCTCGTCGCGAGCGCAACCACGCTCCTCTGGCGCTCGCGCAAGGCCGGCCGGCATCGCTACGTGCTTCGAGCCGGAATCACGGTCGCAGCCTTCTTGGCGGCCTACTGGCTCGTCGTCCCGATTGCGATCGCGATTCTTGCCACCCACCGTCCGCGGGCGGATGTCGCGCCCGCCAAGCTCGGGCGCCCCTACGAGGAGGTGACGATCAGAACCAGCGACGGTCTCGACCTCGCGGCCTGGTACGTCCCTTCGCTGAACGGTGCCGCGGTCATCTCGTATCCAACCCGCCAGGGGAAGCTGCCGCAGGCCCGGCTGCTCGTCCGCCACGGCTACGGCGTGCTCCTGCTCGACGCGCGCGGCTACGACGGCAGCGAGGGAGACCCGAACCTCTTCGGCTGGACCGGGGCCAAGGACATCGACGCGGCCGTCGCCTGGCTGGAAGGACGGCCCGACGTCACCGGCGGCGCATCGGAGGGATCGGCTTCTCGGTCGGCGGCGAGATGATGCTCCAGGCCGCCGCCTCCAACACCGGGCTCCGCGCCGTCGTCTCGGAGGGTGCGGGGGTGCGCTCGGTCCGCGAGGACATCATTCGTGGGCCGCGCGGCTGGTTGGCACTCCCCGAATCCGCAGTGCAGACAGCGGCGGTCGCGGTCTTGAGCGGGACTGGTCCGCCACCCTCGCTGACAGATCTCGTCCCGCGCATCTCCCCGCGTCCGCTCCTCCTCGTCTACGCCGGTCGCGGTGGCGACGGCGAGGAACTGAACCCCGACTACCACCGTGCCGCCCTGGCCCCGAAGGAGCTTTGGATGATCGCCGACGCAAGCCACGTGGGTGGCTTCCAGGCGCGTCCGCGTGCGTACGAGGAGCGCGTGACGAACTTCTTCGACCAAGCGCTACTCGGACCGAGGCGACAGGACTGATGGCATCGCCCACGGTCACCGGAATCGACCTGTACTGGCTCCCGCTCGGTGCCGGCGGTCATTCAGTACGCCTCAACGGGAAGATCTTCGAAGCGGTCACCGCGTGGCTCGGCGGACGAGATCGCTGCGACCTCTACCACTCGGCGCTCCAGGTGTACGTACCCGAAGGACGCTACGTGATCGAGCAGGCGCCGGCGTGGAGCGACGGCGCCGAGCGCGGGGTCGTGGCCGAGGGCTCGGTCGGCGCTCGCGCGACCGGACGCTTCCGCGTCTTCCGCTACGAGGTCCGCCGCTGGCGTGACGGGGTCATCCCCGACCTCGCCGAGGCCGTCGAGAGCCCTCGGCGCCTGAGCGATGACCCCGATTGCGCCCGGCGACTGCTCGAGCTCGTGCCCGAGGCGCCGACGCCCGTCTGGGGTCGCGACGAGCTCGGCGCGGGCGAGATGTGGAACTCGAACTCCCTGATCTCGTGGCTGATCGCGCGCAGCGGACTGGCCGTTCACGCGATCCATCCCCCACGGGGCGGACGGGCTCCAGGCTGGCAAGCCGGCACCGTCATCGCGTACCGCCAGCCGGCACAAGAGAGGTGATAGGCCCGCGTTCGTCAGCTGCACAGATGCAAGAAATGCCGAGACCTGCGAACCCGAAGGCCCACAGGTCTCGACGGGACGACCGTCTCACAGCGCCGCCTCGCCTGTCAAGCCAGGGCGTGTCGTGCGTACGATGGCCGCACCGCGCAAGCCGATTCGAGTCGGAGGCAAGCAGGTGCACGTCAGCGTCACGAGGACCCACGATCCACTCGACCAGCCGATCGAGCTGGCGACGATCGCGGGCGAGGAGATGCTGCCGTGGCTCCGCGGGATCGACGGCTTCGAGGGCCTGTTGATGCTCTCGGACGCAGCGACGGGGACGACGCTCGTCGTCACCTTCTGGGAGAGCGAGGAGGTCGCGCAGCGGCACGGCGAGGCCCGAAGGCAGTTCCGCGAGAGCATCACATCCGCGGTGAACGTCAACGTCGTCGACACGAGCGACTACGCGATGACGTTCGCCCACCTCGGGCCGTGGGCGGCCGAGCGACCCGACGGCTGAGCGAACCTCGGCCGGAGGCGGCGACTCCGAGCCCTCGCCGTCGACCCGACCTGAACGGACGGCGACAGGACGTCGGGGCGCTCGGGTTCGCGAGCAGGCGGATGGCCGATACGACAAGCTCACGGCGTCTTCTCACCTCGAAAGCCGAGAAGTGGCATCCTGATCGAGCCGTGTCAGATGTATGGGCGAACGTTGCCGAGTTGGATCCCGCCATCCAGCAGCGACTCGCCGAAGTGCTGGAGACGCGCGGTGCAGACGCGCAGCAGCAATCGCTGCGAGAAGCGTTTCTCGGCGACGTGGAGTTTCCGGCTGAGGCGCGCGTGCTCGAGGTCGGGTGCGGGACAGGTGTTCTCACCCGTCGCATCGCCGGATCGCAGGACGTCGGGTCGGTGGTCGGGGTCGATATCGCAGCGTCCTTGCTGGACAGAGCTCGGGAACTCGCCGCAGACCTCGGGAACGTCACGTTCGAGGAGGCCGATGCTCGTTCCCTCCCGTTCGACGACGGAACCTTCGACGTCGTCGTGTTCGACTCGACCCTCAGTCACGTCCCTGGCCCCGAGCGTGCGGTCGCGGAGGCTTTTCGCGTCCTGCGGCCTTCGGGTCAGCTCGCTGCGTTCGACGGCGACTACGCAACGACGACCGTTGCCCTCGGTGATCACGACCCCGTCCAGGCCTGTGTCGACGCGATGGTTTCCAGCTCCGTCACCGACCGGCGGCTCGTACGCAGGCTGCCTGCCATCGTCAGGCGCTGCGGCTTCGAGCTGACCTCTTTCCGCAGCCACGGCTTCGTCGAGACCGAGCAGAGCGACTACATGCTCACGATCGTCGATCGCGGCGCGGACCTTCTGCGCTCGAGGGAGGAGATCAGCGACGAGACAGCCGCGGCGCTCAAGGCCGAAGCGCGCCGGCGCGTTCGAGCCGGAACCTTCTTCGGGCACATCGCATACGCAAGCGTGATCGGCCGCAAGTGAAGCGCGTCGAAGCCGCTCACCGGTACGACGTGCCCGTCGGGCGTGGCTTCGCCTTCATCACGGACACGGCGAACTGGTCGAGGTTCTGGCCAGGCTACGTGCGCCTCGAGGAGGGCTCGAGCTGGGGAGCGGTCGGCGACACGGCCCGGCTGACGACTCGGCTGCTCGGGCGGGAGCGCGAGCTGACGATGACGGTCACGACGTTCGAGCCGAACCGGCTCGTGACCTACACCAGCACGCAGCCCGGCCTGCCCGACGCAAAGCATGAGCGCCACTTCGAGCCCGACGGCGAAGGATTCGTGTACCGACTCGTCGTCGAGTACGAACCGCGCGGCGGGATCGCCGGCCTCTTCGACCGGTTGTTGCTCGACCGCGGAATCCGGCGCGCGTTCCAGAGCACGTTCGTGGCTGTGGAGCGGGAGTTCGAGGTCTCCGTCCAATGGCCGTGACCCCGCGTGTACTGATCGTCGGTGCCGGCGTCGCCGGTCTGGCGCTTGCCCGCGCCCTACGGGCGCGGGACATCACGGCCGAGCTCGTCGAGCGAATGCCCGAGTGGGAGACGAGCGGTACCGGCCTGTACCTGCCTGGCAACAGCGTCCGGGCGCTCGACGAGCTCGGGATCTGGGCGGAGCTTGCTGCTCGTGCGAACCCGATCGTGCGGCAGCGGTTTCTCGACCACCGTGGGCGCCAGCTCGCCGACATCGACGCTCGCAGCTACTGGGACGGAGTCGCAGCCTGTGTCGCGATTCGCCGAGCGGCGCTGCACGAGGCCCTCCGCGCGGGGAGCGTCGTGGTTCCGGTCCGACTCGGCCTCTCGGTGACAGCACTCGATGACGACGGCCAGGCGAAACGGGTGCGCTTCTCCGACGGCTCGATGGGCACGTACGACCTCGTTGTCGGTGCGGACGGAGTCCACTCGACCATCCGCGACCTCGCCGTTGGCGGTCCTCCCGCCCGCCGCGTAGGACAAGCAAGCTGGCGATTCGTCGCGGAAGGATTCCCCGAGATCGACGACTGGACGGTCATGCTGGGCCGAGGCCGCGCGTTCCTCACCGTCGCGCTCGGCGAAGGCAGCGTCTACTGCTACGCCGACGTCAACTCGAGTGAGGCTCCCGCCGCTCACGGGGCGGAGTGGCGCGAGCTGTTCGTCGACTTCGCCGACCCGGTGCCGCGCCTGCTGCAGCACGCCGGCGACGCGTACTTCGCCCCGATCGAGGAGGTCGTGCCGCCGGCCTGGACGGCCCGTCGCGTCGTGCTCGTCGGGGACGCCGCCCACGCCAGCTCGCCGAACATGGCCCAGGGCGCCGCGATGGCGCTCGAGGACGCGCTCGTGCTCGCCGATCTGCTCGCGACGAGCCAGGACATCGAGAAGGCGCTGACCGAGTACCAGCGACGGCGCATCCCCCGCATCACATGGGTACAGGATCAAACCCACCGCCGCGACCGCACCCGAAACCTGCCCCCGATCATCCGCAACATGACGCTACGCCTCGCAGGCGAACGCATCTACAACTCGAACTACCGGCCGCTACGTGAGCCGCCGTAACGCGGCGACCCGCACGAACGCCAAGAACTCACCTACGACGAGGAACCCCTGCACACAGGGCTGTTCGAGGAGTAGGGTTACGGGACGTAGCGGACTCGGGGAGGGTTGCTACGCGACGACCTGCGGCTCGGATCACGTTCGTTCGCGCTGCCTTGGTGGCGGGCCTCGCCGTGGTCGCAGCGCAGTCCGTCGCGCACTTCGTCGTGACGCTCGGAGCGAACCTCGACTTCGGCCAAACGGACTCCGTCTTCGATCTCGAACGAAGCAACGGAATCCCGGACATCGTCTCCACCGCGGTCATCGTTGCCGCAGCTGTCGGTGCGATAGTGCTCGCGGGTCACGTTCGGTCTGGTCGCCTGCCGGCGGCAGGCCTAGCCGTCGCGTTGCTCGTCGTTGCGACGGACGACACGCTGCACGACGGGTTCAAGGGCACGGGCTCAGACCGGCTCGTGGTGATGGGGACGCTCCTCGCGGCCGTGACACTCACGACCTGTGTTGCGCTCCGGGCACATGGTGTCCCGCGAACATGCCTTCTCGTCGGGCTCGTTCTTCTCGTTTTCGACGTGAAAGCACCGTTCGTCTACGACCAGCTGATGAATGCGGTAGGGCAGCCGTGGGTCGTTCGCGGCGATTTCCTCTACGAGCTCGGAGTCGTGCTGGACGAGGGGATGGAGCTGATGGGATGGGCCCTCGTCACGGTCGGGCTCTGGGACGCGGCATTCGCGACACGCGCAGCCACCTCGAAGGCCCGACCGGAGATCGCTCTGACCTGGGGTAGGTGAGGCGAGCCACCTGGTCATGAGGAACCCACACCTGGGCGGTCATGGGGATCGGCGCCGGGGCTGGTGTGGTTCGGTCCGCGGAGCTCGGCTACGAGAGTGCCGCGTAGAGGTTGACCCGGACGCCGTCCGGGTCACCGAGCAGCGCGTACCGCTGCCCCCAGAATGCATCCCACGGCTCCTTCTCGCCTTCGAAGCCTGCCGCGACGACACGCGCGTACACCTCGTCGACGTCGGCAGGGCTTCCGCACTCGAATGCCAGCGAAACCTGGTTTCCGTTCGTGCGCGTCCAGTCCGGAAGAAAGCTGCGGATGATGTCCTCGGTGTCGAGCATCAGCCGGGTGCCGTTCGTCATGGTCGCCTCGACATGACCCTCTGCAGGATCCTCCGGGAACTCGAGCCCGAGCAGCCGGTAGAACTGCATCGATCGCCCAAGATCCGCCACTGCAATACCGATCGCGTTCAGGTCCGCCACGCAAGAAACGCTACAGGGTCAACGCCGGCTCCCGCGACGAGGCGAGAGTCCCCCGGCCGCGACGCTCCTGAGGCGGGCATCTCGGGGATCCGGCGACGCAGACCGGTGTCACCCTCCCCCGCCGTCGGCATCCGATGGGGACGGGTCGAAGCGGCGATGCGGATTCCCGAGTGACCGCCGGAGAGCGGCCTAGCATTGCTCATGTGGACGAGACGCGTCCCCGCGGTCACCAGCGCTCATCGGGAAGCACTGTCGAGGTTCGGCCAAACGGGCAACCGCTCGACGACTGGCTCGGCGACATCTCGGACTACGACTGGAGCGAGAATGCGACGGAGCGCGCCGAGCACCAGCGCGCCTCACCCGCATACCAGGAGCTCCCGTCACCCGAGGGCGACGTCGGGCGCCACAGGGCAGCCGATCCCGCTGCCCGAGCGGTCGCCGCCGCCGAAGCCCACCGCGCGGTCATCGAACGCCGACGCCTCGTCGCCGGGCTCGTCGTCGTCGTGGTACTCGCACTTGCTGCTGTGATCGCGGTGCTTCTCCTCCGGGGCGGAGGCCAGGGGCCGGTCACGCCTGCACCCGCGTCCACCGGCACGACGACCGTGCCGGGCGAGTCCCGTCCGTCGGCGGCACCTACCGCGCCGAGCCCGTCGACAACGCCGCCGTCGACCACGCCATCGACGGGCGACGGTTCGACGTTCGAGCTCCCCGAGGGCACGAAGCTCCAGCGAGGCGAAGGCGATCCCGCGCTCGTCGAAGCGCTCCAGCAGGCCCTGTCGAGGGCCGGCTACGACCCCGGTCCGGCAGACGGGACATTCGGTCGGCTTACGGAAGCGGCTGTCGTCGCATTCCAGGAAGCGAATGGTCTCTCCGTCGACGGTCGGGTCGGCCCCGAGACCGCGTCCGCTCTGAACAGTGCGGTCGCGGGCGACTGACGGCCCGCGCCGGGTTGTCTGCTCTCGCGACACAACCAGACTGGATGCTCCCGAGTCCGGCGGTCGCCCCGGCGTTGGCGTCAGCCGGGCTGGATGTTCTTGTTCTGGTGGAAGGCGTTGTCGGGGTCGTACTTGGCTTTGACTTCGGCGAGCCGCCGATAGATGCGGTCGCCGTAGGCTTCGTGAACGCGGCTGGCGTCGTCGTCGGAGTCGAGGAAGTTGACGTAGACGCCGCCGGCGCGGTGCGGTTGGAGGGCATGGAGGAACCGCCGCGCCCACGCGGTCTCGGCGGCGGCGCGCCCGCTGGACTCGTCAGGGAGCCACACGGCGTCGATGACGATGTTGTTGGTCACGTCGCGAGCCGCGTAGGCGGTCGCGTCGTGGGGGACCCGGGCGACGGCGCCACCCATGTGGAACATCGCCGCGTACGACCGGGGTGAGCCGGCGGCATAGGCGTGATCGGCGACGACGGCGATGACGTCGTCGGAGAGGTCGACGAGGTTCGTCGCCTTCCAGTAGTAGTGCCACCCGTGGGGGACGGTGTCGTCGAAGCCGCCCTGGAAGGCGGCGTACCGCCTGGGTGAAATCAGGTCCACGAGAGGCGTCCCGAACTGGCGGAGGGCCTGGACCGCACGGTCGCCGTCTTCGACAGCACCCGCGTAGCAGCAGAGGACGGCGATGGCCGGCCGCCAGTGCAGGTCGTCGGGGATGTCCGCCAATGGGGGGACGGTGCCGAGCCGGATGACGGTGCCGAGCTCGTCGGGTGCCTCGGCGGCGAAGTCCCGGTAGAAGCGCAGCACGTCGGTGGTGTCGTCGGCCGCCCAGAAGACGGGCCCGGCCAACACGGTCGGGCCGACGGGATGCAGCGCGAACCGGAACGAGTTGACGACGCCGAAGTTGCCGCCGCCGCCTCGCAGCGCCCAGAACAGATCGGGGTGTTCCTCGGTGGACGCCTGGACGATGCTGCCCTCGGCGGTGACCACCTCGGCAGCGAGCAGGTTGTCGACGGTGAGCCCGTGTTTCCGCATGAGGAAGCCGATGCCGCCGCCGAGGGTGAGCCCGGCGACGCCGGTGTGGCCCACGATGCCGCCGGTGACGGCGAGACCGTGGGCCTGCGTCTCGTGGTCGACATCGCTCCACAGAGCACCACCCTGCACCCAGGCCGTGCGACCGGCGGGGTCGACCCACACGGCCCGCATCGCCGACAGGTCGATGACGATCCCGTCGTCGCACACGGCGGTGCCTGCCACGTTGTGGCCCCCACCTCGTACGGCGATCTCCAGATCGCGCTCGCGCGCGTAGCGAACCGCCGCGACGACATCGGCCACGCCCGTGCAGCGGGGGATACAGGCCGGATGGCGGTCAACCGCGCCATTCCAGATCCTGCGGGCAGTGTCGTAGCCGGGGCTGGTCGGCAGCAGCAGCTCTCCGTGGAACGATCCGCCGAGCTCGTCGGACGCGGGTTTATGCAGAAGCGGTGGCTGCGGTGTCCGGACAGCCGTCATCTCGTCCTCCCTTGCTGTGCTGGATGAGGTCCGCATGGCCATGCGAGCAACGTAGGCTTGCCGGCCCGGGCCGACTAGGACTGCTTTCGAACCAACCGGTCCGAATTGCAGACCTGTTGGCCGATCCGCGACCGCTCCGCACTAGCATGGTGGCGCGATGCGCAGCTACGGGCAGTACTGCCCGGTCGCCAAGGCCACCGAGATCCTCGGCGACCGTTGGACACTGCTGATCGTGCGCGAGATGCTCGGCGGTGCGAACGGCTTCAACGAGCTCCAACGCGGCCTCCCGGGGATCTCGCGCTCGGTCCTCACCGACCGCATGCGCGCGCTCGAGCGGGCCGAGGTCATCGAGCGCAGGACGGGCCCCACGGGCCGAACCCTCGAGTATCGCCTCACGCCCGCCGGCCGTGACCTCCAGCCGGTCGTGCAGGCGATCGGCGAGTGGGGAGCGACCTGGTCGTTCACAGAGCCGCGTCCCGAGGAGCTCGATCCCGACCTCTTGATCGTCTGGATGGCCCGCCACGTCGATCGCCAGCGACTCCCACCCAACCGAACCGTCGTTCGGTTCGACTTTCGCGAGCCCAAGCGGCGCTACTGGATGGTCGTCGAGCCCTCAGAGGTCTCGGTCTGCCTCCAGCACCCCGGTTTCGACATCGACCTCGAGGTCGTCGTCGACACCACCACTCTCTACCGCGTCTACCTGGGACAGGCCGAGCTGGGCAGCGCGATTCGAGCCGGCAAGCTGACGATGAGCGGCCCGCGGACGCTCCAACGCGGATTCGGCCACTGGTTCACCTGGAGCGCATTTGCGCCGGCCAGCCGCTCCGCGGAGCGGCGCCGCGCAGCCGCCTCACGCATTGCGAGCCCTCATCGCGTGCGGATCGCAGAGCACGGCGATCCGGGGACTGCCCCGCAGTGGCCGCAACCACCACACCTGCGTCCGCGTGCGAGCCGGCGTCTCGGCTGACCCACGACGGCGCGCATGTACGTCCAACCCGGTGGGCTTAGCCCATCGACGGACGAAGCCACGGACTCGCGGCCCGCGGGACAGGTGGGCGCGCAACCCGATCGACGGCTCGCGCGACGTGACCTGTCGGGCAGGTAACAACCTCGGCGTCCGAGCTGTCGAGGTGGAGGACGATCACGTGTCCGTGGTCCGCAAGCACGTGTGCGCGCGTTCCGATCTCGTGGATCCGGCGGCCCGCGCGCACTTCTCCCAACAGGTACACCGTCTCGCCCGGTGCAAACCGCTCGCCGTTCTCCGTCATACCTCTAGAGACGTCGAGGGCACGACGTCGGTTTCTGCCCCGAACGGTTTCCTTACCCGAGAGTCTCGACCACGGCTCGGGATCGTCCACCCACACGTGGCGCCGAACGGCGAACGGCCGCGATGTCCGGCTACGCGTCTACCGTCGCTAGTGGCGGGTCCAACCTCCCCTCGCCGGTTGCCGCGCCATCCCCCTTCGGTGCGAGCCGGTGGACCCGCCTCCAAGATCGCCGCCCGACCCCTTGCCCGAAAGGTGGCGACACTACCCGAACCGAGCCGAATCCCTGGCTGTGCGTCTAGCCCGCCACGCCAGTAGCCCCGGCACCATCCGGTTTCGGCGGCCGGGGAGGGTCGGCTGGGGAGAGATGCTGCGGCGGGTTCACTCCAGCCGACGCCGCCTCTCTCGGCGAGACAGCGACCACGCTGTTGTGTCGTCCGGGCGCCGCTAGGAATGAGAGCGGCCGGCGGCGCGGAGCACACGGAGCGCGTGCAGCGTCAGGAGCTCATTCGGCCCGGAGCCCCAGTCGACGGCCTCGACGTTGCTGCCCTTCGAGCCCGGCGCCTTCCACCATCGGCCGCCGGCGCGCCACCGACCATCCGGGAGCTGTCGCTCCTCGAGGAGGTCGAGGCCGTCGGCCGCGCGCGGGTCGTCCGCGAGCCCCATGCGGGCCAGCACGACGAGCGCCTGGAAGTAGTCGTAGTGCCAGAACGGCGGCGAGTGGACGGTCACGAACGACTCGCGGATCGGCTCGCCGGTCGCGAGCGCCCGGAACAGCCGGTGCTCGAGAAAGAGCTCGGCGGTGCACATGGCCGCCTCCCGCGCGACGGTGTCGCCGGTCGCCACCCAGTACTCGTGCAGCCCCCACATCGGCGGCAGCGACTCGTTGAAGGACGAGCGGTAGCCGCTCGCCTTCTTGTCGCAATTCCAGCCGCCGTCAGGCCATTGCCACTCGACAAGCGACTCGGCAAGCAGGCGGACACGCGGGTCGTCGGCGAGGCCGAGGCGGCAGCAGACCGCGAGTGCGTTCCCCTCCTGCGACCCACAGCGCCGCGTGAGCCCGTCGATGACATGGATCCGGTCGCGATGGCCCTTGCCGGTGAGCCAGGCGAGGACCGTCTGAGCCGCCGCGACACAACGCGGCTCACCCGCCGGCACGCCGAGCTCGACGAGCGAGACGAGCCGCCAGTGGGCGCCGCCCCATTTCGCGTACACGTGGGCGCCGAAGCCACCGTCCGCGCGCTGGCCCGCGAGCAGCGCGCGCACCTTCGGGCCTTCGAGGACCCGCGCCATCTCCGCCGGCGCCGGCTCGTCGAGCAGGTCCCGCTCCGCCTGCGCGACGATCCCCGGCTCGTCGGACGCCAGCAGCCAGTCGACGGCGGAAACCGCGACGCTCACGTGAGCCTCCCAGGTCGATTCTCGGTCACTACAGCGAGGGCCGCTCTCACCACTGACAGCACAAGGGAGATCACACCTGACGCCTTGCACCCCTCGCAAGGGCCACGCCACGAGGGAGTTGCGTCCGCAAGGCAAGCGACGTTAACCAGCTCGTGTTTGGGGCGGCAATCCCCGGCAGGGTCCTGAGGCCCGCAGGCGACGGAGGTTGTGGCGTCGCCTCGACGGGCCTCGAGGTGGCGGTGCTCGTTGCGATGTCGAAGCTACGCGGATGGACGTCCCCGATGGGTTCCGTGGTGGTTGCGATGCGGTATCGGCGCCTCCCTTCGACAGCCGGCCTCGACCCTCCTCTGGACCGGATTTCGAGGCGGCAAAATTCGTAGGATGGGAGCGTGACCACGACGCCCGAGGTGGGACGGTGGGACGCCCTGGTCGCTGCGCGCACGCGGGGTGAGGTCGGCGACGGGATCGCATCCGTCCTGGCGTTCCTCGGAATGCCCGACCTGATCTCGTTCGCGGGCGGATTCCCCGACCCCGAGACATTCCCGCGCGAAAGGGTCTCGACCTTGTTCCAGGAGCTTGCAGCCTCCGGCGACGCGACTGCGTTTCAGTACGCGCCGACGCGCGGCCTCGCCGGGCTACTGGACGCTCTCGCAGGTCGGCTCGAGACTCTGCAAGGTCGCCGTCCCGCAGGCGACGAGCTGTTGATCACGAGCGGGGCGATCGAGGCGCTCGAACTGGTCGCCAAGTCGTTCCTCGACCCCGGCGACCTCGTCGTCGTCGAAGGCCCCACGTATTTGGGCTCGATCCAGGCGTTCCGAGGCTTCGAGGCGACGCTCGTCGCCATCGGAATGGACGAGCACGGGCTCGACGTGGAAGACCTCGATCGACGTCTCGCAGGCGGGCTCCGCCCGAAGCTCGTCTACAGCATCCCCGACCACCAGAACCCGGCCGGCGTGAGCCTTGCGGCCGAGCGGCGAACGCTTCTCGTCGCGCTGGCGCAGCACTACGGGTTCCTGATCGTCGAGGACGTGGCGTACCGTGAGCTCTCCTTCTCCGACGAGTCGCTCGCGAGCCTCTGGAGCCTCGCGCCGGACGTCGTCGTGCAGGTGGGAACGACCTCGAAGACCTTTTTCCCCGGCGTCCGGCTCGGCTGGGCGGTTGGCCCGGCCGAGATCTCCGCCCGGCTCGTCTCCGCCAAGCAGAACACGGACCAGTGCGCGGGCGCACTCGGGCAGCGGCTCTTCGAGGAATCGGTTCGACGCGGCTGGATCGACGAGCAGCTGGTCGCGTCCCGTGCCCTCTACCAGCGCAAGTGCGAGCGCATGCTGGCGGCGCTCGGCCGCTGGATGCCCGAGGGAGCGCACTGGACGCGGCCGGAAGGCGGCTTCTTCTCCTGGCTGACCCTGCCCGACGACGCCGACTCGGTGGACGTTGCACGGCGCGCGGCTGAGCGAGGTGTCGGCATCGTGCCGGGGACGCTGTTCTTCGCGGACGGCCGCGGCGCCGACACGGTGCGCCTGTCTTTCAGCATGGTCGGCGAGCGGCAGATCGACGACGGGATCGAGCGGCTCGCCGCGCTCCTGCCCGCTCGAGCGACATAGGGCTGCCGGAGCCGTCCGTCGGCACTACCCGGGGCGGAAGGGCCGGCTTGGAGCCGACCCTCCCACCCCTCCTGCTACGGCGTGAGCTTGCTGATCCTCGTGTACCAGTTCGCCAGCGAGACACGCGTCGCTCCGCAGCTCCCGAAGCCGGCCGGACTCGGCGGGCTCGGGTAGTACTGGGCGAGCGTGCAGGCCTGGCCGATGTACTCGGACGCGATCCAGATGTCGCTGCCGTCCGTCCAGGCCGCGCCGTAGTCGCCCCAACGCGTCCGCGGCGGGTTGCCGACGAACGCCTTGTACGACGTGAAGCCGTCGTCCGGGCCGAGTCCTGCCCTGGCGACGTGGACCGGCGAGACGCTGCCCGCCTCGTCGATGGTGACGTACCCGGCGCTCGGGAAGAACTCCTCGCCGAGGATCGAGAACGCGATCGCGCCCTTGCCGCTCGGCAGCATCGCAAGCGCAGGCATCGTCAGGTTGTTGTTGGCGAGAGCCACGTAACCCTCCCGCTTGAGCTTGGCTTCCACCTTGCCGGCGCCGTTGATCTTCGGCTCGACGGCGAACCAGGCGATACCCGCCTTCTCCTCGCCGCCGACGTCGACACCGGTACCGGCCGCGCCCCACAGGGTTCCGTTGACGAACCACACCTGTTGCATCCGGCCGTCGAGGCTGTCCGGGCTGGAAAGAACCTCGTCGTGCGCGGGCTCCGTGAGGAAGAGGAACTGCCAGCACCCGGGTCCGAACGGTGTCGGCAACACGGTGTCGTTCACGCAGTCGCGCAGCGGCGTCGGGCCCGGCTTCTGATCCGACGTCGGTGGGAAGGTGTACGTCTGGCTGTTGACGAGCCGGCTCGTGAGCTCGACGTTGGGGGTAGGGGTGTTGAGGGAGCTCGTGTTCGTGAGCGCCCAGACGCCGACTCGCTTTGCCGTCCCGGTCGGGTTGCCGGTCTCGGTGCCGTCGCCGGCGATGGTGCTCAGGAAGTACTCCGTGCCGCCACTCTCGGTCGAATGCTCACCCGGGAAGGACGTGGCCGGCCAGACAGTGAAACCAGGCGACCCGTCCACCCTCGTGTTCGGGAAGTGCTGAATGCTCATCGAGGACGGGAGACTCGGTCCCGAGAGCTGCTGGAGCCCGATCGCGTACAGCTGTGCCCCGTTGAACCGGTCGCTGAACAGGCAGTAGCCGTTTGTCGACAGATAGATGCCGTTCGCGTCCATCCCGATGTGCGGGTAGTCGCCCAGCTCGGCCCGCGGGTTCGTCGCCTGCGGCGCGTCAGCCGGATTCGGGTCGGACAGCCGTTGTCCGGCGTGCCCTCCGTGCCGTCGTTCTGGGCGGGGATCTTGTAAATCGTCCACGTGCCCGTCGGGTTGGAGGTGTTGCTGATCGCGACGTCGAGGTGATTCGTCCCGAGGAAGTTGCCGCTCGCCGGCACGACGTCGAGCGTCAGCGCCACCTGCACGAAACGGTTGATCTGCGGCACGTAGAGGCAGACCGGGTCGGTGAGGAACGGGCCTTGCTCCAAGGTCGTCCGGTTGAACTGCGCCGGGTAGCCGTAGAACGTGTTCAGGTCCTGGACACCGGTCAGGTTCGCGCCGGTCGCCTTGCTCTTCACTCGCAGGACTGTGTTGACAGACTCGACAACGAAGTCCCCTCCGACGCAAAGAGCCTGGTCGGGCGGCTCGACGGTGAACTGGTTGCCGCCGTTCGCAAGGCGCTGGTCGCGCGCCGTCAGCCCGTCGACGCTCGTCCCGAGCCCGGGGTTCGAGGCCGCCACGCCGGATGACGCAACGGTCGGCGCGTCCAGCGACTTCTTCGGGAACTTGCCTTGCTTCTTGGCGCGTGGCAGCTGGTCCAGCGGCGTGCCGCTGGCTCCGATTCTCCGCCTGATCTCGGGAAACTGGAGCTCATCGCTCCCCGAAGCGGTGCCCCTGAACGCTGCGGTGCCGCTCGAGAACGCCGTCAGCTGGCCGGCGAACGCCGACCCCGCAAGCCACAGCGCTGCGGTCATCGCCACCACGGCAAGCGGTAGCCAGAGCTTTCGCATCTGTCCTCCCTTCGCGGACGGGTCCGGGCGACCCGCACGTCGGAGTCGACGACCCACCCTCGTGAATGCCGAGTGAGCGGGTCCGCGAGCCGAACGTGCGGTGGGTCCGCTGTGAATCCGAAGGACCCTCCGTCCGGTTCCCCTGCCCACGAAGGGGCTTCCATACCCGTTTCGCGGCGGATCAAACGCAGTGCCGTCGCCGGTTGCGCCAATGGCCTGCTCCTGCATCCCCGGCGCGAGACGTCCGGCGACTGTCCGAGCCCGGCCGGTTTCCTCGCGCAGCGCGCGCCTTCAGTCTTGTTGCCGCCTCAGCCCGGGGCGACGCGAAGCCGCAGGGGCCAGCGCCCGGGAGGCGTCGCCGTCCGTGTGCGGCGCTCGCGGGCGCGGACGACGTGCGCGGCTCGACACCAGGCGGTTTGCGAGCCGCCGAGCGCGAGCTCGACGACGGAGCCGGACACCGCACGCACCTCCGCGCGGGCGCCGATCTCGTGAATCTCTCCGCCGGCTCGCACCTCCGCCGTCAGATAGACGATCTCGCCTCGCTCGAAGCTCTCCATCGTGGAGACGGTTCGCATGCGCCGCCATGCCGGTTCGCTTCGCCAAGGCGGCCGCGCGGTCTCGGCGGCTCCGAGGACGCCCTTCGTGACGCTGCTGCGGCCCGGCGGACGCCGGAACCGGCACGATGCCGATGACCTCGATTCGTCAAACTGGCCGAGAGGAGAGACCGCATGAAGAACAGTGGGTCGCAGGAAGGCACGTCTGCTTCTCAGCTGATCGACGCGAGAATCGCGGAGCTCGACGATTGGCGGGGCGAGATGCTCGGCCGGCTCCGGGCCCTGGTCAAGGAAGCCGATCCCGAAGTCGTCGAGGAGTGGAAGTGGCGAGGGGTTCCGGTGTGGTCGCACGACGGGATCGTCTGCACGGGCGAGACGTACAAGAGCGTCGTGAAGATGACGTTCGCCAAGGGAGCGTCCGTGGAGGACCCATCGGGCCTCTTCAACTCGAGTCTCGAGGGGAACACGAGACGTGCGATCGACTTCCACGAGGGCGAGCAGATCGACGAGGAGGCGTTGAAGGCTCTCGTTCGCGCCGCCGTGATCCGGAACGAGACCAGAGCCTAGGCCGGCGGCTCGGCAGTCGCGGGCTGGGGTCGCCGGTTCGAGCCCGTCACGCCCCACCGCCGAAACCCGGGGCGGCATAGGATGACGCATGGTCGCCGCGCTCGTCGGCCTGCTCTGCGTGGCGACCTCCGGCGTCATCCTGATCGCGCTGCACTTCCTGCCGACCGGGCTCGACCCGATCCGCTACGCCGTCAGCGACTACGGGTGGACCTCGTACCACGTGGGCTACCGCACCATGGTCGTGCTGCAGGGCGTCGGGGCGATCCTCATCGCCGTCGGGCTGGGGCAGGAAACCGACGTGAAGTCCCTCGGCTGGCTCTACGTCTACGGCGTCGTCCGGCTCCTCGTCTCGGGGTTCATGACCGATCGCGAGCCGGAGGGACTTCGCTCGCTCACGCGCACGGGCCGCATCCACATGCTGCTCGCCGGGACGGCCTTTGCCTCGATCGCCGTCGCGGCGTCCCACCTCGACTGGACCGGCAAGCCCGCGGTTCTCGGCCCGCTCGGCTGGATCGTGACGGCAACGGCGATCGCGACCGCAACGGCGCTCGTGATCCCGCCGATTCGACGGGTCGCGCTCGGACTGATCGAGCGAACGCACTACGCCGCGGCCATCAGCTGGCTGCTCGTCGTCGCCGCCTCGATCATCTAGGTCGGCGGTCTCGCGACGAGAGCGAGCACGTCGCCTCGCGAGTGGCCCCGCCCGTCCGGGGGGCGACGCCGGAGGTCAGACCCCGAGCTCGGCCGCGACGCGACCGGCCGCCACTGCCTCCTGCAGCGCGCGGTAGTCCCGCTCGTTCTGGTCGGCGTACACCTCCGCGAAAGCGGCCATGGCGCGGTCGAAGGAGTCGCCCTTGCCGAGATAGGCCGCAATCGCGATCCGGTCACCCGAGCGTGCATGCGCTCTCGCCAGCGTCCAGCCGCAAATGCGGCCGTACGCCTCGAGCGCCGGCGGATCCATCAGCTCGACCTCAGCCGAGCCCTTCGCGTTCCAGAGCTGCCGAATGTAGAAGTCCTTCTTCTCCCCGTCGATCGTCACCACTCGCTCCCAGCCGAGCAAGATGTCGGGTGCCGCCTGCATCATCCGTTGCCCTTCGACGACGCGCTGCCCGTGCTGGGCGTACTGGCTCCTCCCGAGAAACGGCTCGAGCACGGACCTCTGGGCTTCCTTGAACTGGAGGAACAGCGGGTCGGCGTTGTCACGACCGACAAGGAGGAGGATCCAGGTGCGAGCGCCCACGCTTCCGACGCCGACGACCTTCCGGGCCGCATGCGCGTAGCGATAGCTCTCGAGCAGGTTGCGCCGGTCGCGCGGCAGTGTGCGCCGGTACGTGCGAATCATGCGGCGCACGACATCCTCGAGATGGGCTCGCTCGGCGCCGGGCAGGACGTCTTCGATCGGCGTCACGAGGGGAGGGTTGCCGACGATCCGGAGCTCGCCGTCGACGCTCCGACACAACTTGGAAAGCGCACGCAGGCTGTCCTTCGTCCGCACGTGGGCGACGCTCGCGTGGAGTCGCTTCATCTGCTTGCCGGAGGACGCTGCGCGGAAGCGGTCCATGATGCCGGCGACGTCGAGGCGGGTGTACCAGACGTCGATGTTCCGCATCCTCGCAAAGCGAGCGATCGCCTCCCGGTACTCACGCGTTGCCGTCATCACGACCGAGCGGCGCACGGCGTCGCTGAAGCCGCGATCGCGGCCCGCCACCGCGAAGCTGGCGGCGAGCCGCTTCACGTCCCATTCGAACGGACCTGGAAGCGTCTCGTCGAAGTCGTTGATGCTGAAGACGAGCCTCCGGTCCGGAGCGGCGAAGATGCCGAAGTTGGAGAGGTGCGCGTCGCCGCAGAGCTGGGCGTGCAACCCCGTCCGCGGCCCATCCGCGAGGTCGGCCGCCATCACGGCGGCGCCGCCGCGGAAGAACGTGAACGGCGACACGAGCATCCGCCCGTACCGGATCGGCCCGAGCTCAGGCAGCCGCGTTTGCGCCTGCTCCTCGAGGAGATCGACCGGGTCTCGCCGCATCGGGCCCGGCTCCCAGGCGCCGTGTGCCGAGCGGGGCAGCTCGTGGCGTGCGGCCTTGCCGCGGGCTGCACGCTCGGACGGTGTGAAATGGGGCTCGGCCCGCGGCGAAGCCGGGGTCTCGCTCGTGCGGATGTCCACGACATGCGTCGCGGTCTCCTCGGACGCGGTCGACGAGGCGGCGTCCGGCTGTCGAATGATCTCCTCCACGTCACTCACGATCATGCTCCTTCCGCCTGAGCCCTGAACGACGGGTGCTTCGGCACAGTGTCGTCGAAACGCAGGGATCTGGGAGCCGCGGAGCGAGAAAGGGCTTCCTGTCCCCCTACGCGTACCCGAACGCCGGCGGGAAGACGATCACGACGATCGCCGCCCATACGGCATAGACCGGCAGGTAGTCCGTCTGCCATCGCTCGAGGCTCGCGAACGATCCGCGGCCTCTCACGAAGCGGATGTAGAGCATTGCGGACCATGCGAGGTTGACCAGCAGGATCACGTTCACGCCCAGCGCCGCGACACGGTTCGGGCTGAAGCCGAACTCGGTGATGCGATCGGCGATGGCCCAGAGCGCCACCGCGTCGGCCAGCAGTGCGCTGACGACCAGCACGACCTGCAGCAGGTCGAAGACGCCACGCGGCGACCGGGGATCCCGGGCTGAGATGGAGTAGAGGAGGAGGCCGAGGACGACGACGAGGACCAGGTTGAACTGGATGAGCGTATCTCGGTCGAACTCGACTCCCCGTCCCGTCCAGAGCAAGGCCCCGAGGAACGCGACCAACGCGGCGGCGAAGAGGGGCGTGAAGAGGCGCGTCAGCACGGGCGCCATGTTCTCGATCACGCTCTGCTTGGCCTCGACCAACCAGGCGGCGACCAGGACGGCTCCAGCCGCTCCGCAGGGCAACATCCACGACTCGATGAACGGCTCGGGGTCGATCCCGATGGCTTCGAACATCACCACTGTGAACGCCGTGAGGACGCCGCCGCCGAGAGCGATAAGCACGTAATAGATGAACAGCTCGCCCGTGAATCGGATGAAGTCCATGCGGCCCTCGACCTGGCTCCAGCGGCCGCCGGCGTAGGCGACACCGACGGCGATCCACAGCGCGATCGGCAGGTGCAGCGCGGTGAGCGCCTCGGTTGAGCCATCCGGCTCGAACGGATAGACGTTGGCGAAGACGGCCGCCGCGAGGAACGCCACCGCCAGCCAACGGACGGTGACCGGGCTCAGCCGTCGCTTCCACACGAAGTACCCGGTCAGCAGCGGCAGCACGAAGAAGCTCAGGTTCCGGGCGTAGAACTCGGCGTCCTCGTCCAGATCGAATCCGAACAGAGCCGGCACCTTGACGGCCATGGCCGCCGCCACCGCGAGACAGAAGGCGACGACTGCGTCCGTCCGCACGACGGCGTGCGGCGCCCCGTTGTCGGAGGGGGACACCACCAGCTGCTTCCAGAGGCGGTCCGAGTGCTCGCGCGCGAACTCCCGTGAAAGTGCGTCGAGGGCGCCCATGCGCTTGACCGCGACCAGGAACGCCTCGTCGGTCGCGAGCCCCGCGTCGGTCAGCACCGCCACCTGTTCGCGCAGGTGGTCCTCCAGCTCGGCTACGTCGACGGAGTGGATCGCCTGCCGGCGGCGGAGATAGCTCCGCCACTGATCGATCTGCTCCTCGAGCGCCGCGTCACCGTGATCGGTCATGGTCAGACGCCCGACGGCAGAAGCCTGGCGGACGCCGGGTGGCCGGCCGGGTCGAGCAGCCGCCACATCCCCCGCAGCGTCGCATCCACGGCCTGCCATTGCCTGCGCTCCTCGGCGAGCTGATCGCGGCCGCGGGACGTCAGGCGGTAGTACTTGCGACGGCGGCGGCCCTTCGAGACCTCCCACCGCGCCTCGACGTGGCCGAGGCGCTCGAGCCGATGCAGAACGGGGTAGAGCATCCCGTCCGTCCACTCCATGCGCCCTCTGGACACCTCCCGGACACGCTGGAGGATCGCGTAGCCGTAGCTGTCCCCCTCGGCGAGGATCGCGAGGACGATCGGAGTCGAGGACGCGGCTGTCAGATCCTTGTTGATCACCACGATGTCACCTCTCGAGTGGCGCGGACGACCTCGGAACCGAGTTGTACATAGCAGCATTATACATCGCACCGCTAGGTATGTTGTGAGGAGCATTCCACGCACGCCTGTGTCGCAATCGTCACAGACACTGTGTCTCGGACGACGACGACGCCGGAGCGGTCGCCTCCTAGGCTCGACGCATCTCGAACACTTCGCGGCCGGGAGGTCGATCGTGATCCCTGCGAACTACTACGTCCGACACATGTTGGTGCAAGATCGTCGTCACTCGCTCTCGAGCGACTCACGTGTCCCGGCGTGGCAGTGGCGCGCCGCACCGCCGTCCCGGACGTCGCGCCGGCGACGCCGCGGCCAGCTGCGGCTGATCATGCTCAGGCTTCGCCCCGCGCACGACGGGTCCTGACGCTAGACGCTCGCCGCGAGGCGAGCGTGCGGGCGCAACGTCTCGCGCAGCGTCGCCACCAGGTCGCGCTGGATCACGTCGAGGAAGACGCGGGAAACGGCGTCCTCTCCGTTGAAGAGCTGTTCGAACGGGTCGCGGGGCAGGACGAGCAGGAGCGCCCGCTCGCGCGTGACCTCTGCCTGTTGCCGCGCCAGTCGGTCGCGCGCTCCGCGTAGGTGAACTGGTCGAGGAAGTATCCGCCGCGCTCGGCCGCGAGCCGGGCCGCCTCGTCGTACACGGTCGTCGGATCGTCGACCAGATGACACGACCCTCCTTGCGACTCGATGAGCACGATCTTCTCGGGGCTGGTGGACGCCGGCATGACGGCGACGAACGGCAGGCCGAGAAACCACGCGAAGTACGCCTCGGAGACGGCCGTCGAGCCGCTGGATGCATCGACGATCGTCGTCCCCTCCGCGATCCAGCCGTTGCACAGGCCGTAGAGGAACAGCGAGCGTGCGAGTCGATGCTTCAGCGACCCGGTCGGGTGGACCGACTCGTCCTTCAGGTACAGGTCGATGCCCCAGCTCTCGGGCAGCGGAAAGGCGTGCAGATGCGTGTCGGCCGAGCGATTGGCGTCGGCCTCGATGCTGCGGACCGCCTCGTCCGCCCACGCCCTCGAACCGATGCGACCCCGATTGTCCGCGGACGTCACGTCCGAAGTCTTCTCCGAACCGGACCGCCGCCGCGTGGCAGCGCGTCGGCCGGGAGCCGGGCCTACTGCGGGTGCCTTCGCGCGGCGGCGGGCGCGGTCGTGCGGCTCAGGAGGCGCGAGCCCGCAAGGCTCGGTGGCGCGTCGGTCGCCTCCCGGGCGAGTCGCCGCACCGCCACGATCGTGGCGAGGCATCCCCAGACGAGCAACGACAGGAGATCCCGGCCGGAGAAGCCGGTACCGGTCGTGTACGGGCTGAAGCACGCGGTGAACGCCTGGACGAGGTGGCTCAGCGGGAAGACGTCCGCGATCCGCCGCAACCACTCGGGCTCGTTCTGGACCGAGTAGAAGACGCCGGAGACGAAGAGCAGCGGGAACAGCGTGAGGTTCGCGACGATCGGCGCCGAGTCGGCGCGACGCACGAACGA
The DNA here is from genome assembly GCA_963706915.1 of uncultured Actinomycetes bacterium. GTDB lineage: Bacteria > Actinomycetota > Thermoleophilia > Gaiellales > Gaiellaceae > Gaiella. Next base: position 60,128 of record CAVPOH010000019.1, read on the forward strand.
GGCGACCGCGAAGCCGAGCGCGGTGAAGGTCAGTCCACCCAGCAGAAGCGTGACGACGGCGGCCGGCAGCAGCTCGGGACGAATCTCGACCCCGAACGCCGACACCGCGACCACGAACATGAGAGCCGCCGACGCCAGGGCGGTGACCACCGTCGCCGCGACCCAGGCGCCGAGGAAGATCCACATCGGCAACGGCGTCCCTCGCACACGCTTGAACGTGCCCTGCTCGTGCGCCGTCGCGACGCCGAAGATGACGGCCGTGTACGTCGCCGTCGTCAGCGCGAAGATGGCGATCGACGGCGTGATGTACTGCGCGTACGCCACGGTGCCGCCGGGGACCGGGACGTCCCCTCCTCCGAGCGAGTCGAGCAGTAGCAGGAGGATCAACGGGAAGACGAAGGTGAAGAACGTCACGCGCGGCGTCCGGGCGATGAGCCGAGCCCGTGCCCCGAGCCAGAGCCCGAGGAGTCGTCCGTCCGACGATCGTCTCATGCAGCCCCCTCGGTGAGCTCGAGATAGACGTCCTCGAGCGAGGGGCGGGTGACGGTGAGCGCGTCGAGCTCCTCGCCCCGTTCGGTTGCCCAGAGAAAGAGCGGCGTAAGTGCGCGCGTGGGCGACTCGGTGCGGAAGCTGACCATCCCGTCGGCGATCTCGGGCGCGATGTCCGCTGGGAGCGGGAGCGTGAAGCGGCCGCCGCCGGCGCTCGCCGGCAGGCGGAAGCGCACGAGCGCAGCGCCGTGAGCGCGGCCAGCGAGCATCGCGGGAGGGCCTTCGGCGACGATCCGGCCACGCGCCATCACGGCCACGCGGTCGGCGAGGCTCTGTGCCTCGTCCATGTAGTGGGTGGTCAGGAGGACCGTCTTTCCCAGCGAGCGGAGGCCGTCGACGAGCGACCACGAGCGGCGCCGGGCGGATGGATCGAAGCCGGTCGTGGGCTCGTCGAGGAACAGAAGCTCGGGGTCTCCCGCGACCGCGAGCGCGAGATCGAGCCGGCGCCGTTGTCCGCCGGACAGCGTCCGGACGCGTGTGTCGCGGCTCTCCTCGAGGCCGACGAGCTCGGCCACGTCGTCGGCCGCCAGAGGGCGCGGATAGGCGGCGCTCCAGAGCTCGATCGCCTCGCGCACGGTGAGCTCGAGGGCCATGGCGCTCTCCTGGAGCACGATCCCGACGCGCTCGCGAAGATCACGACCACCGGCTTCCGGGTCGACGCCCAGCACCTGCACGTCGCCCGCGGTTCTGCGGCGGTACCCCTCGAGGATCTCGACGGTCGTCGTCTTGCCGGCGCCGTTCGGGCCCAGGAGGGCGAAGACCTCGCCGCGCTCGATCTCGAGGTCGAGCCCTGCGACCGCCTCGACCGCGCCGTAGCTCTTGCGGAGCCCACGGACCGAGACGGCGGCCCGGGGCGTTCGATCGCCTGTCGGCGCGGTGGTTGCCATGATCCAGCTTCGCGGCGGACGCCCGCCCCCGGCATCCGCCGATCGGCCCGGCCTGCAGACGAGCCGGGCGGTCAGCCGCCGGCGAGTGTGCTGGAGCGGCCGGCCGACGTTCAGCGGGTGGTGGCACGCGCCAGGTGGCCGTTGCCGTGGGCGACGAGCGGCGGCTAGACGGTGCGGCAGATCTCGGTCGCGCGTAGCGACAGCGCGGGTCGGCCACGACCCTTCACGTGCGAGCGGCGCTCTCCTGCGGGGCGACAGCCGTCCGGGCGGAGACGGCTGAGGACTGGAGCGCGCCTGCTCGCACATGCACAAAAGGTCGCGCGCCGCGCCGCGCGAACGATCGTGCGAGGAGAGGATCGCCGGGATGCTCGGCCAGGGGCGGCAGGCGGAGCGGGGATCCTCCGATCGGAGGATCCCCGCAGAGCGCTCCGTCAGTCCGACGCCGCCGCCGCGATCGGACGCCGGCCCGGTCCGAACGCCGGCGTCCGCGAGGGCCTTTCGGAAGGCCTGGGGGTCGTGGGCGTGACGACGGGCTTGACCCTCTTCCCCACGTCGAGGACGAAGGCGATGTCCTTCCGGTGCCGGCCGATGTCCTGGTTGAGCCAGTGGCTCGGGGTCGACGTCCCCCAGAGGCGCCAGCGGCCGGAGAAGCGACCGAGCCGTCTCTCGTCCGCCAATCTGATCGTCCCGAGGCCGATCCGCTTGCTCCCGCCGACCGGGAGGAAGTATCGGCGAATCGTCAGCACGCCGTCGCGCGATCGTCAGGAGCGGATCGTCATAGCTCGTCGTCACCCAGCAGCCCCTCCCCGGCGTCGCCGTTGATGCGGCGGCCGGCGGCCCGGAGCTCCTCGAGCAGGTGCTCGACGCGCTGCAGTCCCTCGAGCTCCTGCTGGAGGCCGTCGAACTCGAGCAGCGCGCTCGTCGAGCAGCGCGATCTTCTGCCGCTCGAGGAGCGGGAACCCGCAGTCGTCGCACAGACCGAAGCTCGCGATCACGAGCCTCGCGATCCGGTCGGCCGCGACGACGTGCACGGTGCCGGAGTCGAAGGAGGGCCGCGCCGTCACGGCGCGGCCCTCCTCGTCTCGCACGGCCGGCAGGGCACGCGGAAACCCGGTCGTCCGTGGCGCTCCTCTCGGTCCTCAGCGCCGCATAGTGAAGCTTCCGCCTCGGGTCGTCGCGAGCCGGGGCGCGATCGGCCGACTCGGCGAGCGCGGGAGCCCCGCATCGCCGCGTAGACGCCGCCGGTCACGAGGCCGAACAGCGTGAAGCCGAGGATCCACACCCAGTTGACCGCGACGAACATCGTCGGGGCTCTCGGTGAGACGCGGAACGGAACGCCGTCACGGGCGATCGGCAGCAGCATGAACCAGAAGAACAGGAAGCTGACGAAGCCCCAGACGACGCCGCCGACCAGTGAGGACAGCGGGCTCTCGAGGGCGAAGACGCGGTCCGCGAGGACCGCGAAGGCGACCCCGCTGGCCGCCGCGTAGAGCACGAGCAGGACCGAGCCGAGCACGATCGACCACCAGAGGTTCTCCGCGTGGCTGAAGTGCTGAAGGCCGAACAACCATGCAGTGGCGGCCATCGGCAGCTCGAGCGCACGGTGCGCGATGTGCCCCCAGTCCCAGACGACCAGCGGGATCGCGAGCGCGATGCCGCCGGCCAGCCCCGAGACGAGCCCGTCGACGACGAGCGGTCCGGTGGCGAAGCCTGCATCCGTCGAGTCGGAGCGCCTCCGCGTCCGCTCCTCCGTGGGCACCAGATGAGTGCTCACGCCGCCTCCTTTCTTCTGTGCGGTGACGCGGGGCCCCGGTCACCGCTTTGCCGAGTTACGACTTCCAGCGTGCTCCGGCGCCGACCCGGCCGAAATCGTCCGTACGAACGATTTGGAGGGCGAGCCGATCGCGGCGGCTCGGAGGAGCGGCAGGTGCCGGTTACTTGCGTCGCTGGTATGGAGGAGCCGGGGTCGTCCACGTCACCGGCCGAGCGGAGGATGCCCAGGGTCCGTTGAGTCCTCGATGCTGGGTCGGATGAGAGGCGTCAGACATGCCCTCCGGAACTTCACGGCGCTCGCGGTGCGCGAGCATCTGCGATCCGAGACCGAGGCGAGAGGTGACGCGGCGAATCTGACCGGCAACGAGCTGGAGCTCGTGCGCTTCATCGTCGAAGGGACTTTCGACTGGAAGACGTTCCTCGCCGAGCGAGCCGCCTAGAGGGCTGGCGGAAAGCGGGTCACGGCTGGATGGGTGCCGGCCGGTGGTCGTGAGGCAAGGACGCAGGGAGCGTCGCATATCCGGAGCATACGGACGCGACCGAGGACGCCGGCATCACGACGATGCGGACGCTCCGCAATGAGGGACACTGAGCCACGTTTCCGCCAGGCCCTCCTAAGCCGGGAGGCGGATCGCGACGCGCGTGCCGAGGCCCGGCTCCGACAGCACGTCCAGGGCTCCGCCGGCGGACTCGACCCGCACCCGTTGCGCCGCGAGGCCGATGTGGCCGTCGGCGAGCCGCTCCGCCTCTCGCTCGGACGTGAATCCCCGGCCGTCGTCCTCGACGACGAGCTCGATCGCGCCGTTCCACTCCTCGGAGCTCGAGCGTCAGCTCGGTCGCCTCGGCGTGCCGGACGACGTTGGAGAGGAGCTCGCGCGCCGCCGAGAAGCAGCAGCTGCTCCTGCGCATGCCGCCCCTCGTAGTCGAGCTCGAGGTGGAGCCGAAGGTGCCCGCGCGTCGCGGCCTGCTGCGCGAGCGAGCGCAGCGCCGCCTCGAGGCCCGCCTGCTCGAGGACGTACGGATGCAGGTCGAAGACGGCATCGCGCAGCTGCCGGACGGTGTCGAGCAACGCCGCGTCCGCCCGGGCGAGCGCCGGATGCGGCTGCGCCTCCCCTGCCTCCTCGAGCTCGTGCCGGGCCGACAGCAGGTTCTGGATCGCATGGTCGTGGAGCGCCTCGGCGAGCGTCTTGCGCTCGCGCTGCTCGGCCTCGAGCGCGTCCGTGAGCAGGCGCGAGCGCTCGTCCGCGAGGCGCTCGACGAGCTCCGTGCGCCGCGCGAGGAGCAGCGAGAGAAAGACGCACGCGACACCGACCCACGCGAGGAACCCCGCCTGGGTGAGCGATGAAGCGGACGGCCTCCGGTTGTCGCACCGCCGGGTGGAAGCGCCGCCTGGATCACGTAGGCCGCCGTCGTGACGACGACCGCGGCCGCCGTCAGCGCCGGGCGCGCAGGCGGAACGCGACCGCCACCGGCACGACGAAGAACGCGAGTCGCGCGTGGGAGAACGCCCCGCCCGACAGGATCGCCAGGACGCTGATCGCGACGATGTCGACCGAGGTCGTGAGCAGCGCGAACCGCGGGCCCGCGGGCGCAGGTACACCCAGGTGAGCACGCCGGCGCTCCACGCGGAGAAGAGCGCCAGCGTGACGAGGAAGCCGGTCTCTTCCGGGTTCGGGTGCTCGAGCCCCTGACCGAGCGCGATCAGGGCGATCGCGGGCAGCCTGAGCCAGGCGACGACCCGCTCCGACTCGGCCGTGGCTTCCCCGAAGGAGGCGGGGAAGAGTCGGCTCGCCACCCCGGTTCGTCTACTCGATGAGCCCGCGCCGCATCGCGGTCGCCACGGCCGCGGCGCGATCGGAGACACCGAGCTTCTCGTACAGGTGCTGGACGTGCGTCTTCACGGTCGTCAGCCCGAGGAAGAGCTCGTCGGCGATCTGCGGGAGGCTCTTGCCGGCGGCGATGAGGTGGAGGATCTCCTGCTCGCGCGGGGTCAGCGCAGGCGCGTCGCTCTGCTTGCGGAGGCGGATCTCCGAGACGAGGCCCGCGGCCACCTCGGGCGGCACGACGTTCTCGCCCCTGGCGCAGGCGAGCACGGCGTCGGCCAGCTGCTCACGGCGCGCCTCCTTGGAGACGAAGCCGGCGGCGCCGGTCTCGAGCGCCTTGTACACGACGCCGCTGTCGGTGAACGCCGAGACGAGCAGGACCCGCGTCGGGAGCTGCTCGCGCGCGACCGCGTGGGTGACCGCGACCCCGTCGAGCTCGGGCAGCTTGTAGTCGAGGAGGGCGACCTCCGGCTTGTGCTCCTGGATCGCGGCGAGCGCCTCCCGACCGTCGCCGGCCTCCGCCAGGATCTCGATCTGGCCGCTCGCCAGGAGGGCGCGGACAACGCCTTCCCGGTAGAGCGGATGGTCGTCCGCGACGACGACGGTGACCCGCCTGTTTGCCCTGCTCCGCCATGCTCGTTTGACTCATCGTACGCCTCCTCTCTACGCCGGCGCGTTGCCGAGCGTGACCTGGACCGTCCGCCGAGCGCCGGCGCGGACGACCTCGAGCTGGAGCTGTCCCCCGGCTTGTGACCCTCGACGACATCGCTCAGCTGCCGACGCGCCGAGCGCTTGCCGTCGACCGCAACGATCGCGTCTCCTCCGACGAGCGCGGTCGCTCCGTCGACGGTCACGCGGCGAGTCGCGGCACGCAGGCCTGCCTTTGCCGCCGGGCTCCCCTTGACCACTCTGACGACCATCACGCCGCTGCGACGGAAGGCCGCGGACGAGGCGCGCGATCATCGGGTCGATCGGCTCGTACTGGATCCCGAGCCAGGGGTGAACGGCATGGCCGGTCGCGATCAGCTGCTGCGCGACGGAGCGGGCGGTGTCGCTCGCGACGGCGAAGCCGACGCCGACGTTCGCGTTCACCGTCCCTCCCTCGATCTGCGAGTTGACGCCGATCACATGACCGAAGCGATCGAGCAGCGGGCCGCCGGAGTTGCCGTGGTTGATCGCTGCGTCGGTCTGGATCGCGTCGGGGATGCTCCGCCCGTTCGGCGACTCGATGTCGCGGTGCGTGGCGCTGACGATCCCGGCCGTCATCGTGCGCTCGAGCCCGAACGGGTTTCCGATCCCGTAGACGGGATCACCGACGACGACCTTCGCCGAGTCGGCAAGGCCGAGCGGATGGAGGGCTGACGGTGGCGCCTTCACGCGGATGACCGCAATGTCGGTCGTGGGGTCCGCACCGACGATCGACGCTGCGTACGACGACCCGGTCGAGAACCCGACGCGGATGTCCTTGGCGCCCTGGACGACGTGGTCGTTGGTCAGGATGTCGCCGCGGCGGTCGATGACGAAGCCAGAGCCGAGCGCGCCGACCTCCTGCTTCTGCGACGGCGTGAAGAACGTCGGCGGAACGGTCTCCGTTTGCGTGTCGGTGATGACGACGACGCCGGGCGCCGTGTCGCGGTAGATCGTCTCCGCCGACAGCGTCCCACCGGTCGACCCCGTCGGCCTGGCCGTCGGCGTGGGCGCCACGGCGACTACCGTCGGGCCCGAGTCGGAGCGGCCGTCGAACGCGAGCCCGATCGAGGCGCCCGCCAGCCCTCCGACGACGGCCGCCGCCACGACGATCGCGAATGTGCGCCTCATGGGGCTCTCCTCTCGCCGGTCGTTGACGAATCGCCCCGATCGTCGCGGCGCGGCGCCGCGCCAGGGATCGCCCGCCGTGGGCGATCTCCTCGCCCGCATCCCGTCGCCGACGCCCGAAGCCGGGTTCCTCTCATCCGTCGTCCGTTCGGCGGATATGTGCGAACGCACCCACTGACGCCGTTCGGACATCCGCTCCTCCGATCTCGCGCCAACCTGGCCCGGGCGATCCTGCGACCGGCCGATGCCGGATCGGGCGACGAGCGGCGAGTCTCGAGGAGTCCATCCACGACAAGGAGGTCGAGACATGCGCGCCATTCTGGCCGCGTCCGCCGCCGTTCTCGCGCTCACCGCGGTGGGCCCTGCAGCCGCCCGGCCGACCGCGGCCAAGGCGACGACGGTGAAGGTCACGGCGACGGACTTCCATTTCAGGCTGTCGAGCACGACGGTCAAGCCCGGCCCGGTCGCCTTCGTCATCCACAACGCGAGCCCCGCTGCTCACGACTTCGCGATCCACGGGCACCGCTCGAAGACGATCGGGAGCAACCAGACGACCCGCCTGACCGTCACCCTGAAGGCCGGCCGCTACCTCTACACGTGCACGGTCGACTCGCACGCGGACCTGGGCATGAAGGGCTACCTCCGCGTCACGAGCTAGGCGCGCATGCCTCGAAGGAGCACGATGAGCGGCGACGGTCTCCCACGACGTCGTCTTCACGTCGACGCTCGACGGGAAGATCTACGCCCTCTCGACGAAGGACGGCTCGACCCTGTGGTCGACACAGACGCCGGCCGGCGTCAACGCGTTCCCGGCGATCGACGGCAAGATGCTCCTGGTCGGCGCGGCCGCGCCGGTCAAGGGGATCTCGCACCCCTCGAACGAGCTGATCGCGTACTCGCTCCCGTAGCAGTCACGGGCCGGGGCGTCTAGCGCCGCCCCGGCCGTCGGCTCAGATCCTTCGGTAGCGGGCCTCACTGAGCGAGTACACACCGAACGCCATCAGGCCCGCGGCGACGAGCCCCAGGAGCCACGGGCCGTACTCCGCCTTGAGGATCTTCGTGAGCGCGCCGTCCAGACCGACGGCCTCCTTGGCGTCGTACTCGTACGCCGCCTTGAGCAGGAACCACCCGACCAGCCCGAAGACGATGGCCCGGGCGACGTGGCCGATCGTGCCGATGACCGTGATCCAGGTCTCCGTCGCGACCGACATCTCCTCGACCTTGATCTCGTCGAGGAACCTCTGTCGGACCCCCTTGACGAGCTGGTAGGCGCCGACGCCGAGCATCACGACGCCGCCGAGACCGACCAGCCAGCGACCTGCCGGCCAGTCGAACACGCCCGCAGTGGTCTGGTCGGGCTTCGACGACGGGCCCGCGGAGGACGACCCCGCGAGGATCTCGATCGCGACGATGCAGAGGGCGCCGTACACCAGGCCGCTCCCCAGCCCGCCGATCCGGTCGAGCGCGCCGTCCGCGGCCTCGGGCCCGTGGCCGAGGGCGGCGCGGAACAGGCGCCAGATCGAGTAGCCGCCGAGGCCGATCGCCAGGAGGACGAGCAGGAGGCCCCCGAGCGGCTGGTCAGCCACCGTCTTGACCGCTCCCTGCTGGTCGGTCAGCGTGCCCTTGTCGCTGACGGCGACCTCGAACGCGAGGAGGCCGATGATCCCGTAGACCAGGCCCCGCGCGACGAAGCCTGCGCGCGAGAGAACCTCGAACGCAGTCGAGTGGACGAAGCCCTGGCCGGCGCCGCGGGCCGCCTGGACAGGGGATGTGCGTTGCCATTTCGCGCCATGATCGGCGCAGGCCTACCCACTATCGACGAAGCCGACTCCTCCGGGTAACGACGGCGTCAACCGCTGTCGCGTCCGCTCCCTACGAGGCCGACGTCATGCACGGCTGCGGCTCGGCGAGGCGCGCCGCCGGACGCGTGAAGGCGTTCCGAACGAGCGCCAGCGCAGAGCGGCGCCTGGCGGGCCGGGGCGAGCGTCCGTCCTCGTTCCACGCGAGGGCGACCGGGTAGCCGTGCATGTGCGCGAGCGCGAAGAGCCTTGCCTGGTCGTCGAACGATCGTGGCTGCATGCCGGACATGGCGTTGCCCTTTCGTGTCGTAGCCGTGCCCGCACCCTGTCACGACGCGTCCCTCTCGACGGTCGGGCCGACCGCCCCCCGCCGGTACGGCGCACCGCACACAGCGCGGCGCCGTCAGGCGGCGCGAGCCGCCGCGAGCGCCTCGGCTCGCTTCTTGATCCCGAGCAGCATCTTCCGCTCCATCACGAGCGAGGCTGGCTCCATCGGGGCCATGCCGATCCGAGCCGCGAGCGTCGGCAGGCGGAAGCGATTCCGGCTGATCAGCCTCGTCGCGCCGTTCCGCTCGTCGAGCACGAACGTCCAGACCCAGTTGCCGTCCTCGGAGCGCCAGGCGAGCACCCGCTGGGGATCGACCCGCTCGACCCGCATCCGGTTCGGGCCGTACCCGATCGTGTCGCCGACCTCCGGCCTCTGGTACTCGGACAGGACCACGTCGACGCTGTGCATGTCGAGACCGAGGAGGTTCTCGATCCAGTCGTACGTATAGGCACCGCCCCGTGGCGAGGGGCCCATCTGGGCGATCCACGCCCAGACGGCGGCCGCGGGAGCGTCGATGGCGATCGCGCGAGTGGCGATCCCGTCGGCATTCTCGAGGAGCTCGTCGCCCGGAAGCCGCCCGTCTGCCTCCGCGTCGGTGGCGCCCCACGTGAGGACCGCGCGACGGAGCCGGCGACGGTAGAGCGCCACGAGGGCGAGAACGATTCCGACGTTCACGAGCCGACTCATGGCGTCAGGGTCGCGCACGCGGCGAGGCCACGCATCAGGGTTACGCCGGATCGCGCTGGGTGGAACCCGTAGCGCCGACGTATCAGCGGCTGTCCTGCGCGGCGAACGCATCCACGGCGAGCTTGACCGACGGATAGAAGTGCTCGGCACCGATCTCGTCCGTGAGGCCGGCGACGGCGAAGTCCGGCCGCATCCTGGTGCGCAGGCGCGCGACGACGAGCGTGATCCCCTCGCGACGGAGGTCCCGCGTCAGGTCGAGCAGCGCCTCCATTCCTGTCGAGTCGATGTGGCTGACCGCTTCGGCGTCGAACACGAACCAGGACGTCTCGGTCGGCGCCGCGCGGATCGCCTCGCGGACCCGTCCCTTGACGTAGCCCGCGTTCGCGAAGAAGAGCCGGTCGTCGAGCCTGTACACGACGACTCCCGGCGTCACGAGAGCGGACGGATGGATCGCGACGTCGCGGTAGCCCTGCAGGCGCGGCACCCATCCGAGCACGGCGTCGTAGGGGCGCGCGCTGCGCCGCACGGTGTCGATGATCGAGAGCCCGACGGCGACGACGAGCGCCTGGAGCACGCCGAAGAGGACGACGCACGCGGTCGTGACGCCCGCGATCGCCACCTCGACTCGGTCGATCCTGGCCAGCGACTGCCACGCGGCCCGATCGACGATGCCGATCCCGGCGACGACGATGACCGCGGCGAGGATCGCCTGCGGGAGGTACTGGATCGGCCCGGTGAGGAAGAGGAGGATCACGACGACGGCCGTTGCCGCGAACACGCCGGCGAGCTGGGTGCGCACGCCCATCGCGTCGTTCACGGCGGTACGCGCGCCGCTCGCCCCGATCGAGAACGTCTGTGTGAAGCCGGCGCCGACGTTCGCAACGCCCATCGTCAGGAGCTCTTGCGACGCACGGACGTGCTCGCGGCGCTTCCCGGCGAAGGCCCGCGCGGTGAGGATCTCGTCCGCGAAGGAGACGAGGAAGAGGCCGACAGCGGCGGGTACGAGCTCGAGGATGTCGGACAGCGGCGGCGTCGGCACCGTCGGCCGGGGTAGGCCGCCCTCGACCGGCCCGACGAGCGCGATGCCGTGGCTCCCGAGGTCGAGCGCCCACGAGAGGCCGATCGCGCCGACCACGACGATCAACGCGCCGGGCAGGAACGGCAGGAAGCGCTTCACGCAGACGAGCGCGACCAGGGAGACCGCACTGACCGCGACGGTCGCGCCGCTCACGTCGTCGAGCTCCTTCGCGATCTCCCACAGGCGGCCGAGCGGCTCCTGTGCAGTGACCTGGAGGCCGAGCAGCTTGCCCAGCTGCGCCACGACGAGCGTGATCGCGACGCCGTGCAGGTATCCGATCAGCACGGGCCGCGAGAAGTAGTCGGCGATCCAGCCGATCCGCAGCAGCCACGCGAGGAAGAAGCAGACGGCAACGAGGAGCGCGAGCATCGAGGCGACCTCGACCGCATCCGCGCTGCCCGCGACGGCGAGCGGCAGCACCGCCGCGGCGACGAGCGTCGAGGTCGCGCCCTCGGGCCCGATCACGAGCCGGCGCGAGGAGCCGAGCAGCACGTACGCGACGGTCGGAAGCAGCAGCGCGTACAGCCCGTTGACCGGCGACAGCCCTGCCAGCTGGCCGTAGGCCATCGCCGACGGCACCGCGAGCGCCGCGACGGTCAGTCCCGCGAGAAGGTCCCGCCCGGCACTCGCCGGACGGTACGACGGCACGTCCTGCGCGACGGGGACGGCACGGACGAGCAGCGGATCCTTCGCCGCCGGCCGGAACGCGGCTGCGTCGCCGTATGCGGTGCCGTCCCCTTTCCCGGGGGGCGTCGGAGCCGGCTCGTCGTTCGTCGTCATGCCAGCGGGCTCCGGAGGCGGCGGCGGCGACCGTGACTACACGGCCGCCGGTGCCGGCGCCGTCGAATCGGCCGGCTTGGCTCGCCCGAACACCGCGATGGCGAGGATGACGAGCCCGATTCCGGTGAGCAGCAGCGCCACCCCGACGACGATGCTGAAGACCGACAGCATCTCGGACATGAACCCCATGTTGAGCGCGGTCGTAAGCGCCGTCTCGGTGACCCAGATGTCCCGTGCGGAGTTCGAGATCGGCTGGCCGTTCTCGTCCTTCGCCGCCGCCGCCTCGTCGTTTGTCCCCTTCGGGTCGGTCGGGTCGTCGGCCGACTGAAAGCGGCCCATCTCGGCGTAGGTCAGCCCGTCGGTGCTGGCGAGCGTGTGCTCCCGCATGACCTCCGCGAACGCGAGCGCCTGGCTTCCCGTCTCGACCGGCTCGCCGGCCCACTTCTCTGCGTGCTCGGCGACCGCGGGATCACTTGCGGGGCCGAACACGATCCCTTCCTCCTTGATGTGGTCTCGCGCGAACGTGAACCCCCACGCCCCGAGCGCAATGACGATGACCCCGAAGACGATCAGCACGCCGCCCGAGACGTACCCCCCGATCCGAAGAAGCTTCGCGTGTCCCACCGTGGCCCTCCTTTGTCGGTGTGAGCCCATTGCTGCCGGGTGTGTCCCTCCCCCCGAAGCAGGGCAGAGCTTGCCGCATCTTCGTCCGCGGTGCGACGCACGGGAGCGCCCGGATTTGCATAGAACGGTGGGCAGATGCCCCTCCAGAATCGCGTCACCCCGCTCGGCGACCTGATCGCGACGGAGGCGCGCGGGCTCGTCTACGGGAACCGCGGCTGCCTCCACGACGCGGACGGCCGGATCCGACGCCGGTACCCGGTGAAGCGGTGGATCGCGTGCCGGCTCGTCTACAAGGATTGGCACCGATCACCGCTCCTGCAGCCCGGCAAGTTCACGGAGCTCTTCTTTCTCGACGAGGCGACCGCTCTCGCGGCCGGGCATCGGCCCTGCGCGCTCTGCCGGTACGCGGACTACACCCGCTTTGCCGCCGCCTGGCGCGACCTCCACGGAGACGTCGGCGCCGACGCGATCGACGCACGCCTGCACGAGGAGCGGTTCGACGTGGTTCGGCGCGCTCGGCGCCTCCATGCCGTCTCGCTCGACCGACTGCCCGACGGCGCCTTCGTCCTGCACGACGGGACGCCCCACCTCGTCCTCGGCACACGGCTGCTCCCATGGGCGGCCCCGGGATACGCGTCGGCCGTGGCGCGTCCTGCCGGGGCGGAGACGACGCTGATCACGCCGCCGTCGCTCGTCGCGCTCCTTCCCGGCTGGCGCTCCGCGCTGCCGCTGGTCCACCCGTCCGCGCTCGACTAGTCGGCGCGCGGCCGCTTCCCGCGGTCTGCTACCACTCCCCTCCGTGCCCGCGGCGGACAGCAACGGCTTCACGGTCTGGCTGACCGGGCTCTCGGGCGCCGGCAAGACGACGATCGGCCACGCCGTCGCCGCCGAGCTCGAGCGCCGCGGCCTCCACGTCGAGGTGCTCGACGGCGACGTCGTCCGCACGCACCTCTCGAAGGGTCTCGGCTTCTCGCACGAGGACCGCGACACGAACATCGAGCGGATCGGCTGGGTCGCCTCGCGGCTCACGCGCCACGGCGCGGCAGTCGTTGTGGCCGCGATCTCACCGTACGACGAGACCCGGAAGCGCGTCCGCGCGCTCATCGAGGAGCAGGGGCCGTTCGTCGAGGTCTGGGTGAAGGCCTCGGTCGAGGAGTGCGCACGCCGTGACGTCAAGGGGCTCTACGCGAAGGCGTACGCCGGTGAGATCACGCACTTCACGGGGGTCGACGACCCGTACGAGGAGCCAGACGACGCTGAGGTCGTGACCGACACCGTTGCCATGACGCCCGAGGAGTCCGTCGCGCTCGTGCTCGCGGAGCTCGAGCGGATCGGCGTCGCCCCGGCCGCTACGCCTGCGTCGCGCTGAGCTCGTAGCCCAGCGCCACGAGCTGCGCGCGCGCCTCGCGCTCGACGTCCGCGAGCTGCTCGGGCGTGAGATCCCGGCGCCAGCGCCCGGACGACGTGTCGTGCGCCTTCGCGAACGCGCGCGTTACGAGCTCCGAGTCGATGCCGAGCGCGACGGCGACGGGCGCCGCGGCCGCCGCCGGGTCCTGGACGAGCTGCTCGTACCGCACCTCGACCGTCCTGTCCGGAACGGCGCCCGCGGCGGTCACGTATCGCCGCCAGGCCCAGGCGGCGCGCGTCGCGTCAGACGCCTGCGCGAACTCCTCCTCGCGAGCCGGCTCGACCCAGAACCGGGCGTGGGCGCCGAACGCGAGCCTGGCGTCGTCCGCGCCCGTCCGCTCCGCGCTCAGCCATCCACGCTCGAGCAGCGACGTCGCGACGTCGCGCCCGTCACGGACGACGTGGACGGCAACCGCGTCGGGGTACGCGTGGAGGACGGCCGGAAGCACGAAGCTCGTCTCGGGCGTCTGCTCGACGCCGCGCAGCCCGTGCGCGAGGCCGAGTCGGCGCACCCGGTCGAGGATGCGCCGGAGCCGGTGCGCGACCTCGTCCTCCGGCCGGCCGATGAGCCCGGGGATCGCGGCCTTCCACGGCTGCACCTCGTCGAGGTCGACGAAGCCGGGAAGCGATCCGAGCGCGCTGCCGGTGAAAGTCGTCCCCGAACGGGGTGAGCCGACGACGAAGACGAGCCGCTCCTCGGAGCCGAGCCGACGAGCGCGGCGTGCGATGCGAAGGGCGCTCTTGCCGTACAACGCGGCGCTCGTCGCCGCATCCCGGGCCCGCTGCATCGGCGGACTGTAGCCCCGGGGGCGAACCGGCCGACTGGCTAGGCCCCGCGTCTCCAGGGTCGTAAGGTGCGGTCCGTGAGCTTCGACCTGTTCTTCCTCGAGCGCCGACCCGGACAGACGTGGCAGGACGCGTTCGCCGCGCTGGAGGGCGGCGCCGGAGGGCGAGCCTTCGGGGAGGAAGAGGAGAGCAGGTGGCGAGCCGTCGAGGCGGCGTTCAGAAGCGTCATCCCCGATGCGGAGTTGTTCGTCGGCGAAGACAACCGGGAGCTCTCCGACGAGGCGACGGGCATTCAGCTCTCGATGTTCGTGGGCGAGGTCAGCCTCAGCGTGCCGTACTGGTACGAAGGGCCTGAAGCGGAGCGCATGACGGAGACGTTGAAGGCCGTGGCGCGGGCCGTCGAGGAGGCGACGGGGCTCGTCGCGTTCGATCCCCAGGCGGATGCGCCGTTCCTCGACGGCGGCGACGCGACGGCCGCGAGCACGTTCCAGGATGTCCACGACTCGCTGGTCAGCCGAGGCATCCGGACAGGGGAGGCCGTGCCGCCGCCTCAGCCGAAGCAGCCGTTCTGGCGGCGGCTCTTCCGCTCGTGATCCGCCCGCGGGTCGGCTAACGGTCGATCAGGCGCGCAGCCGAAGAGCGAGCCTCAGGCGATCGCCTCTTCCGGCTCGGAACGAACGGAGAACGGCAGCCGCCAGTCGTCGTCTGCCGCGCCGTCGATCGTGAGGCGCCACTCGTAGCGTCCGGGCTCGAGCAGCATCGGCCCGGAGTTGACCGCGACCGGGAAGTCGAGCGGCGTCCCCGGCTTCAGCCCCGCAGGGCGACCGACCTCGAACGGGACGTCGTCGAAGAAGACGACCGGCTGCATCCCGTCGTCCGTCTCCACCTCGACGGCCTGCCCGTCCGCATCGAGCAGCTCGAGGCGCATCACGTGACGCTGGTTCGCCTGGTCCCAGGGAACGCGGATCAGGATCGCGATCCCGAAGGGCACCGGCTCGGGCCCTGTGAGCGACCAGCCCCCGCCGACGATGGTCAGCTTGCCGTCGCTCACCTGGGCGAAGTCGGCAAGGAGCATCGTCGCGCGCACCAGGCGAGTCTCGCACACCGGGCTCGGGCCAACGCCCGAGCGCGGTCAGGAGTGGATCGCCGCCAGTGCCGGCGCGGCGGCGCCGACGAGGGCCCCGCCGACCTCGCCGAGCTGCGCGCGGAGCTCGAAGTCGGGCTCGTCGAGCCGTCCGTGCGCCTTGGGGACGGCCAGCTCGACGTCGAGGACGCGCGCGCCCATGATCCCGAGGACCTTCTTGAGCTCGCGCTGTGCCCAGATCCCCCCGAACGAGCTCGTGCTCGCGCCGATGACCGCGACGGACTTCGACCGGATCGGGTTCTCGGCCAGCGGCCGCGAGACCCAGTCGAACGCGTTCTTGAGCTGGCCGGGGATCGACCCGTTGAACTCGGGCGTCGCCACGAGGACGGCGTCGGCCGCGGCGATCTCCGCCTTGAGCCGCTCGACCTCGTCCGGCTGGAGGTCGTCGAGGTCCTGGTCGTAGGGCGGTACCTGCGCGAGCCCGTCGTAGACGACGAGCTCGACGCCCTCGGGGAGCTCCTCCGCCGTGAGGCGGAGAAGCTCCCGGTTGAGCGATCCTGCGCGCAGGCTGCCCGAGATGCCGAGGATCCGCATCGAGCTAGGCCTCGGGCGCCGGGACGAAGACGAGCGTGGCGACGAGCTCGACGTCGTCGGCGAGCATCGAGCCGCCCTCGGGCAGCGGTGCGTTCCACGTCAGGCCGACGGCGTTCTTGTCGACCGTGCCGGACAGGGAGAGACCGAGCTTGCGGCCGCCCCAGGGGTCGGCGACGGGGTCGGTGATGGTGCCGGTCAGCGCGACGGGCGCGCTGTTGCCCTTGATCTCGAGCACACCCTCCGCGGCGATCGTGTCGCCCTCGCGGCGGAGCGCGCCGGACTCGAAGGAGAGCGTCGGATGATTGGCCGTATCGAAGAAGTCCGGCGACGCGAGATGGCCGGCGAGGTCGTCGTTGTCGACGTCGATGCTGGACGCCTTCGCGACGCCGCGCACGCCCTGTTCGTCGAGCGTCGCCTCGAACTCGCGGAAGGCGCCCTGGAACGGCGCGACACCCATGTACTGGACGGTGAATCCGACCGTCGAGTGGGTTGGATCGATCACCCAGGTGCCCGTCACGACCGGCGTCTCGGTGGTGGTGCTCATCGGCAGTGTCCTCCTCTTGTTTGTTGCCCTAGCAATACTTGCCAAGACAAATAACGAGGGGTGGCCGAGTCGTATTCCCGGCCGTCGGTCAGGGACGCGCGAGGGATTCGAGCGCCGGGGCGACGACCGCGCGCTCCCCCATCGAGAGGGGAAACATCGGCGACACGAGGAGTGCGCCCGCGCCGTCGAGATGGTCCGCGGCCGTCGCAATCGCTGCCTCGACGTCACCCACACGCAGGGACGGAACGGGGTCGAGGAAGGGCGCGAGGCGCTCGGCCGCAGGCCCGAAGAGGACGACGAGCCGGGCCGCGCGCCGTGCCTCGGCGCACGCGTCCTCGAGCAGCCGCTGCTCCTCGGAGGAGGCGTGCACCGGCAGGCCGGCGCTCGTCAGCTCCCCACCTGCGACGAGCACGACCGTCCCGTCCGGACGTGAGCGGAGCGTGGCGGCGGCCTTGGCAGGCGTCGCCGCCATCCCGTCGTCGACGAGCTCGACGTCGCCGCGGCGAGCGAGCGCCGTCGCGCGGCGCTCCGGCAGGCGGAGCCCGTCGAGGCCGGACACCAACGCCCCGGCGGCGACCGCAGCGGCTGTCGCTCCGAGCACCGCCTGCAGTCGGGGCCTGTCGAGGCCGTCGGGCAGCGGCAGCTCGCGCTCCACGCCGCCGGCCCGGACGACGATCGACGATCCGCGCGCGAATGCGCCCTCGGCGACCGCTCCGAGTGCGGAGTAGCCCAGACGCCGACCCCCCGACACAGCGGCGATGTCGACGGCCGCCTGGTCGTCCTCGTTCACGACGACGACGTCGCCCTCCGCCTGCTCGCGGACGATCGTCTCCTTGGCCGCGCGGTAGCGCTCCAGCGATCCATGGAGCTCGAGGTGATCGGGCCAGAAGCAGGTGATCGCGGCGACCGACGGGCTGTGCGACGTGAAGCAGAGGTGGGAGCTCGTCAGCTCCAGCACGAGGACGCCGTCGGCCGGCTGCTCGAGCAGCTCGGCGGTCGGCCAGAGGTTTCCGGCACGCGCAGTCGTGCTCGCGTGCACGCGGACGCCCGCCGCCCGGAGGAGCTGCACGACGAGTGCGGTCGTCGTCGTCTTGCCGGCGGTCCCCGTGATACCGATCGTCGGCACGGGCGCTCGCTCCAGGACGAGATCGGCCAGGCAGCGGACGCGGCAGCCCGACGCGCGGAGGCGACCGACGCGCGGCGCCGTCTCCGGCGTCCAGACGTCGAGAAACGCCTCTCCGTACTCACCCGGGTCGGCGTCCAGGTCGACGTGGTCACGAACGTCGACGCCGAGGGCGCGCAGCGCGAGCGCGTCGGGACCCGCCTCGCCGGGGCCTGCGACCGTGACCGCGCGCCCCTCCCCGGCGAGCAGGCGTGCGAGCGCGACGGCGTCCGCATCGAAGCCCTCGACGAGGGTCATCGTGCGCGAAGGAAGAGCAGCCGCCGGGGCGGCGCCGCAGTCCCGCCCCGACCGGCTGCGGAGGATTGTGCACACGCACCCGGCGGCCGGTCAACGGCCGCCGGGTCGCGCGGGGTCACCGCGTCTGCGGGAACCCGAGGTCGACCTTGCTGGTCGACGGGTCGGGCCAGCGCGACGTCACCACCTTGCCACGGGTGTAGAAATGGATCGACTCGGGCCCGTACGCGTGCGAGTCCCCGAAGAGCGACGCCTTCCACCCGCCGAACGAGTAGTACGCGACCGGCACCGGGATCGGCACGTTGATCCCGACCATGCCCGCGCTGACGTCGAACTGGAACTGGCGCGCGGCGCCGCCGTCGCGCGTGAAGAGCGCGACCCCGTTGCCGTATGGATTGTCGTTCACCAGGCCGACTGCCTCGTCGTAGCTCGTGGCACGCACGACGGACAGCACCGGGCCGAAGATCTCGTCGCGGTACGCGTCCATCGCCGTCGTGACGTTGTCGAGCAGCGACACCCCGAGGAAGAAGCCGTCCCCGTCAGGCGCGGTCTTGCGTCCGTCGGCGACGAGGGTCGCGCCCTGCTCGGCGCCCGAGTCGAGGTAGGAGGCGACCTTGTCGCGGTGCTCCCGCGTGATGAGCGGGCCCATCTCGTTCTCGGGCTGCATCCCGTCGCCGACCTTGACGTTCGGCAGGCGCTGCTTGATCGCGTCGACGAGCGGGTCGGCGACGTCGCCGACGGCGACGACCACCGAGACGGCCATGCAGCGCTCGCCGGCAGAGCCGTACCCGGCTGACACGGCTGCGTCGGCGGCCATGTCGACGTCCGCGTCGGGCAGCACGATCATGTGGTTCTTCGCCCCGCCCAGGGCCTGGACGCGCTTCCCGTTCTTCGTCCCCGTCTCGTAGATGTATCGCGCGATCGGCGTCGAGCCGACGAACGAGACGGCGGAGATCCCGGGGTGCTCGAGGATCGCGTCGACCGCGACCTTGTCGCCGTGCACGACGTTGAAGACGCCGTCCGGGAGCCCGGCCTCCTTCAGCAGCTCGGCCGTGAAGATCGACGCCGACGGATCCTTCTCCGACGGCTTGAGGATGAAGCAGTTCCCGCATGCGATCGCCGGCGCCCACATCCACATGGGCACCATTGCCGGGAAGTTGAACGGCGTGATACCCGCCACGACGCCGACCGGCTGGCGGATCGAGTAGACGTCGATCCCGGTCGACGCCTGCTCGGAGAAGTCGCCCTTGAGCAGGGTCGGGATCCCGCAGGCGAACTCGATCACCTCGAGCCCGCGCGCGACCTCGCCCATCGCGTCCGAGAGCACCTTGCCGTGCTCGGCGGTGAGGATCTTCGCGATGTCCTCGCGGCGCGCGTGGAACAGCTCGCGGATCGCGAAGAACAGCTCGGCGCGCTTCGCGATGGACGTCGTGCGCCACGTCGTGAACGCCTCGCCTGCATTGCGAACCGCGGCATCGACCTCCTCCACCGAGGCGAGATCGACCGCGCCGCTCTGTCGTCCCGTCGCGGGGTTGAACACGGGGCCGGTCCGGCCAGACGCCCCGTCGACCCGGGTCCCGCCGATCCAGTGCGGAATCCGCGTGATGGCCCCGTCGCGCTCGACCGCGGGGGCCTCGGCAAGCTCCGTCATCGCTCGTTCCTCCTCGAAAGCCTTTCAGCGCAGGGTATCGCGGCGGCAGCTCTCGCGAGCCCTGCCGCTCAGATCTGGACGTCGCTCGGTGTCGCAGTCGTCCGCGTTCCCGGACTCGAAGCCGCGGCGGAACCACTCCGTCCGGAGCGCAGAGGAGCCGTGCGTCCACTGCTCCGGGCTCCTCGCCCCGAGCCGGTCGTCGCCCACCGCGGCAGCGGCAGCAAGCCCTTCGTCGACGTCGCCCGGCTCCAGCACGCCGCGCTCGTACGTGGAGTGCGCCCAGACCCCCGCGAAGCAGTCGGCCTGGAGCTCGAGCCGCACGAGGTAGAGGTTCGCGTTCTCCGGATCGTTCTGCTGCTGCCGGCGGACCTTTCCCTCGATCCCGAGCGCGGTCTGCACGTGGTGCCCGATCTCGTGCGCGACCACGTACGCCCACGCGAAGTCGCCGGGGGCGCCGAAGCGCCGCGACAGCTCCTGGTAGAAGGACAGGTCGAGGTACACCTTGTTGTCGGCGGGGCAGTAGAACGGCCCGGTCGCCGACGACGCAGGCCCGCAGCCGGTCTGCGTGCCGGTCGTGAACGCGACGACGGGCGCGCGCGCGTACTGCAGCTTCGCGTTCGCGAAGATCTTCGCCCACGTGTCCTGCGCGTCCTTGCTCACGAACTTCGTGAACTCGAACAGCGTGTCCTCGCCCTTCTCCGGGGTCGAGCCCTGCTCCGCGGGCGGTGCGGGCTGGAGCCCGCTGCCCGGCGAGAGGCCGCCGCCCCCGTCACCGCCGCCGAAGATGTCGCCCCCGAAGACGAGCGCCAGCACGACCACGAGGATCAGCCCGAGACCGCCGGCGCCCTTGCCCATCGGAATGGGGATGCCGCCCCCGCCGAGACCGCCCTGGCCGCGCCGGTCCTCCATGTCCCCCTGGCCCTGAACCCTCTTCCAGCGCACGGCCGGAGCCTACCCCGGCCCGGAGCGTCCGAACCCCGTCAGACCGCGAGGCCGGCCTCGGCGAGTGGCCGCCGGGCCCATGCGAGCTTCGCCGCATACCAGCCCTGGAGCGGCTGCAACGTGACGCCTCCGCTCGACGAGTGGACGAACCAGCCGTTCCCGACGTAGATCCCCGAGTGCCCGATCTCCGAGGGCTTCGACTTCGGCCCGCGGGTGCCGAAGAACAGCACGTCGCCGGGCAGGATCTGCATGGGGTCAACCCGGAAGGCGGACCCGACCTCGCCGCTCATCGCGTACGTCGTCCGCCCCTTGAGCACGCTGGAGAGAAGCGGGGCGCCGTCGAACGGCTGCGTCTTGAAGACCCGCCAGACGAGCCCCGAGCAGTCGAACCCGCCGGGGACGGTGATCACGTTCCCCGGCGCGCTTCCGCTCCAGAGCTGCTGCGTCTTCTCCGACGTCCCCGCGAAGACGTACGGCCAGCCGACGAAGCGAAGCGCCCTCGAGACGACCTGCCGCTCCCACGACCCGAGCGTCGGGACCGAGAAGGTCGCCACCGCGTCGCGAACCGCTGCGATCCGGCCGGCGTCGAGTAGGCGGAGCTTGGCGAGCGAGTAGGCGGCCTCCGCGCGCGACGCCGGCTCCTTCGGCGAGCGCTCGAGGCTCTCGCTGCCACCGGGGTGGTTCACGCGAAGCCCGAGCAGCCGCGCGACGGTCTCGGTGCCGATCATGTCGGTCGGCTCGAGCCCGGCGTCGCGGGCACGCGAGGCGAATCGAGCGGGCCGAAGGCAGCAGTCCCGCGGCGGCGACGAGCTGCGCGTCGAGCTCGCGCATCGTCACGAGCCGATCAGGGTCGGTCGGCGGGGTGTGCGGCTTCCCGAGCGCGATGATCGCCTCGTGCAGCTCCTCTCGCGTGAGCGCGTCGTCGGGGCGGAACGACGCGACGTCTGGTCCCATCACCCCAGCGAGGACGACCGAGGCGATCTGCGGCGCGGCCCAGCTCTTGCCGGTCGGCGCGCTCGGCGCGAGGTCCTCGGTGGGACCGGCCGCGAAGGCGGTACCAGGCAGAGCCAGCACCGCGAGGGCGACGATGCAGAGCCGTAGGCGGCGCGGGCGCGTCATCTCTTGTCGTATCGGACGCCTCGCAGCCGCGCTTGATCGGGCTCCGCAGGATGCGAACGAAATCCGAACAGCCGGCTGCGCGCTCTGCGCGCGACTGCGCTAGAACAGGCGCGTGGCGCGGGAGACGATCCGCGACTGGGTGAGGGCGCTCGAGCGCGCAGAGCCGACGGAGCAGTGGACCATGCTCTGCTTCTTCGCCGGGCGCGCCGTGCCGCTCGAGGAGGACGAGCTCAACGGCGCCGTCCGTCGAGCCGAGCTCCTGCTCGCCGCCGGCGGCGACCCCCATCGCACGCTCGACCCGTTCGGTCGTGCGGCGAGCGCACTCGCCGAGGACCTCGACACGCCCGAGCGGCGAGCCGTGCTTCGACGCGGTCTCGAAGCGCTCCGCGACGAGGTGGCCGGGCTCCGCGGCGCGCGCGAGTCGCTCCGGCTGCTTCTCGCCGACCCCGACCTGGCGTGGCAGGTCTACGCGACGTCGCTCCTCGCCGAGGCGTTGGCCGAGGAGTAGCCGGGCTCAGCCGGCGAGCCGCGCGATGAGCTTCAGCGGGCCGCGCGCGACGCCGCGCGCGTCGGCTGGATGCGCCACGTCGCCGCAGAGGAGCCCTGCGACGACCTTGAACACGCCGGGCGCCCGCGCCGCCGCGAACACCGCCCGCGGATTGCGGTCGAACGCGCGCTTCGCGGCCCACGATGCGGCCGCGTGGCGGTCGAGCGCTGCGGACAGCGCCGTCGCGTATCCCTCGAGGTCGCCCGCGACGATCGCCTCCGCCGCGAGCTGCGCGGAGACGAACGCCTCGTACATGCCGTCCCCCGAGAGCGGGTCGACGAGCCCGGCCGCGTCGCCGACGAGGAGGACGCGGCCGGCGCCGGGCGGCGTGCCGAGTCGCCGCATCGGAAGCCGGTGCCCGCGGACGTCGGTGAGGTCACCGGGGTCGACGCCGTGCTCGCGGGAGAGCCGTGCGAGGTGGTCGCGCAGCGCGGGGCCCTCGCTCCCCCACCCGCCGACGCCGAGGTTGGCGTGGTCGCCCTTCGGGAACACCCAGCCGTACCCGCCCGGCACGACCGCGAGCTCGATGACCGCCGTGCGCGAGAGATCGCTCTCGAGCGCGTCGAGCGGGATGTTCCCCTCGAGCGCAACACCACGGACGATGTCCTCCCCGAGGCCGAACGACCGGGCGACGACGCCGTTCGCCCCGTCGGCGCCGACGACGACGTCCGCGCGGACCGGCGTCCCGTCGACGAGGGCCGTGACGCCGCTCTCGTCGCCCTCGAGGCGCTCGACGCGCGCGCCCTCGCGAACCTCGGCCCCCGCCTCGGCGGCCTGCTCGGCGAGGAACGCGTCGAGGCGCCGTCGCTGCGTCATCCGGATCAGCGGCTCGTCGTGGCTCCGCGCGAACGACGACCCGTAGCGGAGCCGCAGCTCGAAGCGGTCGACGTCCCGCTCGACGACCGGCGACGGATCGACCGGGATCCGCTTCAGCGCCCGGCCGGTCAGCCCGCCTCCGCACGGCTTGTCGCGCGGGAAGCGCGCCTTCTCGGCCACGAGGACACCCACGCCGGAGCGCGCGAGATGGATCGCCGTCGAGGAGCCGGCCGGGCCGGCACCGACGACGAGGACATCGACGCGCTCCACGCGCCTGATCGTACGCGCCTCGTCCGCGCGGCCGTCAGGCGCCGCCGCGCGAGGGCACACGGCGCTCGCGCCGCACCGCCGCAGGACCTCGACCCGCGGCGCCGACCTGCGCCCCGACGGCCACGAGACCCGGAGGAGCGCGGACGCGGCGTTGTTCGCGTAGTCGAGCTCCCGGAGGCGGCGCTCGGGGTTCGCAGTCTGCACGAGCAGGTACCGGCCGGGCGGCAGCCCCGTCAGCTCGAGATCCTGACCGTGGAAGAAGGCCGGGTACCGATCCGTGTAGCCCACCGAGGAGCCCTCCTCGACGCGGAGGGCAGTCGGGCTGCAGCGTGGCGCAGTCGCCGACGAAGCGCGGCGGCGGCCCGCTCGAGGCCGCGGAGCGGCCGCGCGTAGCCCCAGCGATCGACGAGGCAGAAGCCCGACTTGCGGTCGCGCACGACGATCGTCGCCGTCGAGGCTCCGCAGCTCGTAGCGCACGAAGTCGTCGAGGTGCCAGTGGCGGTGCGGCGGGTGGAGCTCGTAGCGGAGCACGCCGACGCCGCGGAGCGTGTCGATGCCTCCGGTCTCGTGCCGGACGAGCTGCTGCACCAGCATCGGCTCGCGGACGCTGCTCCGCCGAGCACGCAGCCAGACGGGGCCGTCGCCGAGGTTGTCCGTCGCCGACGTGAAGCCGAGGACGTGCCTGCCGCGGCCCGCCGCCCGCACGACGAGATCGCTCGGCGTCCGCTGGTCGAGATCCGGGAGCAGCGCGCTCCGGGCAGGCGCGACCGAGGCGTCGATGCGCGCCCAGGCCAGCTCCTGCACGCCGGGTCGGTCACGCTGCGATCGGGACGGCGTCGCGTCCGCTCGCGCGGGCGAGCCACGGGCGCAGCGTGCCGCGGCCGCGCAGGAAGCCGACGGACCGGCCGTCGGGCGACCAGTCGGGCCTTCCCTCGTACGCGGCCGAGGCGATCAGCGTCGGCGACGTACCGTCGAGCGCCGCCACCCAGACGTCGGCGTTCGCGCCGACGATGCCCGTGTACGCGAGGCGCGTGCCCGACGGATGCCAGTCCGGGGCGCGCGCGTCGCCGGTCGCGTCGAGAAGCAGCCTCCTCGCCCCGCCGCGCCGAGGGACGACGAAGAGGTCGAACGCCCCCTGCTCGTTCGAGGCGAACGCGACCGTCCGGCCGTCCGGCGACCACGCGGGCTCGCGATCGTCGGCGGGACCGCTCGTCAGCCGACGGAATCGTGTGCGGTCGATCCGGATCGCATGGAGATCGTGATTCGACTCCGTCCCGCTCGCCCAGACGAGCTGCGAGCCGTCCGGCGACCAGGCGGGCTCGACGTCCTCGCGCCGCGGCGTCCAGGTGAGCCGCTCGATCGCGCCCGTCGCGATGTCGACGGCGTAGATCTCGCGGTTGCCGGTACGGGCGCTCGAGAAGGCGAGCCTTCGACCGGAGGGCGACACGGCGAGCCCGGTGTCCCCGGGCAGGAGCCACGGCACCGCGGCGCGGCCGGTTCCGTCCGGGAGCATCGCCGACGCGCCGTCCCGATCGACGACGGCGATCGCGGGCCGCGCGACCGGTCGCCGCGGCGCCTGCGGCGCCCGCGACGTGCGCGACGACGAGCGGGAACGCGACGAGAACGGCGAGCGCCACGGCGACGCCTGCGGTCAGGGATCGCGAGGCGCGCATCACCGTCTACTCTCGCATGTCGCCCGCGACGGCACGGCTACAATCGCTGTCCCCCGCAGGGGTTCCCGAGTGGCCAAAGGGGGCGGGCTGTAAACCCGCTGGCTCAGCCTTCAGAGGTTCGAATCCTCTCCCCTGCATTTGACGTGGGGGAACCCATGGTTCCCCCACGAGCCCCCTCCTTCAGCGACTGCACCGGTGCCTCGTTCCTGGCCTCCCGGCCGGCAAAGCCGGCCTCCGGCCGCCACGCGCCGCTGTCAGCTGGTCAACCGACTTCGGCGCGGTTAGGCTCGGTGATATGAGGTTCGGGGTCGGGAAGAAGACGGATCTGCTCTCGCCGGAGGAGCGGGCGATCGTCGACCGGTTCGAGCGCGGGGCGATCGACGCCGCCGAGGCGGGGCGGTTGCTCATCGACTCCGTCCGGCGCGCCGAGGCTGCGCCCGACAAGGCCGCCGACGAATCACCGGACGAGGCGGAGGCCGCTGTCGACCCGAACGAGACAGCCGAGGAGGCCAAGGCGCGCGAGCTCGTCGAGCGAATCGCGCGCGAGGTCGACGCGGAGCGCGGCCGGTAGCGCATGACCACCGAGGCGAGCGACCCCGTCGTCGGGCTTGCCGCGGCCGAGCACGAGGAGCGCCGCGCGCGGCTGCTCGAGCATATCCGCGCAGAAGAGCTGAGCGGCTACGTCCTCTTCGACGCGCACTACATCCGCTACTTCACCGGCTTCTGGTTCCTCTCGACCGAGCGCCCTGTCGTCTTCGCCCAGAGCGCCCGAGGTGAGATGGCGGTGTTCGTCCCCCACTTCGAGGTCGAGCGCGTCCGGGACGAGACGTCGTTCGCCAACGTCGAGTCGTACCCCGAGTACCCGGGCACCGAGCACCCGATGAGGATCCTCAGCCGTCTCCTCGACGACCTCGGCGTCGGCGGGCGGATCGGCGCGGACCAGGACGGGTACCCGGGGATCCTCGGCTACCAGGGGCCGGCGCTGAGCGCGGTGATGAACTCCTCGGTGACGTCGCTCGCGGTGCCGATCGAGCACATGATCGCCCGGAAGAGCGAGGCGGAGATCGCCCTGATCCGGCAGAGCGCGCGGTGGTGCGAGCATGCGCACCGGCTCCTGCAGGAGTACTCGCGGCCTGGTGCGACCGAGGCGGAGGCGAGCCTCCGCGCCGGGCACGAGGCGACGCTCGCCTTCCTCGAGGCGGTCGGCGAGGGATACGACGGCCAGCTCGCGTCAGCGGACGGCGTCCAGGCCGGCTATCGCGGCCAGATCGGGCTTGCGGAGCTCGTGGGCGCACGCGATCGCGCACAACATCGAGTTCCGTCCCGGCGACGTGCTCGTCACCGAGACGAGCGCGCCCGTCTGCGGGTACCACGCCGAGCTCGAGCGCGCGATGGTTGTCGGGCCGCCGACGGACGAGATGCGCCGGCTCTTCGACCACGCCGTCGCCGCGCAGCAGGTCGCGTTCGCGGCGCTCCGTCCGGGCGTGACCTGCGCGGATGTCGACGGCGCCGTGATGCGCTACTTCGAGGACAACGGGCTGCTCTCGAACTGGCGGCAGCACACCGGGCACGCCATCGGGCTGCGGAACCACGAGGCGCCGTTCCTCGACCTGGGCGACACGACGACGATCGAGGCCGGAATGGTGTTCACGATCGAGCCGGGCGTCTACGACGCGACGATCGGCGGCTTCCGGCACTCGGACACCGTCGCCGTGGCGCCCGACGGGATCGAGATCCTCACGGACTACCCGACCGACCTCGAGAGCCTGACGATCCCGCTCTGAGCCGCGCGCATCATGCCGTGAGGGCTCCGGCGAGCGCGCCGATCCCGTAGGCGACGGCCGCTGCGGCCGTCTCCTCTCGCCTCCGACACACGGCGGTCGCATCCGACCCTGTGATTGACCCGTACTGCAATGGGTAGGCAGCGGCTGAGACCACTCGATCGGGGGGCGAAGGGAGAGGAGCACATGACGTATCGACGTCTCCGATTCACGATCGCGCTGGCCGTGGTGCTGGCGGTGATCGCGGCGATCGTCGTCGCCATGCCGGCCGGGGCCGCTTCGACGGCTTCCGGCGAACGTGCAACGGCCGCCAAGGGACTGGCGGCCTTCCCGACCGAGTTCGCCTTGCCGGACGGATTCCTGCCCGAGGGGATCGCGATCGGCAGCGGGCCGCAGGCGTTCTTCGGCTCTCGGGCGGACGGCGACATCTACCGGGTGAACCTCGTCACCGGCGCGGGCGCGGTGATCAGCCAAGGCCCCGGCACATCGTCGGTGGGAATGAAGGTCGACCACCGCTCCCGGCTGTTCGTCGCCGGCGGCGCGGCGGGCAACGGTCGGGTCGTCGACACCGACACCGGCGAGATCATCGTGAGCTACGAGTTCACGACGGAGCCGTCGTTCGTCAACGACGTCGTCCTCACGCCGGACGCTGCGTGGTTCACCGACTCGATGCAACCCGTCCTCTACAAGGTGCCGCTCGGGCGTGCGGGCAGTCTCGCGGATCCGAGCGGCGACGTAGACGGTCCCGCTCGGCGGCGACTACGTGCACCAGGCGGGTTTCAACCTCAACGGCATCGCGCGCACGCCGGACGGCGACGCACTGCTCGTCGTCCAGTCGAACACGGGCTTCCTGTTCCGCGTCGATCCCGCGACGGGTGCGGCGACGAGGGTCGATCTCGGAGGAGCGTTGCTCACGAACGGCGACGGCCTCCTGGTCGTCGGGCGCACGCTGTACGCCGTCCAGAACCAGTTGAATCGGGTCGCCGTGGTCGAGCTGAACAAGGCCGGGACGGAGGGCGAGGTGACCGGGTTCCTGACGGATCCCCGGTTCGACATTCCTACGACCGTCGCCGCCTTCGGGAACAGGCTCTATCTCCCGAACGCGCGGTTCTCGACGCCTCCGACACCCACCACGCCGTACAACGCGGTGGGGATCGAGAAGGCCTGAGCGGACGGGGCTCGGCTCGGCGCGCCGCCGGGCCGAGCCCACCGCCGCCACACCTTCACTCCGTAGTTCGCCGCACGACGTTCCGGCGACTCACCGACGCCGACGCGGGCGCCGGCCGCGACGCTTGGCTCGAAGCGAGCGAAGGGAGGAGCGATGGCGACCAAGACCTTCAGCAGCATCGTCGTCGGATACGACGACACCGAGGCCGCGAAGAGGGCGCTTGCGAAGGCTGCCGACCTCGCCCGTGCGTTCGACGCGACCGTGACCGTCACCAGCGTCGCCGGGGTGCTGATCGGCCGCGGCGTAGGCCCTCTCGACCCGGTCGATCCGCCTTCGGAGCACCGCGAGGAGCTCTCGCACGCCGCCGAGTACCTGGCCGGTCGGGGCGTGGACGCCGAGTACGTCGTCGGCGATGGGTGAGCCTGCGGCCGAGATCGCGGAGCTCGCCGAGCAACGCGGCGCCGACCTGATCGTCGTCGGGACGCGCGAGCCGAGCTGGCTCACCCGACTCCTCGGGCTGAGCGTCAGCGGCGGGGTCACACGACGAGCGCACTGCGACGTCCTCGTCGTGCACTGAGCGAATGAGGAGGCATATGAGATGACCGGCGAGCAGAGGCACGTGCTGATCGCAGGAGGCGGCGTCGCAGCGCTCGAGGCGACGCTCGCGTTGCGGGCGCTACCGAGGGGCACGTGCGCGTCGAGCTGCTCGCCCCCGAGCCGCAGTTCTGGTACCGGCCGCTCGCGGTCGCGGAGCCGTTCGGCCTCGGCGACGTCCGGCATTTCGACCTCGGAGATCTCGCGACAGGAGCTGGGCGCGACGTTCACGCTCGGCGAGCTCGTCTCGGTCGACGCCGCCCGCCAACTCGCCTACACGTCGCCGGGAGGGCCCGTCCCGTATTCGACGCTCCTCGTCGCCGTCGGCACGAGGCCGACGCCGGGCGTGCACGGCGCGCTCACGTTCCGCGGACCGGCGGACACGCCGGTCGTCAGCGAGCTGCTGCGCGAGATCGAGTCCGGCTCGGTCCGCCACGTCGTCTTCGCCGTGCCCACCGGCGCCGTCTGGAGCCTTCCGGCGTACGAGCTCGCGCTCATGACGGCGGCGTGGGTCGCCGAGCGCGAGATCGCCGGCGTCCAGCTCGCGATCGTCACGCCCGAGCCCGACCGCTGCGAGCTCTTCGGTCGCGAGGCGAGCGACGCGGTCGAGGGCTGCTCGCCCGAGCGGGGGATCGGCCTGCACACCGGCGCTATGCGGCCGAGGCGCGAGCCGGCGAGCTGCTGCTCGTCGGCGACGAGGTCGTCGCCGGCGGACCGAGTCGTGGCGCTCCCTCGGCTGGAGGGCCCGCGGATCGCCGGCATCCCGCAGACGTTCGAGGGGTTCGTTCCCGTCGATCCGCACGGGCGGGTGACCGGCATGGACGGACGTCTATGCCGCCGGCGACATCACGACATTTCCCGTCAAGCAGGGCGGCATCGCAGCGCAGCAGGCCGAGGCCGCTGCGGAGGCGATCGCCGCGGATGCCGGCGTAGACACTGACCCCGCGTGCCTTCAGCCCCGTCCTGCGCGGCCTTCTCCTGACCGGCGCCGAGCCGCGGTTCCTGCACTCCGAGCTCGAGCGCGAGCGGCGGCGCCTGGGTCGAGCAGCGAGCCGCTCTGGTGGCCGCCGGCAAAGATCGTCGGCCGCTACCTCTCACCGTTCCTCGCGGGGAGCACGGGGACGCTCGCGGCAGACGCGGAGCCGCCCGACACGGGATCGAGGTCGACGTGGAGCTCGAGCCGACCGCCGCGACTCGACGCGACCGCCTCATCGCCGCCGCCGTCGACGAAGCGCTCCACGACGCTGCGATCGAGCGAGTCGGTGACGTGATGGCGGAGGCGCTGGTCGTCGCGCCCGAGGACACGCTCGGCGAGGTCGCGGAGCGCATGGTCGCGCGCGACCACGATGCCGTGCTCGTAGCCGAATACGGGCGACTGGTCGGGATCCTCACGTCGCAGGACCTGCTCCAGGCGCTCGCGAGCCGCGTCCACTCGAGCGAGGCGCGCGTCCGGCCGTGGATGACGGCCGAACCGATCGCCGTCACGACGACGTCGTCGCTCGAAGCCGCGGCCGCGGTGATGACCGAGCACGGGATCCACCACCTCGCCGTCGTCGACGGCGAGCGGCCGGTGGGGATCGTCGGGATGCGCGAGGTCGCCCGCGCCGCCGAGTCGGAGATGCGAGTCGGGGTCGGGTTCTGAGCCGCGGACGGCGGCTAGACTCCGGCCCGAGCGCCCTCTTAGCTCAGTCGGTAGAGCACCTCCATGGTAAGGAGGGGGTCGACGGTTCGAGTCCGTCAGAGGGCTTGCCGTCCGAGGGGCTCGACGGTGGGTGAGCCTGCCTAGCGTGCTCCCCACCCCCTGACGCTGAACCGACGGGGGGCGGGTCAGCGCAGCTAATGCGCGAGGCGCTCCACGAGATGGAGATCGATCGTGGGGTTGACCAGAGTTGACCAGCATCCGCGGTCCCGCCAGCGCCCTTCTTGCGCTGAGCAGCGGCGGAGTAGAGTCGAGCGAAGCTGCGACAGGGGGAGGTCGTTCATGCGCCGGAGATTCGGTAGTCGCCGCCGCGGCTCTGCTGGACGGGGTGTCGTTGCAGCAGCACCAGCCGCCAGCCAGGACGACCCGGCGACATGTCTGAGCCTCGCCGACTTCTCGCTGCACGCGGCGACCATCGTCGGCACACCGGCGACGACACGCTTCGCGGCACCGACGGACCGGACATCATCGTCGGCCTCGGCGGCAACGACACGATCTTCGGCCTCGGCGGCGACGACGTGATCTGCGGCGATCTCGGCGACGACCGGATCGACGGCGGCGACGGCAGCGACTCGATCCTCGGCGACACCGGCGAGACGTTCCTGCTCGGCAGCCCGGCGGCATGAGCGTGCCCGGCGGCGACGACACGCTGTTCGGCGGCGACGGCGACGACGGATCGGCGGCGAGGGCGGCAGCGACATGATCCGCGCCGGCGCCGGCAACGACTTCGCGATAGGGCAGACCGGAGCCGACATCGTCGGCGGCGACGACGGCGACGACGAGTTGTTCGGCGGCCCCGCCGACGACGTCCTCAACGGCGGCGACGGCAACGACAAGCTGGTCGGCAACTTCGGCAGCGACACGCTGCTCGGAGGCAAGGGCGACGACCTGTTCCTCGGCGACAACCCGAACGGTGTGCCCGACCCGGGGACGTTCGACACGTGCAACGGGCAGCAGGGCGAAGACTTCGCCGTGATCGACTCCTGCGAGCAACTGGGCCAGATGGAGGGCGAGATTCCGTTGCCCGAGGGCTAAGGCGCCGACATCGGCCGAGCGCTCAGCCGCGTCCCCCTCACCATCGTCGAGCCGTCGGCGGAGACAGGCTCGACAGGCGCGATCTGGACGTCCGTCGTCGCTGCGGGTCTTCGTTCGGGAGGCGATTGCGCTCCGATGGGCTGACGTCCACCAATGTCGCCTCCCCGAGTCGATCCGCCGCGCGCCGCTTGACCTGAACCACGAGAGCGTCATAGGGTCGCTCGTAACACAAGGAGCAGAGCGCTTGGCGCTGATCCTGTTTCCAGACACTGCGGCCGTGTCTCATGGGACGGATTGCCCGCGGCTCCTCGTCCAGGCCCAGCCCGGAGACTCCCGCGGCTTCGACGCCGCCGTTCGAGGCCGAGCGCTGGTAGAGCACGAGTTCACGTGAGCGACCCCGTCAGCTCACTGTCCGAGGTCCTCGAACGCCGACGCCGGGAGCTCCACGCGATCGACGGGGTAGCAGGCAGCGGCGTGGGTCTGACCCGTTCCGGCGACGTGGTGATCCAGCTGTTCGTCCGGTCGGCACGAGACGCCGCGCACGCGCAGCGTCAAGCCAGCGAACTGCTTGGGGGTGTTCCGCTGGAGGTCGTCGTTAGCGGCGACGTGACGGCCGCGGACAACGAGCGAGGAGGAGAGCATGCCTAGTCAGGATCGAGTCGCACAGGTCAGCGCGGCGCAGGAGCTCCACGCGGAGCGACTCCTCAGGTTGCCGAACGTGGTCGGCACGGGAACCGGCTACCGACAGCTGCGCGGCCGCTTCGGCAACGAGGTCTGCGTACAGGTCTTCGTCCAGGGGAAGCTCGATCCGAGCGAGCTGCCCGAGTGGGCGGTCGTTCCACGTGAGGTCCATCACGGCGCACAGCGCATGCGTGTCGATGTGATCGACGTCGGCTTCGTCTTCGCGGCGCAGGACACCACCCGCTACCGGCCGGTGCCCGGTGGGTGCAGCATCGGGCATCAGGACCGCGTCGACGCCAGCACGCTTGGCGGCTGGGCGTGCGATCTGCGCGACAGCACGATCGTGATGCTCACGTGCAACCACTGCATTTCCAATCTGAACGTAGCGTCTGCGCCAGCCGGGATCCTCCAGCCGGGGCGCCTCGACGGCGGGGTCATTCCCGGCGACCTCATCGGAAGCCTAAAGCGGTTCGTCACGATGACCACCGGGACGCCGCCACCAGCCGTGACGGCAGTCGACGCGGCAATCGGGACGATCACCGCGAACCGGACCGACAACGTGCTTCAGATCGGCCCGGCAATCTACGAGCTCGGGACGCCGGCACTCGGGATGGCGGTCCAGAAGCGCGGCCGCACTACCCGGTTGACGACCAACGGGAGGATCACCTCGGTGAACGTTCAGGTGACGGTCAACTATGGGACGACGCAGGGCCTCATCGGCAATGCGTTCATCGTCACGTCGACCGACAGTAACCAGTTCGCGAACCGAGGCGACTCCGGGTCGTTGATCTTCGACCAGAGACAGGGACGCATCAACAACACTCGCCCCGTTGTCGGGATGTTCTTCGCCGTGTCGAACGGTGGGATCACCACCTGGCACAACGACATCAACGTCATCTTCCAGCAGCTCAATCTGACAACGATTTGCGACTGCGCGATTCGGGCGCTGATCGCCGCGATCGGCGGTGCGAGTCGCGGTGCCGCCGCATCGGAGGCAGCGGACGTCGAGCTGCAGAAAAAGGAACGTCAGCTCCGTCGGTTCCGCGACCACATCATGTCCCAGACGCCTTTCGGGCAGAAGGTCGTCGAGCTCGTCGAGACCGAGACGGCCGACCTGATCGGCGCGATCATCGAGGACGAAGAGGCGTTCGGGCTCGCGGTGCGGAGTTTCGATCCATGGATCCGGCTGCGGACGAACGCCGACATCCTCGACGCCGAGCTCGACGCGGAGACGGTCGCGAACCTCGGCCGCCTCGCGGACCGCATTGGCAAGGTCAAGCGGCGCCTGAGACCGCAGCTGCGCGCGATGAAGACCGCGCTGGTAGCCGTCGAGGGCATGAAGGTCCGCGAGCTCCTAGAGGCCGGGAGGCTCCAGACAGTACGCGCGCGGAACAAGCGCTAGCCGAAGGCGGCGAATCCGCAAGAGCACCGCATTTCGACGCTTTCCAGGCTCGGCTCGACCTGCAGAGCGAGCTTCTTGCGGTAGGTATGGAGGACGATGACCAATGAGCGGTTGAACGACCTCGCCCGGACGATCATCGACTCGAACCGGTACATGGCGCTCGGCACCGCCGACGCGGACGGTCACCCCTGGGTGTCGCCCGTCTGGTTCGCCTCGGAGGACTACAGGCGGTTCCACTGGGTCTCGTCGCCCGACGCGAGGCATTCGCGGAACGTGGCGGCCCGGCCGGAGGTCGCGATCACCATCTTCGACTCGACGGTACCCGTCGGCGGGGCAAAGGCCGTGTACATGTCGGGCCGGGCCGAGGAGCTCACCGGCGCCGAGCTCGAGCGCGGCATCGAGGTCTTCGGACGGCTGTCGGAGGCCGACGTGGGCCGCAGGTGGGGACTGGACGACGTGCAGCCGCCCTCCCTCTTCCGCCTTTACCGGGCCACGGTCTCGGAGCACTCCGTGCTCATTGCCGGCCGCGACCCGGAGATCGGCACCGGCGTCGACCGCCGCGAGCCGGTCACACCCGCCTAGAGGAGACTCCCGACCTCAGCGGGTTTTGGTTGACATGACTCGAACCGTGTGCAACGGTAAGGGTCATGTCGACAAGAACGCGTGGCGCAAACATCCCGCCCGGCTACGACCCGAGCACGTTCCCCGCCTTCGCGGTCACGGTCGACATGGTGATCCTGACCATGACCGACGGCGTCCTCAACGCCCTCCTCGTGCGGCGCGGCCAGGAGCCGTTCGAGGGCATGTGGGCGACGCCCGGCGGGTTCAAGCGCCCCGACGAGACGCTCGACGAGGCGGCACGGCGCGAGCTCGCCGAGGAGACCGGCGTCGACGTCCCGAGCCTGCTGACCCAGTTCGGCGCCTACGGCGACCCGGGACGCGACCCGCGGATGAACGTCGTCACGGTCGGGTACCTCGCCGTCCTCCGCGACGTCGGGGCGATCACCGCCGGCACGGACGCGGCGCATGCCGCGCTCGTCCCCGTCGTCGGACATCCTCGAGGAGCGGATCGAGCTCGCGTTCGACCACCTCCGGATCGTCCGCGACGCAGTCGAGCGCGTCCGGGTCGAGCTCGAGCTCTCGGGCATCGCGACCGCGTTCGTCGGCACGACCTTCACGATGGCCGAGCTCCGGGCCGTGTACGAGGCGATCTGGGGCGTGCAGCTCGACGCCGCGAACTTCCGCCGCAGCCTCGTCGGAGAGGACGGATGGGTGATCCCGACGGGCCGGACGGCCCGCCCCGGGCCCGGCGGCGGCAGGCCTGCGGAGCTGTACCGGGCCGGCCGCGCCTGGAAGCACGGCGCCCCGATCCAGCGCAA
Source organism: uncultured Actinomycetes bacterium (assembly GCA_963706915.1). GTDB lineage: Bacteria > Actinomycetota > Thermoleophilia > Gaiellales > Gaiellaceae > Gaiella. The sequence continues at coordinate 94,860 of CAVPOH010000019.1, forward strand.
CCGAGCGAGAGGACGTGACGCGATGAGAGCAGTCGTCCACGATCGGTACGGGCCTCCGGAGGTGCTCCGCGTCGACGACGTCGAGCGGCCGGTGCCCGCAGACGACGAGGTGCTCGTCCGGGTCCACGCCTCCACGGTCACACGCGGCGACGCCATGGGCGTGCGCACCGGGAGTACAGGTTCGCCCGCCTCTTCACGGGCATCCGCCGCCCGAGGCGGACGAGCTTCGGCTCGGAGTTCGCCGGCCGCGTGGAGGAGGTCGGCTCGGCCGTGACCGAGCTTCGGGTCGGCGACGACGTCTTCGGCGTCCAGGCAGGGGCGAACGCGGAGTACGTGGCCGTGCGCGAGAGCGGGGTCATCGCGCCGAAGCCGGCGGCGCTGACCTTCGAGGAGGCGGCGGCGATCCCCGACGGCTCGTTGCTCGCGCTCAGCTGCCTGCGACCGGCGGAGCCGCTGCAGGGGAAGACGCGTCCTCGTCTACGGCGCCGCAGGCTCGGTCGGGACGGCCGCGGTGCAGCTGCTCCTCCACCACTTCGGCGCGGCCGGCGTGACGGCGGTGTGCGACACGAAGGACGTCGAGCTCGTGCGATCGCTCGGCGCGCACGGAGGTCGTCGACCGCCTTCGCGAGGACTTCACGAAGAACGGCAAGACGTACGACGTGATCTTCGACGCGGTCGGCAAGCACTCGTTCCGCCGCTGCCGGCGGCTCGCTGAGCGCCGGCGGGATCTACGTGACGATGGACCTCGGGTTCCTCTACCACGTGCCGTTCCTCGCGCTCGCGACCCGGTTCGTCGGGAGCAAGCGCGCGGCCCTCGGGATCGGCCGCTACCGCAAGGAGGATCTCCTCCTGGTCAAGGAGCTGGTCGAGGCGGGGAGCTACCGGCCGGTGATCGACCGGACGTACGACCTCGACGAGATCGTCGAGGCGACCCGCTACGTCGAGGCGGGCAGAAGACGGGCAACGTCGTGCTCCGCGTCGGCGACGCGCTACACGTCGGATCGCCCGGCCGGGAGACGCGAGGGCGGCGTTCCGGCGCTAGGTCCGGTCGAGCCGACGCGGCCACCCGGCTGCGCGGGGCGATGATTCCTCCGCGACGCCGTCGTCTAACCGGCAAACAGCGACACGGAGGGACGAGACATGGGTGAGATCCACGTGCACGAGTTCATGAGCCTCGACGGCGTCATCGACGCGCCGGTGTGGACGTTCGAATACGGCTTCCACCCGAAGATGGGCGAGGCGATCGGCGCCGTCACGGAGCGGGCGAACGGGATCCTGCTCGGGCGGGTGACGTACGAGATGTTCGAGCCGGCATGGTCGACGCGGACCGTCGAGGACGATCCCGGGGCGCCGTTCTTCAACGACACGACGAAGTACGTCGTGTCCGGGACGCTCACCGAGGGAACGTGGCGGAACTCGGAGATCATCGGCCCGTACGACGCCGACCGGATCCGGCGGCTGAAGGACGAGGTCGACGGCGACATCTACATGTCGGGCAGCGGCACGCTCGTGCGGGCGCTGCTCGACGACGGACTGATCGACGGGCTGCACCTGTTCGTGTACCCGCTGACGCGCGGGCGAGGGCCGCGGCTCTTCCCCGACGGCGCCGCGCCGAGGACGTTCTCGCTCGAGGCGAACGAGTCCTACGAGAACGGCGTCGTGTACCTGAGCTACCGGCCGAAGTGATCAGGTCGGGAGGCGGGGCGCCGGCCCCGCCTCCGCGGCCGCGCTCTTGGCCCGTACGAGCGCGGTCACGACCTCGTTCACGGGCGCGGTGAGGCCGACCTCGCGCGCCGCAGGCGGGATGGCGCCGTTGATGACGTCGATCTCGCAGGGGCGTCCGGCCATGACGTCGAGCAGCATCGACGGCCGCGCGCCCGCGATCTTCTCGCCGAACGCGCGCACGTACGCAACAGGGTCGTCGATGTCGACGGCGATCCCGCGTGCGCGGGCGACCTCGTACGCCTCGACCGCGCAGCTCGAGGCGACGTGCCAGGCCGACGGGTCGGCGATCACCTCGCCGATCGTCCGCTCGAGGACGGCGCACGTCCCGCTGAAGCAGACGTTGCAGATGAGCTTCTCCCAGACGAGCTGGTCGACGTCGTCGTAGGTCTGGACGCGGAAGCCCGCGTCCTCCCAGACCTTCGCGATGCGCTGGATGCGCGGCGTCGCAGGGCCGCGGCGCTCGCCGAGCCGGACGAGCTCCCAGCCGTTGTGGTGGACGTGCCCCGGCCCGACGACCGAGGCGCCGAAGCCGCCGACGACCCCGATCGCGACCTGCTCCTCGCCGAGGATCGCGGCGATCCGCTCGGCGCTGCCGAGGCCGTTCTGGATCGGCAGCACGACGGTCTCCGGCCCGATCAGCGGCGTCGCCGCGCGAGCCGCGGCCTCGACGTGGAGCGCCTTCGTCGCGATCACGACGAGGTCGCACACCCCGCCTCGGTCGGGTCGGACGTCGCCTGGATCCGCACGGTGCGGTTCCCGCTCGCCCCCTCGACCGTCAGCCCACGGGCGCGAATCGCCTCGACGTGCTCGGGCCAGACGTCGATCGCCCAGACCTCGTTCCCGGCGTCGCCGAGGATCCCGGCGTACACCGACCCCATCGCGCCGGCTCCGACGACGGCGATCTTCATGCCGGGAACGGTAGTGGGAGCGGCCCGCGCGCGAGCCGGACTATCGTCGGCGCATGGAGCTCGGGAGGATCGGCGTCTGGAGCGGCGCGTTCGCCGTGACGCCTGCGGCGGATGCGCGTCCCGCCGCGCGCGAGATGGAGCGGCTCGGCTACGACACGCTCTGGTACTCGGAGGGCCTCGGCACGCGCGAGTCGTTCACGAACGCCGCCGTCCTGCTCGGCGCGACGGAGCGGATCCGCGTCGCGTCCGGCATCGCGAACATCTGGGGACGGGACGCCGTCACGGCGGCGAATGCGGCGCGCGTCCTCTCCGACGCGTTCGACGACCGGTTCCTGCTCGGGCTCGGCGTCAGCCATCCGCGCCAGGTCGATCCGCGCGGTCACACGTATGCGCGGCCGGTCGCGACCATGCGCGCCTACCTCGAGGCGCTGGACGACGACCCGTTCGTCAGCCCGGACGGCCAGGGCGTGACCCGGCCGCCGGTTCCCCGCGTCATCGCCGCGCTGCGCCCGCCGATGCTCCGGCTCGCCGCGGAGAAGGCGCTCGGCGCCCACACGTACCTCGTCCCCGTCGAGCACACGCGCCGCGCGCGAGAGATCCTCGGCCCGGACGCGCTCCTCGTCGCCGAGCAGAAGGTCGTGCTCGCCGACGACCCCGCCGAAGCGCGCCGGCGGGCGCGGGCGGCGATCGGCTGGTACCTCGACACGCCGAACTACCTCGACAACCTCCGCTGGCTCGGGTTCACCGACGCGGACTTCGAGGACGGCGGCTCGGACGCGCTCGTCGACGCGCTCATCGCCGCCGGCGACGAGGAGGCGATCCGTGCGCGCGTCCGCGGCGCACCTCGACGCCGGGGCGACGCAGGTGGCCGTCCACGCGCTCGAGGACGACGACCCGTTCGGGCGAGAGACGCTTCGGCGCCTCGCGCCGTGTCCTGCTCGGGTAGCCGCTCTACTTCTTCTTCGGCGGCAGCGCCCGGGCGTACGCGGCGCCGCGCGCGACCCACGGCTCGAGCTGCTCCGCCGTGTCGACGTGCTCGGGATCGACACGGAGCCAGCCCGCCATCGAGCGGCCGCGCATCTCCATCGGGTACGCGTCCGTGCTCGCGACGAGCTCGTCGGACTCGGCCGGATCCACGCGGACGAGGATGCCTCCCTGCCCGCTGACCCCGACGGCCATGTTCCCACCGATCAGGAACCCGAGCCCGCCGAACATCTTCTGCTCCGTCACGCCCGCCTCGTCCGCGAGGAGCTCGCGGATCCGCTCGGCGAGACGCTCGTCGTAGGCCACCGAAGAAGATCGTAGTGCCGGTCAGGCGGTCGGGGCGAGCGAGCGCGGCCCCGTACCCGGCGCCCCGAAGGGCGGTCGTGATCTCGTCGAGGATCGCGGGATCGTCGATCGTCGCCGGGACGGCGTACTCCCGCTCGTCGGCGATGCGGCGCATCGTCCCGCGCAGGATCTTGCCGGAGCGGGTCTTCGGCAGCCGCTCCACGACGACGCACGTCTTGAACGAGGCGACAGGCCCGATCCGGTCGCGGACCAGCTGGACCGCCTCCCGCGAGATCTCGTCGTGCGGCCGCTCGACCCCCGCCTTCAGGACGACGAGGCCGAGCGGGAGCTGGCCCTTCAGGTCGTCGGCGACGCCGATCGACGGCGCACTCGGCGACGTCCGCGTGGGCTGCGAGCACCTCCTCGATCGCACCTGTCGAGAGACGGTGGCCGGCGACGTTGATGATGTCGTCCGTGCGCGCCATCACGAAGACGTAGCCCTCCTCGTCGACGTAGCCGGCGTCGGCGGTCAGGTAGTGGCCGGGGAACGGGTCGAGGTACGTCTCGCGGAAGCGCTCGTCCGCGTTCCAGAGCGTGGGCGAGGCGCCCGGGGGCATCGGCAGCCTCACCGCGAGCGCGCCGGTCTCGCCGTGCCGGCTGCTCGGCGCCGTCGTTGTCGAGCACGCGAAGGTCCCAGCCGGGCACTGCCCGGGTCGGCGAGCCGGGAACGACCGGGAGCCGCTCGATGCCGAGGCAGTTCGCGGCGATCGCCCACCCCGTCTCCGTCTGCCACCAGTGGTCGATCACCGGCACGCCGAGCTTCTGCTCGGCCCACTCGAGCGTCGCCGGGTCGCAGCGCTCGCCGGCGAGGAACAGCGCGCGGAAGCCGGAGAGGTCGTGGCGGCCGATGTGCTCGCCCTCCGGGTCCTGCTGACGGATCGCCCGGAACGCGGTCGGGGCGGTGAACAGCGTCGAGACCCCGTGCTCGGCGATCACGCGCCAGAACGCGCCCGCGTCGGGCGTCCCGACGGGCTTCCCCTCGTAGAGCACCGTCGTGCACCCGTGGAAGAGGGGCGCGTAGACGATGTACGAGTGGCCGACGACCCAGCCCACGTCGGACGCCGCCCAGTAGACCTCGCCCGGTGCGACGTCGTAGACGTGCGTCATCGACCACTCGAGCGCGACGGCGTGGCCGCCGTTGTCGCGGACGATCCCCTTCGGCTGACCGGTCGTGCCCGACGTGTAGAGGATGTAGAGCGGGTCGGTGGCCTCGACGGGCACGCACGCCGCGGGCTCGGCGCCCGCGAGCGCCTCCTCCCACGAGAGATCGCGTCCCGGATCGAGGTCGCAGTCCTGCTCGGGACGCTGCACGACGATGCATCGCTCCGGCTTCGCCTCGACCATGTCGATCGCCGCGTCGAGAAGCGGCTTGTAGGCGACGATCCGCCCCACTTCGATGCCGCACGACGCGGTGACGACGACCTTCGGCCGCGCGTCCTCGATCCGGCTCGCGAGCTCGTTCGCGGCGAAGCCGCCGAAGACGACGGAGTGCACCGCCCCGATGCGTGCGCATGCGAGCATCGCCACGACCGCTTCCGGGACCATCGGCATGTAGACGATCACCCGGTCGCCGCGCTCGACCCCCTCGGCGCGAAGCGCCCCGGCCGCCCGCGCGACGAGGTCGCGGAGCTCCCGGTACGTGAACGTCGTCGTCGTGCCCGTCACCGGCGAGTCGTAGATCAGGGCGAGCTGGTCTGCGCGACCGCGTTCGACGTGGCGGTCGAGGGCGTTGAAGCACGTGTTCAGCGTGCCGCCCGAAAACCAGCGGTAGAAAGGCGCCCGCGAGGCGTCGAGCACCCTCGCCCACGGCTCGATCCAGTCGATCGCCCCGGCCGCCTCGGCCCAGAACTCCTCTCGCTGCTCGAGCGAGCGCCGGTACACGTCGTCGAAAACGGACATCGCGGTTCCGGTCATGACGATACGCGCCGAGGCAGGGGCGTGGTCAAAAGCAAGTCGTCGCCAGGCCGCTCCCGCACGACCGGCCCTAGTCGTAGGGCGCCGGGAGCGTCCGCCCGCGTGGGGCGGGCGCTCCCGTGGCTTCGGTGCTCACGCCGCGAGCTCGCCCGGCTCGGCCAGGATCTCGAGCGCCGGCCGGATGTTCTGGTTCAGCCGGAACCGGTTGTCGGGGTCGTACTTCGCCTTGATGCGGGCCAGCCGCTCGTGGTTCGAGCCGTAGCTCGCCCGGACGGCGGCGTCGCCCTCCTCGAACAGGCCCGGGAAGTTGAAGTACGTCTTCCCGTCCGAGTACGGCAGCACCGCGTCCCAGAACGAGCGGGTGTAGGCGATGTTTCGCTCGTCGTCCGCCGCGTCGATCCACGTCGAGTCGATGCTCAGCATCCACTCCGAGCTGCGGTCGCCGAACGCGGTCTCGTCGGCGGCGACGCGGGACATCGCCCCGCCGCAGTGGCGGATGATGACGAGCGTGTCGTTCGACGGCCTGCGGTTCGACCACTCGACCGTGGCGTCGACGGCGGCGTCCGAGAGCCCGTCGAGGTAGAGCGCCTTCCAGTAGCGCCGCTGGCCGGCCGGGAAGAACGCGTCGAGGGCGCCCTGGAACTCGAGGTAGCCCACGCTCCCGCTCATGTCGACGATCGGCGTCGCGACCTCGCGCAGCGCCTGCGTCGCGCGTTCGCCCTCTTCCGGGTCGCCCGCCCACATGCCGACGATCCCGACGTAGGGCAGCCCGCGCAGCTCCTCCGGGCAGCTCCTCGACCTCCGGCAGCGACCAGATGAACCCCGCGGTGGACAGCTCGTCCGGCGCGTCCGCGACGGCATCGCGCCACGCGGTGAGGACGCGGACGGCGTCCTCGAGCGGATACGCGACGTTGACCGCGAACACCTCGGGCCCGAGCTCGTGCAGGCGAAGCTCGAACGACGTGACGACGCCGAAGTTGCCGCCGCCGCCGCGCAGCGCCCAGTAGAGGTCGGGGTGCTCGTCGCCGCTCGCGCGGACGATGCGGCCGTCGGCGAGGACGACCTCCGCCGAGACGAGGTTGTCCACCGTCATCCCGTCCCGCCGGCGCTGGTGCGAGACGCCGCCGCTCAGGGCGAGCCCGGCGACGCCCGTCTCGGACACGACGCCGCCGGGAGCCGCAAGTCCGAGCGGCGCGGTGACGCGGTCGACGTCCGCCCAGGTGGCACCGCCCTCGACGTGCACGGTGCGGCCGGACGCGTCGACGCGGACGCCGCGCATGCGCGACAGGTCGATCACGATGCCGTCGTCGACGAGGGCCGTGCCCGCGACGTTGTGTCCGCCCCCGCGGACGGACGAGCGGCAGGTCGTGCTCGGCGGCGAAGCGCACCGCGGCTGCGACGTCGTTCCGGCCCAGCGCACCGCACGATGGCGGCGGGGCGCTTGTCGATCATCCCGTTCCAGACGAGCCGCGCCGACTCGTACTCGGCGTGCTCCTCGGTGAGGACGTCGCCGTCGACGAGCTGCGCGAGCCCGTCGGCGAGACGGCTTTCCAGTGTGGCGTTGGCGGTCATGTCGCTCTCCTTCGGAATTAGTTAGCACGATCGGTCGTTCTTCTCGTTGATATTACGAACGATCGTGCTAACTTGTCAAGTGATGAGCTCTACGACCCAGGAGTCGCGACCGCGCAAGCCGCGCGAGGACGGCCTCCGCAGCCGAGCGACGATCCTCGACGCGGCCGCCCGGCTCGCGACGGTGGAAGGGCTCGAGGGCCTCTCGATCGGACGGCTCGCCGAGCACATCGGCATGAGCAAGAGCGGCCTCTACGCGCACTTCGGCTCGAAGGAGGAGCTCCAGCTCGCGACCATCGAGACCGCGTCAGAGATCTTCCAGGCGCACGTCCTCGGCCCGACCGAGTCCGTCGAGTCCCCGCTCGCGCGGCTCGAGGCGCTCTGCGAGGCGTTCCTCGACCACCTCGAGCGGCGCGTCTTCCCGGGCGGCTGCTTCTTCGCCTCGGCCGCGGCGGAGTTCGACACCCATCCCGGCCCGCGTGAAGGAGCAGATCGCGTCCTACTCGAAGGGCTGGCTCGAGCTCCTCGAGGAGCTGGCGACGCAGGCACAGGAGCAGCGGCGAGCTGGACGCCGGCGAGGATGCCGCGCAGCTGGCCTTCGAGCTCGACGCGTTCCTCCTCATGGGCAACACCGCGTTCCTGCTCCACAACGACCCGGCCACGCTCGACCAGGCCCGCAGCGCCATCGGCGCACGCCTCCGGATCGCCCGCCCGCGCTGAGCGGCGTTTGCCCGCTCGGTCGACGGGTATCCCGACGCCCGACAGGCAACGCCGGAAGGAGGCAGCCTCATGACGGGTCGTGTCGCCACCGCCGAGATCGACATCGACGCCACGCCGCAGGACGTCTGGGACGCGCTGACGGATCCGAAGCAGATCGAGAAGTACATGTTCGGCTCCCGGGTCGAGAGCGACTGGGTCGAGGGCAGCCCGATCACCTGGAAGGGCGAGTACGAGGGGAGGACCTACGAGGACAAGGGCAAGATCGTCGAGGTCGACCCCGGGCGCCGCCTGACGTTGACGCACTTCAGCCCGATGAGCGGCGCCGAGGACGACCCGGCGAACTACCACACGCTCGTCTACGAGCTCGAGCGGCACGGGTCGCAGACGCACCTCTCGCTGAGCCAGGACAACAACAAGAGCGACGAAGAGGCCGAGCACTCCCGGGCCAACTGGGAGAAGATGCTCGGCGAGCTGAAGCGGGTCGTCGAGACGAGCTAGCGGCGGCGCGAGGGCTAGCCGCGATCTCCCAGATGTGCCCTCCCGGGTCGCGGAAGCTCGCGGTCCGGATGCCCCACGGCCGGTCCATCGGGCCGTTCAGCAGCTCGACGCCCGCGCGACGCGAGCTCCGAGCACATCGCGTCGACGTCGTCGACCGGGATCGTGAACTGGAAGCGCGAGCCGGAGTCGCGGCCACCGACCTCGGCGGGCTCGATCAGCTCGTGTGCCGCCTCGACCTTCAGCAGGTTGACCATCGTGTCGCCGAAACGTGAAGACGGCGGAGGCGTCGTCCTCGTAGGAGACGGGAAGGCCGAAGACCTCGCCGGTAGAACGTCTTGGCAGCGTCGAGGTCCTCGACGAACAGCGTGACCGCTGCGATGCCCCTCGGCCACGCTGCGCTGTCCGAACCGTGTCCGGCCATGGAGAGCTCCTCTCGATCGGTTGTCGATCGATAGGACGACTGGTGGCGGCGGAACTCATCGCCCGCCATCGGCGAGCCGACTCAGATGTCGAGCCGCTCGTCCTCGAGATCGAGGTCGCGGCCGACACGGATCCAGACGTCGTTGCTGATCGCGCCGGACCGGCGGAGCTCGACGAGCGCCTCGCGCTCGGCGTCGAGCAGCTCGCGGCGCAGGCGCTGGTAGTCCTGCGAGCGGCTCTCGACGGCACCGTCGTCCCCGTCGTCGAGGCGGGCGCGGAAGCGCGTCGTCCGGAAGCGGTAGGCGCCCCGGACGCGCTCGGCGGTGTCCTCGCGCACCCAGTCCTCGTCGATGAGCTCCTCGAGGCGCGCGAGCGCCGCCTCCGCCGCGTGGATGCGCGCCTTCGCGTCCTCGCGCTCCTCGAGCCCGTCGTCCTGCGAGCCCGAGCCAGCGGATGACGAGCGGCAGCGTCAGGCCCTGCCCGACGAGCGTGGCGAGGATGACCATGAACGTCAGGAAGACGATGAGCTCGCGGCCCGGGAACGGGTCGCCGGCATCGGTCTCGAAGGGCAGCGCGAGCGCCGCCGCGAGCGAGACCGCGCCGCGCATCCCCGCCCACGAGAGGAACACCGCGCCTCGCGCGTCGGTCATCCGGCCGACGACCCGCTTCGGCGCGTAGTGCACGACGAACACCCACGCGAATCGCAGCAGGATCACCGTCAGGCTGACGAGCGCGGCGTAGCCGAGGAGCCGCGGAGACGGGGACGTCGTCGAGCGACGTCGACGACCACCGGGAGCTGCAGCCCGACGAGGACGAACAGGAGCGCGTTGAGGAGGTACTGGACGATCTCCCAGACGGCGAGCGCCTGGAGCCGGACCTGCGCGCTCGTCAGCTCCGGCGTGTGCCAGCCGAGGTAGACACCGGCCGTCACGGTTGCGAGAACGGCCGAGAGGCCGAGCAGATCGGCCGGGATGAACGCGAGGTACCCCGTGAGGAGCGAGATCGTGATCTCGGCCGGCGGGTTGTCGAGCCGGCGCCGCACCTGGCGGACGAGCCAGCCGACGCCGAGGCCGAAGGCGACGCCGCCGCCCGCCACGACGACGAACAGGCCGCCCGTGTCGAGCAGCGAGAACGAGCCGGTGAGGACCGCGGCGACGGCCACGCGGTAGAGGACGAGGCCGCTGCCGTCGTTGACGAGGCTCTCGCCCTCGACGATCGTCACGAGCTTCCGCGGGACGCCGAGGCGGCGCGCGATCGACGTCGCGGCGAGCGGATCGGTCGGAGAGACGATCGCGCCGAGGACGAAGGCGCTCGCCCACGAGAGGTCGTCGATGAACGCGTGCGCGACGACGGCGACACCCACGGTCGTCATCAGCACCAGCCCGATGGCGAGCAGGCCGATGGGCTTCGCGTTGACACGCAGGTCCCGGAGCGAGGTGAAGAACGCGGCGCCGTAGAGCAGCGACCGGCAGCACTCCGAAGAAGACGAGCTCCGGCTCGAGCTCGAACTCGGGCATCTCCGGCACGAGCCCGATCGCGAGGCCGCCGAGGACGAGCAGGATCGGGTACGGGATGCGCAGCATCGGCGCGACCGCGAGCAATCGCGGCGACGGCGACGAGCAGGACGATCGCGACGACGCCGATCTGGGGGTCGAGGTGCACGAGCGCATCGTGCCCGACCGAGCCGTTCGCTCCGGGAGGCGAGCGCCCGGCGACCGACTTCACGCTCCTACTGGATCGAGCAGTCCAGCCGGTAGCGCCGGCTCCCCACTCAGGGCTTCGCGTACACCGAGACGTGCGAGCGGCTGAGCTCGGTGAACGGCTCGCCGCGCCAGCCGCCGAAGCGCCCCTCCGGCGAGAGCCCGGCGATGCGCGCCATGAGGTCGAGCTCCGCGGGCCAGGCATAGCGGAGCTCGACCGGCGTCGCCCGCACGCCCTCCTCGGAGAAGTGGAAGTGCTGGGAGCTGAACCGCTGCGTGACGACGTCGTAGACGTCGAACGAGAGCCCGCCCGGGTCGGCGCGGAACGGGAGGATCGTCTGGCCCGGCGGGAGGCGCTGCAGCTCGGGGACGTGCGTCTCGACGACGAAGCGCCCGCCCGGCGCGAGGTGCGCGGCGGCGTTCTCGAAGCACGCGACCTGCGCGTCCTGGGTCACGAGGTTGAAGATCGTGTTGAAGACGAGGTAGACGACCGCGAACTCGCCCGGCACGCGGGTCGTGGCGAAGTCGCCGATCGCGACCTCGATCTCCTCGCCGCCCGGCTTCGCGCGGAGCCGCGCCACCATCGCCTCGGAGTCGTCGATCCCGGCGACCGGGACGCCGCGCGCCGCGAGCGGCAACGCGATGCGCCCGGTGCCGATCGCGAGCTCGAGCGCACGGCCCGTCCCGGCGAGGCGGGCGAGCACGTCGACGACCGGGTCGACGACGGCGGGGTCGAACATCTCGGCGGCGCCCGCGTCGTACGACGCGGCGACGTCCTCGCCGAAGAAGCCCTCGTACCCGCTCGCACCCGGTGTCACGGCGGGATCGTCGCATCGCCGGGCGCTCGCCGAGAGTGGGGCCAGCCGCACCCCGGAAACACGTGCAGGCCGAAGCGCGCGACAGAGCGAGAGTGGTGCGAGGCTGCCGTCATGTTCCACGCAACCTCAATGAGCCGCCGCGAGCTGGCGCACCGCGCGAACCAGGGAATCGACGTGTACCTCGTCTGGTACCCCGAGGACGACTCGCTCGCCGTCACCGTCGTCGACGAGGGCGGAGAGTCCTTCGAGCTCGTCGTCGACCCGGACGAGGCGCTCGAGGTCTTCGAGCATCCCTACGCGTACGCCGCGTACCGCGGCCTGCTCGAGCACGCCGGCGTCGCCGTCTAGCGCGTGAGCCCCCGACGGTGCCCGGCGAGCTCGTGACGGCACCGTCAGAGCCCTCGACCGTCGTCCTCGTCGAAGGGGTCAGCGACCAGCGCGCGGTCGAAGCGCTCGCACGGCGCCTGGGCCGGAGCCTTCCGGAGGAGGGCGTCGCCGTCGTGCCGATGGGCGGCGCGCAGGCGATCGGCGCCTTCCTCGACCGGTACGGCCCACACGGGCTGGACGTGCGGCTCGCGGGCCTCGTCGACGCCGGCGAGGAGGCGGTGTTCGGTCGCGCGCTCGAGCGCGCCGGCCTCGGCGCCGATCTCGCGCGCGCCGACATGGAGCGGCTCGGCTTCTACGTCTGCGTCGAGGACCTCGAGGACGAGCTCATTCGCGCCGCCGGCGTGGACACCGTGGAGGAGGTCATCGCGGCGGAAGGGGAGCTCGAGTCGTTCCGGACGTTCCAGCGGCAGCCGGCGTGGCGCGGACGCCCCCTCGACGAGCAGCTCCGGCGGTTCGTCAAGACGCACAGCGGCCGGAACATCCGGACCGCCGGGCTGCTCGCGGACGCACTCGACCTCGCCCGCGTGCCGCGGCCGCTCGGCGGGCTGCTCGCGCACGTCTGAGGGATCCGGCCTCCGCCGGCGCCGCCGGGCACCACGACCTCGGCGACCTATGGAGAAGGGCTCTCACGCTTGCAGCCGGCCTCGAGAACGCCTGCTGACCACGCGGCGCGCTCGTCTCCGCCGCGACGCCGGGTGCCTTTCGCGGCTGCCGCCACACTCGAACGCGCACGCTCGAGAACGCCTGCCGCTCACGCGATCCAGCTCAGCGTCGGCCGGCGGGTCGACAACCGGTCGACGTGCGCTCGTGCGAACGCGAGATCGAGGTGCATGAGCACGTAAGTCGCAGTCGGCTCGACGGATCTCTGCGGCGGTTGCGAGACCTCGAGCGTCGTCGGCGGCGATCGATCGTCTCCGCGCTTGCCCAGCGGCCGCGCACGGCACCATGCGCAGCCGTGCATGGGGCGTCGAAATCGTCACGTTGCGCGAGGACGCTCGCGTCCCCGTCCGCCACTCGAGGGCCTCCGTCGATCTCGGCCTCGACGGTAGACCGCAAATAGGGGCGCTTCCCGTCCGCTATCCAGGAACGGCTCCGCGGGAGCGACGGCCCGCCGGGCGCTCGCCCGGCGGCCGTCGCCCACGCTCAGCGGAGGGAGCCGGCCAGCTCCTCGATGAGGTCGAGCGCGTCCTGCAGCCCCTCCTCCATCCCGGAGTCGACGATCGCGTCCCGGACCTCCCGGCTCGGGCACTGGATCACGAGCGTCCACCTCGTCCGCCCGTCGACCTCCTCCAGGGTGACCGTGTTCACGACCTCCTGGCCGGGCTCCGGCTCCGGCGCTCCCTTCGTAGACCTCGGTGGTAACGATCCGCTCGTCGGGGACGAGCTCGCGGTACTCGCCGTGGAACGCGACCTCCTCACCGGAGTCCGTCACCATCACGTACCGCCACGTGCCGCCGACGCGCAGGTCGATGTCCGCGATGGTCACCGTCCCGCGCTTCGCGTGGAACCACCGCTTGACCAGGTCGGGCGTCGTGTACGCCCGGTACACGAGGTGCCTCGGTGCGTCGAACTCCCGCGTGATGACGATCTGCTCGTCTGTCGGGAGCGTCAGCTTCGCCGTCTGGCTATTCGTCGTCACTGCCACGTCCTTCCTCCTCGCTCTTGAGCTCTTGCACCACTGCGTCGAGCTCGTCCAACCGGTCCGCCCATGCGCGCTCGTAGGCCTTCACCCAATCGTGGATGGGCTTGAGCGCCTGGCCGTTGAGCCGGTACAGCCGTTGCCGTCCGTCCTCGCGCACGTCGACCGCCCCCACTTCGCGGAGCACGCGCAGGTGCTTCGACACCTGCGGCTGGGCCAGCCCGAGCGCGCGAACGAGGTCGTTCACCGGCCGCTCGCCGCCCGCGAGGACGTCGAGGATCTGCCGCCGGCGGGGCTCTGCCACCGCGTTGAACGCGTCTGCCGTCGTCGCTGCCCGGGCCATGTCTGGCAATCATATTCCTATATAGGAATATGTCAAGCTGCGCGGCCGGTCAGGCTATGAATGTGGGCCTGAGCGTCGCGCGGCTGCTCATGCGATGGACGTCGTCGTCCCCGTGGTCGCGGTGGCGGTCTTCTTCGCGACCTGGGGCAGCAAGCCGGGGACGGCCATCCTCGCCATCGTCGGCGCGATCCTGGCGGGCGCCGGCAATCGAGGACGCCGTCGACGCGATCGGCGCGCCGCTGTCGGCGGTGGGGGTCGCGATCGCAGTGCTCGTCCTGCTCCCGGAGACGCTTGCCGCGGTTCGGAGCGCGCATCGCGGTCACGTTCAGACGAGCTTCAACCTCGCGCTCGGCTCGGCGGTCGCCAGCATCGCGCTCACGATCCCCGCGATCGCGGTCGCGTCGATCTGGCTCGACGGGCCGCTCGTGCTCGGGCTCGGCGCGACGCAGATGGTGCTCCTTGCGATCACGGCGGCGGTCGGCGCGCTCACGGTGCTGCCCGGGCGGGCCACCGTCCAGGAGGGCGGCGTCCACCTGGTCCTGTTCGGCGCCTTCGTCTTCCTGGCGTTCAACCCGTAGATTCGGGAGCAGATGACGGCCATCCCGATTCGGCGACTCGAGCGCGTCGACGACGAGCAGATCGTCGCGCTCGCCGACGTGCTGATCGACGCAATCGACAGCGACGCCGGCGTCAGCTTCCTCCACCCGCTGGAGCCCGTGCGCGCGCAGGCGTTCTGGCGCGACGTCGCCGAGGACGTCGAGGAGGGCAGGCGCGCCCTGCTCGTCGCAGAGGACGAGGACGGCATCGTCGGGACGGTGCAGCTCGTCCTCGCGCAGCCCGAGAACCAGCCGCACCGGGCCGACCTGTCGAAGATGCTCGTCCACCGGCGCGCCCGCCGCCGCGGCCTCGGCGCCGCGCTCCTCGAGGCGGCGGAGCAGACGGGGCGCGACTGCGGCAAGACGCTCCTCGTCCTCGACACGAACACCGGGAGCGACGCCGAGCGCCTCTACGAGCGGATGGGCTGGACGCGGGTCGGCGAGATCCCGGACTTCTCGATCCAGCCGCGCGGCGGTCTCCGCCCGACGACCGTCTTTTACAAGGTGCTGTAGCGCTCAGGCACGCGGTACGACGAGCCCCGACTCGTACGCGACGACGACCGCCTGCGCCCGGTCGCGCAGCCCGAGCTTCCGGAGCACGTGGCTGACGTGCGTCTTCACCGTCTCGTCGCTCAAGACGAGGCGCTCCGCGATCTCGTGGTTCGACAGGCCCTCGGCGAGGAGGCCGAGGATCTCCTTCTCGCGCGGCGTGAGCGCAGACAGCTCGTCGGGGCGGAGCTCGCGCCGGGGGCGAAGCCGCGCGAACTCGGCGATCAGGCGCCTCGTGATCACGGGCGCGAGGAGCGCGTCGCCGGCGGCGACGATCCGGACGGCGTCGAAGAGCGCCTCCGCGCGGACGTCCTTGAGCAGGAACCCGCTCGCACCTGCCTGCAGCGCGTCGTAGACGTACTCGTCGAGGTCGAACGTCGTGAGGATGAGGATCCGAGGTACCGGCTCGTCGCCGCCGAGGCAGAGCTCGCGCGTCGCCTGGATGCCGTCCATCACCGGCATGCGGACGTCCATCAGCACGACGTGCGGCGTGTGCTCGCGGCTGAGCCGCACCGCTTCCGCGCCGTCCGCCGCGGCGGCGACGACGTCGATGTCCGGCTGGGTCGCGAGCAACGCGGAGAAGCCCTCGCGGACGATCTCCTGGTCGTCCGCGACGAGCGCCCGGATCACGACGGCGCCCCCGTCGGCAGGGTCACCTCGACGACGAAGCCGCCGCCCTCGGCCGCGCCGCACGAGAACGTGCCGCCGGCGATCGTCGCGCGATCGCGCATCCCGACGAGGCCGTGGCCCGACGCGAGCTCCCCCTCCCCGGGGCCGGGCCCGCGGTCCCGGACGCGGATGAGCAGCAGGTCGTCTCCGTAGGAGAGCTCGACGTCGACGTCGGCGCCGGGCGCGTGGCGACGGGCGTTCGTCAGGGCCTCCTGCACGATCCGGTAAGCGGCGAGGTCGGTGCCGGCCGGGAGCGGGACGACCTTGCCCTGCATGATCAACCGGATCTTCGCGCCCGCGTCGCGCGCGGTGTCGATCAGGTCGGGGAGCTCGTCGAGGCCGGGCTGCGGCGCGCGGTCAGGCACACCGGCGACGTCCTCGCGGAGCACGCCGAGGAGGCGGCGGGTCTCGGTGAGCGCGTCTCGTGCCGTCTCGCCGATCGCCTCGAAGCGGCGGCGCGCGTCGGCCGAGAGCCTCGGCGACGTCAGCCGCGCCGTCTCGCTCTGCACCGCGATCACCGAGAGGTGGTGGGCGACGATGTCGTGGAGCTCGCGCGCGATGCGGGCGCGCTCCTCCATCGCGGTCTGCTCGCGCTCGCTCACCGCCATCGCCTCCTGCGTCGCCCCGAGCGCGGCGAGGATCTCGGTGCGGCCTCGCGTCGACTCACCCACGATCACTGCCGCAGCGACGAGCAGGAACGGCACGACGCTCCCGAGGCGCGCTCGCCCGCCGTCGAACGGGACGATCGCGTTGAGGAGGAACGGAAGCGTCAGGACGGCGCCGAAGACGAGGCCGCGGCGCACGACGAGATTGCCGATGCAGTAGAGCGTCACGCCGAGCCCCGTCAGGGTCAGCGACGCCTCGGGCGAGCCGAGGACCACGAGGACGAAGAACGACGACCACGCCGCGGCGAGGAGCGGGAACCGCGACACGGCGAGGAGCGCCGTCACCGCCAGGACGTTCAGGAAGACGGCAAGCGCGGGATCGCCCTGCTGGCCGAACGGGAACTCCTGGTACCCGTCGGGCGTGTAGAGGCTCGCCTCCAATGCCGCGACGACGGCGAGGACGAGCGTGAGGGCGATTCGTCCGTCGCGGCCGGCGAACAGGCGGCGTGCGACGACGACCGCGCGCTGGCCGTCTCGGGCGAGCTCCATGCGGGCATTGTCGCCCCGCCCGGCGGGCGCGCGCCTCGCGCGCGGATGCGATCTTCGGTCTCCCCCGCGCGGGTGAGGGCCATGCCGCGGGTCACCAGAGCGTGCCGCTCGCAAGACACCGCTCGCGCGCGACGCGGCTCGAGGACGGCCGTCGTACCGTCGGGGCCATGACCTCGACGATCGAGACCCACGGGCTGACGAAGCGCTACGGGCGGACGGTCGCGGTCGACGATCTGTCGATCGCCGTGCGTCCCGGCCTGATCACGGGGTTCGTCGGGCCCGAACGGGGCGGGCAAGACGACCACGATGCAGGTGGTGCTCGGCCTCGCGCACGCCGACTCGGGCGAGGCCCTCGTCGACGGCCGCCCCTACCGGTCGATCCCGCGGCCGCTGACGGCGGTCGGCGCGTTGCTCGAGGCGGGGGCGCTCCACCCGAGCCGCTCGGCGCGGAACCACCTCGTCTGGCTCGCCCGGAGCAACGGGATCCTGCCGGATCGGGCGGACCAGGTGCTCGAGCTCGTCGGGCTCTCCGGGGTGCGGGGCAGGCGGGCGAAGGCGCTCTCGCTCGGGATGCGGCAGCGCCTCGGCATCGCCGCAGCGCTCCTCGGCGACCCGCCGATCCTGATCCTCGACGAGCCGACGATCGGCCTCGACCCGGAGGGCATGCAGTGGATGCGGGAGCTGCTGCGCACGCTCGCCGCCGAGGGGCGCACCGTGTTCGTGTCGAGCCACCTCATGAGCGAGCTGGAGGGCACCGCCGACCACCTGATCGTGATCGGTCGCGGGCGTCTCCTCGCGGACGTGTCAGTGGCCGAGCTGCTCGCGGGTGCCTCGGACGGCTCCGTCGAGATACGGACGCCCGACGCGACCGCCGCGATGACCGCCCTCGCGAACGCCGGCGCCACGGTGAGCTCGAACGGGCGCGAGCGCGTCGCGGTCGAGGGCCTGCGCGCGGCAGACGTCGCGGCGGTGCTCGCGTCCCACGGCGTGCCGCTGGACGGGCTCGAGACGTCCCGCCCCACGCTCGAGGAGGCCTACTTCCGGCTCACGCGCGGCGCGGGGGAGCACACGGGACGGCCGCTCGCGGCCGCCGAGCGGGGCGACTCGTGACCGCGACCCTCCGCTCCGAGTGGACGAAGCTGCGCACGCAGCGCGGGACGCTCGTCGCGCTCGCTACGACCGCGGTGCTCATGGCCGGGATGACGGCGTGGTTCGCCTCCGAGAGCGAGACAAACGCCCAGTTCGGCGGGGACGACGACATGGTGCAGATGGGCCTCGCGGGCATCGTCTTCGCGCAGCTGGCGGTCGTCGTCGTCGGCGCGTCGCTCATCACCGGCGAGTACGCGACGAAGATGCTCCGGACAACGCTGACCGCGACCCCGGGACGGCTCCGCGTCCTCGTCGCAAAGGCGCTGATCCTGGTCGCCGTGATGCTCCCGCTCGGTGTCGCGAGCTCCGCCGTCGCCTTCGCGATCGCCCAGCCGCTGCTCCACGACGGCGGCTACGTCGCCCCCGCCTACCCCTCCGTCTCGCTCACCGACCCCGTCGCGATCCGGGCGATCGTCGGGACCGGCCTCCTGCTCACCGCGTACGCGCTCCTCGCGCTCGGGGTGGGAACGATCCTCCGTCACTCGGGAGCGACGATCGCGACCGGCGCCGGGCTGCTGTTCCTCCCGTTCCTGTTGCTCGGCGCGTTCCCCGAGCGGATCGCGATCCGCATCGCGCAGCTCACGCCGCTCGCCGGGATCGCGATCCAGTCGTCGACCGACCGGATGCTCGCCCCGTTCGACGGGCG
Organism: uncultured Actinomycetes bacterium; assembly: GCA_963706915.1. Taxonomy (GTDB): domain Bacteria; phylum Actinomycetota; class Thermoleophilia; order Gaiellales; family Gaiellaceae; genus Gaiella. The sequence continues at coordinate 113,593 of CAVPOH010000019.1, forward strand.
CCTGGGGATGCCGATCGGCCCGTGGCAGGGCCTCGGGGTCGCATTCGCCTGGGCGCTCGGCGCACTCGCGATCGGGTACGCGCTCCTCCGCGCGCGCGACGTGTGACCGCCGGCGGGGCGCTCCTACGAGCCCTCGAGGACAGGCTCGGCGACCGGCTGCTCCTGGGGACGGAGGTCGCGCCCGCGCACCATGAAGATCGAGACGAGAACGCCGGCGAACGCGATCACAGCGCCCGCCCAGAACGCATTCACGAACCCGTCCGTCAGCGCCACCGGCACGGCGGCGCCGCTCGCGATCTTGTCGTCGCTCGTCGAGAAGGCGATCGTCGAGAGCAGCGCGATGCCGACCGCGCCGCCGATCTGCTGGGACGTGTTGATGAGCCCGGAGGCGAGCCCGGCCTCCTGCGGCTTCGTCCCGGCCAGCGCCGCGATGGTGATCGGCACGAACGCGAACGGGATCGCCACGCCGAGGACGAGGAAGCCCGGGAAGAGATCCGCCCAGTAGGAGCCGTCGACGGAGACCTGGGTGAACAGCAGGAGCCCGAGGGTCAGCATGCTCATCCCGAAGATCAGCGCCGGCTTGACGCCGATCCGGTTCACGACCTGCGCGGCGACGTTCGCCCAGATCACCGCCGTGCCCGCCACCGCGAGGTAGCCGAGGCCCGTCTTCAGGGCCGACATCCCGAGCACCTGCTGCATGTAGAGCGTGAGCATCAGGAACATCGAGAACATCGCCGTCCCCATGATGAACCCGGCGACGTTCGCCGCCGTCAGCGTCTGGAGCCGGAAGATCGAGAAGGGGACGAGCGGCTCGGACTGGCGCCGCTCCCAGAGCACGAACGCCACGAACAGCACGAGCGACGCGGCGAAGACACCGAGTGTCTTGGCCGACAGCCACTCCCACTGGCGTCCCTGCGTGATCCCGAGCACGAGCAGGACGAGCGACGACGTGATGAGCACCGCGCCGGGCACGTCATGGCTCTGGCCGTGCGCGTCGCGGCTCTCCGTCAGGAGGACCGGGGAGAGCGCGAGCGCTGCGACACCGACCGGGACGTTGACGAAGAAGATCCACTCCCAGGAGAGGAGGTCGGTCAGGATCCCGCCCATCAGGACGCCCGCGGCGGCGCCGAAGCCGCCGACCGCGCCCCACGCGCCGAGCGCGATGTTGCGGTCGCGCCCCTCGTGGAAGGTCGTCGTCAGGATCGAGAGCGCCGACGGCGTGATCGTCGCGGCGCCGAGGCCCTGCAGCGCCCGGGAGGCGATGAGCGAGGTGTCGCTCCAGGCGAGGCCACAGAGGAGCGAGCCGACGGAGAACACGACGAGCCCCGCCATGAAGACGCCCCGTCGACCGAGGATGTCGGCCAGGCGGCCGCCGAGCAGGAGGAACCCGCCGAACACGAGCGAGTAGGCGCTGATCACCCACTGCAGGTTCTCCTCGGAGAACTTCAGGTCGGCCTGGATCGACGGCAGCGCCACGTTCACGATCGCGATGTCGAGGACGACCATGAACTGCACGACGCAGAGCAGCGCGAGTGCGTACCACCTCCGACGATCGTGGGCGTGTGCGGGAGTCGTGTCGCTCATCTGCGCTTCTCCTCTCGTGACCTCTCGATGATGACGAACGAGAGCGCCCCGGAACGACATCCGGGACTCGACGGAGGTCGAAAAGGGCCAGCATTACCCTGTCGGGTCGGCGGGCAAACCCGGGTCCCGCACCTCGACCGTGCACCGCCAGCAATCGGATTGCGACCCGTGGACGTTCGTGATGCCGAGCGGTCCCTGTGTCAGGTCGGTTCCTCCTCCAGTCTCGGTGGTGCGACGGCGATGCGGGTGGGCGCGCGGACGGCGACGACTGCCGCCAGGACGAGCGCGCCGCCGAGGAGCTGCGCGGGGCCGAGCGACTCGCCGAACACGACGAAGGCGAGCGCGACCGTGACGACCGGCTCGAGCGTCGAGAGGATGGACGCCGCCGACGGTCCGACGCGCCGCAACCCTGCGAAGAACAGCGCGATCGCGCCGACCGTCGACACCGCGGCGAGGCACGTGAGCCAGCCGACGCCCGCGAGGCTGACGTCGCCGGGCTGGAGATCGCCCGCGGCGAAGGAGGCGATCGTCAACGTCGTCGCGGCGCCGGTGCAGACGAGCGCGCCGAGTGGCAGCGGGCCGAGCGCGCGAGGCGACGCCCTCGGAGCTGAGGATGTACGTGCTGTAGACGACTGCGGCGCCGAGCCCGAGCACCGCGCCGAGCGCGTCCACGCCACCCGTGGCCGCCCCCGCGAGGACGAGGACGAGCCCACCGGAGGCGAGCGTGAGCGACACCGCGGTGCGTCGCGTCCCCCGCTCCCGGCCGAGCGCGATCGCCGCAACCGTCGACGATGACCGGGAAGGTGTAGACGAGGAGACCGAGCAGCGAGGCGTCGATGCGCTCGAGCGCGGCGAAGTACGCGCCCGCCTGGGCGCCGTAGCCGACGGCGCCGAGCGCGAGCGCGATGCCGACGTCGCGCCGGGGCATCGTCCGTACGCCACGGGCCGCGCCGGTGGCGAGGAGCGCGAGCCAGAAGAGCAGCGCGGCGAGGACGAAGCGCCACGCGAGGAGCGTCCCGACGGTCGCGCCCTCGCCGTACGCGAGCTTGCCGAAGATCCCCATCGCGCCGAACGAGGCCGCGGAGGCGAGACAGAGGATGACGCCGGCGGAAGGCATGCGCCGATCCTGCCTCCCCGAAGCAGTAGGATCGATTCTGATTCCTGACGATTAACCAGTAGCATTGCTTCCGAGTGTTGGATCTCCACCGACTGCGCCTCCTCCGCGAGCTCGGCGAGCGCGGGACGATCGCCGCGGTCGCGGACGCGCTGCAGTACACGCCGTCGGCGGTGTCCCAGCAGCTCGCGGTGCTGGAGCGGGAGGCGGGCGTGCCGCTCCTCGAGCGCGCCGGACGCGGGGTGCGCCTCACCGACGCGGGGCTCGTCCTCGCCGGTCACGCGGAGGCGCTCCTCGAGCGCGTCGAGCTCGCCGAGTCCGACCTCGCCGCGGCGTCCGGGAAGGTCGCCGGCCGGGCGCGGATCGCCTCGTTCCAGTCCGCGGCGTTCCACCTCGCGGTGCCGGCGATGCGATCGCTCGCGCGCGATGCTCCCGACCTGCGGTGCGAGCTCGTCGAGGCGGAGCCCGAGCAGGCACTGCCCACCCTTCCGCTCGGAGAGGTCGACCTCGTGCTCGGAGACGAGTGGCGGCACCAGCCGCTTCCACGAACGGTCGGCATCGACCGGGCCGACCTGCTCGTCGACCCCGTCTTCCTCGTCCTGCCGGCCCGCCACCCCGCGGCGAGGAGACACCCGCGCGAGGTGCCTCTGGCCGAGCTCGCGGATGCCCCCTGGACGACCGGGCACCGGGAGACGCGGTCGGGGTGGGAGGAGCTCATCGTCCGCACGTGCCGCGAGCTCGGCGGGTTCGAGCCGGACATCCGCCACCGCACGAACGACAGCGTCACGAGCCTCGCCCTCGTCGCCGCGGGCCAGGCGGTCACGATGCTGCCGCGGCTCGTGCGCCCGGACGCCCGGCCCGGTGTCGCGGTCCGCGCGCTCGCCGACGGGTCGGTGCACCGGACGATCTTCGCGGCGACGCGGTCCGCGGACGCAAGGCGGCCGTCGATCAGCGCGCTCCTGTCCGCGATCCGCGCCGCCTCCGAGCGCCTCGATCACGATTGAACGCGCTCACTTCCTCCCGATGCCGATGTTCACGGCATTCGACAGGACGGCCGGCCCGTCGCCGTCGCGACGCTCCCGGATCATCCCGTCGAGCACCTGCACGAGGGTGGCCCGCTGGCCATCATCCAGGTCCCCGACGAGCATGCCGGCGATCGGATTGCCGTTGATCAGCCAGTCCCACAGCTCCCGACCCGACCGGAACGCGTTCCGCTCCGCGCTCGCGACGACCTCGACGTCCTGCAGGCCTGCGTCGGTGAGGCGACGGCCGAGGATCTCGGGATCGGCGGCCTGGAACTCGAGCGGGGGCGGGTCGTCGGGGATGCCCTGGAAGTCCGGCACGACGGCGTGCAGCGCGCCGACGAACAGCCGCAGGAACTCGAGCTCGTCCGGTGGCCGGTAGGCGATCAGGACGACGCGGCCGCCCGGCTTCGTCACGCGCACCAGTCTCGCGGAGCGCACGCTCCTGGTCGGGGACGAGCATCACGCCGAACAGGGATCCGCTGACGTCGAACGTGTCGTCGGCGAAGTCGAGGTCGTGGCAGTCCATGACGCGGCCGACGGCCGTCCCGTGTCCCTCGGCTCGGGCACGCGCCTCGAACCGCTGGATCATCGCAGGCGACCAGTCGGTCGCCGTCACCTCGGCTCCGAGCCGCGCAGCCGGAAGGCTCAATCCGCCCGGCCCGGCCGCGACGTCGAGAAACCGCTCGCCGGGCGCGAGGCCGACGAGGGAGAGCGCCTCGGTGGCGAGCTCGATCTCCTGCGGGGCGACGAACCGGTCGTAGCCCTCCGCGATGGCGTCCCACGCCTCGCGCGGTGCCGCGTGCTCCGTCTGCTCGCTGGTCGTCTGCTGGGTCATCGTCGTCTCCTTCCGGTCGACTCCGAGCCCGCCGGCCCATCCGGCGACTCGACGACGACGGTAGGAGGCACGGGCGCGCGCGACTTCGGCCGAAACACCCAACCGGGCGTGCGCGGGAATGGGTAGTTCTTCGTACCGTGGCTCAGCGCACGAGGCCGTGGCGGTACGCGTAGGCGACGGCGCCGGAGCGTGACGAAACGCCGAGCTTGGCGAAGATGTTGCTCATGTGACGGGCGACCGTCTTCTCGCTGATGACGAGCTCGTCCGCCACGGCCCGGTTCGACTTGCCCGCCGCGACGAGCGCGAGCACTTCGCTCTCCCGGCTGCTGAGCGGGCTCGCCGCCCGGGTGGCGCCGAGCAGCAGCAGCTCGACGCGCGCGACGTCGGGGACCGCGCCGAGCTGGCGGAACGCGCTCCGAGCCGCCTCGAGCTCGAGCGTCGCGGTCGTGGCGTCCCCGAGCTCCCGACACCCGAGCCCCACGAGTAGCCGGACGGACGCCGCCTGATGCAGCGCCTCGAGACCGCGCCAGAGGCGATACGCCTCGCGCAGCGCCCGAAGCGCCGCCGGCGCCCGTCCCTCGGCGAGCAGCACCGCGCCGGAGGCGTGCGCCGCGAGCGAGCGCAGGTAGGTCGCGTCGAGCTCTGCGGCGATCCGGCCGAGCTCGTCGGCCGCCGACCGGGCTGCCGCGGCGTCGCCCGCCTCGAGCATGATCTCGACGGCGGCGGGGAGAACCCGCGCGCGCTCGACGTCGGCGTGGGCCTCGTCGAGCGCCCGCCGGATGGACGGGAGCGCGAGGTCGACCCGTCCCTGGCGCAGCCGGAGGAGCGAGAGCCCCGGTTCCGGATCGCGTCCCGCGAGGCTCGCGTTCCCGTACGACGCCTCGGCCTCCGCGAACTCGCCGCGGAGCCGCTGGATCTCGGCGAGCTGGTAGTAGGCCGATCCGAGCGTGTCCCAGGCGGGCGGGCCGGCAAGCGACTCGCAGGCGCGGCGCGCCTCGTCGGCCGCCTCGTGCCAGGCTCCCTGCAGCTGGAAGATCTCGCACCGGTGGACGAGGCAGTTGCCGCGGAAAGGCACGAGGCCGGGCTGCGCGTCGCACCAGCGCGTGAGCGCCGCGGTCCACTCACTTGCTCGCCGGAGGTCGAACACGCGGTGGCAGAGCGCGATCACCTGGCAGTACGCGATCCCCGCGAGCAACGGCGAGACCTCCTCCGCCGAGACGGCGACCATCACCTCGTCCAGGAGCGCCATCCCCTCTGCCGTGTGGCCCTGCGCGACGAGCGACGCTCCCAGGCCGAGCCGCGCGAGCATCGTCCCGTCGGCGTCCGCGCGCGCCTCCGCGATCGCGCCGGCCTCCTCGAAGCCGCGCTGCGCCTCCTCTGCCTCGCCCTGGAACAGCGTGGGCAGGGCGGTGAGAATCAGCAACCAGGCCCAGGCGACGGAATCGCGAGGCTCGTCCTCGAGGACGCGGCGTCCGCGGGCAATCCATCCCATCCCGGGGGCCACGTCGCCGCGGAAGAGGAGGCCGAGCGCATGCCAGAACGCGCATCGCGCTGCCCTTCCGCGCTCGCCGCGGCCGAGCCAGGCGCGGTGCGCGCCCATCCACGCCGACTCGCACGCGTCGTCTCGGCCGACCATGTACGCGGCGACGGCCAGCCGCTCGAGGCCCTCGGCGTCGAGCGCACGCGTCTCCCGAGCGGCGGAGAGCTCGTCGAACGCCTCGCTCCAGGATCGCTCCCGTCGATCGTTCACGGTGTCGCCGCACGATATGCCCGCGCATCCGGCGACGCGACCTGTCCACTCACGCGGTCGCCGTTCGTCTACCAGGCATCCAGTTCACGACGAGAGGAAGCGATGACGGGCATGCTGCCGATCGATCGACGGGCACCGCCTTCCGCGGCGGTCGCCGGGCGCGGAGGGAGGTAAGGAGGGTTTGACGAAATGGACGCCATGAGCGGCGAGAGCTTCGAAGTCAAGGCCGATCGGAGTCGTCGAGTCGCCGCTCGAGGAGCTCGACAAGGCGCCGAAACAGGGTGACGAGGGCGCGCCGGACGCATGGCTCCGGTTCGAGCCGAGCGTGCGCGCAGGCCTCGAGGGACTCGCGGCCCGGAGACGAGGTCGTACTGCTCACCTGGCTCGACCGCGCGAGCCGCGACGTGCTCCGTGTCCATCCTCGAGGGGACGCGTCGCGCGCCGAAAGCAAGGCGTCTTCGCCACGCGCTCCCCCGACCGGCCGAACCCGATCGGCCTGCACCGCGTCGAGATCCTCGCCGTCGACGGGCTGCGCGTCCACGTGAGCGGCCTCGAAGCTGTCGACGGTACGCCGATCGTGGACGTCAAGCCGGTCCTGCCGCGCGACGTTCGCGAGCGCTGAAGCATATTTTCGCGAAGGTGTCCTCTCGCCGTCCCGCCGTTCGTCTCGAAGGAGATCCACGAATCCGACGCGAGGAGGACGACATGAAGTACATGCTCCTGATCCAGCACGGCGAGACGCCGACGCCGGGAACCGACGCATGGGAGACCATGTCCGCCGAGGAGCAGCAGGCGGTCTACACCGACTACCAGGCGCTCAACGAGACACCCGGTGTGACGCCGGGCGTGTGGATGGAGGGGCCCGAGACGGCCACGACCGTCCGCGTGCAGGACGGTCGGACGCTCACGACCGACGGGCCGTTCGTCTCGGTCAAGGAGGCGCTCGGCGGATACCTCTTCTTCGAGGCCGACGACCTCGACGCCGCGATCGAGCTCGCCTCGCGGATCCCCGCGGCGCGCCTCGGGGGCGCCATCGAGGTGCGCCCGCTGAAGGGGTAGTGGCCGCCCTCGACCAGATCTTCCGCGACGAGTGGGGACGCGTCCTCGCCGCCCTGATCGGCCTCCTCGGCGACTTCGACCTCGCCGAGGAGGCCGCCCAGGAGGCGTTCGCGATCGCCGCGGAGCGCTGGCCGGGGACCGGCGCTCCCGACAACCCGCGCGCCTGGCTGGTGACCACTGCCCGGAACCGCGCGATCGACCGCATCCGGCGCGAGCGCGTACTCGCCGCCAAGACCCGCCTCCTCGACGTGCCGGAGGCGACGGAGGACGAGGTGGACGACACGACGATCCCCGACGAGCGGCTCGAGCTGATCTTCACCTGCTGCCATCCGTCCCTCGCGCTCGAGGCCCAGGTCGCGCTGACCCTCCGGACGCTCGGCGGCCTCTCGACCGAGGAGATCGCCCGGGCGTTCCTCGTCCCGGACGAGACGATGGCGAAGCGGCTCGTGCGCGCGCAAGAGGAAGATCAAGAGTGCGGGGATCCCGTTCCGGGTCCCGCCCCCGCACCTCCTGCCCGATCGCCTCGCGGCGGTGCTCGCGGTCGTCTACCTGATCTTCAACGAGGGGTACGGCGGCCGCGGCGACCTCGCCGCCGAGGCGATCCGGCTCGGCCGCGCCCTGGCCGAGCTGATGCCCGACGAGCCCGAGGTGCACGGCCTTCTTGCGCTCATGCTCCTCAACGACGCGCGGCGGGACGCACGCTTTGCTGACGGCGCGATCGTCCTCCTCCACGAGCAGGACCGCTCACTCTGGGATCTCGGCCAGATAGCCGACGGGCGCGCGATCCTCGACCGTGCCGTTGCGCTCGGGGGCCGCGACACGTACGTCCTCCAGGCGGCGATCGCGGCGCTGCACGTCGACGATCCCCAGGACTGGCCGCAGATCGCGGCGCTCTACGGCGAGCTCGCCCGCCGCACCGGCTCGGCGGTCGTCGAGCTGAATCGCGCGGCGGCGCTCGCCGAGGCGGGCGACCCGGAAGGCGCGCTGGCGCTCGTCGACCGGCTCGAGCTCGAGCGCTACCACTACCTCCACGCGACGCGCGCCGAGCTCCTGCGGCGACTCGACCGGCCCGACGACGCCCGGGCGGCCTACACGCGGGCGCTCGAGCTCGTCCACGCCGACGCGGAGCGACGCTTCCTCGAGCGACGCCTCGCCGAGCTCCCGCCGAGCTGAGTCAGCGTTCGGTCGACGCCGGCTCGAGCACCGCCGCGTGGCCCACCTCGCGCGTCCTCCCGGGCCGCGTCGCGAGGACCGAGCCGGCAAGGACGAGCACGAACCCGACGGCCATCCCGACGGTGAAGGCCTCGTCGAGCACGACCACGCCGAGCACGGCCGCGACGGCGGGGTTCACGTACGTGATCACCGTCGCGCGCACGGGGCCGACCTCGGTGATCAGCGCGAAGAAGACGAGGAACGCGATCGCCGTGCAGACGACCGCGAGCACGACGATCGAGACGAGCGCGTCGAACGAGGGTGCGCTCCCGGGCCCGGCCAGAGCGGTGATCGGGACGTAGACGAGCGCGCTGACGCCGAGCGACGCCGCGATCACGCCGAGCGGCGGGAGGTCGGCGAGCCGGCGCTGCAGGATCACGGGCCCGACGGCGTAGCAGACCGCGACGAGAAGGACCTGGACGATCGCGATGGGGCTCGCCCCTTCGATCCCGAGGCCGACGATCGACGCGACGCCCGCCATGCCGAGGACGAGGCCGGCGCCCCGGTCGAGGGTGAGGCGCTCGCGCGGCACCGTCACGAGCGCGATGCCGGTGCCGACGAGCGGCACCGCGGCGATGAGAAGCGCGGTGAGCGAGCTCGAGATGCGCGTCTCCGCCGAGCCGAGGAGCACCCACGGCAGCGCGATCTCAATTCCCGCGAAGGCGAGCAGCGGCCGCCAGTGCGGGAGGAGCGGCCGGAGCTCGTGCCTCGCCGCAGCGATCGGCAGCAGGAGCAGCGACGCGATCCCCGTGCGCGCGAGCACGAGCATCGCCGGGCTCACGTCCTCGACCGCGACCTTGATGAGGAGGTACGGGATCCCCCAGATGACGCACATGGCCGCGAACAGGACCCAGCCGCGCGCCGTCATCGAGCCTCGCATCGTCCAACGCTAGGCATAGCCGACCAGGCTGTGCGATCAGGATCCCTGGTCGACTCGATCAGCAGCCGGAATCGACCCGGCGACGGGCGTCAGGCTTGTGCGGCGACACCGCCGTTCGTCTTGAGCGCCTTCGAGAAGAAGTCGAGTGCCTTCTTCGTCTTCGTCTCCTGCTCGCCGCCGAGGTCGAGCCCCTTCTGCGCGAGGAACGCCCGCGACTCGGCCGCGACCTGGAACGCCTCTCTCGGAGCGCATTTCGTCGAGAGCTCGAGGAGCCGCGATCCGTCGGGGTACAGCCACATCTCGCCGACCAGCTTCCGGCCGAACGCCTTCGGCACGAGCTTCAGCTTGAGGATGAAGAGGGGGCCGAGGATCGACAGGTCGTCGATCGCGATTCCCTCGGGCGCGTGCGCGGCGTAGAACTCGCGCTGCTCCTTCGAGAAGAGCTTCCGGAGCGGGCGTTGCCCGAACGTCGCCTCGCGGACGCCGGTCGGCGCTCCCTTCATCGAGGCCGAGCAGACGAAGCCGCCCGGCATCGCGTCGACCTCGACGCCGAAGCCCGGCGACCGCCGAATGACGTCGGAGAGGTTGGACGGGACGACCGGCCGGAGCTTCACGACGGAGTCGTCGCCCTTCTGCTGGACGCGGCGCGCGCGGAGCGACGACTCCGGCCTTGTTCAGCGCGAGATCCGGCGTGTCGAAGAAGAACACCTGGCGGATCTGCGCCTCGAGGGGATCGACCTGAAGGCCCGGTGACGACCGCGCGCTGGTCCGCCTGCGGGACCGTGAGCTTCAGCTCGACCGTGTCCACGTCCTTCAGCAGCGTGATCAGCTCCCCGAGCTGCTCGTCGGACAGCCGCCTGTCGTTCCGGCGCGTCGCCGCCATGCCTACCTCCTCGCCCCGATCGTCACCAGCGATTCAATCATGACTGCACCCGGGCATCGCGCACGGCGGCTATGCGAGCGGGCGGCGAGCTACGCTCGGCTCATGGCCGTCTTCGCGGTGACGAACGTCAACGGGCCGGCATGGGATCCGTCGCGGGGGCGCCGCGAGCAGGACGGCTGGGACGAGCACGCCGCCTTCATGGACGCGCTCGTCGACGACGGCTTCGTCGTCCTCGGCGGCCCGATCGGCGACGCCGACCGTGTCCTCGTCGTCGTCGAGGCCGCCGACCCGCAGGAGATCGAGGCGCGTCTGGCCACCGATCCGTGGCACCGGGACGGCATCCTGCGGATCGACTCGATCGAGCCGTGGACGATCTGGCTCGACGGGCGACGCTCCGCCGGCTAGGCGTCCTTCCGGACGTAGCTGTAGTGCGCCACGGCCGGAGAGCTGACGAGCTCGACGCACTCGAAGCCGGCAGGCCCGCCGTCGAGGTTCTCGAAGAGCCTCTCGCCCGCGCCGAGCAGGAGCGGCACCACGTGGAGCTCCATCTCGTCGACGAGGCCGGCGCGGAGGTACTGCTGCGCCGTCGAGGCGCCGCCGGCGATCGCGACGTCCTTCTCCCCGGCGGCCTCCTTCGCCCGCGCGAGCGCGGCCTCGATCCCGTCGGTGACGAAATGGAAGGTCGTGCCGCCCTGCATCTCGACCGGATCCCGTGCGTGATGGGTGAGGACGAACACCGGCGCATGGTACGGGGGGTCGTCGCCCCACCAGCCGCGCCAGTCCTCGTCACCCCAGTCACCGCGCACCGGGCCGAACATGTTGCGCCCCATGACGTGCGCGCCGATGTTCTCGTTCCACCGGCGCATGCGCTCGTCGTCGAGCCCGGTCTCGCCGCTTTCGTCGCCGCCCATCTGCCGGAACGTCCGCGTCGCGAACATCCACTCGTGCAGGTCCTCGCCGCCCTTCCCGAGCGGCTCCTCGCGGGTCTGCTCGGGCCCGGCGGTGTAGCCGTCGAGCGACATCGTCTGCGTGAACCGGACCTTCCCCATCTCTACACCTCCTGGAGTCGTGTCGGAGGTAGGACTACCCCAGGGCGCCGGAATCATCGCCCGGAAGCGTGTTGCATCGGCCGGCGGGCCGCAGCATGCTAACGCCATGGCGCGACCGATCGTCTTCGTCTCCGACTTCGGGCTCGGCAACGAGTGGGTCGGCCTCTGCCACGCCGTCATGAGCGGGATCTCGCCGGAGAGCCCGATCATCGACCTCTCGCATCTCATCCGCCCCCTGGAGGTGGCGTCGGGCGCGCTCCTGCTCGCCGACTCGATGCCGTACATCCCGGAAAGCGCCGTGGTCCTGGCCGTGGTCGAGCCGAACGTCGGCAAGGACCGCGAGGTCGCGATCGAGACCCCGAGCGGACGCATGCTCGTCGGCCCCGACAACGGGCTCCTGTCGCTCGCCTGGAAGGCGGCCGGCGGCGTGACCACGGCCGTCGAGATCACGTCGGACGAGGTGATCCGCCCGACCCACGCGGAGTCGTTCCGCGCGCCCGACACGTTCTGCCCCGCGACCGCGCACCTGGCCGCGGGGATGCCGATCGAGCGGCTCGGCGAGCCGCTCGACGCGGGCACGCTCACCGTCGTGACGCTCGCCGAGCCCGAGGTCGAGCCGGGCAGGATCTGCTGCGAGGTCATCGACTTCAACCGCTTCGGGAACGTCCAGCTGAACGTCCGGCCGGCCGACCTCGCAGCGGCCGGCCTCGACGCCGCGGGGACGCTGCGCGTCGAGGCCGTGTCCGGCGCGGTCGAGGCAAAGCGCGGCAGCACGTACGCCGACTTCGCGGCGGGCGAATACGGCGTGCTCTTCGATCCCCGCGGCTGGCTGACGATCGTCCGCGGGAACCCCGCGAGCGCACTCGACGGCCTCGGTCTCTCGCTCGCGGCGCCCGTCTGGCTCAGCGGGCCCGACGGCAGCGGTTAGTGCCCCTTCAGGCAATGCCCTCCAGGTTCCTCGCGCGCGATGAGCGGCGCCATACGTCGTCCTCGGTCGCCCCGATACCTTCGGGTATCGGGGCGTCCTGCGTCCCAGTCTGACTTGCTCCTCGCACGCGAGGAGCGAGGCAGCATTACCTGAAGGGGCACCAGCCGGGCTCCCTCCGGTAGGAGGTCCGCCAGGAGAGCTCAGTCATCGGGCGCGGCGAGCGACCAGGCGACGTCCGGTGGGCGCACGCTCGCGCAGCGCGGATGACCCTGATCGTCGGTGAGACCGAGCCTGCAGACGAGACGCTCACCGGTCTCGAGCGCGCGCGACACGAGAGCGGGGTCGAGATCGGAGAGCCTGAGCTTGGCGCCCCGGAAGATCTCGAACGAGTCGTCGTCGGCGAGCTCGCCCCAGACGAGGCCGAGCGAGCGCTCGCCCTTGCGACCGGCGACGTGTTGCCCACGCACGTCGAGCCCGTCCTCGTCGCGCCGCACCGCCGCGTCGAATCGCCAGCGTGCGACGGGGGCGTCGCCCGGGACGAGCTCGACAGGGCCGGAGCGGCTCCAGAGCCCGACGTGGACGTTGCCGTACATCTGTCCGCCCAGGCCCGGCCCGCAGCTCCGCCCCGGGAGGTCGGACCCGTGGATCTCGAAGGTGACGGTCTCGCCCGCGGGTGCCCGCGTGCTCGAGCGGCCCTTCACGCGGGCCCTGCGCAGGACCGACGACGTGTGCGGCGCCAGGATCGCTTCGACCTCGTCGTACACAGGCGGGTCGCCCTTAGGCCGCCGCGCACGGCAGAGCTCGAGCGGCGTCCGGCCCTCGTCGTCGCGAAGGTTGGGGTCGGCGCCGTGCTCGAGGAGACGCCGGGCGCTCGCAGGCCGGCCGTTGATCGCAGCCGTGCGGAGGGGATGCCCGCCCCAGACCGGGTCGACGCCGTCGACCGGGACCCCCTCCGCGACGAGCCGGTCGATGACCTCGAGGCGCTGGTGGTCCGCGGCCACGACGAGCGCCCGGATCCGGGCGTCCGGCGCCGCGCCGTCGAGCCAGCCGGCCACGTCGCCCGCCGCGGCGGCGACCTCGATGCTCTCGATGCGCGCGCCTGCGGCGACGAGGACGTCGACGACGTCGGTCATGCCGAACACGGCCGCGTGGAGCAGGGCGTTCCCGCCGGGTACGCCGCCGGAGTCGGGCGACGCCGTGGCCTCGAGGGCGGCGCCCGCCTCGATCAGGGCGCGCGCAACGCCGGCGTCGCCGTAGCTCGCCGCCGTGATCAACGGTGTCTCGAGCTCCCCGGGCTCCCCATCGACGAGAGCGCCGCCGGCGAGCAGCACCTTCGCGACCGCCTCCGTTCCCGGAACGTTGCGCCATGCATCCCGGGACGTGTCGTAGCGGAGCATCGCGACGTACCCGAGCGGCGAGGCCCCCTTCGGGTGATCGCACCAGTGCTCCATGGTCACCTGGGCGAGCTCGGGCTCGTCGGCGAGCAGGGCGACGAGCCGGTCGACGTCGCGGTCGTCGAGGATCTCACGGCGGACGACCTCGGTCTTGAGCCTCGCCCAGCTCGCGAAACCGTACTCGCGGGCGAGTGCCAGCTGGGCCGACGCGAGCGAGACGCGCTCGGACACGAGGTGGATGCGCTCGAGGGCGGCGGCGTCGCCGGCGCGGGCGGCGTGCAGCAGATCCTTCGCCTGGTGGCGCAGCTGCGCGAGATCGGGGCGGGCCGGCAGGTCAGGCATGACGTCTCCCTTCGACGGCCACGGGCTCGCGTTCGAGACCAGAGGAGATCGTCACGATGTTCGAATCGCCCTGCAGAGGTGGACTCGGTCCTGTCCGCGAACCCGGCGGCACCCTCTCGCACCGTTGTCCATGCTAGACCGAGGAGCCGCCGGTCGCGTGTCGAAGGCCGCGCCGATGAACGACCGCTGGTCGACCGGTCGTACGGAGGCGTTCAGCGACGGCGTGTTCGCGATCGCGATCACGCTCCTCGTGCTCGACCTCTCGATTCCCGCCACCGAGTTCCACGATCTGTGGGGCGCGATCGCCGGCGAGTGGCCCGCCTATCTCGCCTAAGTCACCAGCTTCCTCACGATCGGCGGCATCTGGCTCACGCACCACGGGATCTTCGCGCGCGTCCAGTACGTCGATCGGCGGCTGATGACCCTCAACCTGCTGCTGCTCATGGCCGTCTCGTTCCTGCCCTTCCCGACGCGACTCATCGCGGAGGCGATTCGCAGCGTCGACGCGGAACGGGCCGCCGCCACGTTCTACGGCCTCTCGCTGCTCGTCATCTCCGTGCTCATGGGCGCGCTCTGGGCGACCGCCGCGCGCGACCGCGACCTCCTCAAGCCGGAGGTGAGCCAGGAGGAGATCGAGACGGTGCTGCGCCGGACGACCCCGAGCATCGGCTTCTACGCCCTCGTGATCCTCCTCGCGCTCGTGCTGCCGCACGTCGCGGCGATCGGCTACCTCGTGATCGCGATCGTCGTCCTGCTCCAGGCGCACGGCGACGAGACGCTCGAGAACGCAGCACCGCAGAGCTGAGCCGTCTCCTATGCCCCCTCGGGGCGCGGCGCGTACCGGTGGTGGATCATCAGCACGTTGCCGGCGGGGTCGTCGAACGAGGCCATCATGCAGACGCCGCTGTCGATGGTGTCGCTCGTGAACGTCACGCCGCGGGACTCGAGCTCGGCGCGCGCGGCGTCGTAGTCCTCGACGTGCAGCGCGATCGGGTTGCGGTTCGGGCTGAACCCCTCTCCGAACGCCTCGGACTCGATCACCGCGAGGGTGAGCGTGCCCGTCTCGAACTCCGCGCCGGGCATCCGCCCGTAGCGTGCCGAGCACGGCAACCCGAGCACCGTGCCGTAGAACGCGACGGACGCGTCGAAGTCCCTGGCTGGGACGACGACGAAGTCGACGCCCGTGACGAGCGATGTGGCCATGGACATGGCTCCTTCCGGATTCGCAGACGTGAGCACGGAGTCTCGCGCGGGAGACGGCGGTGGTCGACTCGACCCCTCCGGACATCGCCGTGCCCGGGCCGTGCAGGATGAGGCCCGTGCTCGACGCCGTCGTCGACCTGCTCGTCCGCCTCGTCGCGATCGACTCGGTCAACCCCGCGCTCGTACCCGGCGGCGCGGGCGAAGCCGAGATCGCCGCCTTCGTTCGGGCCTGGGCGACGGACGCGGGCCTCGCGACCGAGGTCGTCGAGTCGACCCCGGGACGGCCGAGCGTGATCGTGCGTGCGCCCGGACGCGGCGGCGGGCGGACGCTGCTCCTCTGCGGCCACCTCGACACGGTCGGCGTCGAGGGGATGACCGATCCCCACGCGCCGCGTCTCGACGGCGATCGGCTCCACGGCCGCGGAGCGTACGACATGAAGGGCGGCGTCGCCGCGGCGCTGCTCGCCTGTCGCGAGGCCGCGTCGCTCGGCCTCGCAGGTGACGTCGTCCTCGCCGCGGTCGCGGACGAGGAGCACGCGAGTGTCGGCGTCCAGGACGTGCTCGCGCTCGTGAGCGCCGACGCCGCAGTCGTCACCGAGCCGACCGAGATGGCGCTCGTCATCGCGCACCGGGGCTTCGTCTGGTCCGAGGTCGAGGTGCAGGGGCGGGCGGCGCACGGGTCACGGCCGCACCTCGGCGTCGACGCGATCGTCAAGACCGGGCCGATCCTGAGCGCGCTCGGCGTGCTTGACACCAGGCTCGACGAGCGGAGTCACCCGCTTCTCGGCCGGCCCTCGGTGCACGCGTCGCTGATCGAGGGCGGCGAGGAGCTCTCGAGCTATCCGGCGCGGTGTGTCGTCGGCATCGAGCGCCGCACGCTGCCGGGCGAGAGCGCTCAGGACGTCGAGGCGGAGCTCGAGGATCTCCTCGCCGTCTGCCGTGCGAACGACGAGGCCCTCGTCGCCGGGCGGCGGACGCTGCTGGTCCGGGAGCCCTTCGAGATCCCGCGTGACGCCGAGGTCGTCTCGCTCGTCGCCGACGCGGTCGAGGCGACGCTCGGCGCGCCGCCGGCGATCGAGGGCGCGAGCTACTGGGCCGACGCCGCGTTCATCGCGGCCGCCGGGATCCCGACCGTCATGTTCGGACCGAGAGGCGCCGGCGCACACGAGCGCGAGGAATGGGTCAGCGTCTCCGACACGGTGGACGTCACCCGGGTGCTCGTCGAGCTTGCGCGGCGGGTATGCGCATGAGGGCCTTCGTCAACCGGGACGTGCGCCCGGAGGCCGTTCCGGCGCCGTCGGGCGACGCCGCGACGTTTCACGCGACGCTTCCGCTGTACCGCCCCACTCCCGTCCGCGAGCTCGCATGGGTCGCGGACGAGCTCGGTCTGCGCATGGTCGGCCTGAAGGACGAGTCCGACCGGCTTGGCCTACCGGCGTTCAAGGTGCTCGGCGCCTCCTGGGCCGTGGAGCGTCTCCTCTCGACGCGGCCGGACGTGCACACGCTCGTCGCCGCCAGTGCGGGGAACCACGGCCGCGCCGTCGCGCGAGTCGCCGCCGCGCGCGGCCTTCGCTGCCGCGTGTACCTCCCTGCGCGCTCGCTGGAGGCGCGCCGTGCCGGGATCCGCGGCGAGGGCGCCGAAGTCGTGGTCGTCGACGGGAGCTACGAGGACGCCGTCGCTGCGGCCGCCGCCGACGGGGCGGCCGACGGTGTCGCGGAGATCGCCGACGTCGGCAGCTCGGACACCGCCCGCTGGGTGATCGACGGCTACGCCACCCTCTTCGACGAGGTACGGCAGCAGGGTGCGGTGGACCTCCTCGTCGTGCCGATCGGGGTCGGCTCGCTCGGCGCGGCGGCCGCCCGGTTCGCGGCGTCGACGGGTGCCGCGATGATCGGCGTCGAGCCGTCCACGGCCGCCTGCCTGACCGCGTCGCTGGCAGCGGGCGCCCCGACGAGCGTTCCGACGCCGGGCACGACGATGGCGGGGCTCGACTGCTCGGAGGTGTCCACCGCGGCGTGGCCCGTGCTCCGCGACGGGGTCCATGGAACGGTCACCGTGACCGACGCCGAGGTCGCGGCCGCCGTCGCGGAGCTGGCAGGCGCCGGGCTGGCGATCGGCGAGTCGGGGGCGGCGCCTCTGGCGGCGCTCCGCGCCCTGACGACCGACGGCGAGTGCGCCCACCTGCGTGCGTTCGTCGGGGTCGGCACCGGCAGCCACGTCCTGCTCGTGGCGACCGAAGGCCCGACAGGGGTCGCGACCTAGCCCTCGCCCGGCAGCAGCCGGTCGAGCCCGCGCGTCAGCCCCACGAGCCCGGGGACGGCGCGGATCGCGAGAAGCGTTCCGGTGACGTATGGTGCGGGGCTGTCGCCCGCGTCGTGGCGGAGCGTGAGCCGCTCGCCGGTTCCGGCGAAGACCACCTGCGTCGAGACGACGAAGCTCGGAAGCCGCACCGAGTGCACCTGCGTCGCGCCGATCGTCGCGCCGCGCGCCTCCGGGTTGCCGTGCACCGACTCGGGCGGGACCGGGACGAGTGGGCGCCGCACCTCGTCGAGCCGCTCCGCGAGCTCCCGGGCCGTGCCGCTCGGGGCGTCGGGCTTGGTCGCGCTCGCCCAGTCGATCACTTCCCATGCATCGAGTTGGGCCGCCGCCTGGACGGCGAAGCGGAGGAGCAATGCCGCCATCACCGAGAAGTTGCCGGCGGCCACCACGCCGACGCCCTGCGCACGCGCACGCTCGTCGATCTCCGTGTAGTCCGCGGCCGTCAGCCCGCTCGAGCCGACCACGACACCGACGCGGCGCTCGAGCGCCGCGTGAACGTTCTCACCGACGGCAGTCGCGTGCGTGTAGTCGACGAGCACGTCCACAGGCGCGGTGTCGAGCGCCTCGGCGACCGTGGAGAAGCGGTCGGGGTGGGATCGGGAGACGCCGGCGACGAGCTCGAGGTCGTCTGCCTCCTCGACCGCCGCCCCCACGGCGGTCCCCGTCCAGCCGGTGATCCCGGCGACGCAGACCCGGATCACGGGTCGCTCAGCTCTGTGACCTGACGTAGTCGATGTACCCGCGGACGTCCGCCGCCGGCTCGGTGTACGCCTCGCCCAGCGCTTGCTCGATCGTCGCCATGTACTCCTCGGCCCAGGCGGGGAACGGGTAGTCGATCACGCGCAGGAACTCGAGCGACGCCGCGAGGCGGATGTCGGCGATCGACGGCGTGTCGCCGCCGATGAACGTCCGCCCGGCGAGGAAGAACTCGTGGTAGACCTCGAGCGGCTCGGCGAGCGCCGCCTCGGCGTCCTTCTGCGCCTTCGCCTTCAGCGCCTCGTCGGCCTCGGACGTGCCGACCTCGCCGGCGTACTGGGGGAAGCCGAGGGCGGGATACGTCGCGCGCGTGAGCAGCGGATAGAGGGTGCCCGTGAGGTAGAACATCGCGCTGTCCACCATCGCCCGCTGCCCCGGGTCGGTCGGATAGAAGCGGTCGAGACCGTGCTTGTTGCACAGGTACTGCATGATCGCGCAGCTCTCCCAGAGCGCGCCCCTCGGCAGGCCTTCCTCCTCGAGCAGCGGTGTGAGGGCCGCCGGGTCCTTGGCCATGAACCCGGGCTCCGACTTCTTCCCCCACACGTCGATCTCGTCGAAGTCGAGGCCGGCGGCGCGGACGAAGATCCTGGTCGTCAGGTTGTTGACGCTCGGCTTGAGGATGCTCAGCGTGTTCGTGGCCATGTAATCCTCCTGATCAGCGGTAGGGGTCCTGCGGTGAACGGTCGTCCGAGAGCGAGCCGCGGGAGCGCAGGACGAGGGACTCGATCGCGTCGGTGAGATGGCGCTGGTCGATGTTGTAGTCGCCGCGCTCGACGCGAAGGTGGTGCGCCTCCAGGAGGACGTCGGCGTGGGTGTACCCGACCGGCGGCTCGAACCGATACGAGGCGAGCTCGATGAGGAGGCCGAGCGGATCGTCGAAGTAGATCGAGTCCATGAAGCCCCGGTCCTTGACGCCCGAGTGGCGGATGCCGCGCTCGTCGAGGCGCTCGACGGCCTGGTCGAAGGTCGCCTTCGAGAGCGCGAAGGCGAGATGCTGGACGTTGCCCGGCTCCTTGGAGACGAGGCTCGGGTCCGGCTTCCGTCCCTCGTTCGTGAAGACGGTGATCAGCCGTCCGTCGCCCGGGTCGAAGTAGAGGTGGCTCTCGTCCTCGTTGTCGAGGTTCGGCTGCTCGAACACGAACGGCATCCCGAGCAGGCCCTCCCAGAAGCCGATCGACGTCCGGCGGTCGGCGCCGACGAGCGTGATGTGGTGCACGCCCTGCGTCTGCAGCTTGCGCATCAGCCTGTCATCGTCTCTTCACGAGCGTCGACTTGTACTCGCTGCGCGCCAGGCTGCCCCACGGGACGAGGTCGACACGGGTCTGGACGACGAGCACGTCGCGGAGTCTCGCACGGATCGCCTCGGCGAGGTCGTCGTCCGCCGCGGCATCGCGCGCGAGCTCGACCTGGACGGGCAACGGCGGCTCCTGCTTGACGCCGGCAGACCCGGGAACGACGAGAATGTGCCCGCTGACCCGCGGCGCGAACGCCGTCACGACTTCCCGCACGGCGGAGGGGAAGACGTTGACGCCGCGCACGATCAGCATGTCGTCCGTGCGCCCGAGGCAGCGCATCCGTGGGCTCGTCCTCCCGCAGGGGCACGGGCTCGTCCTTACCTCGACGTGGTCGCGCGTGCGGAACCGAAGGAGCGGCGCGGCGCGGTGACGGAGATGCGTCAGGACGAGCTCGCCGGTCGCGCCGTCGACGAGAGCCCGCGCGGCGCCCGTCTCGGGATCGATCAGCTCCGCGTGGACGAAGTCGCGGGCCCCGAGGTGCATCCCGTCCTGCTCCTCGCACTCGCCCCACAGCGAGACGCCGATGTCGCCGATCCCCATCGCCTCGGTGACCCTCGCTCCCCATCCCTCCTCCAGCCTCGCGCGGAAGGCGGGCTCACCCCCGCCGGGCTCTCCCGCCACGAGGATGCGCTCGACGCTCGAGCCGCGGAGATCGAGACCGCGCTCCGCCGCCCACTCGAGGAGATGTGCCGCATACGAGGGCGTGAGGACCGCGGCCTCCGGGCGGAGGAGCTGGATCGCCTTGACGAGGCGTTCGGTGTTCCCGGTGCCGACGGGCACGTGGCAGAGGCCGATGCGGTCGAACGAGGCGAGTGCCGCGCCGGCGACGAACGGCCCCGCGTTGTAGGTCGAGACGATCCGCTGCCCCCGGACGACGCCCGACGCGGCGTAGCTGCGGGCCGAGCCCGTGATCCAGTTCTCGAGGTCACCGGCCGTCAGCGGCACGTAGCTCGGCGTCCCCGTCGTGCCGCTCGTCGAGTAGATCCGGACGATCTCGCCCGGCTCCGCGGAGAGGTGGGTGCCGACAGGCTGCTCCGGGGTGGCGGTCTCGCGAAGCTCGCGCTTCTCCGTGAGCGGCAGCTGCTCGAGCGCGTCCAGCCCTCCCGCCTCGCGGGCCGAGCCGATGCCGGCCGCGGTCAGCTTCTCGCGGTAGAAGGCCGAGCGCTCGAAGAGGTACCGGAGCTGCGTTCGGTACGCGGCGTCGTCCAGCTCGAGCTGCTCGGCCCACGGACGCGCCTCGACCGCCGGCTCGAGCATCACGCGCCGTCGGATGGGACGTAGTCGATCGCCTCCTCGGCCCTACCCGCCATGAGGAAGCCGATCGGCTCCTGCTGCTCCTCGGCGAGGTGAGCGAGGAGCCCCGCAGTCCGCGCGAGGATCGGGATCGCCTTGACGAGCGAGGACGGGAAGCCGAGATCGAGGAGCACGGCCGCGATCGGCAGGGAGACGTTCATCGTCAGCGGCTTGCCCCATGCCTCCGCCACGCCCTCTCGGAGCGTCCGTGCGAGAAGGACGTGCGGCCCGCTCACGTCTCGCGCGTCCGCGAGCTCGAGGATGCGCTCGGCGCGCGGGTCGAGCGGCCGGTGGAGCGGATGCCCGAACCCGGGCACCTTGCCGCCACTCGCGTGGATCCCGCGGGCGACGCCGGCGGCGACGGCCTCGGGGCTCCGGCCGGCCGCGACCTCGTCCTGGGCGGCTTCGAGCAGCCTCGCGCACTCCTCCGCCGTCCCCAGCACGACCGGCCCGCAGCCGAGGATGCCCGCCGCGACGGCGCCTTGCAGCGAGCCGGGATCGGCAGCAAAGGTCATGCGCGCGGCCACGTTCGTCGGCATCAGCCCGTGCTCTGCGATCGCGACGAGCAGGAGGTCGAGGAAGTACCGCTGCTCCTCGGTCGGCTCGCGGCCCGTCAACAAGAGGTGGAAGTACTCGGTGAAGCTCAGCCGGCCCATCAGTTCGCCGGCGAGGTCTCGTCCCCGCACCTCGATCCGGTCCGGGTAGCCCTGGGCGATGTGGCTGACCGGCGCTCCGGCCTTCCCGATCTGCATGCCTCCTCGACCCTCCTTCCCAGCCGCTCTCCCCGGATCTTCGCCCAGCACGCTACGCGCCGCCACGTGCCGCGCGCTCAGCGCAGCGCCTCCGCCGCGGCCCGCCGGAGGATCCGGCCGTCGGCGCGCGGTACGGCAGCGGGAGGGCATTCGGCGGCGTCCCGGTGAGGCGCGCGTAGACGACGAGCGCGGCGAGGGTCGTCCCGAGCACGCTCGGGTGGAAGCCGTCGGGCCCGTACAGCCGGAGCTTCGGCGCCCGGCGCCAGGCCGCGAGCCAGGCGGGGCCGGCGGGGAGCAGCGTCGCGCGCGAGGCGACCGACGCCGCGTGGTACGACTGGACGACGGCAGGGAAGGCGTAGGAGCGCTCGGTCTCCGGCCAGACCGTGAGGAGCGCCGGCCGGATCCCGTGCTCACGGGCGAGGTCGGCCCACGTCGTCGACCACGTCCGCAGGTTCTCCTGGCTCTCCGGCAGCGAGGACGGCCCCTGCTGGAGCACCACGACATCCCACGGCCGGGCGAGAAGCGCTTCGCGCGCTCCCGTGAAGCTCCAGTGGTCCTCGAGGTTGACGCCGCCGGGCGCGACGGTCGCGTACTCGACCGGCCGGCGGCCGGCACGACGGGCGAGGGCGGCGACGGTGGCCGGGTGGTCGTTCGTCGCGGTGAGGCTGTTTCCGACGAAGAGCACGCGAAGCGGCTCGCGCGACTTCGGGGCGAGCTAGCCGCTCCGGGCCGCAGCACCCGACGAGGCGAGGGCGAGACCGACCACGACGGCGACGAGAAGGCGGCGCACGACGCCGAGGATAGTGTCCGCGCGATGGGAACGGAGGCCGCCTGGGAGCTGTTCGCACGGGCCGACTGGGCGGGCGCCCGCGACGCGTTCACGGCGGCGCTCGAGGAGGACCCTGGCGACCCGGATGCGCTCGACGGCCTCGGCCAGTCGCTCTGGTGGCTCGGTCAGCGGGACGAGGGGATCGACCGCCGCCGCGAGGCGTACGCCGAGTACCAGCGCCGCGGCGAAGCGCAGCGAGCGGGAATGCTCGCGACCTACCTGGCCGGAGAGCACCGCATCGACGGCCAACACGCGACCGCAGCCGGCTGGCTGGCCCGCGCGCGCCGCCTGCTCGCTGACACCGGGCACTGCACAGAGCTCGGCTGGCTCGAGATCGAGGAGGCGAAGAGCGCCGCGGAGCCGACCGAGTCCGAGCGCCACGCCCGTGTCGCGCTCGACGTCGCGCACTCCATCGGCGACCCCGACGTCGAGTGCATGGCGCTCGCGCAGCTCGGGCGGGCGGTCGTGCGCCAGGGCCGGGTCGAAGAGGGTGTCGGATACCTCGACGAGGCGATGACCGTGGCCCTCGGCGGCGAGACGAGCGACCCGCTCGCCTGCAGTGACGCGTGCTGCACGACGCTCGTCGTCTGCGACAGCCTCGCCGACCTCGACCGGGCGACTCAGTGGTGCGAGGCGGTGGTCGACTTCGCCGAGCGCCGCCGCTTCACGCCTGTCCAGTCGTGGTGCCGCGGGATCTACGGCGGCGTCCTCGTCCGGGCCGGAGACTGGGATCGCGCCGACGCCGTCCTCGGAGAGGCGCTCCGCCGTCAGACCAATCCGACGAAGATGGGCGGCCGGGCGTTGCCGCTCGCCGTGCTCGCCGGGCTGCGTCTCCGGCAGGGAAGGATCGAGGACGCCGCGACCCTGCTCGACGGGCTCGACGACATCGCCGCCGCCGTCTCGCCGCTCGTCGAGCTGGCGATCGAGCGCGGCGACCTCGCGTACGCGACGGCGCTGCTCGACCGTCGGCCGGACGCCGAGGAGGGCGGGCTCCTCGTCCTCCGCGGAGCGGTCGCGCTCGCGGCGGGCGACCTCGACGATGCGACCGCGGCCGCGGAGAGACTGCGCGCCGTCGCGACCGCGACGGGACGGGCCGACCTCGACACCGAGGCGACCTTCCTCGACGGCCGCGCGGCCGCGGCGCGCGACGATCTCCCGGCCGCGGCGAGCGCGCTCGAGGACGCCGTCGACCGTTTCTCCGAGCTGCAGCTGCCGCTCGAGGCCGGTCGAGCACGACTCGCCCTGGCGCGCGTCCAGGCTGCAGCGGGATCACCGCTCGCGCCGTCGACCGCGCGTGCGGCACGCGACGGCTTCGAGCTGCTCGGCGCCCGTCCCGACGCCGACCGCGCGGCTGCGCTGCTCCGCGAGCTCGGCGTCGCGGGCCGGACGGCGACCCGCGGCGAGCGTGACGAGCTCACGGCGCGGGAGCGCGAGGTGCTCGGCCTCGTCGCAGCGGGGCTGTCGAACGCGGAGATCGCGGAACGGCTCGTGATCGCGCCGAAGACGGCGGAGCACCACGTCGGACGGGTGCTCGCCAAGCTCGGCGTGCGCAGCCGCGCCGAGGCGGCCGTGCACGCCGTTCGTGAAGGGCTCTCCTAGCCGCCCGCAAGAGGGATCCCCGCCTCCGGCGGGGCACACTCTGAAGGCGCCCCTGTCGCGGTCGCAAAACCTGCCGACTCAGCGGTCACCCTAGTCCGATGCCGTTCCCGGAGAAGCAGCCGTCCGGGTCGTAGCGGCGCTTGACCGCGACGAGGCGGTCCCAGACGTCGGCCGCGTAGGCGTCGCGGACCGACCGGTCGGGGTCGAGCGCGTTCACGTAGACCCCACCGGTCGCGAAGCCGGCCGTCTCGTCCCAGAGGCAGCGCACCCAGTCACGAACAGGGTCGACCGGGGGGTCGACGGAGCAGCCGATGATCCAGGTGAGCGCCTTCGCGCCGCGGTGCCCGAACGCCGTCTCCCCGGGGGCGACGCGATCGATCGCGCCGCCGAGCCAGGAGGTGACGACGTGGGCCTGCGGCGTCGGGACGCTCTCGAAGCCGTCGACCAGCGCGTCGACGACCTCGTCGCTCACGTCCGGGAGGTAGTGGAGCCGGTCGTAGAACTGCCAGCCGTGGGGCGCCGTCGCGTCGAGCATCGACTGCAGTGCGATGTACGGCATCGGCCCGACGAGGTCGAGCGCCGGCGGGCATGCCGTCCGCAGCGAAGCGAGGACGCGCTCGCCCTCGTCGTGGTCTCCGCACCACGCGACGCCGATTACCGCGACCTTCCGTCCTTGGAGGGCGGGCGGGAACGGCTCGGCCGGGGGCGCGGTGAGGAGCACGTCGAAGAGCGTGAGCTCCTCGGGGGCGCCGGCCATCAGGTCGCGGCTCGCTCGGAACGCCTCCTTCGCCCGCTCCCACGGGTAGACGAGCACGCCTGCGAGCACCATCGGGCCGACGCGGCGCGCCTGGAACTCGAACCGCGTGACGACGCCGAAGTCTCCCCCGCCGCCGCGCAGCGCCCAGAACAGGTCCGGATGCTCGTCGGCGCTCGCGCGGACCTGGGAGCCGTCGGCGAGGACGACGTCGGCCGCGTGTAGCGAGTCGATCGTGAGCCCATGCCCGCGCATCAGCCAGCCGATCCCGCCGCCGAGCGTCAGCCCGCCCACACCGGTGTGCGAGATCTGACCGGCCGGGACGGCAAGGCCGTGCTCCTGGGTGGCCGCGTCGAGCTCGCCGAGGAGCGTGCCGCCGCCGACCCGAACGGTCGCCGTCTCGGGGTCCACCTCGACGTCGTTCAGCGCGCGCAAGTCGATGCAGAGCGCGCGGTCCCGGACCGAGCGGCCCGAGACGGAGTGTGCGCCGGCGCGAACCGTGAACGGCAGGCCGTCGGCCCGCGCGAAGCGGATCGCGGCCGACACGTCCTCGGCGTCGGTCGCAAACGCGACGGCCGCGGGGAACCGGTCGATCGCCCCGTTCCAGCCCATTCGGGCGACGTCGTACTCGGTGTCGGAGGGGTCGACGATGCGCCCGACGAAGCCGCTCGCCCGGAGGCCGGCGGCAATGGAGACCTGCTGTGTGATCGTCATGCCGTCACGGTCGCGCGCGGCCCGAGCGGGGGCATCGGGGGTCTCCCCCATTCACGACCCCCAATGTCGGGGTCAGGCGGGCCGGTACGTCGAGACCGAGACGCCGTTCTCGAACACGCTCGTGTCCACGAGGCTCAGGGTCGTCTTCGACTCGAGGTCGTCCGGAAAGAGGCGCCTGCCGCTCCCGAGGATCACGGGGTAGACCATCAGCCGGAACTCGTCGACGAGCCCGTGCGCGACGAGCGCGTGGACGAGGGTTCGACTGCCCGCGACCAGGATGTCCCCGCCCTCGCCCGACTTGAGCGCCGTGACCGCGGAGGGAACATCGCCTCCGAGGAGCGTCGAGCTCTCCCACGTGAGCTCGCGGAGCGTCGAGGAGACGATGTGCTTGGGCATGCGGTTCATCTTGTCCGCGAACTCCCCCGTGCGTTCCGGCCATGCAGCGGCAAAGCCCTCGTACGTCACGCGGCCGAGGAGAAGCGCGTCCGCGGCGAGGACCTCGTCGAGCTTGAACCGGAGTTGCGCGCCTTCCATCGGGAAGTCCATCGTCCAGCCGCTGTGCCGGTACCCGGGCTCGCCGCCGGGCGCCTCCATGACGCCGTCGAGTGACACGAACTCGGTGACGATCAGCTTTTGCATGATTGGCTCCTTCGTGGACGCTACCGTCGGTGTCTCGGAGGGTTGGACGCCCGCGGGGCGCCGACCTCATCGGCGCGCCGACAGGAGGTGGAGATGAACGACAAGGTCGACCTGGCGGCGAAGCTCGCGACGTTCGACGAGCGCTTCGCGCCGAGGATCGTGGCGCAGCTCAACGACTACAAGCTGCAGCTCGTCAAGGTCGAGGGCGAGTTCGTCTGGCACTCGCATCGCGACACGGACGACTTCTTCCTCGTCCTCGCGGGACAGCTGACGATCCAGCTGCGCGACAGGGACGTCGAGCTCGGCCCGGGCGAGCTGCTCGTCGTGCCCCGCGGTGTCGAGCACTGCCCGAAGGCGGACGAGGAGGCTCACGTCCTGCTGATAGAGCCGCTCGGGACGCTGAACACTGGCGACGCCGGCGGGGAGTGGACGGCGCCGGAGGTCCAGATCTGAGAGCTCACTCGACGTAGGGCGGCCGTGCGAGCGCCCGCTCGAACGCCGCCCGGTCGTGCACCGGCTCGCCGTGCGACACGACGACGTGCTCGAACGGAAGCTCGAGGAGCGCCTGCAGGGCTGGCAGCACGCGCTCCTCGTGCCACGGCGTTCCCCAGACGAGGAGCTCGCCGTTCGGCGCGGTCATCCCGTCGGCGAAGACGAGCGCACGCTGCTCCGGTAGCCAGACCGGCGTCTCGTTGCGGCCGCGCCCGTCGTAGAGGGCGAGGAGCCCACCCGGCAGCTCGCGACCCGGCTCGAACCCCTCGAGCTCGCTCTCGGGGATGTTGTCACGCCAGAACCAGTAGGGGCCCAAGGCGCGCGCGTTGTAGCGCTCGACGAAGAGGTCGACGTCGCGGACGTGGTCGGGCTTGAGGATCACGACCGTCGTCGGCGGGCGCGCGTCGAGGCGCTCCCAGACGTCCGTCGCCTCGGCCGGCGGGGCGAGCGGATCCAGGACGATGACCTCGCCGCTGCTCTCGACGCAGGTCGACGTCACCTCCTCCGACCATGCGAGCCCGGGCTCCCAGTCGGGGTGGCCGGTGCGCCAGATCCAGAGGCCGGGAGCGACGTCCTGGACGCTCGTCACGACGGGCATTGTGCCGCCTTCTACCCGACCGCCGGCCGCGCGAGTTGGTCGGCGACCTCGGCGAGCCGGGGCAGCGTCTCCCAGTCGCCCGTCCCCTCGAGCGCATGCGCGGCGAGGACGTTGCCCGCGTGCGCGCACGCGGCCGGCTCCCAGCCCTCGAGCACTCCGTAGGCGAACCCCGCCGCGAAGGCGTCCCCGGCGCCGATCTCGTCGACGACCGACACCTCGCGCGCGCACGGGACGCGGACGCCGTCGACGATCGCTCCGCGCGCGCCGACGCGCAGGACGACGCGCGCGGGGATCTCCACGTCGCCCCAGAGGCGCACCGCCTCGTCCTCGCCGGTGAGGTACCAGTCGACGTACGGGAGCACCTCGCGTTGCCGCTCGGCCGCCGCTGCGGCGGTGTCGGGAAGCGCGGGCCGGAAGTTCGGGTCGAACAGGACCGTCGCGCCGGCCTCCTGCGCGCGCCGCGCGAGGTCGACGACGAGAGCGCGACCCGACTCCGAGATCGCCATCGTGATCCCGGTGAGGTGGACGAGGCGGACGCCCTCGAGCGCCTCGTCGGGCACGTCCGCGGGGCCGAGCCGCGACGCCGCTGAGCCCGCGCGGTAGTAGGCGAGGCAGCGCTCCTCCGCCGAGCGCCACTTGACGAAGAGCCCCGTCCGCGCGTCGTCGCGCACGACGTGGTGCACGTCGACGCCCTCCGACCGGAGGCCGTGCTCGATCATGTCGCCGAAGACGTCGCGGCCGAGTCGGGAGACCCACGCCACGGGGACGCCCAGCCGGGCGAGCGCGACCGCGAAGTTCGACTCCGCTCCTGCGAAGCGCAGGGTGAACGCCGTCCCGGCCCCGGGGACGCCGTCGCCGTCGGGGTCGAGCAGCGCCATCGTCTCACCGACGGTGAGGACGGAGGGTCGGCTCACCGCGCGAGCCAGCCGCCGTCGACGGGCAGGACGATGCCGTGGACGTAGTCCGACGCCGCGGAGGCGAGGAAGACGACGGCGCCGGCGAGGTCGGCCGGCTCGCCCCAGCGGCCGGCGGGAAGGCGCGCGAGGATCTCGGCGTTCCGCTCCGGGTCGTCGCGCCAGAGCGGCGCGGTGAGCTCGGTGCGGAAGTAGCCGGGCGCGATCGCGTTCACGTTGACGCCGTGCGGCGCCCATTCGTTCGCGAGCGCCTTCGTCAGCTGTGCGACGCCGCCCTTGCTCGCCGCGTACGCGGAGACGTTCAGACCGCCCGAGAAGCTGAGCATCGAGGCGACGTTGACGATCTTCCCGCCGCCCTGGGCGACCATCCGGCGCCCGGCGAACCGGCACAGGTCGAAGACCGACGTGAGGTTCGTCGCGACGACGTCGTCCCAGTCCGTGGCCGTGTGCTCGAGCGCCGGCGCGCGCCGGGTCGTCGCGTGGGCTGTGACGAGGACGTCGAGCCCGCCGAGCTCGGCGACCGCGCGCTCGAAGGCCGCTTCCCGCTCCGCTGCGACGGCCAAATCGGCGCGGACGGCGACGCCGCCGAGCTCCCGCGCGGTGTCCTCGACCTGCTCGGAGCGATCGACGAGCGCCACCGCCGCCCCCGCCCCGGCGAGCGCCTCGGCCATACCGCGCCCGAGGCCGCGTCCGCCGCCGGTCACGAGCGCACGGCGTCCGGTGAGGTCGAACAGGTCGCGCGCCACGCAGCGACGGTACTCGACTATGGTCGCCTCCATGCCCGCACCGCTCGCGATCGGGTCGACGCGGGTGATCGCGATCGTCCGCTTCCACGAGGGCGGCGACCTGGCCACGGCCCTCGCGGCACTCGAGCGCGAGGCCGGCGCCGTGGCCGTGGCACTCGGAAGCGAGCTCGTCGGGCGCGCGGCGCCCGTGTCGGACGAGGAGCTCGACCGGATCGAGTCGCAGGCGGCTCGGGCAGTCGCGAACGTCCGGTCGATCGCACCGGCCTGACCCAAGCTCTACGCCGACTGCGATCGTATGCGAACATATGTTCGTGTCGATCCTGCATGCCGACCTCGACTCCTTCTACGCGTCGGTCGAGCAGCGGGACGATCCGCGGCTCAAGGGGAAGCCGGTCATCGTCGGCGGCGGCGTCGTGCTCGCCGCGAGCTACGAGGCGAAGGCGCTGGGCGTCCGCACCGCCATGGGTGAGCGGCGTGCGCGGCGTCTCTGCCCCGACGCGGTCGTCGTCCAGCCCCGATTCCGGGCCTACGTCGATGCGAGCAAGGCCGTGTTCCGGGTGTTCGACGACCTGTGCCCCGTCGTCGAGGGGATCTCGATCGACGAGGCGTTCCTCGACGTGCGCGGCCTCGAGCGCATCTGGGGAACGCCCGGCGAGATCGCCGTCCGCCTCCGGCGCACCGTCCTCGAGGAGGTCGGTCTGCCGATCACGGTCGGCGTGGCGCGCACGAAGTTCCTCGCAAAGGTGGCGAGCGGCGTCGCGAAGCCGGACGGCCTGCTCGTCGTTCCCTCGGACGGGGAGCTCGAGTTCCTCCACCCGCTCCCGGTCGAGCGGCTCTGGGGCGTCGGACCAGTCACCGCCGAGAAGCTCCGCCGTCGCGGGATCACGACGGTCGGTCAGGTCGCCGGCATCCCCGAGGCGGCTCTCGTCTGGATGCTCGGCCGCGCGTCGGGCCGGCAGCTCCACGCGCTCGCGCACAACCGCGACCCGCGGCCGGTCGTCCAGCGACGGCGGCGGCGCTCGATCGGGTCGCAATGCGCGCTCGGCCGCGGCGAGCGGCCGGCGGAGGAGATCGACGCGATCGTCGTCGCCCTCGTCGACGGCGTCGCCCGCAGGCTGCGCCGCGCGAGGCGGGTCGGCCGCACCGTCGTGCTGCGACTGCGGTTCGACGACTTCACCCGCGCCACACGGTCTCGGACGCTGCGGCGCCCGACCGCGCACACGGGGACGATCCTCGCCGCGATGCGTGAGCTCGTGACCGACGCCCGCCCGTTGATCGCGGAGCGCGGACTGACCCTGATCGGCGTCACCGTCGCGAACCTCGACGACGCCGTGCCGATGCAGCTCGTGCTCCCCTTCGACCACGCCGACATGGCGCTCGACACGGCCCTCGACGAGGTGCGCGAGCGCTTCGGCCGGAGGTCGGTGATGCGCGCGGTCGTGCTCGGCATCCGCTCGCGCCGCTGGTCGATCGACTTCGAGGAGCTCGCGGACGATCCGTGAGCCCGGCGCGCGGGGCGGCGAGACACCGCTCCCGCGCACCGGAACGAGCTACATCGAGGCGCCGGGGTCGTTCTGCCAGAGGCCGAAGTCGTTGCCCGACGGATCGCTGCAGTAGGCGAACCAGCCCATGCCGGGGACCGGCATCGAGTCGCCGGCCTCGCCGCCGAGCTCGCGGACGCGCGCCGCGCCGGCCTTGATGTCGTCGACGTCGAAGTAGACGCGCATTCCCTTCGCCGAGCCGTCGTCCTTGAAGAGCGCACCGCCGGTGCTCTCGCTGAACCGCGTCATGAGGTACTCGTTCGGCGAGCCCTCGAACGCCTGGAACTGCCACCCGAACAGCGAGCCCCAGAAGCCCTGGGCCCTCGACGTGTCACCCGCGGGAATCTCCACGTGGACGGGCTGTCCTGCCATGTCGCTCTCCTTCCGTTCGGTCGCCAGCGTATGCCCGTATGACGAACGGCGGCGGTCGCGATCGACACGCGCCGCGCGATACTTCGTCCCGTGCTCGGAAGCCTCGTCGCCTTCGTCGCCGTCTCGGCGGTGGTCATCTGCACGCCCGGCCAGGACACGGCGCTGACTATCCGGAACACGCTCTCGGGCGGGCGCAGGGGCGGCGTCGCTACGGCCGGCGGCGTCGCGCTCGGCCTCGCGATCTGGACGGTTGCCGCGAGCGTCGGCGTCGTCGCGCTCCTCAGCGCCTCCGAGCCGGCTTTCCGGGCGCTGCGGCTCGCAGGCGCCGCGTACCTCGTCTTCCTCGGCGGGCAGTCGCTCATCGCGGCCGCGCGCGGTCGTGCGCCCAGGGCGCCGCGCAGCGGAGCGCCGACGACGCCGCGACGCGCCTTGCGCCAGGGCGTCGTCAGCAACCTCGGAAACCCGAAGATCGCGCTCTTCTTCGCGAGCCTGCTCCCGCAGTTCGCCCCGGAGGGGCACGGGGCATTCGCCGGCTTCCTCGCCCTCGGCTTCCTCTTCAGCGCGATGACGCTCGCCTGGCTCTCTCTGTACGCGGTCGTCGTGCACCGGCTCCGCGAGATGCTCGCCGGCACGGTGCGCCGGCTCCTCGACGCCGCGACGGGCGTCGTCCTCGTCGCGCTCGGCCTCCGCGTCGCGAGCGACGCCGCCCGCTAGATGAACCCGGCGCGCGTCGCCTGCGCGGCGGCCGCGGCGCGGGAGGACTGACCGAGCTTTCGCAGGATGTTCGCCACGTGCCGGTGCACCGTGTGCTCGCTGAGGACCAGCGACGAGGCGATCTCGCGGTTCGAGAGGCCCGAGGCGACGAGACGCAGCACGTCGGTCTCACGGCGCGAGAGCGGCGACTCGCCGTTCGCCTCGGCCGGCGCAGCGTCGTCGAGGAACCCGGCGAGCGCACGGTGCAGCTCGCGCCGGTCGTCCATCCACGGAAGGTGCGAGTCCCCTGAGAGCGTCACGAAGCGGGCGTTCGGCACGAGAGCGGCGAGCTCGCGGCCTCGGCCGAGCGGGACCGTCCGGTCGCCGCGCCGGTGGAGCACCAGCGTGGGCATCGTCAGCCCCGGGAGATACGCCCGCGCGTCCGAGGTCAGGTCGAGGTCGAGGAACGCCGCCGCGACGTCCGCCTCCGCGGACTGGCGCTGGTACTGCGAGACCGCGTTGATCTCGTCGCCGCTCCCGCGCGGCACGAACAGGCCGGCGAGCATCTGCGCGGCCAGCATCCAGTTCGTGCGGACGAAGTCGACGATCGAGCGCCGCGTCGCGTCCGGGATGTCGTCGCGCGAGACGTAGCCACCGAAAAAGACGATCTTGTGCACCCGGTCGGGCGCCTCCGTGGCGAACCGGGAGGACGCAAGCCCGGCGCACGAGCAGGCGAAGACCGTCGCCGGCTCGTCGCAGGTCGCTTCGATGACCGCCGCGAGCGCGCGCGTCTCCGACTCGATCGTCGGCGGCCCGGGCAGCTCGCGGTCGGACAGCCCGGCGCCGATGCGGTCGTAGCGCACGACCCGGTGCGACCGCGCGAGCTCCTCGAAGAAGCTCCGCGCCGATGCGTCCTCCCACTCCCGCTCGAGGTGCGTCACCCACCGGCCGCCGAAGACGAGCGGCGGCCCCTCACCGACGGTCGCGTAGGCGATCCGCCGGCCGTCCAGCTCCGCGAACTGGATCGCCTGCTCCATCACCCGCCAGTGTGATGGCCGGATCGGGCCATGTCAACATAATGGCCCGCCAGGGCGAAGCGGACACCAGGGCGACCGTTCACCATAGGCGCATGCACGCTCGTCACGTCAACGGCCTCACGATCCGCGGGCTCCGCGACGGCGACGTCGAGACCGTCTCGAGCCTGTTCGAGCGGCTCGGGGCTCAGTCGCGCGAGCGGCGCTTCTGCGGAGCGAAGCCCCGCCTCAGCGAGCCCGAGCTGGCGCGGCTCGCGCGCGTCGACGCTCGCCACCACGTGCTCGTGGGCTACGTGAGCGGCGATAGCCGCCCCGTGGGCATGGCCCGCCTCGTCCGCAACGGGACGGCCGCCGAGATCGCGTTCGAGGTGGCAGACGACCATCAGGGGCAAGGCATCGGCTCGCTCCTCGCGCGCGAGCTGGCCGCCGACGCACGGGCCGCGGGCATCTCGACCTTCGTCGCGACGGTGTGCGGCGACAACCCGCGCGTCGTCTCACTGCTCACCCGGATGGCCGAGTCGTTGCACGTGCGCTGGCGGGGCGGCGAGCGCGAGATCGTCGTCGGCCTCGGCTCGTAGCCCTGCCCGTAAGACCGCCGGCGGTCCGCAGCACCAACTCCTCGACACCAAATCGAGGAGGCACATGAGCACCATTCGCCACCGCGGAGCTCCGCTCATCCTGGCCATGGCCGTCGCGGTCGTCGCCGCGCTCGCGGCGCTCGCCGTCTCGGGCGGGAACGTCGCCCGGGCGCACGACGGCTCACACGCCGTCACGGCGCCGATCTCGCCGAAGGAGCTCGCGCTCCGGCTCGAGATGCGCCGGCTCTGGGAGGACCACGTCGCCTGGACGCGGCTCGCGATCGTCAGCCTGACGACCGACGCCCCCGACACGCAGGCGACCGTCGGACGCCTGCTCCGCAACCAGAGCGACATCGGCGACGCGATAAAGCCGTTCTACGGCGCCGCCGCGGGGAAGCAGCTCACCGCGCTGCTCCGGGAGCACATCCTGATCGCCGCGGACGTCATCGCCGCGGCGCAGAAGGGAGACAGGTCCGCTCTCTCCGCGCAACAGGCCCGCTGGGCGGCGAACGCGGACGAGATCGCTGCGTTCCTCTCCGGCGCGAACCCGAAGAGCTGGAAGCCGACGGCGATGAAGTCGATGATGCGCGCCCACCTGGCGCTGACCACGAACGAGGTCGTCGCGCGACTCGGTCGCAACTGGGCGGCAGACGTCCGCGCCTACGACCGGACCCACCGCCAGATCCTGGAGATGGCGGACATGCTGTCGGACGGCCTCGTTGCGCAGTTCCCGGCGCGCTTCCGCTAGCCCGAGCCCCACGGACGCCGCCCCGGGACGACACCGTCGCCTCGGGGCGGGCGCTCCTGGGCGTAAGAGGCTGCCCCTGACGCGCACCAAGAAGGCATGAGCACCGATCTCCGCGACGCGCTGGCGAGCCGGGACGCGGCATGAGCACGGTTACGCTTCGGGTTGCGCCCGTGGACAGCGTTCCCACCACCACGTCCGGTCCGAGCCACGCGGCCCTCTCCGCGCCGGGCCTCGACGAGGAGTCGCGCGAGTGGCTCCGGACGCTCCGCGCGGAGGGAAGCGAGAGAGACGCCGCGGTCGCACGGCTCCACGCGCTGCTCGTTCGCGCGGCGCGATTCGAGGTCGGCCGCCGGCGGCGGACGCTCCGCCACATCCGCGGGGACGAGCTGGACGACATCGCGCTCGAGGCAGCCGACGACGCGCTGATGAGCGTGCTTCGCCGGCTCGAGGACTTCCGCGGCGCGAGCCGGTTCACGACCTGGGTCTACAAGTTCGCATTGCTCGAGGCGGCCGTGAAGCTCCGCAAGCGCGCCTGGCAGGAGCGCGAGGTGCCGCTCGAGCCGGAGACGTGGAACCTCTTCGCGAGCGCGGGGCTCGATCCCGAGCGCGAGGCGGAGCAGAACGCGCTCCTCCGGGAGCTGCAGACGGCGATCGGCGACGTGCTCACTCCCCACCAGCGGCGCGTGCTGCTGGCGCTCGCGGTCGACGGCGTGCCGATCGACGTCCTCGCCGACAAGCTGGAGACGACCCGAGGCGCGCTCTACAAGACCCTGCACGACGCACGGCGCAAGCTGCGCCGGCATCTCGACGAGTGCGGCTACGCGCTCGACGACCTGGAGGACCACTGATGGAACGACACGACCCGGAGCGGCTGCTCGGCCGGCTTCTCGGCCCGGCAGGACCCGAGGTGGGCTGCGAGACCTGTTTCGAGGAGCTCGACCGCTACGTCGAGCTCGAGGTCGCGGGCATGGACGCCGACGCCGCGATCCCCGGCCTGCGGACACACCTCGAGGGCTGCCCCGCCTGCCGTGAGGAGCACGAGAGCCTGCGCGCCTTCGTCGCCGGCGGGTAGCTGACGCCGACCGCAACCAGGGGCGGAACCCGACGTCGAGATCCGTCGCGAGACGGAGCCAGCGCACGCCGCGGTTGTCGACACCCCACGTGATCCGGCGGGGGAAGTCGAGGCCGTCGTAGCCGCCGGCGCGAGGGATCCACTCGTTCCAGTCCCCATTGGGAACCCAGGCCGCGCGCAGACGGAGACGCCGGCTAGGTCGGGACGTAGGTGTTGACGACGATCCCGCTCCGGAACCGGGTGGAGTCGACGAGCTCGAGATGCGTCGTGTCGATGCCCTCGATGAGTCGCTGACCACCCCCCGCGAGCACCGGGAACACCCAGAAGTGGAACTCGTCGACGAGCTTGTTCTCGAGGAGCGTCCGGTCGAGCTCCCCGGTCCCGTACTTGAGCAGGTCGCCACCGTCATCCTTCTTGAGGGCGGCGACCGCCTCGCCGGCGTCGCCCTCGAGGACGGTCGCGTTCCACGTCGTGTCGCGGAGCGTCCGTGACGCGACGTACTTCGGCATCCCGTTGATGCGGTCCGTGTACGCGCCTCCGCTCCGGGCCGGCCACGCCTCGGCGAACACCTCGTACGTCGCGCGACCGAGCAGGAGTGCGTCTGCGGCGAAGAGCAACCTGGTCGCGTAGTCGGTGTGCTCCTCGTCCCAGTACGGCGGGCTCCACGTCTGCGGCTCCGAGATCGAGCCGTCGAGCGTCACGAACGTCGATTCCACGAGCTTTCTCATCGGTCTCTCCCTTTGCTCAGGCGCCCTCGGCCGCAGGCTCACGCGCGGGCTCGCCGTGCGCGTGCGGCGCCGCTGCGGTCTCCGGCCGGAGGAGCAGCGCCGCGACCACCGCGGAGGCGATGACGAAGACGACGCCGACGATGTAGGCGACGTGGTAGCCGCCGTTGAGCGCCTCGATCGCGCCCTCGCCGGATGCCTCGAGGCTGTCGGTCCGCGAGGCGGCGAGGCTGGCGAGGACGGCGAGCCCGAGCGCGCCGCCCATCATGAACGCGGTGTTGACCACGCCGGAGGCGAGGCCCGCCTCGGTCGGGGCGACACCGCTCATCGCGGCGAGCAGAATCGGGTTGAAGCCGATGCCCGCCCCCAGGCCGACGGCGAGGGTCGCCGGGAGCACGTCGACGAGGAAGTTGCCGTCGACCGGCGTGCGGACGAGGAGCAGCAGGCCGATCGCCATCAGCGAGAGCCCGGCGATGAGCGGCGGCTTGATCCCGAAACGCATCACGAGACGATCGGAGAGGAGCAGCGAGGAGCCGCCCCAGACCACCATCGACGGCAGGTACGCGAGGCCGACCTCGAGCGGCGTGTACTCGAGCACTTCCTGCAGGTACAGCGCCGACATGAAGAAGTACGCGAACATGCCGGCCGCCATCAGGACGCCGACGACGTTCGCCGTCGAGACGTTGCGGTTCCGGAAGATGCCGAGGGGCATCAGCGGCGACGACATGCGCGACTCGAGCACGAGGAACACGACGAGCAGCACGGCCGAGACGCCCAGCAGGCCGAGCGTCTGGAGCGACGTCCAACCCTGCTCGTTGCCGTTGACGATCGCGTAGACGGCCAGCATCAGGGCGGCGGTCACCGTCAGCGCGCCGGCGATGTCGACGCGACCGGTCGCATGGCCGCGGCCGCCGGGGAGCAGCGCGAGCGTCAGGGCGAAGACGGCAGCCCCGACCGGGAGATTGACGAGGAAGATCCAGTGCCAGGAGAGGAGGTCCGTGATCACACCACCGAGAAGGACGCCGGCCGTCCCGCCGCCCGAGAGGACGAAGCCGAAGACGCCCATCGCCTTCGCGCGCTCGGCGGGCTCGACGAAGAGGGTCATGATCAGCGACAGCGCGACCGCCGAGACGACGGCGCCGCCGATCCCCTGGACGGCCCGCGCCGCCACGAGCTGCTCCTGCGACGTCGCGAGCCCGCAGGCGAGCGACGCGAGCGTGAAGAGGGTGATGCCGCTCAGGAACAGGCGCCGGTGACCGAACAGGTCGCCGAGGCGGCCGCCGAGGAGCAGGAAGCCGCCGAACGTGAGCAGGTAGGCGTTCACGACCCACGCGAGCGACTCCTGGGAGAAGCCGAGGTCGTCGCGGATCGAGGGGAGCGCGACGTTCACGATCGTCCCGTCGAGGACGATCATCAGGTCGCCGAGGCAGAGGACGAGGAGTGCGAGCCAGCGGGTGCGGGTGTCCGTGATGGTCATCGAGGAGTCCTTTCGGTGCCTTCGCAGTCGGTTCGTCGCTTGGACGACACGAGTCGCCGGAACTCATCGGTGGCAGGCGTGCTTCCAGGCTGCACGCCGCGAGAGGCGCTCCGCAGTGGGGCCGACAGCCGTCCGGTGGTGCGGTTGACCGAACCCCGGCCGATGAATCCGGCGCCCCGGCGCCGTCTATCCGTCGATGGCAGTCACCGAACCGCGGACGATCACGTTCGCCATCTGGGGCCCGATCCGGAGGGAGGACCTTCCCGGGCTCTGCGCCCGTGTGTGCGCGCTGCTCGACCGGAGCGCCGCTCAGCGTGCGCTCTGCGACGTGCGCGGGATCGACCCGGACGCCGTGACGGTCGACGCCCTGGCGCGCCTGCAGCTCGGGGCGAGGCGCCGCGGGTGCTTGGTTCTGCTCCGGAACGCGTCGGACGACCTCCGTCGGCTCGTCGCGTTCATGGGCCTGACGGCCGTCCTGCCGGAGTAGCGGGCGACCCCGGGCTCAGGCCTCGATCCGCGGCGGCAGCCCGAAGAGCGGGAAGAGCGTCTCCGTCTCGAGGAAGAACGTCAGCTCCGCGATCTTCCCGTCGGCGATCTCGACGACCTGGAGTGCCCACGGCTCGTAGCCGCCGCCCTCCGCCGGCTTGTACTGGCCGAAGGCGGGCGAGCCATTGGCCGCGACGGTCGGGATCACGCGCGAGCCCTCGCAGCCGATCCCGGGGCCGAACCACCAGCGGAAGATGTCGTCCCGGCCCGAGAGCCAGAGGTCGTACGGCGGCATCGACTGGGTCGCGTCCTCCTGGATGAGGGAGGTGAGCGCGTCGATGTCGTACCGCTGGAAGGCGTCGACGTATCGGCCGAGGAGCTCGCGATCCGACTCCTCGAGCTCGTCGACCGGGCGGCCCGCGTCGAGGTCCTGGTCGGCGAGCGTCGCGCGGGCGCGCTGGAGCGCGCTGTTGACCGAGGCGACGCTCGTCTCGAGCAGCTCCGCGACCTCGGTCGCCTGCCAGCGGAGCACCTCGCAGAGGAGCAGCACGGCGCGCTGCCGCGGCGGGAGGTGCTGGAGCGCGGCGACGAACGCGAGCCGGATCGACTCCCGCGCCACCGCGACGTCGGCCGGGTCGCCCTCGGGGAGCACGAGGCCGTCGGGTGCGGGCTGGATCCACGTCACCTCGGGCAGCATGTTCAGGTTCTCGGCGACCGGCTCGCGGGAGGGGCCGAGGTCCATCGGCCGCGCGCGCCGTTCACGGCTCGAGAGCATGTCGAGGCACACGTTCGTCGCGATCCGGTAGAGCCACGAGCGGAGCGCGGCGCGCCCCTCGAAGCGCTCGATCCCCTTCCAGGCGCGGATGAACGTCTCCTGGACCGCGTCCTCCGCCTCGAACGGCGACGCGAGCATGCGGTAGCAGTGCGCGATCAGCTCACGACGGACGAGCTCGAACTGCTCCTCGAGCTCGGCGATTCCGGGCTTGACGGCGGACGAACCCTGCATCCGCGGACCATCGTACGCAGGCGGGAGAGCCGACGAGGGGGCGGAAGACCGTACTTCCGCGGCGATGTCCCAAGGCGGCCAGAATCGGGCGCCCGGCCTGGGATCCGGGCGCCCGATCCGGCCGCGACCGCACTACGACGTGATCCGGAACGCGGCAGCGGGAAGCTGGCCGCGGATCTCGCCGGCGGGGTTCTTCGGCGTGTGGACGTTGACGTACGCACGCCCGGCCTCGAGGGCGGCGAGCGTTGCGGCGTTGATCACGGCGCTCCCGCGCTGGCCGTTTCGACACGGGCCGCAGAGCGGGACCGAGACGGGGCCAGCGCGCCCGGTCCGGCCGACGTGGATGTGCGCGGCGACA
Source organism: uncultured Actinomycetes bacterium (assembly GCA_963706915.1). Classification (GTDB taxonomy): domain Bacteria; phylum Actinomycetota; class Thermoleophilia; order Gaiellales; family Gaiellaceae; genus Gaiella. The sequence continues at coordinate 152,642 of CAVPOH010000019.1, forward strand.
GCGCGGCCACTCAACCGGGAGTAGTTGAGCCGCCAGGTGAGCGAGCCGGTCGTCCCCTCCTTCGTCACGGTGGCGACGAACGAGCCGATGGCGCGCCGGACGTTCCCCTTCGGCTTCGGGACCTCCTGCCCCGACCTGAGCGTCGAGCGCAACGGCGCGGAGACCCCGACCTGGCCGCGGATCTCGCCGCCCCGGTTCGTGTCCGTGTGGACGTTCACGTAGGCGCCGCCCGACTCGAGCGCCGCCAGGACCGTCGCATCGACGTTCGCGGTGCCGGTTGCGGGGCTGGTGCAGGGACCGCAGAGCGGCACGACGACGGGGCCGGGCACGCCGCGGGCCGCGACGTGGATGTGCGCGGCGGTGCCGGGTCCGGTCAGGCCCGTGAACGTCATGTTCCACTGGAGCGACGCGCCGGCGCCGGACTGGGTTGCGGTCGCAATGAACGTGCCGCGTGCACCGGACGTGTCTCCCGCCGGAGCGGGAACCTCGGAAGGGGCGTTCATGGTTGCGATCAGACCGATCGTGGTCGCCTGGCCGCGTGCGTCGGCCGCAGCGGCGACCGCGAGCAGACCGAGCGCGATGGCGGCGGCCGCCGCGATCGGGAGCCCCCGTGGGTGTCGAAGCAGGCTGGACATCGTCCTCCCGTCGGTCGGTGGTGCTGACCTCTAGAGGTACGAGCCGGCCCGCGGATCGGTTCGCGGGGCGCGCCTGCGAGGAGGCGATGCAGTTGGCGCTTCACGGACGGCCAGGTAGTTGCGGCGCCGAAGGCGACGCCTTCAGGGATGTGCCCCGCCGCAGGCGGGGATCCCCGCGGGCGGGATTCCGCTTCTGCGGAATCCCGCGCTAGCGGAGAATTTAGTGCGGCTGGGGGACGATCCGGATGTACGGCTTGGGCTCCTCCCAGCCGTCCGGCCAGATCTCCTTCGCCTCGTCGTTCGAGACGGAGCCGGCGATGATCACGTCGTCGCCCTGCTTCCAGTTGACCGGTGTCGAGACTCGATGCTTTGCGGTCAGCTGCAGCGAGTCGATCACCCGCAGCACCTCGTCGAAGTTGCGCCCGGTGGTCATCGGGTAGACGAGGACGAGCTTCACCTTCTTGTCAGGGCCGATCACGAAGACGTTGCGGACCGTCTGGTTGTCGGCGGCCGTGCGGTCGGCGGGATCGCCGGAGACGTCGGCGCCGAGCATCCCGTAGAGCTTCGAGATGGCGAAGTCCGCGTCCGCGATGATCGGGTAGTTGGGCGCCTGACCCTGCGTCTCCTCGATGTCGCGGGACCAGCCCTGGTGATCGCCGGTCGTGTCGACGGAGAGCCCGATGATCTTCACGTTGCGCCGATCGAAGTCCGGCTGGATCTTCGCCATGTAGCCGAGCTCGGTCGTGCATACCGGCGTGAAGTCCTTCGGGTGCGAGAACAGCACGGCCCACGAGTCGCCGATCCAGTCGTGGAACGAGATCGGGCCGTCCGTCGTCTCCGCCTGGAAGTCGGGTGCCGTGTCGCCGATCGTGAGCGTCATCTACGTCCTCCTCGGTGTCGAACAGTGCCGCCGGCGTGGCCGGTGGACGCGCCGCGGGCCGAGCCCGTCGGCATCTTCACCAGACGCCTTCGCCGTCCCGATTCTTCCACAAGTGAAGCGGGCTGCGCGGCGACCGGAGGGCCGCCGCGCAGCCCGTCTCCTCAGAGGATCCCGCGTGAGGCGAACGCCGCCTCGACCTGGGCCGCGACGCCCGATCCGTACAGATCCTCGGCCGCCGCGACGATGTCACCGGCGAGGTCGGTCATGGTCTCGCCGGAGAAGCCGAACTGGCCCTTCAGGATCGCCGTGTCCGCATGCATGCTTCCGATCGCCGTGCGCACCTCCCAGAGCGCCCGCGACCAGATGCGGCCGTCGGCGTGGACCTCGCCGACGAGGCCGCCCGGGTACATGAGGTTCGAGTCGAGACGACGTAGGCAGTGCGGCGCCGTCGGGTCGTACGACGTCGCGTCCCAGTCGGCGACGCAGGCCGGGTCGGACGACGCCGGTAGACCGAGCAGCCCGCGGACGCGCTGCGAGACCGTGACCGCCCAGTAGTCGCCGAAGCCCTCGCCGATCGCGCCCGCGTCCTCGCCGTCGACGTCGAAGTTCTGCGCGAAGTGGATCGCGTGACCGTACTCGTGGAGGATCACCTCGCCGTCTTCGGCGTCGTCGACGCCGCCCTTGCCGAGGCGCATCTCGTCCTTCTTGTCCGTCACGAACGAGTTGTCGAGGCCCCACTGGTTGATGCGCAGCCGCTGGGGCTCCTCGTTCACGGGCGGCAGCGGACCGCCGGTGCGGAAGCCGAGGAACTGGATGTACCTCTGCGCCTCCGTGATCCAGTAGTACGCCATCACCTGCTCGAACTCGTCCTGGCTGCGGTTGAACAGGAACGTGTTCGTCGGCGAGTACGCTGGGTTGCCGGTCTCGCCGATGATCTCCGCCCAGTCGCCGCGGAGGAAGCCCGAGCCGTCGAGGTTCGTCAGCCGGACGGTGCGGTACGCGCCCTGGAGTGCCGCCTGGTCTGCGTCCTTCTGGTCGGTCAGGTCCTGGTTGCCGAGGTCCTCGACCGGGTTCGGGACGAACACCCGGGCCTGGCCGGTCGCCGAGCCGGAGCCCGGCTTGGTCGCGAGGGCCGCGGACGCGCCGACCAGAGCCAGCACGACGACGGCGACGAGAGCTCGCTTCACGATTCTCCCCTTTCCGTGTCTGACGGAGGGACCGAACGCTAGCGTGGCGTGCGCGGCTTGGGCTTCGGCTTCTTCGTGAAGCCGTTCGCCGGGGTCGCGCGGTCCCAGGTGAACCCCGTCGCCGCGACGCGCGTCACGCTCGTCCGGTACGTGCCGATCGACGCGGGCCGGTCGAAGGTCATGACGCCGCGCACTGTGCGGCCGGCGGCGCGCGCGTAGACCTTCCCCTGGCGGTAGAGGGCGACGGTCACGGCCGCGTCCTCGAGGCGACGACCGCCGGCGTCGACGACGGTGACGTAGACGTGGAGGCGGCGGCTGGCGACGCCGTAGCGGACGGCCGACACGCGGACGGGCGGAGGCGGTGCGACCGTGATCGCGGCAGTCGCGGTCAGCGTCCCGGTCGCCCCGGCCACGGCCGCGGTCAGCTGACCGACGCCCGGGAGACGGCCGGCGGTGAACGTGACGGTCGGCCCGACCGGGGTCACCGTGCCGAGCGTGCCCGGCGTCAACGTCCATGTGGCGCTGACCGGGAACTCGTTGCCGAGCTGGTCGAGCCCGATCACGTCGAAGGTCGCCGTGCCTCCCGTCGTGACCGTCGCCGTCGGCGGGTCGAGGCGGATCGAGACCGGCGCCGCCCCCGTCACGGCGACGCTGCGCGTCCCGGCGGTGACCCCCGGCCCGGACGCCGTGATCGTGACGATTCCCGTGCTCGTGTCCTGGTAGTAGATCTGGGCGGTCGCGAACGCCCCGCCGGGAAGCGTGACCGTGAGGGTCGGCGTGAAAGGCCCTGTCGGGCTCGTGGAGAACGTGCCTGTCGGAGACGACGACGCGAAGGTCGTCGGCACGGCGGCCGCCGGCCGTGCGGCCACGCCCGCGACCTGCGCCTGGACCGTGATCGCCCCGGAGACCGTTCCGGCGACGACCGACGGCGGCGCACCGACGAACGCAATCGTCGTCGGCGACCACGAGCGGAATGCGCGCCACGTGACCGGCAGGCGAGCCCCGTCGAGATCGCCGGCGCACCAGATGCTCTGGCTCGGCCCGCAGGCGCGCACGCCGGGGTCGGCAGCGGTCTCGGTCGCCGAGTCGCGGATCGCGCGTCGCGAGCCGGTCGAGGACGCTCCCGGTCACTGCGGCCCACTCGGTGGCGGGAAGCGAGCTCGCGTTGCGCGGCGCCCACGCGAACCCCCAGTGGTCGCTCGGCCGTGCCGAGCGGACGCTCTGGTTTCGGAGCGCGTAGACCTGCGCCGAGACGAAGTGGCGCATCAGGTCGGGGTCGACGAGCGTGTACCCGAAGCCGAAGTCCCACTGCCAGGCGGCGTTGCCCAGCGGGCTCGAGACGCTCTCGAAGAATGCGTTCGCCGTACCGGAGGCGGGGCCGCCCGAGGCGGCCAGGAGGTCCGCGTGGCGAAGGTAGTCGACGAGCGCGTCGCGCCGTCCCGCCGCCGACGCGCCCGGAGCGGCGTAGCCGCGGACGTCCCCGTAGACCTCCTGCGACCAGTCGCTGACGTAGGCGTTCACGTCCGACCAGAACGCGGCGTCCTGGAGCCACTCCTGCATCCGCGCCTTGTAGGTCGCGACCTCGGCCACCCGCTGGCCGATGCCGACCACGAACACGACGCCGCGCGTAGGCGGCCCCTCGCCGCCGGCGTCGAAGAGCCCGCGGAGGAACTCGCGGAGGTTCGCCCGCTGGTTCCCGTCGTTCCGTCGCATCGCCGAGGTGACCTCGTTCAGCGCCCAGGTGTCGCCCCTCGTGACGTCGAATCCCGCGGCGGCCATCTTCCGCCGCGCGTCGACGCCCGCCTGGTACCAGGTCGCACCGTTGCTCGCGACCCACTTCTGCCAGGTCGTCAGGTGGATCTCCGCCATCGCGTGGAACGCAGGCCCGAGCGCCCGGATCCGCTCGGCCTGCCCGGGGCGCTGCCGGGTCTTGTCGGCGACGACCGGCGGAACGGAGATGTAGTACTGCGCGCACGGGGACGCTTTCGCGGCGAGCGTCGTCGCCAGCCGAAGCCAGTCGCCCGGGGCGTAGAAGACGGCCCGGAGCGGGCGGCACTGCTGCGCCTCGAGCGGGCGGAACTCGATGCGCCGGCTCGTCAGCTTCCGCCAGAGCGCATCTGTCCTCACCGGGTCGAGCGACGGCACGTCCCGCACCTGGGAGCCGATCGCGGCCGACCCGAACGACGGAAGCGCGAGGGCCGTGAGGACGCACGCGAGCAGGACCGCGAGCCGGACGGGCGAGCGACGCATCGCGGCAGGCTACGCGAGGGCTGTGATGGAGCTGTGAACGCTCATCGCGGCGTTCAGGCGCCGACCGGGGTGGCAACACGCGGCAGCGGGAACGTCGCCATGAGGAGCGTGCCGGCGCCTTCCGGGCTGTCGACGTCGAGGACGCCGCCCAGCGCCTCGACGCGATCCTTGAGACCGCCGAGCCCGGTCGCCAGCTCCTCGCCGCACTCGACGCACGCGCCGCCCACGCCGTCGTCCCGGACGACGACCGTCAGCGTGCCGTCCTCGTGGACGACGCTCAGCCACACCTGCGACGCCTGCGCGTGCTTGATCGTGTTCGTGGCCGCCTCGGCGCAGACGTAATACGCCGCGATCTCGATCGCCTCGGGCAGCCGCGACGGGAGCCGCACGTCGAGCTCGACCGGGATGGTCGAGCGGCCGGCGCCCGCCCGGAGCGCCGCCTCGAGCCCTTCGCGCGCGAGGAGCGGTGGGTGCAGACCGCGGGCGAGCTCGCGGAGGTCGTCGATCGCGCCCTCGAGCTCGCAGAGCGCGCCTTCGGCCAGCGGCGCGAGGTCCGGATCACTCCCGATTCTCTGAGCGAGCATCCGAAGGGGGATGAGCGATGCTGTGAGCCGCTGCTGGGCGCCGTCGTGCAGGTTGCGCTCGAGCCGGCGCCGCTCCTCGTCGGCGGCCCGCACGATCCGAAGCCGTGACGCCTGGAGCTGGTCGAGCTTCGCGACGAGGTCCCGATGCAGGCGGTCGCGCTCCATCGCGATGCGGATCATCGGGACGAACGAGCCGAGGAACTCCGGCGACTCGACCAGGCGGCGGCGGTGGAGGATCGCGCCGATCTTCCGCGTCGGGTACTCGACGGGCGTGACCATGCCGCCCGGTACCGGCGCCGGCTCGGACACGTTCCCCTCGACGTCGACGTAGCGCCGGCGCTCCCAGTCCCACCAGTAGAGCGCGAGACCGGGGTCGTCGAGGATCTCGCGCAGCGCCGACTGGACCTCGCGCGGAGTCGCGAGATCCGGGATGGCGCTGAAGATGCGCCCGATCGTGTCGAGCCAGTTCGTCGCGCTCACGCCACGGTTGTAGCGGCTGCGCCCGGTCGCGGCCAGTCGCCGGGCCCGTTCGGTGCCCCGACTACGCTCCCACCGTGGCCACGAGACGCGCTCATTCGGCCCCGTCGACGCGCACGCGCGTGCGCCGGCTGCCCGAGCGCGGCGTCTACGACCGCACGGCGATCGAGGAGGTGCTCGATGCGGCGCTCGTCGCGCACCTGGGCATCGTCGACGACGACCAGCCGTTCGTGATCCCGACGCTCCACGCCCGCGTCGGCGACCGCGTGTACGTCCACGGCTCCACCGCGAGCCGGATGCTCCGCGCCCTCGCGACCGGGATTCCCGCCTGCCTCACGGTCACGATGCTCGACGGGATCGTGCTCGCGCGCTCGGTCTTCGAGCACTCGATGAACTACCGCTCCGTCATCGTCCTCGGCACGGCCACCCCGGTGGACACCGCCGAGGAGAAGGCTGTCGCGCTCGAGGCGTTCACGGAGAAGCTCCTTCCCGGCCGGTGGCTCGAGGCGAGGCAGCCGACCGCGAAGGAGCTCAAGGCCACGTCGATCCTCTCGCTGCCGCTCGACGAAGCGTCCGCGAAGATTCGCACCGGCGGGCCCGAGGACGGCGACACGCCCGACGCCGACCTCGACGTCTGGGCCGGGCACCTGCCGCTCGTGGTGCAGGCCCTCGAGCCCGTGCCGGACCCGACGCTCCGGCCGGGGATCCCCGTGCCGCAGGGCCTCCGGCCCTATCGCAGGCCCGGTCTCGTCCCGTAAGGCGCCGCGATCTCCCGTCCTACACTGCCGGGGTGGCCGAACCGGGAGTCGAGACGATCGTCATGAAGTTCGGCGGCTCCTCCGTGGCCGACGCGGAGAAGGTGCGGCACGTCGCGACGCGGTTCGTCGAGGCGAAGCGGCGCGGCCTGAACGTCGTCGGCACGGTCTCGGCGATGGGAAAGTCGACCGACTCGCTGATCGCGCTCGCCGAGGAGGTCTCGCCCGCTCCGAGCCCGCGCGAGCTCGACATGCTCCTGTCGACCGGCGAGCGGATCGCGTGCGCGCTCGTCGCCATGGCGATCCACGACCTGGGCGAGGAGGCCGTCTCGTACACGGGCTCGCAGGCGGGAATCGTCACCGACTCGGCCCACGGGAAGGCGAAGATCCGCGAGATCCGCGGCGACCGGATCCGGAGCTCCCTCGAGGAGGGGAAGATCGTCCTCGTCGCGGGCTTCCAGGGGTTCTCGCGCGACACGATGGAGATCACGACGCTCGGCCGGGGAGGCACCGACGCGACGGCGGTCGCCCTGGCGGCGGCGCTCGGCGGCGCGTGCGAGATCTACTCGGACGTCGCCGGCGTGTACACGGCCGACCCGCGGATCGTCCCGGACGCGCGCAAGCTCGCGGTCGTCTCGTACGACGAGATGCTCGAGATGGCCGCCTCGGGCGCCAAGGTGCTGATGCTCCGCTCGGTCGAGCTCGCACGCAACCACGGGGTGCGCATCCACGCGCGCTCGACGTTCTCCGACGAGGAGGGGACCTGGGTGCAGGACGTAGAGGGAATGGAGCAGCCGATCGTCTCGGCGGTGACGTACTCGGAGACGGACGTCGTGTTCACGCTCACCGGCATCCCCGACCGCCCCGGGGTCGCGGCGATGATCTTCGACGCGGCGGCCGCGGCGCACGTCAACGTCGACACGATCATCCAGAACGTCGTCCACGGACGGGCGGAGATGTCGTTCTCCGTGCCGACCGAGGACGTCACGGCGACGCGCGCGGCGATCGAGTCGACCCAGGGCGAGCTCGGCGCCTATGAGGTCGAGATGAACGAGCGGCTCGGCAAGGTGTCGCTCATCGGCGCCGGCATGCGCTCGCATCCCGGCGTGGCGGCGACGATGTTCCGGACGCTGGCGGAGCTCGGGATCAACCTCGAGATGATCTCCACGTCGCCGATCAAGATCTCCTGCATGATCGCCCGCGACCGGATCCCCGAGGCCGTCCGCGCGCTCCACGCCGCCTTCCAGCTCGAGCGCGAGCCCGAGGTAGAACCGACTCTCTGAGCTCGTTCGCCAGCCGGAATCCGCCGGAGCGGATTCCGGCGGCTCGAATCCCGCCTCCGGCGGGCACACCCCTGAAGGCGCCCGCTTCGCGGTCGCAACTACCTCGATGTGCGTCCACGGGCTTGTTCGCCGCTTGTTCGCCAGCCGGAACCCGCCGAGCGGATTCCGGCGGCTCGAATCCCGCCTCCGGCGGGCACACCCCCGAAGGCGCCCGTCTGGCAGGCGCGCCGGTTTCCGCGTCGAATGCGGTGCGGATGGACGAGCTGTGGGTCCGTGCGCTCATCACGGCGGCGATCTGGCTCGGCGTGCTCGTGCTCGTCCGCTACCTCATCCGCCGCGCGTACTCGGCGTGGGAGCGACGGCAGGCGGACACCGATCCGCTCGTGGTGGCGCGACGCCGGACGACGTTCAGCTTCCTGAGCCGCCTCACCTTCGTGATCGTCGCGACGATCGGCGCCTGGAGCGTGCTGTCGATCTTCCCGCAGACCGAGGAGGTTGCCCGGGCGCTCCTCGCGTCGAGCGCGGTGCTCGCCGTCGTGGCGGGGCTCGCGCTGAGCACGCCGCTCGGCAACCTCGGCGCCGGCGTCCTCGTCGCGTTCACGCAGCCCGTGCGGATCGGCGACCGCGTGTCGATCAACGACCAGACCGGGTTCGTCGAGCAGATCAACATGATCTACACGGTTCTCGTCACGGACGACGAGCGTCGTGTCTACGTCCCGAACACCCAGTTCACGACCTCGGCGATCGTGAACCGCACGATCCGCGACCCGCGGCGCATCGTGACGGTGAACATCCCCGTCCGGCTCGACGCCCCGATCGCGGACGCGCGGGCATCGGTGCTCCATGCGCTCGAGAGCGTCTCGGGCCTCCACCGGCACGGCACGAGCGTGCTCGTGGGCGACGTCACCGGGAACGTCGTCTCGTTGACGATCCTCGCGTCGGCGCCGCTCGACGCGAACGTCACGCATCTCGGCTCGCACGTCCGCGAGGCCGCGCTCGGCGCGCTCGCCGGGGGCGGGTACCTGGCGGCTTAGGAGCAGGTGTCCGACTGAAGTCGGCCACCGAGACGGAGGTTGGTGGGGGAGCCCGCCGGCTCCCCCACGGTCTCAGACGCAGTCGCGGAGCGGCTGGGCCTCGGGAAGCGTCTCGAGGCGCTTCAGCGTGTTGTTCTCGATCTGGCGGATCCGCTCGCGCGTGACCCCGAATGCGCGGCCGACCTCCTCGAGCGTGCAGGGCGCCTCGCCGAGGAGCCCGAACCGCAGCTCGATCACCTTGCGGTCGCGCTCGGGCAGCGACCCCAGCGCCGCCTCGATGTCCTCGCGGCGGAGCGAGAGCGACGCCTTGTCGAACGGCGACTCCGCCAGGTCGTCCGGGACGAAGTCCCCGAGCGAGGAGTCCTCCTCCTCACCGATCGGCTTCTCGAGCGACACCGGGAGCTGCGCCATCCGCAGGATGTCGCGCACCTCCTCTGTCGACATCTCGAGCTCTTCCGCGATCTCCTCCGGCTTCGGCTCCCGGCCGAGACGCTGGACGAGCTGGCGCTCGATGTGGACGACCTTGTTGAGCTTCTCGACCATGTGGACCGGGATCCGGATCGTCCGCGCCTTGTCGGCGATCGCCCGCGTGACGGCCTGGCGGATCCACCAGGTCGCGTAGGTCGAGAACTTGAAGCCCTTGCGATAGTCGAACTTCTCGACGGCCCGGATCAGGCCGAGTGACCCCTCCTGGATGAGGTCGAGGAACGAGAGGCCCCTGCCCAGGTACCCCTTGGCGATCGAGACGACCAGCCGCAGGTTCGCCTCGATCATGTGCTGCTTCGCCAGCATGTCGCCGCGCTCGATCCGCTTCGCGAGCGACACCTCCTGATCCGCCGTGAGGAGCGGCACCTTGCCGATCTCGCGGAGGTAGAGGCGCAACGAGTCGAGCGACGGCTCGACCGTCAGGTCGAGCTTCGGTGCTGTCGCCTCCTCGGGCGGGACGATCGGCTGCTCGTGCGGCAGCGTCTTGTGCTGCTCTCCTTCGACCAGCTCGATCGAGTGGTCGATGAGGTAGGTCGTGAACTCCTCCAGCTGGTCTTTCGTGAGATCGACGTCCTCAAGGGACTTCGTGATCTCGTCGTACGTCAGGAATCCCTTCTCCTGCCCCTGCTCGACGAGCTTGTGCAGCTCGTCCACGTCCGGAAGGGCGATATCGACGGAGAGCATGGACCTCTCTTTCAGCCTGGCGGTTGACGGAGACAGACCCTCGAACGCAGAGAGCCGGGCACTTCTTCGCCCCGGCTCGGACCCTTCTAGGCGGCGCATCGTATACACGAGATTCGGGTTTGGGAAGGGATCGGATAGTCGATCCTCGATTATTTTCGTCCCCGTTCCAGATGCTGGGACGAGGCGACCCGAAAGCGCCCGACGGTCTCGCCGTGGGCGTTCCACATCGCTTCGTCCTCGAGCTCGCCGTGCTCGACGCCGAGGCGGTCGAATAGCTCGTGGAGCGCCGGCGCGAGCGCCCGGAAGGCGCCGTCCAGCGTCTTCAACGCGACGCCGAGCCCGTCCGCGGAAGCGGCACAGAAGAGGCCCTCGGCGCCGGCCTTCCCGACCCAGCCGTCGACCGCGAGCGGGAAGCGCCCGTCCGTCGCGACCGGTCCGGCGAGCAACGCGGGGTGGGCGCGGATCGCCCGGACGACGCGATCACCGCCGTCGACCGAGCCCAGCCGGCCGAACGCATGCGCGGCACGCTCGAGTGTGAGCGCGAACGTCGGCACGCCGCAGCCGTCGACGCCGACGGCGATCGAGTCGCGCTCGACGTCGGCGACCGCCGCGACCTCCGTCAGCATCGCGCGCTGACAGGGGTGATCCGCGTGGCGGTAGCCCTCGACCGGCCATCCCTTCGCCCGGCAGAGCGCGAGGAAGCCTGCGTGCTTGCCCGAGCACATGTGCTCGACTTGCGCCGTACCGACCGTGCATCGGAGGTCGCTCTCCTGCGCAGGCGCGTCGTCGAGGATGCGGCGGACGACGTCGAGCTGCTCCCGAGTCCCACGGTGCGACGAGCAGAGGAGCGCCACCTGCTCGTCGTCGAGGTCGGGGCGCGCCCGGACGACGGGGAGCGCCTGGATCGGCTTCGCCGACGAGCGGAGAAGCGTCGTGAGCCCCGGATCGCCTGCCGCGAGCTCGATGCGTCCGTCGCGCACGGCCACGGCGTGAACGACATGGCGCGCCTCGACGACCTCGCCGCGCGTCACCTCGACGACGATCGCGTCCACGGCGCCCGAGCCTAGCGGCGATGGAGACGACCGTTGGACCGCGACGTCAGCACTCCCTCCCATCCGCGCGCGATGGGAGAGGCTGTGCGTGACGAAGGAACCGGAGCGGCGGCTCGACGCGCCACAGCGTCAACGACGAGCCCTCCTGGTACTGCGTGCCGAGGGTGGCGAGATCGAGCCGCGCGAGTTGCCGTCCGACGACGGGCTGTCGCGAGTCGAGCACCACATAGCGCGGCGCGAAGGGCCGCTCGCCCTGGTGCACGACACCGCCGTCCGCGACGGTCAGCGACGGCGAATGGAGGTTGTCGCGCCCGATGTTCGCCGACCCGAGGCGGTACACGCGATCGACGCGGGAGTTGAAGAATTCTGTGAGGACCGCCAGGCCCTGTTGCTCGTACTCGACGGCCTCGGCGCACGGCTGATCCGGGCGCTCGTACCCCAGATAGACCAGCGATGCGCGCGCACTCCTCGGCAGGGCCTCGTCGACCCAGGCGAGCGGCCGATTCAGCCCGGGGGCGATCGCCCCCGAGTAGTCGAGCCCGCACACGAGCGCCGTGAAGGCGACGGCGACCGCCACGAACGGCGCGACCCGCCCGCGGAAGCCGACGAGAACGACCCCGCCGATCACGGCGAGCCCCACGAGCAGCCCCCTCGCCGGCAGGTCCGGGACGGTCCGATGGAGCTCGGCGATCCACGTTGCGGTGGGGCTCTCGACGTTGTTCGCCCGCGCGATCTGGTCGGCCGGCAGGGTCGCCGCGACCGCGACGGCGCCGAGGGCCGCCACTCCTCGCCAGCCGAGTGACATCGCCGCGCCGGTCCGGGCCCAGTACGCGAGGCCGACCAGAACGAGCGGGGTGGCGGCGAACAGGTATCGCTCGTGCAGGATGTCGAGCCCTGAGGGCGCGGCCGAGACAGCGACGGTGGAGAGACAGAGCGCGACCGAGCACGTCAGCAGCGCATTTCCCGTCGCGCGCTCACCTTCCCGCGACGAGCGAAGGAGTCCACCGAGCGCGAACGGGAAGACCGCCAGGGCGACGACCCCGAGCGCGAGCTCGTAGACCGCGAGATTCCAGAGCGTCCACGAAACGAGCCCGACCGGGTCCCAGACGCCCTCGGCGGCGGGTCGCGCGGCGCGCCCCAGCCCCTTCCCGGCGACGAACAGGACGACCATGCCGGCGGTCGCGCCGCCGAGACCGAGAAGAACCGGGGCGTACCGCCTCAGCACCGAGCCCACGCGTGGCTCACGAAGCGCCTGAATGAGGATGGAGGCGAGGAGGGCACCTGCCAGGAAGACCGCCTGAGGCCGGATTCCGATCAACACCGCGAGCGCCGTGAGGACGCCCACCTGGCGCCCCAACGTCGGCCGCTCGAGCATCCCGGCCACCAGCAGCACGAATGTCGTGAACGCGGGAAGGAAGAGCGGCTCGGTCAACACGAGGGACGCGTATGCCGTCCACGGTGCGAAGGCGACGAGCGCTGCGACGACAAGCGCAAGCGCAGGCGTCGCGACCCGGCGGGCGAGCATGTACGCGGGGATCCCCGACAGGGCGACGATGACGGCGTTGACCGCCTTCGTCGCCTCGTACGCCCGGGCACCGTCGTCCATGAGCAGGTGGAGCGGGCTGATGAGCAGCGGGTAGAGCAGGCTGCGCGCAAGCTCGGTCTCGCCGCGCAGGAGTGGTCGGCCGTCGAGCGCCCAGGACTTGGCAAGGTCCGTATAGGCGAGCTCGTCGCCGAAGAACCGCGGCTCGCTCGCAGCCCGCACGAGCAGGAGTCGGAACGTGGCGGCGGCGACCACAACGAGGCCGAGCAACGCGACCACGGGGACGCCAGTCGGCGTCGAGCTCGCAACGGTGTCCCTGTTCTGCCGCCGGGCGCGCGAAACCACCGCGAAGAAGGCGACCAGCCCCAGGGCGAACAGCGTCGCGCGCCGCGGCGTGAGCCAGAGGAGTGTCTCGCGGAGGTCTCGCGCAAGCCCCGGCCCGGCCGCGGCGATGACCGTGATCGCCCCGATGACGAGACCACCAACGACGGCCAACTGCCAGAGCAGCTCGCCCGACCCGTGACGGCGGGCACGATCGGTCACACTCGACGCGTACCCGATCCAGCGCCCCCCGAGGCGCTCATCGCCTCGCCGATCGACATAGCGTCCGGCCACACAGCCCGCGCCACGGAAGCAATCCCCATGTCGTTCTCCCGACGAGGCTCCGCCCCTCGGATTCCGTTGTCAAGGGTCGTCTGACGTCGAGCAGGCTTCTACCGCGTGCACCGAGTGGCGTGCCACTCGCCTACGCTTGAGGCGTGCCCGAGCTGCCAGAGGTCGAGGCCTGGGTGCGGGAGCTCGACCCGCTCGTGTCCCGTGCTCCGGTCGAGACTGCGCGACCCGGTCACATCGCGACGCTGAAAACGTTCGATCCGCCGCCGAGCGCGCTCGTCGGCCGACAGCTGGCGGGAAGCATCCGCCGCGGCAAGAACCTGCTCTTTCCCACCGAGGACGGCGAGCTCGTCCTCCGCGTGCACCTGATGAGCGCCGGGCGGCTGCGCTACCTCCCGGCCGGCAAGAAGGGCCCCGCGAAGCCGATGTTCCAGGTGCGCTTCGCCGACGGCGGCGAGCTGCTCCTGACCGAGGCCGGCAAGAAGAAGCGGGCCGGGGTCTGGCTCGTCACGCCCGCCCAGCTCGACGAGGAGCTCTCCCATCTCGGGCCTGACGCGCTCGAGGTCGACGGAGCGGCGCTGGGCGAGATCCTCCGCCGGGAGCGCCGCCAGCTCCATCCGCTCCTGCGCGACCAGCGCGCGCTCGCCGGAATCGGCCGCGCCCACGCGAACGAGATCCTCTGGGAGGCGCGGCTCTCGCCCTTCCGCCTCTCCACCGACCTCGCCGACGACGAGGTGGAGACGCTCGCGACCGCGATCCGCGAGGATCTCTCACGCGCGCTCGAGCTCCGGCTCGCGGGGAAGGGCGACCAGCAGGTGTATCGGATCCACGGTCACTTCGGCGACCCGTGCCCGCGGTGCGGCGAGACGCTTCGCCGGGTCGACTTCGAGGAGCACACGATCACCTACTGCCCGGCGTGCCAGACGGGCGGCCGCATCCTCAAGGACCGTCGTTTGTCGCGTCTCCTCCGCTAGCGTGGCTCCGATGGACACTTCCGCTCGTCGGCGACATGCAGGCGTCCGCGCCACCCGTCGGGATCGCGCTCTCGCGCGCCGGCGTCTCGGGCGTCCAGAAGGCGATCCGGATCCGGCGCGGCGAGCAGGAGATCCTCATGGCCGCGGAGATCGACTGCACGGTCGACCTCGCACGCGGCCAGAAGGGCGTCCACATGTCGCGCTTCCCCGAGCTGTTCGACGAGGCGATCGACGAAGCGGTGCTCGGTGAAGGGCTCCTCGTCGAGGTCCTCGCCGACCGGATCGCGTCGCAGATCGTCGAGCGCCAGGGGGCGCTTCGCGCCGAGGTGCGGATCGTCGCGCGCTGGCCGCTCCGCAGGCGGACGCCCGTCACCGACCTCGTGACGCAGGAGATGGTCTCGCTGATCGGGATGGCGGCAGCGAACGGCACGCGCTCGCGCCGTGTCGTCGGCGTCGAGGCGACGGGGATCAACGCGTGTCCGTGCGCGCAGGACCTCGTCCGCGGACGGGCCGCCGAGCGGCTCGGCGACGCAGGCTACGACGGTGACGAGATCGAGCGGATCCTCGAGCTCGTCCCGATCGCGACCCACAACCAGCGCGGCCGCGGCACGCTGCTCGTCGGCACGTCCGAGGAGCTCGATGCGGAAGAGCTCGTCGGGATCGTCGAGCAGTCGATGAGCGCGCCGGTCTACGAGCTCCTCAAGCGCCCCGACGAGCTGTTCGTCGTCGAGCACGCCCACCGGCGGCCGCGCTTCGTCGAGGACTCCGTGCGCGTCGCGCTCAAGGCGCTCCTCGACGCGTACCCCTCGCTCGCGGACGAGGACTTCGTGCTTTCGCGCCAGCGCAACCTCGAGACGATCCACGACCATGACGTCCTGGCCGAGCGGTTCGGGACGATCGGAGAGCTGCGCGCCGAGCTCACGGGAAGCCCGTCCGCGTCGCAGACGACCCTCGCAGCCTGGCTCGCGCCCGTCAGCTCCTGACGAAGCGGCCGCCGACCGCCGTCACCTTCGTCATCGGCACGATGCACACGGCCGCGCGGCCGCGGCATGCCCCCGTCCAGCCTGCGAACCTCCAACCCCTGGCGGCCGTCGCGCGCAGCCGCAGCGGCACGTAGGACGTCGCCTGACGCGCGCAGCGCCCGACTGCGGCAGGCGGTGCCGGCGCCGGCGACCGCGCCCTTCCCGGTGACGGAGACGACGATCCCGAAGCGCTCCGCCGCGAACAGCGCGCCGACCGAGGCCGCCGCCGAGAGCGCCACGTCGCAGTTGAGCGAGCCGCGGCACGCCCCCGACCAGCGGACGAACCGCTGCCCGGCGGCCGGGAGCGCCTCGAGCGAGACGGACGTTCCCGCGTCCCATTCGGTCGTGCAGCTCGAGGAGCAGTCGATCCCCGGCACATCGCTCTCGACGGAACCCCGCCCGGTGATCCCGAGCGCGAACGCGACCTGGCGATTGACGAGCCGCAGCCAGCCCGAGTCCTGGACGTCGAGCCATGCTCCCGTGTGGCCGTAGTAGTCGTTCCGCCCGACGTCGAGGACGAGCGACATGAGCGGCGAGGTCCCGGCGTACACGTAGAGGATGTCCGCCTCGCTGTCGCACGAATGGTCGCGCGAGTCCGGGCAGGCGCTCGGCGGGCCGCTCGTCGCAAGCGCGCCGAAGGCGTGGAGCAGCTCGTGTGCTGCAACCGCTGCCGTTGGCACGTCCGTGCAGTTCGCGAGGTAGACGATCGCGACACCCGACCCGTCGGGGCTCCCCCCGCCCTGTCCGCAGATCTGGTCGTCGTCCGTCGGACCGTCGTAGTAGACGAGCTGCTTCGCGTAGGCAGCCCTTCCCGATGCCTCGGCCGCGCTCGCGATGCGGCTGAAGAGCACGTTGCCGGGCCTGATCGCCGCCGCGCTCTCCGGTAGCCGTAGCGTCATGATGTCCGCCTGCTGACCGCACGGGAAGGTGGCGCGGTCGAACCGCGGCTCGCGCTCGGGGTCCTGGGACCGCCACCATGCCGTGATCTCGTCGACGTCCGAGCTGATGCGAGGCGACAGCTCGGCGGTCCGGTCCGGGCCGTCCGAGGGGAGGACGTACAGCACACGGATCGACCGTCCGGTGACGATCGACGCGCGATCCTCCACGGTCGGGCTCCCGCACCACGGCGCCGCCTCCGCGGCCGACGCGAACGCTCCGACGAGCGCGCCGGCCGCGATCAGCACGGCAACGGCGCGCAGCCCGACCCGCATCACCGCGACCCCTTCCTCCAGACGACCGTCCCCGGCCGGATCTTCGTGAGCGACCGCGACGATGTCAACGCTGCGGCGCAGCAGCACGCGTGAATCGGGGCTCGGTGCCCGCGAGCAGCCGCCGGATGTTCTGGCGGTGCAGAGCGAGGACGCCGAGGGCGGCCACCGACGTGAACGCCACGATCGGCCACGAGGCGCCGAAGGCGTAGCAGAGCACCGGCAGCGCGACGGCGGCGATCATCGACGAGACGGACGCGTAGCGGAACGCCGCGAACGTGACGAGCCAGAGGACGAGGCAGCAGACCGCGGCGACCGGCGCCAGGGCGAAGGCCACGCCGCCGGCGGTCGCGACCATCTTGCCCCCCTTCGAGAAGCCGAGGAACACCGGGCGAGCGTGCCCCACCATCGCCGCCGCGCCCGCGAGCACACCGACCCAGTCCCCGCCGAGCCAGAGGCCGAGCGCAGCGGGCACGAAGCCCTTCGCGACGTCGAGCAACGCGACGGGCACGCCGAGCGAGGGGCCGTAGACGCGCCAGACGTTCGACGCGCCGACGTTCCCGCTGCCGCGCCGGCGGACGTCCTCGCCGCGCACGAGCCGGGGCAACAGGTAGCCGAACGGGACGGAGCCGAGAAGGTAGCCGCCGACGACTATCAGCACGTCCGTCACTGCGGGAAGCCTACGCCCGCTTTGCGGCGGCGGAGCGCCGAGTCAGGCGGCCGCGACGCCGTAGGTGGAGATCCAGCCGTTGACGACGTCCCAGTCGAGGTTCTCGAAGAACGCGTCGATGTACGAGGCTCGATCGGTCTGGTAGTCGAGGAAGTACGCGTGCTCGTAGACGTCGAGCGCGACGAGCGGCAACGCGTTCCACACCGGGAACGTGTTCTGCGCGTCGCCGACGTAGTTGAACAGGCGCCGCTCGTCCCGGTCGTATGCCGTCCACGCCCAGCCGCGCCCGGCGATGCCCGTCGCCTTGAGGTCCGTCCGCCACGCCTCGACCGAGCCGAAGTCCCGCTCGACGAGCGCGCGAAACGCCCCGTCCGGATCGCCTCCCTGGCCGCCGAGGTGCGCGAAGTAGAGCTCGTGGTTCTTGATCCCGCCGATCGCGAACGTCAGATCCACCTTCAGCGCGCGGAGCTCCGAGTACACCTGGTTGGCCTGCTCGAGGTCGACGCCCTCGAGCGCCACGAGGATCTCGTTCCGCTTGCCGACGTATCCCTGGTAGAGGCGGTAGTGCGCCTCGACCGACGCGCGGGAGATGCCCGACAGCTGCAGGAGCCTGGGATCGAGCGGGCGGGGCGAGATCTCCTCGAACGTCGGCATCGGGCTCCTCGTTGCAGCGGGACGGGACGGGCGGGAGCATATCCTTGGGTCGTCCGAAGCGAACGAAGGAGAAACCGATGGCGTACTCCGTCCCCGATCTCACGTACCCGTTCGACGCGCTCGAGCCGCACATCGACGCGCGCACGATGGAGATCCACCACGACAAGCACCACGCCGCTTACGTCACGAACCTCAACGCGGCGCTCGAAGGGACGGAGTGGATGGACCGGCCCATCGACGACGTCATCGCGAACCTCGAGATCATCCCCGAGGACAAGCGCGCCGCCGTTCGCAACAACGGCGGCGGCCACGCGAACCACACGCTCTTCTGGGAGATCATGGGGCCGGACGGCGGCGGCGAGCCGACGGGCGACCTCGCCGCGGCGATCGCGGAGACCTTCGGCTCGCTGGACGACCTCAAGTCGCAGGTCAACGATGCCGGCGTGAAGCGCTTCGGCTCCGGCTGGAGCTGGCTCGTATGGGATGGGACGGGGCTCGCCGTGGTCTCCACGCCGAACCAGGACTCGCCCGTGATGGAGGGAAAGACGCCGATCCTCGGGGTGGACGTCTGGGAGCACGCCTACTACCTCAACTACCAGAACCGTCGCCCGGACTACCTCGCCGCCTGGTGGAACGTGGTCGACTGGAACGCCGTCGGGGCGAAATTCGACGCCGCGAGATCCTGATCGTGTCGCCCGCGGGCGGGGCGGCGTCCGCGTCGCCCCGCCCGCGGTTGCGAATCCGTCCGGCGTCACCGTCCGTAATCCGGATGTGAACGCGGCGGTCGCGGCCAGGATCAACTTGCCCTCCCCTCGGGTAAACGAGAGCATCCGCCGCGTGGCAGCCGACAGACGAACCGACGCACAACTGCTCGCCGAGGTCGCCGCCGGCGACCAGCCGGCGTTCGAGGAGCTCCACCGCCGCTATGCGCGCTCGGTGCTCGGGATCGCATTGCGGCGGATCGGTGACCGCGGTCGCGCCGAGGATGCGACACAGGACACCTTCGCGAGCATCTGGCGCTCGGCGTCGCGGTTCGATCCCGCGCGGGGTGAGGCGACGTCGTGGCTCTACACCGTCGCGCGCAACGCGATCGTCGACGGCCTTCGCCGGCGGCGGGAGCCGCCGGTGGACGAGGCGCCGGACATGGTCGCGCCGGGACCCGGCCCGGACGAGTCGGCGGAGCACGGGTGGGTGTCGTGGCGTGTCCACCGTGCGCTAGAAGAGCTGCCGGAGCAGGAGCGCTCGCTCGTCGAGCTGGCGTACTGGAGCGGACTGTCCCAGAGCGAGATCGCCGAGTACCTGAGCATCCCGCTGGGCACGGTGAAGACCCGCACCCGGTCGGCGCTGCGCCGCCTCGCCGAGGAGCTGGGAGACGACCTTCGATGAGCGAGCACCGCGAGCACCCCGATCTCCACGAGCTCGTCGGCGACGACCTCGATCCGGCCGAGCGCGACCAGCTCGAGCGCGTTCACGCGATGCTCCTCGAGGCCGGGCCGCCGCCCGAGCTGCCGCCGTCGCTCGCGCATGCGCCGAAGCCGCCGTCGGCGCGCGTGATCCCGATGCCGCGCCGGTTTCGCTATACGGCGATCGCCAGTCGCGGCGATCGCCGCGCTGGCGATCTTCGGCGCGGGCTACCTCGTGGCCGGCGGGCCCGAGCCGCAGCCCGTCGAGACACTGGCGATGAGCGGCTCCGGCGGAGCGACGGCCGAGCTCGCGTTGTTCGCGAACGACGACGCCGGCAACTGGCCGATGGAGCTCAGCGTCTCGGGGCTCCCCGCGGGCAACTACGAGCTCTGGCTCACGCGCGACGGCGAGCTGGCCGCCTCGTGCGGCTTCTTCGCGGTCGCCGCCGACGAGGTGACGGTGCCGCTGAACGCGCCGTATCGCCTCACGGACTTCGACGGCTGGGTCGTCGTCCCGCGGGGCGGCGACGAGCACGTCCTGACCACCTGAGGCTCCACGGGCGCCGGGCTGACGGCCCGGCGCCCGTGCGCACTGATCAGCTCCTGTTCTTGCCCCTCGCCTTGCCCTGCCCGCCTTGTCCACTCTGGGCGGTGGCCTGGCTCTCGG
Source organism: uncultured Actinomycetes bacterium (assembly GCA_963706915.1). Lineage (GTDB taxonomy): Bacteria > Actinomycetota > Thermoleophilia > Gaiellales > Gaiellaceae > Gaiella. The sequence goes on from CAVPOH010000019.1 coordinate 172,702, forward strand.
CCTTGGCAGTGGCCTCGGCCGCATTCGCAGCGGCCTTCGCCGCGGCCGCGGCCTTCGCGGCCTGAGCCTGTGCCTTCGCTTCGCGGCGCTCGCCGCGGCAGCGCAGGTTCCGACCGTGTCGCCGTGCGCCTCGTGCGCCGGCAACGCCCGGGTCGAGACCCGGATCGTCACGTTCACCTTGTGACAGAGGGTGACCTTGCCGGGGGTAAGCGAGCGGCCACCGCTCCAAACCGTGGGCCCAGAGCCGGAGGGGACGCGCAAAAAGACACTGAGCCGGCAAACCCGAAGGCTCGCCGGCTCAGATGGCGAGAATCTAGGGCCCGCCCCCCGGAGGCGCAAGTGAGCGAGAAGCGTTTTCGCGCAATTTGCGGGTTTTTCTGGACAAAGGGCGAGACCGCGGCTACCCGCGACGGATCGCGACAACGCGGGCCTTCCACGCGCCGCTCGGTGCCTCGACGTCGACGACATCGCCGACGCCGGCGCCCATCAGCGCCCGTCCCAGCGGCGAGTCCGGGGAGACGCCGCCGACCGCGGAGATCGTGACCTCCAACGGCTCGCCGTCCTCGTCGTGCAGCTCGACGATCGAGCCGGGCCCCACGTGGTCGTCCGTGTCGTGCTCGACGACGACCGCCGTCCGCAGCCGCTCGCGGAGCTTCGCGATCCGCGCCTCGAGCAGGCCCTGGTCGTTCTTCGCGGCGTGGTACTCGAAGTTCTCGGAGAGGTCGCCGAACGAGCGCGCCGTCGCGATTGCCTCGATCGCCGCGGCCCGGCGCGGTCCCTCGAGCTCCGCCAGCTCGCTCTCGAGCGCCTCCCGCTGCGCCTGCGTGAGGACCTCCCCTGCCTCGCTCATTGCTCGGACGTTACCCCACCATGGGGGAACCGATGGTTCCCCCACGATCCCCCTCCTCTGGCGGCAAGGCACAGGTCACCGTGCACTGGACCTCCCGGCCGGCAACGCCGGCCTTCGGTCGCGACGGATTGCGCACTGTCGGACGGGAGACCGAGCAAGTTCGCGTAACAGGCGTCGAGCTACCCGCGCTCGTACATGACGCGCGTCCAGCCCTCGCCCGGGCGCCGGTCCGTCTCCCGCCACTGCGACCAGTCGACCTCCGGGAAGCGCGTGTCGCCGTCGGGCTCGGCGTCGACGAACGTCAACGCGAGCCGGTCGGCGAGCGGGAGCGCCTCCGCGTAGACCTGCGCACCACCGACGACGAAGACGTCGTCGTCGACGGTCGCGCCCACGTCGAGCGCCGCGGCCACACTCGCAGCGCGAAGCACGCCCTCCGCGCCGTGCCAGTCCGGCTGCCGGGTCACGACGATGGTCGTGCGCCCGGGCAGCGGCCGACCGACCGATTCGTACGTGCGGCGGCCCATCACGAGGACGTGGCCCATGGTCAGCTCCTTGAACAGCGCGAGCTCGTCGGGCAGGTGCCACGGCAGGCCGCCGTCGACACCGATCACGCCGTTGCGCGCGACGGCCGCGACGATCGTGACGGTCACATCAGACCGCGATCGGGGCTCTGATCGCGGGGTGCGGGTCGTAGCCGACGACGGTGATCGAGTCGAACGTGAACTCGTCGATCGAGCGGCACGCCGGGTCGAGCTCGAGCGACGGCAGGGCCCGCGGCTCGCGGCCCAGCTGCTCCCGCGCCTGGTCGACGTGGTTGAGATAGAGGTGCGCGTCCCCGAGCGTGTGCACGAAGTCACCCGGCTCGAGGTCGGTCACCTGGGCGACCATGTGCGTCAGCAGCGCGTACGACGCGATGTTGAACGGGGCACCGAGGAAGAGGTCTGCGGAGCGCTGGTACAGCTGGCACGAGAGCCGGCCGTCGGCGACGTAGAACTGGAAGAGCGCGTGGCACGGCGCGAGCGCCATCGCGGGCAGGTCGGCGACGTTCCAGGCGCTCACGACGTGGCGGCGCGAGTCCGGGTCCCGGCGGATGCCCTCGATCACGCCCGCGAGCTGGTCGATCGTCCGCCCGTCGGGGGCGGGCCACGAGCGCCACTGCCGTCCGTAGACAGGCCCGAGGTTCCCGTTCTCGTCGGCCCACTCGTCCCAGATCGTGATTCCGTGCTCCTGGAGCCAGCCGACGTTCGCGTCACCGCGGATGAACCAGAGGAGCTCGCCGACGACGGAGTGGACGTGGACCTTCTTCGTCGTCACGAGCGGGAAGCCGTCGGCGAGGTCGAAGCGCATCTGCGTGCCGAAGAGGCTGAGCGTGCCGGTGCCGGTCCGATCGTCCTTCCGCGCCCCCTCCTCGAGGACACGCGAGAGGAGATCGAGGTACTGCCTCACGCGATCGACGGTACCACTGTGCTCGGTCGCGTACCCGGCGCCGCGCCCGGGGTGGAAATCCGCAACAGTGCCGCACGAGGCAGACCATTTCGCCTGCGGCAACGACTGCTTGACACGTTTCCCGCTCGGCGCGTAGATACTTGCGCTCGAGCCCCGGGAGGCCGGGATGGGCGTGCGTTCGCGTGGGACGGGCGCACCGAAAGCGACCAGTCGACGAGGAGGCCGTGGTGCCGACCGATCTCGAAGCGTTCGTCTCGGCGGAGGGGCGGGAGGACGCCGTTCGTCAGGTCCGCGAGCGGATCGACCGCGAGGGGATCACCTACATCTACTTCCAGTTCCCGTCGGTGACGGGCCGCATCATGGGCAAGGGCGTCCCGGCGAAGCACTGGGAGGCGATCGCCGAGAAGGGGTTCCAGCTCGTCTACGGCGCGACCGCGAATCTCTTCGTCGACCGCCACGGCGACTACATCGGCTACGGCCCCGAGGCGGCCGAGCTCGTCGGCATCCCCGAGCCGGAGACGTTCATGCCGCTGCCCTGGGACGCGAAGGTCGCGCGCGTCTGGTGCCAGTGCTTCCGGAACCGCGAGGAGCGCGAGGATCCCGGCGCCTGGCTGACCTCGGACAGCCGCGCGAACCTCAAGCGGCTGCAGGCCGAGTTCGAGTCGAAGACGGGGCTCCACCTCCGGGCCGGCACCGAGCCCGAGATGATGTGGCTGAAGCTGAAGGAGGACGGCACGCCCGACGTGAAGGGCGTGACGAAGCCCTACTGCTACCACATCGACCAGTTCTCCGAGCTCCAGCCGATCATCCACAAGGTGATCGAGTGGGGCCAGGCGATGGGCCTGGACATGATCCAGGGCGACCACGAGGACGCCCCGGGCCAGATCGAGCTCAACTTCAACTTCGACCGGGCCGAGAACACCGCGGACAACCTCTCGACGTACCGCCAGATCTGCCGACAGGTGGGCCGCGAGCTGGGCGCCTTCCCGTGCTTCATGCCGAAGCCGTTCATGGGCGTCTCCGCGAACGGGTGCCACCACAACATCTCGCTGTGGGAGGGCGACCGGAACGCTTTCGACCCGGACACGGACGACCGCCAGAGGCCGAGCCAGACCGGCCTCCACGCGATCGGCGGGATCCTCGAGCACCTCGGCGCGCTGACCGCGGTGACGGCGTCGACCGTGAACTCGTACCGACGGCTCTGGGACACCGGCTTCTGGGCGCCGGTCTTCGCGGACTGGGGCTACCAGAACCGCACGACCGCGCTCCGAGTCTCCGCGCCCGGACGCTTCGAGTACCGCTCGGTCGACTCGGCGGTCAACCCGTACCTCTCGATGGCAGTGCTCATCGCGGCGATGGCGGACGGGATCGAGCGGAAGCTCGACCCCGGCGAGCCGGAGGAGCGGAACATCTACGAAGCGATGTCGGAGGGCAAGGAGGTCAAGCGCATCCCGATGACCTTCGGCGACGCGCTCGACGCACTCGAGGCGGACGAGGTAATCCGGGGCGCGATGCCGGGCGATCTCTATCGTGTCTTCATGCACTACAAGCGCGACGAGTGGGAGCGGTATTGCGCCACCGTCAGCGACTGGGACGTCGAGGAGTACCTGGACGTGCTTCCGTGACCGGCGGAGGGGCCTGAGCGCGCATGTGCGGCATCGCGGGGATCATCTACAGGGACGGAACGCATCCCGTCGGCGCGGAGATGACGCGGATGCTCCAGTCCATGAAGCACCGCGGCCCCGACTCGACCGGCTACGCGCTCTACGGCACGCCCGACAACGGCTCGCTCGTCATGCGCTACAAGCTCGCGGACGCGAACACGCCGCGCGACTTCGGCTTCGCGGAACGGCTGCGGCTGCACCGTCGCGAGGTCGAGGCCCGGCTCGGCCGGCTCGGGGCACAGGTGCACGAGGTCGAGGAGGAGACGCCGTACGCCTTTCGCGTCACATTCGACTACGAGGGCGACCTGAAGCTGCTCGCCGACCTCGTCGAGGACATTCCCGAGGCCGAGGTCCTCTCGCTCGGGCGCTCGCTCGAGATCATCAAGGATCTCGGCGACGCCGAGACCGTCGGCGGCCAGTACCGGCTCGACGGGTTCACCGGGACGCACGCGATCGGCCACGTGCGGATGGCGACCGAGTCCGAGGTCGACATCGCGGGCGCGCACCCATACTGGGCCTACCCCTTCTCCGACGTCGCGGTCGTCCACAACGGCCAGCTGACGAACTACTTCATGTGGCGCCGGCGCCTCGAGCGCTCCGGCCACCGGTTCATGTCCGAGTGCGACTCCGAGATCATCGCCGTCTACCTCGCCGAGAAGATGGGCGAGGGCGACACGCTCGAGGAGGCGATGCACCGCTCGCTCGACGACCTCGACGGCGTGTTCACGTACATCGCCGTCACCGACGGCGCGCTCGGCGTCGCCAAGGACGAGCTCGCCGCGAAGCCCCTCGTCCTCTACGAGTCGGACGAGCTGACCGCGGTCGCCTCCGAGGAGATCGCGATCCGCCAGATCGTCGACCACGAGATCGAGACGTACGATCCGTTCGAGCGCGAAGTGCTCGTCTGGAAGCGATGAGCGGCATCTCCTACGACGCGCGCGGGCTCGCAGAGCCGAACGCGGAGGCACCCGGCACCGCGACGATCGACGACGCCGGCATCGCGACCTTCGACGCGAAGGACATGACGACCCGCCTGATCAACCTCGAGCTCCGCCGGCTGATCTACGAGGAGGGCGTGACCGACGTCGTCGTCCAGAACCCGCAGGGCCGTCACTCGCTCGGCGTCGGGATCCTCGCGCGCTGCCGGATCACGTTCGAGGGGAGCCTCGGCTACTTCGGCTGCGGACTGATCGACGGTCCCGAGATCCACATCAAGGGCCGGGTCGGCTGGTCCTCCTGCGAGAACATGATGAGCGGCGTCGTCGTCGTCCACTCCAACGCCGGCTCGCTGACCGGCGCCGCGATGCGCGGCGGCGACCTCGTCGTCAAGGGCCGCGTCGGCGCGCGGACGGGGATCGACCAGAAGGGCGGCACGATCATCGTCTGCGGCGACGCCGGCTCGATGAACGGCTTCATGATGCAGCGCGGCCGCCAGATCTTCCTCGGGAACGTCGGCCCCGGCCTCGGCGACTCGATGTACGACGGGACGATCTACGTCGGCGGCACCGTGAAGTCGCTCGGGATCGACTGCGTGCCCGGCGAGTGGACGGACGCCGACACCGAGTTCATCGAGCGGAAGTTCTCGGATCTACGGGCTCGGCTCCCCGCCCGAGCTCCAGAAGTTCGTGTGCGGGAAGGTCCTCTACAACTACGACTCGCTCGAGCCTTCCGAGAAGAAGCTCGTGATCTGAGGAGCGCAGATGTCCGACGACGCACCCGGAACGAGAGAGGTCCTCGGGCGGAGCCGGATCTTCACGCCCGAGGTCGTCAACGACATCCACATGAAGGCCGAGCTCGGCCGCTACCGCATGCGCGGGTTCTCGATCTTCAAGAAGATCCCGCACTGGGACGAGCTCGTCTTCCTCCCCGGCACGCTCACGCGCTTCGTCATCGAGGGCTACCGGGAGAAGTGCGACACGACGACCGTCCTCGGCGCCCGCTTCGCGAAGAAGCCGATCGAGCTCGACATCCCGATCTACATCACGGGGATGAGCTTCGGCGCGCTGTCGCTCGAGGCGAAGATGGCGCTCGCGAAGGGCGCCTCGATGGCCGGCACGGCGACGTGCTCGGGCGAGGGCGGGATGATCCCGCCCGAGCGCGACTACTCGACCAAGTGGTACTACCAGTGCATCCAGAGCCGGTACGGGTTCAACCCGCACCACCTGATGCTCGCGGACGCCGTCGAGTTCTTCATCGGCCAGGGCTGCAAGGTCGGGCTCGGCGGGCACCTGATGGGACAGAAGGTGACCGAGCAGGTCGCCGAGATGCGCTCGCTGCCGGCGGGAATCGACCAGCGCTCGCCTGCGCGCCATCCCGACTGGCTCGGGCCGGACGACCTCTCGCTGAAGATCCAGGAGATCCGCGAGGCGACCGACTACCAGGTCCCGATCCAGCTCAAGCTCGGCGCGTCGCGCGTCTACGACGACGTGCGCATGGCCGCCAAGTGCGGGCCGGACATCATCTACCTCGACGGGGCCGAGGGCGGCACCGGGGCGGGACCCGCACGTCGCGACCGAGGAGACGGGCATCCCGCTGATGGCCGCGATCCCCGAGGCGCGCCGCGCGCTCGAGGACGTCGGCCTCGCCGACGAGATCGACCTCGTCGTCGCCGGCGGGATCCGGAACGGCGGCGACGTCGCGAAGTGCCTCGCGCTCGGCGCGAAGGCCGTCGCGATCGGGCACTCGGCGCTGATGGCGCTCAACTGCAACAAGGAGATCCCCGGCGTCACGGACTACGAGGGCTCGGTCGGCGTTCCCGCCGGCCAGTGCTACCACTGCCACACGGGCCGCTGCCCGGTCGGCGTCGCGACGCAGGATCCCGAGCTGCGCAAGCGCCTCGTCGTCGAGGAGGCGTCGGAGCGGGTCTACAACTTCCTCACGGCGCTCACGATGGAGCTCCAGATGCTCGCGCGCGCGTGCGGCAAGACGAACGTCCACTCGCTCGAGCCCGAGGACCTCGCCGCGCTGACGATGGAGGCCTCGGCGATGGCGCGCGTGCCGCTCGCCGGGACGACTTACACCGTGGGCCAGACCGAGCGCGAGATCCTCGGCGAGGTGAAGCGCCTGCTCGCGATCAAGGCCGAGGAGGAGCTCGTCGCCGGCCAGACCGCTGAGGTCGCAAAGCTCGAGGCGGTCGAATGAGCGGCCACGAGCTCGCCTACTCCGAGCCGGAGAAGATCAAGTCGATCGACGCCGAGTACCTCGCCGGCAGGCGGTTCCCGTACCAGGAGGACATCGCGCTCGTCGAGGACGTCGACCTCGAGGCGCTCACGCCCGGCGAGGACATCAACTGGCTCGAGGACGTCACGCTGCTCGAGGAGGACGGCGTGCCCGCGGTCTTCGACCGGTACTCGAACTCGTTCCTGAAGATCTACTTCCCGATCCCCGAGGGCCGGGAGGACGAGCTCGCCCGCAAGGTGCTGATGACGCACCTCACGTCGGGCAACTCGTACGGGATCCAGCTGAAGGAGATCCACTGCAAGTTCCCCCAGCCCGAGCTCGGCTCCTGGGTCGCCGACTCGAGGACGGTCGGCGCCGACTGGAAGCCGCCCGTGCTCGAGGGCTGGGAGCGCCCGGCCGGGCACTAGCCTTGCTCGCGAAGCGGGATTCCGCTCCCGCGGAATCCCACCGCTTATCCCCGCCTACGGCGGGGCACACCCCTAAAGGCGCCCGCTTTCGCGGTCGCAGGCGGCTCGCGCTGCGTCGTCGCTCGCGAAGCGGGATTCCGCTCCCGCGGAATCCCACCGCTTATCCCCGCCTACGGCGGGGCACACCCCTAGAGGCGCCCGCTTTCGCGGTCGCAGGCCCGCTCGATTCTCCGCGCTCCTCGCCGCTACGTCGTCGAGGGGCGCAGCTCCATGTCGATCGCAGCCTGCTCCTCGGGAGAAGGCACGTCCGGCGTGTCCTCGCGCCAGTGCGGCCGCTCGCCGTCCTGGACGATGCGACGGACGAAGAACAACAGCAGGCCGATCGCCAGCACCGCGATCCCGATGACCTTCTCCTTCGTGCCGCCGTAGCCGCCGGCGGCGTTCTGGAACCAGCCGAAGCCGACGATCGTGAGGACGAGGCACCACACGGCGAGGATCCCGGCGATCGGCGTCCAGCCGGTGCCCAGCTTGATCGGGCGCGGCCAGTTGGGCCGGTCGCGCCGCAGGAGCACGAAGCCCGACAGCGCGAACATGTGAGCGAGGACGTAGCCGAGGTTCGACGCGGCGAGCACGCCGAAGATGTTCCCGATCAGGAGCACGAACAGGATGTTCACGATCATGTCGAGCGTCATCGCGTTGCCCGGCACGTGGAACCGGTTGAGCACCCCGAGCTGCTTGATGGTCATCCCGTCCCGTGAGATGCCCAACAGAGCGCGACCACCGTCGGCGGTCGCCGTGTTCATGGTGATCAGGAAGCTCGCGACGAGGCAGAACACGAGCAGATCCTTCACGACCTCCGAGTCCGTCCCGAGGATGGTGAGCATCCCGCCCACGTAGTCGTAGCTCGCGACCGCCTCCGCACCTGCGCCCCCCACGAACGCGATCGGGAGGAGGATGTACACGACGAGCGAGAAGAGCGCCGCGGAGCGGAGCGCGAGGTGGGTGTCGCGCACCGTGTCCTTGTACTCCGGCGCGAAGGTCGCGCACACGTCGACGCCCCAGGCCGACCAGCACATGAGCCACAGCCAGACGAGCGCCAGCTGGAGGCCGCCCCACGGCAGGCCCGGGTTGTTCAGGTTGTTCTGGAGATTGTCGGTGTCGAACGACCCGCCGATGAACGGGTAGATCATCATCACGAAGAGCGGGATCATCAGCAGCGCGCCGGCGACGTATCCGAACGAGACGCCGACGCGTGTCCCGAAGACGTTGAAGAGCCACACGGCGAGGATCAGGCCGATGGCGATGGCGGCGGGAAGACCGAACTCGGTCAGCCCGAAGACGGAGAAGTACCCGTCGCCGGCGAGGTAGCTGCCGCCGGGCTCGTCGGGGAACCAGGCGCTCTGGATGATCGAGCCCACGAAGAGCCCGTTGATCGAGAGGACCACGGACCAGCCGATCCAGTAGCCGAAGGTCGCGATCGGCCCGATGAGCGTCGTGTACTTCCGCCAGGCCTCGTGCGCGTAGAGCGCGAGCCCTCCGGACTTCGTCGGGAACATCGTCGCGAGCTCGGAGTAGATCGTGTTGATGAAGACGGCGACGATCGCGGAGATTCCCCACAGGAGCGCGGCGCCCCAGCCTCCGAGATCCCCGACCGAGTACCCGAGCGAACCGAGCAGGAACCCGGGGTTCGCCAGCGCGATGACGAAGCCGTCGTACCAGCGAAGGGTCTTCAGGAGCTGGCGTTCCTCGACCACTGCAACCGCCACAGCCGTACCTCCGTCTCGCTGTCGGGGAGCCTGCGGCATCGCGCCGCGGCGCGAACCTAACACCCCCTTCGGCCGGGACAAAGCGCACATTTCCCTGGGGGCAACACCGATGCCGTTCCGCAGAGTGAACGTAGACTCGGCCCGAATGCGTGCCCCGGACATCGCGATCACGTGCGACTGCGGCCGTGTCGGGCGTGTGACGCTCGGTGACCGCTGGACGTGCGAGGAGTGCGGGCGCTCGTGGGACACGAGCCAGATCCCGCGCGACGAATACGACGCGCTGCTGCGCCGCGTCCGCCGATACTCGATCCTCACCGTCGGGCCCCCGCTGCTGCTCGCGGCGATCCTCGTGCCGCTCGCGGTCCTCGTCGACCTGAGCTACGCCTTTCTCCTCTTCGTCCTCGTGATGGCGTACGCGCTCCTCGTGCTTCCCCACCTTCGAAACCGCGCCCGGCGCGAGGTGCTCGACGCAGCGCCACGCTGGAAGCTGCGTCCCGACTGACGCTCAGGAGTCGTCGGAGACGACGTACCCGAGGCGCCCGGAGAGCGCCGAGGCAGCTGCGAGGAGGGGCACGAGCGCCGTCGCTCTTGCCTTCGCGTCCAGGCGCGCGGTCGGGCCCTGGACCCCGATGATCGCGGCCAGCTCGCCGCGGCTTCCCCGCACCGGTGCGGCGATCCCCGCGAGGTCGTCCTCCCGCTCACCTACGGCATCCGCCCATCCCCGTACCCGGACGCGCTCGATCTCGCGCGCGAGGGCACGCGGGTCGGCGATCGTCCGCGCCGTGTAGCGCCTCAGCGCCTCGGGAGGCAGGCCGACACCGGCGTAGGCGAGGAGCACCTTGCCCGTCGCGGTCGCGTGCGCGACGCTCGGCCGGCCGAGCTGCGCGACGCCCTGCACCGACGAGGGGCTCCGGACGAAGTCGACGGTGACGGCCTCGTAGCCACCCGCGACCGACAGCGTGGCCGTCTCGCCTGCGGCCTCCACGAGCGCCTCCAGCTCGGGGCGGGCGAGCTCACGCAGGTCGAGGCGGTCGACGACCGCGTTGCCGAGCTGGACGAGGCGAATGCCGAGGCGATACCTCCCGTTCGCGGACTGGTCGACGTAGCCGGCGGCGGCGAGCGTCGCGAGGAGCCGCGAGACCGTGCTCGCGTTCACGCCGGTCCGGCGTGCGAGCTCGTTCGTGCCGAGCTCCCCTCCGGCCGCGAGCGCGTCCATCACCGCGAGCGCGCGGGAGACGGCGGCGACACGTCGGGCGGCTTGTCGGGGTGCAGGGGTCATGCTACGGTGTGGCCGATTTTGACACGCTATTGCCACTGAGGCAACAGCAGTGCCGGAGGACGAATGAGCCAGCGAGCCGCCTCACCCTACGTCGTCGTCGGCGCCGGCATGCACGGTCTCTCCACCGCGTACCACCTCGCGCTCGAGCTCGAGCGGCGCGGCGCCGGCTCCGGGGCGGACGTCGTCGTGCTCGACAAGGCGACACCGGGGTCCGGCGCGACGGGAATCGCCTGCGGCGTCGTCCGGAACAACTACTTCCAGCCGGCGATGAGCGAGCTGATGCAGGCGTGCGTCGAGGTGTGGGAGTCCGATCCCGAGGCGTACCACTACAACGGCGTCGGCTACATCGCGCTCGGGCCGCCCGTGCAGGAGCCCGACCTCGTCGCCGTCTACGAGCGCCAGGAGCGGATCGGCTACCGGTCGGAGCTGATCGTCGGCGAGGCCGAGGTCGACGCGCACATGAAGCGCCTCTTCCCGGACTGGCGCGCGAAGGGCGTGACGGTCTGCCTCCACGAGCACCAGGGCGGCTTCGCGTTCAACCTCGAGTCCGTCGCGGGGCTCCGGGACAAGTGCCTCGCCGCAGGCGTCGAGATCCGGGAGCACACCGAGGTCACCGGGTTCGCGTTCGGCCCCGACGACGCCGTCGTCGCGGTCGAGACGAGCGGCGGGCAAATCGACGTCGGCGAGCAGGTCGTGATCGCGCCCGGGCCGTGGGCACCGCGTCTCTGGGCGATGCTCGGCCTCCCCGACCGCATCGACGTGCACACGCCGTCGGGCGACGTCGCGGCCGACCAGCCGATGTGGACGTACTGGAACCTGCAGGAGGGCGAGATCACGGTCGACCCCCTCACGTTCGCGACCGCGGACGGCGGCGCCCCGCCCGTGATCCATCTGGACACCGACGCGCCGCTCTACACCGACGACGGCCGCCTCGTGACCGACGAGCTGTGGGGCATCTACTACAAGCGCGACCGGCACGGCGTTCAGGGGGGCGCGTCGCCGCTCACGGTCGACGGCGACTTCGAGCTCGACCCGTATCCGTCGACGACGAACGTCGACCCGGGCTTCCCGGACATGTGGTGCGCGGCGCTCTCACACGCCATGTCCCGCTTCGAGGGCTGCCGCGACCGGTACAAGATGGCGCGGTCGGGCGGCGTCGGCGCGTTCACCGCGGACAACTTCCCCGTCTTCGACTGGGTCAAGCCGAACGTCTACGCGATCCTCGACTCGAACCACGGCTACAAGATGATCGGCGTCGGGCGCGAGGTCGCGAAGGTGTTGACGGGCGAGCACGCGCCGCTCCTCTACCCGTTCCGCTTCGAGCGCTTCGCGACCGGCGACCTCCACCCGGTCTCGAACTCGCCGTACCCCTGGAGTTAGGCGGGGGAACCGCATGGTTCCCCCGCCGGCCCCCTCCTTCTGCGCTGCGCACTGATCAAGCGGTGCGGGCCTCCCGGCCGGCCAAGCCGGCCTCCGGCCGAACAGCGCGCTGCATGGTCATGCCAAAGATCCCTGTCGGTTGCGCGCGACTCGTGGGACGGGGAGGATGGCGCGGTGCTCGATCATCCTCCTGCTCGGGTTCGCGCCGTGGGTGATCGTGCTCACCCTCGTCCTCGCGCTCTACCTGACCGTCATCGAGCTGCTGCGAGCTGCGGCCGAACTACGGCTGGTGGATCTGGTGGCTCCTCCTCGTCTTCATGACCCACTTCGTCGGCTACCTGATCCTGCGGGGCTATGCCTTCTACCGACACCGACACCGCCGAAGCCGCGGGATCTTAGGGACAGCCCGTACGTCCGGATCGCGATCCTCGTCGCGGTCCTCGCGGTTGCCTTCCTCTACGTCCGCGGGTGCGTCGCGCAGAGCCGTCCGGTCTCGTCGGAGCAGGCGGTCGAGATCGCGCGGAAGGAGGTCTCCTTCACGCCCGACCGCTATCAGGTGCGCTTCGTCCAGCGCGGGATCCCGGCGCGCGGCTACTGGGGCGTGTCGTTCTTGAAGATCGGGCCCGACGGTGCGCCGACCAAGGTCGAGGTGTACCTCGTCGACGCGAAGACGGGCGACGTCACCGCGGCATGACGTCCCACCCCCGTATGTAGGAAACCTCCACACGGCGGTGGCAACCTCGGCGGCTCCGGACATGGAACGCGCGGGAGGCCGTTTCGTAGGTTTGCGCACGAAGCCCCGGAGCGGCCTTGAGGAGGGCGCCGAATGATCTCGTCCGTGTTCGTGCTCGCCGAGACAGTCGAGGAGCAGATCAAGGCGCTCCAGGACAGGCAGGCGCTCGACTCGCAGATCCTGACCGAGCAGTTCTACTTCTGGACCGTCGTGATCATGTGGCTCATCCACGTCGGGCTTCATGGCGTACGAGGCGGGTGTTGCCAGACGGAAGAACATCATGTCGACGGCGATGAAGAACATCCTCACGATCGCCGTCGTCACGCCGACCTTCTACTACTTCGGCTGGTACATCTACGGCTGCATGCAGGAGGGGTGGCCGAAGTCCGGCCACGACTGCCCCGACGCCTTCCCCGGCTTCTGCGGCCTGACGGCACCGTGGAGCGAGGGCATGGGCCCGAACCTCCAGGACCACGTCAGCCTCGTCTTCTTCCTCGCCTTCCTGCTCTTCTCGTGGACGACGGCGTCGATCATGTCCGGCGCCCTCATCGAGCGCGTCCGCCTGTCCGCCTTCCTGCTCCTCGCGCGTCATGCTCGGCTCGGTCGTCTGGATCCTCGACGCCGCCTGGGGCTGGAGCTCCGGCGGCTGGATGACGACCCGCTTCGGCTTCCACGACTCGATCGCGTCCGCCGTCGTGCACGGCGTCGCCGGGGCGTTCACGCTCGGCGTGCTGCTCAACCTCGGCCCGCGGATCGGCAAGTACGACGTCGTCGGCCGCGCGCGCAGCTTCAGACCCCACAACACGCACATGACGCTGATGGGGCTGATGCTCATCTTCACCGGCTTCTACGGCTTCTACGCCGCCTGCCTCGTGATCCAGTCGACGGCCTTCCCGGGCTGGCTCAACATCTACCTCTCCCCGACGACGCTCGGCACGATCGCGATGGTGATCACGTTCGGCTTCGCGGGCGGCTTCACCGGGGGGTGGTTCGCCTCGAAGGGCGACCCGTTCTGGACCCTGTCCGGCGGTCTCGCGGGCGTCATCTCCGTCTCGGCGGGCGCCGACGTCTACCACCCGTCGCTCGCCTACCTGCTCTCGTTCACCGGCGGCATGGTCGTCGTCTGGGTCGGGGGCTTGATCGAGAAGAGGCTCCGGATCGACGACGCCGTCGGCGCCGTCGCGGTGCACGGCTTCTGCGGCTTCTACGGCATCTTCCTCGTCGGGATCTTCGCCGGCGGCTATCCGACCGGGATCAACAACATCGAGAGCTCCTTCGGCGGCCAGCTGATCGGGATCCTGACCTTCCTCCCGCTCGGCTTCCTCCCGGGCTACGTGTTGCAGCTGGGTCCTCAGGAAGGTGAACCTGCTGCGCGTCCCGCCCGAGGTCGAGCTCGAGGGCCTCGACATGGCCGAGTTCCAGCAGGACTTCTACCCCGAGTTCGAGCGCGCGCCCGAGGTCATCCTCGGCCCCGACGGCGAGGAGCTCGAGGCAGGGCCGATCCTGCTGGACGGCTACGCCGCGGCGACCAACGGCAGAGTGACAACGCGAGCAGGCGTCGTGAGGAGGAACTGACCGATGTTCGACGCGTTTCCGTACGACGAGTGGAGCGAGCAGATCACGACGTTCTGGACGTTCGGGGTCGAGGGCGACACGGGCACGATCATCCTCACGATCCTCGGCGTCCTGCTCATGATCGGCTCGCTGATCGCTTTCGTGCATGCTCGAGACGGGCAAGCTCGAGCGCCAGGCCGCGATGCTCCGGCAAGCGATGGGCCCGCCGCCCGCCCGGCGCCTAGAGAGGAGGACACGATGGCAGGCAAGCAGATCGACTTCCCGCCCCTCCAGAAGGAGGACAAGCGCGTCGCGCCGTTCATGCTCGGCATCTCGGTGTCTGTTCGCGGTGATCGTGGTCGATCATCCTCCTCACCGACCTGGACGGGCCGTTCATCGGGCCGTGGGGTTGACGCCGGCGCAGAGCGCCGACCTAAGCTCTGTCGTCATGCCGCTCTACCTGCATTGCGTGATCTGCAGCCGGAAGCAGGCGCACGGCCTGCTCTCGAGCGCGAACTGGGGCATGACGCCGCTGCCGTCGGGCGCGAGCGTCGATCATCCCGCCGTGCGCGACGCGCGCGTCTGCACCTGCCCCGGCTGCTGCGCGAAGCACCCCGACTGGCAGCGCCGGGCGCTCGCAGCGCTCGGGCTCTAGTCCGCGAGCGGGATTCCGCAGGAGCGGAATCCCGCCGCTCGATCCCCGCCCTCCGGCGGGGCACATCCCGAAGGCGTTGCCTTCGGCGCCGCAACTGCTGCGACGTGCCTCGCCGAGACTCAACGAGCCGTCCCGCTGTCCAGTCTCGGCCGTCGTTGTCAGCGAGAGCCGACGTACTCGGGCAGCTCGACCAGCCCGAGGCGTCGCGCGAGCGCGCCGGCGGTCGTCGCCTGGACGAGCAGCGTCGTCACGACGGCGAGCGCGACCATGGCGGCGACGATCTCCGCTCCCTCGACGTCGCGTGCGAGCAGCACCCCGGCGACCGCTGCCGGCACGACGCCCGTCTCCCGGCACCACGAGAGGAACACGAGCTCCTCGCGGGTCCATCGCCCTCGCCGGTCGGGCAGGAGGCATGCGAGCACCGTGAGCGGCCGCGCGACGAACAGGAACACCACCATCACCACGAGCCCGCCCCAGAGGTTGTCCCAGAGCGCGTCGAGCGGGAGGTTGATCCCGAGCGTGACGAACACGGCGAGCACGGCGATCTCGGCCGTCTGTGTCATGAACGACTCGAGCTGCCGCGCGTGGTCTGCGTGGTGCCCGAGGCCGAGATCCTCCATGTTCCCGACGATGAGCCCCATGACGAACGCGGCGAGGTAGGCGGAGCCGCCGAGCTCGTCGGTCGTGAAGTAGGTCAGCGCGACGACCGCGAGGATCGCCGTCGCCGGCGACTCGCGCCAGATCCCCACCGTCGTCGTCGAGAGCATGAGCGCGAGGAGGAAGCCGCCGCCGATGCCGAGGGCCGCGCCGAGCGCGAGGCTCTGCGACGAAGTCCTGCAGCGGCTCGGTCGCGCCGACGTGTCCCGCCTCGACGACGCCGGCGACCGTGAGCGCGAGCACCGTGCCCGTCGGGTCGTTGACCGCCGACTCCGCGATCACCGTCTGGGCGACCTTCGGTCGGAGGCGGAGGCGGTCGAAGAGCGGGATGAGGATCGCCGGGTCGGTCGCCGCGAGCGTCGCCCCGACGAGGAGCGCGACCGAGAAGGACAGCGAGAAGACGGGCATCGCGACGAGCGCGACCACGAGCGCGGTGATCAGGATCCCGGGTAGCACGAGCAGCCCGAGCCCGACCGCGGTGCGCGAGATGACGCGCAGCGAGATCCCGAGCCCGCCGTGGAAGAGGATCAGCGAGACGCCGAGCGTGAAGACGAGCTGGGCGCCGAGCCCGTCGACGGGGTTCTCGACGAGGTCGGTGACCGACGGCCCGATGAGGATCGCCGGCCGCCAGGAGCACGACCATGACCGGCAGCCGCAGGATCGCCGCGACGGCGTCGAGACGACACCCGCGAGGAGGATCAGCCCGACGTCGAGGAGGACGTCCTGCGCATCCACGCTGGAGCCTAAGCCTTTCGCGAGCGGGAATCCGCAGAAGCAGATTCCCGCCGCTCGGATCCCGGCCTTCGGCGGGGCACACCCCTGAAGGCGTCCGCTGTCGCGGCCGCGACTGCATCGGTCAGAAGAGAGCCCACCGATGTTGCCGTCGGCGTCGATGTCGATCGCGTGGGCGGCGGGCGTCTTGCCGAGGCCGGGCATCGTCTGCATGTCGCCGCAGAGCGCGACGATCCAGCCGGCGCCGGTGTAGGGCCGAAGGTCGCGGACGGTGACGGTGAACCCCGTGGGCGCGTTCAGCAGCGTCGGGTCGTGCGAGAGCGAGAGGTGCGTCTTCGCCATGCAGATCGGGAGGTGGCCGAGGCCCGCCGCCTCGAACGCCGCCGCCTTGTCCTTCGCGGTCTTCAGGAGGAAGACGTCGTCGGCGCCGTAGACGTTCGTGCGCGATCGCGCGGATCTTCTCGTCGATCGGCGCGTCGTACGGGTAGGCGAAGCGGAAGCTCGGACGGCTCGTCGGCGGCCGCGACGACCGCCTCGGCGAGCGCGGTGGCGCCCTTGCCGCCCTGCTCGAACGCCGTGTTGACCTCGGCGGCGTAGGCGCCGTGCTCGACGGCGAGCCGCTTGACGAGCTCGAGCTCCTCGCGGCGTGTCGGTCGGGAAACTTGTTCACGCCGACGACCGCCTGGAGGCCGAAGTGGCGGATGATCCCGATGTGCCGCGCGATGTTCGCGGCGCCGCCCTCGATCTCGGCCATCCCGCCGTCGAGGTTGCCGCCGTGGTGCTTGAGCGCGCGGACCGTCGCGACGAGCACGACCGCGCTCGGCCGCAGCCCGCCGATCCGGCAGGTGATGTCGAAGAACTTCTCCATCCCCATGTCGGACGCGAAGCCCGACTCGGTGACGAGGTACTCGCCGAGCTTGAGCCCGACCCGGTCGGCGACGAGCGAGTTGTTCCCGTGCGCGATGTTCGCGAACGGCCCGCAGTGCACGAAGGCCGGCTGCCCCTCGAGCGTCTGCACGAGGTTCGGCTTGATGACCTCCTTGAGCAGGACCGCCATCGAGCCGGCGGCCTTGAGCTGCTCCGCCGTGACCGGCTCGCCCTCGTAGGTCTGGCCGATCGTGATGCGCCCGAGGCGCTCGCGCAGGTCGTGCAGGTCGCGCGCGACGGCGACGAGCCCCATGACCTCGCTCGCCGCCGTGATGTCGAACCCTGTCTGGCGCGGGTAGCCGTTCACGCGGCCCGCCGAGCGCCGTGACCGATGTCGCGCAGCGAGCGGTCGTTCATGTCCATGCAGCGGCGCCAGGAGATCGTCAGCGGGTCGATCCCGAGCTGCGTTCCCGTGCAGCAGGTGCGCGTCGAGCAGCGCCGCGAGGAGGTTGTTCGCGGCGGTGATCGCGTGCAGGTCGCCGGTGAAGTGGAGGTTCAGGTCCTCCATCGGGACGACCTGCGCGTAGCCGCCGCCGGCCGCGCCGCCCTTCACGCCGAACACCGGGCCGAGCGACGCCTCGCGGAGCGCGAGCACCGGCTTGCGGCCGAGCGCGCCGAGGCCCTGCGTGAGCGACACCGACGTCGTCGTCTTCCCCTCGCCCGCCGGGGTCGGCGTGATCGCCGTGACGTTGACGATCTTCCCGTCGGGCCGGTCGGCGAGCCGGTCGAGGATCGAGAGGTCGACCTTCGCCTTGTAGCGGCCGTACTGCTCGAGCTCGTCGGGCTCGATGCCCGCGTCGCGCGGCGACGTCGGTGATGGGGCGAAGCGTTGCGGCCTGGGCGATCTCGAGGCTCGAAAGGCATGTGGTCAATCCTCCTCGTCGGGTGGCAGTCAGTGGCTCACCGCGGCGGCGGCGAGCTCGGAGACGAGGGTGTCGGTGTGCGAAGCGGTCGAGCCTGAACGGCTCGATCAGCGCCGGCGTCTTGCCCGTCGCGATCAGCTCGGAGAGCGTGACGCCGACGATCGGCGCCGCCTTGAAGCCGTACGTCCCCCAGCCGCAGTCGACGAGGAAGCCGTCGACCTCGGTGACGCCCATGATCGGGCTGTAGTCGGGGCTCATGTCGCAGAGGCCCGTCCAGTGGCGGAGGATCCGGGTCGAGTGCAGCTGCGGGAAGAGCTCGAGGACGTGCCGGCTGGCGTACTCGACGAACGGGAACGTGCCCTTGTTCGAGTACGTCGGGTACGGCTCGACCTCGGCGCCGATCAGGAACTCGCCGCGGTCGGTCTGCGAGACGTAGATGTGCATCTGCGCCGACACGATGATCTTGTCGAGGAACGGCTTCACCGGCTCGGTGACGAACGCCTGCAGGATCGAGGTCGTGATCGGCAGCCGGAGCCCGGCGAGCTTCGCGACCGGGCTCGACCAGCCGGCCGTCGCGCTGACGACGACGTCGCAGCGAGATGTCGCCCTTCGTCGTCCGCACGCCGTGGCAGCGGCCGTCCCGGACGTCGAACCCGGTCACCTCGACGCCCTGGTGGATGTCGATCCCCGCGCGGCCGACCTGCTTCGCGTAGCCCCACACGACGGCGTCGTGGCGGATGATCCCGCCCGGCGGGTGGTAGAGCGCGCCGAGGATCGGCCAGGTCACGTCCTCGCCGATGTTGATCTGCGGGCAGAGCTTCTTCACCTCGTGCCGGTCGATCACGCGGCTCTAGATCCCGAGCAGCTTGTTCACCTCCGCCCGCTCGTGCTGCACGACCAGCGAGCGGTCGGAGTGCGCGAGCGTGAAGTGCCCGTGCTGCGAGAACATGAGGTTGAAGTCGAGCTCGGCCGAGAGCGTCTCGTAGAGCTCGACGCTCTCCTTGTAGAACGCCGCGCCCTCGGGCGTGCGGTAGTTCGCGCGGATGATCGTCGTGTTCCGGCCGGCCGCGCCGGAGCCGATGTAGCTCTTCTCGAGGATGGCGACGTTCGTGATCCCGTGATGCTTCGCGAGGTAGTAGGCGGTCGACGAGGCCGTGCGAGCCGCCGCCGACGATGACGACGTCGTAGTGCCGCTGGAGCCGGCCGGGGCTCCGGAGCACGCGCTTCCTGAGGAAGATGTCCTTCACGCCCGCTCCTCCGCCGGCAGCGCGTCGACGCCCACGAGGCCGCCGCCGAGCGCGCGGGCGCAGTCGACGCGCGACCTCGGCGACGTAGTGGCCGTGCTCCTGCGCGACGACGATCCGGTAGCCGGCGCCGGCCGGCGAGGACGTGCGCCGTGACGTGCGCCACCTCGCCGCCCGACGGGAAGTGGTGCAGGTGCGTCAGCCGGGCGACCAGCGCCCGCGCCTCGGGCCCGCGTCAGGGCGAGGACCGTGTAGGCACCCGTCACGTCGACCACGAGCCCGCCGCCCGCGACCTGCTCGCCGACGGCCGACGCGGGCGGCCTGCGGGAAGAGCACGAGCGCGCGCCGCGGCGAGAGGCGGTAGGTCGTCGACCCCGTCGCCCTGGACGTCCGCGGCGGCCGGCGCGGGCCGGAGGTCGAGCGTGCCGAGGTGCGAGAGGTCGGCGATGCCCGACGCGCGCGCGATGTGTCCTCCTCTCCCGGCACCGGCGGTCGCGACGAGCCAGCCGTCGCGCTCCTCGAACGTCGCGTCCGCGGCGCGGAAGAGGCGCTCGGCTGCCGAGCGCGCGACCGGGTGGAAGCCGTCCGCGTCCCGCGCGAGCGAGGGCGAGAGGAAGTCGAGCACGCCGGTCACGCCTTGAGCCGCTCGCCCGGCGGGATCGAAGAACGGGCCGAGGTGCACGCGCATCGCGACCGCGCGCGCCGTCGACCTGGACGAGGAAGCGCGCGTCCTCGACGGCGAGCTCGCGCGGGACGATCGCGAGCCCGATCACCTTCCCGAGCGCGGCGCGAGCGACGGACGGACGTGACGCGGCCGGCGGACACGCCGTCGACGACGACCTGGCCGCCCTCGACCGGCACGACGCCGCTCGGGCTCTCGAACCCGACGAGCATCCAGCGGAGACCGCGGTCGGCGACCTGCTGCGTCGCCCACTTCCCGACCCACTCGAACTCCTTGTCGTTCTTGACGATCCACGGCATCGCCGCCTCGAGGAGGTTCGACTCCGAGTCGGTGTCCTGGCCGACGATGACGTGCCCCTTCTCGAGCCGGAGGATCCGCTGCGGCTCGAGGCCGAACGGCGCCGCGTCGAGGTCCGCGCCCTTCTCGAGCAGCGTGTCCCAGACGTGCTCGCGCGTGCGGGCTCGGGAAGTGGAGCTCGTAGCCGAGCTCGCCGACGAAGCCGATGCGGAGCGCGAGGCACGGCACGCCCGCGACGCGGACGTGCCTCGCGTCGAGGTAGGCGAGCCCCTCGTTCGAGAAGTCGTCCGCCGAGACGCGCTCCATCAGCTCGCGCGCCTTCGGGCCGGCGACGTTGATCGCGGCGACGCCGCCCGTCAGCTGCACGAAGCGGACGTCCATGAACCACACCGCGTTCCACCACGTGAACCACTGGTAGACGGCGTCCGCGCCCGTCGAGGTCGTCGTCACGTAGAACGTCTCGTCGTCGAGCCGGGCGACCGTGCCGTCGTCCATGATCCGGCCCGCGTCGCCGGTGAGCACGCCGTACCGGATCCGGCCGACCTTCAGGTCGGAGAAGCGGTTCGGGTAGACGCGGTCGAGGAACGCGCCCGCCTCCGGGCCCGGCGACGAGGATCTTCCCGAGCGTCGAGACGTCGATCAGGCCGACGGCGTCGTGGACGTGCTGCGCCTCCGCGCCCGGGTCAGGCCCGTACGAGTGCGGGCGCTTCCACGCGCCCGTCCACATCATCGTCCCGCCGAGCTCCTCGTTGCCGGTGGTGGAGCGCCGTTCGCTTGACGGGCTCCTGCGGCCGCCCGGCGAGGAGGCCGAGCGTCACGGGCGTGTGCGGCGGCCGCGCGGTCGTCGTCCCGATCGTGTTCTCGTCGAGCCCCGTCGTCTTCGCGTAGACGCGGATCGAGTTGACGTGGCAGAGGCGCCCCTGGCACGGCCCCATCGTCACCGTCGTGTACCGCTTCGACAGCTCGATCGAGTCGAACCCCTCCGCGATCGCGTACTTCAGGTCCTTCGTCGTCTGGTCCTCGCAGAAGCAGACGAAGCACTTGTCGCCCTGGTAGCCGAGCACCGGGCTCGGGCACGGCGGGCTCGCCGACGTCGCCCGCCGCGTCGCCGACCGCCTCGACGTTCGGGGGCAGATCGGTGGGCACGAAGACGCCGCGGCTGTCGTCGTAGACGACGCGGGCGCCCGCCTGGGCAAGGAGCTTGTAGTTCGGCTGCGGGCTGCCGGACATGACGACGAGGTCGCACTGGGTGACCTGGCCGTTGACGGCGACCGCCTCCACGCGCGAGCGCCGTGCCGCGCGCTTCGATGTTCGGCGGCTGCCCCTGGCGCAGGTCGACGACGCCGACGACCTCGACGCCGGCCGCCTCGAGGTCCGCCGCGGCGCCGAGCCCGCGATCGTCGGCCGCGATGACGAACGCGCGCTCGGCCGGCTTGATCGACCAGAGGTTGACGAGGCGCCGCGCGCCGTCGGCGAGCATCACGCCGACGAGGTCGTTGCCCGGGAAGACGAGCGGCTGCTCGATCGCTCCCGCCGCGACGACCACCCGCGCGGCGCGGATCTTGACGAGCGTGTTCCCGTGCGCGACCGGGACGAAGCCGTCCTCGAAGAGCCCGATCGCGATCGCGGGGCGAGCAGCTCGACGCCGGCCTCGTCGGCGCGCTGCCGGAGCTCGGCGGCACAGTGCGTGACCCTCTGCGGTCGGCGAGCAGCGCGCCGCCGACGGTCGGGCCCTCTTCCACGACGATCACACGGTCGCCACGCACCGCGGCCGCGATCGCCGCCTCGAGCCCGGACTCCGCCGCCGCCGATGACGACCACGTCCGCGTGCTCGTGGACGACCTCGACGCGCTCGCCGCTGGCGCCGTTCGGGTCGAGCTTCCCGAGCCCGGCGACGCCGCGGAGCACCTTCTCGTAGAGCGGCCACAGCTTCCGCGGCCGGATGAAGGTCTTGTAGTAGAAGCCGGGCGGCGTGAACGGGCCGCCGAGCTTGTCGGTCACCCGCATCAGGTCGCGATCGAGCGAGCCGCGGAAGTTCTGGCCGCTTCACGACGGCGCCCTCGCGGACGGGCGTCACGCAGACGCGGACGTTCGGCTGCCCGTCGACGGTCATCTGGCAGTTCGCGCAATGGCCCGAGCAGCACAGGAGGCCGCGCGGGCGGTGGTACTTGAAGCTGCGCGAGAAGATCCGCCGGCCGGAGGCGTACAGCGCCGAGCCGATCGTGTCTCCCGCGAAGCCCTCGACGGGCTTCCCGTCGAACGTGAACGTGAGCTCGGTCGAGCGGTCGATCAGCTCGCCGGGATGCGGGTCGACGCGCGCGTCCATGCGGGCTCCGGGTGCCAGGTGCGGCTCACCTCGTTCGTGTACGTGTGCCGCTCGGCGAGGAACCACTCCTCGCACACGCGGCAGAACCACCACTCCCGGTGGACGCCCCACTCGTTGTCGCGGACGTAGAGGTAGTCGTTGAGCTCGCGCTGCGTGGGCGTCGACTGCGGCCGCCTCGTGGACTCGCCGGCGCAGCGCAGCTCCTGCACTTCGCGGGGACCACAGTTCGGGCACGTGACGAGCAGCGACATTGCCGGTATGTTCCGTCTAGCGCAACGGCGTCTCGCCGTTCGCAACGAGGATCCAATCATCGTGGCGCGCCCCCGTCAACCGTCCAGCGGCCGGATCGAGGCCTCGAACCGCGCGGTCGCGATCCTCGACGCCCTCGCCGACGCAGGCGAGGTCGGGACGAACGAGCTCGCGCGGAGGACCGGCCTTCCCGCGAGCACCGTCTCGCGCCAGCTCGGCACGCTCGCCTCGACCGGCCTCGTCGAGCAGGACGCAGAGTCGGGCCGCTACCGGCTCGGGATCCACGTCGTGCGCCTCGCGAACGCCGTGCTGGCCCGCCTCGACGTTCGGCGCGTCGCGCGACCGCACCTCGAGGAGCTCGTGCGCGTCACCGGCGAGACGGCGACGCTCCACGTCCCCGGCGAGGAGGACGCCGTCACCGTCGACTTCGTCCCGAGCGCCCACTTCATCCAGCACGTGACGCAGCTCGGGCGACCGTCCATCGCGCACGCCACCTCGGCCGGCAAGGTGATGCTCGCCTTCACCGACCGACCGCTTCCCCGTCGCCCCGCTCCGCGCGTACACGCCCCGACACGATCACGAGCGCCAAGGAGCTCGCCGCCGAGATCAGGCCGTGTCCGCGCGCAGGGCTACGCGGACGCCTTCGAGGAGCGCGAGCCCGGCCTCGCCGCCGTCGCGGCTCCCGTGTGGTCGTCGACCGGCGTGCTCGCCGCGATCGTCGCGCTCCAGGGGCCGACCGCCCGGTTCGGCCGTGCCGAGGTCGACGCCGCGATCGCGTCCACTCCTCGAGCGGACGCGCGCGATCTCCCTCGGGCTCGGGTGGGACGGCGTGACGACCGGCTGACGGCGCTCAGGCGGAACCGCGGTGCAGCGTGACCCAGTTGAGCGACGAGATCCGCGGGAGCCGCACCTTGAGGGTGTTCCCCCGGCACTGGAAGGGCGTCGCGCCGCCCGGGTTCGGCGTCGTCCTGGTCGGCGGGCCCGGCACCGTGTACGTGCGCCCGTCCTTCGTCGCGCTCATCGGCCCGTACTCGATCGTCGACTCGCCCGGCGCGGATGACCAGGAGGCCCGGCCGTGCGCTGTAGGGCGCGAGGCTGAAGAACCGCGCCCGGGCGGTCATCGTCGCGTCCCCGATGTTCGACTCGAGCACGAGCCCGGTCGACCCGTACTGGAACGCCCCGCCGCGGAACGTCATGTAGAGCCGGCCGTACGACGTGAAGAGCCCGCTCCCGACGAGCGAGCGGAGGACGCGGCGCGTCTCGCCCTGGGTCGCGACCCAGTTGCCGCGGAGGCAGGACGGCGCACCGTAGCCCGGGGACGACGCCGCCGAGGCGGGCATCGCGACGTGGAGCGCCACGGCGACGGCGACGAGCGCGGCAAGGACGAGCAGCAGGCGCATGGACGGACGCTATTGCTGCCCGATCGGCACCGCGATGCCCCGGACGGGGGAAGCTGCGTCAGTCGCGAAGGCGGGCGGCGACGCGCTCGGCGAGCTCGTCGACGAGCGAGCGCTGCATCCCGGCGAGTGGCACGCCCGTCATCAACGACGCCTCGATCGTCAGCGCGACGAGGTCCTCCGGCTCCATGTTGTGGACGTCCGACTTTCCGCACGCCCGCGCGAGGGTCTGCGTCTCGAGCGTGAGGACGCGAAGGTAGTTCGCCAGGCGACGTCCCCCGAGGACGGGGTCGAAGCGCGCTGCGAGCGCGTCGTCCTGCGTCGAGATCCCCGCGGGATCGCGACCCGGCCTGCCAGTCGTCGTAGAAGCCCGCGGCGCTCCCGATCGCGCGGTACTCGTCCTCGAGCTCCGGCGCGTTGTCGCCGAGGGCGATGAGCGCGGCGACGCCGATCGAGACGGCATCCGCGCCGAGCGCGAGGGCCTTCGCGACGTCGGCGCCCGTGCGGATCCCGCCGGAGACGACGAGCTGCACCTGGCGGTGCATGCCGAGCTCCTGCAGCGCGTCGACCGCGAGCTTCACGGCCGGAAGCGTCGGGATGCCGACGTGCTCGATGAAGACGTCCTGCGTCGCCGCGGTCCCGCCCTGCATCCCGTCGACGACGATGACGTCGGCGCCCGCCTTCACCGCGAGCTGCACGTCGTAGTACGTCCGGGTCGCGCCGACCTTCACGAAGATCGGCTTCTCCCAGTCGGTGATCTCGCGGAGCTCGTGCAGCTTGATCTCGAGGTCGTCCGGGCCCGTCCAGTCGGGGTGGCGCGACGCGCTCCGCTGGTCGATCCCCTTCGGCAGGTCGCGCATCTCGGCGACGCGGTCCGAGATCTTGTGGCCGAGCAGCATGCCCCCGCCGCCCGGCTTCGCCCCCTGGCCGACGACGACCTCGATCGCGTCGGCCCGCCGGAGGTCGTCCGGATTCATCCCGTAGCGCGACGGGAGAAGCTGGTAGACGAGCGTCTCCGAGTGCTCTCGCTCCTCGGGCGTCATGCCGCCGTCCCCGGTCGTCGTCGACGTCCCGACCTCGGTGGCTCCGCGTCCGAGCGCCTCCTTCGCCGGCGCCGAGAGCGCCCCGAAGCTCATGCCCGCGATCGTGATCGGGATGCGGAGCTCGAGCGGCTTCGACGCGTAGCGCGTGCCGAGCGTGACGTTCGTCGCGCAGCGCTCCCGATACCCCTCGAGCGGATAGCGGGAGATGCTCGCGCCGAGCACGAGGAGGTCGTCGAAGTGCGGCAGCCGCCGCTTCGCCCCGAAGCCCCGGATGTCGTAGATCCCCTCGCGCGCGGCACGTTGGATCTCGGCGATCGTCGCACGATCGTAGAGCGCGGACTCGCGGAGCCCACGCTGCGCGTGGGTGAGCCGACGGCTCGGTCGTCGCCATCAGTAGGCGTTGTCGACCTTGAAGGTGTAGAGCTGCCGCGCCGAGCCGTACCGCCTGAAGGCGTCAGGGTCGACGTCGTCGATCTGCGCCTGCTCGAGGAGCTCGCGGACCTCGGCGAGGTGCTCGGCGCGCATCTCCTTCTCCACGCAGTCCGCCCCGAGCCCGGCGACGTCGCCGGCGACGTAGAGGCGCGCCTCGTAGATCGAGTCCCCGAGCGCCTCGCCCGCGTCACCGCACACGACGAGCCTGCCCGTCTGGGCCATGAACGCGCTCATGTGGCCGACAGAGCCGCGCACGACCACATCCGCGCCCTTGAGGGAGATCGCGCACCGCGCCGACGCGTCGCCGCGGACGACGAGGAGGCCGCCGTGCGCGGTGGCAGCCGCCGACTGGCTGGCGTTGCCCTCGACGACGACGCGCCCGGACATCATGTTCTCGGCTACGCCCGTTCCCACGCTTCCCCGCACGCGCACGGTTGCGCGCTTGTTCATCCCCGCGCAGTAGTAGCCCGCGTGCCCCTCGATCTCGACCACGACGTCCGCGTCGAGCCCGCAGGCGAGCGCGTGCGCGCCGCTCGGGTGGAGCACGCGCCAGTACCTGGGCCCGGTGTCGTCCCGGGCGAGGTCGTGCAGCCGCTGGTTCAACTC
Source organism: uncultured Actinomycetes bacterium (assembly GCA_963706915.1). Classification (GTDB taxonomy): domain Bacteria; phylum Actinomycetota; class Thermoleophilia; order Gaiellales; family Gaiellaceae; genus Gaiella. The sequence continues at coordinate 199,071 of CAVPOH010000019.1, forward strand.
ACGGAGCGGTGTGACGGCGAGGTCGACCGTCTCGACCGCCTCGAGCGGGGGCGACGCTGCGACAGCGGTCATGCGGCGACGCGCTCCCAGGCGTACACGACGCCGGGGCTGGGCTCCCAGACGCGCGCCTCCTCTGCTCCGGGCAGGACGGCGATCGCACGGTACTCCGACGCCATCGCGACCCAGTCGTCCGTCTCGGCGAGCACGGCCGGCTTGCATGCGATGGGGTCGCGGAGCACCGCGAAGCCCTCTGCGGTGCCGACGAGGAACGTGTAGAAGCCGTCGAGGTCGTCGAGGCAGCCCTCGAGCGCCTCCTCCAGCGTGGCGCCTTCGCGCATGCGCCAGGCGAGGTAGCCGGCCGCGACCTCGGTGTCGTTGTCCGTCCGGAACGGGATCCCCTCGCTGCGGAGCGCCAGCCGCAGCCGGTTGTGGTTCGAGAGCGACCCGTTGTGGACGAGGCAGACGTCGAGGCCGGTCGAGAACGGGTGCGACGCCTCGGTCGTGACACGGCTCTCGGTGGCCATCCGCGTGTGCCCGAGGGCGTGGGTGCCGCGAACGTCGTCGAGCGCGAACTGCCGGGCGAACTCCTCGGGGCGCCCGACTTCCTTGTACACCTCGATCGCGCTCCCGGCGCTCATCAGGCGCAGGTCGGGGCGCACCTCGGCGGCCCAGCGCTCGACGTCGTTCGCCTCCGCGTCGACGACGATGCAGGCGTGCGTGGCCCGGACCGCGGGCTCACCGGCCCCGCCGAGCGTCTCGCGGAGTGACGCGGCGACCGCGCGCCAGTCCTCGCGCGGGTCGGCCGAGTAGAGGGTGACCTTCGTCGAGCCCGAAGGCGCCTCGTCGCGGTAGAAGGCGACGCCGGCGCTGTCCGGTCCGCGGTCGGACAGCTGCACGAGCATGGCGGCGAGGTCGGCGCCCAGCCGCCGCTCGACCTCCTCGGACTTCGCGAACACCCCCACGATCCCGCACACGAGGTGGAGGGTACCTCCATGCGATTGCCCCGCTACGGGCCGGAATCGCTAGAAAAACCGCTCCCGGTGTGTGCGATCCCGACATGCCGGGCGGCGAGCTTCTCTCAGAAGCGCGTGAGGTACTCGCGGTGCTCCCAGTCGGTGACCTGCTCGTGGTAGCGGTGCCACTCGTCGCGCTTGATGCGCGCGATCCAGTCGACGACGTCCTCGTCGCGCCCGCGGCCGAGCGCGGCGCGAAGCACGTCGTCCCGCTCGAGCTCGTCGACCGCCTCGCCGAGGGTGGCCGGCAGCGCCTGGAGCCCTCGAGACCGCAGCTCGTCGATCGGGACGGTGTAGAGGTTCTCGGTGTTCGGCTCTCCCGGGTCGAGCTTCCGCTCGATCCCGTCGAGCCCGGCGGCGAGGACGGCCGTGGCCGCGAGGTACGGGTTGCAGGACCCGTCGATCGTCCTGTCCTCGACCCGCCCGGGGCCCGGGATGCGCAGCATCTGGGTGCGGTTGTTGTAGCCGTACGAGATCCAGACCGGCGACCACGTCGCCCCCGAGGTCGTCGACCCGAGCTTCAGGCGCTTGTACGAGTTGACCGTCGGGGCGGTGAGCGCCGACGACGCGCGCGCGTGTGCCTTCAGCCCGCCGACGAAGTGGTAGGCGGTCTCCGAGAGGCCGAGGCCGCGCGGGTCGTTCTCGTCGAGGAACGCGTTCTCGTCGTCCCGCCAGAGCGACATGTGGAAGTGGCAGCCGTTCCCGGTCAGATGGGTGAACGGCTTCGGCATGAACGTCGCGAGGAGGCCTCGACGCTGCGCGAGCGCGTGGACCATGTAGCGGAAGAAGATCGCGCGGTCGCAGCTGACGAGCGCGTCGGCGTAGGTGAAGTTCTGCTCGAACTGGCCGTTCGCGTCCTCGTGGTCGTTCGCGTAGTTGCCCCAGCCGAGCTCGTTGACGTAGCGCGAGACCGTCGTGAGGAAGTCGTAGTTGCGTGTCAGGCCGCGGAGGTCGTAGCAGGGCTTCTCGAGATCGTCGAGGGGGTCCGCGACCTCGAGCCCGCCGTCGTCGCCGCGGCGGAGGAGGAAGTACTCGAGCTCGAGGCCGATCTTGAACTCGTAGCCCGCATCGCCCGCCCGCGCGAGCTGGTTCCGGAGGATCGTGCGCGGGTCGTACGGCCACGGCTCGCCCTCCACGGTCACGTCGCAGGCGAAGCGCGCGACGGTCGGCTCCCACGGCACGGGCGTGAAGCTCTCGAGGTCGGGAATCGCGGCGATGTCGGGATCGCTCGGCGCCTGGCCGATGTCACCGGCCGCGAAGCCCGCGAAGCCCGCGCCGTCGGCGACCAGGTCGTCGAGGTTCGCAGCGGGGATCAGCTTCGCGCTGGGCCTGGCGTGGAGGTCGACGAACTGCGCGAAGAAGAACTCGATGCCACGGTCGGTGACGTCCTTGCGGATCTCCTCGAGGCGCTCGTTTTCGGGCACGGTAGCGGCCTCCTCCTCGGGAACGGGGGTGCACGGTTCTACCACGCCCGACGGCGTGGTTCACAGGTCGAGATCCGACACTCGCTACGAGCCGGTTGTGTCCATCGCGGACGTCCGACGCAGCCGGACGAGCTTGACCGCGATCTCGATCTCGAGCCAGTCATCGCTGCGGAGATCGAGGTCCGTGAGCTCGCCGATCCGCCGGAGCCGCTGGCGCAGCGTGTTCGGGTGGACGAAGAGCGCCTCGGCCGTCGCGCTGATGTTGCCACGCCGGCGGAGGAACTCCTCGAGCGTGAGGAGCAACTGCGTCTGCCGCTGCTCGTCGTATGCCGCGAGCCGGCCGACCGCCTCGGCCGTCCCGTCCCGGAGTCGGGCGCCGTCGTCGGCGATCCGCAGGAGGTACTTGTGCGCCCCGAGCTCGTCGTAGACCACGACGGGCGGATCCCGGCCGAGCACGGCGGCTCCGGTGAGCGCGTGCCGCGCCTCCTCGAAGCCGTCGACGAAGGCCGCCGGGTCCGAGCACACGCTCGAGAGGCCGATCGATCCGGCCCCCAGCTCCTGCTGCAGCGCCCGCGCCGTGGCGGCCACCGCGGCGGCCCCTCGCCGGGCGACCGGCACGAGTGCCCGAACCGCGTCGTCGCCCCGATGGACGAGCGTCCCCGGCAGCTCGGCCGCGAGAGCAGCCTCGAGGCGCTCGTCGGCGGGCTCGGCCATCAAGACGACGTGGGGCTGGAGCAGGTCGCAGCCGAGCCGCGCGGCACGGCCCTCGAGCTCGGCCCCGGATCTGCCCCGGGCGAGGTGGTCGAAGAAGTCCGAGATGAGGTTGCGCTCGGTCAGCCGCTCGATCAGCCGCACCTTCTTGATCCCCACGGCGACCTGGCCGGCGATCGCGCGCGCGAGCTCGACGCGCCGGGTCGCGTCCGCGACGATCAGTCCGAGCAGCTCGTCGTCGGCGACGAGGGGCGCCGCGACCCGACCCCGGCGGGCACGGGTCGAGAGCTCCGGGCCGAGCTCGGCCAGGCGGAATGATCGGGCGTGCGGTCGACCGCGGCGGGTGGGAGCACCGCAGCCGCAGGTCGTCTCCACCGCGCTCGATCAGGTAGACGTGGCACGCCTCGGCGTCGAGCAGCTGACGCGCGCCGTCCGCCACCGCCGGGAGCAGCTCCTCGAGCGCCTCGGTGCGGGCGATCGCCTCGGCGAGCTCGGTCAGCGCCTCGAGCTCGTGGACGCGGCGCTGCATCTCGCCGTACAGGCGGGCGTTCTCGATCGCGCCCGCGACGAGCGACGCGGCGGTCACGACGAACTCGACCTCGTCCGGGGAGAACTCCCGCGGCGCCTCGGTGTGCGCGGAGACGACGCCGATGACGTCGCCGCTCCTGCCCTGGATCGGGACGGAGAGCAACGACTGGAACTGCTCCTCCTCGAGCTCCGGGACGTACTTGACGCGGGGGTCGTCGAGGAGGTTCTCCGGGACGAACGCGGGCTCCCGGCGCTCGGCCGCCCACCAGGCGAGCCCCTCGCCGCGTGGCAGCTCGATCGCGACCGGCGAGGTGCGCGTACGGCTCCGACGCGGCCCGGAGGACGAGCTTGCTGCCGTCGTCCTCGACGAGGTAGACGAAGCATGCGTGCACAGCGCTCGCGTCCGTCAGGAGCCGGACGACGGACGACAACACCTCGTCGACCTCGAGCGACGACGAGATCGTCGACACGATGCGGGCGAGGAACGAGTCCTCCCGGGCGCGCGTGCTCATGGCTTGTTCGCCAGCAGGATTCGGCAGAAGCCGAATCCTGCGGCTCGATCCCCGCCTGCGGCGGGGCAGATCCCTGAAGGCGTCGGCTTCGCCGCCGCAACTACCCGTTTGCCGCGAAGGCTTCGTATGGGCGACGTCAACACACGCGAAATCTATTCAGTGCGTCGCCACAGCGCCGAGGTGTCGCTCGTGCGCGCCGGTGGCGAGAATCTCGCCGATCTGGTCGACGACGAACCGCAGCTCGTCGTCGGAGGTGTAGTAGTGCGGCCCGAGCCGGATGCCGGCGTCCGGGCGGAAGTCGCAGAGGATCTGTCGCTCCGTCAGCTCGCGGTGAACGGCGGGGAAGTCGGGGACGTGGACGGTCACCGTGCCGCCGCGGCGATCGGCGCTGCGGGGGCTCCGCACCTCGTATCCGGCCGCATCGGCGAGGTCGATCAGGAGCTGCGTCTGGCGGAGCGAGTTCTCCCGGATCCGGTCGACCCCGACCTCCTCGACGAGGTCGTAGCCGGCCGTCGCGGCGAAGTGCGCGGGGACGTTCGGCGTGCCGGTGAGGAACCGCGCCGCGCCGGACGCGTATCGCATCTCCTCCTCGAACCCGAAGGGCATCTCGTGCGCCTGCCAGCCGGTGAAGGTCGGCGTCAGCCGCTCGGCGAGGTCCGGCCGGACGTAGAGCCACCCGTTTCCCGGCCCGCCGCAGAGCCACTTCACGGAGCCGCCGACCGCGAAGTCGACGTCGAGCGCCGCCACGTCGAGCGGGACGATGCCCGCCGACTGGTAGCAGTCGAGGATCACATGGGCCCCGACCTCGTGCGCGCGACGGACGATCGGCTCGACGTCCTGGATCTCGGCGGTCTTGAACAGGACGTGGCTGATCGGCACGAGGAGCGTGCGCTCGTCGATCGCGTCGACGATCTCCGCGTCGTCCTCGCAGACCACGACCTCGAGGTCCGGGTGCGCCTGGTAGAGGTAGCGCACGGACGGGAAGTTCCCGCGCTCGTAGACGACCCGGTTGCGCCTCGGGTCGATGGGGACGAAGCACGAGAGGACGACGGCCTCGGCGATCGCGACGTTCTGGTGCATGACGGTCGAGTCCGCGGGCGCGCCGACGATCCTCCCGACCTGGTCGCCGACCGTCATCGGCGTCGTCCACCACCCCTCGCCCCATGCCCGGATCCCGCGCTCCTTCCACATGCGCGCGTACTCCGCGAGCCGGTCTTCCGCCTGCCGCGGCATCGCCGCCAGCGAGTGGTTGATGAGGTACGTCGTGTGCTCGAGGATCGGAAACTCGGAGCGGTAGTCGAGCAGGTCGCGCACGACGGCCACCCTAGTCGGCGCCTGCGTCCTCGGCCCGCTCGGCGGTCTCCCGGGCGGCGAGGAAGCTCGATCCGGACGCGCTGCCCGGAGACGAAGCTCTTCTCCGCGAGCCAGCCTCCGTCGACGGTCAGCGCGATCCCGCTGACGTAGGAGGACATGTCGCTCGCAAGGTACAGCGCCGCGCTCGCGACGTCGTCCGTGAGGCCGTAGCGGCCGAGCGGGACGCTGTGCGCGAGCTCCGCCTCGAAGGAGGCGTCGTCGAAGTACTGCTCCGTCAGCGGCGTCCGTATGACGCCCGGGCAGATCGCGTTGACGCGGATCCCGGCGGGCGCGAGGTCGCGCGCGAGGCTCTTCGTCAGGCCGACGACGCCGTGCTTCGCGGCCGTGTAGGCCGGCCGATGCGACAGGCCGATGAGGCCGCCGACGGACGAGAGGTTGACGATCGCCCCGCCTCCGGACTCCCGCATGCGCCGGGCGACGGACTGGCAGCAGTAGAAGACCCCGCTCAGGTTGACGGCGAGGACGTTCTCCCACTCCTCGGCGGGCAGCGTGTAGACGTCGCCGATCTCGCGGACGCCGGCGCAGGTGACGAGGACGTCGATCCTGCCTGCCTCCGCGGCGACCGCGGCGACGGCGCGCTCGACGTCGGCGGGGTCCCGGACGTCGCCGTCGACGAAGAGCGGCCGGTCGGAGCCCGCGGCCTCGAGGGCCGCCCTCACGTCCTCGCCCGCCTCCCGCGCTCGGTCGAAGCCGGCGATCCGCGCCCCCTCCCGGGCGAAGCGCTCGGCGGTCGCGCGGCCGATCCCGCTCCCGACCCCGGTCACGAATGCGACTCGACCGTCCAGCAGCACGCCGTCCTCCTGTTCTGGTTCCTCGGTTCCGGTGGGGCAGTAGCATCGCGCAGAATGGAGCGCTCGGGCGAGGACGCGCGCAGTGCCACACCGGCGCCCTGGGCGATCACGGGTGTTCGCCACGCAGGGAGCCGGCCGTCCGACCGTCCCTCCCTCGTCGACCGGTACCGCCTCATGCTCCTGATCCGCGTGTTCGAGGAGCGCGCGGCGGAGCTCTTCCAGCAGGGCGTGATCGTCGGCACGGCGCACAGCTGCGTCGGACAGGAGGCGATCGCCGTCGGCGCCGCGGGTGTCATGCGCGAGGGCGACTACCTCGTCGGCCATCACCGCTCGCACGGCCACCTCATCGCCGCCGGCGCGGATCTCCGGCGGATGATGGCCGAGATGTTCGGCAAGCGAACGGGCTACTGCAAAGGCCTCGGCGGGTCCATGCACATCGCCGACCTCTCGCTCGACATCCTCGGCTGCAACGGGATCGTCGGCGCCGGGATCCCCCACGCCTGCGGCGCGGCGCTGACGGCGCAGCTCCGTGGGTCGGGCAGAGCGTGCGTCGCGTTCTTCGGGGACGGCGCCGCCGGACAGGGCGCGGCCCACGAGGGCATGAACCTCGCGGCGACGTGGAGGCTCCCGGTGGTCTTCGTCTGCGAGAACAACCAGTTCGCCCTCTCCGCCGGGTGGCGGACGCAGCGCGCGGTCGAGGACCTGGCAGACCGCGCCGCCGGATATGGCATCCACGGCGAGGTCGTCGACGGGAACGACCTGCTGGCGGTGGAGGACGCCGTGGCGCAGGCCCTCGACGCGGCGAGGGACGGCGACGGCCCCTCCTTCCTCGAGATGAAGACGTTCCGCCGCATGCAGCACTCGATGCGCGCCAACCTGCCGGACGTCCGCGACCCGGCGGTGCTCGAGGAGTGGGAGCCGCGCGATCCGATCCCGCAGCTGGAGCGCGCGCTGCGCGAGGCGGGTGCCCTCGACGACGAGGGCGTGGCCGCGATCCGGCACGACGTCGACGCCGAGGTGGAGGCCGCGATCGAGCAGGCGCTCGCCGACGAGGACGCCCACCCCGACGACCTCTTCCCGTCGGTGTTCGCCGCGCATCGGAGCCATCCGGCGCCGCCCGCCGAGGGCAACCGTCCGCTCGGCTTCGTGGCGGCGATCCGCGAGGCCCTCGACCTCGAGCTCGACGGGGATCCGGACGTGATCGTCATGGGAGAGGACGTCGGCCGGGTCGGCGGCATCTTCCGCGCGACGGAGGGCCTGTTCGAGCGCCACGGCCCGGAACGGATCCGGGACACGCCGCTGACCGAGAGCGGCTTCGTCGGGTGCGGGATCGGCGCCGCGCTCACCGGCCTCCGTCCCGTGATCGAGCTCCAGTTCTCGGACTTCGCGGCGGTCGCCTTCGACCAGATCGTGAACCAGGCCGCGAAGCTCCGGTTCATGATGGGCGGCAACGCGACGATGCCGCTCGTCATCAGGATGGTGTCGGGTGGCGGCGTCCGGCTCGGCGCGCAGCACTCGCAGAGCCTCGAGGCGCTCTTCGCGCACATCCCGGGGCTCGTCGTCGTGATGCCATCCCGCCCGTACGACGCGAAGGGTCTCCTCGGCGCCGCGATCCGCGACGACAACCCCGTCGTCTTCCTCGAGCAGAAGCTCCTGTTCTTCGGCGAGCCGGAGCCCGTGCCCGCCGAGCGCTACGCCCTCGAGCTCGGCAAGGCGCGCGTCGCGCGAGAGGGCAACGACGTAACGGTCGTCGCACTGGGCGCCATGGTCGGGCATGCGCTCCGGGCGGCACGTGAGCTCGAGGCCGAGGGGATCGACGTCGAGGTGCTCGATCCGCGAACGCTCGTGCCGCTCGACACCGAGGCGATCGCGGCGTCGGTGGCCAAGACGAGCCGCGTCGTGGTCGCCCACGAGGCGGTCCGGTTCGGCGGGTTCGGCGGCGAGATCGCCTCGCAGATCGCGGAGCACTGCTTCTGGGACCTCGACGGGCCGGTCACCCGCGTCGGCGCGCCCTCCCACCCGATGCCGTACCAGATGGACCTGGAGCTCGCGACGCTGCCGGGCGCCGCGGACATCGCGGTCGCCGTACGTGCGCTCGCCGAGCGCTGAGCGGAGCGACTCGCTAGGAGAGCCGGCGCAGCACGCCGAGCGCGCGCTGATCCCACGGGACGCGATGCGTCGTCCCCGCCGTGCCGAACTGCTCGCGGTGCGCGAGGTACCAGTCGTACGTCGCGCAGAGCGTCTCGGCGTTGGAGAGGCGCGGCTCCCAGCCGAGAAGCGACCGTGCCTTGTCGATCGAGACGAAGGAGTCCTTGTGCGCGGTCCGGTAGTGCCACTCCGCGAGGGGCGAGAGCCGCGCCAGCTCGAGCCCGCGAAGAGCGAGCTCCGCCGGCCGGGCGGCAACGGGCCGCAGGCGCGAGCCCGAGCCGGCGTGCGCGGCGAGCGCCTCGAGATCCTCGCGCACGGTGCCGAACCGCCCCGCGCCGATGTTCAGCGCCTCGCCCGCGACCGGGGCGTCGAAGCAGCCGACGACCGCGTCGACGAGATCCTCGACGGCGAGCAGTTGGTAGCGGTTCGAGCCATCGCCGAGGACCGGGATCCGCCGCCCCTCGCGAATCCAGTCGAACAGGATCTCGAACACCCCCAGCCGCTCGGGGCCGACGAACGTCTTCGGCCGGACGACGACGGCCTCGAGGCCCCGCCGGCCGAACTCGGTGCAGAGCCGCTCCGCCTCGATCTTCGACTCGCCGTAGTGCCCGACCCCGACGAGCGGGTCGTCCTCGTGGATCGGGTGCCGCTCGGGCACGCCGTAGACGGCCGTCGACGAGATCAGCACGACCCGCCGCACGCCGGCCTCGAGCGCGGCGCCCAGGGTGACGGCCGTTCCCTCGACGTTGACCGACCGGATCGCGTCGCGCGTGACCTGGATCGGGAGCGCCGCCGCCGCGTGGACGAGGACGTCGGCGCCCGCCACGAGGCGTCGCGCGTCGGCCGCGATACGCACGTCGCCGTGGACCTCGTCCACGCGCCCCGCGAGCGGCGGATCGTCCAGCGGCGCGAGATCGAGGATGCGGACGGCATGCCCGTCGCCGACCAGGCGCCGGGCGAGGTGCAGGCCGAGGAAGCCCGCGCCGCCGGAGATCGCGACGAGCACGGGGCGGAACGCTAGCTACGGCGCGGCTGTGGGAGCGGCCTGCCCGGAGCCCGTCTCCACGGGCGGCGGCGCACCGTTCACGAGCACCGCGGCGACGAGGAGCACGGCCATGGCGACGGCGCTCTCCCCGAGGAGGCTGCGGCCCACACCGGGCATCCGCTCGCCCTTCTCGAGCCGTGGCCTCACGAATGTGTGGTGGAAGCCGCCCCAGGCCAGCGCGACGAGCACGAGGCCGATCTTGATGAGGAGGATCTGCCCGTACGACGTCGTCCAGAGGTCGGACACGGCCGGGAAGCGCTCGATCGCGACGATCGTCCCCGCGATCACGAGCACCGCGACGAGCCCGATCGCGATCCGGGAGAACCGCAGGAACGCCGTGCGTCGCAGGTCGGGCGCGAGCGGCCACACGACGACCGCGAGCGTCAGCACGCCCCCGACCCACAGCATCGCGGTGACGAGGTGCACCCAGTCGGCGACCTGGCCGACGAGGGACGCGTTCGGCTCGGTCGCCTGGTGGCCCGAGAGCGGGTACCCCCAGACGAGCGCCAGGGCGAGCAGGAAGGCAGGCCAGCGGAGCCCCGGGCGGTCGAGGACCCAGGCGACCGCGAGGATCGTGAGGCAGATGCCGAAGCCGAGGGTCGTGACGAGGAACGCGGTGCCGAACTTCGTCGAGTCCGCGAACGGCGAGAGGTCGGCGTAGAGGAGGTCGACGCCGGAGACCTGGAGCGCGTTCGCGGAGCGGATGACGAAGCCGATGATCCCGGCGTTGACGGCGGCGACCGCGCCGAGCGTCCCGAGGAGGTAAACGCGACGCTCGACCCGCGGGTCGACCACCCGCGGCAGGACGAGCAGGCGAATGCCGACGACGCCGATGAGAAGCGCCAGCGATGCGAAGAGCGCCCAGCGCGCCACGTCGTCGCGCCAGGTCATGGCGGACGCGCCGACCGCCTCCGTCGGCGGCGGCGGCTCGACCCCGACGCCGAAGGTGAAGACGCCGGTTCCCACGTGCCCGTCGGCGGAGATCTCGCGCCACCGGACGGTGTACGCCTCCCCCCGCTCGAGCCCCGAGACCGGGACCCGGATCACCGTTCCGCGTTCCGTCTGAGTGACCGCGCCGGAGACCCGGCGGCCGTCCGCGGCCATGACCACGATCGCGTCCGCAGGCGCGAGGACCGACTGGTCGTAGAAGAGCTCGATCGAGGTCGGCGGGACCTCGACGCGGCCCTGCTCCGCCGGGATCGCGCGCTCGAGCGTCGCGTGCGCCCCGGCCACGCCCGGCAGCACGAGCGCGGCCGCCGCGACGAGGACGAGCGCGCGCCTCACGGCCGGGGCACCCCGCCGGCGAACTCCGAGAGGTGGCCGAAGATCGGCGCGAGATCGCGGTCAGTGAAGAGCATCACCGCGACGGCGAGCCAACTCACGGCGAACCCGTACGCCCACACGGGCCACCGCGGCCGGAACGCGGCGCCGAGCGGGAAGACGACCGCAACGACCATCGTCCACCCGATCAGGTGATGGAGGAAGGCCGAGCGCGCGAAGAGCCAGCCGTTCTGCTCGTGGATCAGGAAGGCCGAGCCGGAGACGAGGAGCCCGGCCGCCGTCACGAGCGACCAGTAGCGCGAGACGAGGCGGCCACGGACGACCGCGAGCTGCACTGCGCCCGCCGCCGTCGCCGCCTGCGCCCAGGCCGAGTGCGCGAGCAGGTGGAGCGTCGAGAAGGTCGAGAAGATCGTGACGACCCAGAGCCACAGGCCGGCGAAGAGCAGGAGGCTCGGCCACAGGTACCCTCGCCAGGCGCGGCGGCGGAACACCTCCGGGCCCACGATCGCCTCCGCGAGGAGGACGAGCGCGAAGAACAGGAACCCGGCCGCGAAGAGCCAGTGCGCGATCTCAGCCCGCGGCAGCATCTCCGGGCTCGCGTTCGCGCTGCTCGAGATCGTCGACCAGCCCTGGCGCCACGACGACGGAGAACAGGAGCCCGACGAGCACGACGAGCAGCGGCGGCTGGACGAGCCAGTCCCAGAGGCCCTTGCCGTCCGGGTAGAAGAACGTCACCCGGTAGGGCTGGGCGAGCGCCCAGACGATTCCGCCGAGCACGGTCAACGGCCCGAGCGCCTCGACTGCCAGCACCCGGAACCCTCGCCGCGCGACGCGCGGTTCCTCTGCCGCCGTGGTGCGGGGGGTAACGAGCTCGTTCACGACAGTGGGGGTTGCCTGTCTCATCCAGTCTCGCACGCCCGAACCGGGCCGCGCAAACCACAGGTGATGCCCTCACCGCGAGTTAAGGAAACCGTCGTTGCCGCAGAGCGCGGGAGCATGGAGGATGTCCGCATGCGCGCTCTCGTCGCCACGGTCGCCGTTGCGGTGGTCGCCGCCGTGGGCATGACCGTCGCCGCGACCGCGACGGCGACGAAGGCCGGCCTCCCGGCGTACACGGACGGCTATGCGAAGTGGCGCAAGCTGAACCGGAAGCCCGTGACCGCACCCGGGGCGCACAACGGCGTCAAGAACGTCTACGCGAGCCGACCACGGGGTGCGAACAGGCGATTCCCGAACGGCACGGTGATCGTGAAGTCGATCGCGGAGCCGGGCGCACGCGGGCTCGCGCACCAGGTCGCGGTCATGCGCAAGGTGCAGGGCCGCTGGCAGTGGGTCGAGTACACGCTCGAGGGCGGTCGCTACGACGTTCTCGCGCGTGGCTCGCTCTGCACGTCCTGCCACATGCAGGCGCGCGCCAACGACTGGGTCTTCACGAAGGGCTGAGCCCGGGCTCGGAGGGCTAGCGGGAGAGGACGCCGTCGCGCGAGATACCGACGGCGCGACCCGCGAAATCCTGCCTCGAGAGCGTGCGGACGACGCCGTGCGCCGCCTCGCTCGAGTCGAGCACCGGGACGCCGGCGCCCGCGAGCATCGTCGGGACGAGTCGGCCGGTCTCGAAGGTGCCGTCGCCGCGAAGGCTCACGCGCAGGATCGCGCTCGTCGAGAGCGGCCCGCCCAGGGCAAAGACCTTGTAGCCCGCGAAGTTCCCGAGCGAGTAGGCGATCAGCCGGCCCTTGTACCACTCCATGCCCCGGAGGACGTGCGGGCCGTGGCCGACGACGAGATCCGCCCCGGCATCGACGACGGCGTGCGTGAACCGGACGACGTCGCCGCGATTCTCGCCGAGGTAGCTCTCGACACCGCGCCGCACGTGCTGGTGGTCCGTCCCCTCGGCCCCGGCGTGCATGGTGACGATCACGACGTCCGCAGAGCGTGCTGCCTTCGCGACGAGCCGCTTCGCGCCGGGGATGTCCGTCAGGGATGCGGCCCACGGGTACGAGGCGAAGCCGACGAGCGCCACGCGGATCTGCCCGACCTTCTGCACCGTCACCTGGCCGGGCCTGCCCGTGTGCTGGAGCCCGACCTGCCGGAGCGCCGCGAGCGTCTGCCGGAAGCCGCTCTCGCCGTAGTCGAACGCGTGGTTGTTGGCGAGGTTCATCACCGTGAAACCCGCGCCGACGAGCCAGCGCGCGTACGACGGGGGCGTCTGGAAGGCGTGGCAGTTCGTGCTCCCGGGGCCGCACTTCGAGCTCCCGCCGGTCGAGAGCGTCCCCTCGAGGTTGCCGAGGACGACGTCGCCGGAGAGGTCCGCCTCGACGTCGGAGAAGAACGACCGGCCGCGGTCGGCCGGGAGGTTCGGCGTCGAGCCCATCACGATGTCGCCGGTCGCGGCGATGGTGACGACGCCGGGCGGGATCTTCGGCTTCGCCGCCGGCGCCCGCGTCGGCTTCGGTTTCGGCGGCCTGGTCGCCCCCAGCGCGGCGTTCGCGCCCTGCGCCGCGACCGTGGCCGGAGGGTCCGTGCCGTCGATGACGAGCGAGAAGAGGAAGCCCGCTGCGACCGCGACCGCGCCGGCGCGGACGATCAGCGCGATGACACGCATCGCTGAGGGCTAGTTCCGGTTGCCGAGGAAGACCATCGCGTAGTACGCGAGCTGCGTGAGAGCAGCGAGCGCGGCGGCGACATAGGTCATCGCGGCGGCGGTGAGCACCTTGCGGGCGCCCTGCGACTCGCTCGGGGCCAAGAGCCCGAGGTCGTTCACCTGGGCCAGTGCCCGACGCGAGGCGTCGAACTCGACGGGCAACGTCACGAGCTGGAAGAGCACGACCACCGCGAAGAGCAGGATCGCGAGCTGGATCAGTCCCAGCACCTGAGCGAACATGCCGATCAGGAGGAGGAAGAACCAGGCGTTCGAAGCGAACGCGACGACCGGCCACAGGGCCGAGCGCGCCCGGAACGGGGTGTACGCCTTCGCGTGCTGGATTGCGTGGCCGACCTCGTGCGCCGCGATCGCGGTCGACGCGACCGACCGGCCGCCGTAGACCGGCTCCGAGAGGTGTACGGACTTCTGGCGCGGGTCGTAGTGGTCGGAGAGCGGCCCGCCGGGTGACGTCTCGACGGGGACGTCGTGGAGCCCGTTGCGGTCGAGGATCTGGCGCGCGACATCGGCGCCGCTGAGCCCGTTCGCAACGGGCACCTGCATGTTCGCCGCGACCGTCTTCTTCAGCCAGTGCTGGACGGCGAAGCCGATGATCAGCGGCGGAACGAGAAACAGGAAATAGAGACCCCATCCACTCATTTCGGGGAAAGCGTACCAACGGCTCGGAACGGATTCGCCCTCCGCGGGGGCCTCAACGAGACCACAACAACGGGGGATAACGCAGCAGGCCCCGGCGTCCGATGAGGACCATGCTTCGTGACCCAGTCCGCCGTCCAGCCGTCCCCCCACCGGCTGCGCTCGATCGCGTGTGCCGCCGCATGCCTGACGGTCGGCGTCCTCGCCCTGTCGGCCTCGCACGCCTCGGCCGCGACGCGCGTCCCGCTGACGATGCAGGCGAACGCGCCGTTCCCGATCCGGGTCTTCGCCGTCGACCTGTCCCGGAACACGAAGCCCGGGGCGATCGCCGTGACCGAGAACGGCCGCCGGGTGGCGGCGACGCTGACGCCCATCCGCCGCAAGCGGGTCCCCTTCAGCGCCGCGCTCGTGCTCGACACGAGCCGGACGATGACCGGCGGCCCGTTCGCCGCGTCACGCGCCGCCGCAGGCGAGCTGATCCGCGGCAAGCTGCCGCGCGCGGAGCTCGCGCTGATCGGCTTCGCGGCCCGCCCGTACGTCCTGCACGGGTGGTCGGCGCGGAAGGCGCCGCTCGCCGACTCGCTGACCGGCGTGCGGCCGAGCTACGGGACGGCCGTGTGGGACGCAGTCGTGCTCGCGAGCAGGCAGCTCCAGAGGCGGCAGGGCTCCGTGAAGGCGCTCGTCCTCCTGACGGACGGCAAGCCGGACACGACCGACCGGCGCGTGCGGGCAGCCATCGCGGCCGCCCGAACCTCCGGCGCCCGGGTGTACGTCGTGATCGCGGGCAAAGGCGATCCCGGGCAGCGGGGCCGGCTGGGGAGCCTCGCGCGCTCGACGGGCGGCGCCGTCGTCAGCGTCCGCTCGATCCCCGAGCTGCGACGGACGTTCGCCGGGCTCGCGAGGACCCTGTCGCGGCAGTACCTCGTCTCCTACAGCTCGCCCCTGCGCAAGCCGGGAGGCCGCGTCGTCGTCCGCGCCGACTTCGGCCGCGCCTACGCCACGGCCGCGTACGCGATCCCGAAGCGGCCGCCCGCGGCGGAGGAGAGCTTCTGGTACTCGACCGCCGGCTCGCTGTTGCTGCTCGTCGGCGTCCTCGCCCTGATCGGAGGGGCGGTCGGCGCGCTGGTCGTCGTCCACCTCCACTCGCGGCCCCGCTGGCGCACGCAGCGGACGCGGTAGATCAGCAGCCGCCCGAGCCGTCCACGTCCTCCTGCTCGAGGAGCCGGGTGAAGACGGTCGCAAGCGTCCGGATCTCCTCCCCGCTGAGCCCCTGGAAGAACCGGCTCTGGACGAACTCGAACACCGAGTCCTGCGCATGGCCCGCCACGGCGAGCCCCGCATCCGTCAGCTCGACGTTGATCGCCCGCGCATCGCCGGGGCACGGCCGCCGCGCGACGTAGCCGCGGCTCTCGAGGGTGTCGACGAGCCGGGAGATGCGGCTCACGCTCAGGCCCATTGCGCCTCCGAGCTCTGTCTGACGAAGGGTTCGGCGCTCGGCGCGCGAGAGCCGGCCGAGGATCCCGAGCCCGCTCACCCCGAGCTCGGCGTGCGGCTCGAGGACTTCCTCCGCATCGCGGCGGAGCCGTCGGCTCAGCTCGAGGAACCCTTCCCAAGCTGCAGCATGCTCGGGCGTCCAGGCCCGGTCGACGTTCGTGCCCATCATGTAGCCCGCGCGCGCGGTGATCGCCCCCATCACGTCTCTCCCGCCGCGGCCCGCGGGCTCTCTCGCAGCTTCCATCGCGGACCTCCCTGGCACCGATCCTGACGGCCGCGCTCGGGCGCGTCCAGTCCTGTTCGCTCCCGTACGCTCCGTCTCCTGGATCGCACGGCTTGGCCAGCAGGAACAGCGCTCCGCGTCGGCCTCGGCTGCATGCGGCTCTCGACGGACGCCGAGCGGGACGAGTCGCTCGCCCTGGAGACGATCGCGGCGGCGGTCGACGCGGGGATCGGGGTGTTCGACACCGCGCACGCGTACGCCCACGGAGCGGAGGAGCTCGGCCACAACGAGCGGCTCGTCGCGGCCGGCCTCCGACGCGCGGGCGCAGCGTCGACCGCGCGGCTCGTGACGAAAGGCGGCATGAGCCGACCGGGCGGCGGCTGGGTCGCCGACGGCCGGGCAAAGGCGATCCGTGCGGACTGCGAGGCGAGCCTCGAGGCGCTCGACGGCGTCCCCATCGACCTCTACCTCATCCACGCGCCGGATCCGCGAACGCCGTGGCAGACCACCGTGCGGGCGCTGGCGCGCCTGGTCGACGACGGCCTCGTGCGTCACGTCGGCATCTCGAACGTGACGCGCCGGCAACTCGACGAGGCGCTGGAGCTCGCGCCGATCGCCGCCGTCGAGGTCGCGATCAACCCGTTCGACGACCGTGCCATCCGCGGCGGGGTCCTCCAGCGGTGCGTCGAGACGGGGATCGCGGTGATCGCTCACTCGCCGTTCGGCGGCCCGGGGCGCGCAGGGCGCCTCGAGGCGGCTGCCCGAGCTCGCCGCCGCGGCCAGGGACATCGGCGCGACCCCGGCCGAGGTGGCCCTCACGTGGCTGCTCGAGCTCTCGCCGGCCGTCATCGCGATCCCGGGCGCCCGCCGGCCGGCGAGTGCCCGCTCCGCGGCGAGGGCTGCGGAGCTCGAGCTCGACGACCGCCAGCGCGAAACGCTTGCCGATGCGCTCGGCCGGGCGACGCCGCGTCTCGCGCCGCGGCGAGGCACGCGTGACGACGCGGAGGTCGTTCTCGTGATGGGCATCCCCGGCGCCGGGAAGAGCGCGATCGCGGAGGAGCATGCCGCCCGTGGCTACGTCCGGCTCAACCGCGACGAGCGCGGCGGCACGCTCCGCGCTCTCGCCGACGACCTCGACAGCGAGCTGCGACGTGGCGCCCGCCGCGTCGTGCTGGACAACACGTACCTCACGCGCGCGACGCGGAACGAGGTGCTGGAGGTGGCCAGTCGTCACGGCGTCGCGACGCGATGCATCTGGCTCGACGTCCCGCTCGACCAGGCGCAGGCGAACCTCGTCGGACGACTGCTCGAGCGATTCGGCTCGCTCCCCTCACCCGACGAGCTGAAGCGGCTCGCCAAACGGGAGCCCGGGGTCCTCGCTCCGACGTCGCAGATGCGCGCCCTCCGCGAGCTCGAGCCGCCGTCCGTGGACGAGGGGTTCGCCGCGGTCGAGGTCAAGCCGTTCGCACGCGCCGCCGGAGCGCCGGATGCCCGAGGCGCGGTCTTCGTCGGCGCCTCGGCGCTGGACGAGACGGGCTGGGCAGAGGCCGTTGCGCGAGGAGACCCGAGGGCGCCGCACCTCGTCCTCGACTGGCGGCCGGGCCGCGCCGCGGACGAGCTCGCGCCCTTCGCTCACCGCCTGGCGGCGGTCGTCTCCGGCCCCGTCGACCATGCGCTCTGCCCCCACCCGGGCGGCCCGCCGATCTGCTGGTGCCGACCACCGCTCCCCGGTCTGGCGCTCGCATTCGCCCATGCGCACGGCGTCGATCCAGCCCGCAGCGTCCTCGTGGGCACGTCCGCGGCGCATCGCACCCTCGCCACGACGCTCGGCGCACGGTTCGTCGGTGTCGGCCGGAGTTAGCGCGGCGTTGGCGCGGGCTGCCATCGTGGGCGCATGACGACGATCCCCGAGCCGGCGACCGAGCTCGCACCGGCCCGCCGGGCAGGTGGCGTCGGCTCGCTCGTGCTGTTCCTCTTCCTGTCCCTCACCGCGGAGGAGTTCGAGGCGAAGAAGGCGGAGATCCTCGGCCCGGGAAACTCGGGCTAGCCGGGTCGCGCTCGCCGACCCCGCCTGATCCCCGCCGTGATCGCCAGCGCCGCCGCGGCTGCGAGCAGCGCACCGACGAGGAGCAGTCCGATCCCGATCCAGAGAACCGAGTCCAGCTCTGCGCCGATCGCGAGCTCGGACGAGACGCCGCGCGACGCGTCCTCGTTCATCAGCACGAGCTGCCAGTCGCCGTCCTCGGGATCCCACTCGAGCGTCTGCTCGCCCGTTCCGGATGCCTGCGCCGCCCAGAAGGTCTCGTCGCCCGGCGGGCCACTGGGCGCACCGCCGTCCTCCCGCTCGTAGCTCGGCTCGTCCTCGAGGTCGCTGACCACGTCGCGCTCGACGTCGCCGAGGTACCGCGCGACGTCGGCCTCGCGGGCGATGCCGACGAACACCGGCCGCTCGCTCTCGCTGCGGACGCGGACGGTGCCGAGGAACACGTCGAGCGCCCACTCGGCTCCATCGGTGTCGAGGTCCGCGCTCTGCGAGACGACGGCGTAGGTCGGCGTCGAGAAATCCTCGCTCGGCGACATGACGAAGCCGTCGTCGTCGCGCTGCGTCTGGTCGATCGCGACGAGCGCGCAGCCGCCGGCAAGCGTGAGGAAGGCGAGGATCGCGGCGATGCTCCCGAGGACCAGGAGCACGACCCGGCCGCCGCCTCCACCGCCCGTCGGCTCCGGCTCGCCCGCGAGGCCCTCGGTCTCGACGACCTGCACGCCTGCGACGCCGGGCTCGTCGCCGCCCTGATCGAGGCGGAACGGCGGGTAGCGGTCGGTCATCAGGCCCACGTAGACCGCGACGCGCGCGACCCAGCGGTCGAGCCCGAGGACGAAGGAGAAGATGCCCGGCGGGTAGCGGTTCGTGAAGAGCAGCGCGAAGCCGGCGATCACGACGAGCAGCCCGATGAGCCCGGCGTGGAAGCCTGCGCCCCACTCGTCCGTGCGCGACGCCACGTACGACCCGCTGCCGAGCAGGATCCCGAGCACGAGGTAGTGCGGGATCGCGAGGAGCCACCACTTGACGAGCACGAGCCCGCGCGACAGCTGCGCCGGGTATTCGACCGCGAGGCGGGCGGGGTAGTCGGGGACGTCGTCGAGCGTGAACGGCGGGTACCGGTCGGTGCCGAGCGCGCCGTACGAGTAGAAGGCGACCCGCCACGTCCAACGGAGTACACCCACGTTGAAGTCGAAGATCCCGCGCGGATAGCGGCCCGTCACGAGGATCGCGAAGAACGCGACCACCGTCAGGAGGAAGAACGCGAGCCAGAGGAACGCCAGCAGGATGTAGTGCGGGATCGCCAGAGCCCACTTGACGACCCAGAGCCAGCGGCTCAGCTCGGCGTCGCGCCGTCCTTCGATCCGGACGGGGTAGGTCCGTTCCTCGGCGGGCGGCGAGCCTTCCACGCCCCCACTCTTACACGCTGCGGTGCGCTAGCGCCGCAACGGCTCGGCAACCGTCTCGCTCACGGCGAGGACGTTGAGCCCCGCGACCGGTCCCTGGAAGCCCTTGAGCGTCAACTCGCCGACCGCCTCCACCTCGACGTCGCCCTCGACCTCCGCGTAGAGCCGCTGCGCGATGAGCACCTGGCCGCCCGTCGCCTCGTCGGCGAGCCTCGAGGCGAGATTGGTGACGGCCCCGATCGCCGCGTAGTCGGAGCGTCCGTCGAAGCCGATCTCGCCGCAGGTCGCATAGCCGAGCGCGATCCCGACGCCGAGGTCGAGGTCGTACCCGCACCGTCGCCAACGCGGCATCAGCTCCTCCATCTCCTCGCGAAGCGCGCAGCCGAGCCGAACGGCCCGCAGCGGCGCATCGGGGACCTCGATCGGATCGTTGAAGAAGAGCTGGACGCCGATCACCCTGGAGGAAGCCGACCGTCGCATCGAAGCGACCGACGAGCCGGCCGATCGCCTCGTGGAACTCGCCGAGCACGCGCATCACCTCCTCCGGCTCCGCGGAGTCGGCGAACCGCGTCCACCGGCGGAGGTCGGCGAAGACCATCGCGACCTGTCTCCGGTGGCTTCCGAGGATCGACTCGTCACCGGCCGTGACGATCGCGTCGGCGAGCTGCGGCGAGAGGAATCGCCGGAGCCGCCGGAGCCGCTCGAGCTCGGCCACCTGCTGCTGGACGCGCCGCTCGAGCGTGCGGTTCAGCTCCGCAATGGTGTCGTGGTAGCGCTTGATCCGGAGCAGCGACCGGATGCGGGCGAGGAGCTCGTGGTGATCGAACGGCTTCGTGACGAAGTCGTCCGCGCCGGCCTCGATCGCCATGACCTTTTCCGTGCCGTCGCTCGCCGTGACCATGATCACCGGGAGGACCGCGGTCTCCTCGCGCTCACGGAGTAGCCGGCAGACGGCGTATCCGTCGAGCCCCGGCATCATCACGTCGAGCAGGACCAGATCCGGCTGCGCCGATCCTGCGAGCTCCAGTGCCGCACGACCCCCGGCTGCCGGGACGACGTCGTAGCCGCGGGGCACGAGCATCGCCTCCAGCAGCCGGACGTTCTCCGGGACGTCGTCCACGACGAGGATCCGGCCGCTGTCGGCGCAGCTCATCGCGACGCCTCGACGCAGTGCCGGCTCACGGTGGCGACGAGCTCGCCGATGTCGACCGGCTTGGAGAGGTATCCGTCGAAGCCGGCGGCCAGGAATCGCTCGCGGTCGCCGTCCATCGCCTGTGCCGTCAGCGCGACCACCGGCATGGCCGCGGTGCGCGCGTCCGCGCGGAGCCGGCCGAGCGCCTGGATCCCGTCGATGTCGGGGAGCCGGACGTCCATCAGCACGAGGTCGGGGGCGTGCGCGATCGCCAGCTCCACCGCCTGCTCGCCGGTCCTTGCCTCGAGCGTGCGGAAGCCGGTCGCCTGGAGCACGTCCCGGAACAGCTTCATGTTCCGCTCGTTGTCCTCGACCACGAGGATCCGCGCGGTCGTCATCGCGCGACCGCCGTCACGGGCAGCGTGAACACGAATGTGCTCCCCCTCCCGACCTCGCTGTCGCACCAGATGCGGCCGCCGTGGAGCTCGACGAAGCGCTTCGAGAGGGCGAGGCCGAGACCGGTGCCGTCGGCGTGCCTCGTCCCCGTCTCGGTCTGCTGGAACTCCTCGAAGATCCGATCGAGGTCCTCGGAGGCAATGCCGGGGCCGGTGTCGGCGACCGACACCCGCACCTCACCGTTGACCTGCCGCGCGACGACGTCGACCGCGCCGCCGGTGGGCGTGAACTTCACGGCGTTGGACAGCAGGTTGAAGATGACCTGCCGGATCCGCCGCTCGTCGCCCGTGAGGACGTCGACGCCGCTGTTCGCGTGGAGCGCGACCTGGACGCCCTCCCTCGTCGCCCGTTCCCGCACCATCGCGACGCCGCGCTCGAGTGCTTCGTGGAGGGAGAACGGCGCGACATCGAGCTCGACCTGGCCCGCCTCGACCTTGGAGAGGTCGAGCACGTCGTTGATGAGCGCCAGGAGGTGGTTGGCCGACGTGAGGATGTCGTCGAGGTACTCGGCCTGCTTCGCGTTCACGCCGCCGAAGAGCTGCTCCCGGAGCACCTGCGAGAACCCGCTGATCGCGTTCAACGGCGTCCGCAGCTCGTGCGACATGTTGGCGAGGAACTCCGACTTGTGCCGGCTGGCGGCCTCGAGCGCCTCGTAGAGACGGTCGAGCTCGTCGTTCATCCGGTTGACGTTCGCCGCCAGCGCGCCGAGCTCGTCGCGGTTCCTGACGTCCACGCGGCCCGAGAAGTCACCGGAGGCGATTGCGGCCAGCCGTGTGTCGATCTTCTGGATCGGGCCGATCACCGACCACGAGAGAACGAACCCGAGAAGCAGTCCGAGGACGACCGCCCCCGCCGCCGCGCCGATGAACAGGTTCCGTGAGCTCTCGTACGCGTCCGCGTTCTGGGCGATCACGACGTCCGTCCGCGCCGTCGTCGCGTTCGCGAGCTCGGTGGCGAGCTGGTTGAGCTCGATGGACAGCTGCTCGGCCCGGTACCGCGTGACGTCGGGCACCTCGCCGCGGGCGCGGACGATCCGCTGCATCACCTCCCAGAGCTCGTCGCCCTTCGCCCGGATCAGGCGCAGGAAGCGCTCGTCGCCGGGCGAGGGCCGGAAGCCGAGGTTGTCGGGGAACGTCGACGGCGGGATCTGCGCGACGGCATTTCCGACCGCCTGGTCGACTGCGAGGCGGCCGCCGGCGCCGCGACCCTGCGCCAGCCCCCCGACGATGACCTTGTGGAAGTCTCCCGCGACGTTCTCCGCGAGCAGCAGACGGACGTGGAGCGCGTCGCTTCGGAGCCTGCCGTAGGCGAACGCGCGCTCCTGGAGCGTTCCGAGCGTCTCCACTCGCTCGTTCGACTGCCCGAGCAGGCGAAGCCCGAGCAGGCACACCGCGACGACGAGCAACGAGGTCCCGGCGAAGGCGACGAGGAGCTTGGCGTGAACGCCGGCCGGCACGCGGCCGACGGCACGGACAAGGGGATTGTCGGCCGGGCTGAGGAGCCGCAGCTTCGTCGTCGCCGCGCCTGTCTCGGGTTGCGGCACCTCGACTACCCCCGCTCAGGGGCTCAACTCGGTCGTGCTTCCCACCATGTTGGTGATCCGCCAGCGACCGTCGACCCTCGCAACGTCCTGGTCGGCGGCCGTGACCGCTGCCACCGTGTGCGTCGCGACGTCGATGAAGTGGCACTCGAAGTGGAGCGTGCCCCGGTCGCCGTTCACCGTGACGCTGAGCTTGTAGGCGGGATGGTCGGAGACCCAGTTGGTCTCGGACTTGAACGCCTTGGTCTTCGTCAGCCACACCTGGCGGATCTGCGGCTTCCCACTCGCAGTCTGCCCGGGCCCGAACGTGAAGGTCGCGTGCGGCGCCCACAGGCCCATCATCTGGTCGATGTCCTTCTTGGACATGGACTCGTGGAAGTCCCGCTCGATCTGGCTGATCGCGTAGACGTCGGAGTCTCGCTGCAGTGCCTCGACGGATTCGGAGCTTCCGTCCGAGCCGCCGCAGGCTGACAGCGCAACCGCGAACAGCCCCACTGCTCCTGCCGCCATGAGCCTTCGCATCATGGGAACCCTCCTTCCTCCCGTGTGCGCCCCCCGGCGCGTGACGATCATCACAGGTCGGAGGGCTCAGGTCTACCTGTCGCTACGGGAAGAGGTTCCGGGGAATCGGAACCCGGTACAACCCTGCTCGCCGGTGAGAGAGCGGGATGCTGGCATCCCCCGGGGCGGACGGGTGCAAGCACGCGAGAGCGGATCGTTAGAGCGGAGTTAGGCACCCGGGCGATCGTGCGCAGATTCGCAGCCCCGAAGCCGGAAGGAGTCTCGAGTGCCGCTCGTCCCCATCGCGCGCCGGATGACCTGGATCCGTGGCGTGTGCGTCGCGGTCGTGGTCGTCGCCATGCTCGCGGGCGCCGACGCAAACGCCGGCGCGGGCCGGGTGCAGGCGGGAGCGGCCCAGCCCGACCTCATCTTTTCGCCGACGCGCGGCATCGGCGGCTTCGACGGGTTCGGCGTCCAGCTCAACCAGCACCTCTATGCCGACATCAGCGGCCCGCCCGCGAACCTGGGCGCGCTCGAGCGCGAGGTCATGGCGCTCCGCGCGCCGCTCGTCCGCGTCTTCTTCAACACGACCGCATGGACGTTCCCCGACCGGCTGGCGTCGTTCGCCCGGACGGTCGCTCTCGCCCATCGGTCCGGCTCGCGGATCAACATCACGTGGCAGGGAAGCGGCGTCCCGTTCGCGCTGGCCAACATGGACCGCTTCGCCGACGTGCTCGCCGAGCGGATCACGGCACTCGGGATCGGCGAGCTCTGGGTGACGCTCTTCAACGAGCCGAACTCGACGCGCATCACCCTCCCGCAGTACGAGCAGGTGTATCGCCGGCTGGACGCCGAGCTCCGCGCGCGGAACGTGCGCGAGCACGTCCACTTCATGGGGGGCGACCTGCTCGGCACGACGAGCCCGCTCGGCCAGTCGCAGGGCCAGTGGTTCACCTACCTCGCGGACCACATGGGTGACCTCCTCGACGCGTGGTCCGTGCACATCTACTGGGAGTTCTGGGATGCCGCCAAGATCGACCGCCGGCTCGAGGCCGAGGTCCGCACGATCTTCAGCGTCATCCCGGCCGAGAAGCGCCGGCCGCTCTTCGTCACGGAGTTCGGTGTGCGCGGCGTGCCGACCTTCGAGGGTGAGGACGGCTTCCAGCCGGGCTGGTGGCCGGACGGGACGGGGATGTCGCAGACGACCCTGAGCGCGTTCCAGCACGCCTGGTTCATGATCCGCGCCGCCCGGCTGGGGTTCAACGGCACGGTCAAATGGGACCTCTTCGCCGCGAAGTACGACGCCGGGACCCAGGATCACTCCGCACTCGGGCCCGGCGCCCAGGGCTGGCCGGCTCGACCCGTGTACCGGCTCCTGCAGCTGCTGACCACCACCACCGAGCCGCGTGGCGGGCGGATCGTGGACGTCGTCGGCGCCGCCGGGATCTCGCCCACGAAGGTGTCGACCGGGTACGTCTCGCCTGCCGGCGACGTGACCGTCCTCGGCCTCGACACCCGGGGCGGCATGGTCGCGACGACGTCCGCCGAGCTCGCACCGTGGACGATCGGCGGGCTGCCGCCGAGCACGTCGTTCCGGCTGCTCTTGTGGAACGCCGACGGGAACGGCCAGACCCGCGAGGTCGGTCGCCTGGACACCGACGCGACGGGCACGGTGCAGATCACCGTGCCGCGGTACGCGGTCTTCGCCCTCACGACGACGCCCCCGGTGCCTGCCCGATGACGACGCCGACCGTACGGAACACGGCCTCGGCGGAGGGGCGCCTCACCCGGTCCGAGCTCCTGCGCCGCGCCGGAGTCGGCGGGGCAGCGCTGGCCCTCGGCGGCGGCGTCGTGCCCGCGTCGTTCGCGGGGCCTCTGCGCTACGCGGGCCGGGCGCTGGCGGGGACGCTCTCGATCGTCCAGTGGGAGCACGTCGTGCCCGCCTACGACGCGTGGCTCGACGCATGGGCGGCACGCTGGGCGGAGCGGAACGACGTCGCGGTCGAGATCGAGCGGGTCCCGTACACCCGGCTCCCGGCGCTCGCCGCGGCCGAGGCGAAGGCGGGCAGGGGTCACGACGTCTTCGGCTTCCTCTCCCCTCCGGCCGTCTACGAGGACGACGTGCTCGACCACACGGACGTCGTCCGCGAGGTCGAGCGTGCCGTCGGCCGCTACGGGAGCCTCGGCAGGCGAAGCACGTTCAACCCGAAGACCAAGCGGTACGTCGGCGTCTCGGACAGCTTCGTGCCGAGCCCGGCGCTCTGGCGGCGCGACGTCTGGGACTCGATCGGCGAGTCGCCGGCGAGCTGGGACCACGTCATGAGAGCCGCGCCGAAGCTCCGCGAGCTCGGGCATCCGATCGGGATCGGGCAGTCGGGGGAGCTCGACTCGAACGTCGCGCTCACGAGCCTCCTCATGTGCTTCGGCTCGTTCCTGCAGACGGAGGGCAACGTCCCCGCGATCGACTCGCAGGCGACCGTCGACGCGGTGCGGTTCATGGCGGAGCTCTGGAAGAGCGGGCAGGACAGCCGCGTCTTCTCCTGGAGCCCCGCGTCGAACAACCAGTTCCTGCTCTCCGGTGAAGGGTCGCTCGTCATGAACGCCATCTCCGCCGTTCGCACCGCCGAGACGCTCGAGCTGCCGTTCGCGAAAGATCTCTGGCTCTGGCCGGTCCCGGCCGGGCCCGCGGCCAGACTCTCGCTCGGCCAGTACACGAGCGTCTACTCGATCTGGAAGTTCGCGAAGAACCCGGATGCGGCGCAGCGGTTCCTCGCCGACCTCTGCATCGACGCACGGCAGGCGACCGCCGCCTCGCGCCTCTTCTCCTACCCGAGCTTCCCCGGGGCTTGTCCGAAGGCCGATCTCTACAAGCTCGCGGCCGCCGACCCGAACCCGCCGTCCGGGAAGTACTCGGTCCTCACGACGGTGGCGCTCGAGCACACCCGCAACGCCGGCTACCCCGGGACCGCGAACCCTGCGGTGATGGAGGCGCTCAGCCGCAACCTCGTCCCGTACATGTTCGCCCGCGTGTCGCTCGGCAAGGCGACCCCGGAGGACTCCGTCGCGATGACGGCGTGGGAGCTGAAGAAGATCTGGCGCAAGTGGAGGGCGGCCGGCAAGGTCTGACGCCCGGCCGCGTTCAGAAGAGCCGACGCCCGGACTCGAACCGGGGACCCCTTCATTACGAGTGAAGTGCTCTACCAGCTGAGCTACGTCGGCGGGGTGCCGAAGTGTACCGCCGCCCGGGACGGGGCTTAACCCGGGCGACACGAGCCCGTCCGTACCGTGGGAGGATGGCACGGGCGTTCGTCGTCTCGCTGCTCGCCGTCCTCGCCGCAGCCGTCCTCGCAGGCCCTGCTGCAGCGCGCGAGGTCGTCCTGCGTGACGACCAGGGACGCGCGATGCGCTTCGACGTCCGCGCCGACGTCGACCTCCCCTGGTACGCGGGCCTGCTCCGACGTGCACCCCACGCGAACGAGATCGAGCGCGTGACGATCCGCATCGTGAGCTGGGACGAGCTCGGCGAGCGGTGCGGACGCCGCGCCGTCGGCTGCTACTCGCGGCGCGAGGGCAACCGCGGCGTGATGGTCGTCCCGGCCGGACGGAGCTTCGGCATCGCGCACACGGTGATCCACGAGTACGGCCATCACGTGGACTGGAGCCGCCGGCACTCGAACCTCTCCGAGCCGAACGGCACACCGCTCTGGTGGAAGGCGCGGGGAATGGACGAGCTCGTCGCGATCCGGAGCGTCCGCGACCGCTACCAGGTCGGCTGGAACCGCTCGATCGCGGAGGTGTTCGCGGAGGACTACGCGTACACGCACTTCGGCCGCGGCTTTCGCATCTCGTGGCTCGACCCGCCGAGCCGCGTCGTGCAGCAGGCGATCCGCGCCGATCTCGGTCTCGCCGCGCGACCCCGCATCGGCGAGACGCAGCCGGCGATCCGTCCCGTCGTCATCGTCCGGCAGGGCACGCTCGCCCCGAACGACCGCGTTGCCGTCGACTTCGGGCTGCTCGGCCCGAACCGCCACGTCCGTCTCGAGGGCACGTTCAGCGACGCGAAGGCCGCGCACGGACGGATCGAGGTCGCCTGCGACGGCGCGGAGGTCCGGCGTCGCCTCCTGAGCGCGGCTCAGCCGGCCGTCGCACTCGTGGTGCCCCGTGTCGGGCCTGCTCAGTGCCGGGCGTCGATCGCGAACACCGGCTCGCGGTCGGAGCGGTTCCGCTTCACCGTGCGGCTGACGATACGCCGCTGAACGCCCGGCGGAGCCGGACGAAGAGCGCCTCGAGCAGCAGCGTCGCATTGAGGTTGAACTCCTCCGCCTCGCGCCAGGCCTGACGGACGACGATCGCCGCCTCCTCCGCGTCCTGGGCGGCACCGCCCTCCACGTCGGAGCGCAGGTCGTCGAGCCGGTCGGCGTTGACGATGGCCGTCTCGGCGCCTGCGCCGGCGAGGACGAGGTCGCGGTACCACGCACCGAGATCGTCGAGCGACGCGAGGATCTCGTCCTGCTCGGCGCCGAAGCCCGCGCGCTTGACGCGCTGCTCCGCCTCGCGGGCCGGGAGGTCGAGCCCCTCGATCCGCTGCTGCTCGCGCTCGCGCTCCTCGCTCGCCCGCGCCGAGGCCGCAGCGAGCACGACAGCCGCCGCTTCGGACGGATGGAACTCCTCCGCGAGATACGTGTTGCGCGCGGCGGCGATGAGCTCTGCGCGCTGCGCCCGCGCGTCGTCGTCGAGCAGCCGGCCGGCGCGGTCGAGGCGGCCGCCGGCGACCCGCGCCAGCGTCGCGACCTGGTTCGCCGCGAGCGCCGGCTGGCGGGCGGTGAGCCATTCCTCGACCGCCGAGCGCGACAACCGCCGGAACGGCACGAGCTGGCATCGCGAACGAATCGTCTCCGGCAGCGACCCGAGCTCGTCGGCGACGAGGACGAGGGTCGCGTACGCGGGCGGCTCCTCGAGGTCCTTCAGCAGGGCGGCCGCGGCGTCGTCGTTCATCCGGTGCGCGTCGAGGATGAGGTAGACCCGGCGGTCGCCCTCGAAGGGGCGCATGTGAAGGTCGTGGTGAAGCGCGCGGATCTCGTCGATCCGGATCATGTCGCCGAGCGCCTCGATCACCCGCAGATCGGGGTGCGTCCCGCCCTCGACACGGCGCGGGTCGCCGAGCAGCGCGCCTGCGAGCGCCCGCGCGGCCGACCGCTTCCCGACGCCGGCAGGCCCGTGGAACAGGTACGCGTGCGCAGGCCCGTCCGTGAGCGCGGACTCGAGCAGGCGCTTCGCCTCGGGCTGCTCGGGGATGTCAGCGAAGGCGCTCACGAACCTCCGCGGCGACCTCGTCGACGCTCCGCGACCCGTCGATCACGACGTAGCGCTCCGGAAAGCGCTCGGCGAGCTCGCGGTAGGCATCGACGACACGAGGCCAGAACTCCGCGCCCGCCCGCTCGATGCGATCGCCCTTGTCACCGACCCGCGCGAGCGCGGTGTCCACGTCGAGCTCGACGAGGAATGTCCGGTCGGGGAGCAGCCCGCCCACCGCGCGGAGGTTCATGTCGAGGATGACGTCTGCGCCGAGACCGCGGCCCGCGCCCTGGTAGGCGACCGATGTGTCGAGATATCGGTCGCAGACAACGGTCGCCCCGCGGGCGAGCGCCGGGCGGATCACCTGGTCGACGTGCTGCGCACGGGCAGCCGTGTACAGCATCGCCTCCGCCCACGGCGCGACGTGGTCACCGTGCAGGACGAGATCGCGAATCGCCTCCCCGAGCGGCGTGCCGCCGGGCTCGCGGGTCGAGACGACGTCGAGACCGTCTCTGCCCAGGGCGTCGACGAGGCGCCGGGCCTGGGTCGACTTGCCGCAGCCGTCGAGTCCCTCGAAGGTGACGAACATCGGGGACGTACGATACGGCCGTGCGGGCCGTCGTCACGGGGGGAGCGGGGTTCATCGGGTCGGCGCTCGTCGACGCCCTCGTCCAACGGGGCGACGAGGTGCACGTCGTCGACGACCTGAGCTCGGGGCGCCGCGAGCACGTGAACGAGGCGGCGACGCTCCACGTCCGCGATATCGCCGAGCCGCTCGTGGACGTCTTCGCCGAGGCGCAGCCCGAGGTCGTCTTCCACCTCGCGGCGCAGATCGACGTCCGCGCGTCCGTCGCCGATCCGGTCGCCGACGGCCGGTCGAACGTAGTCGGCACGATCCGCGTGCTCGAGGCTGCCCGCGGCCACGACGCGCAGGTCGTCTTCGCGTCGACCGGAGGCGCGATCTACGGCGAGTGCGACGGGCCTGCGAGCGAGGACGCCCCGCGGCTCCCGTTGTCGCCCTACGGGACGTCGAAGCTCGCCGCCGAGGAGTACCTCGCGACGTGGAACCGGCTGTACGGCACCCGCCACGTCGCGCTCAGGCTCGGCAACGTCTATGGCCCGCGCCAGGACCCGCACGGCGAGGCGGGCGTCGTCGCGATCTTCCTCTCGCGGATCCGCGACGGACAGGCCGCGACGATCTACGGCGACGGCGCCCAGACCCGCGACTACGTCTTCGTCGGCGACGTCGCGCGGGCGTTCGTCGGCGCCGTCGGCGCCGGGGGGGCGTGTTCAACATCGGGACCGGCGGGGAGACCTCCGTCGTCGCGCTCTGGCAGGCGTGCCTCGCTGCGGCCGGAGTCGAGGCCGAGGCGAGCAACGGCCCGGCTCGCCTCGGCGAGCTCCAGCGCAGCTGCCTCGATGTCCACCGCGCGGAGACGGCGCTCCTCTGGCGCGCCGAGGTGTCTCTCGCGCAAGGCATCCGCGAGACGTGGGAGTGGATCCGGGAGGAATGACGCGCGCGCGGGCGAACGGGTTCGCGTCGTGGACCACCCGATTCGCCTCGACCGTGTGGAGCTCGCTGTTCGCCCGTGGCGGACGGCAACCGTCCTGATCGCCGCCGTTGCTGCGATCGAGCTCGTCCTCCTGATCGTCGTGGGCGGAGCGCTCCTCGCGAAGCCCGACCCCGTTGGACGCCACGCCGCCGCGAAGGCGCCGGCCGCGACCGCGAGGAAGCACGTCGCCGCACCCGCTGCGCGTGTCGTGCCGGCGGAGCTCCCGCGCCGGAAGGTTCGCGTCGTCGTGCTCAACGGCAACGGCCGGCAAGGTGCGGCGGCAGCGGCAGCGTCACGCGTCACCGGTCGCGGCTACCGCGTCGGAACCGTCGGCAACGCACCGCGCCACGACTACCCGCAGTCGATCGTCATGTACCGGCGCGGCTTCGAGGGCGAGGGACGACGGCTCGCGCGCGATCTCGGCGTCAAGGTCGTCGGTCCGCTCGACGGCATGCGCCCCGGGCAGCTGCACGGCGCCCACGCCGTGTTCATCCTCGGCTCCTAGCTACAGCTCGCACGCCCCGGCGTTCACCGCGTCGCGCGCGACGTCGAGCGGGCCTCCCGGCACCCAGCGCGTGCCGTTCGGGTCGAGCGTGTACGAGTGGTTCAGCGCCTCGTATGCGGCGCACTGGTCGTCGGTCGCGATCGCGTGGTAGAGACCGAGGGCGTACCACGTGTCCGGGTTGTCCGGCTGGAGCCGCGTCGCCTCCTCGTACCACTCGACGGCGGTCGCCTTGTCGCCGGCGGCGTCCGCGGCGACCGCGAGCGCCTCGAGAGGCGCGGTCGAGAGCGGATTCAGGCGCCGTGCCCGGTCGGCGGCGTCGACCGCCGCCTCGATCCGCCCAGCGTCGCTGGCGTCGAGCGATCGCTCGACCTCACGCTCGGCAAGCTCGGGGAGGACGAGCACGAGTGATGCCGCAACGCCGACTGCGACGACCGCGACCATGCCCGGCAGGCCGACGGGCGCGGATCCCCGTGGACGCCCAGCCGCGAGCAACGCGCCGAGCGCTGCAAGCGCGGGGGCGGTGACGGCGAGGAAGTCGAGGTCGTAATCGACGAGCGAGTGCACGGCGTAGGCGACCACCAGGCAGGCGAGAGCCGCCGCCGCCGGGCGGTCGGTGCCTTGGACGAGCCGAAGCCCGCGACGCACACCTACGACCGTTGCGGCCGCGAAGACGAGCCCGAGGCCGAGGCCGACGACGCCGAGGTCGGCGAGGAGCTGGAGCGGCACGCTGTGCGGCTCGCTGCCAGGCGTCCCGTCGTCCCGCACCTGACGGCGGGCGATCGCGTACGTCCCTGCGCCAGTCCCGCCGAGCGGCCTGTCCCTGGCGACCTCGACCGCCTCATCCCACCACGCAAGCCTGTTGTTCGCGCAGAGGTCGGTCAGGCGGCCCGGGTCGTTCTCACACTCCCCGCCCCGGACCTGGGTGGACGCCCAGGCGATCGGATCGCCGACGGCCGCGACGACCCCGGCGGTGCCCGCCAGGGCGCCCACGCACGCGACGACCGCGAGGCCCGTCACGACGGCACGCCGCCGCTCCGTGACGAGGCGGCGCACGGGCACGAGCCAGACACCGGCGACCGCGACGAGCACTCCGGTCACCCCGAGGATCGCGAACACGCGCCCGTCGTCGACGCGATCCGCTCGCAGTACCTCGACCTCGACGAGGGCCGGCCGCGTGAAGGCCCAGCCCGCGACGGCGACGGCGGGGATCGCAAGGAGCGCCGCGCGGAGGGCGTCGTCGAGCCGGCGGTCCGAGAGCACGAGCCAGAGAACGAGCACGAGGACCGCCGCGATGAGACCGGACCGCGACTGCGTGAGAAGCAGCGCCAGGACCGAGGCGTAGCCGAGGGCCGCGCCCGCAACACGGAGCGGGACGCGGTCGTGTCGCGCGAGCCACAGACCGAGCGCGAGCGCGCCGTCGGCGAGGAGCGCGAGGGCGTTCCAGTAGC
Organism: uncultured Actinomycetes bacterium; assembly: GCA_963706915.1. Taxonomy (GTDB): domain Bacteria; phylum Actinomycetota; class Thermoleophilia; order Gaiellales; family Gaiellaceae; genus Gaiella. The sequence goes on from CAVPOH010000019.1 coordinate 230,787, forward strand.
CGACGGGCTCGCGCAGGCGGGCGATCCGGTCCCCGTCCTCGAAGAGCGACGGGATCCCGACGCCGAGCAACGCCCAGCCGAGCGCCGCGCCGAGGACGACGGCGAGCACCGACGCGACGCGGCGGGCACCACCCGCGACCGCTCCGGCGAGCAGGCCGAGCGCGAGGAACGACAGGTAGACGAGCCCGCGACCCAGCCATTCCCAGGAGCGGTCGCCCGCGATCGACCAGAGGGTGGAGAGCCCCGCCCAGGCCGTCAGCCCGGCCGCGGCGACGACCGCAAGGCGGCCGGCGTGGTCCAGCCGCGGGTACGCCACGACCCCTCTAAGCGCCGCGGCGAGGCCGACGACCGCGCACGCGAGCGCGGCGAGCCCGACGGTCGCGAGGGCCGATCCCCGTGATCCTCCTCCGGCGAAGACGGCCGCGGCGACGAGCGCTCCGAGCGCCGCGAGGACGGCGGCCTCCGCGGCGTACCACGGCGGTCGCGCGGCCGTGTCCATGACGCGGCGAGGCTACCATGGCCCTGAAAGGGGGAAGGGGCGCGGTCGGTTGCCGCGAACGGCGTCTTACACATCGTTTACCCTTCCCTGATCGCCGACCCACGGTGGGCCCGGACACTGAGCGTCCCGACCCGATCCGCCATGTCTTCGTGACAGACGCCCGTACCAGTCGCCGCATTCTCGTCTCGCTGCTCGCGGCGATCGTCGGGTTGACCCTGCTGATCGCCGCGTCGCCCGCCTCCGCGGCGGCGAAGCCGTGCGCGCGGGCGGTCGTCGACGACTGGTACGGCGACGGGCGGGTCGACAAGATCTTCCCGCTGCACTGCTACCAGGAGGCGATCCGCTCCCTCCCGGTCGACGTGCTCGACTATTCGAACGCCAAGGAGGACATCCTCCGCGCGCTCCAGTTCGCACGCCAGAACAAGCCGGATCCCGGCCCGACCGGCGCCGGCGAGACGCCGACAGGGACCGACGGCGGCGGCCCAACCGGTGGGCCGAGTGATCCCACCGATCCGGGCGGCCCGTCGGACGGAGGGGAGGGGACCGTTGCGTCGCCGGCGGTCGACACCTCGGGCCCGTCGTCCGTCCCGATCCCGCTGCTGATCCTCGGCGGGCTCGCGCTGCTCCTCCTCGCCGCGGGCGGCGCCGGTTACCTGAGCCGTCGTGCGCAGGCGCGGCGCGAAGGCGGCCCACCCGGCCCGGCCTGACCTTCACCGAGAAGGTTTCGACCGCAAGGGCCTGGGGTAGAACTCCCCGAATGGCCTCCACCCGCCGCCGTCGTCTCGGCGTGCGCATCGTCGTCGCCGCCGCTTTCGTATTGCTGCTCGCACCGTCATCTGCCGGCGCCGGGTCGCTAGACGCGTGCGCGCAGAGGGTGATCCGCGACTGGTACAGCGGCGGCCGGGTCGACGGCGTCTATCCGCTCGCCTGTTACCGCGCTGCGCTGCGGGCACTCCCGAACGACGTGCTGCAGTACTCGAACGCCGACCAGGACATTCGGCGCGCGCTCGCGTTCGCCCGCCGGGGGCGCACGGATCCGGGCAACGAGGCGCTCCCGGCCCCGAAGGCAGCGCCGACGACGGCCGCGAAGGAGCCCGACTCCTCGATCGCGACGAAGGCGCCGCCGACCGCCCCGACCCCGCGCTCGAAGCCGTCCACGGCGCCGAAGCCGTCTCCGGCGGCCAACGAGGCCGCACCCGCGGTACCCCGGCCGGACCGCGTGGTCGCCGACACGACGTCCTCGGCGACGTCGGTGCCGTACCCGATCGTCATGCTCGCCGCGCTGTCCGCGGTCCTGCTCCTCGCAGGCGCCGCAGGGTGGCTCGCGAACCGCCGCCGCTGATCCGGCCGGCGCTTCCGGACCGGTAGAATCCACGAGTGGAGCGGCACGGCTTTTTGAGCAATTTGCAGGAATTTCCGTGTCGTCCGACCCGCGTCCTAGCATGGCCGGTCCGCTCGCAGGACGCGCCCGAACGCGCCCGGTGCGGGGCTCCAGGGAAGCGACTGGGGTAACTCGACATCTCGTCCCGGGAGGACAGCATGGCCACCGCGAAGCAGGCACCGCAGACAGAGATCGGTGACGCCGAGGTCGTCAACACCGTCATCGACGGGACGGCGAGCGTCGCCCCGCGGCGGTTCTTCACGATCCCCGGCCGAGATCCCTTCGACGAGATCGACTGGGAGACGCGCGACGCCCTGATCCCCGGGAAGGGCGCGCCGGCGTTCGAGCAGCGCGACGTCGAGTTCCCGAAGTTCTGGTCGCAGACGGCGACGAACATCGTCGCCCAGAAGTACTTCCGCGGCCGCATGGCCTCCCCCGACCGCGAGCGGAGCGTCAAGCAGATGATCGGTCGCGTCGCCGACACGATCACCGGCTGGGGCGAGCAGGGCGGCTACTTTGCGACCGACGACGAGCGCGACGCCTTCCAGGCCGAGCTGAAGGCGATCCTCGTCAACCAGTACGCGTCGTTCAACTCGCCGGTGTGGTTCAACGTCGGCTTCGAGGAGACACCGCAGTGCTCGGCGTGCTTCATCCTCTCGATCGAGGACTCGATGGAATCCATCCTCGACTGGATCCGGCGCGAGGGCATCATCTTCCGCGGCGGCTCCGGCTCCGGCCTCAACCTCTCGCGCGTCCGCTCATCGAAGGAACAGCTCTCGAAGGGCGGCTACGCCTCCGGGCCCGTGTCGTTCATGCGCGGCGCCGACGCGTCGGCCGGGACGATCAAGTCGGGCGGCAAGACGAGCCGCGCGGCCAAGATGGTCGTCCTCGACGTCGACCACCCGGACATCGACGAGTTCATCTGGTGCAAGGCCAAGGAGGAGCGCAAGGCGCGCGTCCTCGAGCAGGCCGGCTACGACATGTCGCTCGACTCCTCCGACTGGGCGTCGATCCAGTACCAGAACGCGAACAACTCGGTGCGCGTCACCGACGCGTTCATGGAGGCCGTGACCGAGGGCAAGGAGTGGGCGCTCACGGCGCGCACCGACGGCACCGTCGTCGAGACCGCCGAGGCGCGGAAGCTCCTCCGCGACATGGCCGCGGCCGCCTGGGAGTGCGCCGACCCGGGCGTCCAGTACGACACGACGATCAACGCGTGGCACACGTCGCCGAACACCGGCCGCATCAACGCGTCGAACCCGTGCTCGGAGTACATGCACATCGACGACTCGGCCTGCAACCTCGCCTCGCTCAACCTCATGAAGTTCCGCAAGGAGGACGGCGAGCTCGACGTCGAGATGTTCGAGCACGTCGTCGACGTCGTCTTCCTCGCGCAGGAGATCGTCGTCGGCTACTCGTCCTATCCGACGCCCGAGATCGGCCGGAACGCGAAGAAGTTCCGCCAGCTCGGCCTCGGCTACGCGAACCTCGGCGCGCTCCTCATGGCGCGCGGGCTCCCGTACGACTCGGACGAGGGCCGCGCGTACGCGGCGGCGATCACGGCGCTGATGACGGGGCGCGCGTACCGGAAGTCGGCCGAGGTCGCGCAGCGGATGGGGCCGCACGTCGGCTACCAGGAGAACCGCGCGCCGATGGTCGGCGTGATCGCGAAGCACCGGGCGGCGGTCGGCAACATCCAGCACGCCGACTCGGTGCCGGCCGACCTGCTCGACGGCGCCCGCAAGGCGTGGGACGACGCGCTCGAGATCGGCGAGGTGCACGGCTTCCGCAACGCGCAGGCGACCGTGCTCGCGCCGACCGGGACGATCAGCTTCATGATGGATTGCGACACGACCGGCGTGGAGCCGGACTTCTCGCTCGTCAAGTCGAAGAAGCTCGTCGGCGGCGGCGAGATCACGATCGTCAACAAGACAGTGCCGATGGCGCTCGGCGAGCTCGGCTACGCGCCGCGCGAGGTCGAGGAGATCGTCGCGTTCATCGACGAGCGCGGCGGCGTCGTCGGGCGCCCCGCACCTCAAGACCGAGCACTACCCCGTGTTCGACTGCGCGATCGGCGAGCGCGCGATCCACTACATGGGGCACGTGAAGATGATGGGCGCGGTGCAGCCGTTCATCTCGGGCGCGATCTCGAAGACGGTGAACCTGCCCGAGCAGACGACGATCGACGAGATCGCGCAGCTGTTCGTCGAGTCGTGGCAGCTCGGCGTGAAGGCGATCGCGATCTACCGCGACAACTGCAAGGTCGCGCAGCCGCTCTCGGGTCGTCGTCCGACAAGGCCGCGGCGCTGCTGCCGACCGGCGCGACCGGCGTCGTCCCCCATCCGCAGCGTCGGCGTCTGCCGGACGACCGCACCGAGGTCGGCCGCAAGTTCAAGGTCGGCGACTACGAGGGCTACATCCACGTCGGCCTGTTCGAGGACGGGACGCCCGGCGACATCTTCGTGGACATCGCGAAGGAGGGCACGACGCTCGCCGGCCTCATGAACTCGTTCATGATCTCGGTCTCGCTCGGGCTCCAGTACGGCGTGCCGCTCGAGGTGTACGTCTCGAAGTTCAGCCACATGCGCTTCGAGCCGAGCGGGATGACGAACGACGCGGACATCCGCGTCGCGAAGTCGATCGTCGACTACATCTTCCGCTGGATGGGCAAGAAGTTCCTCTCGGCCGAACAGCAGGAGGAGGCCGGGATCCTGACGCCCGAGGTCAAGGCGCGGCTCGCGGCGGCCTACTCGGAGAACCCCGGCGCAGGCGTGGCGGCCGCGACGGTCGAGTCGGCTCCACCCGGGCCAGACGGCGCTCTTCAACCAGTGGGAGGACGCCGTCGAATGCGCCCGCTGCGGCGGCCGCATGGTCAGGACGGGCTCGTGCTACACGTGCCGCGACTGCGGCACGAACACCGGCTGCAGCTGACCTCGCCCGACATCACGTCCTGGGAGAGCCGCGGAGACGCGGCTCTCCACGTTGTCGAGAGCAAGCCTCGGACAGAGAGGGAGCGATACGCTCCGCGGACCGCAACCGGCGCGAGGTGCGCCACGAGACGGGGAGGCCCTCCCGATGCTCTTCCACATCAAGCAGACGCACGCGCCACAAGACTGCCCGTACGGCAAAGGGGGCTCGACGTCGCTCTTCGACGGCAACTCGAAGGACGTCAAGATCCACGGCTACTGGCTGGCGTTCCCGCAGCACACGACGTACCTCGTCGTCGAGACGGACGACATCGCGCACCTCCAGACGTTCCTCCGGCCCGGAGCAGCGGTGACGACCTGCGAGATCACGCCCGTCAGCGACAAGCCTGCCCCGGTCCCGGGCTAGGCGTGGACGAACGCCAACGCTACTTCCGCTTCTACCATCCGGGCCGTCGGCGGTGAGACGTCGTAACGCTGCACGAACCGCGCCGGGCGCCTCGACCCACGTGAAGTGCCCTGCACCGTCGACAACCTCCACCCAGGCCTCCGGAATCCGCTCGGCCGCGTCGGTCGATGCCGCGAGCGGCATCGGGCTCCGCGAGCCGTGGACGAACCCGACGGGGACCCGAATCCCCGGCAGCCCCGCCTCGAGCGAGGGCAGCTCCGCGAAGATCGAGGCAACCATCGCGGCGGAGCGCGTCCCCGCGATTCGCAGGTCGGGCATCGGCGGTGCGCGCTCTGGATCGGCGAAGTAGGCAGGCCAGACGAGGCGCATCCCCTCGAGCGCCAGCTCGTCGTCCGCCTGGCCGGCCATGCTGAGCTCGTCGATCTCACGCGCCCGCTCGCGCACGGACTCCGGCGTCCGGCGGAAGATCTCCTCGTCGAACTCCGGCCAGCGTCCGTCGCCGATCGAGCCGAGCGGATCGACGGAGAGCACACCGAGGAGCCGCTCCGGCATGGCCACCGCGACGTGGAGGGCGAGGTGCCCACCCCACGAGTGGCCGACGACGTACGCCCGCTGCCAGCCGAGCGCGTCGAGGACGCGCCGGGCATCCTCGACATCCGCCGCCACCGAGTACGGCCCGTCCACCGCCGACGGTTCCAGCCCTCGCTGCTGATAGCACGCGACGTCGTTCTCCTGCGCCAGCTCGTCGGCGAGGTCGCGCAGGTAGTCGAAGCCGAGCCCAGGCCCGCCGTGCAGCAGGAGAACCGGTGGCCCGCTGCCGGCGCGACGACCGGCGATCAGCGGCCCGTCGTCGTGCGTCGTGAACTCGGTCCACGCCACCCGCGCCAGCGTAGTGCCTCTGTGGCGACGTTGACACTCCGAGCGTGCCGGCCGTGAAAGACACGCGCGTCGCGCGTCCGCCGCCTCTCAGCTGACGGATCTGCCCTCGCGACGAGGAAGCGGAGCATCGCCCGCGTGTTCGACAGTGTCAGAGCAACGACTATGGCGCTCGGATCCCCGAGTGCGTTGGGGCGGACGCACCCAGCGCTACCCCATGCTAGGGCAGCGGTCAGCATCTCGACGTCGGCCCTGATGCTCCGGGCAGCATGTGCTGCCAGTTGTCATCTCGATCCCCCGGCAGTGATACGTTCCGACGAATGCCGCTGAGCCTCGCACAGGCCCACGTCCTCATCTCCGCCGCGAATGACCACGCACTCGCCAACGGCTGGCAGATCGCCGTCGCCGTCGTCGACGAGGGCGGCCTCCTCGTCGCGCTCGGCCGCATGGACGGCGCGTTCCCGCTCTCGGCGCAGATCGCCGAAGCGAAGGCAGCCGGAACGGCGCTCTGGCACCGCGACGGCGAGCAGCTTGCCGCCAGCCGCGCGTCCCATGAGGGATTCTTCGACGCGGTCAGCAGGCTCGTGCGGCTGCCACTCATTCCAGGCCCGGGCTCAGTGTTGATCCGGAGCGGCGAGGCCGTGCTGGGCGCAGCCGGAGCGAGTGGCGCGAGCGGAGACGACGACCGCGCCTGTGTCGAGGCAGGCCTGCGCGCTGTCTTTCCCGGCTGGACACCACCGGAGGTGCGTGCACCGTGACCTCGAGCGGGGCGCCGCTCAGGACTGGACGATGTCCGAGCATGATGCAGCAATGGCCGACCTGACCGGGAATGTCGAGGCGCTTCTCCGCGAGGCCCGTCGACTCGCCGACGCGAGGGGCCATGCGATGGCCGGGACGGAGCACGTTCTTCTGGCGATGACACGCCAGTCGGTGGACAGCTTCGCCCGAAGGTTGCTCGTTGACGTCGGCGCCACTGTACGAGGTGGCGGCGAAGCACGCCGACGGCAATTGGACTGGCTTCGACCGCAGTCCCGAGGACTTCGAGGTGAGGAACTTCGCGAACATCTATGAGCAACTCGGCCTTCTCGCCCGAAAGGGCGTGGTCGACCTTCAGGACGTGCTGGACGCACTCTCGGCTCAACCCAGGGCGGATTGGAGCACCTTCCAGCCGATACGAGCGCACATCATGCAAGAGGCCGCCAAGGCGTTTCCCGCCCTGGCGGGCAACCAGCCAGGGCAAGAAGCCATCTACTGGCCGAACTTCGGGTGGCTTGCAGAGGAGAGCCGGAAGTGGACGCTGCAACGAGCGTCAGCCGGCGCCGGACAAGGACATCCGGACTGGCCGGGCATCGGTGAACCGGCCAGATGACCGGGCGACACCCCATGGAGCCGGGCAGCGCCGTGTCGCGCGCCGCACGACGGCGCATTCGTGCGCGAGCGTCAGGATGTCCCCGAGTAACGGCGAGGGTGGAGTTGCTGCGGGAGCAAAACGACCTGTACCCGGCTCTTCGAATACCGAGTGTTGGTCACGGTGACGGCCCGACGGCCGGCGTTGGTCGATGCCTTCGACGCCCAGGGGCCGCCACCGCTTCACGCGCTGACGGGCGAAGACTCGCCTGACTGCGCCGGTTCGGGAATGTCACCCGACGGCGCCGCGGGGTCATTGGTCGGCGGTGGCGGTTGCATACTGCGGGCGTCCGTTGGGCCGGTAGACCTGGATCGTTACGCCCTTCGAGTCGGTTCGCGAGTCGACCAGGTCTAGCGCAACGTCCGGGCCGGTGTCGGGGAACAGCCGGGTGCCCTGGCCGAGGATTACGGGGACGATGAGCAGGTCGATCTCGTCGACGAGGTCGTTTTCGAGCAGCCATCGGATCAGGGCACCGCTGCCGTGCACCTGCAGCTCACCCGCCGGCTTGGCTTTCAACTCGCCGATGGCAGCCGCGAGGTCACCGGCGAGGAGGGTCGTGTTCGCCCAACGCGGTTCGGTGAGCGTGGTCGATGCGAGGTACTTGGGCTTCGTGTTCAAGGCAGCTGCGATCGGGTGGTTGCCCGGATCTTCCGCCGCGGCGCTAGCCCGCTCCTCTGCGCCCCAGTAGCCGGCGAAGAGCTCGTAGGTCCGCCGGCCGAACAGGAACGCGTCGGCGCGCTGGTAGGTCTCGTTGATGAACGTCATGGTCTCGCTGTCGGCCACCCCCATGGCCCATCCGCCGCGCTCGAATCCGTTCCTGCGGTCCTCATCCGACGCGCCGCCGTTTCCCTGCATCACTCCATCGACGGTGACTTGCGTCATGGTCGTCAGTTTCATCGGTTCGTCCTTTCTCTCGCGGTGGTCTTTCTCGTTATGACCGCACCGAGGCGCGGAGCTCATCGGTCGCAGCAGAGTCCGTCCGGCCGAATCGAGCCTGAGGATCTGGAATACGAAACGAACCAGGACTGCAACCTGGGCCGGTGTTCGGGAATGTCCCCTGAGCGGCGCGCGTCCGTATCGCGCATGAGCTGGGTTCCATCTGTCCAGGTTTCCGCCCGACGAAGAGTCGGCAGCCGAAGAGGAGTTGCGGTCTGAACTGGCCTAGCTCAGGTCGGAGGAGCTTCCCCGTCGCGGGAAAGCAGCTCCACGAGATTCCCGTCCGGGTCAGCGACGAACGCGATCCTCGGTCCGGGCTCGGGCGTGTCGCGGGGCGTCCGGACCGAGCGGCCGCCCGCCTCCACAGCACGCGCGTGAGCGGCGACGAGGTCATCGACTGCCAGGCTGTGTGGGGACGCCGGCGCGTAGCGCCGCGATCGGCCCGTCCCAGGTAGAGGGCTGAACATCCATTGCGAGCAGCTCGAGCCGCTCGCCCGTCGGCGCGACCATGAAGGCAACGCCCTCCGGCACACCCGCGGCGGCCTCGCGCGCCAGTCCGAGCGCCTCGCGGTACCACGCGACGCTGATAACGAGATCTGTGACCGGTAAGCCAACGTGGCGGATCCGAGATGGCTGCACCCAGCCTCCTTCGGGCGGATGTCGGGTTGAAATAGAAACACGATCGGCTGCGCGAGCGTGCTGTCGCCCGAGCGACCGCGGGCTTCGGCTTCAGGCGATCTCGTCTCGTCTGACGACTGGGCAGGCGATCGTGGTCGCCGGTGGGTCGCCTCCACCTCGGCGTCCTTCGACGCAACGGCATCCGGTGCCGCTACGCCTTCCGCACGCCCGTCACGACGATGTAACGCCGCTCCATGCTGATCCCGTCGCCGTCGCGGTGCTTCTCGAAGACCGCCGTCATCGTCTCGTCCAGCTCTCGCCGGCGCTCCTCGTCGAGCGAGTTCCAGAGCACGTGCGACGGACCGTAGCTCGACCGGAAGAGCTCCCACATCTCGGCGGGATCGTCGTGCTCGTGGCGCGTGTCGAGCTCCTCGAACGACAGCTCGAACATGTCGCCGAGCCGCTCCTCGACGTACGCCTGCTCGCCCCACTGGAACGGCGAGCCGGCGCCTTCGGGTGGAGGCGGCATGAACTGCGACATCCCGGCGAAGATGTCGCCGACGCCGCTGTCCCGGCGCCACGCGGTGATCCCCATGCGACCACCGGGCCTGCACACTCGGCCCAGCTCGGTCGCGACGCGCGCATGATCGGGGGCGAAGATCACGCCGACCGACGACGAGACGACGTCGAACGAGGCGTGCGCATAGGGGAGCGCTTGACAGTCGGCGACCTCGAGCGTCAGCTCGAGCCCGAGCTCGCGCGCCTGGTGCTGCGCCGTCTCGATGAGCGTCGGGGAGAGATCCGACCCCGTCACGATCGCCCCCGCGCGGGCGGCGTGGAACGCGACGTCGCCGGTGCCGCAGCCGAGGTCGAGCCAGCGCTCGCCCTCCTGCGGCCCGAGGCGCTCGACCAGGGCGGCGTGCATCTCCGTGATGACCTCCGCGACCCGCTCGAACGGCGCCGAGCTCCACACCTGCGCGTGCCTCGTCGTCAGCTCCTCGAACGCCACGCCTGAGCCTCCCTTTCCCGGTTCCAGGAGCCGCGAAGTATCCGCGCGCGCGGAAGGACGGTCAAGCTCGAGGCGGCACGGAAAGCGACGCGCATGGGCGGAACCGCTGCTCGCGTACGATCGGCAGATGAGCACGGGGCGCGGCGGCTACGTCGTCCTGCAACGTCGATCCGAGACCGAATGGAAGGTCGACCGGCGACCCGGGCTGCCTGCGCGCAAGTCACGGGCCCAGGCGGTGCGGGACGTCCTCGGCAGGGAGCCGCGCGAAGGCGAGGTTCATGCGGTTCTCCCCCGAAGCGAATGGCGACTGAGCCTGGACAACTGAGCGTCGCACCGGCGCTCGGCGACCGGTCGCACCGCAGGCTAGGAGGTGGACAGGGCGCGCTCCAGCGCCACCCGGTCGTGCGGGCCGCCGTGCCTGGCGAGGACGTGCTCGACCGGCTTCTCGAGCAATGGGCGGAGCCCCTCGACGACCTGCTCCATCGTCACGTTCGGGCAGAGCCACCGGGGATTGATCCCGAGCCCGCGACCGAAGTCGACGAGCGTCGGCGCCTGCGACCGTCGCCGCGAGCCCGCGGGCGATCTCGACGTCCTCGTCGCCTTCGAGGATGTGGAGCTGCAGGGCGACGCCCTCCGGCCAGATCTCCGGCCAGTTGTCGCCCCACCGGCCGAGGGGAAGCGCCGAGTAGCAGAGCACCGCTCCGCGCGCGCCGGGCCGCGTCTGAGCGAGCGCCTGCGCCGACAGCACCCCGAGCGAGAAGCCGATGTAGACGACCTCGCTCGGCAGCGAGCCCACCGCGTCGCGCGCGCGATCGACCATCGCCATCGGCCCACCGAGCTCCTCGGAATGGGCCATGCCCGCCTCGATCTCCGTGAACGTCCGACCGGCGAAAGAGGTCCGGCGTGTGCACCGTGTGCCCGGCCCCACCCAGCGTGTCGGCGAAGCCACGCACGGCGTCCGTGAGCCCGAGCGCGTGGTGGAAGACGACGACCTCGGCCATCGCCGGGGAAGCGTACGCACGCTCGCGGCGCTGGATAGGTTGGCGGCATGTCGGCCGCCGCCACACGCCTCTGGCACCCCTTTGCCGCGATGGGGAAGGTCGACGGGCACGAGCTCGTGATCGTTCGCGGCAACGGGGCCTCCGTCTGGGACGCCGACGGCAACGAGTACATCGACGCGACCGCCGGGCTCTGGTTCGCCAACGTCGGGCACGGCCGCGTCGAGATCGCAGACGCCGTCGGGGCGCAGCTGCGGACGCTCGCCGCGCACCACGTCTTCGGCGACCACGCCAACGAGCCGGCACTCGAGCTCGCCGACCGCGTCGCCGGGCTCGCGCCCGTCGAGGACGCGGCGGTCTTCTTCGGAAGCGGCGGCGGCGAGGCCGTCGACACGGCCGCGAAGATCGTTCGCCGCTACTGGGCGTTGCAGGGCGAGCCCGAGCGAACGGTCATCGTCTCGCGCAGGTTCGCCTACCACGGGACCAATGCCTACGGGACGTCGCTCTCGGGAATCCCCGCGGTGCGCGATGGCTACGGGACGCTCGTCCAGGATGTCGCCGAGGTCGCGCACGACGATCCCGCCGACCTCGAGCGCACGCTCGACGGGCTCGGTCCGCGCGCCGCCGCGTTCGTCGGCGAGCCGATGATCGGCGCCGGCGGCGTGATCCCGCCCGTGGACGGCTACTGGCCCGAGGTCGAGCGGATCTGCCGTGAGCGCGGCGTGCTGCTGGTCGCGGACGAGGTGATCTCCGGCTTCGGCCGTCTCGGCCGCTGGTTCGGGTGTGAGCGGTACGGCTTCACACCCGACCTCATGACCTGTGCGAAAGGGATCAGCTCGGGCTACGTGCCGCTGTCGGCGGTCGTCGTGAGCGGGCGCGTCCGCGAGCCGTTCTGGCGCGAGGACGCGGCGCCGTTCATCCATGGCGGCACGTACGCGGCGCATCCGGGCGCGTGCGTGGCTGCGCTCGTGAACCTCGACATCCTCGAGCGCGAGCGGCTCGTAGAGCGGGTCGCCGTGCTCGAGCCCGTGCTCGCCGAGGCGCTCGAGCCGCTCCGCGGCCTCCCCGGCGTCGCCGACGTCCGGACCGCGGGCCTCGCGGGAGGCGTCGAGCTCGCGGCCGGCCTGCTCGCGGCGCACCCGACCGCCGGCGCGGCGATCGTCCTCGCTGCGCGGAGGCGCGGGGTGCTCACCCGGCTCCTGCGCGGCGTGGCGCTGCAGATCTCGCCGCCGTTCGTGGTCACCGAGGACGAGCTCGGAGCGATCGCCGCAGCGATCGAGGCGGCGCTCTGCGACGTCGTCCCGAGCCTCCAGGCGAACGTGTAGGGTCGCGCGGCGTGATCCGCATCCTCGTCATCGCCGCCGTCGTCCTCTTCCTCGTGCTCTGGGTTCGCGCGGTGATCGACGTCTGGCGGAGGCGGGCCGATCTCAGTGTCGGCGCCAAGTCGGCGTGGTCGATCATCATGCTGATCCTCCCGTTCATCGGGCTGCTGCTCTACACGATGCTGCGACCGGCCGACAGCCAGATCGCACAGCGGGCGCGGCGCTAGCGACGCCGACCGGCGCGCGGCCGAGCGAGCGACACGTCCACCGTGTCGTCGACGAGCGTCCGCAACATCGCGCCGATGCCCCCGCTGGCATGCGCCGCCCGTTGGCGTCCGGCGCCCCCTCCCCGCTCCAGGATGCGCGCGATCGTGTCGAGCGCATCGGCATCGCCGGATTCGCGCGCGAGCGGACGGAGCCGATCGATCGTCCGCCGCGCGACCTGCCGGAGGGGCCGTAGCCTCCCGTCGTCGAGGATGGTCGCCTCGGTGCCGTCCCGGCCGGCGCGGAACGCGGACCAGTTCAAGAGCTCACTCGGGTCGCGAGGCGCCTCGGGTACGTCCTGCGCCTCGAGGGCGAGCGACCGAACGAGTGCCGCGAGGGCGGCGCTGCTCTCGAGAGACGTCTGCACGTCCATCTCGCGCACCTCGATCGTGCCGTGTGCCGGATGGAGTCGCAGATCCCACCAGAGGAACGTCGGCTCCGGGATACCGGCGACGTCGAGCACCGCCGCGACCCGCTCCTCGGCGTCCGCGAGATCCCGAAGCGCCTCGGGGATGCCGCGGCCCGGATAGGCGCGGACGAGCGCGTAGCGCGCGCTCGCGAGCCCGGAGTCGACGCAGAACCACCAGGGGCTGTTCGCGCTCAGGCCGAGCAGGAGCGGAAGCTGGCGACGGAGCGCGTTGAAGGCCCGAACGGCGCTCTCCCCGTCTGGCATGCCGACGTGCACGTGGAGCGCCGACTCCGGCGTCCGCCGGAGGATCCCGCGCATCTCGCCCGCCACGCGCGCGTACCGCTCGGTCGGAACGAGCTCGGCGTCGCCGAATCGCCCGGTTGGATGCAGTCCGCTCGCCATGAGCGTTGCACCTGCCTCGAGAGCGGCGGTGCGGAGCCCCGCGAGCTCGACGGCCGCGTCGGACGCCGACTCGGCAGGAGTGCTCCGGAGCTCGATCTGCGCGGCGTACGCCTCGTGGCCCGCATCCTCCGGATGCACGTGCATCGCCTCGAGGACGTCACCGGCGACGGGCGAGAGCTCGAGCGTCGCGGGGTCGACGAGGAGGAGCTCCTCCTCCATCCCGACCGTGAACTCGGATCCGAACGCGAACGTGCTCATCGCTCCTCCAGCGCGGTCGCCGCCGCCACCCTCCCGAGCACGAGCGCCGCCGCGAGCCCGCTTGCGTAGCCGCCGGTCGCGATGCCGCCGACGTCACAGCCCGCCGCAAAGACACCGTCCGCGGCGCGGGCCGAGCGATCGACCTCGATGCCGCCCAACGTCGTCGTGATGCTCGCGACGACCTCGACCTCCACGCCGTCGCCGTCACGAGAGACGGGGGCCCCCACCCTCTCTGCCGCGTCGACCATGTCGCCGACGGTTCGCGCGCGTACGCGCGTCGCGAGCTTCTCCCGCGACACCCGGAAGCGGACGCGTGCGCCCGGTTGCCGCGCCGCCCATTGCACGACGTCGATCTCGGACCAGGTGCGCGGCACATAGCGCTCGCCGGCAACGTTCTCGACCGTCGCGTGGTGCGCGTAGAGCTGGGCGAGCTCGACGAACTGGCGCTCGTCGACGCGGGCCGGTGGCGCCGGCATCGCGCGGCCGTAGAACTCGTCCATTCCCATGGTCGTACCGGCCCCGGCCTCCAGCGCGAGACGGAGGCCGTCGCCGGTGCTCCACGGCGTCGCACGCAGCAGCAGCGCGTCCGCCTCGGGCGTGATGTGCCTCCGCACCAGCGCGCGGTCCGCCTGGAAGCCGCCCGTCGCGAGGACGACGGGCGTGTCGTCCGGCAGGTCGTGAAGCGGCTCGCGCAAGCGAAGCCTCCGGACGCGCGGGGCGAGCGCCTGGACGAGCGAACGGACGGCGAAGCGGACGCCCTTCGTCGCGGGATTGCCCGTCGAGCGCGCGGCGACATGCGCGCCGAGCCGCTCGAGCCAGCCGATGTCGTCGTCGAGCCGGTCGTGGACGAGCCGCTGGAGCTCGGGGTTCCCGCCCGGACACTCCTCGCGAAACCGCTCGAAGTCCCGGTAGCGCCACACGACGCCGCTCGAGAGCCGCATCGACCCGCCCGCGACGTCCCCTTTCTCGAGCAGGAGGACGTCGGCGCCGCGCTCTGTCGCCTCGACGGCAGCGGCGAGCCCCGCCATCCCGGCTCCCGCTACCACGAGGTCCGTCATGTCAGACGAGAGCGAAGCCCGGCTTGTGCTCGACGTACTCGAGCTTGATCCGGTCGGGGCCCCACACGAACACGGCGCGGGTGTTCTCCGCGTCGACGACCTTGTCGATCTCGAGGCCGCGCTCGCGCGCCTCGTCCTCGACCTCGTCGGCGTGGTCGACGAGGAACGCCAGGTGGTTCAGCAGCGGCCGCTCCGGCTCCAGGCCACCACCCCCGTGGAGCACGAGCCGCTTGTCGGCGACGCGCAGGTCGTCGCCGGCTCGCTCCAGTCCCATCGACCCCAGCTCACCGGCGGCCGTGTCGGGGTCGTGCATACGGAGGACGACGGAGTCCAGATCGGCGACACCGCCGTCGACGGCCTGGACGAGCGCGAGCGGGAGGCCCGAGGGCGCCTCGACCGTCGGCGTTCCGTCGTCGTCGCGAACGTCGAGGCCCGCCGCATCGAGCCGGTCGCGCGCCGCGTCGATGTCGGGGACGCGGAGCACGACGCGCTCGAGCGGACCACGCTCCCGCACACCCTCGGCGTCGAAGAGGGTCAGCTTGCCTCGGCGAGCGTCGCCGCCGACGAGTGTGAACTCGTCCGTCCGCTCGATCTCGTGCATGCCGCAGCAGCCCGTCAGCACGTCCGCAAGAGCATCGCGATCCGGAGTCCAGACTGCGACGTGGTCGAGCGTCTTTGCATGCATGAGAAAGGGTCTACCCTCCTCGCGCGGTCCTGGAACGTCGTTGTTTCCCGGTCGTCACACTGGCCGCGACGTGCCTGCCGACCTCGACAACGCCACGGTCGCGGCCGAGCTCGAGGCGTTCGCCGCGCTCCTCGATCTCGCCGAGTCGACGCCGTACGCCTCCCGGGCGTACCGGCGCGCCGCGGCGACGATCCGCGAGACGAAGGCGCCGATCATCGAGCTCGTCCGCACGGGTCGTGACCGTGAGCTGCGCGGGATCGGCCCGGGAATCTCGGCGCGACTCCGCGAGCTCGCGGAGAGCGGTACGATCGCCGAGCTCGCGGAGCTCCGGAGCCGGGCGCGGCCCGAGCTTGTCGGCCTCGGCCGCCTCCTGGGCATCTCGCCGAAGCGGATGCTCGAGATCGCTGCCGCGCTCGACGTCGAGACTCCCGACGACTTCCGCCGGGTCGCGCGCGAGGGCGCGCTGCAGGGCGTTCCGGGCATCGGCCCGGCGACCGAGCGACGGATCCTCGCGCGTCTCGAGGCGGAGACCGACAGGCCGAGACAGGGCCTGACGCTCCCCACCGCGCGCGAGCTCGTCGGGCGGATCGCGGAGGCGCTCGGCGGCGAGATCGCGGGCGATCCGCGGCGGTGGGCCGACCTCTCCTTCGACCTCTCGGTTGTCGTGCCCACGACCCGGCCCGCGAACGTTCTCGACGCATTCGCCCGACTGCCGCAGATCGTGACGGTCGTCGAGCAAGCCGACCGTTCCGCGCTCGGCGTGACCGTCGAGGGCGTGCCCGTTGCGCTGTTCCTCCCGGAGCCCGCCGGCTTCGGCGCCGAGCTCGTCCGGGCGACGGGGACACCCGCCTACGTCGAGGCGCTCGGGCCGCTCCCCGACGCGGAGGACGAGGAGGCCGTGTACGCCGGGCTCGGCATCCCGTGGTGCCCGCCGGAGCTCCGCGAGGGGCCTTTCGACGGTGAGCCGGCGCGGCTCCTCGAGCTCGGCGACGTGCGCGGCGACCTTCACTGCCACACGACCTGGTCGGACGGGAAGGCATCGGTCCTCGAGATGGCGACCGCGGCGCGCGAGCGTGGCTACGAGTACCTCGCAATCTGCGACCACACGCCGAGCGTGCGGGTCGTCCCGGGGCTCGACGCCGACGCGCTTCGGCGGCAGGCGCCCGAGATCGAAGAGGCGAACGAGCAGCTCGCGCCGTTCCGCGTGCTCCGCGGCGTCGAGGTCGACATCCTCCGTGGCGGCGGCCTCGACCTGCCGGACGACGTCCTGGCCGAGCTCGACTGGGTGCAGCTGAGCCTCCACGCCGGGCAACGCGAGCCACGCCGCGAGTTGACGGCGAAGGTGACCGATGCGATGCGCCACCCTGCGGTGCGTTGCCTGAGCCACCCGAAGGGGCGGATCCTCAACCACCGGCCGCCCAACGCTCTCGACCTCGAGCGAGTCTTCGAGGTCGCCCTCGACCACGGCGTGGCACTCGAGGTGAACGGCCTGCCCGACCGGCTCGACCTGGCGAGCCCGGATGTCCGTCTCGCGGTCGAGGCCGGCGTCCCGATCGTCGTCTCGACCGACGCGCACTCCGTGGCCGGGCTCGGGTACATGCGCCTGGCGGTCGCGACGGCCAGGCGCGGCTGGGCGACGGCGGCCGACGTGTTGAACACGCGCGCGCTGGAGGACGTTCTCAGTCGGCGGCTGCGATGAGCGCGAGTAACTCGTCGCGCGTCGGCCCGACTCGCGGAGGCGCGCGGGTTGTCCGCCAGCTCGAGCGCCCGCGCGACCAGGGGCTCGTCCTTCGCGAGCGCGTCCGGCGGGTCGAGCGCATTGACTCGCCGAGCGACGGCGCGGAACAGCGCGGGATCGCGCATCGCCGCGGGGTAGGCGGTCAGGCGCAGGAACAGAGCCATGCTGTCCTTCGGGTCGCGAATATCGATCCGCTCGCCCTTCCACATCCGGATCCGGTCGCGATCCTCCTCCGACACCGCGTCGAACCGCGCGGCGGCGTCGGTGCCGACCGTCTCCTCGAACCGGAGCGCCAGCGCCCGTGGGTCGTCTGCCTGCTCCGCGGCTTCCGCGAGCGCGAAGCCGTGGCTCAGCGACAATGCCGCCCCGAGAGCGAACGTCGGGTTCGTGTGGCAGAGGGCGTCGCCCACGGGCTGGACGCCGACCGCCACGGGCTCTCCATCGACGACGAGCGACCGATGCACGTTGTGCAGGCTTCCCATCGGCAGGACGGGCGTGATCGGCTCGGCGCAGTCGGGGTCGATCCAGGGGACGAGCGGCTGGATCGCGAGCGCGGTCGTCATGTAGGCCGCCTCCGTCTTCAGGACGCGCAGCTCGCGCTCCCACGGCGGGATCATCAGCACGAGCGCGAACGTCCGATTGTCGCCGAGGAACACGACGAACACGAGGTAGCCGATCTCGCCGCGCGGGCCGCGGAGAAGCGACGGGAGCGACGGCATCTCGACTCCGGGTCGAAGGCGGAAGTGACGGCTGTAGTACAGGAGCCCGCACTCGGCGCGTCGCTCGGCCAGAGGACGGGCGCCGAGCTCGCCGAGCCACGAGCCAAGCTGCGACGTCCGACCCAGCGCGTCGACCAGGAGGTCCGCCTCCACCGCGCGCCCATGGGTCGTTCGCGCGCCGGTGACCCGAACCCTCCCGTTGCCCCGCTCGGGTGCGCCGATGAGCCCGGCGATCCGCGCGCCGCTCTCGAGCGTCACGTTCGGCTCTGCCTCCGCGGCGGCGCGGAGCACGCTCTCGAACACCGGCCTTCTGACGCAGATCGAGACCAGCTCCTCGTCGCCGGGCCTCGGGGTCGCCGGGAACGAGCTCGTACTGCCGGTTCTCGAACGCCCCGGCCGCGACGACGCGGTCGAGGACGTCGGACGCCTGGTGGATCAGGGTCTGGCGGCCGAGCCCGAGGAAGTTGTGCGGCTGGCGGAAATGGGCGACGCCTTCCCGCTCCCACCCGTCGAAGACCACGTCCGGGGCGCCGTCGTCCCCTGCCGCCGAGTCGCGCTCGAGCAGGCACACGCGGCGGCCGCGCCGCGCGAAGCCGATCGCCGCGGACAGCCCTGCCAGCCCGCCGCCGAGAACCGCGACGTCGGCTCGGATCGTCCCCCCGGACACCCGGCCATGATGCGCCTCCGTCCTCGTCTCGTCTAGCCTCCCGCCGTGGCTGGCCTCGCCGATCTCTTCGAGCGGAACCGCGAGTGGGCCGCGGCGGTCGTCGCCGACGACCCGGACTTCTTCAGCGCCCTCGCCGAGCGACAGACGCCCGAGTACCTGTGGATCGGCTGCTCCGACAGCCGCGTGCCTGCGAATCAGATCGTCGGGCTGGCGCCGGGGGACGTGTTCGTCCACCGGAACGTCGCGAACGTCGTCGTGCACACCGACCTCAACTGCCTCTCGGTGCTGCAGTACGCAGTCGACGTCCTGCGGATCGAGCACGTGATCGTGTGCGGGCACTACGGCTGCGGCGGCGTCGTCGCAGCGCTGCACGGGTCCCGCCACGGGCTGATCGACAACTGGCTGCGACACGTGATGGACGTCGCGGAGAAGCACGCCGCCGAGCTCGCGTCGCTCGACCAGGAGCCGCGGTTCGACCGTCTCTGCGAGCTGAACGTGGTCGAGCAGGTCGCCAACGTGTGCCAGACGACGATCGTCGAGGACGCGTGGGCGCGGGGCCAGACGCTGACGGTGCACGGAGTCGTGTACGGGCTCGAGGACGGCCTCCTGCGCGACCTCGGCGTGAGCACATCCCGACGAGGAGGCTCGGATGGGGCTTGAGCGCGCAGTGGTCGTCCGGCCGGGCGAAGGGCACAAGGTCGGCAACGTCGAGTTCTTCGCGCGGACGGTCGACACGCCGCGGTTCAACCTCGCCGTGGTCACGGTCAAGCCGCGCCGCGACGGCCCGGAGGCGCACGTCCACGCAGACGAGGACGACTCCTTCTACGTGCTCGAGGGCGAGCTCGTCTTCATCGTCGAGGACGACGAGGTCCTGGCCGGCCCCGGGACGTTCGTGCTCGTCCCGCCGGGCGTCTCGCATACGTTCGCGAACCGCACCGACGAGGTCGCGCGATTCATCAACGTGCACGCCCCTGCCGGCTTCGACATCCGTCTCGAGTCGGACTGAGCCGCTCCCGATTCGTGTGGAAACGCACGAGCCGGGACGATACGGTGGAGTGGTCGAGGAAAGGAGGCGGATCTCATGCACGCACGCGTAGCGGCATTCGAGAACCGCAACACGTCGCGGATCGACGAGCTCGTCCGGCGCATCCGCGACCGCCAGGGCGCCGGGAACGAGATCCCGGACGCGCTCGGCATGTACCTGCTCGTCGACCGCACCGCAGGCGCGATGCTCGGCATCAGCCTCTTCGAGAGCGAGGACGCGATCCGCGCCGCCGAGCCGATCTTCGAGCGAATGGGTGAGGAGGTACCGGAGGAGCTCCGCGGCAAGCGGGTCTCCGTCGACCTCTTCGAGGTCCCGATCCACGAGGTGACGGAGGGCGCGGGAGCGGCGCGCGTCAGCACGTTCGCAGGCGACCCGGCGCGCATCGACGAAGGGCTCCGCATGGCGGTCCAGGACGTGCTCCCCGATGCCCGGACGATCGAAGGCTGGATGGGGATCGTCATGCTCGTCGACCGGGTGACGGGGACGGAGCGAACGATGACCCTGTGGGAGAGCATCGACGCCCTCGCCGCGAGCGAGTCCGCCGCGAGCGCGCTCCGGGCGCGGGCGGCCGACGAGGCGGGCCAGCGCATCGTCTCGGTCGAGCGGTTCGAGGTGCCGCTCGCCTTCGACCGCGCGCCGCGGCTCGTCACGGTCTGAGCCTCGGCGGCCCCGGCAGGATCGCCCTGCCGGGGCCGCGATTTCACCCCTTGTACTTGCGGATACAAACGATCTCGTAGAAGCTTCCGGACGAGGAGACGACATGGGCCACGTATCCGACATCCTCGACGGCAAGGGCCGGGACGTCCTCCGGATCGACGCCGCCGCCACCGTGTACGACGCCATCGTGAAGATGGTCGAGGGCAACGTCGGCGCGCTCCTCGTGTACGAGGGCGACCGGCTGTCCGGGATCGTGACGGAGCGCGACTACCTCCGCCGCGTCACCCTCCAGGGGCGCGACGAGCGCACGACCCCGGTACGCGAGGTGATGAGCTCAGAGCTCGTGTTCGTGGGGCCCGATGCGTCCGTCGAAGAGTGCATGGCGGTGATGACCGAGCGGAGGATCCGCCACCTCCCCGTCCTCACGGAGAATCAGGACGTGGTCGGGATCGTCTCGATCGGGGACGTCGTGAAGTTCCAGTCGCGGGAGCAGAGCGTCCAGATTCGATTCCTCACCGAGTTCATCTCGGGCTAGCCGCGCGAGCCGGGCTCGGACGACCGCTACGGGGGCTCACGGATTGCCGCCGAAGCCGCAGATCACGTCCGGCACGCACGCGGAGTGCGAGAGGATCGTGATCTCGGGGTTCGCACCCTGGCGCGAGAGGCGGAACTTCACCCACGTGAAGTTGTTGGCCTCGTTGCTCTCGAGCCAGTGGTCGTCGGGATCCGCGAGGTGCGTCAGGTAGTAGTCGCCGGCCTTCAGACCGGTGATGTCGAGCTCCTGCAGCGGCGTCGACTGGTGGTAGCTGTCGGCCCAGCCCGAGGCGAGGCCCTGGAGGTCGCCGTTGCACTCGAAGTACGTGCGCGGCTGGGCCTTCTTCGCCGAGCCCGTCGCGCCGGTGAACTCGACGTCGACGAAGCAGAACGTGATCTTGACCCCGGCCGAGATCGCGGGGCCGTAGAGGGTGCTCCGCACGGCGAACTCCGCGACCGCGGACTGGTGCCAGTGGTTGTGCTCGGGATGGAACAGCGCGACGCCGGCGCCCCGCGTCGCGACGATGTTCCCGGAGGCGTCGAGGATCTCCTGGGTCGCGACGGTGCATTGGTCGTAGTGGATCCCGTCGATGTCGCACGGCGCGATCTGGCCGCCGCCGCGGATCTGGAGGTTGCCGGCCCCGACGTTGACGTGCACCGTCGTGAAGCGCAGCCACTCCTTCTGCTGGCTGTTCTGGATCGTGAGGTGCGACGGGACCTCCTCGATCACGTCCGGGAGGAGCCCGGTCGACGACGGCTTGGGCCCGGCGAGCGAGACCGAGACCCCGAGAACGACGATCGAGACGAGACCTACGAGACCGAGCCCGACGACCCTGCGCATGCTCTCCCCTTTGTGAGTGACGGCGTCCCGGCGAAACCGGGAGGCGATCCTGTCGTCCGGTGCGGAGGGCGTCAAGCGCGGGCCGTCCGCCTCGCACACCGTCCTACACTGGCCCGATGGATCCGCGGGCGCTGGAGCTGCTGGAGCTGCCCGAGATCCTCGATCGCCTCGCGGCGGCAGCGGCGAGCGAGCCGGGACGCGAACGGGCTCTCGCGCTGCGGCCGACCGGCGACGAGGACGAGGTCGCTGCGCGCCAGGCGCTGACCACCGAGGCGATCGCGCTGCTCGAGCAGTCGGCCGAGCCCGACCTCGGCGCCGTGCGGGACGTCCGGCCGCTCGCCGAGATCGCGGGCCGCGGGGGAATCCTCGACACCGGGGCGCTGCACGCGATTCGCGTGACGGTCGACGCAGCCCTGGCGGCGCGCACGGCGCTCGACGGCGTCGACGGCGTCCCCGGCCTTGCGGCCCTCGCGGACGCGGTCGATGCTCGCCTCGCAGGCCCGGCGGAAGCGATTGCAAAGGCCGTGGAAGCGGACGGATCAGATCTCCGCGACGGCGCCTCGGCGGCGCTCCGTCGACTCCGGCGCGAGCTGAGAGAGGGCAGGGCGCGCCTCGCTGAGCGCCTCCAGCGTCTTGCCCGCGACCCGGCGATCCGGGACCACCTGCAGGACGACTTCGTCACCGAGCGCGGCGGACGCCCGGTGCTCGCGCTCCGTGCCTCGTCGCGCGGGAGCGTGCCCGGCATCGTCCACGACAGCTCCGGCTCGGGACAGACCCTTTTCGTCGAGCCCTTCGCGGTCGTCGACGACTCGAACCGGCTCCGCGAGGCGGAGAGCGCGGAGCGCGACGAGGTCGCGCGGATCCTGCGCGAGCTCTCGGTCGCCGTCGGCGAGCACGAGGTCTTGCTCGTCGCTCTCGTGGACGCGACGGCCGACCTCGACCTCGCCGTCGCGCGCGGGTCGCTCTCGCGCGCGTGGCGCGGGACGCTCGTCACGGTCGGTCCGGACGTCGCTCTCCGCGCAGCGCGTCACCCGCTTCTCGATCCGGGCGAGGCCGTGCCGATCGACCTCGAGCTCGGCGATCTCCGGGCGGTCGTCGTCTCGGGCCCGAACACGGGCGGCAAGACGGTCGCTCTGAAGACGCTCGGGCTCGCGGCGCTCCTCCACCAGTGCGGCCTGCGCCCGCCGGCAGAGGAGGCGTCGCTCCCCGTCTTCGACTCCGTCCTCGCGGACATCGGCGACGAGCAGTCGATCGCGATGAGCCTCTCGACCTTCTCGGGCCACATCCGGAACCTCGTGGCGATCCTCGAGGGCGCCGGCGACCGGTCGCTCGTGCTCCTCGACGAGGTGGCGGCGGGCACCGACCCGGTCGAGGGCGCCGCGCTCGCGCAAGCACTGCTCGCACGTCTCGCCGGGCAGGCCCGGCTGACCGTCGCGACGAGCCACTACGCCGAGCTGAAGGAGTGGGCGTCGTCCACGGACGGGGTCGCCAACGCCGCGACGGGGTTCGACCCCGAGACGGAGGAGCCGCTGTACCGCGTCGCGCTCGGGCGCGCCGGGACGTCCCACGCGCTCCGGATCGCGGAGCGTCTCGGTCTGCCGCCCGAGCTCGTCGCCGAGGCGCGCGCCCAGGTGACTCCCGAGCGGCTCCGCGTCGCCGAGCTCCTCGCGGAGGCCGAGGCCGCGGAGGGCCGGGCGGCCGAGGCGAGGGCAAGAGCCGCGGGCGAGCACGCCGCTGCGGAGCAGGCGCGCGCCGCCGCAGAGGCCCGGGTCGCCGAGCTCGAGGCGGAGATCGAGCGCGTCCGCGCCTCGGCCCAGTCGGAGCGCGACCGGGCGATCGGCCTCGCGGAGCGCGAGCTAGCCGACGCGCGCGCCGAGCTCGAAGGGCTGCGCGTCGAGATCCGCGCCGCGCGCAAGCTCGAGCGGGAGCGGCGTCGTGCCTCCACTCCCGTCGCGGCGGCGAAGGAGCGTGAGCGCGACCGCCGGCTCGGAGCCGCCTCGGACCGCGCCGCGCGCGCGGGTCGGGCGATCCGGGACGCCGACGAGCCGCTTCCGCAGACCGCGCCGCTGGCCGCCGGCGATCCGGTCGTCGCGCCCGAGCTCGGCGTCCGCGGGACGATCCTCGAGGTGACGAACGACGACGCGGTGGTCGCAGGCCGCGGCGGCCTTCGGGTGCGTGTCCCTCTCGCGCGGCTTCGGCCCGACCGCGACGCCGCGGCTGACGCGCCGCGCGAGCAGGCCGTCACGGTCCGAGCGACGACGCCGACGGACTCCCCGGACGAGCTCGACGTCCGGGGCCGAACCGCCCAGGAGGCGCGCGAGGCGCTTCGCGCGTTCGTCGACACCGCCGCGCTCGCGGGGCGATTCGAGGTGCGGATCATCCACGGCCGCGGGACGGGCGCGATCCGGAACGCGGTGCGGGACGAGCTCACCCGGCACCCGCTCGTCGTGTCCCACGCCTCCGAGTCGGCCGACGGCGCGACCCTCGTCCGGCTGGGCGACTGAGGCTGCGCCGCCCCCGCGGGCCGAGGTTTACAGACGGCCGCCGGTGCGGAACACTTCTGGCATGCGCCGTCGGCACCTCGCGCTGGTGCTCGTCCTCGCATCGCTGTTGCTGTTGAGCGCGGCCGGCTGCGGTGGGGACGACGACTCCGACTCGTCCGCGCCTCCCGCGACGACGACGGAGGAGAGTGGCGGCGGCTCCGGTACCGGTGACTCCGCCAACGGTGAGGAAGTCTTCGCGTCCGCCGGCTGTGGCGGCTGCCACACGTTCGAGGCGGCGGGCTCGACCGGCTCGGTCGGCCCGAACCTCGACGAGCTGGCGCCGTCGTTCGACGAGGTCGTCGAGCAGGTGACGAACGGCGGCGGCGCGATGCCCGCATTCGGCGGCGAGCTGACCGAGCAGGAGATCCGGGACGTCGCAACGTTCGTCTCGTCTCGCGCGACGGGCTCGTAGCGCACCGGCGTAGCGCACCGACGACGACCTCCGGCTGACCGTCGCCCATCGCGCCTATGCTTGTGGGTTCGTGTCCGAACCCGCCCACACGACCGACCCCGCCCCCACGCTCGAGCTCCTCTGGCAGGACGACGCGAGCGCCCTCGCGCTCGCCCGCGACGCAGCCGGGCGGCTGACGGCCGAGGGCCTCGACATCGGGGCGCCCGCCGCGGCGGACCTGTCGCACCTCGGGTCGGGCGTCGAGGCACGCAGGCTCTCGCTGGGAGAGCTGCTCGCGCTGCGACCCGAACGGCCGCACGCTCGGCGGCTCGGCGCTCGTTACCTTCGCGGTGCTCGATCGCGCGCGCCGCTCGCTCGCGGAAGGGCTCGTGCACCCGCATCTGCAGTCGGGCGACGGCCGCTGGCACGCGCTCTGGGGTGCGACGCTCGACGAGTCCGTCCGCGAGGAGCTCGACGCGCTCGCGGACGCGGCGCCGGCCGTGTGCGCCCTCCCCTTCGAGGGCGACACGGACGCATTCGTCTACGACCTCTACGGCTGCGCGGTCGACGAGCTCGCGCGGCGCGCGCTGCGGCCGCGTGCGCGCCCGCGGCGACGCGAGAGACGGCGCGCCCGAGCGGTTCCTCGCGACGCTCCATGCGGAGGACCCGGCCCTTCCCGCGAACGCGGGCTACCCGGCGCTCGAGCGGCGACTGAACGCGTGGGTGGACGGCGGGCTCGACCGCCGCTCGCGTGCGCCGTGGAACGTCGGGCCTGCGCCTCGACGAGGACGAGCGATGCGGCCGGGTCGCGCGTCTCCCTCGAGCTCTGGCTCCAGGCCGCGGACGACCCGACGCTCGCGCTCCCGGCATCGCTTCTCCGCGACGGCGGCGAGGACGTTTTCGCATTCCTCCGGGAGGGGGACCCGCGCGCCGCGATCCAGCGGCGCCTCGAGACGATCGCGCCGATCCTCGCCGACGCGGGCATCCCGGCCCCCGACGAGACGTCACCGCCGGTCGAGCTCGACACGGATCAGGTGCGCGCCTTCCTCGCGCGGGCGGTGCCGCGTCTCGAGGAGCTCGCCGTCCCGGTGCTCCTTCCGCGCGCCTGGGTCTCGTCGACGAGCCGGGTGCGCGTGAACCTCGTCGCGACCGGCTCCCCGACGACGTCGAGCGGACTCCTCACGCGGGACGCGATCGCGTCGTTCGACTGGCGGCTCGCGGTCGGCGACGTCGAGCTCACCGAGGAAGAGCTGCGGGAGCTCGCCGCGGCGAAGGAGCCGCTGATCAGGCTCCGCGGGCGATGGCACGCGCTCCGCGCGACCGACGTCGAGCGCGCGCTCCGCTTCCTCGAGCGGCGCAGCGAGCAGCCCGGGATGATCGAGCTCGTCCGCGCGATCTCCGGCCTCGAGACCGACGAGGCGGGCGTCGAGCTCGGCGAGGTCCGGCTCGACGCCGACCTCGACGCGCTCCTGTCCGGCGCGGACGACCGGCGCTTCCAGCCGCTCTCGACGCCTGCCGGCATGCAGCACGACCTGTTCGGCTTCCAGGAGCGCGGGCACGGCTGGCTCCGCCTCCTCGGCGACCTGCAGGTCGGCGGGATCCTCGCTGACGACATGGGCCTCGGGAAGACCGTGCAGGCGATCGCGACGCTCGTCTCCGAGCGCGAGGCGGCCGAGGCGTCGTTCGGCCCCACGCTCGTCGTCAGCCCGATGAGCGTCACGCAGCAGTGGGCGCGCGAGATCGCGCGCTTCGCGCCCGGGCTCCGCGTGCACCTCCACCACGGGCCGAGCCGGCTCGCGGGCGCGGCGTTCGTCGACGCGGCGCGCTCGAGCGACGTCGTGGTCACGTCGTACGACGTCGCGACGCGCGACGTCGACACGCTCGCTCAGGTCCAGTGGGACCGGCTGCTCCTCGACGAGGCGCAGGACGCGAAGAACCCGCGGACGAAGCGCCACCGCGCGCTTCGCCGCATCCCGCGGCGGCGGGCGCTCGCGCTCACCGGGACGCCGATCGAGAACCGGCTCGGCGAGCTCTGGGCGATCATGGACCTCGTCAACCCGGGCCTGCTCGGCTCGCGCGAGACGTTCGAGCGGACGTTCGCGCGCCCGATCGAGCTGCGGCGCGACACCCACGCGCTCGAGCGGCTCCGCTCGCTCGTCGGCCCGTTCGTCCTCCGCCGCGCGAAGGACGCCCCGGAGGTCGAGCTCGACCTGCCGCCGATCACGATCGAGAAGGTGCCGTGCCGCCTCACCGTCGAGCAGGCGAGCCTCTACCGCGCGACCGTCGACCGCTGGATGCCGCGGATCGAGGAGCACGAGCGCCGCTTCGACCGTCGCGGCGCCGTGCTCGCGATGCTCGGCCAGCTGAAGCAGGTCTGCAACCATCCGGAGCTCGTGCTGCCGAGCGGCCGCCCGCTCGAGGGCCGCTCGGGAAAGCTCGAGCGGCTCGTCGAGATCCTCGAGGCCGTCCCCGCGGACGACAAGGCGCTCGTGTTCACCCAGTACCCGGGCTTCGACCGGCTCGCGCCGCACCTGGCAGACCGGCTCGGCCGCTCGGTCGGGTTCTTCCACGGCGGGCTCTCGGCCGGCGCGCGCGAGGAGCTGCTCGACGCGGTTCGACGACGACGCAGGTCCGCGCGTCCTCGTCATCTCGCTGCGCGCCGGCGGACGCGGGCTGAACCTCCCGGCGGCGAACCACGTCCTCCACTTCGACCGCTGGTGGAATCCCGCCGTCGAGCAGCAGGCGACGGACCGCGTCCACCGCCTCGGCCAGCGAAAGCACGTCTACGTCTCGAGCCTCATCTGCACGGCAACCGTCGAGGAGCGGATCGACGAGCTCCTCGAGTCGAAGCGGGAGCTCGCCGAGCAGGTCATCGCCGCGCCCGCGGACGACTGGCTCGCCGAGCTCGACCTCGACACGATCCGGGCCGCGGTCGCGCTCGCGCCCGAGGCGACGGAGGCGGCCGCGTGAGCCACGCCGCGCTCGAGCCGAGCATCCTCGTCGAGGGCGGGCGGCCGCTCGTGGTCGAGGACGAGAGCGACCGGATCGGGGCCGGCCCGTGGGCGCGCTGGCTCGCGAGCGCGGTCGTGCCCGACGAGTCGTCGGCGCGCGCGCAGCGCGGGCCGGACGCTCGCCTGGGCAGGCGCGGTCGACTCCGTGGAGCTCGGCCCCGGCCGGATCTCCGCCCGCGTCGCGGGCTCGACGGGCAACCTCTACTCGGTCTCGATCGAGGCGCCGACCGTCCCCGCCCGGGTCTGGCAGGAGACCCTCCGGTCGGCCCGGGGCCGTGCCGGCGCTCGCGACGGCCGTCGCAGGGCGCGACGCAGTCCGTCCACCTCGGGCATCTGATGTCGACCGAGCACGGCGCCTCTCTCGCACCGGCACCCGTGACCGTGCGCCGATCGTGCACGTGCCCGGACGGCGAGTTCGCGGGAGCGTGCAAGCACGTGGCGGCGCTCGCGTTCGCCGTCGCCGACGCGATCGACCGCGACCCGTCGCTCTTCCTCCGCTGGCGGGGGTGCCCGCCGGTCGAGGCGGCGCCCGCGAACGCGACCCGTGGGAGGCCGGCCCGCTGCCGGAGCCGCGTCCGCTCCGCGCGCTCCCGCCCGGCGCCGTGCTGAAGCGTCTCGGCCGGAGCGGCATCCGCGTCGCCGGGGTCGACCTCGCCGACGCCCTCGTCCCCGCGTACGAGGCGTTCGCGGCCACCCGTGCCGACCGGGCATGATGGGGGCCGTGGAGCAGCGCCTGAGCCTCGTCACGCTCGGCGTCGGCGACCTCGAGGCGTCGCGCCGGTTCTACGAGGCGCTCGGCTGGCGGCCGGCCGCGAGCCCCGACGGGGTCTACTTCTTCCAGGCGGGCGGCATGGTGTTCGCGCTCTGGGGGCGCGACGAGCTCGCGGTCGACAGCGGCGTGACCGACGACGGCGGCTGGGGCGGCATCACCCTCGCCCACAACGTCTCGTCGCCGGCCGAGGTGGACGCCGTCATCGAGGAGGCACGGGCCGCGGGCGCGACGATCGCGCGGGAGCCGGCGGAGACGTTCTGGGGCGGCTACTCGGGCGTCTTCGTCGATCCCGACGGCCATCCGTGGGAGGTCGCGCACAACCCCGGTTGGCCGCTCGGCGAGGACGGCTCGATCACGCTTCGCCACGTCGTGAGCGCGGGCTACTCGGGGACGCCGCTTCCCCGCAAGCTCGGGATCGGCGAGGGCTCCGCGTTCGTGCTCGTCGACGCGCCCGACGGCGTCGCGGGGCTGCTGGAGCCGCTGCCCGACGGGGCACGGCCGGTCCCCACGCCCGCGGAGGCCGACGTGGTGCTCGTCTTCCTGACGCAGCGGGCGACGCTCGAAGGGCAGGCTCGACGGCCTCGCCGGGGCGATCTTCCCCGACCGGACGCTCTGGGTCGCCTGGCCGAAGCGCGCGTCGAAGGTGCCGACCGACCTCACGGAGGACGTCGTGCGCGACGTCGCGCTGCCGCTCGGCCTCGTCGACGTCAAGGTCGCCGCCGTCGACGCGACATGGTCGGGCCTGAAGCTCGTCTGGCGGCGCGAGCGCCGCGGCGGCTGACCTACGATCGCCGCATGGAGCAGCGAGCACTCGGGCGCAGCGGCGTCGCCGTTACGAGAGTCGATCCTCGGCTGCGGGAACTTCGGCGGCATCGGCTCCGCGCCGGCGTTCTTCGGCAAGGGAACGAGCCGCGACGACGCGTTCCGGCTCCTCGACGAGGCGTGGGAGCTGGGTGTCCGCACGCTCGACACCGCCGACGCGTACGGTGGCGGGCGCAGCGAGACGTGGATCGGCGAGTGGCTCAGGACGAAGGGGAGCGACGGTGCGCGACGAGGTGGTGATCGCGACGAAGACCTTCAACCCGATGACAGAGGGGGCCGACCGCGGACTCGCCGGCGGCCGGATCCGACGGCAGGTCGAGACGAGCCTTCGCCGGCTCGGCGTCGACCGGATCCCGCTCTACCTCGCCCACGCCTTCGACCCGGACGTCCCGCAGGAGGAGACGCTCCAGGCGTTCGACGAGCTCGTCCGCGCCGGCACGATCGGCGCCGCGGGGGCGTCGAACTTCACGGCCGAGCAGCTCGCCGAGGCGCTCGAGCTGTCCGCGCTCGAGGGCCTGACGCGGTACGAGTGGGTGCAGAACGCGTTCTCGCTCCTCGAGCAGGGCGACCGCGAGACGGTGTTCCCGCTCTGCCACGAGCACGGCGTCGGGTACACGCCGTTCAGCCCGCTCGCCGGCGGCTGGCTCACCGGGAAGTACCGGCGCGGCGAGGAGCCGCCGGCGGGCTCGCGCATGACGATGCGCCCGGAGGGCTCGGAGCGCTACCGGTCGGACGCGACCTTCGATGCGCTCGAGGGCCTCGAGCGCCGAGCGAAGGAGCGCGGCTGCTCGATGGCCGCGCTCGCGCTCGCCTGGCTCCTCGACGTGCCGGAGATCACGGCGGTCGTCGTCGGCCCGAACACCGTCGACCAGCTCGCGCCCGTGCGGGAGGCGCTCGACCTGCGGCTCACGGCCGAGGAGCACGAGCAGATCGGGGCGCTGTTCGCATGAGCCTGCTCGTCCTCTCCGACGCGGACGTCCGCGAGGTGCTCGACATGGAGTCCTGCGTCGGCGCCATGGAGGACGCGCTCGCGGCGCTCGCGCGCGACGAGCTCTCGATGCCGCTGCGGTTCGTGGTCCGGCCGCCCGGCGACCAGCTGCTCGGCCTCATGCCCGCCCACCGCGCGGGCCCCGAGCCGCTCTTCTCGCTCAAGGAGATCGTGATCGCCCCGGCAAACGGCGCACGCGGCCTCGACCCCCATCAGGGCGCCGTGCTCCTCCACGACGGCGAGACCGGCGTCCTGCGGGCCGTCCTCAACGCATCCGCGATCACCGAGATCCGGACGGCCGCCGTCTCGGCCGTCGCGACGAAGCTGCTCGCGCGGCCGGGCGCGCGCCGCGTGGCGATCCTCGGCGCCGGGGTCCAGGCGCGCTCCCACGCGCACGCGATGCGGACCGTGATCGACGACCCGGAGCTCCGGATCTGGAGCCGGACGCCCGCGCATGCGGAGGCGCTCGCGCTCGAATCGCATGCCGTCGTGTGCGAGACGATCGAGGAGGCGCTCGACGGGGCCGACGTCGTCTGCACGTGCACCGCCTCCCGCGAGCCGATCGTCCGCCGCGCGTGGCTCGCTCCCGGCACGCACGTGAACGCCGTCGGGTCGTCGGTCCCGTCCGCGCGCGAGCTCGACAGCGACGTCGTCGCCGACGCTGCGCTGTTCGTCGACCGGCGCGAGTCGACGCTGAACGAGTCGGGCGACTACCTCCGCGCGGTCGAGGAGACGGGCATCGGCCCCGACCACATCCGCGCCGAGCTCGGCGAGCTGCTCGTCGGCTCGCATCCGGGCCGGCGCGACGCGGACGAGCTGACGGTTTTCAAGTCGCTCGGTCTCGCCGTCGAGGACCTCGCCGCGGCGTCGCTCTGCGTCGAGCGCGCCCGCGAGCGGGGCGTCGGCACCGAGGTTCCCTTCTGATCCCTCTGGAGGCGATCGAGCGGGCGCGCGCGATCACCGCCGACGCCGTCCGGCCGAGCCCGCTCGTGCGTCTCGCGGTCGACGCGCCGTGCGAGATCTGGCTCAAGCTCGAGTGCCTGCAGCCGATCGGGTCGTTCAAGCTCCGCGGGGCGACGAGCGCGATCCGCCAGGCCGACGATGGCGAGTGGCGGGCCGGCGTCTGGACGACGAGCGCCGGGAACATGGCCCAGGGCGTGTGCTGGGTCGCCCGCGAGCTCGGCGTCCCCGCCACGGTCGTCGCGCCCGATCACGCGCCGCGCGCGAAGCTCGACGCGATCGCGCGGCTCGGCGGCCACTCGATCACCGTTCCCTTCGACACCTGGTGGGAGACGATGGAGACGGGCTCGTACCCCGGGGTCGAGGGGTTCTTCGTCCACCCCGTCCTCGACGAGCGCGTGATGGCCGGCAACGGCGTCATCGGCCTCGAGCTCGCGGAGCAGCTCGACGACGTCGAGACCGTCCTCGTGCCGTGGGGCGGCGGCGGGCTCTCCGTCGGGATCGCGAGCGCGCTCGCGGCGGTGTCGCCCGGGACGCGCGTGATCGCGTGCGAGCCGGCGACCGGCGCACCGTTCGCCGCGTCCTTGGCGGCCGGCGAGGCGGTGGGAGTCGACTACACCGCGTCGTTCGTCGACGGCGCCGGTTCGAAGGCACTCCTCCCGGCGATGTGGGAGCGCGCGCGGAGTCTCCTCGGCGGTGGTGTCGCCGTTCCCCTCGACGACGCGGCGGATGCCGTCCGCACGCTCGCCACCCGGGGCCACGTCGTCGCGGAGGGCGCCGGGGCGCTCGCTCTCGCGGCCGCCCTCGCCGGGCACGGCGGCTCGGGTCGCGTCGTCTGCGTGGTCTCGGGCGGGAACATCGACGCCGACCTCCTGGCGCGGATCCTCGCCGGGGACTCGCTCGGCTAGCGCCGCGTGCTCAGCAGCCGCGGCGGACGGTCTCCGCCACGGCGAGGTTCACCCATTCGATCGGAAGCGCGATAGCGTCGCGCCACCACGGCTCGTCGACGTCGACCTGGACGACGCGCGCGTCCGCGCAGCGCTCGAAGACACGGTCGAGGCGGACGCTCATGTAGCTCGGCGCGAGGACGACGACGTTGTCCCAGCCACGATTGCTCGCGACCCGGGCGAGGGCCTGGAATTCGCCGCCCGTGTCGAACGGCCCGCGCACGATGCACTGGACGTCCTCCGGCGGGTTCCGGCACAGCCGATTCCGCGCCGCATCGCGCGTGTTCTTGTCCGACGACACCACGAGCGTCGGGGCGATGCCGCCGCCCACGAGCGCCTGCGCGTCCGGAATGCTCCCATCGGAACCTGCCAGGACGAAGACGGCGTCGGCGTCGTTCGGGAGCTCGTCCTCGTCGTTCATCAGGACGAGGACTCCCAGCACCCAGGCAGCCACGAGCCCGACTGCGCAGACCACGAGGAAGCGGCGCACGGGGATAGGGTGACACCCGCATCGGTCGGCGTCGGGTAGAACCGGGCGGGTGGGCGTGTCGGTGACGGCCGTGCGGCGAATCGCGATCGACGCGCAGGGGTACGCGGCGCGGCACCGGCGCGGCACCACCGCGGAGGTCGAGGCCGTCGTCCGCCGCCTCTCGTGCGTGCAGCTCGACTCCATCTCGACGGTGGAGCGGAGCCACCGGATCGCAATCGGCGCGCGCGTCGGCGCGTATCCCGCGCGACGCGGTCACGCGCCTCCTCGGGCGCGGCCGCCTGATCGAGTACTGGGCCCACGAGGCATGCCTCCTGCCTTCCGCCGACTGGCCGCTCTTCCGCCCCGCCATGGACGACGGCGGACGCCGGTGGTACGGACAGGTCGACCGAACGCACCCGCACCTCCGCGAGCACGTCCTCGAGGAGATCCGCGCGCGCGGGCCGCTCGGTTCGCGGCACTTCGACGGCGCCGCGCGCCAGGGCGAGATGTGGGGCTGGAAGCCGGCGAAGCAGATGCTCGAGCTCCTCTGGAACCACGGCGACCTCGTCGTCGCCGGCCGGCAGGGGTTCCAGCGGCTCTACGACGTCCCCGAGCGCGTCCTGCCGGCCGCCGTCCTCGACGCCCCGACGCCGGCGGAGCCGGAGCGCCTGCGCGTGCTCGCGCTCCGTGCCGTGCACGCCCGCGGGGCGCTCACGGAGCGCGGGGTCGTCGAGCACTGGCGACTCAAGGGCGGCACCGCGCGCCTTCGCGCCACGGTCGCCTCGCTCGTCGCGGACGGCGAGCTCGAGCGGCTCGCGCGTCGAGGACGGCGGGCGCCGACGTCCTCGTCCCGCCCGGGACGGAGCTCGACCGGCCGCGGCCGTCGGTCGCGATCCTCCTCTCGCCGTTCGAGAACCTCCTCTGGGACCGGCCGTTCGCACGCCGCATCCTCGGCTTCGACCACCTGATCGAGGTGTACAAGCCCGCGCCGCAGCGGCGCTACGGCTACTACGTGCTCCCGTTCCTCTGGCGTGACCGGATCGCCGGCCGCGCCGACCTGAAGTCGGAGCGCGCGACCGGGGAGCTGGTCGTCCGGGCGTTCCACCGCGAGGACGGCGTCCGGCCGTCGGCGGCGCTCGACGACGCTCTCGACCGCGCGCTCGACCGGCTGCGCCGCCTCATCGGGCTGGAGCGCGTCCGCCGGTGATCGAGCTCTCGATCCCGGAGGCCCGGCAGCTCGCCGTCGCGGCGCAGCTCCTCGACGGGCGTGCGCCGACGACGGTCACCGAGGTCGTCCGCGCGCTCGGCTCGGTGCAGGTGGACCCCGTCGCCGCCGTTGCGCGCGCCGAGCGCATGGTGCTGTTCAGCAGGCTCGGCCCCTACGACACCGCGGAGCTCGCGGCCGCGCTCGATCGCGTCGAGGTCTTCGAGTACTGGGCGCACATCGTCCCGACGTCGGACTACGGCATCCATCGCGAGTCGATGCGCCGGTACCCGCGCGGCGACCTGACCCGCTCGCGGTACATCCGCGAGTGGCTGGCCGCCAACGCCTCGTTCCGCCGTTACATCCTCCGTGAGATCCGTCGCCGTGGGCCGCTGCTGTCGCGCGACCTCGAGGACCGCGCCGCCGTGCCGTGGCAGACGGGAGGCTGGAACGACGGCAAATCCGTCGGCCGCATGCTCGACATCCTCTGGTTCCGCGGCGAGATCGCGATCGTCGGCCGTGAGGGCAACGAGCGTGTCTGGGACGACGCCGAGAGGAGGCTGCCGCGCGACGAGCGCCGATGGGCCTCACGCGACGTCGCCCGCGCGGTCGTCGAGGGCGGCCTGCGGCGCAAGGGCGTGGCGCGCCGACGCGAGTTCGGGCTGCAGCTCGACGGCGTGCCGCCGGGTGCTGATGCGGCGTTTCGCTCGCTCGTCCGGGACGGGACCGCGGTGCCCGCGCGCGTCACGGGGCTCGACGGCGACTGGTGGGTGCACCGCAACGTGCTCGAGCGCGGCCCCGGCGATGCCCGCACCGTCCTCCTCTCGCCTTTCGACCGGCTCGTCTACGACCGCGAGCGCACGGCCGAGCTCTTCGGCTTCTGCTACCGGCTCGAGATGTACGTCGCCCCGGCGAAGCGTGAGTTCGGCTACTACGTTCTACCCATCCTGCGCGGCACGCAGCTGATCGGACGGGTCGACGCGACGGTCGATATGCGGGCCGCGGTCCTCCGCGTCGACGGCCTCTGGGCAGAGCGGGGAGCATCGTCGGAGGCGGGAGCGGACGTCGCCGGGGCGCTGCGCGAGCTCGCGTCCTGGCGCGGCGCGGAGCGTATCGAGGTCGGCCGCCGCGTGCCTCGCATGTGGGCTAAGGAGCTCCGTGCCTGAGTCGAGCGGGCTGCGAGGGCCGGCGCCTCGCGATCTCCCCGGACGCCCCGTCGACGTGGGGGAGGCCAGGCGCATCGCGGTCCGGTCGCAGCTCCTCGACGGGACCGCCACCGACGTCCTCGCTACCGTCCACCGGCTCGGCTTCCTCCAGCTCGACCCGATCGCGACCGTAGCGCCGGCGCAGCACATCGTCCTCTGGAGCCGGCTGGGGTCGTTCGACGTCGCCGAGCTCGACCGCCTCTGCTGGGAGAAGCGGTCGCTCTTCGAATGGGACGCATTCCTCTGGCCGATCGAGCAGCTACCGCTCGTCCGTGGCTTCATGCGCCGCTGGCGGAGCTCGACCCACTACAAGGCGGAGCGCTGGGTGCGCGACTTCCTCGCCGAGAACCGCGGGTTCCGCCGCTACGTCCTGCGGGAGCTCCAGCAGAAGGGCCCGCTGCTCTCCCGGGAGCTCGAGGACCGGTCGGTGGGCGAGAAGGAGGAGCGCCGGTGGTACGGCTCGCGGAACGTCGGGCTCATGCTCACGTCGCTCCACCTCCGGGGCGAGGTCGCGGTCGCCGGGAGGGTCGCCGGGCAGCGGCTGTGGGACCTCTCGGAGCGCGTGCTCCCCGAGACCGAGACCCTGAGGACGCGGGACGCGGAGCGGCTCCACCGCGCCGATCGCTTCCGCGCGCTCGGCGTGCGGCTCGGGGCCGCCGGCTGGGAGGCGCACCCCGAGGCGGTCGACGGCGAGGTGCCCGACCGGGTCACCTTCCTCTCCCCCTTCGACCGGCTGATCCACGACCGCGATCGCGCCGAGGCGCTGTTCGGCTTCCACTACCGGCTCGAGATGTTCGTGCCGAAGGCGAAGCGCGTGTACGGGTACTACGTCCTGCCGATCCTCCGGGGCACCGCGATCATCGGGAGGATCGAGCCGGTCTTCGATCGCAGCAGCGGTGTGCTCCGGATCGAGGGCGTTTGGGCGGAGCCCGGGGCACCTGCCGACTCGGGGGCGGGCATCCGGGACGCCGTGGACCGGCTCGCGGGCTGGCTCCGGGCGGAGTCGGTCGACGTCGGGGGGGCCGCGCCGCGCGCGTGGGCGAAGGCGCTGCGGGCATAGCTCCGGACACGCCCGAGGAAGAGCAGGTGGCTGGCTGATGCCCGGCACCGTCCCCGGACTACCATGGCCCCCATGGACTTCGCGACGCGCGCGATCCACGTCGGCCAGGAGCCCGACCCGTCGACCGGCTCGGTCGTCACGCCGATCTACCAGACGTCGACGTTCGCGCAGGAGGCGGTCGGCGTCAACAAGGGATACGACTACGCCCGCGCCTCGAACCCGACGCGAACGGCGCTCGAGGAGTGCCTCGCGTCGCTCGAGAACGCCGCCCACGGCCACGCGTTCTCGTCCGGGCTCGGCGCGACGACGACGATCATGCACCTGCTCGACCCCGGAGACCACGTCGTCTGCGTCAACGACGTCTACGGCGGCACGTACCGGATGTTCTCGCAGGTGTACGAGCCGAAGGGGTATCGCTTCACGTACGCGACGCCCCAGGAGCTCTCGTCGGACGCCGACTCGCTCGTCGGCGACGCGCGGCTCGTCTGGATCGAGACGCCGACGAACCCGCTCCTCAACCTCGTCGACATCGCCGCGGTCGCGCGCGCGACGAAGGCGGCCGGCGCCCTCCTCGTCGTCGACAACACCTTCGCGACGCCTTATCTGCAGCGACCGCTCGACCTCGGCGCCGACATCGTCCTCCACTCGACGACGAAGTACCTCGGCGGCCACTCCGACGTCATCGGCGGGTTCGCCGCGACGAACGACCCGACGATCGCCGAGCGCCTGCGCTTCCTCCAGAAGTCGCTCGGCGCGGTCCCCGGCCCGTTCGACGCGTGGCTGGTCCTGCGCGGCCTGAAGACGCTCGCGGTGCGCATGGACCGGCACTGCGACAACGCGCGCGTCGTCGCGGCCTTCCTCCACGAGCACCCGCGCGTGACCGACGTCCTCTGGCCGGGCCTCCCGACGCACCCCGGACACGTGGTCGCCGCCCGCCAGATGCGCGACTTCGGCGGGATGATGTCGTTCCTCCTGGAGACCGAGGAGGAGGCGGTCGACCTCGTCTCGCGCACCGAGGTCTGGACGCTGGCCGAGAGCCTCGGGGGCGTCGAGAGCCTGATCGAGCACCCGGCGCGGATGACGCACGCGTCGACCGCGACCGGGCCGTTCGCGGCGCCCGCGAACCTCGTGCGGCTGTCGGTCGGGATCGAGTCCGCCGAGGACCTCGTCACCGACCTCGCGAACGCGCTGGCGGCGACGCGCACGCGGGCCTAGGAGGGTTTGGCGAACCGGGACTCGCCTCCAGGGTGCCGCCGGTCGCCGGGAGGCAAGGACGCAGGGAGCGTCCAGATCCAGTGTTATGGACGCGACCGAGGACGCCGTATGCCGGCGATCCGGCGCTCCCCTGAGGGCACAGCGCCTGGTTCGCCAAGCCCTCCTCGAGCGCGGCCCGGCGCCCGGCATCGCCGGGCGCCGGACCGGTGCGCAGGTCAGCTGTTGTTCGCGACGAGCCGGAAGGCCGTGCCGGTGGGATCGGCCGCCCTCGCGAGCCGGCCGTACGGCGTGTCCTCCGCCGGCGAGATGATCTTGCCGCCGAGCTCCTCGACGCGCGCGAGCGCCGCGTCGACGTCGGCGACCTCGAAGTAGACGTTCCAGCCGGACGGCTCCTCCTTGTCGTCCATGATCCCGGCGAGCTGGCCTTCGCCCTCGCCGAGCGTCGTGTACCGGAACTCCGGGGTGTCGCTCATCGCGTGGGTGTCCCAGCCGAACACCTCGCGGTAGAACGAGACGGCCTTGTCGTACTGGCCGGTGTGGAGCTCGAACCACGCCGGGGCGCCGGCCTCGCCGGTCAGCTCGAAGCCTTTCTGCTGGTTCGGCTGCCAGGCGCCGACGACCGAGCCGCCCGGGTCCTTGATCATCGCCGAGCTGCCGTTCTCCGCCACGTCCATCGGGCCCATCTCGACCGAGCCGCCGTGCGCGGGCGCCTCGCTGGCGACACGCTGGACGTCGTCGGTCATCAGGTGGATGCCCCACGCGTCGGGGTACCCCATGGACCCGTCGTTGTGCATGCAGCCGGCGACGGCCTTGCCGTCCTTCGTGTAGACGAAGTACCCCCCGAACCCCTCCTGCGGCGGCTGGGCTGTCCAGCCGAAGAGCTCGCCGTAGAAGGCGCTCGCCTTGTCGGTGTCGGAGCTGTAGAGGTCGATCCAGCACGGGGCCCCGACGATGAGAGTCGGTATGGGCATGCAAAGCCTCCCTTTCGAGTTGGTGTCGCCGTAGACGACTGTGCGGCGGCGCGAAACTCATCGCGCGCGATGACACGCCTCCACGCTAGACCCCCAAACCCGCGTGGTGGGTACGGATAACCGGATAGCGATCATCTAGCGTGGCGGTCGTGCCGCACGAGCCTCTCGACCTCCTGCACGGCGGGGACGACCGCCGGATCGGCGCCTACCTCGTCGAGACAGACGGCGGGCTCGCGCTGCAGGACTGCGGCCCGAGCAGCTGCGTCCCGACGCTGCACGCGGCGCTCGCCGCGCGAGGCGTCGAGCTCACGGACGTCTCGCACCTGCTCCTCTCTCACATCCACCTCGACCACGCAGGTGCAGCGGGCGTCCTCGTCCGTGAGCATCCGGGCCTCACCGTGCACATCTCGGAGATCGGCGCGCCTCACCTCGTCGACCCGTCCCGGCTCGAGGCGAGCGCACGGCGGCTGTACGGCGACGCGTTCGATCCGCTCTGGGGCGAGCTCGCGCCCGTCCCCGAGGCGAACGTCCGCGTCGTCGGGGACGAGGCCGTCGGGCTCGCCGTCTTCCCCACGCCGGGGCACGCCTCGCACCATGTTTCCTATCTCCACGAGGACGGGACGCTCTACTCCGGTGACGCCGCAGGCGTCCGCGTCGCGCCGGGTCGCTTCGTCTTCCCGCCGACCCCGCCGCCCGAGATCGACCTCGTCGCGTGGGGACGGACGCTCGACGAGATCGAGCGACGGGCGCCGGCGCGTCTCGCTCTGACGCACTTCGGCGTCTTCGAGGACGTCGAGCGCCACCTCGCCGCCGTGCGCGAGACGATGAACACCTGGGCGGAGCGCGTCGCGCACGGGATGGACGAGGCGACGTTCGTCGCCGCGGCACGCGCCGACGTGCTCGCGTCCGACCCCGACGAGGTCGACGCGTACGACCGCGCGGCGCCGTACTGGCACTGCTTCCTCGGCCTCGAGCGGTACTGGCGCAAGCGCGCGGAAGCACTCACCGCTTGAGAGACACCGCGATCGCGACGGTCGCGCTCGTCGCCCAGCTCGCCTCTCGGGAGGTGCGCGAGCTGCCGCACCCGTTCCCCGGCTCGCGAGAGCGCCGGAGGCGGCCTAACCCGGTCGTGGAAATCCGGCGGGCCCTCGGGCACGATCGGCCGATGCACGAGCTCGAGCGAATCTGCCTCTCCGCCTACCTGCCCGTCTACGGAGCAGACGCGCTCGACAGCTCGGGTGCGACGTGCCTGAGAGCGCCGGCGGCGCCGGACTCGCCGATGATGAACCGCGTTGTCGGGCTCGGGCTGGGGCGCGCCCTGGACGAGCGTGACGTCGACGCGGCGCTCGCCGCGATGGGCGACACGACGTTCTACGTCGCCGTCTCGCCCGACGCCGACCCACGGCTCGACGCGCTCCTCGCGGCGCGCGGTCTCGAGGTGGGCTTGGGCTGGATGCTCTTCGAGCGCGGCCCCCTCCCGCCGCCCGCCGTCGACACGACGCTCGGGATCGTCGAGGTGGACGGCGACTCGGCCCACGACTGGGCGCGCATCGTGCTCGACGGCTATGGGCTGCCGGACGCGTGCGCGCCGATGGTCGAGCGCGTGCCGGGGCTTCCGGAGTGGCAGGCGTTCGTGGCGCTCGCAGAAGGCGAGCCTGCAGCCGCGGCCGCGGTGTGGATCGACGGAGAGGCCGCCTACTTCGGCTTCGCCGCGACCAGGTACGAGCACCGGGGCAGGGGCGGCCAGGGCGCGCTCTTCGCGGCCCGGATCGAGCGCGCCCTCGAGGCCGGGTGCACGCGGCTCGTGACCGAGACGGGAGAGCGCCGCGACGACGGCCCCGGGAGCTCGTATCGCAACATCCTCCGCTACGGGTTCGCGGAGCGGTTCGTGGTCTCGCACCGCCTCCGCCGGCGGGCGGTGGATCAGTCGACGGCTGCGTGAGCCTGGAGGTCGTCGAGCGACGAGAACTCGAGCGCGAGGGCGTGAGTCGCCTCGAGGACGACCGGCGGAGCCACGCCCGCCTCGAGCGCCTCCTGCCACCGGCTCGCGCACAGGCACCACCGGTCACCCGACTGGAGGCCCGGGAAGCCCCACTCGGCCTGCGGCGTCGAGAGGTCGTTGCCGACCGAGGCGCTGAAGCGGAGGAACTCGTCCGTCATGACGGCGCAGACGGCGTGGACGCCGACGTCCTGCCCGCCCGTCCGGCAGCTGCCGTCCCGATAGAAGCCGGTCAGCGGGTCGAAACTGCACCCCTCGAGCGCCCCGCCGAGGACGTTCAGGCCTTCGGTCACAGGAGGATTATGTGCGTGCCCGGCTTCAGCCGGGCGCCCACTCCGCTCTAGGCCCAACCGGTGACGAGCCAGCGGCGTCTGACGAACCGCGCGCCCAGCGTGCCGAGGCGGACGAGGATCAGCACCCCGAGTGCGGCCCAGACTCCACGCACCCCCCAGTCCCCGGTCCAGGCGGCCGCGAGCACGGCGGCGCACGCGGCGAAGGCGCCGACCATCGACGCCGCGATGTACGGGCCGTCGCTCGCCCCGATGAGGATCCCGTCGAGCGCGAAGACCGCGCCGTTGAGCGGCTGCATCAGGGCGAAGATCGGCCAGAGGAGCGCGCACTGCGCGAGCACCTCCGGGTCGGAGGTGAACAGTCGCGGCAGGACGCCGGAGAGCGCGAACAGCCCGATCGCAAACAGCCCGCCGGCGGCGACGGCGAGGGCGATCATCCGTACGCTCGCGTCGTAGGCGCGCTCGGGCCGGGAGGCGCCGAGCTCGCGGCCCACGATGATCTGCCCTGCGATCGCGATCGCGTCGAGCACGAGTGCGAGGAAGATCCAGAGCTGGAACGAGATCTGGTACGCACCGAGCTCGGCGTCGCCGAACCGGGCGACCACGGCGCCCGCGAGGAGGAAGGCGGAGATCAGCGCGGCCGTCCGCGCGAAGAGGAACTTGCCAACCGAGAGCAGGCGACGTGCGAGCGCGACCATCGGCGCGAGATCCTCGCGACCGACGCGCCGGGCGACGAGCCAGATGAACGCGACGCCCATGCACGTCTGCGCGATCGCGGTGCCCCAGGCAGAGCCCTCGATGCCCCAGTCGAAGCCGTAGACGAACAGCACCTCGAGGACGAGGTTGAGGAGGTTCGCGAGGACGATCACGACGAGCGGCGGGGTGAGCTCCGAGACGCCGCGGAGGTAGCCCTGACCACCGAGCGCGAGGAAGAACGACGGGATGCCGATCGCCACGATGCGGAGGTACGTGACGGCGTAGTCGGCGGTCTGCGCCTCGACGCCCACGAGGTCGACGATCGGCTCCGCGAGCGCGGCGACGGCGAGAGCGAGCCCGACGCCGATCGCGAGCGAGAGCCAGAGCGCCTGCGCGCCGAGGCGCCGTGCGGTGCGGTCCTCACCCGCGCCGGTCGCCCGCGCCACCTGGGCGGTCGTCCCGTACTGGAGGAAATTGAACATGGCGAGGACCGAGAGCGCCGTTGCCGCGGCACCGAGCGCAGCCAGCTGCGATCGCCCGAGGTGGCCCACGATCGCCGTGTCGACGAGGATGTAGAGCGGCTCCGCGGCGAGCGCCCCGAGCGCGGGGACCGCGAGCCGCAGGATCTCGCGGTCGTAGGCGGAGCGGAGCCGCATGCGGCTCGAGCTACTCGGGCTGCGCGCGCCGGACGATCCGACCGCCGCTCGACTGGGCGGTCGCCTTCACGACGATCTCGTCGATGTTCATGTGCGGCGGCCGGGTGACCGCGAAGAGGACGCAGTCGGCGATCTCCTCGGCCGTCACCGGCTCCAGCCCCTCGTAGACCGCTTTCGCCTTCTCGACGTCCCCCTTGAAGCGGACGATCGAGAACTCGGTTTCGACGAGGCCGGCGTCGACCGTTGTGATCCGGATCGGGCGGCCGAGCAGGTCCTCGCGCAGCGCGTACGTGAACCCGCGCACCGCGAACTTCGACGCGATGTACGACGCGGCGTTGAGGTACGCCTGACGCCCGGCGATCGACCCCATGAAGAGGATGTGGCCGTCGTCGCGGACATGCGGAAGTGCGAGGCGCGTGATGCGGAGCACGCCGTCCACGTTCGTGTGGAGGACGGTCGCCTCGTCCTCCTCGGTGGACTCGGTGAAGGGCACTCGGCCGAGCGCCAGGCCGGCGTTGTTGAACAGGATGTCGATGCCGCCGAGCGCCTCGACCGCGGTGTCGACGAACGCGCGGCTCGACGCCTCGTCGGTGACGTCGAGCGGCAGCGCGACGTCGGCGTCGACCCGATCGACCCGGCGGGCCCCACCGACGACCCGTACACCCGCCTCGCGGAGCCGGCGCACGGTCGCCGCACCGATGCCCGACGAGGCACCGGTGACGACCGCGGTCTTTCCGCTCAGGTCCACGGGCGGAGCCTAACGCCGACGCGTCCTGCCACGGAGGCAGTTTGCGACCGCGACAGCGGGCGCCGTCAGGGATCTGCCCCGCCGAAGCCGGGGATCGAGCGGCGGGATTCCGCTCGGCGGAATCCCGCTCGCGAGCTAGCTCAGCTCGACGCGCTCGATCGTGACGTCGTCTCGCGGCCGGTCGCGACCGTCACGGTCGGCGAGCGAGATGCGGTCGACCACGTCCTGGCCGGTCGTCACCCGGCCGAAGACGGTGTGCTTGCCGTCCAGCCACGGGCAGGCGTCGGCGGTGACGATGAAGAACTGCGAGCCGTTCGTGTTCGGGCCGGCGTTCGCCATCGCGAGCGCGCCACGCGTTACGAGCTGATCGTTGAACTCGTCCTCGAACGTGTAGCCGGGCCCGCCGGCGCCGGTGCCTTCCGGGCAGCCGCCCTGGATCATGAAGTCGGGGATCACGCGGTGGAACACGAGCCCGTCGTAGAACCCGTCGGACGCGAGCTTGGTGAAGTTCTCGACCGTCTTCGGGGCCTCGTCGGGATAGAGCTCGAGGGCGATCGGGCCCTCGCTGGTGTGGAGCGTCGCCTGTGTCATGGGGCCGACGCTAGCACCGGCCCTGGTGGCCGGGCTCCCGGGAGGCGCTGCCGGGATACCGGCCCTTAACGGTCGGCCAACAACGAAGGAATAAGCCGCCTGCGTACACTGGGACGATGGCGACAGCCGAAGCACCGCTTGGCGGCCTGCCGCAAGCAGAGGCCTCACAGGAGCTCGCAAAGAGCTGGCGC
This sequence comes from uncultured Actinomycetes bacterium, assembly GCA_963706915.1. Taxonomy (GTDB): domain Bacteria; phylum Actinomycetota; class Thermoleophilia; order Gaiellales; family Gaiellaceae; genus Gaiella. The sequence continues at coordinate 274,173 of CAVPOH010000019.1, forward strand.
CGCCTGACGCGCGCCGCAACCGCCGTCGCTGTCGCGACATCGCCGGTTTTCTACGTCTGGCTCACGCAGCGAAACGACTGGGTCTGGTGGAAGGCGCTGATCGCCACCGTCGCGATCGTCGTGGTCTTCCGCGGGATGGCCGACCTGCTGTTCCGCAAGCTGATCCCGAATCCGAGCCTCTTCGGCATCGAGAGCCGAGAGCTCCGCGAGGAGGACATCGTCGGCCGCCGACGCGCCTGGTTCTGGCGGTTCTGGTTCAAGATCTTCGTCTTCTTCTTCGTCGTGATCACCGTCGTCTGGCTGTTCCGCGGCGGGACCTGGTGGGGGACGATCGGCTTCATCCTCGACGGGATGGGGACGATCCTCTCGTCGCCGGCGCTCTGGATCCAGGTCGTCTTCGTCTTCTTCCTCTTCATTGCCAACTTCGGGATCCTGTTCGGCCCGCTGCTGGCGATGAACCTGACGCAGATCAAGACGTTCGAGCCGGGCGACGCGCAGTGGGGCGTCAAGCTCGACGACGTCCGCGGGCAGGCGGAGGCGAAGGAAGAGGTGCGCCGGGTCGTCTCGATCTGGCAGTCGGGCGAGCAGTTCGAGCGTCACGGCGGCAAGCGCGAGCGAGGCGTGCTGTTCTTCGGGCCCCCGGGCACCGGCAAGACGATGCTCGCGAAGGCGCTCGCGACGGGCTTCAACTCGCCGTTCGTGTCGATCCCGGGCTCCGGCTTCGCGGCCACCTTCATCGGCATCGATGCGATCGTCGTGCGTTACCTCGCGTGGAAGGCGAAGCGGGCCGCGCGCAAGTGGGGCGGCACCTGCATCGTCTTCATCGACGAGATCGACGCCGTCGGGATGCGCCGTCAGGCGCTCGGCCAGGGAGGCTTCGGCGGGGCGATCAACGTGCCGCCGCTGACCCCGATGAGCATTCACGAGGATCTGTTCTTCGGCCCGTGGGGATCGCTGAACCCGTCCGGCGATCTCGTCCTCGAGACGAGGGCCTGGCGCGACAAGCTGTTCACTAGCCGCGAGACGCCCACCGTCGGGCCGAGCGGGTTCGCCGCGAACATGATGCGGTTCTACGGCTTCATGTTCCCGGGCGGCATGGGCGGCATGGGCGGCATGGCGCTCAACCAGCTGCTCGTCGTGATGGACGGCATCGACAACCCGCCGTTCATGCGGCGTGTGATCACCAACCGGACGAACACGCTGCTCGACGCGAGCTTCATCGTGCCGCGGCGGATCCGCGGAAAGTCGCTGCGCCTTCCTGCGCCGCGCCCGCGGAGCGAGCAGGTCTACTTCATCGGCGCCACGAACGTGCCGATCGACCGACTCGACCCCGCCCTGATCCGCCCGGGCCGGATGGGCCGGCATGTCTGGTTCCGGACACCGACGAAGAACGACCGGCTCGACATCATCGACCTGTACATCAACAAGGTCTCGCACGACCCCGAGCTGGACATGCCGAGACGGCGCGACGAGATCGCGCGCGTGACGAACGGCTACTCGCCCGCGATGATCGAGCAGGTCACGTCGATGGCGCTCACGATCGCGCACCACTCGGGCCGCGAGCGGTTCAGCTGGGACGACCTCGTCGAGTCGATCACGACGCTCGAGTCGGGCACCGCCATCGGCATCGAGTACGTCGAGCGCGAGGGACGGGCGATCGCGATCCACGAGGCGGGCCACGCGATCGCGGGACACGCCTTCATGCAGGACTTCGAGTCGACGCGACTGTCGATCCGGCGGCGAGGCGACTCGGGTGGGCACCACCAGGCGCGTGAGAAGGAGGAGCGCTTCGCGCGCTTCCAGAGCGAGATGTTCGCTCAGCTGGTCTGGGGACTCGGGGCGATGGCTGCCGAGCGGGTGTTCTACAACGAGAACTCGACGGGTGTCGGCGGGGACGTGATGTCGGTCACGGCGCAGACAGCCGGAATGGTCGGTGCCGCAGCGATGGGCCCGCAGCCGTTCGTCGCGACGCCGAAGGACGGCGAGTCCGAGGAAGACGCGCGCAAGCGCGCACTCGACCGGCTCGAGGGGATCGGGATGCAGATCATGAACCGGATGGGCGGAGGCGGGCCGATGGCTCCCGACCCCATCTCGGCGGCGTTGTCGGATCCGTCGAAGCGCCGCGCCGGCGCGCAGATCATCGGCCAGGCGTACGTCGTCGCGCACAACCTCGCGACCACCAACCGCGAGGCGCTGGACAAGATCGCCGGCGTCCTGATGGAGAAGAAGGAGATCTTCGGCGACGAGCTCATGGACCTCCTCGACTCGGTAGGGATCCGGATCCCGGAGCTCGACTACTCCGACGAGGCGATCTGGCCGGCGCCCTTCTTCGCGATCGCCTCCTCGCAGCGTCCGCAGCAGTCCAGGGAGCTCCAGCAGCAGTGAGCGAAAGCGTCCACGAGAAGCCTCTGATCGACGCGCCCGTCGCGAAGCGGGTCGACGAGTCGGAGGCCGATGACGTCTCGCGCGAGGAGCGCGCTCGGCGCACCGGCTACCGCCGCCGGTTCGCATACATCTACGTGGGGCTCGCCCTCGTGCTCGGCCTCGGCGTCGGCGCGCTGGTCGTCGTCGCCTCCGACAGCGACGACTCGACGCAGGTCGTTGCGCCGGCCTGGTCCGACTACCACCCCAACGGCTCGACGAACGCCCGCGCGGAGCAGATTGCCCAGCACGTCTCGGAGCGCTACCGCCTCAGCAACGGAGAGCAACTCACCGGCGCGCTCGCGAGCCCGCCGATCGTCGTCTCGAACCAGCCCGAGGGCAGCACGCAGATCCTGATCCGCGCGATCGCCGTACGGCCCGATCTCCCCGTCGGCGGGGAGATCGCCGATCGCGAGATCGAGATCGTCGACACGTCGAACAGCGTGCAGTACGTGCTCTGCGGCTTCGGCCAGGGCTGCTCGATCGCGTCGGGCAAGCCTTCGCCGGAGCGCCACGAGCTGCTCCGGCGCGAGGCGCTCGAGCTCGCGCTCTACACGTTCAAGTACATGAACCACGTCAACTCCGTCTCGGTCTTCCTCCCGCCGCCGCCCGGCGGCGAGACGGCCTCGACCGTCGTGTTCTTCCGCAGGGGCGACCTCGGCCCGGAGCTGTCGCGGCCGCTCACGGACACCCTCAGCGCGAAGACGCCCGGCGTCGGGGGCATCTCCCCGGGCGAGACGGCGACGCTGAACCGCATCACGGCTCGCCGGACGTACCAGTACGACTACACGCAGAGCCAGGACGGAGGAGCGATCCTGCTCCTCGATCCTGTGACGACTGCCCCCTGAGACCCCCTGATCCCCGGCTGATCCGCGCGAAGGAGCGGCTCGACCGGCTCGGCTGGTGGCCCCGGAAGGTCCGGATCGACGGCGTGCGGCTCATCGTGACGCCGTGGCTCTTCGAGCTGCCGCCCTGGCGCCGCTACGACGGCTTCGCGACGCATCGCGTGATCTTCCTCCGGCGGGCGAACGTCACCGACGACCTCATCACCCACGAGCTCTGTCACGTCTGGCAGATGCAGCACCGACCGCTCGCGATGCCGCTCAGCTACCTCCGGACGGGGTACGACCGCAGCCCGTACGAGCGCCAGGCGCGCGAGGCGGCGCGGCGCACCGCGGGCTGACCTACGGGGCGTCGACGCGCGGGAAGCCCGGCCCGGGAACGAGCTCGAGCTGGTCGTTCGAGAGCACGGGTGCCTCCTCGGGGACGAGACGACCTCGACGAGGCCGTCACTCGCATCGAGACGGCCGGCGGGCGGCCGCTGAGCCCGGTCGTTGAGCGGCCAGTGGGGCGAGACGGCGGCGTGGTTCGCCGGTCCGGACGGCAACGTGCTTGCCCTCGCTCGTTCGACGACGGACTGAGGACACGAGCGGTAGGCGACCCGTTCCCGCGCGGATCGTCGGCGGCCGCGGTGCCCTCGTCAGGCGCCGAACCGCTCGACCAGCAGCTGATGGCGCAGGCCGCGGTCGCTCACGACAACTGACGTCGAGCCGAGCTTCGCGAGCACCGTCCGCACGATGCAGGCGCCGGCGAGGATGATGTCCGCCCGCTTCGGCTGGAGGCCGACGATCGCCCGCCGCTCCTCGGCGCTCCGCGTGCGGTAGAGCTCGATCTGCCGGTCGAGCTCGGCGACGTCGAGCACGGTGTCGTGGACGACCTCCCGGTCGTAGGTCGCGAGCTCGTGCCTCACGGCCGCGAGGTTCGTCAGGGCGCCGCCCATCCCGACGAGCGCGTCCGGCGGCGGGCGGCCGCCGAGCGATGCGAGGTCGCCGGCGACGGCGTCGAGGACGGCGGCGATCCGCGCCTCGTCGACGGCCTCCGCGAGGCCGAACTGCTCCGTGACGCGCACGGCGCCGACGTCGACGCTGAACCGATCGTCGATCCGGTCCCCGTGACCGAAGGTGAACTGCGTGCTCCCGCCCCCCGTCTCGAAGACGACGAGCGATCCCTCGACGGGGCCGAGGCCGGCGATCGCGGCGAGGTAGGAGAGGCGGGCCTCCTCCTCGCCGTCGATCATCTCGATCCGAACACCGCAGCGCTCGAGAACGCGGGCCACGAGCTCGCCGGCGTTGTCGGCCGCACGCATCCACGCGGTGCCCGCGGCGGCGACGTCCTCCACCCCGTGCGAACGGGCCTCGTCTACCATCTCCGCGATCGCGTCGGCCGTCCGCCGGATCGCCTCCGGATCGAGCCGGTCCGACGCCGCCAGCCCCTCGCCGAGGCGTGTCACCTCGGACCGGTCGACGAGGTGAGCCCACGATCCGTCTGCCGATCGCTCGCCGAGGACGAACTTCACCGAGTTCGTCCCCACGTCGATCGCGGCGTACCGACGAGGCCCGAACCCGACGAGCAGGGCGAGGCCGCGTGGGAAGCTGACGTTTGGCCGTGACCACAGGCCGAGCGACTCGACCATCGAGCGAACGACCGCCGGGTCCTCGTTCTCGACGGCGATCGTGCGCGTCGTCCGCGAGCCGGACCGCACGTCGGTGAGCTCCGCCATGCACCCGTCGAGGACGTAGTGGACACGGTGCTTGGACACGGGAACGGCCAGCAGCTCCTCGTGCGGGGCGATGACCTCCTCGATCAGCTGGTCGAGGCCGTACGTGTCGCGATCGAGCGATGACGCGGTCACGTCGAGCGACCCGAGGAGCGAGGCGACATCGGCCGCGTCGAGCGGGAACTCCGCCTTGGCGACGGGCCTCCACTGTTCCAGCCCGTCGTCGTTCACCTCCTCGAGCCGCTTGACGTCGAGCTGTCCACCACGGACCTTGATGCTTCCCTCGACGCGGATCGAGATGATGTACAGCTCGTCGCTGTCGTCAACCTTCGTCGGCTCGAGCGCTCCCAGGCGCGCCTCAGCGTCGCCGAACGAGTCGCCGAACGTCCGCCACTCCCAACGGGGGACGATCATCGGAGCGAAGGTCGCGCCGCGATGCTCATGGGTCAGCCGAGCACCATGTCCTCGGCTGCGGCCACGGGCGTGGGGTCGGGGAGCCGCATCATGCGGAACGCGTTGACGACGCCGACGAGCGACGCGAGGAGCGCGACGAGGAGCGCGACCTGAAGAGCGAGGTGGCGGGCGTCCGCGTTGATGCTGAGGATCTCGTCCTGGATGTCCGCGGGCTGGCCGGCGAGGAGCTCCTCCAGCTGGGCGTCGCTCATCACCTGCGCGTCGTCCTCGAGCACGTCGGCGACGCGCTGCTGGTCGGCCGGGGGTAGAACGGTGCTCGACTCCGCCATGTTCGTGAACGCGATCGACAGCGTGGCGAGCATGATCGCGCCCGCGAAGGCCAGCCCGAAGGAGAGGCCGAACGATCCGGTCGCCGACGTCACGCCGGCCGCCTCACCGACGCGCTCCTCCGAGATGGGAGCGAGCGCGTAGTTGTTGAGCTGCGACGCGAGCAGCCCGAGCCCGGCGCCCGAGAGCATCAGCGGGATCACCAGGTACCAGCCCGAGTCCGCCCTGGGCACCAGCGGGATGAGGATCACGATCGACGCCGCGAGCAGCACGAACCCCGCCCGGACGATGCCGCTCGGCCGCCGCCTCCCGGCTCTCTTCCCCGCGAGGATCGCGACTCCGAACATGGTGAGCGACAAGGGCGCCAGCGTGATGCCGGCCTCCAGCGCGTTGTATCCCCAGACGAGCTGCAGGTAGATCGGGAGTGCGATCAGCATCGCGCCCAGGGCGACCTGCTGCAGGAAGATCTGGGAGACGCCGGTGCTGAACAGCTTGGAGGCGAACAGCGTCGGGTCGAGCAGCGTCGGCTTGCCCTGGCGCTTGCGGCGCACGAGCCAGTACACCAGGCCCCCCATCGCAGACGCCCCGATTGCGAGCAGGAGCGCCACGGATTCGCCGCCCTCCTGCCACACGAGTACGCCGACGACGAGGCCGCCCATGCCGACCACGGAGAGAAACGCTCCGACGACGTCGACCGACCGGTCACCCGTGTACGGCACGTCACGGATGCCGCGGCTCCCCAGCAGCACGACCGCGATGATGAGCGCCTCGATCAGGAACCCGACACGCCACGACAGGACCGTCGTGACGAAGCCTCCGATCAGCGGCCCGATCGCAGCGGCGATCGCCCCCGACGCACCGACCAGCGCGAAGACCTTCGCGCGGGCCTTCCCTTCGAAGTTGCCGTGGATCAACGACTGCATCGCCGGGAGATAGAGCGATGCTCCGAGCCCTCCGAGAATCGCCCAGAAGACGATGATCGCCGCCAGGCCCTGCGCGACCACCATCGCGAGCGCCCCGACCGCGTAGAACACCATGCCGACGACGAAGGCGCGCTTGCGCCCGAACAGGTCGCCGACCTTGCTGCTGATGAGGATGAACGCGGCGGAGACGAGCGCTTCGATCGCCACGGCCGACTGAACACCGCTCACCGTCGTGTCGAGGTCGTGGACGACGGCCGAGATCGAAACGTTCATGAACGACGTGTCGATCACGAACACGAACATCGCCGCCGCCAGGAGGATGCCCTGACGAGGAGTGCCGACGTGCTCCTCGGCCGGGTCCTCGCTCACCGTTCGACCGTCGCCGCTACCGGGTGCGCTCGACCCGAGCTGCGGTCGAAGACCTTCACGAGCTCGATGACGAGGACGTAGCCGATCGGGCCGAGGAGGCAGATGCCCCACTGCGCGCTCGTGAGCGAGACGGTGTCGAAGATCCGCTGGAGCGGCGACAGCTCGGTGACGAGGAACGTCAGCGCAAGCGCCGCCCCGACCAGCTGCACGAATCGTCGGTTCGCGATCGTGTAGCGCGTGAAGATCGTTTCGGACGGCTCGCGCGCCTCGAGCGCCGCGACGATGTGCATCAGCGAGAGCGTCGTCAGCCCCATCGTCGTGGCGGTCACGAGGTCGTACCGTTCCTCTCCCCAGGCGACGACGCCGAGCGCGAGCACCGCCATCACGAGTGCCGCGATGCCGAGACGAGTCGCGAGCGCGCGATCGACGATCGCCGCCGCCGCGTTTCTCGGGGCGCGCTGCATCAGCCCGGGGGCCGCGGCGTCGAAGCCCAGCCCGATCGCGAGCAGCACATCGATCGCGAAGTTGATCCAGAGGATCTGCAGCGGGGTGAGCGGAGCGCCGTTCGCGACGTCGAAGGCGCCCGCCCCGACGAAGAGGAGGATGAACCCGCCCAGCATCACGAGCTGGACGCGCACGTACTTCATGAGGTTGTCGTAGATGCCCCGTCCGCCCTCGACCGCAGCGACGATGGTGGCGAAGTTGTCGTCGGTGAGGATCATGTCGGCCGCTTCCTTCGTCACCTCGGTGCCCGTGATCCCCATCGCGACCCCGATGTCGGATCGCTTGAGCGCCGGCGCGTCGTTCACGCCGTCGCCCGTCATCGCGACGACGTTCCCCTTCCGCTTCAGCATGTCGACGAGGCGGACCTTGTCCTCGGGCGCGACGCGCGCGACGACGCCGATCGCGCCGACCTGCGCGTCGAGCTCCTCGTCGCTCAACCCCGCGAACTCGGTGCCCGGAAGTGCTCGCCCCTCGATCCCGAGCTGCCCGGCGATCGCCGCGGCGGTCGTCGCGTGGTCGCCGGTGATCATCCGCACCTGAATTCCCGCCTCCTTGCAGCGGGCGATCGCATCCCGCGCCTCCTTGCGGGGCGGGTCGACGATCCCGACGAGCGCGAGCAGCGTCAGGCCCTGGATCTCCTCGAGCAGCACGCCGCCGGCGTCGAAGGCGGCCGGGTCGATGTCGCGCGACGCGACGGCGAGCACCCGCAGGCCCTCTGCCGCAAGCCGGTCGTTCTCGGCGAGCACCTGCTCGCGGCCGGAGTCTGCCGGCAGGGCTCGCCCCGTCCGCGCCCCTGACCGACGCCGAACGGGCGAGGAGGACGTCTGGCGCGCCCTTCACGAAGCAGCGGACGACCTCTCGCCCCTCGTGCGCCATCTCGTGGAAGGTCGCCATGAGCTTGTACTCGGAGTCGAAGGGCACCTCGCCGACGCGCGGGAAGACGCGCCGCGTCTCGTCGACGTCCATGCCGCCCTTCTCGGCGAGGACGACGAGCGCCGCCTCGGTCGGGTCGCCGACGATCTCGCCGTCGCGCACCGCCGCGTCGTTCGCCAGGGCCATCGGCAGGAGGTACGGCTCGAGGGACGTGTCGCCGTCGCCGGCGACGCGGAGGATCTTGCCCTCCGTCGAGTAGCCCTCGCCCTCGACGTGGTAGCGACGCCCGACGACGACCAGCTGGCGCGCGGTCATCTGGTTGAGGGTCAGCGTCCCCGTCTTGTCGGAGCAAATCGCGGACGTCGAACCGAGCGTCTCGACGGAGCGCAGCCGCTTGATGATCGCGCCCTTCGCCGCGAGCGCCTGCGTGCCGAGCGACAGCATCGTCGTCACGACGGCGGGCAGGCCCGTCGGGATCGCGGCGATCGCGAGGCTGATCCCGATCAGGAACAGCTCGTCGAAGTCCTCGCCGCGGATCAGCCCGAAGAGGATCACGAGCGCCAGGGCGCCCGCGGCCATGATCGTGATGAGGAGGGTGAGCTGGTCGAGCTGGCGCGTGAGCGGCGTCTTCTCCTCCTGCACCTGGCCGAGCATCCCGGAGATCTGGCCGACCTCGGTCGCCATCCCCGTCGCCGTGACCACCATCTCGCCGCGGCCACGAGTCACGGTCGAGTTCATGTACGCCATGTCGAGGCGGTCGCCGAGCGGGACCTCGTCGCCCGTCACGGGGTCCACGGACTTCAGCACGGGCGTGCTCTCGCCCGTCAGCGCCGCCTCCTCGATCTCGAGCGTCGCCGCCAGGATCAGGCGGCCGTCGGCGGGGATCTTGTCGCCGGCCTCGAACGTCACCACGTCGCCGGGAACGAGCTCCTCGGCGGGGATGTCCACGCGCTCGCCGTTCCGGCGGGCGTGCGCATGGATCAGGAGCATTTTCTGGAGCGCGGCGACGCTCTCGGCGGCCTTGCCCTCCTGGTTCAGGCCGAGGACGGCGTTGAGCACCGTCAGGCCGATGATCACGACCCCGGTCGACCACTCCTGGAGCGCGACCATGCTGACGATCGCTGCGCCGAGCAGGACGAGCTGCATGAGGTCGCGGTACTGGCGGAGGAACGCGTGCCAGCCGGGCTCCTTCTCCCCCTCCGCGAGCTTGTTCGGCCCGACCTCCGCGCGGCGCCGGTCGACCTCGGCTGCATCGAGGCCCGCACCGGGATCCACGCCGAGCTGTGCCAACGCGTCCGCCGCGGGCAGTCCGTGCCAGTTTGCGTTTCGCCCGCGGTAGACGACTGTCGACATCGATCCATTCTCAAGGTCAGGCGCCGGCGCCGCAACCGGCAGGGCGCACCAGCGTGACTCAGTGCGTCACGAGCACCTTGAGCCCGACGAGGACAAGCCCGAGGCCGAGGTTCGCCGCGACGACTCCGATCGTCGCTGTGGCCCCCAGCCGCTCGAAACGCGCGAACACGATGCCCTGCACGCCGAGCACGACGAGCCCGAAAGCGAACGCCGTCCAGACGGCTGCGCTCGTCGAGAGGACGTCGAGCGCCCCGAGCAGGAGCGCAACGAGAGGCGGCACGGCGGCCTCGACGACCGACGCCTCGCGGCGGGCGATCTGCCCGAGCTGGACACGCGACAGGTGCTCGTCGTGCGCGACGCTGTGCGCCAGCGCGTGGGCGTAGACGTGCGCGAGCCAGAAGACGCTCGACGTGACCAGCACCATGACGAAGATGCGCGAAGCGTCGTCGGGAAACGCGCGTGCGCCCGCGACGAGCACCGACAGGACGACGATCGTCCCGTAGATGAACCCCGCCAGCCGCTCACCGATCGCCGCGCGGCCGAAACGAACCGTTCGGCCGGGCTGCCGCTCGTTGCCGCCGCTCGGCGAGCTACGGCCCACTGGGCGCGAACGGCAGCAGCTCGTCGACCCCGGGCTGGACGATGCCGACGTGGGACTCGGGGACCTCGTTCCAGGCGCCCGGCAGGTCGCCGAGGGGCTCGGAGACGACGACCCGCGTCTCGTCGGAGAGCCCGGCCAGTTCCTCCAGCTCGGGGTGAACAGCCTTGAGCGCGTCCATGCGCGTGCTGAACCACAGCGAGCGCGACTGGCCCTCGCTCGAATAGCGGAACGCCCAGATCGTGCTCCCGTCGGTCGTCGCGACCGTCATCTGGATCGGGTGCTCGACTCCGTGCCGCCGTCCGACCTCCTCGACGAGGCCGACCGTCCGTGCGACCGCCGCGATCGGATCGTCCTCGAGGCCGAACGTGAGCGCGAGGTAGAACATCGCCTCCGAGTCCGTCGTGCCCTCGATCGACGAGAACAGCGTGTCGTCGACCGCGAGCAGGAGCTCGCGGCGGACGGACGGGAACTCGCGGATCAGCCCGTTGTGCATCCATAGCCAGCGGCCGTGGCGGAACGGGTGCGTGTTCGTCTCCTGGATCGCCGTCCCGGTCGAGGCGCGGATGTGGGCAAAGAAGAGTGGCGACGAGACGCCCGCGGCCAGCTCGCGCAGGTTGCGGTCGTTCCAGGCCGGGTGGGTGCTGCGGTAGAGCCTCGGCGCCCCGCTGTCGTCGTACCAGCCGACCCCGAACCCGTCGCCGTTGGTCGTCGTCGCGCCCAGTCGCGAGTGCAGGCTCTGGTCGATCAGCGAGCGGTCTCGCTTGACGAGGAGCTCCTCGAGGCGGATCGGGGAGCCCGAGTAGGCGAGCCAGCGGCACATCTACGTCGCCGGCCTTCCAGGTTGGGTACGGGGGATGCGCTGCGCGAAGAACAGCGCCACGACAACGAGCAGCGCGAGGATCGCGAGCGCAGTTGCGGAGGCCGTCGATGCGGGAGTCCGCGTAGGCCTCGAGCGCCTCGTCCCTCACCCGCAGGGGGACGCCCGCCTCGTCGAGCGCCGCCTCGAGGTCGGCGTCGGAGACGAACGGGACGCCGCCCACGAGCTCGACCTCCGCCTGGGACTGCACCCGGTTCGGAATGTCCGGGTTCTGCTGGATGTTCGTGAGGAACGACGCCGACACGGCGGCGATCATGACCGACCCGGCGAGCGCCGTTCCCATCGACGCCCCGAGGTTCGTCATCGTGTTCTGGACGCCGCCCACCTCGGGGCTCTGATCGTCAGGCACGGACGAGACGGTGACCGCGCCGAGCTGTGAGGCCAAGCGCGCCGATGCCGAGGCCGATCAGCAGCATCGGGACGAGGACGATCTCGGGACCGGAGTCGACGTCGAGCGCGGCGAGCAGCACGACCGTGCCCGCGAACAAGGCCAGCAGGCCGCTCCGGACGACGAGCCGCGGCGAGACGTCCGGGAAGAGCTTCGGGATGCCGATCGCCGCGATCAGGAGCGTCAGGGACAGCGGAAGCAGTCGGGCGCCGGTCGCGAGCGCCGAGAGGCCCAGGCAGACCGAGAGGTACAGCGGGACGACGAAGAACAGGCCCGCCTGCGCCAGGTACTGGAAGAAGAACATCACGAGCCCGCCGTTCAGCTGCTTGTTCTGCAGCATCGCCGGGCGCACGAGCGGCTCGCCGCCGCGCGACTCGACACGAGCCTGCCAGCGGAAGAACAGCCAGACGACGAACAGCCCGGCCAGGACGAGCCAGACCGTCGGCGACAGTCCCGCCCATTCGGTGCCGCCCGGCTTCGGCTGGATCCACCCCCACTCGCTCGACCGGAGCACGCCGTAGACGATCAACGCGAGCCCGAGCGCGGACAACACCGCGCCGACGAGGTCGAGCTTCGGACGCTTCTCGACCGGGGCGTCCGCGATCCGGCGCGTCAGGAGCAGGATCGCCGCGACGATCACCACTTCGCCGGCGAAGACCCAGCGCCAAGAGAAGTAGGTCGTGCAGAACCCTCCGACCAGCGGGCCCACGGCCACGGCGATCGCGCCGGCGGCCGCGACAAGGCCGTACGCGGCCGGCCGCCGTTCGGCCGGGAAGTTCCCGGCGACGAGCGCGACGATCGCCGGCAGGATCAGCGCCGCGCCGACGCCCTCGAGGAACGACCAGCCGAAGAGCAACGTCGGCAGGTTCTGCGAGATCGAGGTGATGAACGAGCCGCAGCCGTAGATCACGCAGCCGATCGCGAACGCCCGCTTGCGGCCGATGATGGCGCCGATCTTCGCCCCCGTGATCATCAGCGCCGCCATGACGAGCGTGTAGGCGGTGATCGCGCCCTGGATCCCGGTGACGGTGGTGCCGACGTCCTTCGCGACCGTCGCGATCGAGACGTTCATGACCGAGGTGTCGAGCGTCATCAGGAACTGGCCGGCCGCGAGCGTGAACAGCACGACCATCGCACCGCTCGCGGCTGCGGGTGCCTTTTCCGTCGACGCCGCGTCGGTCACGTCGACGCGGCCGCCGCCCACGTGGCGGGCACGTCCGAGCCGCCCTCCTCCGAAAGCCGCGGCCCAAAGCGAACGAAGGCGGGATGCGAGGCGATCTTGCCGGCGACGAGCGACTCGCCCATGCGGAACGACGTCGCCTCGCGAAGGAGCGCCGGCGGCGCGAACGAGAGCGTGTCGCCGACGTAGCCGAGGTCGCCGACAGAGGTCATCCGCATGAGGACGAGATTGTCACACTGGGAGACCACGAGCTCGTTGACTCTGTGCGGGCGCTGGGTCGAGACGAGCAGGTAGAGGCCGAACTTGCGCCCCTCCGCGGCAATGCGCGCCGCATGCTCCGTCGCGAGTGCGGTCACCTCGTCGCCGGGCTCCCGCGGGCACACGTTGTGCGCTTCGTCGATGACGATCAGCACGGGCTCCCGCTCGGACCGGCGTCGCCACAAGGCGGCGAGCACGGCCTCGGCCGCGATCGCCTTCTCGGCACCGGTGTCGAGCGAGCCGAGGTCGACGACGAGTGCACGTGGCCCACCCGGCGCCACGAGATCCTGGAGCGATCCCTCGTCGCCGACGGACCAGATCGGCCACCGGTGGAGGCCGAGGTTCCGTATCCGCGTGGCGAGGGCGCGGAGCTCCGGGGCATCCGCTGCGGCGAGCTGCTCGGCAAGGTCGCCCGCAGTCGTAAAGGGTGATTGCAGGCCGCCCTCGAGGATGTCGACGAGAGCGCCGTACTCCTCGCGGTTCCGGATCGGGTCGAGACGAAGGACCGCCGCCTGATCCGCTGGATCGAACTCCCGGAAGCGAACGTGGAGCCGATCGGGCCCGCTGCCGACCGTGCGAACGACGACGCCGTCGGCAGCGTCCCGATAGCGGACGGCCACGTCCTCGCCGACGTTCTCTCGAATCTTGCCGAGCCGAACGAAGTCCGAGTTCGGATCGAGGACGATCAGCCGCAGCGACGTCTCCATCAGGAGCTGCTCGAGAATCGTGCCGAGGGCGTACGTCTTGCCGGAGCCGGACTGTCCGCAGAAGAATGTGTGCCGGTCGAACCCGCCGGCGTCGAGCCCGAAGCGCACGCCCGGCCGGAGGATGAGCTCTCCGATGTCGAGGGACGCCCGCCGCGGTCGCGTCCGGTCGAGCCACCCCGCGACGGACTCCGTGTCCGCCCGCACGATCGGCGACTCATGGAACGGGCGCCCGTCGCTGTCGAGGACGACGCCATGGCCGCGGGCGAGGGCGATGCGGAGGTGGGACGCGTCGGCGACCTTCTCGGTGACGGCGGCGACGAGCTCCGGGCCTTCGACCCAGGCGGCCTCGATCGCGTGCACCTGGCCGAGGCGCGCGTCGATGGAGACGTAGCCGCCGGCTTTGAGCGCGAGGTCGTGGATCGAGCACTGGAACGTGAAGCGCCGGCCGTCGACCGACGACGCGACCGCGGAGACCGCGGCCTCGAGGTCGCGCCGGCTCGTGGACGGAGACGTCGTCATGCGGGCGATTGTCTCGGTTTTCCCTGCCGCGCGGGCAGGGACCTCACAGGAAGTAGGTCAGCTTGTCCCAGAGCCAGCTCTCGATGCCTTCGCCGACGCCGGACGGCGGCTCGCCGCGGCGTGACCGGGCGACGTCGGGCTCGAAGAGCCGCTCCTCGAACAGCGCCGCGACCTCGGCGCTCCGCGCGATCATCGCGATCTCCGAGTTCCGGTAGATCGCCCACGAGTCGAGGTTCACGGTGCCGAAGCTGACGACGTCGTCGGCGACGACGACCTTGGCGTGGACGACGGTGCCCGGGAGCTCCCAGATCTCGACCCCGGCCGCACTCAGCTCCTCGTACCGGTGCCTCAGCGCGGCCGTCGCCTGCGCGTTGTTGGACGTCTCGGAGACGATGAGCCGCACGCGGACGCCGCGACGGGCCGCCGCGAGGATCCGCTCGAGCATGTCGCGGTCGGTGAGGTACGGGTTCATGACGTCGAGCCGCCGGCGGGCGCCGTCGATCTGCTCGCGGATCGCCTGGGAGGCGGCGACGAAGCCTCCGGGGATGACCTGGGCGAGCGCGACCGGAATCTCGCCGCGGTCGGCCGGCGCCGGGAAGTACGGGTCGAGGTCGTCGGGCAAAGGACCGCCGTGGCCGCGGAAACTCGTCAGGAAGGCGGCCTGGGTCTGGCGGACCACGTCACCCGTGACGCGGACCATCACGTCGTGGAACCCGCCGTTCTCGAAGTGGTCCTCGATGCCTGCGCCGCCGGTCCACGCGACCTCGCCGTCCACGACGTAGAGCTTGCGGTGGTCGGCGCGACCCACCTCGTCCTGGCGCCAGTCGAGGTGCCGGTCGTCGGGGTAGAGGCCGTCGCGATCGAGCGGCAGGACGTCGTTGACGACGATCTGCGCTCCGGCTTCGGCGAGGCCGGTGAACATCTCGCGCGCCTCGCCGTTCGGCCGGGAGCCGAAGGCGTCGACGATCACCCGTACCTCCACCCCGTCGGCGAGCTTCCGCTCGAGCAGGTCGGCCATCTCGCGTCCCGACCTCGCCCTCGCGCCAGCCGAACATGAGGATGTGCACAGAGGAGCGAGCGGCCTCGACGTCGGCGAAGATCCGCGGGAAGAACGTCCTGCCCTCGACGAGCGGCTCGATCGTCGCGGCGGTCGACCAGGCGAAGTCGAGGTCCGCGTCGTGCGGACGTGTCCCTTCGCGGCCGGCGAACGCTTCGTCGCTGCCTCTGCGCCGGCCGCCGTGACCGCGTTCGCGGGCGGCGGCCAGCTCGGCCGCTGCGTGATCCCGAGCACCTGCCGGAAGACGAGGACGAAGAGGAGCGCCAGCACGAGGAGGGCGACGGCTAGTGCCGTCCGCGCCCGGCCACGGCGACGGCCGGGATGAGCGCGGCGGGCCGGGTCGCGGAGAAGCGAGACCGCACGGACGACGGCGACCGCTGCCAGCACCGTGCATGCCGCGAGGACGAGGAGCAGGCCGTAGGAGACGCCGGCGTCCAGGACGCGGCTGCGCGTCGAGCCAGTTCTCCGCCGCCGTCCATCCGATCACGAGCGCGCTCGCGAGCACGCCGACCACGCCCACCCAGGAGCCGCGCTCCATCGACCTCGCCCACAGGAATGCCGGGCCCGCCAGGAGGACGCACAGCCAGCCGTTGTTCGGCCCCTCGATCCCGTTGAGGGTCAGGTGGTCCTGGGCGAGCCACGTGCAGAACACCCCGACGACGACGGCCACGATCGCGACCCGCACGGTGACGCCGTACATGACCGTCCGGTTCGAGACGAGGGCGCCGCGCACGTCAGCCGCCCTTTCGCCCGGCACGGCGCACGCGGCCTCCGGCTCTCGTGAGCCAGGCGTGGAGCTCGACGCCGCAGAGAACGCCGAGGGCGACGGACGCGATCGACGCGACGATCGCGAGGATGTCCTCCGTCGACGCGGACTCGGGTATCGCCAACACGGTTGTGAGGCCGATCAAGCCCAGCGAGCCGGGAACGAGAAGCCAGAATCCCGGGAGAAAGACGGCGTACACCGGCATCGTCGACGGTCGGCGGGCGAGGAGATAGGCGGCGAAGGTGATCACGAGCGCGCCCGGGAAGGCGCTGAACCGGGCGTCGCGCAGCCCGTACGACGGCGCGATCACCCGAGCCGCGTCTCGACGGCGTCGACGGTCTCGCCGATCGCGCTCAGCGCCGAGCCGAGCGTCGCAAGGAACAGCAGGACGTCGTCGTCGTCGGGCCGGTCCGTGACGTGCTCGACAGCCGACACGCGTCTGTCGCCGGGCGCCTGCACCTACTCCTGTGCGGCCGGTGCGCCGGGTGCTGGCACGGCGGGCGGCGGCTCTCCGCGGACCCGTTTCCACACGAAGTCGAGGACGACAGCGAGGAGCGCGATCGCGACGATCGCGAGGAAGGTCTCCGGGGCGTTGCGCAGCGTGTCGACGGCGAAGAAGACGAGAACGACGGTGGTCGCGGCCGTGGCGACGAGAACGACGGCGGAGTTCGCTCCGATCTCCGAGCGGAGCCGGAACGCCGCGACCCCGATGAGGAGGAAGATCATCAGTGAGCACGCGCTCCCGACGGACGCGATGGCGGAGAGGTCGACAATGTTGGCGACGACGAGCACCAGCGCAGCCGTGACGAGGATGCCTGCGTGCGGGCCGAGCCGGGAGCGACGGCCAAGCAGCGGCGGGAACTGGCCCGATTCGCTCAGCATCGCCGTCAGCCCACCGGACGCATAGAGCGTCGCGTTCACCGACGAGGCGGTCGCGAGCAGCGCGGCGATGGCCATCATCGTGAACCCCGCTTCGCCGAGCGCGGGCCGTGCCGCCTCCGCGATAGCCGTCTCGCCGTACGCGATGGTCTCGTCGACCGTGAGCGTCCCGAGAACGCCGAGCGAGATGAGGACGTAGAGGATCGTCGTCACGCCGAGCGCGCGGTACATCGCTTTCGGCAGCTCGTGTTCCGGATCACGCATGTCACCGGCCGCGAACGTGATCACGCTGAAGCCGAGGTAGGCGAAGAACGTCAGCGCGACGCTGGCGACGATGTCCGACGCGGGCGGGTAGCCGCTGAACGCCAGCAGGTCGAAGTCGATGTCGACGAGCGTGACGACGATGAAGACGGCGAACACGGCGAGCAGCGCGAACACGATCAGCGACTGCGCGCGCGAGACCAGCGCCGACCCGACGATCGAGATCGCGGCCATCGCGACGACGACGAGCGTCGTGAAGACGTTGTCCCAGGCGCTCCCCGCGTCGTCGCCGACGAAGAGCGAGGTGGCGTAGCTGCCGAAGGAGACCGCGACCATCGAGCAGACGATCACGATCGCAGCGAAGTACCCGAGCCACGCGGAGATCCCGACCAGGCGACCGTTACCGAAGCCCTGCATCAGGTAGGCGAAGAGGCCGCCCGACGACGGGTAGCGGACGCCGAGCTTGACGACGGTGTAGCCCAGCAGGGCCGCGACGATCCCTGCGAGCAGGAAGGAGAGCCAGACCGCCGAGCCCGCCACGACGGCGACCTGGCCGAGCAGCGCGAAGATGCCCGCGCCGACCATCGCCCCGACACCGAGGAAGGCTGCGCCGCGGACGGTCATGTCATGGAGTCGGCGTCGCGGGCGCCGGCGGCGCGGGCGTGTGGCCGCCGAAGAAGAGCCAGACGATCACGATGCCGGCGAGCGCGGTCACGACCCAGCAGATCTGCAGGGGCAGCTGGAAGGAGTGGTCGATGACGCGCTTGCCGAGAGTTGTCGTCCCCGTCGTGTCGGCCTCCGCCGCGGCGATCTGCGTCCCGTTGGCGGGAAGCAGCAGCACGCCCACGACCGCTGTCCACATGGCGATCATGTAGCCGGCGCCGATCCCGAGCGCCAGTCCGAGCGGGACCATCGTGCGCGTCGACGCCGACTGGCTCGTCGTGAGCGCGGCGACGAGGAAGATGGCGACCGCGATCATGAACGGCCACTGCTCGGCCAGGTCGCCGAGCGCCTGGACGATGGCGTCCTCGTTGTTGGCGATGAACGTGTCCGCCATCCAGGCGATCCCGAAGAGGGCGATCATCGAGATCATCCCGGACCTGAAGATCTGCGTTCCCGGCACGTCGCTCGCCTTCACGTGGCAGAAGAGGAGGATGAGAGCCGCGGCGGTGAGCATGAACATCTGGATCAGCGGCGTCACGGACATCGGCTCGACGCCGCCGCCCTCTGCGGCCACGGTCGGGCGAATACCCTCGACGAAGCCGAAGACACAGATCGCCGCGACGCCCGCCAGGAAGATGGCGACACTGCGTTTCGCGTAGGGCAGAAGCTTGATCTCTGCCGGAGGGGCGGGCGGCTGCACTTCGCCTGCTGCCAACCGGCGCTGGTACTCCGCGTCGTCGTCCAGATCCCTGCCATGGCGGCTCATCATGACCGACATCGCGAAGATGCCCACCAGGCTCGCCGGGATCGTGATCAGCAGCACGTCGATCAGGTCGTAGTTGTAGATCTCGACGAGTGGGAGCATCGTGGCCATCGCGGCCGCGACCGGACTCGACGTGATCCCGAGCGCGTTCGCCACCGTCGAGCTCGCGAGCGCCCGCTCGGGGCGGATCTTGTTCGCGTACGCGACCTCGTTGATCACCGGGATGATCGAGAAGAACGTGTTGCTCGTCCCGGTGAGGATGGTGAGCACGTAGGAGATGTACGGCGCGACGAAGTTCAGCGCCTTCGGCCTGGCCCGGAGTGCCCCGCTCGCGACCTGAACCATGTAATCGACGCCCCCCGCAGCCTGCATCGCCGCCGCCGCCGAGATGACCGCGATGATGATCAGGATCGCGCTGATCGGCGGCTCACCGGGATCGAGCCCGAAGACGAAGACGAGGACGAGCGTTCCGACGCCGCCCCAGAGCCCAAGACCGATGCCGCCGGAGCGCACGCCGAGCGCGATGAACGCGATGACGACGAGGCCCTGGACCGCGACGAGGATCCAGTCTGTCGTGCTCATTCCGCCTCCTCCCTCAGCTCCTGGCAGGTACTCGTGTCGCGGATCACCGACGCGAGCGCGGGGTCGGCCCGCACGACGTCTGCGACGGTCCGCGTGCCCGAGGCGAGGACCGAGCCGATCGCCCGTGCGGCTCCGGTGAGCTGCTGGATCGACGCCTCGAGCGTGTCGGCCTCCTCGTCGAGCGAGTCCTGCGCGTCCTCGAGGTCGTCGAGCGCGGAGTCGGCCCAGCTGGACACGACGTCCGCGACCTGCTCGCCGTCCGGTGTGTCGGGAGTCCCGGCGTTCTCGACGCCCTCGACCATCGTCTCCGTCGCCTGCACGGCGCGCTCGAGCCCCGTGCGGATGAACCCGGTGCGCTCCTGCGGCGTCTCCGACTGCGGCTCCACGTCCCCGCCCGCCGCTGCGGGCGGTGTTCGGATCTCCTCGACGGTCGCCTCGAGCTCGCCGCGCCAGACGCCGATCGCGCCGCAGACGCTCTCCGCCCACTCACCGGCGGACACGGTCTCGTCGCTGTTGTCGCGGTTGCCGATGAGCGCGACGACGACGAGCAGCAGCACGATGCCGGCGGCGGCGACAATCCACGCGACTGGGCCACGCATCGCATTACCTCCCTGGAGCGGAGAGCCTGTCGACGATGGCGACGAGCAGCTTCCAGAACCGTTCGACGGTGGGAATGCTCGTCCTCTCGTCGGGCGAGTGGGGGAACTCGATCTGCGGGCCGAACGACAGCATGTCTAGGTGTCGGCCGACCGTACCGCCGATGACGGACGTCTCCAACCCGGCGTGGACAGCCGTCACGACGGGTGGAGCGCCGAACTCCTGCTCGAACACCGTCCGCGCGACCGCGAGCACCGCGGAGTCGAGGTCGGGACGCCAGCCGTTGTAGTTGTGCTTCACCTCGAGCGATCCACCGCCGAGAGCGGCGGCGCCGGCCAGCGTCGCGATCACCTCCGGCATCGCCGAGTCGTTCGAGGAGCGCGACAGGCTGTGCAGTGTCAATCGGTCGCCCTCGGTGATCGCTTCGCCGAGCGACGTCGACGTCTCGACAAGCTCGTCGAAGTCGGGGCTCATCGCGAGTGGGCCCGTCGGCACGACGGCAATGACGTCGAGCAGCCGTGCCGTCGCCTCGCCGGTCCACGGCTCCGCGGAGCCGTCTGCCTTGGTCGCTTCGACCGTGACGCCCGGATCCGTCTTGGAGTATGCGTCGCGTATCGCCTCGGTCGCCGAGCCGAGCGCGGCCTCGAACGCGGCTTGGTGGCCCGAATCGACGGAGACGAGCGCGTGCGCGTCACGCGGGATCGCGTTCCGGCTCTTTCCGCCGTCGAGCGAGACGAGCCTGAACGGCACCGTCGCGTGCGCTTCGCGGAGCGCGCGCCCGAGGACCTTGATCGCATTCGACCTGCCGACCGCGATCTCCATTCCCGAGTGCCCGCCCTGTCCCCCGCGGACGATCACGTCGAGCGTCACCGACTCTGCTTCCGCCGCGGACCGCGAAGCGTCGATCCTGATCCACGTGTCGGTGCTGCCGGCACAGCCGACGGTTAGCACCCCATCCTCCTCGCTGTCGAGGTTGATGAGCGTGGACCCCGGTCAGCATCGACCCGTCGAGCGCGTTCGCGCCTTCGAGCCCGACCTCCTCTGCGACGGTCATCAGGAGCTCGAGCGGACCGTGGGCGAGCGTCTCGTCCTCGACGAGCGCCATCATCGCCGCGATCGCGACCCCGTCGTCCGCGCCGAGCGTGGTGCCGTCCGCGGTCAGCCAGTCGCCGTCCCGCCGGAGCACGATGCGCCCTTCGGCGGGATCGTTCGGGCTCGCCGGGTCGCGCTCACAGACCATGTCGAGGTGGCCCTGGAGGATCAACGTCGGCGCGGCCTCGCGGCCCGCGGTCGCTGCGACGGGGATGACGAGGTTGCGTCCGGCATCCTGCTTGACCTCGAGGCCCCGCTCCGCCGCCCAGGAGCGGACGTGCTCGATCACGGGCTCCTCGTGGCGCGAGGGCCGAGCGATCCGGGTCAGCGCCTCGAAGTGCGCCCAGAACGAGCGCGGCTCGAGGCCGCCGACGACGGTTGCGTCGCTCGCCATCTCTCTGCCCCCCGGCTCGCGCCTAGGAGAGCGCCTTCTGCTTGATCGCGTCGAACTCCGCCTGCGTGATCGCCCCGCTGTCGAGGAGCCCCTTCGCCTTCTCGATCTCGGCAGCTGCCCCAGCGCCACCGCCTGCTGTCTGGCGCACGTAGTCGTCGAACTGCTCCTTCTGCGCCCGCGTGCGCTGGAGCTGGCGCTCCGTCATGCCGACGTTCTGCGTGATCAGGTAGACGAACACGCCGAGGAAGGGCAGGAGGATCGTGAAGATGATCCAGAGCGTCTTCTTCCCGCCCGAGATGTCATGCCGTCGAAAGATGTCGGCGAAGACCGTGAAGAGGAGCCAGATCCAGAGGATCCAGATGAAGAAGATGACCATCGTCCACAGAACGTCGAGAAACGGGTAGTCCGAAGCGATCACTGCTCCTCCTCTTCCAGATGACGTGCTCTCAGGCGCGACAATACGCGCCGGGACGGAGCGCGCAAAGCGGGAACCGCCCGCGCTAGAGCAAACGGCGAGATCAGGGCGAAGCCCCGCGCGCTGAGCCGCTCCTTCGCTGCCCGTGAGCGCCCGACCCGGCCGGGAGGCCTCCTCCGCCGGGACCGAGAAGCGCTCCTCGAACTGCGCGGCGAGGCTCGCCGAGCGGAGCCGGAGGTCGATCTCGAAGAAGCGCTTCAGGCTCCAGGCCTCGAGGTTGCAGGTCCCGGCGAGCACCTCCTCCCCGTCCCGCACGAACGCCTTCGCGTGGAGCATCGTCGGGTACTCGAGGATGCGCACGCCGGCGTCGAGTAGCGCCGCGTGGTGGAACTGCTGCGCGGCCGCGCAGGCCCAGTTGTTCGCGTTCGCGGGGACGAACAGCCGCACGCGCACGCCGCGCCGCGCGGCCCGCTCCATGCGCCGGATCATCCCGCGGTCGGTGACGTACGGGTTCACGACGTCGAGCGTGTCGCGCGCGTCGTCGAGCGTGCGGGCGATGGCGTCGGTGATCGGGCGGTAGCGGCCGGGAGCGTTGTGCAGGACGAGCGCGGGGATCGCCTCGCCCTCCTCGAGCGCGGGGAACAGGCCTTCGAGGTCGTCGGCGGGCACCCGGCCGCCGAGCCAGCGGAAGCCACCGAGGAAGACGAGCTGCAGCTGGGAGACGACCGGGCCTGTGACCCGCAGGAACAGGTCGTGGAAGCGGCCGTCCTCGAAGTGGTCCTCGATCCCCGCGCCTCCGACCCAGCCGATGCGGCCGTCGATCACGACCACCTTGCGGTGGTCGATGTGGCCGAGCGCACGAAGGTTCCAGTGCATCCCGCCGCCGGCGCCGAGCGCGCCTCCCGCGACCCGCGGCTTCGTCGCGCGAACGACGCAGACGTCGATGCCCGCGGCGGTGAGCCGCTCGTAGAACTCCTGGGAGCCACCCTCGGGATCGGAGCCCTGCCGGTCGACGACGAGTCGAACCGGGACTCCCTCGGCCGCCTTGGCGAGCAGCACCTCCGCGAACCGCTCCGCCGACGACGCCGGGTCGGAAGCCGAACTGGTTGATGTGGACGGAGGAGGTCGCCGCGGCGATGTCCTCCAGCATCGGCGGGTAGAACGCGCGCCCCTCGACGAGCACCTCGGCAGAGGCGGCGCGGCTCTCCTCGAACGCCATCGAAAGGTCGCTCAGCGCCACCGGGCCGCCGAGCGAGGCGTCCCGCGTGCTCGCGGATCCGGTCGTTCGAGACGGTGGTCGGCGCGCTCATCGCGTCCGTTCGTCCGAGCCCCGGCCGCCCGGCTCGACCATTACGACCCGAAGTACTCCTTCGCGGAGCGCGTGCCGTACAGCAGCCAGAGGACGAGCGCGTCCATCGCGGCCGTCACGAGCGCCGGGCCGATCGCGCTCGTCGGGCCGACGAACACGTAGATCAGGGCCCCGACGCCGCCGATCACCGCGAGCGCGCCGAGCACCATCCGCGCGAACGGCTTGCCGCGAAGGAGCGCGTAGGACGCGAGCAGGAAGAGGATCGCCAGCGCGAGCGCGCCGAAGCCCCACGGCTCGGTGACGTCCTCCCAGGTGAGGATCCCGATGATTCCCATGAAGCCGAGGAAGGCCGCCTTCGCGAAGCCGAAGAGCGACGCGACGAAGACGGGGGCCGGGAGCTCCCGCTCGGGCTGAGCCGCGACGCTGTCCATTCCCTCGGCGATGCGTGCGATCTTCGCACGACGTCTCGGCCGATGGCCAGCGGGAACGGCGCGCGCACGACCGTTAGGGTCGTGGCTCGGTGTTCTTCTCGCTCCCGAGCTGGGCCGTTGCGCTCCTGATCTTCGCCGTCGTCGGTGGCGCATGCGTCGCCGGCGCGGCCGCCGGTCGCTACCTACGGCGGCACACCGATGCGGTTCGCGAGCCGATCGGGGTCCTGCAAGGCGCGCTCCTCGGGGTCGTCGGGCTGATCCTCGCCTTCGGCCTGAGCCTCGCCGTCGGCCGGTACGAGGATCGACGCGCCGCGGTCGTCGGGGATGCCAACACGATCGGCACGACGTACCTTCGAGCCCAGATGCTCGCCGAGCCGCAGCGCTCCGAGTCGCTCGACCTGCTCCGCGGCTACACCGACCTCGCGATCCGGCTGTCGCACGAGGTTCCGAACAGCGATGCGATGAAACGGACGACGGCGGAGCAGTCCGAGCTCCAGCGGCGCCTCTGGCGCCTTGCGGGGCAGTCGGTCGACGGGGCGCCGACCGCGACCGCGCCCCGCCTCTACATCGAGACCCTCAACGAGATGATCGACCAGCAGACCGTGCGCGTGGCCGGGCTGAACAACCGCGTCCCGGGCGCGGTGCTCGGGCTCGAGGTGATCGGCGCCGCGGTCGTCGTCGGGCTGCTCGCGCTGTACCTCTCCGTCCTCGGCCGCGGTCTCGTCGCAGCGGTCGCCGCCGCGGTCCTCGTGACGCTCCTCCTGCTCGTCACCCTCGACCTCGACCGACCGACGCGCGGGCTGATCACGATCCCGGCGACGCCGCTCGAATCGCTTCGGGAATCGATGGAGCTCCCGCCGGCCGCCGAGCCGTGAGCGGGCGGGCGCCGCCGGTACGGCGCCCGCGCCTGTGGCGTCGCGGGCGCCGGCCCTTGGCGTAAGGAGGCGGGCCGGACGCGCCGCAGCGCCCACGGCCAGGACTCCGAAGAGGGCCGGCCGTTACGAGCGAATCGGCAGTTCGTGCGACGACGGGTGATCGCTCTCCAGAGGGATTCGGACCCGGCTCGTCCCGCCCACGTGACAATGGCGCGTTCTTCTATGGGGCGAGGGACAACGACACCTCGGCGAGCTGACACTCGTGCCACGGGCGGCCCGCACAGGGTCGCCCGGCCCTCTTTCTAGAGGGCCGTCGGCGCGACGCGCTGGGCGAGCGCCAGCAAGACCTTCTGCTGGATCCTGGGCGACACGTCCATGAGCGCCGAGAACCCCTTTCGCGTCACGTGGAGAGCCGTGACGGGCGACGTCGTCGTGACCGTCGCGGTCCTCGAGGCGTTCAACAGGAGCGCGATCTCCCCCGCGAAGTCTCCGGCACGCAGTGTCCGGACATGGCGCTTCCTCGTGCGAACATCGGCGGAGCCCTTGACGAGGACGTAGAAGTCGTCGCCTGGGTCGCCCTCGCGGAACACGACCTCGCCTCGCGGAAGATCGACCTGCTCGGCGATCGAGGCGATCCGGGCGAGCTCGGCCTGCGAGCAGGCGTGAAAGAGCGGTACGCGCGAGATGAGTCGCACCTTCTCGTCGCGCCGGACGATCACGCGCTTCAGTCTACGCCGGTTCGTGCGGATCCAGACAACCCGCGCGGGTGCCGGGTCCGCGGCGGTCGACTCGCGCGGCGCCGACTATCGTCTGTCGCGTACCGCGATGTGCGACGTCATCGATCAGCGAGGCCTCGAGCCCCTCGAAGACGACGAGTGGGTCCTCGACACGCCGCTCGTCCACGGCTTCGTCGGCAGCGTGCGCGCCGCGATCGAGGAGTCCACCTCCGCGGCCGAGACCTGTCGGCTCCTCGAGCCCCGCTTCCGGGAGCTGCTCACCGAACCGGATTGGCTGCCGGCGCGGTTCCAGGAGGATGCGCCGGAGAGTGGGATGGGGGGCGGCATCGGCCAGTGGCTTCTCTTTCGGGCGGCCGATCGCTCCCTCTGCATGTTCAGCCTCGTCGTGCCACCCGGGTCGATGACACCCGTACACGACCATCTCGCCTGGGGGCTGGTCGGCCTCTACAAGGGCAATCAGGACGAGGAGTTCTACGAGCCCGGCGACGGCCGACTCCGACTCGTTCGTCAACGCCCCCTGCAGCCGGGGGACTACTACACGCTGCTCCCGCCTCGGGACGACGTGCACCGCGTGCGCACCACCTCCGAGGTGACGTCTGTCTCGATCCATCTGCTGGCGAACGACACCGGCTGCGTGCTCCGCCACACGTTCGACGAGCAGACGGGAGAGGCGCGGCCGTTCCGATCCGGCTACGTGAACGCCGAGTGTCACGGGGCACCGCCGCGGCGCTAGGGCGGGCGACCGATGACCGCGCGTGCAACCGCAACGGTGCTGATCGACAACGATCGGGTGCGAGTGACTCGATGGCAATTCGCCCCCGGCGCGGCAACGGGCTGGCACAAGCACGAACACGACTACGTGATCGTCCCCCTGACAGAGGGCACGCTCGAGCTCGTCGAGCCCGAGGGCAACCGAGACTCCCATCTGACAGTGGGCGCGCCCTACTTCCGCGAGGCCGGCGTGGAGCACGACGTCGTCAATGCGAACGACCACGAGTTCGCGTTCATCGAGATAGAGGTGCGGCGATAGGAGCCTCCGGACGGCGCGCGAAGCCGGGACGGTGGATGGGCGGTGCAGGCTTCGAAGCAGCCCTGCAAATCAGCGCATTGGCCCCGCCCAGGACAGCACCGGGACAGCACGCCGCTCGCACGAATCGCAGCACCGCGGCAAGCACCCACAACCGAGACCACGGGGTGTCGCTCACGGCGTCCGACCGGCGTCTAGGGGCAGAGAGCTTGTCACGGCTCCCGCGTCGCCGTGCGAACCCTTGCGATGCTTTTTTCGGCGGTGCGCCCACTCGCAGTTGAGCACCTCTCGTCGCCAAACCGGCTTCCGTTCGGTGGCGTGCAGGCCGCCGCAGCCAGCGCAGCGTGCCCAAGCAACCCCTTGAGACGCGCCTGCGGAGCGAGCGCTGTATCGCCGATTGATGTCGTTGAGGTCGATCAGCGGCTGGCGACACGGTGACGAGGGAGCAGGAGGGATGCCGTCCAGGCATCATTCGCCGCGGTCAAGACCTTGGCCGCGGCCTTAAGGGCGGTGCACCGTCAGCGTGTTGGCGGAGCGCGATGCGAGACCATGCTGCGGCTGGACGCGGCAGGTGGCGCAGGAGACAGAGCTCGCAACTCGTCGTCTGGCATCGTCCCGCAAGCCAGAACTCGAAACTCTCCCGTTCGGTCATGCTGCGGAACGAGCAGGGCGGCGTCGGCTCGCGTTGCTGCCGGGCCCGTTCGCCTGAGCGAGCAGATCGCCGAAGCTGCGGGGGGCGATCAGATTTTCGTGCCTTCGGAAGATGACCCGCGGAGCCCTCGCAAAGCTGTCGCGCCGGTCACGCGCAAGCTGTTAGTTCGCGGCCCGTGACTTCCTCGTCGCCGTTGTACTTCGGGGCAGGGGGCGCCCGTGATCTCGGGCGAAGCCTGAGGCGGTAGCGCACCGGCTCGCGGGACGATCGGATCGCCTACGCACTTGACCTGCATCGTGCTGTGCCTCCGAAGTAGAACGGGAACGGCGTGAACGGCCCGAATCGTCGCCCGAATGCGTGATCGCTGACTAGGAGCAGGTGTCGTGTCAACTCACGCGCTGAGCCCAGCGGCCCCGACCCGGTAGCGGTCGCCGAGCTGACGCTCTCGTCGAGGAGACCCTCCGTGGTCAGGTCCTCGCCGAACGAACCCGGGCCGAGCTCGCGCCCTGGTCGCTCACGCGTCCAGCAGCGAAATGCGAGGGTGGCGTAGGTCGCTTTGACCAGAGCGCCATGGACGCGTAGGTAGGCTTGCCGATCGCGTCGAGGTGAGCGCGCGAATCGCATTCGACCCCGACGGGTTCCTGTAGATCCGGTGGTGACCGGGTAGCCCCTCCAGGTCACTTCACGCGGAAGCCGGCGTTCAGAGCACCCTCACCGGGTGCTCCCCACCGTCTCGACGGCTCTCATGCCTGAGCGGCCTGTGACCTTCTCGTCGTAGAATCGCTTGATGTGCACGACGATCTCGTCGAGCGCGTCCTCGACGGCAAAGTGCCCGCTATCGAGCATGTGCAGCTCGGCCTCGGGGAGATCGCGCAGGTACGCGCGACCGCCCTCCGGGGTGAAGAAGAGGTCGTTCACGCCCCAGACGATCAGCGTTTTCGGCCGGCGCTCCCGCAGGAAGGCCTGCCACTGCGGATACAGCGCCACATTGGTGCGGTAGTCGTAGAGCAGATCGAGTTGGACCTTGCGCGCACCGGGGCGCTCGAGGAAGTGCAAGTCCATGTTCCAGTTGTCGGGGCTGATCTGCGCCGGGTTGCGGTGCCCGTGCGTGTAGACGAGCTTGACGCCTTCGGGCTCGAGGAACGGCAGGAGGGGCGCCTCCGTCTCGGGGCTGCGATCGACCCAGAGCGCATTGCGGATGCCGTCCCAGGCAGCGGTGAAACCCTCCTCGTAGGCGTTCGAGTTCTGGATCACCTGCCACTCGAGCCAGTCCGGGTGGCGCGCGACGATGCGGTTGCCGATCGGGCCGCCGTAGTCCTGGTGATAGAGCCCGAAGGGGTGGAACCCGGTGACCTCGAGCACGCCCTCGACGATCTCCGAGAGCCGGTCAAAGGTGTACTCGAAGTCGTCCGGCATATCGGTGTTGCCGAAGCCGGGGTAGTCGAGGGAGAGGACGTGGAAACGATCGGCGAGCGCCGGGATCAGGTTGCGGAACTGGTGCGAGGAGGAGGGGAAGCCGCCGAGCAGCAGTAGCTTGGGGCTCGCCGGATCTCCGGCCTCGCGGTAGAAGACGGAGAGTCCGTCGACCTGGGTTGTCCGATGGGTGACCAAGGTGGCTCCTTCCGGTTTCGTGGTTCGGTTGGCGGGTATGCGTCCGCGGGAGCACGGTCCTTACGCGGCACCCGTAAGAGCCTGCTGCGGGCCGACGCTCATCCGGCATGACACCGTCCGCACGCGCCGAGGCGATTCCGCCCCACCGCAACGCCCTGCGCATCGGGAGGTACTAGGCTGCTGTCGTCGGTGGGATCGGAGCAGGTGCAGATCGCCTCTGGCTCGGCGCCGAGGCAGCTCGACCTCGAATCGCGCGCCTGGATCGAGGGCCTGAGCGCGACGGGAGCGGAGCACGCCGCCGCGATCGAGCGCCTGCACGAGCTCCTCCTCCGAGCAACCTTCGCCGAGGCTCGGCGTCGCCAGCACCTCTACCCGGAGATCGACGGTGCCGAGCTCGATGACATCTGCCGGCAGGCCGCCGATGACGCGGTCGTCGCCGTCATCGGAAAGCTCGACGGATACCGCGGCGCCAGCCGCTTCACGACGTGGGCGTACGGGTTCGCGATCCTCGAGGTCTCGGTCAAGCTCCGCCGCCACGCATGGCGTGGACGCAGCATCCCGACCGCCGACGACGACCGCCTCTGGGATCTGCTGGCGTCCGAGGGGACGTCATCTGCGCAGGCGCACGTCGAGTCTGCCCAGCTTCTGCAAGCCCTGCGTCGTGCGGTGGCGGAAGAGCTGACACCCCGGCAACGAGAGGTGTTCGTCGCAGTCGCGCTCAACGAGGTGCAGATCGACGTCGTTGCCGGCCAGCTCCACTCGACACGCGGTGCGATCTACAAGGTGCTCCACGACGCACGACGGAAGCTTCGCCTGTACCTCGAACACGAAGGGCACCTGAAGCCGGAGGAGAGATGAACGACCGCGATCCGCTCACACGGCTGCTCGGCACTCCGGGCGAGGATGCCGGCTGCGAGGGCGGGATGGCGCTGCTCGCCGTGTACGTCGAGGACGAGCTCGCAGGCCGGAACGTGCGCGACCTCTTCCCGACCGTGGCCGAGCACCTGCGCAACTGTCCGGCCTGCGCAGAGGACTACCAAGGCGTGATCGCGCTCGCCCGCGAACGGCGCGGCTGAGCCCGCCGACCCCGCGCATCGTGCTCCCTCACGGGGAGCGCGCCCGCGGGAGGCGATCGGCAGCAGGTCGGAGGTACGCACGAACCATCGTCTCTGTTCTCAGGCCGCACGCTCGGCCGCGGGGTGCGTACGGTTGTCGACCATCGCCTTCAGGCTCGCGGCGAGGTCCGAGTCACATAGCCGGCCGTCACGAGTACTTCTACGGGTTCCTCGGCGCCGGCGTGAGCCAGTGGCATCCGCCGCTGTGGGAGAACACGACGCCGCTGGAGGCGCCGAGAACGCCGGACGAGGGTTATCACCTGGAGGCCGACATGGCAGACAGGACGACCGCCTGGATCGAGCGGCAGAAGTCGATCCATCCCGAGAAGCCGGGACGAGCTCGTGAGTCGCGTCGCGGTCGTCGTCAACAGGCTGCCCGCCCGTTCTTTGCAGCTACGTGGCGACGTGAGAAGCTCTGCGCATGAACGGGGGGCGTCGATGAGCGCGAGCGGCGCGCCGAGCGCCCAGGCCGACGAACCCGACGAGCTCGGCGCCGCGGCCGAGATCGTCGGCACCCTGCTCGCCAACCTCGAGCGGGTCGTTCTTGGCAAGGCAGACGTGCTTCGGCTTGTCGTCGCAGCCTTCTCGGCGCGCGGGCACGTCCTGCTAGAGGACGTGCCCGGCACCGCGAAGACGATGCTCGCGCGCGCCCTCGCCGCGAGCGTCGAGGACACCGAGGCGGTGCGGATCCAGTGCACCCCGGACCTGCAGCCGACCGATGTGACGGGACTCTCGGTCTGGGATCCGCCGTCGCGCCGATTCGAGTTCAGACCGGGGCCCGTGTTCGCGAACGTCGTCCTGGTCGACGAGGTCAACCGGGCACTGCCGAAGGCCCAATCGGCGCTCCTGGAGGCAATGGCCGAGCGGCAGGTGACCGTCGACGGAGTGACGCGGCCGCTGCCGGCGCCGTTCTTCGTGATCGCGACGGAGAACCCGATCGAGCAGGACGGCACGTTCCCACTCCCAGAGGCGCAGCTCGACCGGTTCCTCATCCGCACCTCACTCGGATACCCCGGCCTCGACGAGGAGATCAGGATCGTCGAGGGCCAGGTTCACGGCCACCCGCTCGACAGCTTGCGGCCGGTCGTCTCGCGGGACGAGCTGGCGCAGCTGCTCGCGGCTGTCGAGCGCGTGTACGTCGATCCGCTTCTCCGCGGCTGGATCGTGGAGATCGTGCGCGCGACGCGCGAGCTCGAGGAGCTCGAGGTGGGCGCCTCTGTCCGGGGCAGCCTCGCGCTCGATCGCATGGCACGCGCCGTCGCTCTCGTCGACGGTCGCGGATACGCGACTGCGGACGACGTCGAGCGGCTGTTCGTGCCCGTGCTCGCGCATCGCTTCGTCCCGAGCGCCGAGACGCTCGCGAGCAGCGACACGAGGTCGGAGCTCGTGAAGCGGATCCGAGCCCGGTGTCTCGAGCAAGCGCCGCGGCCGGCGCCACTCTGGGACGCGCGCGAGTGACGATTGCGCAGGGCTCGACCTTCCCCCTCGTGCCCGTGCGCCGGTTCGCGGGCCAGACGGCCGGTACCCGGCGGAGCCTCCGCCGCGGCGACGGGGACGAGGTGGTCGGGTCGCGGCCCTATCGGCCGGGCGACCCGGTGTCGTCGATCGACTGGGCGGCATCCGCGCGGCTCTCGGCGGCACGGAATACGGATGTGTTCGTCGTCCAGGAGCATTTCGCCGCAGAGCGGCCGCGCGTGGCGATCGCCATCGACCAACGATCTGCGATGTCGCTCTACGAGCGTCCGTTTCCATGGCTCGACAAGGGCGATGCGGTCCGCGTCGTCACCGACCTGATCGTCCGGAGTGCACGAGCTGCACGGATCGACGTGCTCGAGGAGCCTCGCAGGAGCAAGGATCTCGGCACGTCGCTCCGCGCTCTGACGCTTCAGAGGGCGAGGCTCCCGACGGGCTCGTTCGTCTTCGTCGTCTCGGACTACCTCGGCGAGCTGGACCCCCGTCACTGGGTCCGGCTGCGCGCGCGCGCCTGGGACGTGACCCCCGTCGTGGTCCAGGACCCCACCTGGGAGCAGAGCTTCCCGCCGGTGGGGGGGATCACGATTCCGCTCGTCGCCGCCGGCGGGGGCGACGTCCGCGAGGCGTGGCTCTCGCGTCGGGAGGCAACGCACTGCCGGGAGGCGCACGAAGGTCGGTTTCGGTCGCTGCTCGGCCGCCTGCGGCGGCTCGGGTTCGACCCTGTGGTGATCGACAACTCGGATCCGGACGTCGTGCTCGGCACCTTTCTCGACTGGGCGGCGCGGCGGCATCGGCTGCGCCGGCGCGCCACGTGACACGTTCGGTCGTCGTCGCCGCGCTGGCCGCGTTCGTGATCGCGGCGGGTGGCAAGGCGGCCGGTCCGCCGCCGGGCGTCGAGGTGAGCGCCCCTCGCACGGTCGGATTCGCCGACGCGTTCGACTACGTCGTCGAGGCGACCGTGCCGTCCTCCGACGCGGAGACGGCCGAGCTGACTGCCGGTGTCGGACCGTTCACCGTGCTGGACGCGGAGCCGGTCGCGCGGGCGACGCGCGGCGACGCGATCGTCATCCGGCTCGCCCGTCGCCTCGCGTGCATGGACGACGGCTGCGTGGGGAGCGCGGGGTCGCTGCACGCCGTCCTGCCGGCGCCCGTCCTCGTGTCCGCGTCGGGCTCCGTCACGGGGAGGCCGACGGTCGTCAGGGTCGACGGCCGGGTGGCACCGGCCTCGGTGCGCCCCTCGCCGGACGTGTTCCGGGCGGACACGACAGTGCCTCCGGCGAGCGGCGCGAGCCCCACGACGGTCGCCATGGCGCTTACGACTATCGCCGTCGCAGCGCTGCTCTGCGCGCTGCTCCTCCTGGTCTCGATGCGACGTGGTTCCGCGGTCGCGGACGACGACCCGCTCGCGCGCGCGATCCGGCTCGTCCGGGAGTCGGCCGGCCGCCCGGAGGCGGACCGACGAAGGGCGGCCGACCTTCTCGCGCGTACGGCCGGAGACCGCGATCGCCGTCCGCTCGCGGCGGAAGCCACGCGCATCGCGTGGGCGCCCTCCCCGCCGACCCCACGCACGGTCGCGGAGCTGGCCGCGAGCGCGACACGGGAGACGACTTGAGCGCCAGTGCGATCCCGCTCGCGGATGCGCAGCCCTTCGGGCGTCCTGCGGCACGCACACGCCTCGTCCGCCTGACGCTCGCCGTCGGCGCGCTCTGCGCAGCGGCCGCCGCGTTCGCGATCGCTCTGCGCGATCCCCCGGAGTCGGCGCTCCTGTTGCCGCCCGGCACGGACGGCATCGTCGTGCTCGACGTGTCGGCAAGCGTCTCCACGAGCACGAACCGCCGACTCGCCTCGACGCTCGACCGGCTCGCGCGCTCGAAGGCGCGCTACGGGCTCGTGCTCTTCTCCGACACCGCATATCTCACGCTCCCGCCCAGGACTCCGGCGGCGGAGCTCCGTCCGTTCGCTCAGTTGTTCCACGTGACGCCCGGAGGCCGCGGATCGCGTCCCAGTACGCCAAGGAGCCCGTGGTCGAGCCACTTCTCGGCGGGGACGCTGATCTCCGCTGGTCTCGCGCTCGCTCTCGACGTCGCGCGCGAGGACGGCGGCGAGGGCACCGCGGTGCTGCTGGTCAGTGATCTCGACGACAGCTCGACGGATGTCGGTCGGCTTGTGGCCGTCTTGCTCGAGTATCGCCGAGCCGACGTCCCGCTCCACGTCGTGGCACTCGACCCCGAGCCGCGCGACCGCGCGACGTTCGCCGCGCTTCTCGCACGTCCGGGCGCACTCACCGTTGCCCCCGATCCCGCGGTGAGCGCAGTCCCCGAGAGTCGCGTCCGCGACAAGCGGCTGATCGCCGCGTCGCTCCTGACCGGCGTACTGCTCGCGGGGCTCATTGCCGTCACCGCCCGTCTGCGCTGGAGGCACGAGGCATGAGAGCGAAGCTCGTCGCGACCGCACTCTGTCTTGCACTCGCGGCGGTGGCCGCCCTCGGCGCGGCCGATGCTCGGAGCTGGCGGGACGCGGCCGACCGTGACGACGGGCAAAGCCCGACGACCCGGCTCCCCGACGACCCTGTCGGAGGGTTCCTGGGACTCGACGACGACCTCGCCTTCAGGCGGGCGATTCGCGCCCTCACCGCAGCCGAGTACATCCCGTCCGGTCCCAACGAGAGCGATTCGCGGGCGAGCGCCCGCGCGCGCGCCGCCGGCTCCCTCGCCGCCGTGGCGGAGAACGGAGCGCCGCGCCTCGCGTCGCGCGCGCACGACCTCCTCGGCGTTCTCGCCGCGGCCGAGGGAAGCGTCGACGGGGCGCTCAGCCGTTTCCAGTCGGCGATCGTCGCCGACCCGACCAACGTGAACGCAAAGCGGAATCTCGAGAAGCTCCTGCGCATCCTCGTCGTGGTGGACATCCGCATTCCGCCCGGCGGCCGGGCTCCCGGTGGCCCGGGTGGAGCCGGCTCTTCACCACCGGGCACGGGGTACTGATCATGGACGTCGGTCGAATCTCCTTCGAGGATCCGTGGGCGGGGCTGGTGGGGCTCGTGGCCGTCCTCCCGCTCCTCGCCGCGGTCGTCTCTGCCCGTCGGTCGCGCCAGGTTGCGCGGGCGGTCGGGCTCGTTCCCGACTCCGCGCGCGCAACGCCTGCGACTGCGGCCGCCGTGATCGCCTGCCTTGCGCTCGCGGTGGCAACGGCACGACCCGTGCTCGAGGAAGGCGATCACTCGGTGCGCGCCGACTCCGAGGTCGTCTTCGTCGTCGACGTCTCTCGCTCGATGCTCGCCGCGTCGTCGCCGAGCGCTCCGACCAGGCTCGACCGGGCCCGGGCCGCGGTGCTTCGGCTCCGGTCAGCGGTGCGGAACGTCCCCTCGGGCGTCGCCGGGCTCACCGATCGCGTCCTTCCCTACTCGTTCCCCTCGCCGGATCGCGTTTCGTTCGCGGAGGTGATCGCCCACTCGGTCGAGATCGAGTCCCCGCCTCCGAACCTCGGAGGGGGAATCGCGATCCTTGCGACCTCCCTGGAGGCTCTCAGCGCGCTCGACCGGGGCTTCTTCTCGGAGGGGATCGGCCACCGCGCGTGCGTCGTCCTGACGGACGGGGAGAGCCAGTCGTTCACGCAGGCTCCGGACGGGCGCACGTGCAACTTCCTCTTCATCCGGGTCGGCGGCGCCGACGAGCGGATCTTCGGGGAGCGAGGAAACCGGAACTTCGATGCGGGTTACCGTCCCGATCCGTCCGCCGGCGCGGCCCTCGACCGGTTTGCGGCCGCGACCGGCGGCCGCGTGTGGCCTCTCTCGGGACTCGACGACGCCGCGAATGCGCTGCGCGAGGCTGTCGACGCGGGGCCGACGACGAGCGCTCCGGCCTCCTCCGAGTCGCGGTCCCTCGCGCCGTTTCCCGCCGGTCTCGCGCTTGCCCTGACGGCCGTGCTGGCGATCGGAGCGGCGCGCCGACGTCGGGTACGTTCGGCCGAGCCCGAAGGTCGGCCGGTTCCGCTGTCCAAGCGCGCCAGACCTCACGGTGGGTAAACAGGCGGCGAGGGTCGAGGGGCATCGACACTCGGACAGCATGTGTTCGTGTAGCGCCGCTTGGGGGCGAATCCACGAGTGATCCAGACACTCGCCGAAGCACGAAGCGATCACCCTCACGGCAACTCGTCGCGCGTCTTTCGAGGGTGATCGCGCGCCAGTCGCGCGCCAGTGAGCGCCAGCTTTTCTGCGGTCTCGTGCGGATTCGAGCGGTGCAGGTCGAATAGTTGGTCGTGTGCGGGGGAGAGTGACGGCCACGATGCTGACCTGACTCGCGGTCGTCTGGTCAGGTTCTGGGCCGTCGCGAATGCCTACCGTCTCTATCGTGCGCACGCGCACGGAGCGAGGGGATGACTGGGTCGAGGGGTAACCCCCAGCCCCCTCGCGGTGGTCATGACGATGGGGCTGGTCTGGGCACCTTCTGGCGCCCGTCGCCGTTAGAGGGCGAAGGCGTAAAATCGGCATTGCATCGATGAAGGCGCCTTCCGCATCCGTGTCGTGATCCGCACCACCCTGCGTCGTCTGGTCGAAGGGATCGACGCACGCGTCGGTCGGCGGGTCTACGGCGCGCAGCATCGGTCCGATGCCGCCGTCTGGAAGTACCTTCGCAAAAGGGTCGATGCCGAACTTCGCCAGCGGGACGCCGCCTGGCAGGGCTACACGGCGGGGCTGACCGAGGCGCAGATCCAGGCCAAGATCGCCGCCGATCCCGCCTTCGTCGGTGCCGAACAGGTCGCAAACGAGGCGATACACGACCTGCTGCGCGGGCGCGGCGAACCGCGCGAATCGAACATGGCGGCGACTCCGGTCGTCGATCGCGAACACGAACCGACAGCCGAACGCGCCTACAAGTAGCAGGCGCTGCGCCCTGACGCTACAGCCCTTCCGCGCGCCGCCACCTCGCGCAGCAGCACGCCGTGCAGTTCCTCAAATCCCGCGGGGACGTCGTCGATCGCGGACAGGATCGCTTCGCGTTCGGGGATCGTCAGCGCGCGACTCGGAGGGTCGGTGCTCAACCTCAGCCCCCACCCCCCTCGCGATGGGCATGACGATGGGGCATGGTCGCGGGGGCTACTGGTCGCGACTTGGTCCCAGCCCAGTCGCCTGGGCTCCGCCATGTTCGGCGACAAGTGACCGCGAGACCGAGCGAGACCGAGCGGATGCGTGCGCGGACCTTGCGCGCAGGCCATGCCGCGCCGACGCAGAGAGACTGAATCCCGAAGATGACGCCGCCGACCGCGCGATCGCCCCAGAGCCCGAGTGCCAAGAAGCATGCGAGGAGAGCTGCGGCGATGCCCGCGTCGGCCCAGAAATAGGACTTGCCAGAACCGGTCGGCCGCACACCGAGGTCCCCATCAGGCGGGCCAGTTGAACAGTCAAGCTACGCACATGAGCCACAAAGACTTCGTACCGCCCGACTTCGCAGTCCCGGCCCGGCTCGAGACCGAGCTGTTCACGCTCGAGCCGCTCGGGCCGGAGCACAACGAGCGCGACTACGACGCCTGGACATCTTCGAGGGAACACATCCACGCGACCCCCGGCTGGCACGACAGCTCGTGGCCGCAAGCGATGACCTTGGACGAGAACCGCGGCGACCTCGAGCGCCACGCCGACGACTTCCGAAAGCGCAGGGGCTTCACCTACACGGTGCTCGACCGCCCGAGCGGGGACATCGTCGGCTGCGTCTACATCTATCCGGTTCGGGACAGCGAGCACGACGCGCGCGTGCTCTCGTGGGTGCGGGCCAGTCGCGCCGATCTGGACGTTCCGTTGTGGCGCAGCGTCGGCGACTGGATCGCCGCGGAGTGGCCGTTCCGCAGCGTCGAATACGCCGAGCGCCACGGCTAGGCGTCCTCCACCGCCGCGTGACGGCCGGAGCGAGATGGCCAACCGACGTGACCCATTCCTGACCCAGACCTCGGGAATCGGCCTCAGCAGACGTACAGGGCCTGAGCTCGGGATCGCCCGCAAGCCCTGCATCCCTACGGGTTCCCCGGCATCGAGAGGTATCGCCACCTATCGGCGGAATAGGCCTGTCACGCCGGAGGTCGGGCGTCCGAGCCTGTTCCCTCGGACACGCCCACTCGGCCGATTTCGAGGGCCGCACCGGGGGCCGAACGGCTTCGCAAGACCCGGGAGTTCCTCGCACGCCTGACCCACAGTTCAAGCCGTTTCCGCATGGGCACGGGGGTCTAGATG
>CAVPOH010000020.1:0-11847 GCA_963706915.1 uncultured Actinomycetes bacterium
GCACGCTGACGACGCCCTACGCCTGAAGCCTGGCCCAGGTGTCCTTGAGGCCGAGCGTGCGGTTGAAGACGAGCCGCCCCGGCGTCGAGTCGGGATCCGGGCAGAAGTAGCCGAGCCGCTCGAACTGCACGGTCTCACCGACCGGCAGCTCCGCGAGCGCGGGCTCGACGAAGCACTCCTCGAGCACCGTCTCCGAGGACGGGTTGACGTCGGCGAGGAGGTCGCCGTCGGCCCCGGGATCGGGGCGAGTGAAGAGGCGGTCGTAGAGACGAGACCTCCGCCGGCACTGCGTGCTCGGCCGAGAGCCAGTGCAGAGTCCCCTTGGGCCGGCGGCCGTCCGGGGCGTCGCCGCCGCGCGTCTCCGGATCGTAGGTGCAGCGGAGCTCGGCGATCTCGCCGCTCGCGTCCTTCACCACGTCGGTGCAGGTGACGAAGTAGGCGTAGCGGAGGCGCACCTCGCGGCCCGGCGCGAGGCGGAAGAACTTGCTCGGCGGGTGCTCCATGAAGTCGTCGCGCTCGATCCAGAGCTCGCGCGCGAACGGCACCTTGCGCGTCCCGGCCGAGGGATCCTCCGGGTTGTTGACGGCCTCCAGCTCCTCCACCTGCCCCTCGGGGTAGTTCTCGATCACGAGCTTCAGCGGGCGCAGGACGGCGAAGCGCCGCAGCGCGGTCCGATTCAGCACGTCTCTGACCTCGTGCTCGAGCATCTCGATCTCGACGGCGCTCTGACCCTTGCCCCCCACCCCGACGGCGTCCAGGAAGTTGCGCATGCCCTCGGGCGGGAAGCCGCGCCGCCGGAGGGCCGAGACGGTGGGCATGCGCGGATCGTCCCACCCTCGCACGTAGCCCTCGCTCACGAGCCGGCCGAGGAAGCGCTTCGAGAGCACGGTGTACGTGAGATTGAGGCGGGCGAACTCGTACTGGTGCGGGCGTGAGGGCACCGGGAGGTTCTCGATCAGCCAGTCGTAGAGCGGCCGGTGATCCTCGAACTCGAGCGTGCAGATGGAGTGGGTGACGCCCTCGATCGCGTCCGACTGCCCGTGGGCGAAGTCGTACAGCGGATAGATGCACCAGTCGTCGCCGGTCCGCGGGTGGGTCGCGTGCAGGATCCGGTAGAGCACCGGGTCGCGCAGGTTGATGTTGGGCGAGGCCATGTCGATCTTCGCCCTGAGCACTCTGGCGCCGTCCGGGAACTCGCCCGCCCGCATGCGCTCGAAGAGGTCGAGGCTCTCCTCGATCGGACGGTCGCGCCAGGGGCTGTCCTTGCCCGGCTCGGTGAAGGTGCCGCGGTGCTCGCGGATCTCGTCGGCGGAGAGGTCGTCGACGTAGGCATTGCCGACCTTGATCAGGTGGACGGCCCAGTCGTAGAGCTGGTGGAAGTAGTCAGAGGCGTAGTAGAGGTGCTCGCCCCAGTCGAAGCCGAGCCAGCGGATGTCCTCCTGGATCGCGTCGATGTACTCCTGTTCTTCCTTGATCGGGTTGGTGTCGTCGAAGCGCAGGTGGCAGCGACCGCCGAACTCCCGGGCGATCCCGAAGTTGAGCGCGATCGACTTTGGGTGGCCGATGTGGAGGTACCCGTTCGGCTCGGGCGGGAAGCGGGTCACGACCTCCGAGACCCTGCCCTCGCGCACGTCGGCGGCGACGATCTCGCGGATGAAATCGCTTCGTTCCGAAGCGGCTGGGCTGTCGGTGCTCACGCGGTCGTAGCCGAGCCCGTCAGCTCACCGCTTTCTTGACGAGCGCCTTGATCTTCGCCTCGTCGGCGGCGGTCAATTCCTTCAGCGCGAAGGAGGTCGGCCACATGGCGCCCCTGTCGAGGTTCGCCTCGTCGCTGAAGCCGAAGGTCGCGTACCTCGATTCGAACTTCTCCGCGCTCTGGAAGAAGCAGACGACCTTGCCGTCGTCCGTGGCATAGGCGGGCATCCCGTACCAGGTCTTCGGCACGAGATCCGGCGCGGTGGCCTTGACAATCGCGTGGAGCCGCTTGGCCATCGCGCGATCGCGTCCCTTCATCTCGGCGACCTTCGCGAGCAGGGCCTGTTCACCGTCCGCCTTGCGCGCTTCCGCTTTCAGCTCCTGGGCGCGCTCCTTCATCGCGGCCCGTTCCGCGCTCGAGAATCCCGTCGACTTCTTGCCGCTCGCGGTGGTTTTCTTCTTTGCGGGTTTCCTGTCAGCCATTGCGCTCCTCTCCTCAGTCTCTTGCCAGGGCCGCGGCGACCTCCCGCTCGACGTCGACGTAGACGTCGTCCCCCACGTCGACGACCTTGAACGCGTCCCAGTCCGGGACGGAATCGCGGATATCGAGCGCGATCTTGCCCTTGAACTGCTTCGGCATAGCGAAGGACCTCCGACGGCGGCGTAAGACGGACAACTCGAGCCTACCCGCGGGAGCATCGGGCCGGAACGCGACGGCGCGGTGGAAGATGTTCGCCGCGATCACCGTCTCGGCGTCACCGAGAGCAGGCGAGACGTCGCACAGCTCTGCGTCGGGCAAGAGTCGCATCGAGCCACCCGCCCGCCCCGCCGGCGCCGTACTGGTGCAGATGCTCACTCGGCGGCTGCGTGTCCGGCGGCTGCTCCGCGCAGCGCCGCGACGACTCGTCGTGATCCGGCGATACGGGACGCACGACTAGCACTGCCGCCTCACGGGTATCCGGTCGAGATGGCGCCGTCGGGCGATTCCAGTGAGTCGTTCGTCCACCGGGCGCTGCCGATTTATCTCGGGCTGCTATTCGCAATCTTGACCGTCGTCGCGGTTGTCGTCCTGTTCATGGTCCGCCACGTCCTGCTCGTCCTGTTTGTGAGCGTGCTCCTCGCCGCGGCGCTGACGGGGCCGAGCGAGTGGCTTCACCGGCGCTTTCGCCTGCCGCTCGGGCTGGCCGCGGTGGTCATCTACATCGCATGCTTTGCAGTCATCGTCGGCATCGGCTGGATCGTCGTGCCCCCGCTTCTCGGCCAGGTGGTCGAGTTCGCCGACCGCGCGCCGGAGTACGCCGACCGCTACGAGGGAATCCGTGAGGCGTACGCCGAGCTTCGGGCCGACTTTCCTGCGCTGCCGCCGTTCGAGGAGCAGTTGTCGCGGCTCGGAGACGCGATCCTCGACCGTGCGGGCGAGCGGGCTGCCGCGCTTCCGGGCGACGTCTTCTCGATCTTCGTCGACCTGCTTGCGGTGTTTTTCGTCTCGCTGCTCCTCCTCACGAATCGGCTGCGGATCCGTGACTTCGTCCTGTCGTTGACGCACTCCGATCATCGGCGTCGCACCGGCCTCGTCCTCGACCGGTCCTGGCTGCGGATCGGCGGTTACCTCCGCGCGAAGGTGATCGTGATGGCGATCGTCGGGGCGCTCACGTACGTCTCGCTGATCGTGATCGGAGTGCCCTTCGCGATCCCGCTCTCCGTGATCGTGGCTTTCGGAGAGTTGATCCCGCTCGTCGGCAGCTGGCTCGCGCGCGTCCCACTCCTCGCGATCGCGGCGCTCGACAGCCCGCGGACCTTCGTGCTGACGTTCCTGGCGTCGATCGTGATTCAGAATCTGCAGGGGTACGTGATCTCCCCGGTCGTCGAGGGCGATCAGCTCGACATCCACCCGCTGCTCGTGTTCGTCGCGGTCCTGGTGGGCGCCTCCCTCGGCGGCGCCGTCGGAGCGTTCGTCGCCGTCCCTGCCGCGGCGATCGTCGACCTTGTCGTGCGGGAGGTCGTCGTCCCGTGGCGCCGCTCGCAGCTTAGGGGCTCCGCTGCCGCCGCGCCGCGTCGCCCTACGGCACACGCACCGTGAGGATATGACGCCGCCGGACGGCTGTTGGTGTGGATCGCAGTTCCGTCAGAGAGACCGGTAGCAGCAAGGACGTTCATAGCTGAAGACGCCCGGCCCTTGGCCGTCGTCGGGGTCTTCGCCAATGTACGCGCACCCACCCTTGCGGTTTCGAAGGTGCAGCCGCACTCGTCGCACCGCAGCAATCCGGAGGCTTTCACGTCGTGCTTCTGTCACTTCGTGGGTCAGAATCGACGACGACTCGTTCGGCGGTACCGAACTTTCTGACGATCCAATAGTGGCCGTGGCGGGCCGCAACGTCTTCTGCTTCTGGGTAGATGTGCGTTTCGATGCGCTCGTTGACGTCGCGGAGTAAGGCTTGATTTCGACCGATGCGAAGCGCGGTCTGCTGAGCCTCAGCGGCCAGGGGAGACTGTCTCCTGCCGGGGGAGTGTCCCTTGTGGGGGCCGAGCAGGCCGATCCCGCGTGGCTGAAACGACAGGCGCCGCACGCGTCACGAGAGAGCGCTCACGCCGCCGGCCGGTAGGCCAGGTACACGACCCCGTTTTCGTACGACTCGCAGGTAGCGAGCGACAGCTTGGCGGGATCCGCCCCCTCGGGGAAGAGCCGTAGGCCCGCGCCGAGGGTGAGCGGGTAGACGAAGAGGTGCAGCTCGTCCACCAGTCCGTCGGCGAGCATCGCCTGAACAAGCGACACGCTGCCGCTGACGTAGAGGTCGCCGACCTCGTCCTTCAGGCGCCGGATCGCGTCTGGATCGTACGGCCCGAGGGATTCCGAGTTCCGCCAGGTGGCGGTCGTCAAGGTCGAGGAGACGACGTACTTGGTGGTGTCGTTGAAGAACGGCGCTCCCGGATCGTCCTCGACGGTCCGCGTCGACCACGCCGGCTCGAACATCTCGTAGGTCGTGCGGCCGAGCAGGATGCCCTGGCTCTTGCCCGTGAACGCACCGATCGCCTCCCCCATCTTCGGGTCGAACCCGTAGTCGAAGGACCACGTCGGCGCGTCGACGACACCGTCGAGGGTCATGAACTCGTGCACGTGAATGGCTCCCATCTCAGGACCTCCTGTCGCTGTCGCTGCCTCCGTATAGACCCTGCCAGCGCCGCGACTTCATCGATCCGCGGATCTGGCGATCCCGTAGGCTCGGCCGCATGACCCCTCCGCTGGACGGCGCGCGCGATCGCGTCGCCGCGCTGATGCCGGAGCTGACGGCCGATCTGGCGCGCCTCGTGGCGATTCCGTCCGTCTCGGCCACGAATTACCCTCCCGAGACGCACGCCGAGCTCATCGCGGCACGAGATGCGGTCGTCGAGCTGCTCGAGGGAGCCGGCGTCGAGAACGTGCGGTCGCTCGAGCTGCCGGACACGGCGCCGGTCGTCCTCGGCGAGATCCCCGCGCCGGAGGGTGCGCCCACCGTCCTGCTGTACGGCCACTACGACGTCGTCCCGGCAGGGGAAGAGACGAAGTGGGACTCCCCGCCGTTCGAGCTGACCGAGCGCGACGGAGCGCTCTTCGGCCGCGGCTCGGCGGACACGAAGTCGAACATCCTCGCCCACGTCGGCGCGCTCCGGGCCTGGGACGGGCGGCCGCCGGTCGGGATCAGGGTCGTGATCGAAGGGCAGGAGGAGGTCGGCAGCGCGCTCAACGACTACCCCGCGACGCACCCGGCCCTCTTCCAGGCCGACGCGATGGTGATCGCGGACATGGGCAGCGTGCGCCCGGGCGTGCCGACGCTGACGATCGGCCTGCGCGGCATGGCGCAGACGACGATGGAGGTGGAGACGCTCGCCGGCCCAAAGCACTCCGGGCAGTACGGCGGCGCCGCACCGGACGCGCTGGGCGTGCTCCTGCAGGCGCTCGCGACACTCCACGACGAGAACGGCGACGTCGCCGTCGAAGGCCTCAGGCGGGAGCCCTGGACCGGCGCCGGCTACACCGAGGACGAGTTCCGCGCGCTCGCGGAGGTGAAGGACGGCCTCCCGCTGGTCGGCTCGGGCGATCTCGGCTCGCGCGTCTGGTCGGGCCCCTCGATCACCGTCACCGGGATCGACATCGCCGGCGTCGACGACGCGCTCAACGCGGTCAACGCGCGCTCCCGGGCGAGGATCAGCACCCGCGTGCACCCGGCGCAGGACGCCGACGAGGCCCAGGCGGCTGTCGTCCGTCACCTCGAGAGCCTCCGCCCGTTCGGAATCGGCCTGACCGTCCATCCCGGCGCGACCGGCAACGGGTTCCTCGCCGAGACGTCGGGCCCCGCCTACCGGGCCGCGCGCGAAGCGATGCAGGCTGCGTGGGGCATCGAGGCCTCCTACGCCGCGACGGGGGGCTCGATCCCGCTCGTGAACGCGCTCCACCTGGCCGTGCGCGAGGCCGAGATCCTGCTCCTCGGCACGACCGACGGCTACGCGAACATCCACGCACCGAACGAACGCGTGCTGATCGAGGAGTTCGAGAAGGCGGTGCTCGTCGAGACCGAGTTCCTCGGCCGCTATGCCGAGGCGTTCGCGGCCGGATCGGGCGAGTCGTGAGCGAGCACGCAGCGCCGGCTCCTCCGGCCGGGATGATGCAGCGGATCCTCGGCGCGATCGAGCGCGGCGGCAACAAGATGCCGAACCCCGCCATCCTGTTCGTCTGGCTGTGCGTGGGCGTGATCGTCCTCTCCGCCCTCCTCGCCTGGGCCGACATCAAGGTCACGTACCAGGTCGTCGAGCCGCCGCCGGTTCAGGTCGAGGAGGTCGTCGAGGGCGGATCGACGCAACCCTCCGGCGGGCTGCCGGACGCGTCCGTCCAGGAGGGCGAGTACACGGTCAAGGAGGTGACGGCGTCGATCCAGAGCCTCCTGTCCGCCGACGGGATCCGGTTCCTCTTCACCTCCTTCGTCGCCAGCTTCCGCAACTTCGCAGCGGTCGCGATCATCCTGGTCGTGATGATCGGCGTCGGCCTGGCCGAGGCCGCCGGCCTGATCGGAGCGCTGATCCGGAAG
The DNA here is from genome assembly GCA_963706915.1 of uncultured Actinomycetes bacterium. Taxonomy (GTDB): domain Bacteria; phylum Actinomycetota; class Thermoleophilia; order Gaiellales; family Gaiellaceae; genus Gaiella. The sequence continues at coordinate 6,756 of CAVPOH010000020.1, forward strand.
CTCGTCGCCGTCTCGTCGGAAGGGATGCTGACGCCGATCATCATCTTCATCGGCGTCCTCTCGAGCATTGCCTCGGATGCGGGATACCTCGTGCTGATACCTCTGGGCGCAGCGGCGTTCAAGAGCGTCGGCCGCAACCCACTCGCCGGCATGGCGGCCGCCTTCGCGGGGGTCGCCGCCGGGTTCGGCGTCAACTTCCTGATCACCCCGCTCGACGGCGTCCTGACCGAGATCACGAACGACGCCAGCGCACTCGTCGACCCCGACCAGTCGATCGACCTCGCTGCGAACCTCTACTTCGGAATCGCCTCCACGGTCCTCGTCACGATCGTCCTGACGCTCGTCTCCGTCTACGTCGTCGAGAAGAGCCTCGGCAAGCACGATCCCGCGCTCGAGAGCGACGACGAGTCGCTCGACGCCGACAAGGGCCCCGAGGTCTCGCCCGAGGCGGAGGCGAAGGGTCTCCGCTACGCGCTGATCGCGACAGCCGCCGTGCTCGTCGTCATCGGCTTGCTCACGGTGCTCCCCGACGCGCCGCTGCGTGATCCCATCACGGGGGACATCATCGGCGACTCGCCGTTCATGGACAGCCTGATCCTGATCATCACGATCATCTTTTTCGCGGCCGGGCTGGCCTACGGGCGCGGAGCCGGGACGATCCGGACGAGCGACGAGGTGCTCGCGTCGATCACGAAGTCGTGGGCCGGGCTCGCGAGCCTCTTGTTCCTGTTCCTGCTGATCGCGCAGTTCATCGCGTACTTCAACTACTCGAACATGGCGCAGGTGGCGGCCGTGAAGCTCGGCGACTGGCTCGAGGAGGCGAACATCGGGGTCGTGTGGCTGCTGATCGGCTTCATCCTCGTCACGATGCTCGTCGATCTGATCATGCCGGCGGCGATCGCCAAGTGGGCGATCCTCGCCCCGATCTTCATCCCGCTCTTCCTGCGGCTCGACGTCGCGCCGCAGACGGTGCTCGCCGCCTACCGCGTCGGCGACTCGCCGTTCAACGTGGTGACGCCGCTCATGGCCTACTTCCCGCTGATCATCATCTTCGCGCAGCGGTACCGAAAGGACGCCGGCATCGGCACGGTCGTCGCGATGATGCTCCCGTACGTCATCGTGCTGTCGATCGTGTGGACGATCTTCTTCGTCGCCTGGTACCTGGTCGGGATCCCCCTCGGCCCGGGCTCCTCCGTCCACCTCGACTAACGACACGGTGAGCCGGCCGGACGCGCTGGTGCTCGGCCTCGGCGGCGGCTACACCGCCTCGCTCACGTGCCTGGCGACGGTCGGCGTCGCGACCGCCGCGGCCGTCGGCGCCAGCCTCGCCCTCGATCGGCTCTCCGAACCGGTAGAAACCGTCCAGTGACGTTGGACGAAGGAGCAGGCTGGGCAGGCTACGTCTCGACCGGGAGACTGCCGCCTCCCGAGCAGGGGCAGGCACTCGTCGACGACGCGCACGCGCGCTTTGCCGGGATCACCGAGGGCGAGCCCTCCGACGTCTATCCGGCGCTCGCCCGCGTCCCGAGCGACCTCTTCGGGATCTGCGTTGCCGGTGTCACCGGCAACGTGTTCACGGCAGGCGACGCAGAGGTCGAGTTCGCGATCATGAGCGTCGCCAAGCCATTCGTGTTCGCGCTCGTCTGCGACGCGATCGGCTTCGCCGAGGCCGCTGCGGAGGTGGGCGTCGACGCCACCGGCCTCCCGTTCAACGCCGTCGCGGCGATCGAGCGGCGCGAGGACGGACGCACGAACCCGATGGTGAACCCGGGCGCGATCGCGACGACGAGCCTCGTCCCCGGGGCTTCGGCGGAGGAGCGCTGGCAGTTCGTCGCCGAGGGCCTCTCGCGGTTTGCCGGCAGGGAGCTCCGGCTCGACGAGGAGGTCCTCGAGTCCGCGCTGGCGACCAATCACCGGAATCGCGCGATCGCGCGGCTGCTGTACGAGCGCGGGCGGATCGGCTGCGAACCGGCCGACGCAGTCGAGCTCTACACGCGGCAGAGCTGCCTGGCGGTGACGGCCCGTGACCTCGCCGTCATGGGAGCGACGCTCGCCAACGGTGGCGTCAACCCGAGCACGCGCGCGCAGGTCGCGAGCGCGGCGGCCTGTCGCCACACCCTCGTCGTGATGACGACCGCAGGTCTCTACGAGACGTCGGGACGCTGGCTCTACGACGTCGGCCTGCCCGGCAAGAGCGGCATCGGGGGCGGCATCGTGACGGTCTCCCCGGGCAAGGGCGGGCTCGGGACCTTCGCGCCGCCTCTCGACCAGGCCGGGAACAGCGTCAAGGGACAGCTGGTGGCGCGGTACCTCTCACGGGAGCTCGGGCTCGACCTGTTCGTCTCGACAGCGGAGTCCTGAGAGCTCACGTCCGGCTCCTACAATCGATCGATGGACAACGACCCGAACGACCGCAGGACCGACGAGGGTCAGCGCGCGCTCGAGGCGGCGCGCTGGGATGCGGCCCGCGAGTCGTTCGAGTCGGTCCTCGGCGACGAGGAGACGCCCGAGGCGCTCGACGGGCTCGGCCTCGCGCTCTGGTTCCTCGGCGACGTGAGCGGAGGGGTCGCGGCGCGCGAGCGCGCGGTCGAGGGGTACGCGAGCTCCGGGCGCTGCGACGACGCCGCGCGCACGGCGGTCTGGGTCTCGCATCAGCACTCCGTCGCCGGACGGAACTCCGCGGCACGCGGCTGGCTCGCGCGCGCCGAGCGCGCGGTGGGCGACGCAGGCCTGTGTGCCGGCCAGGGCTGGGTCGCGGTGGAGCAGGCGCGTCACGCCGAGAGCGTCCAGGAGTGCGCCGAGCATGCGCGCCGGGCGTTGGAGATCGCCCGGGAGACGAACGCCGCCGACCTCGAGGTGTTCGCCGTCAGCCTCCTCGGCCGCGCCGAGGTCAGCGCGGGCCGTCGCGACGAGGGGATGAGGCTGCTCGAGGAGGCGATGGCCGCCGCCTCGGCCGGCCGCGTCAGCAACGTGCACACGCTCGCGGAGGCGTACTGCAACCTGATCGCCGCGTGCACGAGCGCCGGCGACTGGGACCGCGCGACCGAATGGTGCGAGCTCGTCGACGAGTTCGCCCGCGAGCACGAGACGGCACCGCTCTACGGCTCGTGCCGCACGATCCACGCCGACGTCCTCCTGGCGAAGGGCCGGTGGGAGGACGCGGAACGCGCGCTGCAGAGCGCGCTCGACGTGCACGCGCGCTACGTACCCCAGCTGGCCGTGCCGGCGGTGGCCGCGCTGGCCGAGCTGCGGGTGCGTCAGGGCAGGTTGTCGGAGGCCGAGCGGCTGCTCGTCGGGAGGGAGGAGCACCCGGAGTCGCTCCGCGCCCTGGCTCATCTCAGGCTGGCCCAGGGTCGCCCGCAGATCGCTGCCGCGCTGCTGGAGCGCGGCCTGCTCGCGGCGGAGGGCGACGCGATGCAGTCCGCCCAGCTGCTCGCGCTCCTCGTCGATGCGCAGCTCGCTGCCGGAGAGGCCGACGGTGCCGAGTCGGCCTCCCAGAGGCTCGCCGAGCTGGCGCAGCTTTCGGGCACCGCAGTGGTCGTCGCGCGAGCGGAGCTCGCAGCTGCCCGCGTGCACCTCGCTTGGCGTCGGCAGGACGCGGCCGCTGAGGCCGCCCGCCGGGCGCTCTCCGGTTTCGGTCGCCTCGGGATGCCGTACGAGATGGCGGAATCCAGGCTCGAGCTCTCCCGCGCGCTCGCGGACGGGAGCCCCGAGCTCGCGGTCGAGGAGGCTCGCGCCGCCTACGCGACCTTCCGGGAGCTCGGCGCAGCACGCGCCGGCGACGCGGCCGCAGCGGCGCTGCGGGAGCTCGGAGCGCCTCCGGGCGCCCCGCCTCGGGCGACTGGAGAGCTCACCGCCCGGGAGCACGAGGTGCTCGGCCTGCTCGGGCTCGGGATGTCGAACGCGAAGATCGCGGAGACCCTCGTCATCAGCGAGAAGACGGCCGGGCACCACGTCAGCCGCATCCTCTCCAAGCTCGGCGTCGCTAACCGCGCGGCGGCGGCGGCCCTCGCGGCTCGGAACGAGATCGCCACGGGCCCGAGATAGAGGGGCAAGATAGGGAGTTCTCCCGATGTGAGACGCTCCTCGGCGGCGCAGACTCGTCGAAACGACACAAGGAGGAACGACGTGAGCGTTCAAATCGCCGACTCGGAGCTCAAGGCGCGACACCGCGCGATGTGGGGCTCCGGCGACTACCCCCTGATGGTCGAGAGCTTCCTACTGCCCGTGGGCGAGCGTCTCGTGGAGGCTGCCAAGATCGGCCCCGGAATGCGGGTGCTCGACGTCGCAGCGGGCACCGGTAACGCGTCGCTGCCCGCAGCCCGTCGCGGCGCGGACGTCACGGCCAGCGACCTGACCCCGGCGCTGCTCGACGCCGGCCGCCAAGTCGCGGAAGCCGAGGGGCTCAAGCTCGAGTGGGTCGAGGGCGACGCCGAGAACCTGCCGTTCGCTGACGCGTCCTTCGACGTCGTCATGTCGTCGATCGGGGTGATGTTCGCCCCACACCATCAGGCCGCCGCCGACGAGCTCGTCCGGGTCTGTCGCCCGGGCGGGACGATCGCCCTGCTCAGCTGGACGCCCGACGGCATGCTCGGCGAGCTCTTCCAGACGATGAAGCCCTTCGCGCCCGCCCCGCCGCCCGGCGCGCAGCCCCCGCCCCTGTGGGGCGGCGAGGATCACCTCCGCGGCCTCCTCGGCGACCGGGTCGACCTGCACACCCTTGTGCGGGAGAACCTCGAGATCACCGCGTTCAAGAAGCCCCGCGAGTACGGCGAGCACTTCAAGGCCTACTACGGGCCGACGATCGCCACGCGGGCAAACGCGGAGCGCGAGGGACGCGCGACCGAGTTCGACGATGCGCTCGACGCCTTCGGCGACACGTGGAACCGCGGCACGCCGGACGACGCCCGGTTCGAGCAGGAGTACCTCATCGCCATCGGCACGAGGGTCTGACGCGGGGGCCGGTCGGCGGCGAGCGCCGCCGCCGCCGACCGGACGTCGCAGTAGCAGGCGGGACTCCCCGTAGGCTCCGTGGCACACGACCCCACGGAGGCACACGATGGCGACCGCTACGACGAGCTCCCCCACCTTT
>CAVPOH010000021.1:0-12147 GCA_963706915.1 uncultured Actinomycetes bacterium
TGACCGCTGCGGAGCCGGGCGCTAGCGCGTCGTCGCCGACGCCCTAGGAAGTGCAGGCGTCTTCGGAGTCGCCTCGGGGTCCGCCACCGGCTTCTCGGGCTTCTTGGGCCGCGGCTTCGTGCCCAGCCGGACGACGGTTGGCTCGCCGACGTAGTACGAGCTCCAGGTCGAGTCGTACATGAGCTTCCCGTCCGGGGCGTAGACGCGCCGCGTCACGCTCGTCGACCGCGGCGGGGCGCCGTATTGCTCCACGACCTTCTCGCCCTTGAACATCGTCGGGTCGTCGATCCGCTTCCACGGCACCTTGCCCTCGACCACGAGCGGCGCCGTGTCCGTCTCGACGCGCCGGTTCTGCGGCGTGCCGTAGAGGTTCACGGTGAGCGAGCCGGCGCCGACGAACGTGCGAACGAGCAGCCACTTGTCGGTGTCGTTCGTGAAGACGAGGTCGAGGTCGGGGTAGTTGACCGTCGCGTCGCGGCCGAGCGGGTAGTGGCTGATGTAGAGCGCGTGGTTCGTCCGACGCTCGATCGAGAGCCCGGCCTCGAAGACCGCGTTGAAGAGCGTCGTCGAGACCTGGCAGACGCCCCCGCCGATGCCGGTCTGGAGCTCGCCGTTGATGATCACCGGCGCCTCCTCGAAGCCCTTCGCCTCGTTCCGGTCGCCGGTCGTCTCGTTGAACGAGAAGCGCGCCCTCGGTGCGACGAGGGCGCCGTCGATCAGCTCGGCGACGAGCTGGACGTTGTGCAGGCGCCCGGGCGTGCCGCCGTACGTCGTCGTGTACGAGCCGACCACGCCCCTGATCCCCATGGCCCGCGCCTCGGCCGTCGAGCGCACCGGCTCGGCGGTCGCGACGACGAGCTCCGCACGCCGTCCCGCCGACGAGAAGACCGCCCGCTCGACGGCCCGGCGCGACGCCTCCAGGTCGAGCTTCCGTCCGAGCCGGGCAGGGACGACGTCGATGCCGCCCGAGCGCACCGCGAACGTCGCGTCGGCGGGCGGGCGGTCCACCTCCTCCGCGAGGCCGGCGAGCCAGCGGCTCGCCGCCCGGCCCGCGAAGGCGACGCGCGTCGCTCCGCCGCTCGGCAGCTCGAGAAGCCGCGCGATCCGCACGGGGGACAGCGTCTCCCGCCGCCCCGCGACGTCCAGCGTCACGGGCGCGGACGTCGCCGCGCTGAACGCCTCCTGCGCCGCGACGAGCTCGCCCGCGGTCGTTTTCGGCTCGGCGCGCGCGATCCGCAGCCGTACGGCTGCGCCACGCTCGAGCGACGAGAGCGCCGTGACGATCGCCGCCGAGGCGGCGGCACGGTCGAGGCGCACACCCGGCCGCCCGGAAACGACCGCGGCGCCCAGCCCCTGACGGCGCAGGCGCGCGGCGACCGCAGGCCGGTCGACGACCCCGGCGATCCGCTCGACCGCGAACCGCACGGCCGACGGGTAGGCCGAGGTGTGCGGCTCGATGTCGACGCCGAACAGCTTCGTGCGAAGTCGGCGTACGCCGCGTACCGGGCCCAGGCCCGCCGTCGCGCGGCCCGCCTCGGCGACGGCGGCCGACCAGTCCGAGCGGACGCCGAGCTGCGACGGCGTGAACCGGAACTGCCTGCCGCCCGCGACGAACGTCACGGGCGCGTGCTCGACGGCCTTGCTCCGCTCGGTCAGGACCGCCGTGGCCGCGGCACGCTCGAGCCCGCCGACGTCGACGCCGGCGATCGTCGTCCCGGATGCCAGGCGGGTCTCGGAGCCCGCGAACAGGGCGGCTGCCCCGACTGCGAGCACGACAACGAGCGCCGCCACGAGGGCGGCTCGACGCGCCGGGAATCCGGGGGCAGCCCGACGACGCGTCGTCCGAGGAACGCTCGTCGCGCCGGAGGACACGGGTCAAGAAGGGTAGCGGAGGACGTCCTCGCCCTCAGCCGTGCATTTCACCCTCAGAAGACGAAGAGCTCGACGCCGCCGGAGACGTTGAGCTCGATCCCCGTGACGTACGAGGCGAGGTCCGAGCAGAGGAACGCGATCGCGTTCGCGACATCCTGCGGCTCCCCCGGGCGCTTGAAGACGGTGCGGTTCGCGATCCGCTCGTTCATGGCTGCGTTCGCCATGTGGAAGGCTTCGGTGCCGATGATCCCGGGCACGATCGCGTTGCAGGTGATCCCGTGACGCCCGCCCTCCATCGCAAGCGTGCGCGTGAGGCCGAGGATCCCGGACTTCGTCGTCGAGTAGCTCGCCTGGCCGAAGCCGCCGAGCGTCCCGGCGACGGACGCCATGTTCACGATCCGGCCCCAGCCGCGCTCCCGCATGTGCGGCCAGACCGCCTGGGAGCAGTTGAAGGCTCCGGTGAGGTTCACGCGGAGGTCGCGCTCCCAGAGATCGAGCCGCTGGTCGGGGAACTGGCCGACGTGGTCGAGCGTGCCCGCGTTGTTGACGAGGATGTCCACCGAGCCGAGGTCGTCGACGACCCGCGCGACCGCCGCGTCGACGTCTGCGCGATCGGTGACGTCGCAGCGCACGGCGAGCGAGCGCCGTCCGAGGCCGCGGATCTCCTCGACCGTCCCCTCGGTGTGCACCATCCCCTGTGCGACCGCGGCCTGCGCGAGCACCCCGTAGTCCTCCGCCGCGCTCGTGTCCGACTCGACGAGGATGTCGGCGATCGCCACGTCGGCCCCGGCCCGGGCGAGCGTCAGCGCATCGGCCCGGCCGAGGCCGCGCGAGCCGCCGGTGACGAGCGCGACACGGCCCGAAAGGTCGATCTCGACGGCCATCGCGCGATCCTACGTCGGTCTACAGTCGGGCGTCGTGAGCCGGTTCGAGCTCGGATCCGTCGTCGCTCTCCGCGAGGTCTGGCGCGGGCGGGTGTGGAAGGCCCGCCCCGCGAACGTCGTCCGCGACGACGACGAGCTCGTCGGGTTGTGGACGCCGGCCGGCTCGCCGATGCTGATCGCCGACACCGGCTCGGGTGTCCCGTCGGCGAGCTGGCGCCTCGTCCCCGTCACCGCCGAGTGGGATGCGCTCCGCCTCTCCCACCCCGGCGCGCGACGGGTCCACGTCGCCCTCTGGCGGGACGGCGCGTTCGACGGCTGGAAGATCGACGTCGTCCGGCCGCTGCGGCGCTTCGCCGCGGGCTTCGAGTACCTCGACCTCGAGCTGGACGTCCGTGTCCCGCCCGACGGCGACGCGACGATCGTCGACGAGGACGAGCTCGCCGAGTCGCAACGGCGCGGCGTGATCGACGAGCTCGAGGCCGCGGCCGTCCGGCGCGAGGCGGAGGCGGCGCTCGAGTCCGTCCGGCGTGGCTCTCCGTTCGGCGATGCCTGGACCTGCTGGTCACCCGACGCCTCGGCGGACATGGCCGAGCTCCCGGCCGGCTGGGACGCGCCGGCGGCCGACCTGCCACCGCTTCGCTAGGGCGACGGCATCACGCGGGCGGGGACCTCCGAGACGACGAGCTTCGCCTTCGCGGCGTGCCCCGTCTCGCGCTCGATCGCGTCGACGACCTCGACGCGAACCGGGATGCGCGCGCCGGCCTCGTCGGCGGCGAGCGCGACCGCCGCGCGGACGCGTTCCGGCAGGGCGCGCGGCGCGGAGTCGCGGAGGACGATGCGTACGAGGAGCCCGTCCGACCGATGGACGATCTGGTACTGGAGGATCTCCAGGAGCTGCACGAACGGCGCGCGCAGGCGGTAGGGGTGAACGGCGACCGCCCCTGCGCCTCGGCCCGGCAGGGTGAGCACCTCGTCGCTCCGGCCGTCGATGCGCGCGATCCGATCGAACGGGCGGCCGCTCGGGTCCACGCCCGTCTCGAGCTGGACGGCATCCGAGAGCTCGTAGCGGATCAGCGGCTGGGTGCGGTTGACGAGGTTCGTGAGCAAGACCCTGCTGCCGAGCGTGCCCGGCGGCACCGGGCGGTTCGCGTCGTCGACGACCTCGACGATCGCCTCTTCGCAGACGTGCATGCCGACGTGGTCGAGCGAGCCGGCGGCGATGACGCCGACCTCGGTGGAGAAGTACCCCTGCACCGGCGTCGTCCAGGCGGACTCGATTCTCGCGGCGGCGGCGTCGGTGAAGACCTCGGACGTCGTCAGCACGACACGCGGCGCGATCGCGAGTCGTCCACGGAGCTGCTCCTCTGCGAGCAGAGCGATGACGCTCGGATACCCGCCGATCACCTCCGGCTGGTACCGCTCGAGCGCGTCGGTCACCTCGTCCATCGGCGTCGTCACCGAGACGCTCGGCGCGCCGCGGCGCCCCGCCTGCATCGCCGCGATCACCTGCTGCGAGAGATGGAGCGCGCTCGGCGCTCCGATGCCGACGATCCGCGTCTCCGGGGTCATCCCGAGCCGGGCGAACGACCGGATGAAGACCGCCACCCAGTGAGCGAACTCCTCCTGCGAGTAGACGAACAGCCCCGGCATGCCGGAGGTCCCGGAGGTCGAGAAGACGCGGTACTCGCCCAGGTAGCGAGCACCGGCATCGGCATGGGCGAGAAACGGCTGGAGATCCGCCAGTCGCAGGCGGGGGTCGGTGACGACCTCGTCGAACCGCTCCATTAGGACGCGCTTGGACAGGGTCGGCAGGTCGGCGAGGTCGGCGTGCTCCGCGCCCGAGCCGAGCACGTCGTGGTAGTGGGGCGAGTGCCGGAGGGCGCAGCGGACGAGTGCCCGGAGACGCTCGCGCTGGTGCTCGACCAGCTGGTTGCGCGACCAGCGGTCGCGTTGCAGAAGCTCGGCGCCTCGGGCGCCGAGGGTCGCGGGGGCAAGGCGGTCGACCGAGGTGGCGCCAGCGGTCGTCATGCGTTCACTCCTCCCTGGGGATCGTGAGCCCACGCATGAAGGCCGCGTGGAGCTCCACGAACATGTCCGACGACACGGCACGGGGATCGAGCCGGCCCTCGGCGCTGTAGCCGCGGGCAAGCACCGACGACGCCCTCGCGGCCTCGAGCGGCGGCACCCGGAGCACGAGGCCGTGGCGCTCGCAGAGGGTCTGGATGACGTCGGCGATCGCGACGAGGAACCGCTCGCGCACCTGCGCGTACGAGCCGCGGAGCGACTCGTCCCTGGCGGCATGCGCGCCGAACTCGGCGAGCGTCGGCAGCCAGTCGGGCTCACTCGCATCCGCGTCCGCCATGAACCGGCCGACGGCGCGGATCGCGTCGTCGAAGCTCGCCTCGTCGCGCATCATCTCGACGTACGCCTCGGTGCGCTGCTCGTAGTGCGCCTGGAGGACGGCGAGGTACAGGTCGTCCTTGCTCGCGAAGTTCGAGTAGACGGCGCCTTTCGTGTATCCCGCCTCCTCCGCGATCTCGTCGACCGACGCGCCGTGGAAGCCGCGTCGGAGAAAGACCACGCGGGCCGCGCGGATCAGCTCGGCGCGCGTCCGCGTCTTGCGCTCCATCCGGCTGAGGCGCACTGGCATACCGTCAGTATTCTAATACCGACGGTATTCGAAGTCAACGCTCCGCTGGTAGAAGGCAGCGATGGAGCGGATCGGGGTCGAGGAACGGCGCGCGCGGGTCGCCGTCCGACACCGGTTGGCCCCGGAGGCGCGCGGCGAGTCCGCGCTCGACGCCGCGCAGGCGGTCGTCGTGCTGCACTCCACCGACCCCGTCTCGGTCTTCCTCTCCACCTGGGCGCGCACCGACGGCTTCTCGACCGGGGACCTCGAGCAAGCGCTGTACGAGGACCGCTCGGTCGTCCGGATGCTCGGGATGCGGCGCACGCTCTGGGTCGTCCCCCGCGACCTCGTGGCCGTCGTCGACGCGGCGTGCACACGCGTGATCGCCGCCCGCGAGCGGAAGCGACTCGAGCGATCCGTCGAGGCAGCCGGCGTCGAGGCCGACCCGGCAGGATGGATCGCCGAGCGGCTCGACGTCGCCCTGACGGCGCTCGAATCGCGCGGAGAGGCGTTCACCGCCGACCTCACTCGCGCAGACCCTCGACTCGCCGAGAAGGTGCGGCTCGGCTCGGGGCGCTGGCAGATCGAGGCGAGCGCGGGAAGCCGGCTGCTTCCGTTGCTTGCCGCCGAGGGAGCGGTCGCTCGCGGGCGACCGCGCGGGAGCTGGGTCAACGGCCAGTACCGCTGGGTGCCGATCGCGGCGTGGCTCGACGGTGAGCTCGAGCGCATGGAGCCCGCAACCGCTCAGGCCGAGCTGTTGCGCCGCTGGCTCGGCTCGTTCGGCCCGGCGAGCGAGACGGACATCCGCTGGTGGACGGGCTGGACGGCACGAGAGGCGCGCGGCGCGCTCGCGGCGGTCCCGCACGTCAGGGTCGACCTGGGCGGCGCGACCGGCTACGTGCTCCAGGACGACCTCGAGCCGACACCGCCGCCGGCTCCGTGGGCGGCGCTTCTGCCGACGCTCGACCCGACGACGATGGGCTGGAAGCAACGGGAGTGGTACCTCGGCCCGCACGGGAAGACGCTGTTCGATTCGAACGGCAATGCCGGCCCGACGGTGTGGTGGGACGGCCGCGTCGTCGGCGGCTGGTCGCAGCGGCTGGACGGCGAGATCGTGTGGGAGCTGCTCGAGGACGTCGGCGCCGACGCCCGTGCCGACGTCGAGGCCGAAGCCGAGCGACTGGCTGCCTGGCTCGGCGACTCACGCATCTCGCCGGGCTTCCTGCCGCCGTTCCAGCGCGCGCTGGCGCGGTGACGTCAGTCCTGCTCGAGGAGGTCGGCAACCGTGAGCTGCTCGGTGAGCAGGCGCGTGAAGTTGCCGGGCGCGCAATCGGCGAAGTCGCGGCACAGGCGCCTCCCGTCGGTGTACGTCGAGGCGTACGTCCGCGTCTCGGGGTCGGTGAGGAACCTGACCGCCTGCGCCGCTCTCTCGTCCGACCCGAGGCCCCACGTCCGGAAGTACTCCTCGGTCTCGGCGACCGCGGCGCCGTCCTCGTGGAGCATGAAGGCCGCGTTCGTCCCGGTGGCGCCCAGCACCGCGTCGGCCTGGAAGACGGCGTCCGCCTCGGCAGGGTCGAACTCGAGCTCGAGGCCGGCCAGGACGTCCGCGACGGCGTCGAACGGGCTCGGGCCGAGCGCCTCGGTGAGCGCGTTCGTCGCGATCCCCTCGGACACGATCGCCTCCGGCGCCAGGCTGACCACGACGGACGTCTCGACCCGGCCGCGGGAGCCGTAGAGGGACGCCTCCTTGGCCGCGCGCTCGGTGTGGTGGCCCGGATACGACTCGTGCGCGGCGAGCTCGACGAGGAGGACGATCGAGATCGGAAGGTCCGCGTTGACCTCGACCCTGCTCGCGTACTCGCCCTCGTAGCGGTTGAAGGCGATCCACGACACGCCCGTGACGAGCTCGTACGCGACGGACTCCTCGGCAGGCATCGCGGCGAGCGCCTGCGCCCGCCCGCCGAGCACGCTCGTCAGGCGCTCGAGCGCGGGCACGAGCACATCGCGCGGGACCGCGTTGCGCTCGTCCCAGGCGACATATCGCTCGCGGACCGTCCCGGTGCCGGGGAGGGCTGCGTCGAGGCGTCGGTGGGCGTCGGCGAAGACGTCCGTGCCGGTCCGCGTGGGACGGACGCCGAAGCAGCGCTCGACCTCGTCGGCCCACGGGATCTCCACACCGCACAGGCGGGCCGTGACGCACTCGAGGGCTTCGAGCTGCCCGCGCAGCCAGCGCGCGCGGTCCTCCTCGAGATCGGCGCTACCGAGCTCGCCGAGGAGCTGCGCCGCCTCGTCGCGGAGTCTGCCGGCGTCGACCGGCTCCTCGGCCGACGCCTCGCGCTCCCAGTCGGGCGGCCCGAAGTACGCGTCGACGAGGCCGTCGACGTGGCGACCCGCCCGCAGGCACAGGCGGACGTAGCGCTCGGGCAGATCCACCCGGGCACCCTAGTCGCGCGCGAGCTAGACGTCGCCCGAGAGGAAGATCTCCTTGGCGATCACGAGCCGCTGGATCTGCGAGGTGCCCTCGTAGATCTGGAACAGCTTCGCGTCGCGCATGAGCTTCTCGACCGGGTACTCCTTGATGTAGCCGTAGCCGCCGAAGATCTGGACGGCGTCGGTCGTGACCTTCATCGCGGTATCGGCCGCGTACCGCTTGGCGAAGGACGAGTACTTCGTCGCCTTGCGACCGTAGCCCTGGTCGATCATCCACGCCGCCTGCCACGTGAGAAGGCGGGCCGCCTCGATCTCGGTCGCCATGTCCGCCACGAGGAACGAAACGCCCTGGTTCATCGCGATCGGCATGCCGAACTGGACGCGCTCCTTCGAGTAGTCGACCGCGAGCTCGTACGCGGCCTGGGCGACGCCGACGGCCCCGATCGCCGTGCCCGGGCGCGTGAAGTCGAGCGTCTGCATGGCGATCTTGAACCCGTCGCCCTCGCCGCCCAGGCGGCTCGCCTCGGGGACGACGACATCCTGGAACGCGACGGCCGAGGTGTCGGTCGCGCGCTGCCCCATCTTGTCGAGGTGCTTCTCGATCGTGACGCCGTCGGCGTCCATCGGGATCACGAAGGCGGAGAGTCCCTTGTGCCCCTTCGACCGGTCCGTGGACGCGAAGCAGACGATCCACGACGCCTGCCCCGCGTTCGTGATGAACATCTTCGACCCGTTGACGACGTACTCGTCGCCCTTCTTGACCGCGGTCGTCTGGATTCCCGAGACGTCCGACCCGGCGCCCGGCTCCGAGAGCCCGAAGCAGCCGAGGATCGGGTCATCGACGAGCGGCGCGAGCCACACGCGCTTCTGCTCCTCGGTGCCCGCGATAAGGATCGGCCCCGCGCCGAGGCCGTTGGCGAGGATCGACGTCCCGATCCCCGAGCAGCCCCAGTTCAGCTCCTCGCCGACGAGCATCCCGTCGAAGGCCGAGAGCTCGGGGCCGCCGAGGGACTCGGGGAGGTGGAGGTTCATCAGCCCGATCTCGTGGGCCTTCGCGACGATGTCGGCCGGGTGCGTCTGGTGCTCGTCGTACTCGGCCGCCTTGGGGCGGATCTCCTTCGCCGCGAAGTCGCGCGCGAGCGCACGAAGCTCGCGCTGCTCGTCGGTGAGCGCGAACGAGACACCGCTCGCCACTCCGGTCTCCATCGTCGCCATGTGTGCTCCTGGAGTGTCGATTGACTAGTCAGTCAATAGCGTAGCCCCGGACCCTGCGCCGGTCAAACCGGCGTAGCGCGTCAATAGCCGACGACCGTCGCCGGGTCGCCCGATCGACTCCTTCATCCGAGGTTCGGGGCGATCCGTCCGGCAGCCCGCGGCCACGGGGTCAGCCAGACGACGACGCCGCTCAATCCGGTGAGCACGGCGACGACGGTGATCGCGGCCCCCATGCCGAAGGAGTCAGCGACGGCGCCGCCGGCGAGCGCACCGGCCACGAGGCCGAGGTCGCGGAAGAACCGGTAGCGACCGACCGCCGCTGCCCGGTCCCGCGGCCCGACCGCATCGGAGACCGCGGCGATCAACGTCGGATAGACGAGCGCCGTACCGACTCCCAGCGCGCACGCGGCGACGATCGCCGGGCCGAGAGCGCCGTCACCCGCGACGAGGATCCCGAGCCCGAGCGCCTGGACGAGCATCCCCGTGACGATCAGCGGCTTCCTCCCGATCACGTCCGACAGCCAGCCAGCGCCGAGCTGCCCCACCCCCCAGACCGCGGGGTAGAGCGCGGCGACGAGGCCGATCTGGCCCACGCTCGCGCCGTGCGCGGCGAGGTAGAGCGGCGTGAGCCCCCACGCGAGCGCGTCGTTGAGGTTGTTCACGAAGCCCGCCTGCTCGCAGGCACGGACGATCGGCTCCGACCGCTCCACCGGGGCCGCCTCGCGCTGCTCGCGCTCGACGTGGGCGGCCGTGTCGCGGACGAAGAGCATCGTCGCCAGAAGCCCGAGCACGGACAGCCCGAGCGCCCCGACCCAGATGACCGTCATCGGCGCGAAGTGGGCGGCAAGCACTCCGGTCACGAACGCGCCGAGCGCGACGCCGCCGTAGCCGAACGCCTCGTTGAAGCCGAGCGCGAGGCCCCGCCGGGCGGGGCCGGCGAGGTCGATCTTCATCACGACCGTCATCGACCAGGCGAACCCCTGCGCCGCGCCGAGCAGGAGGTTCGCGCCGACCACGAGCCACCAGCCAGGAGCGATCGCGAGGAGCGGCCCGACGGGGAGTGCGAGCATCCAGCCGAGCAGGAGCAGCCGGCGGCGCCCGACGCGGTCGGCGAGGCGTCCGGCCGCGAGGTTCGCACACGCCTTGGTGAGACCGAACGCCGCGATGAACGCGAGCACCGCGGCGGAGGACCCGAGGCCGAACTCGCCGTCTCCGACGAGCGAGAGGACGCTTCGCTCGAGGCCCGCGAGCGCCCCCACGACGCCGTTGAGCGCGACGAGCAAGGAGAACTGGGCGAGGTTCGCGCGGAGTCCGAGCCGGACGGCGTCCGTCACGCGGGCGTCTGCGTCTGCCCGGCGCGGTTCGCCGCGACGATCTCCGCCTGATGGGCGGGCGGGGGCGGGACGTCGCGAAGCACGTCGCGCACGAACGACTCGACGTCGTCGTGCCTGAGCGCGCGATTGTGGCGGCGCTCGAAGCCGATGCTCGAGACCGGGTTGCCGGAGAGCCCACGTCCGCACACCGAGCCGCCGTAGTGGCTCGGGTACACGACGACCTCGTCCGGCAGCTCGAGGAGCCGGCGGAGCGACGCGTAGAGCGCACGCGCGAGCGGCGCCGGATCGCCGGTCGTGTGGAGATCCGGCCTGCCGACGTCGCCGACGAGAAGCGAGTCGCCGGTGAACACGAGCCAGGGATCGAGCGTGCCACGGCGGAGATCGGAGACGACGTACGCCGTGTGCGCCGGCGCATGGCCGGGCGTCGCCAGCGCCCGGGCCTGCGTGTTCCCGAGCTCGATCACGTCACCGTCGGCCAGCGGGACGTGGTCGAACTCGACCGCCGAGCCCGAGGGAAGGTAGGCCGTCGCGCCCGTCCGCTCGACCAGGGCGGGCAGGCCGGAGAGGTGGTCGGCCTGCACGTGGGTCTCGAGCACGGCGACGATCGGCGCCCCGACCTCGCCGGCGGCCTCGAGGTAGCTCTCGACGAGCTCCGCGTGCGGGTCGACGACCGCGAGGTGCCTTCGCGTCGTGCAGCCGAACAGGTAGCTGGCGCACGACGTCGGCGAGAAGAGGAACGGACGCAGGATCACGGGATGAGGGTACGTCGCGCGCTACCATTGCGCCAGACGAAAGCGGCGATGCTACCCATCACGGAAACCGATGCGTCGGCGAGCGTCCTCCGGGAGCTCTGGGACGCGACGCGGATGCGCCTGCTCGTCGAGATCGGACGTCGCGGCAGCGTCTCTGCGGCCGCGAAGGCCGTCGGGATCGGGCAGCCGAGCGCCAGCCAGCATCTCCGCCTGCTCGAGGCGGCGGCGGGCCAGCGGCTCGTCGAGCGCGGCGGGCGTGGCAGCCGCCTGACCGAGGCCGGCGAACTGCTGGCGGCCCGTGCGGCGCAGGCGCTCGCGAGCCTCGCGAGCGCGGAGGAGGAGCTCGCGGCGCTCTCCGGCCTCCGGACGGGGACGATCCACCTCGGCGCCTCGTCCGTCCCGGGCATCTACCTCCTCCCCGAGGCGCTCGACTGCTTCCGCGCGAAATACCCCGGGGTCACGGTCGAGGTGAAGATCGGCTCGACCGCTGACGTCCTCGAGCGTCTAGCACGAGGGGACGTGCAGCTCGCGCTCGTGGGCGCGACGACGGCCGACCGGGTCGACCTCCGGCCCTTCCTCGACGACGAGCTCGTCGGCATCGCGCGCCCCGGGCTGCTCCCGGTCGTCGGCGGCGTCGTCCCCAGCGAGGCGCTCGGAGACCATCTCCTGCTCTGCCGCGAGCCCGGGTCGGCGTCGCAGGCGCTCGTCGACGACGCCCTCGCGCGCGCCGGTGTCCGGCCGGCCGGTCGCTGGGAGCTCGGGGCGAGCGAGGCGATCAAGCGCGCCGCGCGGCAGGGGCTGGGCGTCGCGCTGCTGTCCCGCTTCGCGGTCGCCGAGGAGATCGCCCGCGGCGAGCTCGAGCCCTTCGCGATCGCCGGGGTACCACCGATCAGGCGCTCGCTGTCCATCGCGACGGTCGCCGGCCGCGACCCCTCGCCCGCCGAGCAGGGGTTCGTCTCGACGCTTGTGCAGTGCTGCGCGAGGACCGTGCGAGCCGCCTAGCTATCCCGCCACAGCGAGGAGACCACGCC